>CAYXRX010000020.1:0-98939 GCA_964467415.1 uncultured Chthoniobacterales bacterium
GCACCGAGCACGCGGCGAATCTTTTTGCGCTGAAGGAATTCGGCAACATCTACACGCGGCTCATGAATCCGACGACCGACGTCCTCGAGCAGCGGATGGCCGCGATCGAGGGCGGGACCGGCGCGCTCGCCGTGGCCTCCGGACAGGCGGCGACGACGTTCGCGCTGCTTGCCATCACGCAGGTCGGCGACGAGATCGTTGCAGCCAACAACCTTTACGGCGGCAGCTACCAGCTCCTCCACTACACGTTCCCGAAGCTCGGCCGCACGGTGAAATTCGTGGATTCGAAGGACCCCGAGGCCTTCCGCAAGGCGATCACGCCTAAGACCCGCGCAATCTACGCCGAGACGGTCGGCAACCCGAAGCTCGACGTTCCGGATTTTGAAAAAATTTCCACGATCGCGCACGAGGCGGGTCTCCCGCTCGTGGTTGACAACACGGTCGGCGTCGGACTCGTCCGCCCGATCGACCACGGCGCGGACATCGTCGTCCTCTCGGCCACAAAATATGTCGGCGGCCACGGCACATCGATCGGCGGCATAATCGTCGATTCCGGAAACTTCAGATGGAACAATGGAAAGTTCCCGGAGTTCACCGAACCCGATCCGAGCTACCATGGTCTCGTCTTCTGGGATGCGCTCGGCAACGTGCCCGGCATGGGCAACATCGCCTTCATTCTCAAGGTCCGCGTCCAGCTCCTCCGCGACATCGGGGCCGCCCTCAGCCCGTTCAATGCCTTCCAGCTCATCCAGGGCCTCGAGACCCTGCCGCTCCGCATCCAGAAACACTCGGAAAACGCCCTCGCCGTCGCGAAGCACCTCAAGGCCCACCCGGCTGTCGCCTGGGTCACCTACCCCGGACTCGTGGATGACCCGAATCACGATGTGGCTGCGAAATACCTCAAGGGCGGCTTCGGCGGCATCGTTGGCTTCGGCATCAAGGGCGGACTCGAGGCGGGCAAGAAGTTCATCAACTCGGTGAAGCTCTTCTCGCACCTCGCCAACATCGGCGACGCCAAGAGCCTCGTCATCCACCCCGCCTCGACCACCCACCAGCAGCTCACCCCGCAGGAGCAGGAGGCGACCGGCGTCACCCAGGATTACATCCGGCTCTCCGTCGGACTCGAAAACATCGCCGACATCACCGCCGACCTCGATCAGGCCCTCGCCGCCGCGACGTAAATGCAAATTAGCCGCCGGCCATTCATCTGCTCGTAGGACGCCCGGCTCCAATGCCATGACCTGCGATCAAACACCAGCCCTTTCCTCTTCGACACCTCAGGCAAAACATTTAAACCTAAACGGGAAAATGAAAAGATCGCCTGGCTGACGCAAAGTCAGGAGGATGGAGAAGCTTTCCGAGGTTCTATCGGCTCCCTCTGCGGGTGAGAGACAAAAAGCGGGGTATGGCGGGGCAAAGGCGTGGCCGCTGGACACGCCGGGCGGGCGATTTTACGCGGAATGGGACACGGGAGCCAAGCCAAAGGGGTCAGGCCTATAAAACAAACATTGCAGGTACCTGGAGTTTCCGGATATGGTGATTTCATGGCAAGGAAACCCAGGTTGGAGTTTGAGGGCGCGATTTACCATCTGATCAATCGGGGGAATTACCGGAAGGATGTCTTTGCTGAGAAGGGTGCCGCGCAAGCGTTTGAGAAGGCGCTTTTTGAAGCTTGCGAGAAATGCGAATGGATTGTTCATGCGTATGTGCTCATGAGCAACCATTTTCACTTGGCACTTGAGACTCCGAAGGCGAATTTGGTTAAGGGGATGGCCTGGTTGCAGGGAACATATGCCAATCGCTTCAACCGGATCCGGGGAGAGCGGGGGCATGTTTTCCAAAGCCGATATAAAAGCATACTGATTGAGGAGGGGCGTCCGTTGCTGGGCCTGATCAATTACATCCACCTCAACCCTGTTCGTGCCGGAGTTGTGAGCCTCGCTGAACTCAGTGACTATCCCTTTTCGAGTTATCCGAAATATTTCGAGAAGCGGATTCCACCGGCACTGAGCCGAAGGCGCTTTTTGGGGTCTTTGGAGTTTCCGGATACCATGAGGGGAATGAGGAACTACGCAGAGCATCTCGAGACAGTGGAGGAAGCGGACGCGGCCAAGCATGAGGAATTAACCCGGCGCTATTGCAGCGGCTGGGCTTTGGCTTCTTCGGAATACCGGAAGGAGATCAAGACACTGTATGCGGAGCTAACCGAGAAGGAGAGCTGGCAGGGCGAGGAAGTCAGAGAATTGCGCGAAGGGATATGGGAACGTGCGCTTGAAGGCTTTCTGATGAAGGTCAGAAGGACCAAGACTGACGTGGAGGCGTCCGCGAAGTCGGCGGTCTGGAAGGTTCGGATCGCGCGAGAAATGAAGCGAACAACAACGGTGACGAATCGTTGGCTGGCCGAAGCCTTAGCAATGGGGCATCCGAGCAGGGTATGCAATCTGGTAAAGAGCATTTAAAATATAGGCCTGACCCCTTTGCTCGTTTCGCCAGGCCCGCATGGAGTTTTTCCGCCACACCAATGAGGGCTGGCCGATCAGACTGCCCTGTGTGGCCGCATTCGACGTGCACCGGATCGGCAAATCCATGGAGGGATGGTGGGACTCGTTCATCGGGCTGGAAATATTTGACGAGTGTCAATATTTCCTGCAACGTCTGCGGCGAGATCGCAAAGCATCCGTGCAGCGGTCTGGTTCGTTATATTGCCAAGTTATCTCATGATGAAAAATAAAGCCCGGCTCTTAGGTGTGTTACTGCTCGCTACTTCGTTCCTTTCTGCCACTGCGGGTGCTGCCCCGATTTTCTACGGCGGGAACTCGACCGGCACGATTTTCAAATTCAATGCGGACGGATCCTCAACCACCTTTGTCTCCGGCGCGGGCTCTGCCACCGGGTTGGCATTCAACAGCTCCGGCGACCTGTTTGTGGCGGATAATTCCGGCGGCAACATCTTTAAAATAACGCCCGGCGGGGTCATGACCACGTTTGCCAGTGGATTGAGCAGCCCTTATTCTCTGGCTTGCGACGCAGTCGGAAACCTCTTTGTGGGCACAGCGACCGGCAGCAGCGACAGTATCTACAAATACGCGCCCAACGGTTCATCCACCGTCTTCGCGACCGGCTTGAGTTATGCCTACGGCCTTGCGCTCGACGGGAGCGGCAACCTCTTTGTCGGGAACTTTGGCACCAGCTCGATTTACAAGTTTACCTCCGGCGGTAGCCAGAGCACCTTTTACGGCGGGGCCGGGGTTCAGCCATATGCGATGACGTTCAACCCCTCGGGCGATCTCATGGTCTCCACCCCGACGAACTATATTTACTCGTTCAACCCGGCGGGAACTCCCACGCCCTTTGCGATGGGATTGTCCGTCCCGCTCGCGCTCGCCAGTGACGCTGCGGGAAATATTTACCAAGCGAATCTCAGCACCGGCTCGATTAATGCCTTCACGCCCGGCGGCACCAAGACCACGTTTGCTTCGGTGGCCGTCCGGTCGCTCGCCGCCGTCCCGGTCCCTGAACCCGCGGCAATCCTGCTGATCGGTCTGGCCGTTCCGGCTCTTCTCCTGGCATCCCGCCGCAGGACTTCCCGGTAGCCACGCCGGAAGTGGCTGCTTTTAACGAGCCTGGTCATCCGGCTCCTTGCTTTTCCTCACACTGGTGGCTGAAATCTCGAACAAAAACCGGGCGTAGGACTCGTTCTTGACGAACCGGGCAGACTGGCATATACTGACTACCCAATTTTTTGGTAAAAGAAAGTAGGTGAAATTTATGTCGGAAGTAATCGTTCGAAAAGGTGAGCCGATTGATCGGGCGCTCAAGCGCTTGAAAGGGAAGCTTGATGCCGAGGGGCTCATGGATGAAGTGCGTCGTTTGCGCGCTTTTGAAACCCCGACCCAGCGTTCGCGTCGCAAGGCAAAAAACAATGCCAAGCGCGCCAAAATGAAGATCCGTTTTAATTTCAACCCGGCGTCCTGATCTTGGACCAACCGCGGGTTGTTTTCGCCGGCTGCGGCTTCCTTGGTGAGGCTGCAGCCGGTCTTTTTTTGGGGGCGGGCTGGCGGGTGCTCGGGCTTTGTGCCACCGCGGAGTCGGCAGCGCGCCGGGCGGGGGGAGCGTTTCCCCTTGCGGCTGTCGACATCACGAAGAAGCTGGTTGTTCCCGGCGGCTGGGAATCTCCCGACTTGCTCGTCCACTGTGCGAGCTCCCGCCGCGGAGGCGCGGAGGAATATCGCGCGGTCTACCGGGATGGCATGGAAAACCTTCTGGATGTCTTTGCGCCCGCGCGGGTGATTTTTACCGGTAGCACATCGGTCTATGCGCAGTCGGACGGCTCGCTGGTCACCGAGGAATCGCCGGCCGAACCCGGGCGTGAGACCGGAAGGATCCTGCTGGAGGCCGAGGCCATCGCGCTGCGGGCTGGTGGCACCGTGGCCCGGTTGTCCGGGATTTACGGCCCCGGCCGCTCGGTCCTGCTTCGGAAGTTTCTCGACGGGACCGCCCGGCTTGAGGACGGAGGCGGCAGGTGGATCAACCAGATCCACCGCGACGATGCGGCGACCGCCCTCCTGCGGCTGGCAGCCGGGGATGTGGCGCGCGGGATTTACAATGTCTGTGACGACACGCCCTGCACCCAGCGCGAGGTTTATACTTGGATTTCCGGGTTTCTCGGGCAACCGCTACCGCCGGACGGACCGGCCGATCCCGGCCGCAAGCGCGGGCTCACCAGCAAACGCGTGAACAATGACAAGTTGCGGGCGACCGGCTGGTCACCCGCGTTCCCATCGTTCCGGGAGGCTCTGCCCGGCCTTGTGGGCCGGGCCAACTAGATTTCCGCGACCTCAGAGGCGCGGGATCGTGATCCCGCGCTGGCGCATGTATTTTCCCGCGCGGTCGGCGTAGCTGGTTTCGCAGACGTCATCGGCCTGGAAGAATACGACCTGGGCGAGGCCTTCGTTTGCGTAGATGCGCGCCGGAAGCGGCGTGGTATTGGAAATCTCCAGCGTCACATGGCCCTCCCATTCGGGTTCGAACGGCGTGACGTTCACAATGATCCCGCATCGCGCGTAGGTCGATTTTCCCACGCAGATCGTGAGGGCCTCGCGGGGAATCCGGAAATACTCGACGCTGCGGGCGAGCGCGAAGGAGTTCGGCGGCACGATGCAGACATCGGTCTGGATATCGACAAACGACCGGTCGTCGAAGCCCTTCGGGTCCACGACGGTGTTGAAGATGTTGGTGAAAACCTTGAACTCATCCGAAACGCGCAGGTCGTAGCCGTAGCTCGAGAGCCCGTAGCTGACCACGCGGCTGCCATCGTCGAGTTGCTTGACCTGACCGTCAACGAACGGATCGATCATACCGTGTTCCTTCGCCATCCGGCGAATCCATTTGTCGGAGCAGACGGACATAATTCTAGAGGGAGAGGCCGGGGATTTTGAGGCCGCCGGTGAGTTTGCCCATCTCGTCTCCGGCGAGTTTTTTGGCGTCTTCGATCGCCTGCTTCACGCCCGCGAGCACGAGGTCCTCGAGGAGTTCGACGTCGTTCGGATCGACGACCTGGGGGTCGATTTTAATCGCGACAATGTCGCCGGCACCGGTCGCCGTGACTTTGATCTTTCCGCCGCCGGCGCTCGATTCGATCGTGCGGGCCGCGAGTTCGGACTGCGCCGCCGCCATGCGTTCCTGCATGCGTTGGGCTTCCTTCATCATTTTTTGTATGTTCATGTGGTCAGGTGGTTGGGAGGGAACTTTTAAACAACTTGAGCGCTTCTTTGATGAGCGGATCGTTTTTGAAATCCTCCATCGGATCGGCGGGCGGCGGTGGCGGAGGCGCCTCCGCGGTGGCGGGTTCGTCGGGCTCGAAAGGAGGGGCGACCTCGGGCTCGGGCGGGGCGGAGAGGCTCTCGTCGAATTCGAAGACGATCGTGAGCGGCTTCGAGAGCTCGCGGGAGAGCCGGGTATTGATGTCCTTCCTCCCCTGCTCCATGAAATAGCTTTCTGAGGATTCGCGGGCCGAGGCCGGGAAGCGGACGAAAAACTGGCCGTCCTCAATGCGCTCGAAGAGTCCTTCGCGCAGCCAGCCGAAGCGGATGAACGAATCCTTCGCAAGCGTTTCGGCAACCGATTCCCAAACCGTTGCTGCGGAAACGCTGGCCGTTTCGGGGTCCGCTGCGGGTTTCTCCGGGGCAGGAGCGGCGGGCGCTGAAGGTTTGGGTGCAGCCACGGGCGCCGGCACCGCCGGCTTCGAAACTGCGGCCGTCGCGGGCTGGGGTGGCTCAGCGGCAGCCGGTAGCCGCGGCGGGGCCGGGCGCACGGCCGGGGCCTCGCCGGTGCGGAGCGCCTCGAGCGTTTCGATCACGTCGGTCAGGCTGGTCTCATCGATCAGGTGGAGCGCCTTGATGACGGCAACGTCGAGCTGAAGCTTCTTGTCGGCGACCCACTTCATGCGCGACTCGGCATCCCCGAAGTGGTCGATGAGGTCGAGAAGCTTGGCCTGCGGCAGCACGCCAGGCTGCCCCGTCGCCTGGGCGACGAGGAGGTCGCGGAAATGGGCGACCAGCTCGGCCGTGAACCGCGAGAGGTCTTTGCCGGCCTCGGAGAGCGAGGCCACGATTCCGAGCGCGGCCCCGGCATCGCGGGCGGCCAGGCAGTCGGCCAGACCGGTGACCGATTCCTTCGCCGTGAAGCCGAAGACGTCCATGACGTCCTGCGCAGTGATCGTCTCTCCGCAGAAGGCCACCATCTGGTCGAGCATGCTCTCGGCATCGCGGAGTCCGCCTTCCGCCCCGCGGGCGATCGCCTCGGCCGCAGCCGGATCCAGGGAGATTTTTTCGCTGTCCGCGATGAACCCGAGGTGCTTTGCGATGAGGTCCGCCGGGATCCGGCGCAGATCGAACCGCTGGCAGCGGCTGGTGATCGTGGCCGGCAGCTTCTGGGCTTCGGTCGTGGCGAATATGAACTTCACGTGGGGCGGCGGCTCCTCCAGCGTCTTCAGGAGAGCGTTGAATGCGCCGGTGCTCAGCATGTGCACCTCGTCGATCAGGTAGATCTTGAACGGCCCGCGGGCGGGCGCATAGGCGGCGTTGTCCCGCAGGTCGCGGATGTTTTCCACGCCGTTGTTGCTGGCCCCGTCGATCTCGATGACGTCGAGGCTCCGTCCGTCGGTGATCTCCTTGCAGGCGTCGCAGACCCCGCATGGCGTGGTCGTCGGACCGTCCACGCAGTTGAGCGCCTTGGCGAGGATCCGGGCGGTCGAGGTTTTGCCGATCCCGCGCGGTCCCACAAACAGATATGCCTGCGCCAGCCGGTTGGCGGCCACGGCATTCTGGAGCGTGCGTGTGATGTGGTCCTGCCCGACGACCTCGTCGAACGTTTGGGGACGATACTTTCGGGCAAAGACACGGTAGCTCACGCGCAGGACCATACCCGCCACAACTGCGGGCATCCAGCATGATTTCGCAGCCGCCCGGCAAAAGGCGGCCGGGATCCCGGCCCCGCGCCCCGGCTCATCCGATCCGCCGGACCAGCCGGTGGATCGTGATCTCGGGCGGGCAGAAGAGCCGCGCCGGAACCCCGCAGGCCCCGGTGCCCGGCGACGTGTAGCCTTGAAGGGCTCCCTCGGCCCAGGGACCCAGCAGGAACCGGCGCGCGACCGGCGCGTTCCGCAGCACCGCAAAGCCGCCGGGCAGGCAGAGCTGCCCGCCGTGGGTGTGCCCGCAAAGCATCAACGAATATCCCAGCGCAGCGGCCTCGGCCGCCACCTCCGGACTGTGCGCCAGCAGGATCGAAACCTCGCCGCTCGCCACCTCCCGGCGCGCCCGCCCAAGATCGTGCGTCTGAAAAAACCTCGGATCATCCACACCGCAGATCCAGATCCGCTCCCCGCCCCGCTCGATGGCCGCCGATTCGTTGAGAAGAAGCGGCAGTCCGAACGACTCCAGCGCCGAAACCCGGTGCAGGTGGTCGTGATTTCCCAGGACTCCGAAACGCGGACCGCGCAGGCCTTTGACCAGCTTCTGCATCAGTTCGAGCGACAGAGCCTCGTTCCTCCCGGGCCGGTCGTGGTAATCTCCCGTCAATACGACCGCGTCGTAGCCCAGCCTCGCCACGCGGGCATTGATGATCCTCATCAGCCGCGGCTCCAGATCGCAGTGAAGATCGGAAATCTGCAGGAGGCGGAACCCCTCGAAGGCGGGCGGCAGACCCGGGAGGGGCACAACATTTTCCACCGTGCGAACGTCCAGATACGAATGAAACGCAAGGCGCGAAAGCCCGGTCGCCCGCAGGCAGCGCGCGATGAAAGAATTTTTCCCCCCAACCAGCGAGGCCATCCCCTTGTCGCGCCGCTCCTTCAGGACGTGAGAGAGGCCCTCGCGCTCGACCCGGCGCTGAAAAACGTCCGGCCCGAGCCGGCGCGAAAGGAGGTCGGCCTCAGCCTCGCTGAGTCTGGAGGGGCGCTGCATGCACGACTATCCTAGCCGATCCGGCGAAGCTGAAAATCCAAATCCGCGCCGCCGGCCCGCACCGGTCCTCAACATTTGTTGTCTCACCTGTGACATTTAATGTTTGAGGGAACGCGCTTTGGTCTGCATTTTTTTCTCATCATCGGCGGGGGAATCGGGTAGCGTCGGTCAATGTCACTATTGGCAGATCAGTATCGAGAGTATGTGATCCCGACCTACGGGAGGTTTGACCTGGACCTGGTCCGCGGGGCCGGAAGCCGGGTCTGGGACGATGCGGGCCGGGACTATCTGGATTTCGGGGCGGGGATCGCCGTCTGCTCGCTCGGGCATGCGCATCCGGAGGTGACATCAGCGGTTTGCGCGCAGGCCGGGACGCTTGTCCATGTGTCGAACCTCTACCGGACGGGTCCGCAGGCTGCGCTGGCCAAAAAGCTGGTTGAGCTCACCGGCCCCGGCAAGGTCTTCTTCTGCAACAGCGGCGCCGAAGCCAACGAGGGCCTGATCAAAACCTCCCGGCGCTACGGCAGCACGACCGGGCGCTTTGAGATCCTGACGTTTGAGAACTCGTTTCACGGCCGCACGATGGCCGGGATCTCGGCCACCGGCCAGGAGAAGGTCAAAAAGGGTTTCGGGCCGCTGCTGGACGGGTTCCGGCACCTGCCCTTCGGCGACCTTGACGCGGTCCGGCGTGCCATCGGACCGGAAACCGTGGCCATTCTCGTCGAACCCGTGCAGGGCGAGGGGGGCATCCATATTGCGCATGCGGAATTCCTTGGAGGGCTTCGCGCGCTCTGCGACGAGCGGGACCTGCTTCTTCTATTCGATGAGATCCAGTGCGGCCTTGGCCGGACGGGGGACTGGTGCGGCTGGCGGAGCATTGTTCCCGATGTGATCCCGGACGGCGTTTCGTGGGCCAAGGGGATCGCCAACGGATTTCCGCTCGGGGCGTTCTGGGTGTCCGGGCGCTCCGCGGACGAGCGGGGTCCGCTCTGCGACCTGCTCGGGCCCGGCAGCCATGGGACAACCTACGGCGGCAACCCGGTCTGCTGCGCCGCCGGCCTGAAGGTTCTCGAGATCATCGAACGGGACGGTCTGCTGGCCGGTGCATCGGAAAAAGGCACCCGGCTCACCGCAGGCCTCCTTGCCGCCGGAATCCCGTATCTTCAGGACGTCCGGGCGCTCGGCCTGATGGTTGGCGCGCAACTGTCTCCGGACTTTCCCAAAGGCGAGCGCCCGCCTGCTCTGGAAGCAGTGATCCGGGCAATGGCCTGCGGGCTTCTGGTCATCCCGGCCGGAGAGTCGGTCGTCCGCTTCCTGCCGCCGCTCAACGCCTCGGACGCCGAGATCGATGAGGCGGTGAATAAATTCCGGTCCGCGCTCGTGGCCGTGCAAACCGGCACGAATCCAGCTACCCAACAATCCTGCCAATGAAAAATCTCCTCTCGATCGAAGCGCTCTCGAAAGCGGAAATCGATGCCATCCTTGCCGGCGCCGCGGAAATGAAGTCCACGCGCGGGAGGCACGCTGCGCACCCGCTGCGCCACCAGTGCTGGGCGCTCATGTTTTCAAAATCCTCGACGCGCACCCGGGTTTCGTTCGAGACCGGGATCCGGGAGCTGGGCGGCGACGTCATGTTTCTGGCGGCCGATGACATCCAACTCGGCCGCGGCGAGCCGATCTGCGACACTGCGCGCGTGATGGGCCGCATGCTGCAGGGGGCGGTGATCCGCACGTTTGCGCAGAAGGACGTCGAGGACTTCGCCGCCTACGGGAAGATTCCGACGATCAACGCGCTGACGGACGAGGAGCATCCTTGCCAGATTCTGTCGGATCTTTTCACCATCACCGAGACCCGAGGCACGCTGGACGGGCTGAAGATCGTCTTCATCGGCGATGGCGATTGCAATGTCGCGCGCTCGTGGATCTGGGCGGCCGCCCGCTGCGGGTTCGAACTCCGCATCGCCGCCCCCGAGCATTTCCAGCCGCCCGCCGAGCTCATCGCACGCGCCGGAGGGAATGTCACCGTCACCGGCGACCTCAAGGCCGCGGTCGCAGGAGCCGACGCCCTCTACACCGACGTGTGGGTGAGCATGGGCAAGGAGGAGGAATCCGCCTACCGGATCGCCCAGCTGCAGGGCTACCAGATCAACGACAGGCTCTGCGCGCTGGCACCCGGAGCGCTGATCATGCATTGCCTGCCCGCTTACCGGGGCAAGGAGATCACCGCCGAATGCTTCGAGGCGCATGCGGATACGATTTTCCGTCAGGCGGAAAACCGCCTTCATACCCAGAAGGCGATTCTCGCCTCGCTCGTGGCCTGATCAACCGTCGGCCGCAGCCAAAGCCGCAGCGGATTTTTCAACGAAACGCATCAAGCTCAGGTGTTCCGGAGCCGCGAGGTCCGGGTCGTCGCGGAGCACGGCCTGCGCGGCCCGGCGCGCTGCGGTCATGAGCTCGCCGTCCTCCAGAAGATCGCCGAGCCGGAGAGGAGGAAGCCCGGTCTGGGCGGTTCCGAGCAGGTCGCCGGGACCGCGGAGCCGGAGGTCGGCCTCCGCGATCTCAAAGCCGTCGGAGGTTTTTTCCAATGTGGCGAGCTTCTCCAGCGCGGGACCGGTCGCGCCGGAATGCAGGAGAATGCAGTAGGATTTTTCGGCGCCTCGCCCGATCCGGCCGCGGAGCTGGTGGATCTGCGAGAGACCGAAGGCGGCCGCGTCCTCGATGAGCATGATGCAGGCGTTGGGGACGTCGACCCCGACCTCGATGACCGTCGTCGCGACGAGGACGGAAATCTCCCCCTCGCGAAACCGGCGCATCACGAGTTCCTTGGCGGCGCTGTCGAGACGGCCGTGGACAAGCCCGACCGTAGCCGGCGCGAGGAGCTCGCGCCACTTTTCAAATTCGATGGCGGCGGCCTTGGTCTCACGCTTCTCCGATTCGTCGATGAGTGGATAGACGACATAGGCCTGGCGGCCCTCGGCGATCTTTTCGCGGAGGAATTTGATGATATCGGGAAGCTTCGCGCTGTCGCGGACAGCGGTGACCACCCGTCCGCGGCCGGCGGGCTTCTCGCGGAGGACCGAGACGTCCAGATCGCCGTAGAGCGTCTGGGTGATCGTGCGCGGGATCGGCGTCGCGGTCATGACGAGCACGTCCGGCGCGTCCCCCCGCGCGATCAGGCGCGAGCGCTGGAGGACGCCAAACTTGTGCTGCTCGTCGATCACCACCAGGCCGAGGTTCTCGAAGCCTGATTTTTCAAAGAGGAGCGCGTGCGTGCCGATCACCAGCGGAGGGATCCGGCGGGCCGCCGGATCCGACACCCGGGCCGGGTGTGCTCCCCGGAACCCTCCGCAGCCATCCCACCAGACCCACGGGTAATCTTCCGTGCCGCTGACAAGTTTGCTGTCCCATGGGTTGCGCGTGATGTAGGCGAACTTCTCCTGCAGGTCGGATTCCGAGCGGATCAGGCGGTCGAAGGATTCGGTCTCCCAGACAGCGCCCGAGGTGTTCCCGGCCTTGTTGATTTCGTGCGCGGAAAACGATTTGATCGAGTGAAGGATTTTGTTCAGCGGGAAAAATCCGCCGTCCGGAGCCATCATCGGCTCGAAAAGCAAATGCACATGGTCGGGCATCACGCAGGCCGCATAGAGCAACAATTTCTCCCCGTTTTCGTGAAGAATCGCGCGGAGGATAATATCCCTTGCCGCTGGTGACAACTCCCGCCTTCCGTCGCTCGAAAATGTGACCGCATACTTTGCCCATGGCCGCTCAAAGTGCGGGAGATTCCTTTTCGAATAACGCGTCGCATCACCTCCGGGGAGCACACCCGGCCCGGGTGTGGCATCCGGCGGCCCGCCGGATGATTCTTCCGTCCGCGAGGACGTGCGGAGTGCGACCGGGATGCCGAGCGGGTCGAGGATCCGCCGGAAATTGAGGTAATGCTGCTCGGCGAGGATCTGGGTCGGAGCCATGAGCGCAGCTTGCCAGCCCGCTTCGGAGGCCTGCAGCATCGCGCAGAGGGCGACGAGCGTTTTGCCCGAACCGACGTCGCCCTGAAGCAGGCGGTTCATGCGGAACGGTGAAGCGAGGTCAGCCGAAATCTCAGCAATCACCTCGCGCTGCGAGGCGGTCAACTCAAACGGCAGGGCTGCCAGAACCTTGGCCTGGATCTCACCGGTCCCGCGCCGCGACTTTCCAGAAGACGATCGCACCGCGGTATGTCGCGCACAGAGGACGAGCTGGAGGGCGAAAAATTCCTCGCGCACGAGCTGTCGGCGGGCGGCTTCGCGTTCTTCATCGGAGTCGGGGAAGTGGATCGCCCGCCAGACGTCGGGAGCGACTGCCGTCCCGCCGGGCCAGAGGAATGGCAGGGTGGCGAGATCGGTCTCGGTGATGGCCCTGTGGATGAGGACGCGCAGGAGGCGCGGGGTGACGCCATCGCCCGCAGGGTGGATCGGGGTGATCCGGTCGAAGTGGATCGAGCGCTCCGCATCGTCCTCGATGACCTCGAAGTCGGGGTGTTCCATCACAACCACATTGCCGCGCAGCCGCGGCTTCCCGAAGAGGACGATCCGCTGTCCGCCGGCGATCATCTTTTGAACCCACGGCATGTTATACCAGCGGCAGGTGAGCGGCTGGCTGAGGACGTTGGCATCCTCTTCCTCGATGCGGATCTCGAAAATCCTCCTTGGCCCGAATCGCCTGTAGGATGTCTTTTTGACTTCGCCGAAGAGGCAGACCGGAATATCCGAGGGTCCGTCGGGGAACCGGTCGAAGATCCGGCGGTCCTCGTAACGGTGGGGGAAATGGCGGATGAGGTCGCCGAGGGAAGCGAGGCCGAGGCGGCGCAGGGGGGCGAGCTTGGGCCGGGGCAACCAGTCCACCGAATCGAGCGGCGTCTCCGCGGGCAACTGGCTCATGCGGCGCTCCGGATCTCCACGATCCGCATCTGCGATTCGGTCCGGCCCTGCCAGGAATTCCAATCGAGCATGTAGGCGACATCCCAGGGGGGGCGGGGGAGGTCGTCGAGCCGGGCGTTGAAAAACACAGCCGGCAGCCGGCGGCGTCCGGCGCTGAACTCGATTTTGAGGTGCTTGTCCTTCATGACGCGCGGGGCCGCCGCCGGGCTGACTGAACGGGTGAAGAGCAGGGGCTGGGCATTGGCCGAGCCGAACGGCTCGATGAGGTCCTGCGCTTCCAAGAGGGAATCCTCCAGGTCGTGAAGCTCGATCTCCGCGTCGAGTAGGAGGCGCGGGACCAGGAGATCCCCGGTCGCCACCTCGCGGGCCGCCGCCTCGAACGCGTCGCGGAACGCCGGAAAATTGTTTTCGCCGACAGAGATGCCGGCCGCCATGTCGTGGCCGCCGAACTTTTCCAGATGGCCGGAACACTTGCGGAGCAGGTCGACGAGCGAGAGCCCCTCGATGCTGCGTCCGCTGCCCTTGCCCGCCCCGGATTCGTCAAAGCCGACGATGAAGGTCGGCCGGTGGTGCCGGCGCATGATGCGGGAGGCCACGACGCCGATCACGCCGACGTGCCAGTCGCGGCTGCCCGCGACGATCGTCGTGTCCCGTCCGGCGACGAAGTTCTGTTCGGCCCACTCCTCGGCCTCGCGGGTCACGGCGCGCTCGATCCCCTGGCGCTCGCGGTTGTGGGCGTCGAGTCCGTCGGCAAGCCGGGCCGCCTCGTCGGGGTCGTCGGTGAGGAGGAGGCGCAGGGCGTCTTGCGCGGGACCGAGGCGTCCGGCCGCATTGATGCGTGGGCCGAGGCGGAATCCAACATCGCTCCCGCGCACGGGCGATCCGACGCCGGCGACCCGCATCAGGGCGGCGATGCCCGGCCAGCGGGTCGAGGCCATCTGCCGGAGCCCGTGCCGGACGAACACCCGGTTTTCGCCGGTGAGCGGGACGATGTCGGCGACGGTGGCCAGCGCGACCAGGTCGAGAAATTCTTTGAGGTCGAGGCCGGCGAGCGGCGACTGCTTGAACATCGCGTGGGCGAGCTTGAATGCCAGCCCCCCGCTGCACAAGTAGTGGAAATCGTACCCACACTTCGGGTTGACGAGCGCGGTGCAGTCGGGGAGCGATTCGCCGGGTTCGTGGTGATCGAGGACAACGACATCGATCCCGCGTGCTCGCAGCCCCGCGATTTCCTTGACCGAGGTGGTGCCGCAATCCACCGCGACGAGGAGGTCCGGCCGGTGGAGTTCGCAGCAGCGTTCCAACCCTGCGGCGCTGAGGCCGTAGCCCTCCTCGACGCGCATAGGAAGGAAGCATTCGACGTCCGCCCCGTAGGCTTTCAGCACGCGCGAAAGGATGGCGAGTGACGTCACTCCGTCGACATCATAGTCGCCATAGAGGACGATCCTCCCGCCTTGCCGCACGGTGCCAAGCACGCGCGCCGCAGCTTCTGCCATGCCAGGTATCAGCTCCGGTGCCTGCAGCGATCGCAGTCTGGGGTTCAGGAATCCCTCGGCCCGCTCGGGCTCGGAGTGACCGCGCCGCACGAGCAGCTCGGCCAGAAAGACCGGCACGTCCAGCGCGCGGTGCAGGCGGCCAGCAGCGAGCGGATCGCAGGGAGAAGGGAAAACCCATCGGCGTTGCATTCCGGGACACTACGCGGATTCCGCCGCGTGACAATTTCAGATATGCCGGGAAAGGCTCCGTTTTCGGCAGAGAAGGCGGTTGCGTTTCTGGGGAATGTTCCCCTTGTTTTCAGAGCGCGTATTTATTCGGAAAGCACCGCTGCTACTCGCGCTCGATGCCGGGAGGCAGGTTGACAGTGGATTTGATCGTTCCGTCCGCCTGTTTGTCGAAGCGGACGCGAATGGGTCCCTTGGGGGTGGGATAGCTTCCCTCGGCCCATTCCAGGCGGCCGAGATGCGGAGCGATCCGCACCTTGGCGAAGCCGGGGGCGGTCGGCGTGATGCCGAGCACGTTTTTGCTGAGCCAAGCCGTCGGGCCGCCGGCCCATCCGTGGCACAAGCTGTGCCGGAAGCCGGCGTAACAATGCGCGCCGAAATCCCCGTGCAGGTCGGCTTTTCCCGCAGCCACAGGTTGGTCGATGCGGCCGGCGTTCTTCGTCCAATCGAGATTAAAATCCTCCCAGAACGTGGTGGCGCCAAAGTCGAGCATGCCGCCCCAGTATTGGCTGATGAGGTCAAGCCCGGCATCGATATCGCCGGATTTCGCCAGGGCGTTCAGCACATAGAATCCGTAGAACGTGCTGAGGTCCTTGGGGCCGTCCTTCTTGAGGACCTTGGCCACATCCGCCGGATCGCGGAAACCAGCGAGGGCAAGCAGCGCCGCGGGCGCCTTGCGTCCGCTTGCGGCGGGGATGTGCTTGTGCAGCAGTTTCGCGGTATCCGCGCAAAGCCTGGAGGTTGCCGGGTCGCCGAGGGTTTCCATCAGCCGTGCACCGCTCTCCATGGTTAGGGCCATCATCGCCTGGAGTCCCTCGTGAACGGCGGTCTTGTCCTGATATGTCGGCCAATCGAGGAAGCGCATGCCGTCGAGTTTTTCTTTTCCATCAGCATCGACGTAAGACGCGAGCCTTCTGAGCAGGGCGGTAAGATAAGGCTGCTGCTGCCTGAGGTAGGCGAGGTCTCCGTGATGGAGGAACCACTCCTCATGGATGAGGATCCACCACATTGAGTAGGAGCTGATGCCGTTCATCCAGGCGCTGACCGGCGTGACGTCGCGCGTGAGGTCGAGACTCCGAGGCACCACGTCGTTGAAGCCGAAGACGCTGTTGATCACGCTGACCTCGGGATGCATGTCGCCCAGCCAGACGAGGCGGTCGCGCTTGATGCCATCCCAGAGATAATCCTGCATGCAGAGCTGCACAGTGTAGGCGCCGGTCTGCCAGATTCGGTTCAGGCGCTCGTCCGAGCATTTGAACGAGCCGGCGTAGGGCACATCGCTGATCGTAAGAATCGCGCGGACCTGGCTGAGTGCGACATCAAGCTTCGGGTCAGCATTGTCGATGCGAACGAAGCGGAAGCCGCCGGGACCGATGGTGGTTTTTCCCAGCCACGGGAGTTTCGCCACCTGGTCGCGGAGGGCATGATCGTTTTGAGCTCCCCGCTCGCCGATTTCTGCCATCGCCTCGGCAACGGATTCCCCGAAGCGGATCCGGACGGCGGGCGCGTTCTTGCCCTTGGTCATCGGCGTGAATAGCTCGACCGAGCCGGCGATTTCCACGCCGAAGTCCACGACAATTCCCGCGCCTGGCCGGAGGATGAGCGGCGGTACGGGTTCGGCCAACACGGCCTGCCCGCGTTGAGGCTTGAGCAGGTTTTCAGAGTTGTCCACACCCTGTCCCGATTGCCAGACAATGCGGGTCGGCTGGATGACAAACGAGGTGAGAGGGATTTTTTTAGCCGTTTTGTCGACGGCAGAAGGCAGGGCACTGACCGTCCCGCAGAGCAGGAAGGTGGCAACGACAACTAGGAAAAGGGGGGAAGGTTTCACAAGGAAGAGGTACGGACCGGGCTGTCACTCAGCCAGCGTATCCCGGGTGGCACCGCACGGGCAGCGCGCGGTGCAGACGGCATGCGGCGAGCGGATCGCAGGGAGAAGGGGAAACCCATCGGCGTAGCATTCCAAGACACTACGCGGATTCCACCGCGTGACAATTTCCGATCCTGATTACCCGGCATAAATCCTGGCGACGCGGTCCTGGATGCCGGTGAGGATTTCCCAGGGGATCGTGTCTGCGCTGGCGGCGAGATCGGACGCGGTGATCTCCTCGTCGCCCTGCCGGCCGATGAGGACCGCCTCGTCGCCTGCGGCGATGGATTCGTCGCCGTCCGTGATGTCGACGACAACCTGGTCCATGGTCACGCGTCCGACAACCGGGTGGCGGCGGCCGCCGATGAGGACGCAGGCGCCGCGGCCGGAGAGGTGGCGGGGAAACCCGTCGGCATATCCCGCGGCCAGGACGGCGGTGCGCGTAGGCCGGCTGGTCAAAAACGTCCGTCCGTAGCTGATACCGGTGCCGGGCGGCAGGCTGCGGACGAGCGTGACGCGCGCTTTCCAGGACAGCGCCGGGAGGAAGCGGCTTTGAAACGCGGGCAGCGGCGAGACCCCGTAGAGGACAAGCCCGGCCCGGACGATGTCTGTGGCGTGTTCCGGAAACGCCAGGATCCCGGCGCTGTTGAGCGAGTGGATGCGGATGCCGGGCACGATGGCGCGGATTTGCGCGGCCAGTGCGGCGAAGGCCTCAAGCTGTCCGAGGGTGAACCCCGCGTCCTCATCCGAGCTGGGCAGGTGGGTGGAGATGCTGTGGAGGGTGACTCCCGGCAGATCGGCGATTGCCCGGACCTCGTCGAGCGCGGAACCCTGCCAGGCGCCGACCCGGCCCATGCCGGTGTCGATTTTGAAATTCAGGCGGACTGGACCGTACGCGGCGAAGGCGGCGGCCTCAGCGGGCGAGGAGACCGTGACGATAAGGCCGGCAGTGAGCGGACGTTCGGCGGGCAGGCAGGGACTGAGCAGCATGACGTCGCGACCGGTCCCTGCTGCGATGACGGCCCGTGCCTCCGGGAGGTTTGCGACGCCGAAGATACCGACGTCCGGCGCGAGCGCCCGCGCGACTTCGACGGTACCATGTCCGTAGGCGTTGGCCTTGACCACGGCGAGGATGGAGGGCTCCGGCCCGATCGAGGAACGCACCGCTGCGAGGTTGTGGCGCAGCGCGGCAAGGTCGATTTCGGCCCACGAGCGGAGGGCCGGAGGAACAGGGAATGGAGCAGGGGTCCTTCTCATGCCTTGTATCCGGCCGGCGGCTTTCCCCCGCTGCGGTCGAGGCGGTCGTCCTCCCACGAAGCCGGATCCTCGAGCGACTCAAGATGGGTGAAGACCGAGGTGTCGGGCAGCGCGTCGCTGATGTCGGTTTCGATTTTTTCCAGGAGCTCGTGGCCGCGGTGGACCGACCAGTCGCCCGGAACCAGGACGTGAAACGAGATGAACTTCCGGGCTCCCGACTGCCGGGTCCAGAGCGCATGGAATTCGATCCCGTCGGTGCGGTAGCCCTCGAGAACTTTTTTAACCAGGACGAGGTCGGCGGCGGGCAGGGCGGTATCCATGAGCCCCGCGACCGACCGCTGCACGATGCCGCCACCGGTCCAGAGGATGTTGGCTGCCACGAGCAGGCCGACAATCGGATCGAGGCGGTCCCAGCCCGTGAGCACGACGAGCCCGACGCCGACGATGACGCCGACCGAGGTCCAGACATCGGTGAGCAGGTGCTGGGCGTTGGCTTCGAGCGTGATCGATCGCCGCGCGCGGCCGACCCGCAACAGGAGCATTGCCACAGCGAGGTTCACAGCGGAGGCCACCAGCGCCACGGCAAGGCCGAAGCCGGGCTGTGCGAGCGGCTGGGGGTGCAGGAGCCGGTCGATCGAGGCGAAGGCGATGCTGGCCGCCGCGACCAGAATCAGCGAGCCCTCGACGCCGCTGGAAAAATACTCCGCCTTCCCATGTCCGAACGCGTGGTCCTCGTCGGCCGGGCGCTGGGCGACCGTGAGCATCGCCAGAGCCATCACGCCGCCGATGAGATTGACGATCGACTCCAGCGCGTCGGAGAGCAGGCCGACCGATCCCGTGACATGCCACGCCCACGTCTTGAGCAGGATCGTGGCGACCGCCGCGGCGATCGAGATCCATGCATAGCGTGTGAGCGAAGGACTGGACATGATTCAGGCAGGTTGCCGGACCGGGCGCGCGGAGTCGAATGGAACTTTTGCCTAGGCGACTTTCGGCTTGTAGATGAGGAGCCGGAGCCCGTTGAGGCAGACGAGGACCGTGCTGCCCTCGTGGCCGACAACGCCCCAGGGGAGCTGGAGGTTCACGCCGAAGGCGGTGATGAGAAGGACGACGATGACCCCGGAGGCAAAGATCAGGTTCTGCCAGAGAACCTTCTTCGCGTGGCGGGCCATGCCGATCAGGATCTCGATATTCTGGAGCTTGTCGCCCATCAGGACGACGTCCGCCGTCTCCATGGCGATGTCGGTGCCGGCGGCTCCCATGGCGACGCCGAGATCGGCGGTGGCGAGCGCCGGCGCGTCGTTGACGCCGTCGCCGATCATCATGACCTTCCCCTGCTTCTTGAGCTCGCGGATCGCCTCGACCTTGCCCTCCGGGAGCAGTTCGGCCCGGACCTCATCGACGCCCGACTCGTCGCCGATGGCATGGGCGACCGCGCGCTGGTCTCCGGTGAGCATGACGACTTTCTTCACGCCGAGCCGGCGCAGGCCGGCTGCGATGTCCTTCGCCTCCGGGCGCAGGGTGTCGGCGAGCGCGAGGACGGCCAGCGCGGTGACGGAATCTCCCTCGCGGGATCCGACCCAGACGCATGTTTTTCCGTTGCGGGAGAGCGGCTCCGCGTGGTGGGCGATCGGGTCCATCGCCGCAGCCGAGAGTTCGCGGAACAGGCGCTCGCTGCCGATGATGATCCTACGTCCGTCGACCGTTGCCTCGGCGCCCTTGCCGGCCGTCGATTGGAAATCCGTGGCTTCGGGGAGGGCGAGGTCCTTGGCCCGTGCGCTCTTGATGATCGCCGTGGCGAGCGGGTGCTCGGATTTCGATTCGAGCGCCGCGGACTCGGCGAGGAGGACCGAGAGGTTTTCGGGCAGCGGGGCATCGAGCTTGTGCGTTCCGAGGGAATCCACGATCTCGGTCACCGTCGGCTTGCCCACCGTGAGTGTGCCGGTTTTGTCAAAGGCGACGATGTCGATTTGTGCGGTGCGCTCGAGGTGCGATCCGCCCTTGATCAGGATGCCCCTGCGGGCGGCACCGCCGATCGCCGAGAGCACGGTCGCCGGAGTGCTGATGACCAGAGCGCACGGCGAGGCCACGACCATCACGGTCATCGCGAGGTAGAACGCCTCGGCGAACGGGTGTCCGAGGAAGAGCCAGGGGACAAAAAACACGATCGCGGTGAACGCGATGACGCCCGTTGCGTAGTATTGCTCGGCCTCCTCGAGGAACCGCTGGGTGCCGGATTTCTCGGCCTGCGCCTCCTCGACGAGCTTGACCATCCGTGCGAGCGTCGAGTCCTCCGCGCGCTTCGCGACGGCGATCTCGAGTCCCCCGCTCTGGTTGAGTGTCCCCGCGAAGAGCGCCTGCCCGACGGTCTTCGTGACCGGCATCGACTCGCCGGTGAGGCTGGATTCATCAAGGCTGCTGGTGCCCTCGGTGATCGTGCCGTCGACCGGAACATGCTCGCCGGGGCGCACGATGACGATGTCTCCGACCGCGAGGTTCTCGACGCGGACGAGCTCGGTGCCGCCGTTGCGCTTGATGAGCGCCTTGTCCGGCCGGAGCTTCAGCAGCGAGTGGATCGCCTTCTGCGTGCGCTGGAGAGCGTAGCTCTGGAGGACGTTTGAAAGCGAAAACAGGAAGAGCAGGAGAGCGCCCTCGAACGGCTGCCCGACGATGCCCGCCCCGATGGCCGCGAGGACCATGAGCACGTCGACATCGAGGACCTTCTCGCGCAGCGAAGCGATCGCCGAGCGCACGCCCTGCTGTCCGCAGAACAGGTAGGCGCCACCATAAAGAAAATAAGTCAGCGCGGTGTGCTTGCCGATCGTCTTGTCGCAGATGAGCGAGGCGATGAGAAAGACAAAGCCGAGGGCGCACGAGATCTCCTCGTTGAGCTCGCCGGCGCGCACCCGCTCCCAGAGCGTCCGCTCCCCGTCGGTCTCGGGAGCCTCGTAGGGCTTGACGTTCGCCCCGGTCGCGCGGACTCCCTCGAGCACCGCAGCCTCGCTGGTGACGTTGTCATCGAACGTCAGGCACAGGATCTTCCCAAGGTAGGTCGCGGTCGCCTTGCGCACACCGGGGATCTTCGCCACCTTCCGCTCCAGCCGGATCGCAGCGGCCTCGCAGGCGGCCCCGTCGAGGCGCAGCGTGTGCTTCTGCAGCGCGAGCCCGGGGGCATGCTCGCTCACAATCGTGCGCACATCCCCCTCGCTGAGCTTTGCAGGATCAAACTCGATCTGGAACGCCGCCCGTCCCGGAAGCGGAACGACGCCGACCACGCCGGCATGGCCGGCAATCGACTCGGTCGCCTGCTTCAGGTCCTCCTCAGGTGTGGGTGAGGGTTTCATCAGGAATTTTGTGATACGCGGAAACGCGGAAATGAGAAGTCTTCATCAACAAACATCATGTCACGCAGTAGCCCCGGGCTTCGTGGTCGAGTAGCCTGCGACAAACGCGCGGCGGAAGTCCTGGAACGTTCCGCCGAGGATGTGCTGGCGGGCCTGTCGTGCGAGGTTGAGGTAGAAGTGGAGGTTGTGGATCGAGATGAGCCTGAGGCCGAGAATCTCCTCGGCCTTGATGAGGTGGCGGAGGTAGCCGCGCGAAAACGTGCGGCAGGCGGTGCAGCCGCAGCCATCCTCGATCGGGCCCGGATCCTCGGCATAGGGCGCGTTCTTGAGGTTGATTGTGCCGTGGCGGGTGAACGCGGTGCCGTTGCGTGCGAGGCGGGTCGGCAGGACGCAGTCGAACATGTCCACGCCGCGCGCGATCATCTCGATGATCTGGGGTGGCGTGCCGAGGCCCATCGCGTAGCGCGCGTGGTCGCGCGGGAGGAACGGGACCGCACTTTCGATCGCGCGAAACATCTCCGGCTCCGGCTCGCCGACGCTGACCCCGCCGATCGCGTAGCCGTCGAACCCGATGTCCACGAGCGCCCGCGCGCTCTTCCCGCGGAGGTCGGCGTAGCCCGAGCCCTGGGTGATCCCGAAGACGAGCGGGCGCTCCTCTTCCGGAACCTGCTCCCACCAGGCCTTGCAGCGGCCGGCCCAGCGCAGCGTCAGGTCGAGGCTCCTGTCCGCCGCCTCGTGCGCGCAGGGATGCGGCGGACACTCGTCGAACGCCATTACGATGTCCGACCCCAGGTCGCGCTGGATCTCCATCGAGCGCTCGGGGCCGATGAATGTCGGGGTGCCGTCGAGGTGGTTCTGAAAATGGACGCCCTCCTCGGTGATCTTGCGGAGCCGCGCGAGCGAGAAGACCTGGAACCCGCCGCTGTCGGTCAGGATCGGGCGGTCCCAGCTCATGAACCGGTGGAGCCCGCCCATCCGTGCGATCAGCTTTTCGCCCGGGCGCACGTGCAGGTGGTAGGTGTTGCCGAGGATGACCTGCGCCCCGAGCGAGCGGAGCTCGTCCGGCGACATCGCCTTGACCGTCGCCTGCGTTCCCACGGGCATGAAGACCGGCGTTTCGATCTCCCCGCGGCGCGTTCTTAAAACTCCCGCGCGGGCGTCTCCGTCGGTGGCGGCCATGGAATAGGCGCGGGTCATCGGCAATCAGGATCCTTCATCCGCCGAGGATGCCGTGAAACACCGCCTGGCGTCAACGATCGGCCGATTCCGCGCTTCCCCGCCAGCCGGCCCGGGCAGGGACGTTTTTTCGAATTGGACATTCCGGGCAGCCGGGCTTAGATTTCCTCCATGAGAAGGCGCCTCCCATTCCTCCTGATCCTTGCCGGCCTGCTCGGCCTGCTTGTGACGGGTCTTCAGGCCCAGGTGGTTGTTTACGAGCTCTCTTTCAGCAACACCGGGCCTAACGTCAACTACTCATTTCTCCAGGGCGGATATCTTGTCGTCGACGAGAATGCGTCGAGCTTTTCCTCGGTCGTCGTGCTGAACGACCCGGTGACCTTCCAGCCCTACTACACGACCGGTCTGCTCTCGGGTTCCTACCTGACGATGCTCGAGGAAGGCTCCAACAACGAGGTGGCCGTCATCTACTCGATGTCCGGAGGCAGCGACTCGGCCGACAACATCGCGTTCCAAGTCATTGGCGACACCGACAACGACACCAGCGTGGGCGGCGGCGCCTCGCTCCCGATCGCCAAGAAGCTCAAAGGATTCCTTCTGGCATCCGCGGCGGAATCCGGCACGACGAGCACAACCGGCAATTCCACGTTCACCTACGGGTTCGCCGGCTCCAGCAAGGCTACCGCCAAATTCCAGTCCGGCCTCACCAAAGACGCGAACAACAACCGGATGGACGCAGCCACCACGGTGACCTACCTCACCGAGGTTTTGACGAACAGGGGAATCGGGCCGGAGCCCACTCCGACGCCCTCGCCTTCACCCGAACCTTCCCCTTCTCCGACACCCGCCGGCTAGCGGCGGCTACTGCGCCATAAAGCCGATGAGCAGGCGCGTGAGAATCACGTCCTCGGCAATCTGGGTTGTCACCATCTGGAGGTTGGCCTCGGAGCACCCGCGGAACGCGCGCCGCAGTTCGGCGGTGGTGTAGTGTCCGCAATTCCGGGCGGCGAGGCCGAGCGGATAGGTGTTGAGGGTGCCATCCTTTTTTCGGGGGAGGTGTTCCGTGGCGGAGGGCGGGAGCCGGTTGAGCGACGAGGCGAAATGGTGCGGCTCGGCCGGCGGCTGGATCTTGTGCCGTACCAGGAGGTCCTTGACGAGGAGGAGCATGCGCACGGTCGGATAGATCGTTGCCAGCAGGATGCCGACGCCCTTTTCCCCCTGCCGGAAGAGCTGCGCGAGCGTGTCGAGGGCGAGAGGCAGATCGCGCGCGGAAATCGCGTTTCCGAGGTCGAAGATCCCGCTGCCGCGGGTGGCCGGAACCAGTGCGCGGACGTCGCCCGCCTCGATCGGATGGCCGGGCCCGAACGCCGTTTCGAGCTTGTCGAGCTCGTTGTCGAGCTGCCGGTTGTCAACCCCGACCCGGGCCGCAAGCGCCTCGACCGCAGGGTGCGAAATTTTCAGCCCGCGCTCGCGCGCACGTCCGGCCGTCCAGGAGACGACCTCCTCCTCGCCGGCGCGGAAGCCCAGGTCCGGCTTGTCGTGGACCTGGGTTGCGCCGATTTTTGTGAGGAGTTTGTAGGCTGTCCGGCGCTTATCGCATTCCGGCGCGCTCATCAAAAAGATCACTCCTTCGGGCAGGCCGTCCTGAAGCGTCTGCACGAGGCGGTCCAGGGCGCCGGTCACGCTTTCCGATCGCCCGGTGATCGAGTCGGCCAGGAAGGTCGCGCTCTTGAGCCAGACCAGCTTGGACCCGCCGAGAAAGGGAAGCGTCAGAAGGGCCTGGCGGGTCTCGTCGATTTTTTTGACGGCCGCATCGACCGTGTCCACCGCCCCGTCGATCGTCTCCAGCCCGAAGGCATCCGCCCCGGGTGCCAGCTCGGCCGCCAGGGCCGACGCCGCTTTCTTGACCTCCGCTTCGTCTGAGCCGGTGATGAAATGGACCGCCGGTTTGGATTTTTTTGCCGACATGCCGGTTCAGTGCGTGGCGGGAAACGCGCGCGGGGCGGTGTCATTGCGTTGGGATTCAGCGTCGGTCATGGCAGGGAATCTCATACCAGACGTCCGGGAGCCGGACAAGCGGCGACTCAGCCGCGCTTGCGCCGCGACGGCTTCGGGTATTTGGAGGGGACCGGAGCCGCCGTGCCGGTGCCGTTCTTCAGCTCGGCGATCTGGTCGCGCAGGAGGGCGGCGCGCTCGTATTCCAGCTTTGCCGCCGCATCGGCCATGTCGCGTTCGAGCTCGCGCACCAACTCGTGGAGGTCGAAGGCGGCCCCGTCCTCCTTCACGATCCCCTGTTCGACCTCCCGGCCCTTGATGATCACGTGAAGGCTTTCCTGAACCGCCCGCACCACGCTGCGCGGGGTGATGCCGTTCGCCTTGTTGTAGGCCTCCTGCCGGGAACGACGGTAGTTGCAGACATCCAGTAGCGCCTGGATGCTCCGGGTGATCGTGTCGGCGAAGAGCACGACCTCGCCGTCGAGGTGCCGCGCCGCGCGGCCGGCCGTCTGGATGAGGCTTGTCTCGCTGCGGAGGTAACCCTCCTTATCGGCATCGAGGATGCAGACCATGGAGACCTCCGGCAGGTCGAGGCCCTCGCGGAGCAGGTTGATTCCGACCAGCACATCGCAGTCGCCGGCTCGGAGGCCGCGCAGGATTTCCACCCGCTCGATCGTGTCGATGTCGCTGTGGAGGTAGCGGACCTTGAGCCCGATGTCCCGCAGGTAGTCGGCGAGGTCCTCGGCCGTCCGCTTGGTGAGCGTCGTGACGAGCACGCGCTGGCCCTGCTCGATCCGGCGCCGGCAGAGCTCGATGGTTGCGTCGATCTGCCCGGCGAGCGGCCGCACGGTGATCTTTGGATCCAGAAGCCCGGTCGGGCGGATGATCTGCTCGACAACCAGCGGAGCCCCAGGGGTGGTGACATCCAGGGGCGTGGGTTCCGCACCGTCCCGGCGGCTGCTCCCCGAGTTGGAAAGCCGGGCTGTCCCGCCTTCGCCGAGCTTCTTGTCCGGATTGGCGATCCAGGCGCCGTTGCCTGCGACGCTGTTCCGGAGTTCGAACTGGCCCGGCGTGGCGCTCACGTAGATGACCTGCCTGGTGATCTGCATGAACTCGTCGAAGTTGAGCGGACGGTTGTCGAGGGCGCTCGGCAGGCGGAACCCGTAGTTCACCAGCACCGATTTGCGCGAGCGGTCACCGGCAAACATTCCCCCGATCTGCGGGACGGTGGCGTGCGACTCGTCGATCACGAGCAGGTAGTCCTCCGGCAGGAAGTCCATGAGCGTATATGGCCGCGAGCCGGGCGGGCGCCCGGTCAGGTGGCGCGAGTAGTTCTCGATCCCGCTGCAGTAGCCCATCTCCTGCATCATCTCGAGGTCGAACTCGGTGCGCATCTTGATCCGCTGGGCCTCGATATATTTGCTGTCGCGCTCGAACTCGACCACCCGCGCCTCCATCTCCTGACGGATCGCCCGCATCGCGGCATTGAGCTTGTCGTGCGGGGTCACAAACTGCTTGGCCGGGAACAGCGTGAATGTCGTCATCGTCGAGCTCACGTGCCCGGTGAGCGGGTCGAACCGGCTGATCCGCTCGATCTCGTCGCCGAAAAATTCCACCCGGACCGCCTCGTCCTCATTCTGGGCCGGGTGGACCTCGACGACGTCGCCCCGCACACGGAACTTTCCGCGCGCGAACGCGATGTCGTTCCGCTCGTAGAGCATCTCGACCAGCTTCGAGAGAAATGCCTCGCGCGTCATCTGCTGGCCGGGCCGGATCGTCACCAGCATCTGGAGGAAATCCTCCGGCGACGCGAGGCCGTAGATGCACGACACGCTCGCGACCACGATCGTGTCCCGCCGGGTCAGCAGCGAGCTGACCGCAGAGAGGCGCAGGCGCTCGATCTCCTCGTTGATCGACGAGTCCTTCTCGATGAACGTGTCCGAGCGCGGCAGGTAGGCCTCGGGCTGGTAGTAATCGAAGTAGCTCACAAAATACTCGACCGCATTCCGCGGGAAAAACTGCTTGAACTCGCTGTAGAGCTGAGCCGCCAGCGTCTTGTTGTGCGACATGATCAGGGTCGGCCGCCCGAGGTCCCGGATGACGTTGGCGATTGTGAACGTCTTGCCCGATCCGGTCACACCCAGGAGCGTCTGGTGGCGGTTGCCCGCCCACAGCGAGCGGTCCAGCGCCTCGATCGCCTGGCCCTGGTCCCCGCAGGGCGCATATCCCGACTCCAGCTCAAATTCCATAGCCGGCCAGTATCGCCCCGGCAGCCGGCAAGTGCAACAGCTTGAAGCAGCCGCCGCGCATCCAGTGCATCTTTCGTTGACAAAGCCCCGAGGACAACGACAATAACCGCGTTTCTCCCGATGGGAGGCAAACCATGGTGGCCGTAGCTCAATGGTAGAGTACCAGATTGTGATTCTGGTCGTTGCGGGTTCGAGTCCCGTCGGTCACCCCACCAATTTTCATGCCCGCCCGCTCCCGATCATGCGTTGGAAGGTGCTGCGCTGGAGGCGATTAGAATCTTTCCTGTCGTTTTGGTGGGTGGCGATGATTCCCTTGCCGGCTGAAAATCGCTCGCTAAGATGAGCTTTGGACCCATCAGGCCCGCATGAAACCGAGGGACTTTTATCTGAACATGAAGGCGCTGGAAGCCGGTGGGCGGGCGTCTGTGGTGCGGACGGTCCGGCGGGCGCTGAACCGGGCCGCGGTATCGGCGGCTGCGGTGGTCTTTGTGCTGTGCCTGATCCAGATTTTGTATTCGACGTTCGGCGGCGGCCCGGGGTCGGAATTCTGGCAGCCGGGTCGGATCCAGCATTTTTTCCAGATGCCCGAGCTGGCGAGGCCGTTCCTTGTGAATATCACCAAGGCGGTGTTTCTTGCGGCGGCAACCTGGAGCGTGGTGTTCATGATCGGCTCGCTGCTCCACCGTCGCATTGCCATCCTGTGCGCTTCCGCGGTCGGGCAGACCGCCGCGGCGGTGAAGCGTTCGATGGACCGCGGGGGTCCGCTGGCCCGCACGGACATCCGTTGCGCGGAATTTGCCCTGCTGGCTGAGCAGCTGGATGTCGGCGAGATCATCGCGGCCCTGCGGAATTCCGAGCAGGCGGTGTCGCGCGCGGAGGAGACTGTGCGCGAGGTTCTGAACTCGATTTACGATGCGGTGCTGGTCCTCGACCGCAACGCGAACGTCATCTGGGTCAACCGCCGGACCGAGCAGATGTTCGGGATCTCGCAGCGTGACGCCCGCCTCATGACCATGTGGGATTTTTCCGCGCGGCCGGAGGAGTCGGCATTTCTGCAGCAGGAGATCCGCTCGATCTGGGCGGGCAAGCCGCGGATCTTTGAGTGGACGTGCCGCCGGCTCGCGTCGGGCGACAGCTTTCCGGCCGAGGTGTTCGCCCAGCGGGTGCGCCTTCCGCACGCGGAGATCGTCTGCGCGAGCATCCGCGATGTGACCGCCGCAAAGTCCGGCGAGAGCGCGCTGCGCGATGCCCTCGACGCGCTCCAGATTGCCAAGGAACAGGCGGACGATGCCAACCGTGCAAAGAGCGATTTTCTGGCCCGCATGAGCCACGAGATCCGGACACCGATGAACGCCATCATCGGCGTTTCGTATCTTGCGCAGCGCTCGGCGCCGACCGAGGAAACCCGCTCCAGCGCGAGGAAGATTCACAACGCGGCCATCGGTCTCCTGCGCATCATCAACGACATCCTGGATTTTTCGAAGCTGGAGGCCGGGAAGGTCACGATCGAGTCCGAGCCGTTCCGCATCGCGGATCTCTGCGCCGCAGTCTCGGACATCGCGGTCGTGCGCTGCCAGGGGAAGCCGGTCGAGTTCCGGATCGAAGTGGCGGACGACGTCCCCCGGGCGGCCCGCGGCGACAGCATGCGCCTCCAGCAGGTCCTGACGAACCTCGTCGACAACGCGATCAAGTTCACCGCGGAGGGGATTGTCTGCCTCCGGCTCTCCCGCTCGGAGACCGGGGGGCTTTGCTTTGAGGTTGAGGACCAGGGGATCGGGATGACCAGCGAACAGCTCGGGCGGTTGTTTGAGTCGTTCGAGCAGGCGGACGGCACGATCAGCAGGCGGTTCGGGGGCAGTGGACTGGGGCTGGCGATCTGCAAGCGCCTGGTCGAGCTCATGAACGGCCTGCTGGGCGTCAAAAGCACGCCCGGGCAAGGTACGATCTTCTGGTTCGAAATCCCCGTGGCGCCTGCGACGGAAGCCGATTTTCCGGAGCATTCCAAGCGGGAGGCGGCCGCACCCGACGCGAAGCTGCAGGGCAAGCGTGTCCTGGTCGTCGATGATAACGAAATCAACCGCGAGATCGCCATCGAGCTCATCAAGGATGCCGGCTGCGAGGCGGAGGGGGTCAGCAGCGGGGCCGACGCCATCGAGCGGCTGCGCACGTCCGGGTGGGACCTTGTTGTCCTCGACCTGGAGATGCCGGACATGGATGGCTTTTCCACGGCCCGTGCCATCCGGGTTTTGCCGGACAAAGCCCGCGCGAATGTGCCGATCCTCGCGATGTCGGCCCACGCGTTTGCCGACTCCCGCGTCCAGGCGGAAGAGGCAGGCATGAACGGCTACCTTTCGAAGCCCGTCGACGTGAAGGCGCTCCATGCCGAGCTGGCCCGGTATCTGGCCGGTGCGAAGGCGGGTCCCCGCGACGAGCAGGATGAGGCGCCGAAAGTGGCGGTGCTGGATGCCGGGAAAGCCATCCGCGCACTGGGCGGGAACGCGAAGCTGTACGCCCGCCTGGTGACCCGGTTCCAGACGGAATGGTGCACCGCCATCGACCGGGTCGAGGCGCTGCTGGACACGAGCCCCGCGGAGGCCACGCTTCTCGCGCACAGCCTGAAAGGCGTGGCCGCCTCCCTCGGCGGTGGTGTGCTGGCCGCGGAGTCCGGGCGCATCGAACGGATGCTCAGGGCGAACGACACCACATCCGCGCGGGAGGCTTTGCCCGCCCTTCATGCCGGGATGCGGACGTTTCTCGCAGCCCTCGCCGCCAGGGGGGAGGAGGCCCCGGCGGAGAAGCAGAAAAATCTTCTCGATTATGTGGCACAGGCGGAGGATGGTTCGCTGCGATCCCCATGAAGCCGATCTCCCAGTGCAAAGTTCTTGTTGTGGACGATGTCGAGGACAACCTCATCATCGTGGCGGATATTCTCGAGGACGTCTGCCAGGTGGTTTCGACGCGGGACGGGATGCAGGCCGTCTCCGAGGCCATCAAGCAGTCTCCGGACCTCATCCTTCTCGACGTCATCCTCCCCGGGGTCGAAGGCTTTGCGATCTGCCAGACGCTGAAGCAGAACCCCGACACTTCGCTGATTCCGGTGATCTTCCTGACCGCGCTCTCGGATTCCGATGATAAGCTCTCCGGCTTTGAGGCGGGGGGGGTCGATTACATCACCAAGCCGTTCCAAGCGGCCGAGCTGCGGGCGCGGGTGAAGACCCACCTGCGGCTTTCGTTGCTCGAGCGCGAGCAGCAGGAGCATATCGAATATCTCTCCTCGGCCCTCGAGCACACTGAGGAGACTTATCGCTTTTTTGCCGACCATACCGCCGACATCCTCCTTCAGGCTGACGAGAATGGGGCCATCACTTTGGTCAATCCGACCTGGACCGAGGTGACGGGCAAGGATCGCAGCACCGTTGTCGGCAAGCAACTGTGCGACATCGCCGACGAGCGGGATGCGGAGGCCCTCGCGCTGCGTCTGCGGAACGCGTGTGCGGAGAAGGAGGAGAACCTGCGCACCGAGTTCCGCATTTCGACCGCCTCCGGCCAGCGGTGGATGCGGGCTGCTTTCCGCCTCCGCTACGACGCCTCCGGAACCTATCTCGGTCTCACCGGCGTCCTGGCCGACGTGAGCGACCTCATGGCGCAGAACGAGGAGTTGCGCGCCATGCGCGACGCCGCTCAGGGCGAGGCGGCTTCGCATGTTGAATATCTCGAGAGGCTCGCCCACGGGCTGCGCTCTCCGCTCAACGACATTTGTGGCGGCCTGGAGCAACTCCGCGAATCCGAACCCTCCGGCGGGCTCCGCGAATCGATGGGCCTCATCGAGGAGGGTTGTCAGGACATCAACGCATTTGTTGAGGACATGATCTCGCGCACCCGCGCCAAGTCCTCGCCGGCGCCGGTCCCGCCGCCGCTCACGCCCGCCAAACAGCACCGGACATTCAGCGGTCCGGTCCTGATCGTGGACGACGACCGATCGAACCTCCTCATCCTCGGGCACCTGCTCAAGCGGCTGGGATTTCCCGAAGTCGACCTTGCCAACTCGGCGGCCAGCGCTCTTCCGGTATGGAAGGAACGCCGGCACCAGCTTGTCTTCCTCGATCTGATCATGCCGGATATCGATGGCTACGAGCTCTGCCGGAGCATCCGCGCCTCGTCCGGAAGCGATACGCCGGCCATCCTGGCGGTCAGCGCCTCCGCCCTCCCGGAAAATGTGGCCCGGTGCATGGAGGCCGGATTCGATTTTCAGATGGCGAAGCCGATTTCTCTCAACGGGATCAGCGAGGCTCTCGCCTCCCTCGGCTGGAAGCCGCCCGAGACCTGAGCTGTCAGGCCAGCAGCGGGTCCCCGCCCGGCTCGGTCTGGAAATTCTGTTCGAGCTTTTCGGTCGTATTCGGCGTGAGGACGCGGTCGACGAATCCCGTGCGTAGCGGATCGTTCAGAAACACCCCCAGCTTTTCCTCTGATTCGACCTCGATGGCGAAGAAGAACGGCCAGTCGGAATCCCCGCTGATCCGGTGTCCGCAGCGCAGGCCGAGCACGCAGGGAATCTTCAAAAGCTGGATGCGCGTCTGGCGGGTCATCCACTCGATTTTGTCGGAATCGACCTCCGGCTTCAGCTTGAAAAGCGCGACATGCTCGATCATTGCTGGCGCGGGCCCGGGGTCCTATTTTGACCAGTCCAGGGCGCCCTTCTTGATCGCGTAGATGTAGCCGAACATCAGGATGCAGACAAAGCTCAGCATGCTCCAGAGGATGACCGTGCCGGATTGCTTGACGAACTCGACGAAGACGACCGCCCACGGATACATGAAAACGATCTCGATATCAAAAATGATGAAGAGCATCGCCACGAGGTAAAATTTCACGCTGAAGCGCGGCTGGAGCCCCGGTTCCGGAACGATCCCGCACTCGTAGGCGGTATCCTTGGCAAGGGAGCGGCGCCCCGAGCGGCCGAGGATGACATTGGCCAGCAGGGCCACCGTGGCAAAGCCGACGGCGACGATCACATGGAGCAATACAGGAACGTAGTCCTCAATCATTCTTTTTTCCTAGCTTGCGTGGGGAGTTCCTGCAATGGCGAAAATCACTCCCACTCGATCGTTGCCGGCGGCTTGCTCGACACATCGTAGCAGAGGCGGTTCACGCCCTTGACCTCGTTGATGATCCGCGAGGAGATCCGGCCGAGGAGCTCGTAGGGCAGACGGACCCAGTCGGCGGTCATGCCGTCGTGGCTCTGCACGACACGGAGCGCGATCGTGTAATCGTAGGTGCGCTCGTCGCCCATCACCCCGACCGAACGGACCGGGAGCAGGACCGCAAACGACTGCCAGACTTTGTAATACCATCCGGAGGCTTTCATCTCCTCGAGGACAATCGAGTCGGCATCACGGACGATGCGGAGCCGCTCGGGGGTGATCTCGCCGAGGATGCGCACGGCGAGGCCGGGGCCGGGGAACGGCTGGCGCTGCACGATCTCCTTCGAGAGCCCGAGCTCGGCGCCGACGCGGCGTACCTCGTCCTTGAAAAGCTGGCGGAGCGGCTCGACGAGCTGGAACTTCATGCGCTCGGGCAGGCCGCCGACATTGTGGTGGCTCTTGATGAGCGCGGCGGGATTACCGGAGATCGAGACGCTCTCGATGACGTCCGGGTAAAGCGTACCCTGAGCGAGGAACCGGTAGCTTCCGGGAGCGGATTTCTTCAGGTCGCGCGCGGCGGCCTCGAAGACCTTGATGAACTCGTTGCCGATGATCTTGCGCTTGCGTTCGGGTTCAGTGACCCCCTTGAGCTTTGTGAGGAAGCGCTTTGAGGCATCGACCGTCTGCATCCGGATCCGGAACTCGCCGGCAAAGAGCCTGCGGACGGCTTCGGCCTCGCCCGCTCGGCAGAGTCCGTTGTCGACAAAGATGCAGGTGAGCTGGTCGCCGATCGCCTTGTGGATGAGGGCGGCCGCGACCGAAGAATCGACGCCGCCGCTCAGGCCGAGGATGACATTTCCGTCGCCGACCTGCTCGCGGATCTCCCGGCACGTGCGGTCGATAAACGACTCCATCGTCCACGACGAGCGGCATCCGCAGATGCGGTGGACGAAGTTTGCCAGGATGTCCTTGCCGCGGGGGGTGTGCACGACCTCGGGATGGAACTGGAGGCCGAAGATGTTTCGCTTCGTGTCGCCGATGACGGCATGCGGGGAATTCTCGGTCCGGCCGAGTGCGCGGAAACCGCGGGGCAGCTTCGTGATTTTATCGCCGTGGCTGTTCCAGACGTCGAGCTTGGCGGGGAGCTTGTGGAATAGCGCGCAGGTGCGGTCGCCCTGGAGGACACCCGGGCCGTATTCCCGCTGCGCTGACCGCTCGACCTTTCCGCCCAGCCCGTGGGCGATGAGCTGCATCCCGTAGCAGATCCCGAGCACCGGGATGCCGAGATCGTAGATCTTAGTGTCGACCTGAGGGGCCTTCGGCGCGTAGACGCTTGCGGGCCCGCCCGAGAGGATGATGCCGGCAGGCCGCAGCTTCGCGATCGCTGTCGCCCGGGTGGTAAACGGGATGATCTCCGAATAGACGTTGCACTCGCGCACCCGCCGGGCGATGACTTGAGTGTACTGGGAGCCGAAATCCAGAATGAGGATTTTCTCCCCGGTGGCTTGAGGGTCGGTCATGGCGGAATGGATGGAAGGGTTTCTTTACTGATACTCGGGCCCGAACGAATCCTGGGTCGGATTGTTCGGCACGATCGAGCCGCGCCCCTGGAGTCCGTCTTGCAGCTTCTGGCCGACGGCGACCGTATCCTGCTCGGCAACGGAACACGCCCCGAGGGAACACAACAGAATCAATGTGAAATAAAAGAGCATGCCTTTCATCCGGGGCAGCATAATGATTTGTCCCCGCATGGCAAACATCATTCCGCCGGAAACCCTGCTGGAGCTCTATGCAAAAGGATTTTTCCCGATGGCCGGGCCGGACGGACTCCGGCTGTTCTCGCCCGACCCGCGGGGGATCATCCCGCTGGATGGATTCCGCATCCCGCACGGCACCCGGCGCACGCTGCGCGATCCGGCCTGGGAGGTCCGGGTCGACACGGCCTTCGAGGAGGTTCTGCTGGCCTGCGCCGAGCGCGAGGAGACCTGGATCGACGAGACGATCTTTCACAGCTACGCGGAGCTCCACCGCCTCGGTCACGCCCACTCGGTCGAGGTCTGGCGGGATCGACAGCTCGCCGGCGGGCTCTACGGCGTCCGGATCGGCGCGGCATTTTTCGGCGAGTCGATGTTTCACCGCGTGACCGGCGCCTCCAAAGTCGCCCTCTGCCACCTCGTGGGTATCCTGAAGCGGGAAGGGTTCCTGCTCCTCGACACCCAGTGGGTGACCCCCCACATCGCCGGCTTCGGGGCGATCGAGATCCCGCGCGCGGACTACCTCGCCCGCCTCGTCGCCGCCACCGGCCGGGACGCGCGGTTCCAGCTCGAGGCCTGAGCAGGGCTTGGAGCGCAAGCGGAAGTTGCCAAGACCGGCCGGAAAAGTTAAAGCGGAGGCCGACCATGAGCACCGTCATCTATCTCGACAACAACGCCACGACACGCATCGACCCGCAGGTCTTTGAGGTGATGCGCGAGTGGCTGCGCGACGGATACGGCAACCCATCGAGCGGGTATGCCCTCGGGCGGGCAGCGCTGGGGGCGCTCGATCAGGCGCGCGCGCAGGTGGCCGCGCTGGCCGGCTGCCGCGAGGACGAGCTGATCTTCACGAGCTGCGGGACGGAGTCGATCAACACCGCCGTGCAGGCGGCGCTGGCGCTTGATCCCGACAAGCGGCACATCGTGACCAGCACGGTCGAGCACAGCGCGACGATCAAGCTCTGCGAGCACCTCGCGCAGCGCGGCTACGAGATCACCTGGCTTCCGGTGGACGGCTTCGGCCGGCTGGATCCGGCGCAGCTGGAGGAGGCGGTCCGCGAGGACACCGCGCTCGTCACCCTCCTCTGGGCGAACAACGAGACCGGCGTGCTTTTCCCTGTCCCGGAGATCGCGGAAATCGTCCGCCGGAAAAAAACCCTGCTCCACGTTGACGCAGTGCAGGCATTTGGCAAGCTGCCTCTGGCGCTGGAGGACGCGGGCATCCATTTCCTTTCTACCTCCGGGCACAAGATCCACGCCGCGAAGGGCGTCGGGGCGCTCTATGTGAACCGGCGCGTGAGGTTCACCCCCCTCCTGCGGGGCAGCCAGGAAAACGCGCGTCGGGGCGGGACGCAGAACGTCGCCTCGATCGCGGGATTCGGCAAGGCGGCGGAACTTGCTGCCGCGCACCTCGGGGATCCGGCCGTCGCCGGCTACCGTGACCGGTTTGAGGCGCATATGATCGCGTCTGTCGCCGGCTGCACGGTGAACGGGGACCGGGCGAACCGTCTGCCGACCACGACCAACCTTTCCTTCGAGGGCATTGAGAGCGAGGGCGCCCTCATCCTCCTCGACGAGCGGGGCATTTGCTGCTCGGCGGGATCCGCGTGCACGAGCGGGTCGATCCACCCCTCGCATGTCCTCAAGGCCATGGGCTTTTCAAACGAGCGCGCCCGCGCCAGCCTCCGTTTCTCGTTCGGGAGGTTCAATTCGCCCGACGAAATCGCCGCTGCCTGCGAAACCGTTCCCACGGTCATCGAAAAGCTCCGCGGGCTCTCGCCGTCGGGCAGCCCGGTTTTGACCGCCTGAGCGCCGGCCGCTACCGCTCGACGAATCCCGGCGGGAGCTCGGGGGCTGTCGAGACCTCGTCGAGAATGTTCGTGCTGCGCGAGCTGTCGATGATGCCGCGGTAGAAAAGCGCGGACGGCCGGAGCAGCCGCTGCTTGGTCGTGCGGTCGAGCTTCGACATGCCGAACGGGGCCTTGTAGCCGTGGTGCCACTCGTAGTTGTCGACCAGCGTCCAGACGAAATACCCGCGCACGTCCATCCCGTCCTGCATCGCCTCCTTGACCTCCAGCATGTGATTAAAGAGGTAGCGCACGCGCTTGATGTCCTTGGCGGTCGCGATGCCGTTCTCGGTGATGACGACCGGCTTGCCGTAGCGCTTCTGGACGTTGCGGATCTGCTTGTAGAGCGAGCGCGGCTGGATGATCCATCCGAGGAGGCTGTAGTTGCGGCCGCGGCGGGCCTTGAGCGCGAGGAGGGCGGTGAAGTCGGGATACTCGGTGTAGTAGTAGTTGAATCCGATGAGGTCGCAGACATCGAACGTGCGGTCGAGGTGGGTGTAGTTGATGCGCTGCATGAGGTTGTAATAGGCGCCGGTCGGGTCGAGGAGGGCGTGCTCCCAATACGGAAGCGCCGCGATGCTCAGGATGAGGGCGTCCTTGCGGTTCTTGCGCACGATCTCCGCCGCCTTGCGGAATCCCCAGACACTCTCCTCGAGCGCTGCGGCATGGCCGACAAAATCCAGGAGGTGGCCGGGCGGCCACGTCGCGCTGATGTAGCCGAGGGCGAGGTCGCCGTTCGGCTCGTTCTGCGGCGCAAACGTCCGCACATAGGGCGCGAGCGCCCGGCTCATCCGGTCGACGTAGAGCGGCCAGCGCTCGCGGTAGAGCGGGCTCATCCACCGCGACTTGTTGCTGCGCTTCCTGTCCACCATCCACGAGGGGAACGTGAAGTGCCAGAGCGTGACCACCGGCTCGATCCCCGCCGCCTTGAGCTTCCGGGCCATCTCGGCGTACCGCCGGATCGCCGCCTCGTTGTAGCGGCCGGGCTGCGGTTCGACGCGCGCCCACTCGATGCCGAACCGGTAGTGGTTCACGCCGATCTTCTTGAGGGCCTCGATGTCGCGGTCGAAATGCGTCCAGCTGAACGCAGCGTCGTCGCCCTTGGGCGGGACGCGTTTCGATTGCGCGAAGAGATCCCAGTCGGTTTCGAAGTAGTTCGGCGAGCCGGGCTTTTCCGCCCGGTCCTCGTTCTGAAACGAGCTCGAGGCGATCCCCCACCAGAACGGTCCGGTGTCGGGTTTTGCTGCGGGGTTCGTCCGGGAAATCCGGGGAGCCGGCGGCGGCGTGACGCAGCCGGCCAGAAGAACACAGGCAAGCCCTGCGGTGGTGAGCTTCAGCGCATTCATGATGCGGGTTTCTGACAGGCCAGCGTCCCCCAGGCGAGCCCAAATTCCGCCTAGTCGACGACCCGTCCGGGTGTGGCGAGGATCCGCTCCACGCCCATGTGGCAGACGGCGTCGGCCATCGCAGCGCTGACGATGTTGACATTGAGGTCGTGGAGGATGCCGTCCTGCAGCCCGTAGATGAGCCCGTGGACGGCGAGCTGCTGGCCCTTGTGCCAGGCGCCCCGGACCGGTGCGGAGCGGCAGAGGTTCCGGACCTGCGTGATCACGTTGAGCTCGCAGAGCTTGTCCCCGGCGGCGCTGCCGCCAGGAAGCTTCCCCAGCGACGTGCGGTGTATCTCGAAAAGTTCGGCGATCGGCGAGAGCCAGTTATTCACGAGCCCAATATCGACCTCGTCCATCGAGGCGTTCACGCCGCCGCACCCGTAGTGCCCGCAGACGATGATGTGGCGGACCCGTAGGATCTCGACGGCATATTGGATGACCGAGAGGCAGTTGAAATCGGTGAGCGAGATCAGGTTGGCGACATTGCGGTGGACGAAAACCTCGCCGGCCGGCAGGCCGATGATCTCGTTTGCCGGAACGCGGCTGTCCGAGCAGCCGATCCAGAGGAACTCGGGAACCTGGGCGTGCGCGAGCTTTTCAAAAAAGTTCGGGTCCGCAAGGAGCTGGCGGGCCGCCCACTCCCGGTTGTGGCTGAAGATTTTTTGCAAATCGCTGCGGGCATCTTGAGGCATGCCGCGAGGGCTAGCAGGTTTCGCGCCCGGCATGAAGCATTCAATACGGGTCATTCGGCCGGCGGCGGAAACGAATCCGGCTTGCCCACCACGGTCGTAATCTGGGATGGGTTATCCAACACATGCCATTGAACATACGACTTCTTTCTCCCGAGCTGCGGCCGGTCGCCGAAAAGGTGGTCGCAGGCGCGCGGGTCACCGACGACGACGCGCTCGCGCTCTACGCCAGCCGCGACCTCAACGGGCTCGGCGCGATCGCCAACGTCGTCCGCGAACGCATCAACGGCAATGTGGCGACGTTTATCCACAACCGCTACATCAACTACTCGAACATCTGCCTCCTCTCGTGCCAGTTCTGCGCTTTCGGTGCGAAGAAGCGCGAGGAGCATGCGTTTGAGTTCACGATTCCGGAAATCCTTCAGACGGTCCGCGAGGGCCTGCAACTCGGGATCACTGAGATCCACATGGTCGGGGGGCTCCACCCGACCTTGCCGGGCGAATGGTATCTCGACCTGCTGAGGCAGCTCCGCGCGCTCGATCCGAACCTGGTGATCAAGGCGTTCACGGCCGTCGAGATCCGACACCTGGCCGACCGGGTGTTCAAGCTGCCGCTGGGCGAAACGCTCGCGCTGCTCCGCGAAAACGGGCTCGGCGCGATCACCGGCGGCGGCGCGGAAATTTTCGACCAGGAAATCCGCGAGCAGATCTGCAAGGGCAAGGAGACCGCGGAGGAATGGGCGGAGGTCCACCGGACCTGGCACCGGATGGGCGGGAACAGCACGTGCACGATGCTCTATGGCCATATCGAGACCGCCGCCCACCGTGTGGACCACCTGCGCCGCCTGCGCGAGATTCAGGACGAGACCGGGGGATTCACGGGCTTCGTGCCGTTCGCCTTCGAGCCCGACGGCGCCCGTCCGGTCCTCCGGGGGATCCCGCACGCCACCGCGTTCGAGGAACTCCGGAACCTCGCCGTCAGCCGGATCTACCTCGACAATATCCCGCACATCACCGGCTACTGGGTGAGCCTCGGGCTGCCGATCGCCCAGCTCTCGCTCAGCTATGGCGTCGACGACCTCCACGGCACGATCTTCCAGGAGAAAATTTTCCACATGGCAGGTGCCATGACCCCACAGCAGCAGACCGTCCATACGCTGGAAAAGGCGATCCGCGAAGCCGGCCGGGTCCCTGTGCAGCGCGACAGCTTCTACCGGAGAATTGCTGCGGAACCCGTCGGCACCGACGACTTGGCCGCCTGATGCCGCACTCCGCTCTCGACGGCCTGCGCATCGGCTGCGTGCCCTACCTCAACGCCCGCCCGCTGGTTTGGGGGATCGAAGACCGCGTCACGTTCGAGGTGCCCGCGCTTCTGGCCGACCGCTTTGCCGCTGGTGCATACGATGTCGCGCTGCTGCCCGTCTTCGAGGTCTTCCGGGAGCCGGGGGCGGCAATCGTCGATGGGGTGTCGATCTCCGGCGATGGCGCCGTCCGCAGCGTGATCCTCGCCCACCGTGAGCCGCTGGAATCCCTTTCCACGATCGCCATGGATCCCTCCTCCCGCACCTCGGCAAACCTCTTGCGCGTCCTCCTGGCGGAGCGCTACGGCCTCAAGCCGCAGTTCACAGCCCGCCCGAACGAACCCCGTGGCACGGGTGTACCTCCCGTGGCGCGTCTCATCATCGGCGACCCGGCACTCGATTTTCAAAACAACCGCCCGCCCGGTTGGCACATCCTCGACCTCGGCCAGGCCTGGCACGAGTGGACCGGCCTGCCATTTGTCTTTGCCGTCTGGGCCATGCGCGCGGGTCTCCCAGCCGGCATCGCCCCCGCACTCCAGGACGTGGCAGCCGCTGGATGTTCCGCCCGCCCGGAGATCGCTGCCAGCGAACCCGACCCCGCCGCCGCCCTTGACTACCTCACCAGCAACATCCGCTACGGCCTGGGCGACGGGGAAAAGCAAGCCATGGTGCGCTTCCGCGATCTCCTCGAAACCCACGGACTGCTGCCCCCGACTCCCTGACCCGGACAACGGTAGCCCAAACATGAAATGTCACAGGTGAGACATTTCATGTTTGGAGAAGTGACGGTCCTGATCACATGAGCTCCGCCGCCGCCTCGTCGGCGAGGAGCTTTCCCTTGCGCGTGAGGTGGAGCCGGTTGTTCCGGCGGATGAGGAGGCCGGCGGCCTCCATGGCATCGGCCTGCGCGGGCTGGACGTCGGGCTCGGGCACGCCGTCGGATGTGCGCAGCGAAAACGCGACGCGTTCGGCCCGGCGGGTATCGGTATCCAAGGGTTCGCTGAAGTCGTGTGCGGCCGTTCCGTCCTGGATCCGCTTGATGTATCCGGCGGTGTCGGCGACGTTCCGCCAGCGGGTGTCGCCGCGGGTTGAGAACGCGCTCGGACCAAGCCCGACATACTCGGCCCCGCGCCAGTAGGCGAGGTTGTGAAGGCACTCGCGGCCCGGGCGCGCGTAGTTCGAGATTTCGTATTGCCCGAATCCGGCGGCTTCGAGTTCGTCCATTGCGATCTCAAAAAAACCGGCGTCGCGCTCCTCCTCGGGAGCCATCTCGCCGCGCTCGAAGCGCTGGAAAAATTCCGTATCCTCCTCGTAGGTGAGGCAGTATGCGGAGATGTGGTCGGGGGCCAGATCGATCGTCGTTCGGAGCGTTTCGCGCCATTGCGCTTCCGACTGGCCGGGGATGCCGAAGATCAGGTCGAGGTTGACATTTCCCACGCCGGCCTCGCGGAGGATTTCGTAGCTCCGTCGCGCCTGCGCGGAGGAATGGACGCGTCCGAGGGTTTTCAGTAGAGCGTCGTCCCACGACTGAACGCCCATGCTCACCCGGTTCACGCCGGCCGCCCGCAGGGCGGACGCCTTCTCGTGCGAGACAGTCGCCGGGTTCATTTCGAGCGTGAATTCGCGCACCGCCGAGAAGTCGATCCGCTCGCGCAGGCCGCCGATCAGATATTCCAGCTGTGTCGTCGAGAGCGCGGTCGGCGTTCCTCCGCCGAAGAAGACCGTCTCAGGGCGGAGGCCGGCCGCGGCGGCGGCCGCCTCGGCCAGCACGGCTTCAAGAAATGCCATCGTTTTGTTGCGGTCGCTGGCTTCCTTGTAGAAACTGCAATACGGACACACCTTCGGACAGAAGGGAATGTGGACGTATAAGTGGCGGACCATCGAATGAACCTATCTCTGTCAGCAGCCGGTTGCAACGCGGCAGCACTCGTGCTGGCCGCGATCCTTGCCGCATTGCCCTGCCGGGCGCAGGTTCCGCCGCCCATCCCGCCGCCGGTTGGCAGGTCCACAGTCTTCTACGCGATGGATACCACCTCGATCAGCCCGGGCCGGAGGGTCAACCCCGGCGTTGTCCGCCGGATGGTGAACAACCTGGTGACGCATGTGACCGGACAGCCCGAAATCGGAGCCGCGTGGGCGACCCTCATCAAAAAGACAGACCGCGTGGGCATCAAGGTCGCCGCCTCGGGCGGTGCGGTCAGCGGGACAAATCCAGAGGTCGTCGACGCGATCATTGACGGCCTGGCCGCCGCGGGGGTGCCCGCCTCGAACATCATCGTCTGGGACAGGAACCTGTCCGACCTCCTCGCTGCGGGGTATGTGAAGGACGGCTCCCGCTACCAGCTCCGTTGGGTCGACCCGGTCGGCGGTTACGACCGCAAGTCGCAGGTGAGCGCGCCGGTCCTGGGCCGCCTCATCTGGGGCGACAGCGGGTTCGGCAACCGGACCGGCACGCGGCTGGCCGACGTGCTCTCGACCGGAGACCAGCTCAGCAGCAAGAGCTGCTACGCGAACGTCCTCAGCACCGGGGTCACAAAGATCATCAACGTCCCGTCGCTCAGCGACAGCTTCCTCACGGGCATCAACGGCGCGCTGGCCAACGTCACCCTGCCGAACCTCGACAACTGGCGCCGGTTCACCAAGCCGCCGGCGTTTGGCGATCCCTACCTCGCCGAGATCTACGCCGACGCGATCATCCGCGACAAGGTCGTCCTCACAATCATGGACGGTCTTGTCTTGCAATATGCCGGCGGACCGGCGCCGAACCCCGGGTTCCTCCTCGACCACTTCACGATCTTCGCGGGTCGCGATCCCGTGGCCATCGACGCCACCGCCATGCGGCTGATCGACGAGGCCAGAAAGCCGTCGAAGCTCCCGAGCGTCGTCCCGATGACCACATGGCTCGAAAGCGCCGAAATCATCGGCCTCGGAAAGCAGAGGGACCAGGACATCGACCTCGTGCGAGTGGGATCCGACCCGCTCCGCTGAAGTTCCCTGACCGCACCGCCGGGATGCCCGTTCTTTAAAAAATTACAAAATGCTTGCCGTTGCGATCCAACTTAGATAGCTATCTTTACCGTGTACTTCCCATGGACGGAAGTGTCGCCTTACCGAAGCCTTAGCCCATATCAGCCTTACTATGAAAAACCTTGTCTCGTTCACGCTTGCCGTCGTCGCAGCGCTCGCACTCGCAACCTCCACCGCATCGGCCACTGTTGTTTACACGAGCGACTTCAGTTCCGGGACCGACAGCTGGTTCAAGGGGGGGAATACAGGAACCTTGACCGGGGGCTCGGGACTTTTGACCTGGACGGAAAATGGCAACTCGATGGACGAGGTGATCGCGCGCTCGTTTTCCGCCCAAACGTTGAGTGTCGGCCAGACGATCCGCCTCACGTTCAATTACAGCCAGAGCGGAAGCACGACGAACAATATCATCCGCGCCGGTCTCTACCAGACGGCCAATTCCCTGGGTGCCGACAACTGGGCGGGAGGAAATGCCACCGGATCATGGCAGGGGTATGCCACTTTTGTCCGGGACAACAGCGCCTCCGGCAACGTCGCCCGCGTAGACAATGGAACGGGCTCAACTGGAACGGTTGGCCCCACACAGGGAACGGCGAGCGCATCGAATCCCACCGTTGTTGTCACGACGATCACCAGCCCGGCCAACACTACCCAGTTCAACATCAATGACAGCGGGACGACCTACGATGTCGTTTTTCAGGTGACCTACACATCGGTAAGCCAGATGAACACGCTCTTTACGCTCAGCTCGGGTGCCACAACGCACTTCTCGGTGACCGGTAACACATCAACCATCTACAACACCTTTAACGGCATGTTCCTGAAGCAGGCTGGAGGCTCGGCAATGCCCGCCATCTACTCGAACATCCAGCTCGAGGTGATCCCTGAGCCGGCGACGCTCGGCCTGGCGGCACTTGGCGCGCTGGCGCTCGTCGGGTTCTGCCGGAAAAAATAGCGGCAAAAATTTCCCGACATGACCGGGAGCAGCACTTAAATTCGGCAGGCCGGTTCAGAGATGGACCGGCCTGTTGTGCATTTCCATTCGACAATCCTCCCACCGGCGGCAAAGTACTTTTCATGAAGCTCCTCCCCCTGCTTGCGGTCTGCGCCGGCCTCGCGCTGTGCCCGCTTCGCGCGCAGGTGCTGGTGAACCAGAGCGGCTACAACACAGCGGAGAGCAAGCGGTTCACGGCGCCGCTGGCCGCGGACGGCACGCCGTTCTCGATCGTGACCGATCCGGCGGGGACAGTTGTTTATTCCGGGACGGTGAACGGCGGCGTTGGGGACTTCAGTGAGTTCCGGCCGGCCGCCACCGGCAACTTCCGTGCGGTCATCGGGACGGCGCCGGCCACCGAGACCTCGTATGTCTTCGGCATCGGGCCGTTCTGGATCGAGCGGGTGAGCTACCGCCGGATGGTCCAGTTTTTCATCGACAGCCGGAGCGGGTATGGCGACGCGACGACGTGGGATGTGACTGCGGGAAAATTCAGTTCGGGAATCGCCTGGCGGGATTCCCACCAGTTTTCCTTTGAGCTGCGGACGCTGATCCAGTGGTATGCGGCGAATCCGGACGCGTTCGGCACCGACCGCATGCCGGTCGAGGGGACGTATCCCGGACTGCGCAACACTCTGCCGGCCGGGACACCCGAGATCGTGCGCCTGATCCACTGGGGGGTGGACATCTATCTTCGGGGTGCGCTCAACCACACGCTCATCAAGGAGGAACTGGCCTACTTCGTTTACTACTACCCGCTCTTTCAGCAGTGGATCCCTGTCTCGCTCTACAACGAAGCCCGCGACTACCTTTTCACCAATTGGGGGAACACGGCCAAGGACCGCTGGGCCTGGTATGACATCACCCACACCGGCAACCTCTTCCAAACCTACGCGGCCATGGGCGGGACAAAGGGATCGTTCCCGCCGGGGCACTCGATCGTCCCCAACCTCCTCATGCGCGACGTCGCCCTCCGCGAAGGACGCTCCGACTCCGCCAGCTACCTGACGGCAGCCCGGAACCAGGCCCAGTGGATCGTCAACAACCTCAGCGCATCGGATCCGATCGTCACCAAAGGCCAGCGGATGTCCGAGCACATCCTTGTCCCGGCCCTCGCGGAATTCCTTCTGCGGGACCCGCAAACCCCCGTCACCGGAATCGATGCCTGGCTGTCGGCATGGACGGATACCGCCATCGCTCGCTCGAACAACTACTGGGATTTCCGGAAATATTCCGATACGATCTGGACGCCCGAGAACGTTCCCGGCGGGCACCCGTGGTGGAACGAGCCCGGGAATATCGCGGGCTTCCCGGCTTCGGCACTTGCTGCCGCCACCCACATTCAGGATCCGGCAAAAGTCCTGCGGCTCCGCCAGATTGCCGTGTCGCAGCTCGACCAGGTTTTTGGCCGCAACCCGCACAACCGCCACTTCAGCTTCCGGGCCGCCCAGGCGAACTTCGGATTTGAAGGCGTGGAGGCCGGCTGGTTCAGCCAGGCGACCGGCGGGCTTGGCGATCTGAAAAATGTCCGCGGCGTCCTCGACGCATCGGCCAAGCAGCTTTCGTTTCCCTATAACCCGAACGTCGATCCCGGCTATGTCGAGGGCTGGATCGCCTTCAACTCCGCATGGAACGCAGCCATGGTCTGGGCCGCCCGCGACCGGAGTTCGATCGCCTTCCAGCAACTCAATGCGGGTCAGGCCGGCGGAGACGGCCAGGTGCGCATCCAGCTCACGGCCCCGCTCAACTTCAACAGGACAGCCGCAGAAACCGCTGTCGTCCGGATCACCAGCGCCTCCGGTGATCAGGAGCCGCTTGTCCTCACGGAAACCGGGCCGGACACCTCGGTATTCCAAGGGAGCATCCCGCTCGCGAATGGCAGCACACCTATCAGTTCGGACAGAAAGCTCGACGCTCCGGCGGGCGGAACGGTTACCGCCGCTTACGCCTACGACGTGTTCGCCCGCTCTACCACGGCGACCGCAGCTGCCGCGCCCCTTGTCATTACGACCGCCTCCCTGCCGGCCGCAAGCGTCAACGCGCCCTACCCGTCCTTCGCCCTCGCCGCAGCCAACGCATCCGGTTCCCCGACATGGAGCCTTGTGGCGGGGAGCCTGCCTGCCGGGATCACCCTCCTGCCCACGGGCGCCCTCCAGGGCACGCCGACCGCCTCCGGAATTTTCACGCCCACGTTCCGCGTTACCGCCGGAGCGCAGACGGCGGAAAAAACGCTGACTCTGACCAGCTCGGCCGCGCCGCTGCAAATCACCACCTCGTCGCTGGGCGACGCATTTACCGGGGCGGCCTTCCTGCAGCCGCTTGCCGCAAGCGGCGGGCTCGGAAACGTGACCTGGTCGGTGGCCGCGGGCTCCAGCCTCCCGGCCGGGCTCGTCCTGGACCCGGCGGGCTCGATCACCGGCACGCCATCGGTTGCCGGCACGTTTTCGTTCTCCCTCACCGCCACCGATGAGGCCGGCGCGTCGGCCACCTCCATGTTTTCGCTCCGGGTTTTGACCCGGTCCGGGGTCGTCTTCAGCGACGCCTTCGATTCGGGCGCCGGGGCGTGGTTCAAGGCTGCCCCGGCAGCCGGCGATGCGCTGGTCAATTCCGGGGGGCAGCTCGCCTGGACAGAAAGCGGAAACGTGATGTCCGAGGTCATCGGGCGCTCGTTCCCGCAGACGACCATCGCGGTCGGCCAGAAGCTCCGGCTCACCTTCGACTACCGCCAGAGCGGAACGCCCACGAATACGATTGTCCGGGCCGGCCTTTACCACCTCAGCACACCGATTGTCGCCGCCAACTGGGCCGGGGGAAATGCCGTTGGCGCATGGAACGGCTACGGCACACTCGTGCGCGACGCGAATGCCACTGGCAACTATGCCCGAGTGGAAGCCTCGTCCGCCACCTCCGCGACGGCCGGTCCGAGCAGCGGTGCCAGCGGCACCTACACCGATATCACCTCGCCAGCCAACACAACCCAGTTTGACATCAACGACACCGGCGCGGTCACCTACCAGGTGGTCTTCGAGGTCACCTGCACCTCCGCAACGCGCATGGACACGCTCTTCACCATGAGCAGCACCAGTGGAAATTCAACGACAACCCACTTCTCGGTCGCGGGCAGCACGACCACCGTCAACCAAACGTTCGACGCCGTCGTGTTCAAGCAGGCCGGAGGCTCCGGGCTCACCGCTTTCTACGACAACGTGAAGGTCGAGGTCATCGGCGGAACGCCGCTGGAACCATCCGTATTTGCCGACTGGCAGCAGCTTACCTGGCCGGGCATCACCGATCCCGAGACCACCGGTCCGGACCGGGATCCCGACGGCGATGGCCTGAACAACCTTCTCGAGTGGGCGCTCGCGCTCGATCCAAAAGCTGCCGGTTCCTTCCGGCCGCTGACGACGCAGGACGGCGCCTATATTCTCTACACCTATACCCGCCGGAGGATTGCCGGCGGCGAAGCCGCCTTCCATGTCGAGTGGTCGGAAAACCTCGTCGATTGGTTCACGGACGGGATCGTCGCGGCTCCCGCCGACCCGCTGGACGCCGCCACCGAATCCATCCTCGTCACGATTCCCGCCGGAGCATCCGGGCGCACGTTTGTCCGGACGCGGGTCGTCCGCTGACCCGGTCCGGTCCGCCGGGATCGATGCGCCTTGCTCACGAGGGTTTGCCGGCGCGGAAAAATCCGGCTACGGTTACCGGGCATGCCGAAATCCGAACCCATCGTGTCGATCCGCAAGCTGTCGAAAATCTACCGCCAGGGCGAGATCGATGTGACCGCGCTCGACGCAGTAAGCCTGGACATCGAGGCGGCGGAATTTCTTGCTTTGATGGGCCCCTCGGGATCGGGAAAATCGACGCTCCTCCACATCATCGCGGGGATTGACCGGCCGACGTCCGGCGAATGCTTTGTCCAGGGGGTCGACGTCGCGCGGCTCAACGAATCCCAGCTGGCCGACTGGCGGAACCGGAATGTCGGCTTCATTTTCCAGACGTTCAACCTGATTCCGGTTTTGACGGCGGCGGAGAACGTCGAACTGCCGCTGCTGCTGACCGGGCTGAGTGGTGCGCGTCGCCGGGAGATGGTGGCGGCCGCGCTCGAGCTGGTCGGCCTGAACGACCGCTCGCGCCACCTGCCCCGTCAGCTCTCCGGCGGGCAGGAGCAGCGAGTCGCCATCGCGCGCGCGCTGGTCACCGACCCGCGGCTGATCGTGGCCGACGAGCCGACCGGCAACCTGGATTCCGAGTCCGCCCACGATGTTCTGGAGATCCTCTCGTCGCTGAGCCGGGAGGCCGGCAAGACCGTGATCATGGTCACGCACGATCCGAAGGCGGCCGCATTCGGCACGCGCTCGCTGCATCTCGAAAAAGGCCGGCTCACCACATGAGCCTGAGCGGCTACATCCTCCGCAATGCGTTCCGCAACAAGCGCCGGGCGCTGCTCACGTCCGGCAGCGTTGCGGTGAGCCTTTTTTTGTTTGTGACCCTACAGGTGGCGATGCGCGAGATGACGATCCCGCCCGAGGATGCCGGCGCCTCGCTCCGGATCGCCGTGCGCAACAAGATTTCGCTCGCCAACACGCTTCCTGCCCGCCAGCTCCCGCTCATCGAAAAGCTTCCCGGCGTCGTCGCCGTGATGCCGCTCACGTTTTTCGGCGGAAAGTTCAAGGACGACGAGAGCATGGGGTTCGCGCAGTTCGGGGTCGATCCCGCAAAGTTTCTCGAGCTCTTCGGCGAGGCGAGGATCCCGGCCAGCCAGCTCGAGGCGTGGCGGACCGGGCGGGACACGTGCATTTTCGGGAAGACAACCGCCGACCGCTATCACCTGAAGGCCGGAGACCGCGTCACGCTGGCCGGCACGATCTACCCGGCCGACCTTGAGCTGCGGATCGCCGGCATCTACTCCGGAACGATCGATGACACGAACATGTGGTTCCACCACGCTTACCTGGACGAGGCGATGGGGAACTGGGGCCGGGTCGGGATGTGGTGGCTCCGCGCGGAGAGCGCTGAGGCGGTCCCCGGCCTCCTCGACCGGATCAATGCCACATTTGCCAACACGTCGGCCGAGGTGCGCGCCGAAACCGAGCGCGCGTTCCAGATGAGCTTTGTCTCGATGTGGGGAAATATCAGCATCCTCATCAACTCGATCTGCTCGGTGGTCGTCTTCACGCTCGCCCTCGTCACGGCGAGCACGATGAGCATGACGATCCGCGAGCGCTTCCGCGAGCTGGCGGTGCTGAAGGCGCTCGGGTTCCGGCGCCACCAGCTCATCGCCTGCATCCTCGCCGAGAGCTTCGGGCTGGCCGCGGCCGGCGCGCTGGCCGGCGTCGGCACGGCCGCCGTCCTGTTCGGCTCGGGGACGATGACGAAGGTCTTCGGCGGGATGTTCCCGGCCTTCGAGCTCACCCCCCGCATCGCCGCGCTCGCGTTTCTCATCGCCTTTGTGATCGGAGTGGCTGCCATCATCCTGCCGGCGCGGTCGGTGAGCCGGATGAGCGTCGTGGAGGGCCTGCGCACGGTCGATTAGGCCGGGGCGCGGGAAACCCCCGCGGCATTACGGGTTGCGGGGGGGATGCGGAAGATGTATGCCGTGAGGTGACATGGCAGTTCCATCGACTCTCAAAATCCCCCGCTGGTTCGGTTCCCTTCTCTGGGGCAATTCGGTCGCCCTCTCTTGGATGTGGGGGCTCGGGCTGTTTTTCTCCGTCCAGTTTACGACCCAGTTCGGGCTCGTCGGTCTCCTGACGTTTGCGATCCCGAACTTCCTCGGCCTGCTCACATTCGGTCTCGTCACCCACCACCTTGCGCGGCGTCAGAGCGGATCCGAGTCGCTCGCGCAGTTCTTCACCTCTTGGTCGCGGCCGTTCCGGCTCGTATTCTTTCTTTATCAGGTTCTGGCGATCACGCTGACGATCTTCGCGTTCCTCCGCTATGCCTGGCAGCCGCTCGGCTTCGAGCCGTGGCTGCTCTATATGCCGCTGACGCTTCTGGTCGTGCTGGCGGCGGCGATTTTGTTCGGCGAGGAATTCGACATCAAGCGCATCAAGTTCAGCCACGGTGTGATGTTCCTGGTGCTGGCTCCGGCGATGGTTTTTCTGATCGTGCAGGCGGCATCGCGCGGGACCGGCCCCATCGGCTTTCCGAAGCTGCCGACGAACGATTGGAACTACTGGGGCTACGCGGTCCCGATCATCATCGGGTTTCTCGTCGGACCATGGCTCGACCTCCAGCAGTGGCAGCGAGCGATCCAGATGCACCGCGAGCGCGTGTCGATCGCGGCCAGCTACTGGCTCGGGTCGACCCAGTTTTTCCTCATGCTCCTGTTTCACGGCCTGCTGGCGATGTGGGCGATGAACTGGCTTCCCCAGGATTTCATCCGGACCGGGATCACCGGGCATCCCTACGGCCAGGACATCCTCGTGCGCTTCCTTCAGAACTCCCCGTGGACGTTCGGCGCCTACGCGATCTTTCTCGGGATCTGCGTCCTCTCGACGCTCGACAGCGGCTACATCGCCCTGCGCTGGTTCCTGCAATCCAATGCCAGCACGAGCAACCATCCGATCTTTTCCCTCGTCCCGAACCGGCTGCTGACCTCGCCGATCCCGATCTTCCTCTTTGCCGGAGTGGTCGCCCTCATTGCGGCGGTGGTGAAGCTCGAGCTCGAGTTCTTCATGATCTTCTACGCGACATTTTTTGTCGGGTATTCGACGCTGGCGATCGTGCGCTGCTACATGGTGAGCCGTGCGAACGCGATCCCGCAGGTGAAGATGTTCTGCATCGGAAGCCTGGCGGTGGTGATCTTTTCCTACGGGTATTTCCTGCGGTCGCCGCTGTTCCAGATCGTGGGCTCGCTCCTCCCGCTCGGATACGTGATCTGGCTGCTGATCAAGCCGAGCTCGTCGGAGGAATTTCTCGGCGACACCGCCGAGCTCGAGGCCCAGGCGTCCGAGTCCGGCGCGAGTGCCGGCGCCGTGATGAGCCCGGCCCGGATCCCGGCTCCGCTCTCCGCGATCCTCGACCCCGAGGCGATCCAGCACAGCCTCGGCGGGCACTTCGAGGACAAGTGGTTCGTCCATTCGTTCATGGCGACCTACGCCGACACCAATTCGGTGGGCAACGTGTATTTTGGGATGTATGCGATGTGGGTCGGAAAGACGCGCGAGCTCTTTTTCAACCGGGTGATGCCGAAGTTCAACCTGAAGAATACGCCGTTCTACATCCTCACGCGATCGTTCGAGCACAAGTTCATGCACGAGACGCGCGAGTTCGAAACCGTGACCGTGCGGATCCGCGTGGCGAGCTACAACCGGAAATTTGCCACGCTCGAGCACGAGATCAACGACTCGACCGGGCAGGTCCTCGGCCGCGGAAAGCAGACACTGCTCTTCGTCTCCTCGACCGACTACAAGATGATCGACATCCCGCCGGATGTTTATACGGCCTTCATCGCCCACACGTGAGGGATCCTGGAGGATGTCCGGAAACCTTGTTGCCGCGCTCCTGATCGTCGCCGTGATGGCGGGCTGCGACCCGCTGCCAACGCCAGCGCCCAAACCCACGCCGGCTCCCTCTCCGACGGCCGCGCCATCGCCGACGGCCGCTCCCAGCGCGACCCCGGCACCAACCCCGGCTCCCAGCCCCACGCCGACGCCGGTCCCATGGATTCCGCGCAAGCCGCTGCCCACCGCGAGGCTTTACAATGGCCTCTCGCTAGATGCCAAGGTCGTCCCCGAGGAGAGCGCGCTGGCCGCGTCGCAGGAACGGATCGATTTGGATTCCTACAAGGTCGAGGTCACTGTGAAATGCCGCCTCCCGCGCGCGGCCGCCACACTCGAGGATTTTGAGAAGACCGACCCCACTTTGGGCCCGGTTTTCAAGGACTTCCCCGGGCTGCTGGCAAACACAAAGGCCTCGCCGTTTTTTGAGAAAATTTATTCCCTGAAGACCCAGCAGGTCCAGCGCGAGATCGGCCGGCTGGATGTGATCCTCTCACGGCACAACTTCTATGATTGCGAGACGATCCTCGAGTGCCGGAATCCGGACACCGGCCGCCGGGCGATCCTGGCGGTCGGCGACATGGACGTGAACGTCGACGGCTCGGACGGCGACCGCAACGTCGCGGTGGATGCCTCGTCGCAGTTCTTCCTGCCGCAGACCAGCTACCGGTGGCCGAAGCAGACCGAGCGCATCAACCCCTGCCTGCCCGTCGAGGAGAAGCGTCTCGCCGCGCTCAAGGACGAACTGGCCTCGGGCAAACTCACGCCGGCCCGGGCCCAGGAGGTCCAGGAGGGCATCGACCTTGCCAAGCGGCGGATCTACGACCTCCAGAAGTGGAGCTTCCTCGTCGCCGAGGTTGATCCGTTTATCGTCCTGCCGGGCTTCATGATGCGCGACAAGGACAGCCCGCTCTCGCCGGGCATCGGCGACTACGCGCTCGTATTCTTCGGCGGCAAGGCGTTCCCCGCCCTCGTCGGCGATGCCGGCCCGTCGCTCAAAATCGGTGAGGCCTCGCTCCGCCTCTGCCGCGAGCTCAACCCGAAGTCCACTGCCATGATCCGTCCGGTGAGCGATCTCAAGGTCGCCTACCTCGTCTTTCCCGGGTCAGCCGACGAGAAGGCCTCGCCTCCCGACCTTGCCCAGTGGCGCTCGCGCTGCGAGCAGCTCGCAAACGAACTCGGCGGCCTGAATGCCGAAATCCACTCTTGGCCGGACATCGTCAAGCCTTGGCCAACGCCAACGCCAGAAGCGACCCCGACCCCGACACCGACACCGACACCGACACCGACACCGACACCGACACCGACACCGGAAGCCACGCCAACCCCGGATCCCGCAACAACGCCAACGCCCGCTCCTTCTCCGACGCCGCAGGAGATTGTGCCGCCAAGCCCGGCGCCGGGGAATTGATCCAGTTCATGAGCCGCCAGACGACCGTCCAGCGCGTTCCGGTGATCACCGGAATGGGGTGCGTGAGTCCGCTCGGCTGCGATGCCGCCGCGACTCGCGCGGCACTGAGGAACGGGACCGATGGGGTCTCCGGCGTCCGCCTTTTTCCGGTCGAAGCCTTTCAGGCCCGCACGGCCGGGCAGGTTCCGGATGAGATCCACGGGCTGGCCGCAGCGATCCATCCGGGAGCCGGCTCCTGGTCGCGCGCGGCAAAATTTGTGCTGGTTGCGGTGGCCGAGGCGCTTGCATCCCGTCCGGGATTTTGCCCGGATGTGATCATTGCGGGCACGACGAGCGGGGGTATGGATTTCGGCGAGCAGTTTTTTCGCGGGATCAGAGACGGGATGCCGGGAAGCGAGGCCCGCCGCTGGGTGTTTGGCTACCCGCCGCACCAGCCGGTCCTGGATGTCATTGGCCACCTCGGGTGGCACGCCCCGGTGCGGATGATCTCGAATGCCTGCGCCTCGGGCACCAACGCGCTCGCCTGGGCGTCCGGGCTGGTGCGCAACGGATCTGCCGACCGGGTGTTGGCGGTCGGCTTCGATGCGCTGTGCGAGCTGGTTTTTGCCGGGTTCGATTCCCTCCGCGCGTCGACTCCAGAACTTTGCCGCCCGTTCGACGCCGGACGCAGCGGGCTTTCGCTGGGAGAGGGGGCCGCCGCCTTCCTGATCGAAAGCGCAGGCTCCGCGCCCGCGGCGCTGGCGGCTGTGGCGGGCTTCGGGTTCGCCAACGATAACCATCACCTCACCCAGCCCGAGCCGGGCGGCACCGGACCGCGGCTTTCGATGCAGCGCGCGCTGGCGGATGCCAGCTGGGCTGCGGAGGATGTCGATTACATCAACGCGCATGGGACCGGTACGCCGTTCAACGATGCCAGCGAGGCGGCGGCAATCCGCGAGGTTTGCCCGGTTGCTCCTGTGAGCAGCACCAAAGGCATGACCGGTCATGCGCTCGGAGCGGCGGGCGCGATCGAGGCCGCATTCTGCATCCATGCGATCCACGGCGGATTCCTTCCGCCGAATATCCATCTTCGCACAAGCGACTCCGGCCTCGACATCGTCGCCAATTCCCCGCGTCCGGCCCCGCCCCGGCGGATCCTCTCCAACTCTTTCGGCTTCGGCGGAGCCAATGCCACCATCGCGCTGGAGGACTGTGGGCACTGATGAGTGCGATGTCACCAGCCGGCAAGTTATCCCTGCTTGGAAGCGGATGGATTACTTCTCTCGGGAGCGATCCGAAGTCTGTGTGGCAACAGATCCGTGCCGGTGGGCGTCCCGAATCCGACATCCTCCGGGGCCTCTACGGTCGGGCCGATGCGCCGTATTTTCCCGTGCCGGTGCCCGGGGATGGCGGATTTTCAAGAATGCGGCGCTCCAGCGCGATCTCCTGCTTTGCGCTCGCTGCCGCCACTGCCGCGTTGGACGATGCCGGCCGCGCGCCTGCCGGCCGCACTGCCCTCATCCTTGCGTCATCGAATGGTGCCGTCATCTATACGCGGAAATTTTTTACCGATGTTCTCGAGCGTGGCACCGGCAGCCCGATCTTTTTCCCCGAGACCGTTTACAACGCTCCGGCCAGCCACCTTGCTGCGCGGTTTGGCATCGACACGACCGCGCTGACATTTGTCGGTGATGCGAGCGCTGGCACCGATGCCCTTGTGAGCGCGGCGGACCTGATCGGATCCGGCGCAGCGGACCGATGCCTTGTCGTGGCGGCGGAGGAGGCGGACTGGCTGGTCTACGAGGCGGCCCGTTACTGGGGTTGTGCTGGAGGGGAGGGCAGGCCGGTCTTTTCGGAGGGCGCTGTTGCCCTCCTGGTCGGAGCTCCCGGCGGTGCCGGGCCTCAACTCTCGGTCCACCCGGGGCTGTCGTGCAACCGCTCGCTGCCGGTGAGGGATGGACTTGTGAGGATTTTCCAAGACCTCAGCGCCGGCGGGCCCCCGGACCTGCTGATGCTCTCCGCATCGGGTTCCCGGATCGATTTTGCCGAGAGATCCGCAGCGGATCTCGTGCTTCCGGACGTTCCCCGCATGGAACCCAAGCGATCTCTCGGCGAGGCATTTGCCGTCTCCACGCTCGCACAGGTGGTCTGTGCCGCTCTGGCGGTCCAGAGCGGCTTGGCAAGCCGCGCGGCCGTTTCGATTGCCGGCTGGAGCGGACAGCTTGGCGGGGTTGCGGTGAATATGTGCGAGCCCTGAGGGATTACCCGGGTGCATGAAAGCCGGGCCGGGAGCGAAAGATTTTTGTGGATTCCAGAGGACTCCGGCGCGAGTGTGCGTTCGACCCCGATGCAATTTTCATTCATCCCTTTGCTGGCCGTGTCGCGCAGAAACGGTTTGCTCGCAGTCCTGGCCGGCATTTTTCTCTCCGGCTGCGCCTACTACCCGCAGCCAACGTCCAGTCTGCCGCTCGGGGCCTCGAAGGCGCAGGTCCAAAGCGCGATCGGCTCGCCGAAGAGCAAATCCCGCGACGGCTCGGTCTCCACATGGAACTACGGCGGCGGCACGGTCTGCGTGTTCAAGGACGACCAGCTCGTCGCGTCCAACTATAACGGCCCGCTCCGCCGTTCCTCATCCGTCTCCATCGGGTCGATCCTGCCGCCGGTTTCGGTCAATTTTGTTCCGGCCCCGTATTATTATCCGGCTCCGGTTTATGGAGGGCCGGTGTATCATGGAGGAGGCTGGGGCGGGCCCTTAGTGAGCGGCGGATGGGGGTATAATTGGGGGCGGCCATGGGCCGGGTGGGGCGGCTGCGGCAGGCCCTACGGCGGAGGCGGGGGCTATTACCGAAATAATTGCTACCAGGGAAACTGGAACCGCGGCAACTGCTACAACCGCTAAAGCCAGTGCCCTCCCCGGAATCGCTTTTTGGTTCGATCCTTTTCGGGGCGATCGGGTTGGCATTTTTTCTCCGGGGCAAACGCGAGGGGCTCTGGATTCCGATCGTGCTCGGCATCGCGCTCATGGGGTTTCCGTATTTCATTTCCGAGACCGTCCCGCTCTTCCTTGCCGGAGCCGTCCTCACGGCGGTTGCCTACATTTTCCGGGGATAGTCGCCATCCGGCGGACGGGCGTGCAAACCCCTGCGGGACGCCCTACGGCTGCCCGGCAAGAATTTCCCGGGCGCGGCCGAGGGAATCGTCGAAGTGGGCGCAGAGGTTTTTGCGGCCGATGACCTCGACAAATCCGGCCTTGCGGAGCATGTCGAGCGGCTGGCGGTGGAGCCCGCTGAGGATGACCGTGCCGCCGTGATGCTGGAGGCGTTCGATGACGCTCTCGAGGGCGTTGAGCGCGGTGGCGTCCATCGCTGAAACGAGGTGAAGCCGGAGGATCAGGACCTGCGGGAGCCGGTCGATCCGTTCGAGCGCATCCTCCATTTTCTCCGCGGCGCCGAAAAGGAACGGTCCGAAGATCCGGTAAACCATGACGCCGTCAGGGATCTCCTTGCCGCAGGCGAGCTGCTCGGGGGATTCCAGCACGTCGCCCTCGGTGACGCGGGAGACCTCGGTCGTCTCCGAGACGCGCTTGATGAAGAGGACGGCCGCCAGCACCATGCCGACCTCGACCGCCACCACCAGATCAAAGACCACCGTGAGCGCGAACGTCGTCAGCAGCACCCCGGCATCACTACGGGGCATCATGCGCAGCCGCTTGAGCTCATGCCATTCGCCCATCCGGAACGCCACCATCACAAGCACGGCGGACATTGCCGCGACCGGCACAAAGGCTGCCCCGCGGGCGAAGAGCAGGACGACCGCCAGCAGGGTCAGGCTGTGGACGATGCCGGCGACCGGGGACTTCGCGCCGTTGGTCACGTTGGCGGACGTCCGGGCGATCGCGCCGGTGGCCGGAAGCCCGCAGAAGAACGGGCAGACGATGTTCGCGACCCCCTGGGCGATGAGTTCCGTGTTGCTGTCGTGGCGGTCGCCGCTCATCCCGTCGGCCACGACCGCCGAGAGAAGCGACTCGATCGCCCCGAGCAGCGCAATCGCCGTGGCCGGGCCGATGAGATCACGGATCCCCTCCAGAGTCAGCGATGGCCAGGATAGCGGGGGCAGGCCCTGGGGAATGGCGTTTGCGCCGTATTTCGAGCCGATCGTGGCCACGCCGAGACCATCCTGCCAGCCAAGAAAGAAAACGACAGCGGTCGCTCCGATCATCGCGGCGATCGACCCCGGGATCTTCTTGAACCCCGTCTTCGGCCAGAGCCAGATCGCGGCCACGCACGCGACGCCCAGGACCAGATTCGCCACGTTTGTCCGGGGAAGGTTTTCCCAGAGCCAGACCAGCTTCTCCAGAAATTCGCGCGGCGGGGGGGAGTCCGCCCGGATCCCGAAAAAGTCGGCCGCCTGCGTCGCCACGATCGAGACGGCAATGCCGGTCGTGAACCCGCTCGTCACCGGCCAGGGAATGAACTTGATGAGCGCCCCCATCCTGGTGACGCCCATGATCACGAGGATCACCCCCGCCATCATCGTGGCAACAATCAGCCCGCCGTAGCCGTGCTCCTCCACGATGAGCAGGACGATCGGCACAAACGCGGCCGTCGGGCCACCGATCTGCACCCGGCTCCCGCCAAGCGCGGAAATCAAAAACCCCGCGATGATCGCCGTGAAGAGCCCAAGCGCCGGCGCGGGAAACGGCGTCGCCGCACCGGCCGGCACGCTGGCAATCCCGAGCGCCAGCGCCAGCGGCAGCGCGATCAGCCCGACGGTCAGCCCGGCCATCACATCTGCGCCGAAGTCCGCCCGCGTGTATTTCCCGGAAAAGATTTCGAGCAGGCGTGGCCTGAACCCCCCGGCAATCCCCTTTTTCCCTGATGCCGTCATCATGCGCCCGAGCATCCGACAAGAAGCGCCTCAAGGCGCGCTTTTTTTGCGGCCGAGAGGGTGCGCAGCTGCCGGGGCTTGCGGGGCGAGTCCAGGAAAAGAAATGCCCCGCAGCGCTCGCAGAGCTCCAGTTCGCACCCCTGGTGCATCCGGGTCAGCGAGTCGGCTGTCAGCGCCTGGCCGCAAGCCGTGCAGCGGCCCTCCTCGGCGACAACAATACTCCGCAGCCCGCGCTGGAGCATCCGGTCGTGGTGGCTGAGCACCGAAACCGGAAGGCTCTGCCGGATCAGGTGGACCGCGTGCTGCCGCTCCCGGTCGGTCAGGGCGTCCCGGATCGGCGAGGACCCAAGTTCAAGACGGCAGAGCTGCCGGAGTTGGCGCGCGATGGATTGGGGGAGTCTTTTCATACAACTTATATTGCACGGAGTGTGCCAAGTCGGTTTAAATATTCGTATCTTACTAATAATAAATTAAATATAAAATTACTTCATTTTTCTACTCGAGCAAAAATCATGAACATGCGCAATATTTGCACATAATCGACAAATCTGTGCATACTGGCCTCCCATGAATCCGAACCTCGTGAGCATCCTCTTGATCGATCAATCCGGGCGCTTCGCGTCGGGTCTGAGCCGCGTGCTTGTGGCGGAGGGTTATGGGGTGCAGGCGGTCGACAAGGAGCGCGACGCACTCCGCCTGGCAGCAAACGGCCGTTTCAACGTGATCATCAAGTCGTTTGAGTCCGGGCAGTCGCGGGCCTTTGCCCTGATGGAGAAGTTCCGCGAGGTCAGTCCGGACACGCAGTTCATTTTTGTGAGCGAGGGGGGCTCGGTCCGGACCGCGATCGACGCGATCCACCACGGGGCGTTCGACTACCTTTCCTGGCCGTCGGACAACGACCAGGTGCTGCGCTCGGTCCGGCAGGCGCTCGAGCACCAGGCGATCGTGGCGGATGACCCGGGGATCCGCCTGAGCCTGCGCCGGCGCAAGGAGGTGAACATCTTTGCGGGGGGCAGCGCGGCGATGCGGCTGATCCAGCAGGTGATCGAGCGCGTGGCCTCATCGGATGTCACCGTGCTGATCGAGGGGGAGAGCGGGACAGGCAAGGAGATCGCCGCGCGCGCGCTCCACGAGAAAAGCCCGCGCAAGGACGGTCCGTTTGTCGCGGTGAACTGCGCGGCGCTCCCGGACACGCTCATCGAGTCCGAACTCTTCGGGCATGTGCGGGGGGCATTCACGGGGGCGAGCGCCGACAAGCCCGGCCGTTTCGAGCTCGCGCGCGGAGGCACGCTTTTTTTGGACGAGATCGGAGACCTTTCCCTGCTCGGGCAGGCCGACCTGCTGAGGGTTCTGGAGGACGGCGTGTTCCGCCCGATCGGAAGCCGGACCGTGCTTCGCTCGAATGTCCGGATCGTGGCGGCCTCGAACCGCGACCTCGAAAAGCTTTGCGCGGAGGGGAAATTCCGCGACGATCTTTTCTACCGGCTCAACGTCATCACGCTGGCGCTGCCGCCGCTGCGCGAGCGGGCGGAGGACATCCCGATGCTGGCGGAGAAGTTTGCCGCGCACTTCGGAGCGAAGCACCGGAGGCGCGTGAAAACCTTTTCCCCCGAGTGCATGCGGCTTCTCCAATCCCTGCCCTGGCCGGGAAACGTCCGGCAGCTGCGCAACCTTGTCGAGCGGCTCGCCCTCACAGCGCCCGCTCCGGTCGTGCGCCCGGACGATCTGCCCCGTCAGCTTGTGGATTCCGCAGCCGCGGGGGATCCCTTCACCCTGCGGGCCGGCCTGAGCCTTGCGCGGGTCGAGGCTGAGCTCATCCGGCGCACGCTCGCCCACACCGGAGGCAACCGCACTGAGGCCGCCAAGGTCCTCGGCATCAGCCGTCGCGCCCTCCACTACAAGCTCGACCGCTGCCAGATCACAGCCGGGCACAGTCCGGGGAGTGAATGATTACCTGCGCTCCTGGAAGCGGAAAGACCGGTCGAAAGAATCAGCGTCCGGACGGAAAGACGCAGGGAACCGCCTGCCGTCCGCTGCGCCGGTAGGTGGAGAAGTCGTTGCGGTCAACGGTCCAAACCCGGCATTTGACCGAGACTTCGGTCATGCTCACGAGGCAGGCATCGGCCAGATCCATCGGCCGGTCGGCATACTTCGTGGCGAGCGCGAGAACGCGGGGAAGCTCAGCGGAGAGTGCGAAATCCGGATCCAGAATGAGATCCCCCCGGGCAAGAAGGCGCAGAAGATCGACGGGATCGGGAAAGAAACTTCCCGCTTCTGCGAGAACCGCCTCGCAGGTGAAAAACGGCGAGTGCGCACGGAAGGCCTCCAGCGCCCAGCGATGAAAGGGGTCGTTGCGGGTGAGCAGCGCGACGATCAGCCCGGTATCTGCAATCTCCTTCACCTTGTGGGTCGCGCACGTTTTTGGAGAAGTGCGCGCGCGGCAGCATTCGTAGCGGGTGACCCGGAGCCCTCATACATTCCGGCCAAATCCTCCGAGGCGAAGGTGCGCAGGTTTTCCTCCCCGGCGCGGGCTAGATCCTCCTGGATAAGGGAGCGGATATATTTCGCCCGGTCCAAGCCGATCCGCGCCGCCCTCGCCTCAGCTTTTCCGAGCAGATCCGGTTCCAGACGGATGGTCAGAACATTTGTCATACAAGAACGAATACACGTCCGGCTTCCTGGCGTCAACTGGGGTTTCCCGGGCAAGCCCAACCAGCGTCCAGCGCTCAACGCATCCGCATGATCACGCGTCGAGGCGGGCCCTGGCGTCGGCCGAGAGCCACTGCCAGAGGCCTTCGATTGCGGCGGCGACGGAGGCTTTGACCGGGGCGATCTCCGCAGCGGCAAACTTTGCTCCCTCCGGCGGCTTCTGGAATGCGAACATGTAGTATTTGATCTTCGGCTCGGTGCCGGACGGGCGGACGGCGACGCGGCGGCCGTCCGCGAGTTCGATCATGAGCATCGCCTCGGCAGGGACGCGGTCGCCCTCGCTGTCGTGGATGACGTCGGTGGCGAAGTTGCGGATCGCGACGACCTGCGAGCCATCGACCGATGCCGGCGGCCTGGCGGCGTAGGAGTCGACCAGCTTGCGGATCTGCGCGGCGCCTTCGGCGCCCTCCATGGTGAGCGACTCGCCGCGTTCGAGGTAGACGCCGAACTCCGCGAAGATTTCGTCGAGAAGCCCGGGCAGCGTGAGGCCGCGCGACTTGGCGTAGGCGGCCGCCTCGGCGATGAGGACAGCCGCGCTGTTGCCGTCCTTGTCGCGCACGAAATCCGACGCGCTGTAGCCGTAGCTTTCTTCACCGCCGAAGACGTAGAGGCTGGAGTGTTCGATGCGGAGCCGGCGGGTTTCGTCCTCGGAGAGAGCGCTGTAATTTTTCCGCAGTGCCTCGGGGATCGCCGCCTCGTATTTACCGAGCTTCTCGCCGATATATTTAAAGCCTGTGAGCGTCTCGACGCAGCGGAGGCCGAACTTTTCCGCGATCGCCTTCTGGAGGTCGGTCGTGACGAACGTCTTGATGATGACGCCGCGCGAGCGGTTCGAGTCGTTGAGGATCCCGAGCTCGAAGTGGCGGCTGGCGCGGTACCACGCGAGAATCGAGCCGATCTGGTTGCCGGTCAGGAGGTGCATCTGGCCGTCGGCGCCACGGGCCGCGATGCCCATGCGGTCGTCATCGGGGTCGGTCGCGATGACGAGGTCCGCGCCGGTCCGGTTCGCCTGGGCGATCGCCATGCTGAGGGCCTCGGCATTTTCCGGGTTCGGAGACTTGACCGTCGGGAAGCGGCCGTCCGGGACTTCCTGCTCCGCGACGCCGTCGCACTGGAAGCCGAGGCGCTTGAGCATCGGCTTGATGATCACGCCGCCGACGCCGTGCAGCGGGGTGAAGACGATCTTGAGCGAGTTCTCGCGGCGGATGAGCTCCGGATCGAGTGGCAGGGTGGCGAGGCGGGCCATGTAGGCCTCGTCCACCTCCGCGCCCATCGGGATCACGCGTCCGAGCTGGTCTTCCGGAACCGGCGTGTAGTCCTCGCTTTCGACCGCGTTCACCCGGTCGATGATCGCCGTGGCGTGGGGTTCGACGACCTGGCAGCCGTCCTCAAAATAGACCTTGTAGCCGTTGTATTGGGGCGGGTTGTGGCTGGCAGTGAGGTTGATGCCCGCCTGGGCCTTGACGTGGCGGACTGCAAACGAGAGCTCGGGCGTCGAGCGCGGACCCTCAAAGAGATAGGCGTCGCATCCGAAATCGGTGATGACCTTGGCAGCGAGTTCGGCGAACTCACGCGAGAAGAACCGCGTGTCGTGGCAGACGCAGACCGCCGGCTTGCCCGGGCGGCCGCTTTTGGCGAAGTGGTCCTTCACGTAGCCGACGAGACCCTGGGTGGCGCGGCTGATGTTGTAGGTATTCATCGCGTTCGTGCCGACGCAGGGAAATTCCGGCCGCCCGAGCGGCTGGGGAGCGCCCTGCTCGACCGCGGTGACCACCGCCCCGATCGTCTTTCCGCGCAGGCCGCCGGTCCCGAAGGCGAGCGTGCGGAAAAACCGGTTGTCGAGCTCGGTCCAGTTTTCCGATTCCGCAAGCTCCTTGACGGCAGATTGATAAACCGGGGAGGTGCTTCGCGAGAGGAGAGTCTGGATGTTATCGCAGGAGGACTGAAGAAGCTTCCCGCTCCGGGCGGCTTCCTGGATCAGTGAGATGAGGGCGCTCATAGTTCCGCGAACCTAGCAAGCCGGCTCCCGGTTGTCCACCATCCGGGAAATCAGAAAACCGTTTGACATTTCCCGGCACCTGAGGACTATTGACCGGCAATGAACTCCCCGAAAAACGAGACGCCCGATCTCGTGAAAAACTCCGTTCTCTACAAGGAATTTCTCGCCGAACGGGAAGAGATCCTGCGCCACAAGTGGATTGAGAGTGAAAAGCTCGGGCAGGATATCGGATTTGAGCGTGCGCTCCTCGACTGGATTGTGAAATACCGCTCAGCCTGGAGGTCGGACCGCACGAAAGGCCAGGGACGCAACGACCGGCCGGCTGCCGCCTGACGCGCGGAATCAGGTTTCCTATCAACCTTTAATGCGCCCCCGAGAGGGCGCCAAGGAGAGACATGCCAGAAGAACAAGCACAGGAAGAGACTACCCTCGTCATGGACGGAGAGGCCATCGCGCGCACGATCCGGCGGATGGCGCACGAAATCGTCGAGCAGCAGCCGGACATCAAGCGGCTCGTGCTGGCAGGCATCCCGACCCGGGGGATTGAAGTCGCCAAGCGGATCGCCGAGCACATATCGGCCGTCGAGGGCAAAAGCCCGTTTGTCGGCGTGCTCGATATCTCGATGCACCGCGACGACCTCTCGACGCGCGGCCGGATGTCCGCGCTGGTGCCGACCAGCCTCCCCGTCGATCTCGACGGGCGCCCGGTTGTTCTGGTCGATGACGTCTTCTTCACCGGTCGGAGCTGCCGTGCGGCACTTGATGCGCTGGCGTCGTTCGGCCGGCCGTCCACGATCCAGCTCGCCGTCCTGGTCGACCGCGGGCACCGCGAGCTGCCGATCCGGGCTGATTACGTCGGAAAAAACCTCCCCACCACCCGCGGGGAAAAGATCCGCGTGCGGTTCGAAAACCTCGACGGCGTGCCGGACTCGGTGCGGGTTGTCAAATCATGAACATCTGGAAACGCAAAGATCTGATCGGCCTCGACGAGCTGACCGCCGAGGAGATCCAGTTCCTTCTCGACACAGCGACCGCCTTCAAGGGCGTCGGCGAGCGCAGCCTCAAAAAGGTTCCGGCGCTCCGCGGGAAGACGCTGGTCAACTTCTTTGTCGAGCCGAGCACGCGGACGCGGACGTCGTTCGAGATCGCGGCGATGCGGCTCAGCGCGGATGTCGTGAACATCACGGCGACGGCTTCAAGCCTCCAGAAGGGCGAAACGCTCAAGGACACCGCGCTCAACCTCCAGGCGCTGCACGCGGACATTATCGTGCTCCGGCACAGCTCGGCCGGATCTCCGCGGTTCCTGGCCGACCGCCTGAACGCGTCGATCATCAACGGCGGCGACGGCGCGCACGAGCACCCGACCCAGGGGCTCCTCGACATCTTCACGATGCGCGAAAAGCACGGGCGCATCGCAGGCCTGCACGTGGCGATCGTCGGCGACATCCTCTTCAGCCGCGTCGCCCGCTCGAACATCCACGGGCTCGTCAAGCTGGGCGCCCGCGTGACGCTCGTCGGGCCGACAACGCTCGTCCCGCGCGGGTTCGAGAAGCTCGGAGTGCGTGTCGTCCACCGCCTCGACGACGTGATCGAGGAGGCCGACGTGGTCAACCTCCTGAGGATCCAGCACGAGCGCCAGCGCAAAGAATATTTCCCCGGCCTCGGCGAATACGTCTCGCTCTTCGGCCTCACCAAGGCCCGCGCCGAGCGCCTCAAGCCCGGCTGTCTCGTCATGCACCCGGGCCCGATCAACCGTGGCGTCGAGATCGACAGCGATGTCGCCGACGGCGACCGCAGCGTCATCCTCCAGCAGGTCACCAACGGCATCGCCGTCCGCATGGCCGTCCTCTACCTTTGCGCCGGCGGGGCCGGACTCCCGACATGAAATCCATCCGCATTACCAACGGCCGCATCATCGATCCGGCCAGCAACCGCGACGAATCCGCCGACCTCTGGATCGTCGATGGAAAATTTTCCCCTGATCCGGGCGGGCCTGCCGATGAGACGATCGACGCCGCCGGCCTCGTCGTCGCGCCCGGCCTCATCGACATCCACGTCCACCTCCGCGAGCCCGGCCAGTCGCACAAGGAAACGATTGCCACCGGCACGCGTGCAGCCGCCGCGGGCGGGTTCACGACGGTCGTCGCGATGCCGAACACGACGCCGGCGGCGGACAGCGCCGCGACAATCACGTGGATCCAGGAGCGAGCGAAGGCGCAGGCCTGCGTGAACGTCTTCTGCACCGGAGCGATCACCAAGGGCCTCCAGGGCGAGGAGCTTGCGCCCTACGGATCGCTCGTCGCGGCCGGTGTGGTCGCCCTCACCGACGACGGGCGTTGCGTGCAGAACCACGAGGTCATGCGGCGCGCGGTCGAATACGCGCGCATGTTCGAGCTGCCGGTCATGGACCACTGTCAGGACTACTCGCTGGTCGGAAACGGCGTGATGCATGAGGGCGAGTGGAGCCTTCGACTCGGCCTGCCCGGCTGGCCGCGCATGGGCGAGGAGATGATCGTGGCCCGCAACATCATGATCGCCGAACTCTGCAACTCTCCGATCCACTGCCAGCACATCAGCTCGGGCGGGAGCGTGCGCCTGATCCGCGAGGCCCGCTCGCGCGGGATCCCGATCTCGGGCGAGGTCTGCCCGCACCACGTCGCGCTGACCGACGCCTCGCTGTCCACGTTCAACACGAATTTCAAGATGAACCCGCCGCTCCGCGCACCCGAGGATGTCGAGGCGATCCTTGAGGGCATCGCCGACGGCACGCTCAACATCCTCTGCAGCGACCACGCGCCGCACGCCGCTTATGAGAAGGAAGTCGAGTTCGACCAGGCCCCGTTCGGCATCACCGGGATCGAGACCGAGTTCGCAACGTTCTGCGACCTCCTCGTCCACAAGCGGAAACTCATCCCCCTTGAGCGCCTCATCGCGCTCTACACATCCGAGCCCGCACGGCTCCTGAAGCTTGACCGGGGGACGCTGGCCGCCGGTGCGCCGGCCGATGTCACGCTCATCGACCCGGGCCTCGAATGGACGTTCGACAAAAACGAATCCGTCTCGCTCTCGCACAACACGCCGTTCCACGGCCACACCTGGAACGGCCGCGCGGTGAGGACGATCGTGGGCGGGAAAACCGTGTGGGCGCTTTAGGGCGGCTGGGAGGACACCGATGAGCGCCTGGGTCTCCCGGCTCCTCTGGCTTGCCGCGGTGGTGCTGGCCGGTTACGCGGCCGTTTGCCTCTACGTTTTTTTCAAGCAGCGCCAGATGCTTTACCACCCCTCGAGGGCCTCCGAGGCCGACATGCTCGAGGCGGCCTCCGCTGCCGGGCTCGTGCGATGGATCGATCGCACCGGCGCCCCGATCGGCTGGATGACGCCTGCCGGCCCCGACGGCCCGCCGGTGCTGATCCTGCAGGGGAACGGGGGCAACCCGCTCGGCCGCTCGGCCCTCATCGCGCAGCTTCGGCACGCCGGCATCGATGCGCAGTTCTTCATCCTCGACTACCCGGGCTATGGCTCCCGCGCGGGTAACCCCTCGCAGGCGGCGCTGACCGCCGCCGCGGCCGGGGCGCTCGACGCGCTGCCCGCTCCTGCGGTGGTGCTCGGCGAATCGCTCGGGACCGGCGTGGCCGCGCAGGCCGCCGCGCTTCGCCCGGACCGCGTCCGCGGGCTCATCCTCGTCACTCCGTTCGACTCGATGACGAATGCCGCCGCGCACCACTATCCCTGGCTCCCGGTCGGGATTCTCCTGATCGACCGCTTCGACTCGGTCGCCGCGCTGAAGGGTTTTGACAAGCCGGTCGCGGTCATCGTGGCCGGCCAGGACGGGACGACGCCGCCCGAGGGCGGCTTCCGCCTCGCCCGGAGCCTGGGCGACTCCGGCCGGCTTTGGACGGTCCCCGATGCCGGCCACAACGACGCGGGCGCGAGTCTTTCCGACCGGGAATGGCGGGAGGTCTGGGAGTTTGCCTCCAGATAGTTCCTGTGCGGGAGCCGCTTAGGGCCGGCTGCGCCTGACGACCTTCATCCCGAAGACGCCTCCGGCGCGGCCGGATCCCATGCCCTGGATGCGCACGGTGATGTTCTGCTGTCCGGTCAGGGCGGAGTCGGGAAGCGGGTAGGCGACCTCGAAATAGTTTTCGCCCCGTCGGCCGTCAAGCGTCTGGTTGGCGAGCTTCTGGCCGTTGGCGACGACATCGAACGTCCGGTCGCGATCCGCGCCCCAGTAGGTGCAGACGAGATCCAGGGACTGGCCGGGCGCATTGGCCAGGACATAGGAAAACCATCCGTCGGGAGCGGCGTCACGCCAGTGGCGGCGTTGCGGGCCGGTCCCCGTCCGGCACTTCTCGCCGGCCGGATCGTGGGCCGCCTCGGAGGCATCGATACCCGGGAGAACCTCGTCGATGACGCTCGGGTCAGCGGGGGTGGCGGCGGCGGGTTTCTCCGGAGCGGGCGTTGCCGCGGCCAGCTGCGCCGCCGAGAGGACCGGAAAATAGACGGCGAACCGCTCATGGTGGACAGAGCTCACCGGCTGGAATGTCCGGCCGGTCGCCGGCCCGCAGGCGACCGCCTCGAACGTGAGGGTGGCCGGGTCGGTGAGGCGAAGCCATTTCTCCGGCCGTTCAGGATCGCCGACTACGGCCGGCACCGCCGCTTGCGGGAGGTCTTTGTATTTGTCCTTGTCGCCGGAGTCGGGTGGCATCCCCTCATTGCCCAGGCGCATGGCGAGGACGAGCGGGCCGTAGAGAACCGAGCTCATCTCCGGGATGTCTTTCGAAGGCAAGACGCGGAGCGCTGCCGGGAGCGTCAGGGTGACCTTGTCGCCCGCCGACCAGTTGCGGGTGACGTCGATATATCCGGAATCCGCTGCGGGGAGCGGTTGGGGTTTTCCGTTGATCGCGAGGGCAGCGGGCGCGGAGAGCCAGGCTGGAACGCGGAATTTGAGGGTGGCCGGCCGGCCGGTTGCCTGGAGGATTTTCAGGTTTACCTGCGAGGCATACGGGATATTGCCCTCCTGTTGCAGGACGATCCCCTGCTCCTTCCAATTCAGCCGCGAGGGGATGTAGAGATTGATCCAAAGCGCCGATCCGCTCTGGAAATAAATCCCCTCACCGTAGCGCCCGGTATTCTCGATCCCGCTGCCGACGCAGCACTCGGTGCCGGTGAGATACATCCGGAAGCCGCCGTGCATCGGGTGAAAATACGTCATGCGTCCGGTATCCGGGGCAACCGTCGAGAGGATGTGGTTGTAGAGCGCGCGTTCGTGGTAGTCGGCCTTGGCGGAGTCCGGGGCGTGCTCGAAGAGTTGCGTGGTGAGTTTGAGCATGTTGTGGGTGTTGCAGGATTCCGCGGTGTTGTGGGGCAGGGATTTCCTGTCGTAGATCGATGGCCCGGCCTCGACGCCGGTCTTGTCGAACCACTCTTTGAACGAGTTGCCACCGATCACGAACGAGCGGGTTCCTGTGACAAGGTTCCAAAAGTTCCCGGCAGCTTTTGCGAGCTCCGGGTCGCTGGTGGCGTTGGCGTAGCGCGCGATCCCAGCTGCTTGCGCGACGTGGGTGTTGGCATGGAGGTTGGCGAGGCGATCCTCGCCGGCCGCGAGCGGCTTCGTGAACCAGTCCCGGATGAAAACCCGGGCGAGCTGGAGGTGGCGGTTGTCGCCGCTGACTTCTGCGAGTTCGGTGAGCGCGTCACTCATGCCGCCGAATTCGGTGAGCGGGTTGCGCGACTTGTCGGTGCGGAGCAGCTTTTCGATTTGATCGGGCGTGAGCGCGGCCATGCGTTCCGCGTAGCGGTCGGACATCCTCTGCGCGACGGCCAGCGCCTGATTGTTGCCGAGGTATCGGTAGGCGTCGACGAGTCCCGCCATAACCTTGTGGATCGTGTAGTAGGGCACCGCAATCCCCCCGGTCATCTTGTTTTCCTTCTCGAACGTGCCGAGGACGGACTCGGGAAACGCGGCGAGGTGGCCGGTTCCCATCGCGTCCTGGCAGGCGGCAAGCCCCTCGACCACCTGGTTCGCCTTGTCGCGGAACGCGGGGTCACCGGTCGCGGCATAGAGGCGCGAGGCCGCGGAGAGGTAGTGGCCGGCCAGATGCCCGCGGATGAACCCGTCGTCCCAGCTGCCGTAACCGCCAGCGACGCCGGAAGGCTGTGGAAGCCCCGCAGCCCTGCGGTAAACAAAGAGGAGCCTGTCCGGATCCAGCGATGCGACATACCCGGTCCGGTGGAGTTCCTGCCGGTCCTTAAACGGGCCCGGAAGCAGGCGGACGTTCTCAAGGGGGACCGGCGGCACGGGACCGGATGCGGTGAGCGGGCGGACGGGGAGCGCGATAGCGCCTGCGGCCAGGGTTGTCAGCAGGAGGAAACGGTAAGGCATGGGGAAAAACGCTGTACGAAGATGCGCCGGATCTTCCGAAAATTCAAGGCTATGGCGTCCGTCGTGCGAGCTCGCAGGAATGGGCCGCGAATCCGGCGCCGAACGAGGTCAGCCAGAGACGGCCGGGGTTTGTGCGGGCGAGGGCGATTTCCAGAGCGATCAGCACGCAGGGGCTGCTGAGGTTTCCATAATCGCGGAGGACTTCCCTCGTCTCCGCAAGCGGGTAGCCAGGGAGCGCCGCCTCGAGCGCATCGATGACGTCCCGGCCGCCGGTATGCGCAAGGACCGCATCCGGCTCGGTGGCCCGGTGGGAAAAGAGTTCTCCCACAGCCCCGGCCGCGAGCGCCGGCACCGAGCGGTGGAGCTGGTTCTTCAGCTTTCCGCCGGCGTTGACGAACCGGATCTTCTCGCGGTGTTCCGGGCGGTGGACCGTGCGGAACGAGGTCAATCCGAGTTGTCCGCCAGCGTTCTGCCCCCGCCAGATCGCGGCGGCCGCCCCGTCGCCGAAGAGGCAGAGGCTGATCAGCACTCCGGGGTCATCGTCGAGGTAGAATGCGGCCGAGCAGACCTCGACTGCGACCGTGGCGACGAGGGCGTCCGGGTGGAGGGCCAGGTATCCCCGCGCTGACTCGAGCATCGGGAGAGCCGCCCCGCAACCCAGCCCGAGCAGGTCCTGCAGGTAGGTGCCGGGAGCCAGCCCGAGAGATTCCGCAACATAACTCGTGATCCCCGGGCAGAGGTATCCGGTGCAGCTGCAGACAAAAAGGGCGTCGAGCGCGGACGGCGGGACGCCCGCCTTCCCGCAGGCAGCGGCCACGGCATCGGCCGCAAGGCGGGGGGCCGCACGTTCGAACGCGCGGTGGAGGCCCTCCGCGTCGAGCGTGAGCACATGCGCCAAATCGTCCTGCGCGAACCGGCGGGTCGCGATCCCGGAGTCGCCAAGAAGGATTTTTTCGAGCAGGTCGCAGGAGCGCGAACGCACGCGGTCGAGCGCGCCGGATGCGCGCAGCATTTCCCAGCACTCTGGCTGGGTGACGGCATTTGCGGGAAACGCGCTGGAAAGGGATTGGAGGAACATCAGCGGAGAAGGCGGAGGAGGAAAGAGAACGGGATCGCGTTGCACCGGGCCGCCGCGCCCACGAGAGACGGGCGGTTTGTGATGACCGCATGAAGCCATGAGGAAGCGCGCATCCGGCGCGAGAAGCGCCTGCGCTGGGCGCCCGACGCCGCATCGCCCGCCGCATCCCAGGAGATCCTGCCCGCTGCAAATTCGAGGAGCGGGTCGAGTGCGGCCTCGGCCGATTCGAAAGCCATCGACATGCCGTTCCCTGTGAATGGAGGGATCATCCACGCGGCATCGCCGACCGAAAACGGCGGGCCGGCCTGACGCCCGGTCTCGAAGCCGGCCACCGCACAGAACGAATCCGGATCCGGCGCCGCGCGGGAAACCCGGTCGGCGAGGGCACCGAGCCCGCCGGCGCGCAGGCATTGGAACAGTGCATCCTTCCCGCCGATCCCCTTCTGGCGGCGGAAAAGCCCGCAGAGGTTCACCTTGCCGTCCTCGATCTTTGCAAGCCCAGCGTAGCCGTTCGAGCCGATGTGCATTTCCAAGTCTGCCTCAAGCGCGAGGCCGTGCACATGACATTTCACGCCGATCCACTTGCCTTCGGTCCGGACCCTTCCGGCCGCCCAGACGATGCCTTCACCGGGATCAGCACGCGATCCGGGCATCAGAGTGCCCCCGGACCTCACGAATTCCGTCTGCAGGCGGTCGTCGAGCACCCAGCGGGAGATCCCGCGGCCGGCGACGGGAAACCTTGCAAGCGGTCCGCCCGCGTCGAACCAGCGCGAGGTCGCCAGGGCCACCGCGCCGTCCAGCGCTCGGGCGATCCCCAGCTTTTCCAGCGTGGAATCCCGGACCCCGCTGATGAATTCCCCGCAGACACGATGCCGGGGATAATTTCCCGCCTCATGCAGGGTGACCTCCGCGCCCCGCCGGAGCAAGGCGATGCCCAGTGAGAGACCGGCAAGCCCGCCTCCCGCAATCGTCACTGGATGGATCAATCCCGCCATGCCATGAACCTTACGATGCCGCGGAGGCTTGAGGACTCCGAAATACGCCAGACCGCCAGATCCAGTCCGAGCTGTCCGGCCAGCTCGCCGGGGACGAATCCGGCCCGGATGCTCGCCGGCATGTCGTGCCGGGTCACTGCGCTGACAAACGGGCTGGCGAACCGCGAGAGGAGGAGCGGACACGGATGCCGGAGCGGCTCGGAGAAGATCAGTCCGCGGAACGGCCGCAGCATCTCCCCCAGCGCTCGCAGGGCGGGCGGATCGAAGTGGTGCAGGATGAGGTTCCCGATTGCGATGCCGCCGGTCGTCCCGGGCAGGGTTTGAAAAAAGTCGCCGCTCCGCCAGTGAACCCCACGGTCCAGCCCGGTCGGCGGCGGGGCGAGGTCGAGCCCGGTGATCCGGCCGCCGCCGGTCTTCGCCGCAAGGGCGCTGCACAGCCGGCCGTCCCCCGCTCCCAGCTCGACGATTCCCAGCAATGCCGCCGCAGGGTGCTTCCGCACCGAGCGCACGATCCAGCGCGAGCCGCCCAGAAAGCCATCCAGCCGCCGCAGATCCCTCCGGCTGCGGACCGCTCCGGGATCGCACGGCTCGAGCGAGTCGAGGATCTCGGGCCTCACCACGCGGGATGCGAGGCCGCCCGCCATCACCAGAAAAAGCTGATCAGAAGGACGAGAAAAACAATCCCGCTGATGACTGCATACATCCGGTTTTTTTCCAGGAGGTAGCCGGTGCCTGCAAGGAGGACGCGGATCGGTGGGTTCAGCAGGAGAAGGAAGATCCCGAGCATCGCGATGCTGCGGCGCTCGCCGGGAGCACCTGGGTCGAACGCCCGCTGCAGCATGTCCACCGGGTTGCGGAAATATTTCGGCTCGCCCGTGAAGAGGTGGTCGCCGGGGGGCTGGCCGGCGTGGGCGGACAGAAACCAGATCAGGCCGGCCGCGATGAGGACGGCGGACACGAGGGTGCCGGCGATCATGAACCGCGCAAGGATGGACGCGAGCCTGTTCAATGGAGACCTTTCAAAATCATTTGGACGGCGATCAAGGAGACGGCCACGAGGAAGATGATGCGAAGAAGCCTGACCGGTGCCACGGGGAGAAGCCTCGCCCCGACAAACGCTCCGGCGAGCACTCCGAGCGCAACCGGCGCAACGAGGGCGGGATCGAGGTAGCCTTTCTTCAGGTAGATTCCCACGCTCGCGGCCGCAGTGACTCCGATCATGAAGTTGCTGGTCGCGGTCGTCACCTTGAAAGGAAGCTTCATGATCTGGTCCATCGCCAGAACTTTGAACGCGCCCGATCCGATTCCGAGCAGGCCGGACAGAACCCCCGCCACCCACATCACGCAGAACCCCGGGATCACATTCGCGACGCCATAAGGAACCTGCCCGCCCTGCGCGTCCGGCATCCCCCCCGGCAGGTCTAGCTTGAGCGCGAGCGGGTCGGAATCCGGCGGCAGGAGTGGCGACTCCGCCTTCCTTTTGAGCGAGAGCCCGACGGTCGCTAGCAGGGCAACGCCGAAGATGATCGCCAGCGCAGAAGGGTCCATGACCACCGCGAGGAGCGCCCCGCAGACGGCACCAACTGTCGTCGCAATGCAGAGGAAAAGCCCGATCCGCATGTTTGAGATGCCATCCCGCAGGTAGGCGGCTGCAGCACCGGACGAGGTCGCGATCACCGAGCACAGCGCCGCCCCCATCGCGTAACGGATGTCGATTCCGAAACAAAGAACGAGCAGCGGCGTGATGATGATCCCCCCTCCGAGGCCTATCAGCGCCCCGAGAACCCCTGCCCCAAAGGAGGCCAGCGCAACGGCCAGATCGAAAACCGGTTCGGTCATGGCTTACAAGCCTCCCTGCGATCGGGGGTGCGTTCCACACGGCCGGTGGTATCCGTCCGGCTTCGCCCCGATGGTGGTTGCGCACGGCTCATGCGCTCAGGATTCAACGGCGGTCTGGAACGCGCAGCAAGACATATATTCGGACAACCGGGTGGCCCGGATGCCCGGATTACGGGAGCGGGAATCTGGTTGTGAAGGCGGTCACTTTCTTGCGGAGCGCGGCGAGGTCCTCCTCGCTGTTGCGGGCTTCGAGTCCGGCATGGATGAAGTCGGCGACCTGCATCATGTCCTCCTCCTTGAGCCCGCGGGTGGTCATCGCCGGCGTGCCGATCCGGATGCCGCCGGTCTTGCTGATCGGCTCGGTGTCGAACGGGATGGCATTTTTATTGATCGTGATCGCCGCCTTGTCGAGGGCGGTCTGGGCCTCGACGCCGTTAATGCCGCGCGGCCGGAGGTCGACAAGGAGGACGTGGTTGTCGGTGCCGCCGGAGACAATCCGGTAGCCGAGCATCGACAGGCGCGCCGCCAGAGCCTTGGCGTTGCTGACGATCTGTTGAGCGTAGTCGCGGAATTCCGGTCGCAGCGCCTCGAGGAGGCAGACCGCCTTGGCCGCGATGACGTGCATGAGCGGACCGCCCTGAACTCCGGGAAATACCTGCGAGTCGATCTTTTTCGCAAACTGCTCCTGGCAGAGGATGAGCCCGGCGCGAGGGCCGCGCAGGCTCTTGTGCGTCGTCGTGGTGACGAAGTGCGCATGCGGGACAGGGGATGGGTGCACGCCGCCGGCAACAAGCCCGGCGATGTGAGCCATGTCGACAAAGAGGTAGGCGCCGACCGAATCGGCGATCGCGCGCATGCGCGGAAAGTCAATCGTGCGCGGGTAGGCCGAGGCGCCGGCCGTGATCATCTTCGGCTTCACTTCCGCGGCTTGCTTTTCCAGGGCGTCGTAGTCGATCGTCTCGGTTTCCGGGCTCACGCCGTAGTGGTGGACCTCGTAGAGTTTGCCCGAGAAGTTCGCCTTGTGTCCGTGGGTGAGGTGTCCGCCGTGCGCGAGGTCCATGGTGAGGATCCGGTCGCCGACCTGGAGGACGCTGAAATAAACCGCCGTATTCGCCTGGCTGCCGCTGTGGGGCTGGACGTTTGCGTGGTCTGCGCCGAAGAGTTCCTTCGCCCGCTGGATCGCGAGCGTTTCCACCGTGTCGACATACTCGCAGCCGCCATACCACCGGCGGCCGGGATAGCCTTCGGCATACTTGTTCGTGAGGCAGGAGCCCTGGGCCTCCATCACCGCCTTGCTGGTGAAATTTTCCGAGGCGATCAGCTCGATGTGCTCAAACTGGCGGTGGCTCTCATCGACGATGGCTTTTGCGATTTCCGGGTCGGTGGAACTGATGGCTGCGATGTCGTTGGTGGGTTCGTTCGGGTTCGTCATGGGTGATTCGTCGATGCGTTTCAAGATATCCGGCAGGGCGCGCTGGATCGTGCGTTTGCACTGCTCGTAGACAGCGCGCCCGCGTCCGATCGGGTCGGGCACGTCGGGAGAGCCTTTTTCAGAGGATCGCAGGAGTTCGACCTTGTGGGAAGCCTCCGGGAAAAACAGGTCGAGGAGCGCCAGGTGGTCGCGCGTCATCACATAGATGTGCGTCGCCTGCGCGAGCAGGTCGGCCGTGACCGGGCGGCTGCGGAATCGGGTCAGGTCGACCCCCTCGTCGGCAACTGCCTGCACGGCGTCGGGGCTGGCGGGCTGGCCGTTCGTCGCGCTCATGCCGGCCGAGCACACAACGATGTCCTTGCGGCCGTCCACCAGCTTGCGGAAGAGCGCCTCGGCCATCGGGCTTCGGCAGATGTTGCCGGTGCAGACAAACAGGACGTGTCGTTGGTTCATGAGTGCAGGCACACACATTAGAGGCCAAACCGTTCAAGTCAACCGCATCGATGCCCGTCCTGGCAGCGGGATTTCGTGAGCACCGGCCTCCGGGGCTCCGGTCGCTGGGGGGCTATGGCTTGACGAGTTTCTCCGCGAACTCGCCGACGCGCCGTGCGGCATAGGCCGACAGCGCGGGGCGGACGAGCGGCATCGCCACTTTGAAGAGGGCGATGATGATGCCCAAGAAGGTGAGCGGCCGCTTTTTTTCCACTTTCACCGGCGCGGATTTGGGACCCTTGACCAGCTTGGTCACCGTGCGGGTGCGGGTCTTCGGGCCGGCCAGCATGTAGCCTACAGCGGCCGCGCAGGCCAGCCACACCATCGGCTTGGCGCGGACCGATCGCTTCACATGCGAGGTCACGTCGAGTTCCTCGCGGACGAGCGCGACGTCGCGGGTGATGGCGGCGCGGCTGCGGGCGAGTTCGGCCAGGATCGCGGACTTCGGTGTCATGGGGTCCGCTTGGCGTTCAGGGCCTCGATGTCGCGTGCGATCTCACCGCGCGTGGCGGTGAAGAGCGGGGTCCGCCAGTGCGTGCGGACGTGGTTCGCGCAGAGGAACGTGACCAGGAGATGGAGGACGGCCAGTGCGAGCAGGATCCAGATCCACGAGATGTGAAAAACGGTGGCCGCAAGAAACGCGACGAAGATCAGGAGGATGAGGTAGCCGAAGGCCGCGAAGAAGAGCGCGGCCGCAAGCATGATGGCCAGACGCAGGTAGAGGGCGGCCGCCTCGCGCGATTCCTCGCCCGCCAGGGCGCCGAGCGCCTGCACGTGGCGGGCGAACGAGCCGAGCAGGCTGAGAAGTTCGCCGCCCAGGCCGCGCGATGGTCGCGCGGCCGCCGGACCGGCCTGCGCGGGAGGCTTCGATCCCATGGCGGTGCCGTTGGTTTCCAAACAGGTCTTAGCGGCGGAAGATAACGCCGAGGAGGAATCCGATGCCCACGGCGATGCCGACGGCCTTCAACGGATTTTCGCGGATGTAACCCTCGGTCTCGCTCTGATACGTCTGGGCACGCGCGGAGGCATCTTCCCAGGCGGCCTGCGCCTTGCCCTTGTATTGCTCGGCCTTGACCTTGGCCTGCCCACGCAGATCTTCATAAGTGGCGGTGGCTGCCTCGGAGAGGTCCTTGGCGGCTGCGGTGAAATGTTCCTTGCCCGTCTCAAACACGACCTGCGCCTGCTTTTTCACGGTGTCACCGACGGCGCGGCTGGCCTCGGCTGCCGCATCGATCGCCTTTTTGGCGTGCTCGCTGCTGCTTTCCAATTTCTTTCCGGCAATTTTTTCTTCGGTGGTATCGGACATAATTTTCTCCAGTTTGGATTGGCCTCCACCATCGTCGGAGAAATCGGTCTTGGCAAGACCGGATGTAACGGGAATGATCCGCGCCGTATGTCAGATGTCACTGCTTTTGCCCCCGGACGTGTCGAACTTCTCGGCAACCACACAGATTACAACGCCGGCGTCGTCCTTTCGGCCGCCATTCAATTCGGAATTTCCGCCACCGGCCGCCGCCGGGATGATGGAAAGGCTGTCGTCTCCAGCGACGGAATCGCAGGGACGGTCGAGGCCGACCGGGCTGCCGGACTCAAGCCGCAAAAAATCTGGGCCGACTACCCGCTGGGCGTGGCGGAGATGCTCGCGCAGGCCGGGGCGACGCCCGGCGGCTTTGAGGCGCACTTTTCCGCAACCCTTCCGCCGGGAGCCGGGCTCTCGAGTTCGGCCGCCCTCGAGGTCGCCACAGCCGTCCTGCTGACAAAGCTCTACCCGTTCGAAATTTCCCCGCTCGACCTCGCCAAGGTCTGCCGCCGCGCGGAAAACGAGTTTGTCGGCGTGAGCTGCGGGCTTCTCGACCAGGTCTCGTCGATCTTCGCAAAAAAAGACCACGTCGTCTTTCTCGACTGCCGGGCCGAAACCGTCGATGCCATCCCGTTCCCTGACCATCTCGGACTGCTCATCGTTCACTCCGGGGTCAAACACGCCCTCACCGGCGGCGAATACAACGAGCGGCGCGCCCAGTGCTTCGAGGCTGCCGAGCGGATGGGCGTTCCCGCCCTGCGCGATGTCACCAGCTTACAGCTCGCCGCTGCCGACCTCCCGGAAATCGTCCGCCGCCGCGCCGCCCACGTCGTCGGCGAAAATGAGCGTGTCTTCGAGGCACTCGCATTTCTGCGGGCAGGAAACGGGGACGCATTCGGCAAGCTCATGACCGCCTCGCACCGCAGCTCGATGGAAAACTTCGAGAATAGCACCCCGGAACTCGACGCCCTCGTCGAAATTGCAACCTCGCTCCCCGGATGCCATGGCGCCCGGCTCACCGGCGGCGGATTCGGCGGTGCCATCGTGGCCCTTGTGGATCTGGAAGCCATTGACTCGCTGGCAGATAAGATTGTTTCTATTTACAAGGAAAAGACCGGCAACCAAGCGGTTCCCTACCTCTGTGTTGCCAGCGATGGCGCGTTGGCTTGAATGTGTGTAAGTAATTATCGTATAGCATTATGCGATAATTTATCTGTCGTTTTTTCCGTTTCACCCGTGTGAAGGTCTGGAGACGGGCAGATGACAAAAATCTGACAACCCGCCACTCGACAATGGCGGAGGGCAGGGCATATTTGGCCGGTCATGGAACTCGCGCTCAAAGATGTGGTCCGCAATGTCCTTGTTTCCTACGAGGAAGTCGGCGGGCTCAACAACACGGACGGACACAATCTTCCGTCGAAGCGCGCGCTGGTACAGATCTGCGAGCAGCTGCTGCAGTTTTTATTTCCCGGGTTTCATGATGAGAAGCCGATCCACAAGAGCGAGCTCGGGGAGATCACCGAGAAGCGGATGCATGCGCTGGCCGGGTTGCTGGCCGACCAGGTGGCGAAGAGCCTGAGGGTCATCGACCCCGCATGCCCGAAGGCGCGGGCGAAAGAAATCCTGCTGCGCCTTTTGCAGGCGGTCCCCTCCGTGCGCGAGCTGCTGCGCACGGACATCGAAGCCGCCTACGAGGGCGATCCCGCGGCTTTGAGTAACGAGGAGATCATTCTTTCATATCCGTGCATCGAGGCGATCGCGATCCAGCGTGTTGCCCACCTGCTGTATCTGGAGAGGGTTCCGCTGCTGCCGCGGATGATGACCGAGTGGGCGCATGCGCGCACCGGGATCGACATCCATCCCGGCGCCGAGATCGGGGCGTATTTTTTCATCGACCACGGCACCGGCGTTGTCGTCGGCGAGACGTGCCGGATCGGCGAGCACGTGAAATTGTATCATGGCGTGACGCTGGGTGCCCGCAGCTTCGCCAAGGATGACGGGGGCCGGATCGTCAAGGGTGGCAAGCGCCATCCCGATGTCGGGGACAATGTCACCATCTATCCGAATTCCACAATTCTTGGCGGCAGCACGGTGATCGGGTCCGGGACGACAATTGGCGCGAATGTCTTTCTCATGCACAGCGTCCCGGCTGGCTCGCTGGTCGTTTACGAGGAACGGCAGCTCAGCATTCGCGGAAAAAGCGACCGCCCGGTGGCGGAGGAGAGCGCATGGTCTATCTAGACTACAACGCCACGGCGCCGCTCACGGCCGCCGCGCGGGAGGCGATGCTCCCGTTTCTCGACGGGGAATTCGGTAACCCCTCGTCGATCCACGCGGCCGGGCGCCGCGCCCGCGCAGCCATCGACGATGCGCGCGACCGGCTGGCCGCCCTCCTCGGCGTGCGTCCGCATGAGATCATTTTCACAGGCGGCGGGACCGAGTCTTGCAATCTGGCTGTGATCGGTCTTGCCCGCGCTCATGCGCCCCGGGGCCGCCATCTCATTACCTCCGCGATCGAGCACCACGCCGTCCTGCACGCGTTCGAATATCTGCGGCACTTCGAGGGCTTTGACGTCACGGTTCTGCCTCCCGACCGCTCTGGAGCCATCGATCCCGGAGCCCTCGCCCGCGCGATCCGCCCGGATACCACGCTCGTCTCGGTGATGCATGCGAATAACGAGACCGGCACGATCCAGCCGGTCGGCGACATTTCCGAAATCTGCCGGGACCGGGGGGTTCTTTTCCACACCGACGCCATCCAGACATTCGGAAAAATGTCCGTCCGCCCGCACGAGCTCGGGGTCTCCGCGCTGTCGATGGCCGCCCACAAGGTCGGCGGCCCGCAGGGCGTGGGCGCGCTTTACCTCGGGGCCGGCATCGCCATCTCGCGGACGAGCCACGGCGGGGCCCATGAGAACACCCGGCGACCGGGCACAGAGAATGTTGCGGGCATCGCCGGCTTTGCCGCCGCCGCCGAGTGTGCTGTGGCCGCGATGGATGACGAGGCCCCCCGGCTCCGGACGCTGCGCGACCGCCTCTGGAGCGCGATCAGCGCGGGTTGTCCCGGCGCCATCCGGAATGGCGATCCGGTCTGCTCGCTGGCAAACACGCTCAACGTCAGCTTCCCCGGCGCCGATGGCGAGGCCCTCCTCATCGGGCTCGACCTTGAGGGGGTCTGCGCCTCCAGCGGCTCGGCGTGCATGGTTGGCTCCGTGCAGGCCTCCCATGTCCTCCTGGCTATGGGCGTCGCCCCTGCAACGGCCCTCGCCACCGTGCGGTTTTCTCTCGGCCGGTCCACCACCGACAACGACATCGGACTCGCGGCGCGCGCAATGCTTCGGGTCCTCGAACGCCAAACCGTCTCCATTCCATGAAATATAGCCAACTACTTCTGGATTTCGGACGCTCGGTCATGCGCCGCGTGCGCACAAAGCCGGATGATCTCGCCAAGCCCCGGCGAACGACGCGCCTGCGCCACGACCCGTTGCTGGAGGATTTCGCCAACCAGCTCCTGCAGGCGGCCAAGTGTCGCGGCCTCCAGGTTTCCGTCTGCTGGAACCCCCTGCTGCGCACAACCGCCGGACTCGCCGCCTGGCGCGAACGCCGGATCATCCTCAACCCGAAACTGCTCGAGGTCTCGGCCGCAGAGGTCCAGCGCACGCTCCGCCACGAACTCGCCCACCTCCTCGCCCAGCACCGTGCCGGCCGCTGCCGGATCGACGCCCACGGCCCAGAATGGCGCCTGGCGTGCCGCGACCTCGGCATCCCGAATGAACCACGCTGCCACGAGCTCCCGTTCAAGCGCCGCCGGATCGAACGCAAATTCTTCTACGCCTGTCCGGAATGCCACACCGTCCTCTCCCGCGTCCGCCCGCTCGCCCGCCGGGTCGCCTGCGTGAAATGCTGCCGGAAATACAACCGCGGCAAATACCTCGAGCGGTTCCGGTTTCACCAGATCAAGTCCCCGGATTCGATCGCGGCCTAGCCGGGTGCTTTTCCGCCCGGCCAAGCCGCGACGTGGACAGGCGGAATTTCTCCTTGCCAGAGCCGGACATTTGGGTTCCATTTCGCTCGGATTCGAAGTCCCCCGGTCGAAACCTGAACTTGAGCAGACACAAATTCGGTTAAACGGGAGATATGGACATGACAACTCGGATTTCGGTTCTTGCGGCTGCGGTCGTTTTAGCGGTTTCGCAACCTTTGGCGGCCAGTGATGCCGGGCAGGACCCTGCGCCGCCGCCCGTCGCTGCTCCCGGGTTGAACAGTTCCACCACGGTGAGCGCGGTGCCCGAGGCCAAAACATGGATCCTCATCGGGATCGGGCTCGGTTTCACGCTGTTCCGGATGAGCGCGTATTCCCGGCGGCTCAAGCGGTTCGGCGGGCGGTAGGACTGCACGTAGCCGATTTTTGTTTTCGGGATCCGGGCATTCGGAAAGAATGGCTTTCTGAGCCAACCCGTAATCCCATGATCATCGTCCTCCGTCCCCATACGCCGAAACCGGCGATCGAAGAAGTTCTCGCGGAAGTCACCAAGCTCGGCTACGAGCCTGCACCGATTTATGGGGTGACCCAAACCGTTGTGGCCGCGATCGGGGACGAGCGCACGCACCAGAACCTGGAGTCGCTCACGGCGCTGCCGCAGGTGGAAAGCGTGCTCCGGGTGCAGAAGCGCTACAAGCTCGCAAGCCGCGAGTCGCACCCGGAAAATACCGTGGTCGACGTCGACGGGCTGAAGATCGGAGGCGGCGCGGTCGTGCTGATGGCGGGGCCCTGCTCGGTCGAAAGCGAAGAGCAACTGCTCGCCACCGCGCGGGCGGTCAAGGCGGCCGGCGCAACCGTCCTCCGCGGGGGGGCCTACAAGCCCCGCACCTCGCCGTATGAGTTTCAAGGGCTCGGAAAAGACGGGATCCGTCTGCTCGAACGCGCGCGCGCCGAGACCGGGCTAAAAATCATCACCGAGGTGCTGAGCGAGCGGGACGTCGAGCATGTGGCCGCCTCGGCGGACATCCTGCAGATCGGCGCACGCAACGCCCAGAACTACCAGCTCCTGATCGAGTGTGCGCGTTCCGGCAAGGCCGTCCTGCTCAAGCGGGGGATGAGCGAGCGGATCGAGGAATGGCTGCTTGCCGCCGAATACATCCTTGCCCACGGCAACCCGAACGTCCTCCTCTGCGAGCGGGGGATCCGGACATTTGAAACCTACACAAGGAACACGCTCGATCTGGCCGCCGTTGCGATCGCGAAAAACGAGTCCCACCTCCCGGTGATCGTGGATCCGAGCCAGGGCTGCGGCCGCTCGGACCTGGTCAAAGCGCTCTGCCGCGGGGCGGTCTCGCTCGGCGCAGACGGGCTTCTCATCGAGGTGCATCCGAACCCGGCCGAGGCGCTCAGCGACGGCCAGCAGCAGGTCGACTTCGCGGCATTCGAAGATCTGGTGGCCGGCATCAGGCCGTTCCTCGAAGCCGCCGGGCGGAGGCTCTGATCAGGCTTTGCGGACGACGACCCGCACGCCGTCCACGAGAACAACCGTCACCGGTTCGCCCGGCTCGATGAAGCCGGTCTCGGCGACCACGTCGACCCGGCGTCCGTCGATCACGGCGGTTCCCGCCGGTCGGAGAGCGGTGACCGCTTGTCCGCCCGATCCGACGGAGACTTCCTCTGCGGGCGACGAGTTGTTGCGGGCGAGTGAGCTGCTGAGTGTGACGCGCCGGCCCATCGGGGTCCGCGGAAAAAGATAAAGCCACGCGACCAGCCCCCCGCCGGTCAGGATGCAAAGCGCGGCAAATGCCATCGTGCCGATGAGCCCGCCGAATGCCGCGTAGCAAAGCACGACGCAGGCGAGAAGGCAGAGCCCTCCGAGAGCCCCGAGCACCATGCCGGGCACAAAGACTTCCGCAGCCAGCAGGAGGAAGCCCACGACGGCAAGAACGACGATCGCCTGTTCCATCTATTCCTCTTCTTTCGGGCCGATCGTCCGCTCGCCGACGAAGGCTTCCTGAAGGCTGCCCACAAAGCGCAACGCGGAGTCTTTCGTGCGCTTGACGGCAGTTCCGGCTGCGGATCCGACATCGCCCGCAAGGCCGCCGGCGGGCTTGCCCACCGTGGTCGCCTCCGAGAGCGTGCGGCTGTTGGCGCCGGCCTGGAGCGGCCGGACAATCGCGCCTCCTGCCGCCGAGATTTTCATCGTGGCCAGCGGAGCCCCCATGTGGTCGTAGAGTCCTACCGTCCACACCGGAGCATTGCTCTCCGGATCGTTCCGCAGGGTGTAGTCGATCCAGTTGAATCCGATCTGGCTGCGCTCGGCTTCGCGCTGGGCGGTCCGGAAAACGGCGTCGGCATCGACCTTGAGCTTCCCGGAATCCATCGGCACCAAAGCGGCAACCTCCACCGGTGCGCGGAGCGGCGTGCGCTCGGCGGTGATCCGGCCGTTCACGACCGTCAGCTCGCGGACTCCCCCGCGGGCCGAAGTGTCGCGCAGGAGGAGCGTCCATTCCGCGGGCTGGGGATCTCCCCGCTCGCCGCGGATCTCGACCACCTGCGAGGTTCCGGCATACGGCTGCGACTGGATCGTCCGCAGGCCGGCGAACGCGGGACCGGCCGGCCCGGCATAGAGTCCGGCTGCCCCCAGAAGAAGGAAAAGCATGGTCGCACGTTTCATCGTGCCATGATCATCCACCATCGCGGCCGATCGTTCCACAGGATTTTTCTCGCCGCCGGCAGCCGGTCCGGATTATGGAAAACACCTGAATGATTCAGCGACTCGCACTGGCTTTCTTCCTTGTGGCCCTGGCCGGATGCGCCGGGCGTCCGCTTCCCCGCTATGAGAAGCCGCTCCGCCGCGCGCCGGTCATGAAGGTCCGCACAACCGCCTACACGCACACCGAATCCGACCACACCGTCTACGGACGCCGGAACGCGCTCGGCACGCAGCTCAAATCCGGCGGCATGAACAGCGCGGCAGCCGACTGGTCGCGCTGGCCGGCGGGCACGGTGTTCCGGATCGCCTCGACCGGCGAGGTCTACGAAGTCGACGACTACGGCTGGGCGCTCTCAGGCACGAACACGATCGATCTCTACAAGCCCACGCGCTCTGCGATGAACGACTGGGGGGTGCGGCGGGTGACGATCGAGATCCTCGAGTGGGGCGACGTCCATGAGAGCTACCGGATCCTGAAGCCCCGGTCAAAATACCGACACATCAAGCGCATGGTCCGCCAGATCGAGCAGCGCTACCTCTGAGAACCCCGACAGTCAGGGCGTGATCTCGCTGCCGATCCCGGCATTGGTGAAGATCTCGAGCAGCAGGCAATGCTGGATATGACCGCCGATGAGGTGGGTTTTGGCGACCCCTTTGCGGAGTGCCGCGGCGGCCGACTGGACCTTGGGAATCATCCCTCCGGCGATGACCTTCTGCTTGATCAAGGATTCCACCTGCTCGACGGTCACGCTGGGGATGAGCGAGTCCTGTGCGGTCGGGTCGCGCATGATCCCCGGCACGTCGCTCACAAAGATGAGCTTGGTGGCCTTCAGCTCGGCGGCCAGCGCGGCGGCGGCGACATCGGCGTTGATGTTCAGGACCGTGCCATCTGGCAGGGCGCCGATCGGGCTGATCACCGGAACGGTCTCCGCTGCGATCGCTGCGAGAATCGCATCCGCTTTCATCCCGGCAGCTTCCCCGACGAATCCGATGTCCACAGCCTCGCCGGACTCGAGCTTCTGCGGTGGCAGCCGGCGCGCGAGGAACACGTTCTTTCCCGAGAGGCCGACGGCGCGGCCGCCAAACCCGTGGATCGTCTCAACGATCAAGGGGTTGATTTCCTTGTCGAGCGTTTCCTGAACGATGCCGATCGCGGTGGCATCGGTGACGCGAAGTCCGTTCACGAACCGGGGCTTGAGCCCGGCCTCACGCATGCGCGCGGTGATCGCCTTTCCGCCGCCATGCACCAGCACAGGGTTGATCCCGACCGCCTCAAGAAAAACGATGTCGCGGAGAAACTTTTCGACGATGTGGTCATCCTCCATCGCCGCGCCGCCGTATTTGATGACGAACGTGTGGCCGCGGAACTCCTGAATGAAAGGCAGCGCCTCGATCAGGCTTTCGGAACGGGATTCGGCGGTGGGGGAGATGCTCATATGCTACTCGCCCAGATTGAGGCGAACATACTCCTCCGTCAAATCCGTAGTCCAGACGATGTGCGAGGCCGAGCCGACCTGCAGGTCGACGGTCACGCGGAACGCCTTGCGGGCGGCGATCTGGCGGAGCTTTTTCGCCGGCGTCCGGGCGGCGACGCCCCCGCTGACGACCGGGAGGGCATCGTAAAAAATGTCCGTCGAGGCTTCGTTCATCTTCACGCCGCTGTAGCCGACGGCATCGAGGATGCGGCCCCAGTTGGGATCGCCTCCCGCCCAGGCGCATTTGACCAGCGTGGAGTTGGCGATCGCCTCGGCGGCCCGCCGGGCGTCGGCCTTCGAGGCGGCCCGCCGGACTTCGACTTCGACGAAGCGGGTGACTCCCTCCCCGTCCTCGACGATCATGCGCGCGAGCGCGCGGGTGACCCCATCGAGGGCGCTGCGGAACACTCCGGGAGCCGGCGCGACCCCGCTCTGGCCGTTGGCGAGAAGGATGACGGTGTCGTTCGTGCTCATGTCGCCGTCGATGGTGATCCGGTTGAACGAGTCTTCGACGGATTCGCGGAGGACCTGCTTCAATGCGGCGCGGGGCATCACGGCATCGGTGGTGACCACGCAGAGCATCGTGGCCATGTTGGGATCGATCATGCCGGCACCCTTGGCCATTCCTCCAATGCGGAACGCGCCGTCCTCCGTGCGGATCTCGAACGCGATTTCCTTGGGAAACGTATCGCTTGTCATGATCGCGCGGGCGGACGCCGTGCCGCCGTTCCGGGCGAGCCGGATGCCGGTCAGGCCCTTGCGGATGCGGTCAACCGGCAGGGGAACGCCGATCCTGCCGGTCGAGCAGACGAGGACCTGCTCGGGCTTGAGCGAAAGGAATGCGGCCGTGTCGGCCGCCATCGAGCGGGCGTCATCCAGTCCGTGCTGGCCGGTGCAGGCATTCGCATTTCCGCTGTTCAGCACAATCGCGCGCACGCGGGCCGAGCGGAGGTGGTCGGCGGAGATCCGCACCGGGGCCGCCTTGACCTTGTTCGTCGTGAACGTCGCGGCCGCTGCGGCCGGATGCTCGGAGAAAACAACCGCCAGGTCGTCCCGCGTGATTTCCCCGGTCTTGATCCCACACCCCGCCGCGCCAGCCGTGAAGCCTGCCGCAGCACAAACGCCGCCTTTGATTTGTCTGATTTCGTTCATAGCAATCCCGCCGTCTCATCGAGCCCGGCCATCAGGTTGAAGTTTTGTACCGCCTGTCCGGCCGCGCCTTTTACCAGGTTGTCCTCGGCGGAAAAAAGGATGATCCGCTTCGCGCGGTCATCGTAGCGCACAGAGATGTCACAAAAATTCGTCCCCGTCACATTTTTTGTGTCGGGCAGGACCCCGGAAACCCGGACAAACGGTTCCTCGGCATAGGCGGCCTCGAGTGCGGGCAGCACGGCGGCCGGGTCGCCGGCCGGCTTCGCGAAAATGGTGGTATGGATCCCGCGGGTCATCGGCGCGAGATGAGGGACAAACGTGATTGCGACCGTCCGGCCGGCGGCCAGCGTGAGTTCCTGCTCGATTTCGGAGAGGTGGCGGTGTTTCGGCACGCCATAGGCGCGGAGGCTTTCGTTGCACTCGCCATAGAGGAGCGTGGCGTCCGCCTTGCGGCCTGCGCCGCTGACCCCGCTCGCGCTTGAGACGGCAATCCCGTCCGGATCGATCAGCCCCGCACGCAGGAGCGGGGCGAGCGGCAGAAGGATGCTGGTCGGGTAACATCCGGCCGAGGCGACAATGCTCGCGCCCCGGATTTCCTCGCGGTGGAGCTCCGGCAGGCCGTAGACGGCCTTGGAAAAAAGATGTTCGGCGCCGTGGGACTCGCCGTAAAATTCCCTGTAGACCGCCGGATCCCGGAGCCGGAAATCGGCGCTCAGATCGATGATCCGGCGTCCGGCTTCGCTCAGCGGGCCGGCAAATTCCGCGGCGAGGCCGTGCGGCAGAGCGAGGAAGATAAATCCTGCGCCGGTGGCGAGAAGCGCCTCGACCGCGGGCTCGCTGAAAACCAGACTCGAAAGCCGTCCCGGCCCGGAGAGCCGCGGGAGCACGCTGCCAAGCGGCTTGCCGGCATGCTGGCGTGAGGTGACCGCGACAACTTCCACCGAGGGATGCCGCGCGAGAATCGCGCAGAGTTCTTCCCCCGAATATCCATTCGCACCGACGATGGCCGCTTTGATCATGACGCGGGATTGTTCACGCGGGAGACCGCCCGCGACAAGAAATAACCGCGGAAATCGCGCCATCAGCCCGCAGCGTTTCACCGGGTCCTCAGGGCCGTATTTACGGCTTTTGAGGAACCGCCTTCAGCCAGGCCTCGGCAAACCGGCGGCCGAGCGCGATCTGCCCGGCGGCATCGTAATGGATCCGGTCGGCCTGCTTGCCGAGGTCGTCGGTCTCGATCAGATAGACGCCCGGAATCTCGCGGGCCGCCCGCTCCTGGGCGGCGCGCACCTGGCCGATGTAGGGGAACTTGATGGTCTTCTTGTCATCCTCGAGCGCGTCGGCCGGCATGTTGACCCGCCCGAAAAAGAACGGCAGCGCGGGCGCGTTCAGATCGCGGCGGAACGCGGCGATCAGCGTCTTGAAATTCTCGAAGTAGTTTGGTCCGAGTGCCGGATAACGGGTGTCGCTTTCGCCCTGCATCCAGAGAACCGCGGTGAGGCGTGCGTTGCGGCCCTTCACTGCGGCGGCATATTCCTCCTGCAGCTTGCTGTAGAGCGGACCGGCGGCGGAATCGTATTTGGAAGCCAGGCGCGACTTGTCCCACTTAGGCGCCCAGCCGGCCAGCGACGTCCCGCCCATCGCCCGCTTGACGAGCAGGAATTCATCGGACGGCCTGGCGGCGGCCACCGTTGCGGCAAATCCCACTTCGGGCCCGAACGTGCTGCCGCCGGCGATCCGCTCCGGCTTGCCGTGGAAGATCATGCTGACGTTTGCGGGCGGTTGCTTGAACTCCGGCGGAAGCATCGCGATGGGGACATTTCCGGCCATGTTTGACTGGCCGGCCAGCAGGACAACCTGAACCGGATCCTGCGCAGGGGCAGTCTTGGCGAACGCCGCCAGGCTGGCCAGGGCGAGTGCGACAACAATGGGGGCATTTTTCATATTGGATCGGGTGGGGAGCACATTTCCTCCGGGCCGCGGACCGACGGGCGGCGTGGGATTTGGCATGCGCGCCTTGTTATCCCTGACTCCCATGGGATTCAAGTCCCATTCCTGAAGCGGTTCCGGCACGGGCTGCCTTGATCTGGCAGCCGAATGCCACAGCCGTCACAAAGAAAACCTGTCCAAACCGTCATCCCGCGCGTAAAGGGAAGCATGAGCGAACACATCAAAGCCTACGCCGCCACTTCCAAGGGACAGCCACTCGAAGCCATCGAATACGCGCCCGGACCCCTCGGCGACGAGCAGGTGGAAATCGCGGTGAGCTACTGCGGAATCTGCCATTCGGACATCTCGATGCTGGATAACGACTGGGGGAACTCCCGGTATCCGCTGGTGCCCGGCCATGAGGTCGCCGGCACGGTGATCGCGGCCGGTCCCCGGGTCAAGCGTGTGAAGGTCGGCGACAGGGTTGGGCTGGGCTGGTTCTCCGAGAGTTGCATGGCCTGTCCGGAGTGCCTTTCGGGCGACCACAACCTTTGTGCCACCGCCGAGCAGACGATTGTCGGACGGCACGGCGGCTTTGCCCAGCGGGTCCGCTGCCACTGGGCGTGGGCCTCGCTTCTGCCGGATGGCGTCGATGTGGCGAAGGCCGGTCCGCTCCTCTGCGGAGGCATCACGGTTTTCAATCCGATCGTCGAGATGGGCGTTCGGCCGACCGACCGCGTCGGCGTCATCGGGATCGGCGGGCTCGGACACATGGCGCTCCAGTTTCTCAATAAGTGGGGGTGCGAGGTGACGGCGTTTTCGTCGACCGAGGGGAAGCGCGACGAACTCGCCGCGATGGGCGCCCACCACGTGGTCAACTCGCGCACGCCGGAAAGCCTCAAGCCGCTCGCGCGCTCGTTCGATTTTGTTCTCTCGACCGTGAACGTGCCGCTGGACTGGGCCGCATACATCGAGGCTCTGGCGCCGAAGGGCCGGCTGCACTTTGTGGGCGCGGTCCTCAAGCCGCTCGACATCGGGGCGTTCCCGCTGATCATGGCCCAGCGGTCGGTCTCGGGCACGCCGCTCGGCAGCCCGAACACCACCGCAAAGATGCTCGACTTCTGCGCGCGGCACAACATCGCCCCGGTCACCGAAACGTTCCCGCTCAGCAAGGTCAACGAGGCCCTCGACCATGTCCGGTCCGGCAAGGCCCGCTACCGCGTCGTCCTCAAAAACGATCTCTAGGCCGCCTTCGACCAGGCTTCCGCCGGCAGCAGCGAGTCCAGCGCCTCCTCGATCAGGACGGAGCGGCGCTGCCGGTCGAGGAAGAAGCTGACCTGCTCGTAGCCGGTCTCGCGGAGGATGCCGAGCGCCTCCTCGTACCGGTCGCCGACGCGGCTCGGACGGTGGGCGTCCGCCCCGATGACGACCGGAATGCCGCGCTCAAACATCAGGGAGAGCTGGTCACGGCCGGGGTTCATTTCCGGCAGGGACTTTTTCAGCCCGCTGGTGTTGAGCTCCATCGCGACGCCGGTGGCCGCGATGCGGTCGAGTGCGCGCTCGATGAACGGCCGGATCCGCCCGAAATCCCACTGCGCCGGATCCTCGTTTTTAATCAGGTCCGGGTGGGCGAGCGTGTCGAAGAGGCCGGTTTCCGCTGCGCGGGCGAGATGATCGTAGTAGAGCTGCTGGTAGGCGAAGACGTCGCCGGAGAAATACCGCGCGCGGTAGTCCGGGATCTGGTAGTGCACCGATCCCAGGACGTGGTGCAGCGGAACTTTTGCGTGGAGCTTTTCCAGCCAGGGCTCGACGCCCGGGTAGAAGTCGCTTTCCAGCCCGAGCCGGACATCGACCCGGCCGGCCCATTCCTCCCGGGTGCGGGCGACCATGTCGACATAGGTTTCGAACTGGTCCGGACGCATCCGCACGTCGGCGGAAAACCCGTCGGGCAGCGGGCAGTGGCAGGTGACGATCAGACCCCGGAGCCCGCGGGCCTCGGCGGCGGCGGCATACTCCCCGGGCTCCCCGCTCGCGTGCATGCAGAGCGGCGTGTGCGAATGGGATTCGTAAAGTAACGGTAGTGGCATCAAGCCGTGGACTTTCGTTCATCGGGCGCCGCCGGGCAAATGATATTCTTCCGGCGCGCGGGCGGGCCGTCGTAAAGCGTTGAATTTTCCCCGCTGAAGCGGAGAGAAAAATTTCAGTGGTATCTGAGGACCAGAAAGCGCGAGTGGGCCTGATACATCGGGGTGGTCGTCGAGGATCCGTAGCTGGTCCCGTAGGTGTAGCCGGAGTTGTTCCGGCAGTTCGAGCTCTCGTAGTTGGCGGCGCTCCAGTTGCTGCTGCCGCTCGTATACGTGCCGGTGAACTCGCGCACATCCGATTCCATAACGACCGCGTCGCCGCCGTGTTCGCGGGCCATGCGGGCGACTGTCGTGGCGCGGGGACCCATCGTCCAGACGCCCACCGGCCGGCTGTCGGTGATCACGCCCACCACGCGGTAGGGTCGGTTCGGCCGGCCCTCCTGCCAGAGCTCCATGCCATCCACGATCAGGAAGGCGCCGCCCTTCCCCCGCTGCACCGGCGCGCCGGCATAATCCATGTAGGTCGTCGTCGAGCAGCCGGACAGCACGAGCGCGGCCCCGAGGGAAAGAAAAAATGCCTTCATCAAATGCGGATGGGTTAGACTCGGATAGGTTTTCCGTTTGTCAAATCATGGCGCAGGCGGCGGGGTGCCTCTTTTCGGGCGGAAGAGCCAGGCGGCGATGAGCAGGAGAACCAGGAGGCCGGCGAGCAAAAGCCCGATCGCGAGAAGAACCTTGTTCCAAGCGTAATCGATTGTTTCCCGGACCTCCTGCGACGTCGTCTTCAGGAGCCTGTCGAAGGGCAGGCCCTCGGCGGTGGTGAGGGATTTTTCAGCTTCTTCCAGCGTGGTTCGGATCTCGCGGGCGGCACCCTGGGCCTCGCGCAAAACGGCAGCTGAGGATGCGGGCGTCCACGGATCGGCCGACGGCGTCCCGGCATCGGCATTCAGGATGCGCTCGGTGATCTCCGCGATAGCGCGCGAATCCGCCACCGTGGCTTGGAGACCGGGAAGGAGAGGGCCGACGGTCTCGGTGTTTTTGGCGACGGCAGCGGTGAGATCGTCGGGAAGCCGCGCGATCGACTCGGAGGTCAGGCGCGCGCTTTCGGTGAGACTGACCACTGCGGGAGAGGCGCTGGTCTGCGCGAGCGCGAGCGCGGTCTGCATGGTCGTGAGCCGCGGGATGCGCTCGACGTAAAACATGAGCCGCTCGCCGTATTCCACCGCAGCGTCGAGCTCGCCGACCGCCCGGCTCACATCGGCGAGGAGCGGGATGCCGCCGCCACCCTTTCTGGAGGCGGTGCGGGCCGCGACGAGATCGCGCAGGCGGATGTCGGCAATATACACGCTGCCCGGGAAGGCGTGCCGGTAGTCGATGACCATGCTGTCGAGCTGGGCGCGCTGTTCCGCTGTGAGGGTCTTCCGCAGGATGACGTCGAGGTCTGCCCGGAGGTCGCGGTGCGCCTTCAGGAGCGGTGCTCCGCCGGGGCCGAATACTTTGGGGATCCAGTAGTCGCGCACCGATTGTTCCGCAAGATTGGTGAAAACCGCCATGTCCAGAAGGTTGCCGGCGGCATTGCGCCCGGCGGCGATCTCCATCGAGGCGGAGGAAAACAGGACCTTCAAATGCTCGGCGGCGGAGCGCTTGACCGGATCCTTTTCCGAGCGGGTGTAGGTGTCGAGCGCCTGCCAGACAACCATCGTGTAGCGGTCGGAAAAATCCATCATCTCCTGCTGCAGCTCGCGGGCGCGGGCGGCCTTGTCTTTTTTGCCCGCAACGCCGTCCAGGCCGGAGTCCTTCCGCTTGGGAAAGAGGTCAAAACCGCTGGCGCATGCGCTCAAGGCCAGCGAGGCAGCAAGGGTGAGCGGGAGGAATTTCACGGGGCTTCAAGCTTACGGTATGCGGTGCCGGGCCGCCAATCTTCATCCGCCGCTAATCGGCGGAAGATGCATTGTGGGCCAACAGCCGCGCAGGGAGGGGAAGTGGATTTGCAGCGCGGGGTTTGTCCGGATCCAGCCCGGTTCGCCCTGCCCATCGACAAATGCGACGCCGATCGGCATGTCCAGCTGCTCGTCGGCGAGCAGCGTCATCTCTTCCCGGGCGCGGTCGGAGGCGGCAATCCATTCCTCCTTGAGCGCGAAGGGATCCAGCTTGCGGGCCTGGATCTCTTCGAGCTTTGCGGGATCGATCCTCGCGAACCGGATCATCATCTTAAGCAGGGAAAGGGGGTTGAATCCCGGGTCTTTGCCGCAAGCGGCCCAGACGATCGCCTCGAGCGGGTAGCGGCGGCTCAGCTCGACCATATCGACATAGTCGCGGGTCTCCATGCGGGCCGAGAGCGCAAGCGCCTTGTTCGTCGCCATGTCGAAGAGGTGCAGCCTCCAGCCGAGCAGGTCGTCGGGCACAATCGGAAAAAACCGGAACGCCGAATCGTGCGCCCAGTCGAGTTCGACATGGTCGCTCCCGCGGCGGACCCGTGCCTTCCGGAACGAGGATGGCTTCGACCATTCCTCGCTGCGTTCGATCTTCTCGACATCGAAACCGGCGGCCTGCAGCGCGGTCACATCCTTTTCGCTGGCGATGACCAGATCGTCGACCGCCTCATGGAAGACATCGAAATCGTGCGAGTAGCGGGCGGAGTCCTCCGGCGCATTCAGCACGAGACCTCCTGCAAAGTGGCTCGTCTCCGAGCGGTTCCCCACGAGTACGCCAAGAACCTCCTTTTGAAACGGAGTTAGAGGCATTTTTTCAACTCCTTGGCGGCCTCCCACGCTCGCTTGTCCCCGTATTCCCGCAGGTGCTCGATAACCAGCCGCGCATCGTCCTCGTAGCGCACTCTGGCCTCCGGATGCCGAAACCAGAAGCACTCGGAAAATTTCCGAACGAGGTCCGTGGCGAGCGCCACCACCTCGGGCGATGCGGGGATGCGCCCCGCGTAGCTTGCGGCTGGTTCCTCGACCTTCATGCAAAACACGATATCCCGAATCCCGCCGCACGGCAATCCGGATTCCCCCGAGGTCTCAGAGCCGGATCTCGTTTTGCCACTAATCACTGCTTCTCCTGTGTATCGTGAAGCTCCTTCCTTTGCGCATCCTGGATGGCTTGGAACTCTTCTGGCGGAGGCAGATCTTTGTATTCCGGTGGACGCTCGGGAATTCCGCCTGGCGGGGCATCGGCGATGGGATACGGCGGCGGGACAGCTGGCTCTTGTTCGGGTTCAGTCGGGAGAGCAGCCTGAGCCGGCGGGGAGGAACGGGTCTGCTCCGGAGCATTTTTGAGGGCCGGTTTGGTGGTTTGTGGTGTTTGCCAAAAGAGGGCTGCCAGGGAGAGTCCGGCAACTCCAGCAGCCAACCAAACCCAAACACGCAGGGGCCTGGATTCGCGCCAGCTCCTCTCGCGTGGTGCGCTCAAAAGATCACGGAGATCCACACGGGTCTCTCCGACACCACGGCGGGATTTTCCGCAAACGCATCAAACTCGACATCAATATTTCCACCGAACGGAGGGAACCCGCCGCCGCCTTTCGTCGGGGTCACGGTCACCTGCGGAGCCTGGGTATAAAACACAAACGGGCTCCGGCGATCGCACGCGATGCCGCCCGACCAGCACCGGTTCGCCGCCGCAGGCGAATAGTCCATAAATCGTCCGCCCGGCTTTGGATTGCTGGAAGCCTTGGCAAGCGGAAGACCAAATGTCCGCAAGCCGCTGTTCGCTCCGGCGAGCCGGGGAGGCGGCAGCGGAGCCGAGGGATCGGTCACAACATCCGTGGAAGTCACCATTGCCAGCTTGGGAGAAAAGTAGGCTCCGGCCTTCGTTCCGAAATTCTTGTATGCGTCCCAAGCCGCTGCCTGTCCGGTCGGCAGGCGTTTGCCCTCGACGAGCGTCGTCAGATCCAGCCTGTTAGCGGGCACCTCATCGGCCCACTCGGCGGCCCATCGGAAGAAGATCGTAAAATTGCCCGAAGCGTCCCTGTGTCCATAAACGTCCGGCACCTCGCGCCAGGCCGGGGCCGTAAGGAGCGTCCCGCCGGCATGGCTGCCCTCCTGGTGAACGAGCTCGCCGCGCCTTTCGGAGACGACCGCCGACCAACTGCTCACCCGCGCGGGAAGCGGCGTCGCCTGCCAATCGGGAACATAGCACGTCACTTTCTCCCAGGGGGAAAATGTTGGGGGGGGGTAGTTTGAAAACGTGTTGTTTGAGAAAACCGATGTCAGTTGTAACCAGGTGCTGCCATAAAAACCTGAGGCATAAAGGTCCGCCTCGTTGTAATTAATCCAGTAGCTCTGGTCGTCCTTCCAGGTTTTGTTGCCTGTGGCGAATGGCGCGGTGCCGGCTTTTGCGATATCCACGCCAGCTTTTCGCAGCACAAGAGCACTTTTGTCGAGTGTCTGGAACGGGCTGAGCACTTTCGCGGAAGCGAGCGATTTCAGCGGCTGGGACAACTCGATGCAGGATGCTGTACCGGGCGTCTGCCAATTGGAGAAGTAGAGCCGGGAATTCCGGGAATCCCATGCCGGCCGCTGCGGGACGCCCGTGCGCGCCACGACGCGGGACTGCCAGACTTTGCCGTTCCACCAGGTTGCCACAAGCGGCCATCCGGCCAGCGGGGGAGCAATTTCGGTCTGCTGGAGGGGAGGCAGGCTGCCGGTGAAATCGGAGTGCGTGGAATAAAGGACGTGGGATTTTGAGTCCACCACGCCCTGTCCGCCGGGCGCTCCGATCTGCTCGGCGATGGCTTCGCTCTTCCACTGGGCACCGGTCCAACGCACCGAAAGAATGGCCTGACGGGCTTCGCTGTAGGCGTAAACAACGTGCCACCGCTCGTCAACCCCCAGAACCTCGGTGATCGGCTCATCCAGCACAATCGAGGTCTTCCAGGGGGCCGATTTTTTCCCGCTGCGCCGGGCGACCTTCAGGCGGTCATCCGAACCGATGAAGTAGGCCTGATGCCACGCTTCGTCCCAGACAATCGCCGACTCGGGCTTGAGCGTCTGCGGGGATTCAAAGTTCGCGCGCTCGAAATACGAGCCAGTCCAGTAGTATCCTGAAAGAACACCGGCCTTGGCGAAGAAAAGAACCTTCCACGACGACTCGAATGCGAGCGGCGACCGCGGGTCGGCGACACACTCGTAGCGATCATAACGGTTGCCCGCCACGAGCGGCTGGGGCCCCTCCTCCCAATCCCGGGCGGTGACCGGCAGGGCGGACAAAAGCCCTAAAAAAACCGCCGGAAGCACCACGCAGCGGAGAATGCGGAAACCCCGGATTGCATCATGCAACCCTTCATCCACGGGAAAAAATGCGTTGTGCTTCATGCCTACGTTCCTGAGTTGAATCGGTTCCCGGAAAAAGAGAAGGAGTTTCTTGTGACATTTGCGTTCCAAGATGAAGGTCAACCAGCTGCTCGGAAAAGGGGGAATCCTTCAATACGACTCGACGCGGTCGATCTTCATCTGCCAGGCGGCCTCGCCGGGCTTGAGCTTGTATTGGAACTGGCGCCAGCCGCCGGTCGGGGAGGCGTTGGCGTCGCCTTTTTTGTAAACCGGAAACCGCCGGACGAACGTGTTTTCCATCACCTCGAAGGCATCGTGTCCCATGTAGCCGGCGAGGTCCTTTGTTGCGGGTTTTTGGATGATGATCGGCGTGAGGCTTTTCTTCCCGTTTGTCGACCAGGCGAGGACGTCGCCGTAGGATCCGCTGCCGGGGCTGGTGAGGACGATGAAAAGCTCGGGCGAGTTGTCGCCGTCCATGTCGGCGAGGAACGCGCGGGTGATCTGCGCTGTCGCGGGGACGGTGATCGGAGTGTTGCTGCTCTTCAGGCCTTTTGGCGCGAGTGAGACGGTGTTGTCGGCGGGCTTGTTCGGCGACTGGATGCGGACAGAAAACCCACCGCCATCGAGCGTTTGGTCGAACGGCTTGGCCAGGCACGGGAGGGCGAGGGCAGCCGTGAGCAGGGCGGTGAGGAGCGGGAGCTTCATGGACTATAGGACCTATGAGACCTATAGGACCTCTCGCCGACGCAAGGCGCAGCCAGCCAGGGCGATGGCTCCGAGCCCGAGCAGGGCGAGCGCTTCGGGCTCGGGGACGGTCGTGACGGTGATGAAGTGGGACTCGCCCGGCTGGACGTCCGGGTCGTTGTAATTGATCTGGTAGGTATTCATCCCGAGGGCGAACGCCGCGCGGTCAAGCAGGCCGTTGAAGTGGGTGGATGGGAAAAATGCCTGCCAGGATGGATAATCGACGAGCACAAATTTGGTTCCGAGAGCGAGCACCGTGTCGTTGACGGTGCTCAGCGAGAGGACGACCCGCGACTCGAGGGTCAACTGGTGGCTGACGACGAGCCGGTCGGCGGTGAGCCCGGTCGGATTGAGCGCCATCTGGAGGGTTGAGTTTGAGGTGAGGGTGTCGGGGGATAGTAGATCGATGTTGGTAACCGTGAGAGTATTCGCTGCGGGGGTGCTGGCGGCACTTGTGAAGCTGAGCGTCCCCTTCATCTGGATCGAGCTCGAACTGCCGCCGCCGATGGTGGCGTTTCCATCAACGCGGAGGGAGCTGGGATCCTGCACGATGAGTTCGATGTTGTTTGTGAATGCGGCGCCCTGGCGGACGGTGACATGCCCTTCCTGCAAGTTGATCGAGCCGCCATTTGTGAGGACGGCGTGGCTGGTGAGGTCCATTGTGGCGGCACTTGCCAGGTTGAGAACCGACAGGGAGTTCAGGCTCAGGGTTCCGTTTCCGCTGGCCGGGAAGAGGACCTGCGTGTTCACGGTCGTCTCCGCGACATCAATGCCGTTTCCCACGAGGTTCAGGGCGGCACCGGATCGGATGTCCAGCGTCCCGGTGCTCAGGGAGGCCAAATAGCCGAGGGATGCGGTTGTGCTGCCCTTGACCACGATCGTTACCGCCTGCGCCTGGGCGCCGGTCCCAAGCTGGGATCCCGTGGTGCTGTCGAGCTCCAAGGTGTTCCGCACAGTGAGTCTCGTGTAGGCGGCCATATTGAGCGTGCTGCTCTGGAGGATGACATTGTCCGTCTCCATGCTCGACCCGGGGGTGCCGACGCTGGTGAGCTGGAGGGTCGCATTGTTGCTGAACGTCATCGTGCTCTCGTTGACCGGGGTGCCGTAGGGATTCGCGCCAAAGACGACGGCGGAGTTGTCGATGATGAGTGACGATCCGTTGAGGGTCGCGGAGTTCGTGTATTGGTCGAAATAGAGCTTGGAATTGAGAGTGGCACCCGAACTGAGGTCGCCGCAGTTCTTGATGCGGAGAGACCCGCCGCTGGCGACGGTGAGTGCCGTGGACGACGAGAGACGGCCGGCCCAGCCGTCGATCTGCGACGTGCCGCTGACACTGAAGGTGAAGGCGGAGGGCGTGTAGAGATGAGGGGCAATCGAGCAACTGAGCGTGGAGTTCGCCAGCGAGAGGGCAGTATTTCCGCCTGCAAGCCCCTGGATCTTGAGCCCCACACCGCCGGTGGTTCCGTTGCTTGTGGTGAAATCCACATTGTCGAGGGCGAAGTTCTGCACGATGAACGTGCGGCCGTCGACCGGGGTGGTGAACTCGTCGGTGCCGACCATCGAGGCCGCCACGCGTCCGCCGGTCGAGGTGAACGTCGCCGAGGTGAACACGTTCGCGAGAGTGCTGCCGTTGAAGCTGACGTCCTGGTCCACGTCCAGCTTCGTGCCGTTGCCTGTCGCGAAGTTGATGGCGTCGTAGTGCGGGCTCGTGTTCGGGAAGATAGCGCCGTAGATGTTCGTCACGTTGTTGTAGAGCGTGGCGTTGTAGGTCGTCTGCGCGCCGGCCGGGGTGCTGAACGCAAGGAGGGCTGAGACTCCGAGCGCGAGTGCGCCGGCCAGTGTTCTACGGGGGAGGGAGGTTTTCATAGCGTCGGGGAGACAGGAAAAACCTACCAAGCACCCCACGCCGGCGTCTATCCACACGGACCGTTTATTTGTGTTCGTTTTTTGGATAGCCGCCGTGCGGTCGGCAGCGCTTCAGGGTCGCCGAGGGCGTCTCGCCGAACTTCCGGTGGTAGGCGGATGCGAACCGGCCGAAGTGCAGGAAGTTGAGTGCCGAGGCGATCTCCGAGACGGTCATTATATTCTCAGGATCGAGGAAGTCTGCGCGCGCGGCCTGCATCCGCTGCTCATTCACGTAATGGGCGGGCGTGGTGTTGGCGTGCTTGAGGAAAATTTTTTGAAGCGTGCGCGGCGTGACGCCCGCCGCGGCGGCAAGCTCGGCGGAATGGAAATCCCGGCGCAGGTTTTTCGCGATCCATGCCTGGATTGTTTCGAGGGTTTTCTGTCCGGGGTTTTGTGGAGGAGCGGCCGCTGCGGCGAGGCGCGAGGCGATCGCGCGGGCGAGCGCGGAAAGAAGAAGCGACTCCAGGCGGAGCAGGTGAACTTCGGGAGAAATGCCGCGGTCGATCTCCCTGAGGGCCAAGCCAAGGATTTCAGTGAGCGAGCGGGCATCCGGGGTGGACGGATCCCATGCGAGCGGCGGGACCCGGGGTTTGCTGACGCCGTAGGCTGCGAGCTGGGATCGCAGCTTGGCGGCAGAGACTTCCAGGAGCACGCAGTGGATCGGGGTGGCCTCGAAGCAGATCCTGGTTTTCTCGGGGATGAGCGCCGGTCCGCCCGGGACCGCGGAAAGCTGCCTTTCGCGTGCGAAGATCGTCATTGATCCATCCAGCGGGAGGTAGACGGTGGCCTTGGTTTTGTTGCCTCCAGTCTCGACGTGCATCGGCGACGGACAATCGACAAAGCTCAGGAACGAGCGGCCGAGCGGGACGCGGGAGATCGTCGATTCGTAGCCGCCATCGCCGACGACATGGCTTTCGTGCTTCGCCCACACGCGCGAAGTGAAGTCCTGTCCTTCCCGGAGATCCTTCGTGCGGAGGACCCGGTGTCTTTCCAACGGCGGCGGCTTTTGAGTTTTCATGCGGGGGCGCGCTTGTTCAACCGCGGGGAATACTGATCACTGTATCCCGTTGGAGCAAAACAAACCGACCCCCCGGTTTCGTGGGGGCGGACCCTTACTTGGCCGCCCGCTTGCGCGCGTTGGCGTCGAGGATCTTTTTGCGGAGGCGGAGCGACTTCGGGGTGGCCTCGACGTATTCGTCGGTGGAAATATATTCCAGTGCCCGCTCGAGCGACATGACGAGCGGCGGCTGGAGGGAAATTCCTTTCCCGTCGCCCTGGCTGCGCATGTTGGTCAGCTTTTTAGCCTTGCAGGGGTTGACCGGCATGTCGTCGGGACGGGCATTTTCGCCGATGATCATGCCCTCGTAGATTTCCTCCTGCGGCCCGATGAAGAGGCGTCCGCGTTCCTGGATGGTATCGAGGGCGTAGGCCATGCTGGTACCGCCCTCCATCGAGACGAGCACGCCATTGTTGCGGCTTGGGATGTCGCCCTTATGCGGACCGTATTCCTTGAAGAGGTGGCTCGCGATCCCGTGGCCCTTGGTGACGTTGACGAGGTCGGTTTCGAAGCCGATGAGCCCGCGGGTCGGAATGGTGGCCTCGACCAGAACGCTGTGGGGGTTGTGCTCCATGTTGACGATCTCGGCCTTGCGGCCGGCGAGCGACTGGAGGATGTCGCCGAGATTCTCAGGCGGGATATCCACGTAGAGGGTCTCCATCGGCTCGGTGAGCGAGCCGTCCTCGGTCTTCTGGAAGATGACCTCCGGGCGGGAGACGAGAAGCTCGAAGCCCTCGCGGCGCATCTGCTCGACCAGGATGGCGATCTGCATTTCGCCGCGCGCCTTGATGTCGAAGTGTCCGGCCGTCTCGGTGTCGGAGAACATGATGGAAACGTTGGTGCGCGTCTCGCGGATGAGGCGGTCCTTGATCTGGCGGGCGGTGAGGAGCTTGCCCTCGCGTCCGGCCAGAGGGGAGTCGTTCACGCAGATTTTCATCGCGATCGTCGGCGGATCGATGTCCACGAATGGCAGGGCGGGCCGGTCCTCGGTATCGGTGAGGGTTTCGCCGATGAAGACGTCCTCGAACCCGGCCAAACCGATGATGTCGCCCGAGAAGGCCTCTTCCATGTGAACTTTTTCCAGGCCTTCGTGGCCGAAAATTTCCGTCACCTTCCCCCGTTCCTTATTGCCGTTGTTGTGGTGGCAGACGACCGACTGTCCGACCTTCACCGAGCCGCTGATGATCCGGCCGTAGGCGATCCGGCCGAGGTAGTCGCTGTAGTCGAGGTTCGAGACGAGCATCTGAAAATACCCGGCGTCCGAGCTCTTCGGGGCAGGAATATGCCAGGCGATCGCCTCGTAGAGCGGGGTCATGCAGGTGCTGGGATCGACGAGCTCGCGCTTGGCGAACCCTTCCTTGGCGCTTGCGTAGATGTGAGGGAAGTCGAGTTGCTCGTCGGTGGCGCCGAGCTCAAGAAAAAGCTCGAAGACCATGTCGAGGACCTTGTGGCGGGCGGGCTCGTCGGCGAAACGGAGCTTGTT
>CAYXRX010000021.1:0-95996 GCA_964467415.1 uncultured Chthoniobacterales bacterium
AGCGCTTGAATGGGGTTCAAGAGGTCGCGAGTTCGAATCTCGCCGGCCCGATTTTTCAAAACGACAACGCTCATGTGGCGTCTTATCGCTTAACAAAGTAAGGATCGCCCACGAACCCTTCCGTAACGCTATCGGGCGCTTCGGCCTGCAGGTTGAATTTCGTGACAGAATCGGCAGTCAATGTCAGGAGGCCCACGGGCAGGACACGGCAGTGAACCGGCTCAAGACGGATTCGGGGGCCGCCCGCTTCGCGGGTTGGCACCAGCAACGAGCCCCCCGTAAGCATGACGGTGGCACCGGAACATGCGGGGTCCTTGGCCGCCTGCGCCGGTGCTGATGGCTCGCCGGCGGGCATGTGGGAAAAGGCCAGAACGAGCAGGATCCCGCATGCGATGGGAAGCACTCTTGCAGGCATGCTCCGCTTTGCGCGAGATGAAGAGCCCGAACAGTCCGACCGCCGCCCGCGGCAGTCACCCAAGGTTAACGTCATGCTCATACAGGCTCGGGATCGTATGGGCACGGCATCCACGGTCGATTCGGGAGTGACGAACGGCCGTATAATGTGACGAACGGCCGCGGCCGCAATCAGGCTTGCGGGCCGTCTCCGCATCAGGCACAACTGAAGGTGCCCCGCCGGTTGGCCGGGCCATTTCCATCCCTATGAAACAAAACAAACTCGCTCTCCTCTTTTCCGGACAAGGCGCCCAATCCGTTGGCATGGGCAAGGACCTCTGCGCCGAATTCCCCTCAGCCGCCGCTCTGTTCAAGCAGGCCGACGAAATCCTCGGATATCCTCTCTCGGATATCGCGTTCGAGGGTCCGGCGGAGGAATTGACCAAGACGGCGATCTGCCAGCCGGCACTCTATGTGCATGGACTTGCATGCCTGGCGGCGGTCCAGGACAAGCTGCCTGCTCTGGATTTCCATGCGGCGGCCGGGCTTTCGCTCGGTGAGTTCACCGCCCACGCCGCCGCCGGCACATTCGATTTCGCAACCGGCCTCCGGCTCGTGGACAAGCGGGCCCGCGCGATGCAGCTGGCCTGCGATTCCACCGAAGGCGCGATGGCCGCCATCATCGGCGGAGACGAGGACCGCGTCCGGGACCTTGCTTCGGCCGCCGACGTCGATGTTGCAAACCTGAACTCCCCCGGGCAGATCGTGCTCTCCGGCGAGTCGTCAAAGATCGCGCTCGCGGTCTCGCTGGCCAAAGAATATGGGGCACGAAAGGCGGTCGAGCTCACGGTGGCCGGCGCGTTCCACTCCCGTCTGATGGAATCCGCCTATGAGACGCTCAAGGAGGCCCTCGAAGCAACGCCGATTGCGCAGCCGCGCGTTCCCGTCGTGTGCAACGTCGATGCCATTGCCGTCGGCGACGCCGCCAATATCCGCCGCACGCTGGCCGACCAGGTAACTGGAAGCGTTTGCTGGGCGCAGAGCATCGAGTTCATGATCGACCACCTGCACATCACTCATTTCCTTGAGCTGGGACCGGGCGCGGTGATTGCCGGCCTCGTTGGGCGCATCCGCAAGGGCACACCGGTCGTCTCGATCTCGAACGTGGCAAGCCTTGAGGAAGGGCTTGCAGCGCTCGCGGCCGGATAAAGGCCGCCTTCTGCCTCTCCAGAGGGAGGTAATCAACAACATGTGGCTCCTGCGGACTGCTGATTTTTGGTTTTGACCACCGGCGATCCGCAGACCTAAAGTTCTCCAACTATGAACCCGTTCGTCTGCCGCTTTTCGCTTCTGTTGTTGCTGAGCATGACCTCCTGTTTCCAGGCCGTTTTTGCGCAGAACCAGACGGAGAATGCGGCCGCCTTCAGCGGTTCTGCGGCCACGGCGAACATGTCCTACCACTGGGACTCCATGAGCGGCGGTGTCCCGCAGGTGGCAACAGCGCCGCGCACGCCGCTCAGCTATGCCTCGTCACTCACCACGATTTCGTGGGATCCGGTCGGCCGCCCGGACATCTATCAGCAAAAGGTCATCGGGTCGAATACCTACAACTGCACGCTGGTTGGCACATTCACCAATTCCTTTGGCCGGTGGGACCAGCCGGGCACGACGATGGAGCTCACGATCTCCGGCAATGTCACAAGGTATATTTTCCCCTACGTCACCTCCGGCAACGATCTCAAGTCTTATCTCACAACCACCTACTTCACGACACCGGACGTCCCGGATCCTGCAGCCGTCACCCTCAGAATCGAGCAGGCCCTCGGCCTCCCGGCGGACGAATCGATCACGAAAGGCCTCGCCTTTTTCTGGGCACCGCTCCAGAACATCGCACGCTCGGGGTATTCGGCCGACGCCAGCCTCCAGATGCCAGCATTGACCACGTTCAGCGATGGCAGCTACCAGCCGGTCAACAATGCGCCGCCAGGATTCCAATACGTGGACTTCGCGGACAACACCAAGCTCTACACGGGGCCCGATGCCGTCGGCGACTTCGTCGAATACAATCAGGCCCAGACCTATTACCCGTGGACAGCCATGGGCTACACCTATAACTGGAACAGCCTTCAGGATGGTTCCAACCCCGCATATGGCAATGACCCCCACCACGCGCCCAATCCGTTCGGACTCACCGAGTTTGTCGTGAGCGGCGGATCGACAGTCCTGCTGGATTCCTGGGTACCGAATTCCAACCTCGGCCTGTGGGTGGTTCCGGAGCCGGGGGCGGTTTTCCTCCTCCTGACCGGCGGAGTGCTACTGCTGATCCGTTACCGGCTCTGCCGGACGGTTCCTCAGGAGCCATCAGAAGACTGACCCGCGACAACGTGCCCGCATTGCCGGACCGGGATGGCTGGATCGCGCGATCGCGTCTTGAATCCGCGCAAATCCTGCATAGATTGGAAATGTTCCTAATGAATCCCCGTAAAGCCCCTCCGATTCCATCTTCAATTTCAAGGCGGGCCTTCCTGAAAGGCGCTTTGCTCGCCGGTACCGCTGTCGGCTTTCCATTCATCCATTCACCCGCTTTCGGAGCCGGTACCGACCGGCGGATCCGGATCGGGCTGATCGGCTGCGGGCGGATGGCTCAGTCGCATGCACAACTGCTCGCGAACGAACCGGACGTCCAGTTCGCCGGACTCAGCGACGTGGATGCCCTGCGCCTTGAGAAAATGCGCAGCAAGCTCGTGGCGGGCTTCCCGGAAAAGACGCGCGGGATCAAAACGTTCGCGGATTATGCCGATCTGCTGGCCGACCCCGGCATCGATGCCGTCCTGATCGCCACGCCCGATCACTGGCACGCACTCATTGCCATCGAGGCGGCGCTTGCCGGCAAGGACATCTATCTCGAAAAGCCGTGCACGCTCACAATCGCCGAGGGCTTGGCTTTGGTCGATGTGGCCGCAAAGCAGAAAACGATCATCCAGGTCGGTTCCCAGCAGCGATCGATGAAACAATTTGTCCGGGCCTGTGAGATCATCCGCAACGGTGGAATCGGCAAAGTCTCGCATGTCCAAATCGGCCTGCCCGTGGACGTGGCCGGAGGACGGACGGAGAAAATGAAGATCCCGGCTGGCCTCGATTACGACCGATGGCTCGGCCCTGCAGAGGAGGCCTATTACACAGAGGATCGCGTGCATCCGCAGTCGGGATTCACTCGCCCGGGGTGGCTCCGTGGGGATCACTTCTGCAAAGGCATGATCACCGGCTGGGGGACCCACCACGTGGACATCGCCCATTGGGCCCTTGATCTCGTGCACACCGGCCCGGTAAAAATCTCGGGCCTTACGGAATTCCTTTCTCCGGGGTTATGGGACGTTCATGGAAAGTTCCAGTCCAGCCTCGAATATGCCAACGGGGTCCGGATCGATGTGGGTAGCCAGTTCAGTGAGGGCATACGGTTTGAGGGTGATGGCGGCTGGTTGTTTGTCTCGCGGGAGGCTGTCCGCCCTCCGGGGAATCCCACCGGACGCCCGATCCTACAATCGCTGGATGCCCAGGATCGCAACATTCTTAAAGCCGCACCAGGTCCGATAAGGCTCGGCACGGGAGTTTCCCACCACCGGAACTGGCTGAACTCGATCTTGTCCCGCAAGGAACCGGTGGCCCCGATCGATCAAGCCCACCGTTCGTGCACGGCCTGCCAGCTTGCCTATTCCTCGATGAAGCTCGCCCGCCCGGTCGGGTGGGATCCGGCGCTCCAGCGGTTTCCCGATGACGCAGGAGCCGGAAAGCTGATGGCCATTTCGGAGCGCGGGAACTTCAGCATCCCGAAGGCGCTGCGCCAGGCCCGGTTCGAAGGAGCAGATTACGACCTTTGCGCCAAGGCTTGAAGGGCCCGCGATCCCGCAAAAATCGCCGTTGAACTTTTCCGTGCAAACTTCCAGTATTCACGGTTCCCCTATGCGCATATCATTCCTGACCCTGTCAATCTCACTCGTGCTCTGCTCAAACGTCTTCTGCGATGACGGATGGATCCCCCTCTTCAACGGCAAGAACCTCGACGGCTGGATCCAGCGGGGGGGGCGCGCAGACTACAAGGTCGAAAATGGCGAGATCGTCGGCACCGCGGTCATGAATTCCCCGAACAGCTTCCTCTGCACCAGGGAGAACTACGGAAACTTTGTTCTCGAGCTGGAGTTCAAGGTCGACCCGCGCCTGAATTCCGGAGTCCAGTTTCGCAGCGAGTGCTTTGCACAGCCCACAGAACTCAAGGGCGCCGATGGACAGCCACTGAAAAATGCAAAAGGAGAGCCGGTCAAGGTGGATGCCAATTGCGTGCATGGATACCAGTGTGAAATCGACTTCGAAACGCCTCGCCGACGCTTCTGGACAGGTGGCATCTACGACGAGAAGCGCCGGGCCTGGCTCTACCCGGGAAGCCTGGGCGGAGACGGGAAAGCCTTCACCGCGCAGGGGGAGAAGCTCAGCAAGCTGGATGGATGGAACCAGCTGAAAATCGAGGCCAACGGCAACTCGATCAAGACATGGCTCAACGGGGAAGCACGTGCTGACATTCAGGACTCCATGACGCCCAGCGGCTTCATCGGCCTTCAGGTCCACGCGATCAAGGATAAGGCGCACGACGGGACGCAGGTCCGGTTCCGCAACGTCCGGCTCAAGAAGCTCGACGCCTCCGCGCCTGCCTCTGCCTCCGCCGCGCAGCCAAACACATTAACCAAAGAGGAATCAGCCGCCGGCTGGCGCCTGCTCTGGGACGGCGCAACCACCGCAGGCTGGCGCAGCGCAAAGGCCGAAGCATTCCCTGCCAAAGGGTGGCTTATCAAAGACGGCGTTCTCACCGTCCTTCCCAGCGGCGGGGCGGAATCCGCATCCGGAGGGGATATCATCACCGTCGAGCGGTTCCCGCAGTTTGAGCTCAAGGTCGATTTCAAAATCACCCCCGGGGCGAACAGCGGCATCAAATATTTTGTCCAGCCCGCCCTCGCGCCGATCACGACGACCGGCAAAGTCGCCAAAGTCGGATCCGCGATCGGCCTGGAATTTCAGATTCTCGACGACGCCCTCCACCCCGACGCCAAGCTCGGCCACGATGGCGACCGCACGATCGGCTCGCTTTACGACTTGAAACCTGCATCGAAGGACAAGAACCCCAAGCCGGTTGGCGAATGGAATACCGCGCGGATCGTTATCAATGGGAAGCATGTCGAGCATTGGCTCAATGGCGACAAGGTGCTCGAGTATGACCGCGGCTCCGCGGATTTCCAGGACCGCATCGCCAGGAGCAAATACAAAGGGATCCCCGGCTTCGGCGAATGGCCTGATGGTCACATCCTCCTGCAGGATCACGGGAACGAGGTCTCGTTCCGGAATATCAAAATCCGCACCCAACCCGGACAGTAGGATTAATCCAGCGTCTGGCGGTAGCGCCGGACGCCGACTGCCAGCGCGACAAGCAGGAAGAGGGTAATCGGCCCGAGCTCAAGGAGTGTCGGATGGAGCCCGCTCCCCTTAAGCAGGATGCCCCGGGTGATTCGCAGAAAGTGCGTGAGAGGAAAAACCTCGCCAAGATATTGCGCCCACACCGGCATGCCCCGGAATGGAAACATGAACCCCGACAGCAGCAGCGACGGCAGAAAGAAGAAGAAGGACATCTGCATGGCCTGAAGCTGGTTTGCCGCCACGCTCGAAAATGTGACTCCGACGGCAAGGTTGGCCGCGATGAAGATGAACGCCGACCCCAGCAGGAGGGGCAGGCTCCCCATCATCGGCACATGGAAGATCAGCGCAGCAGCCGTCAGGATCAGGCCGACTTGGATGTAACCAACCAGAATGTAAGGAATGATTTTCCCCACCATTACCTCCAGTGGCCGCGCGGGCATCGAGAGCAGGTTTTCCATCGTCCCACGCTCCCGCTCGCGGGTGATCGCCAGCGCCGTGATCATCACCATCGTCATCGTCAGAACAACGCCCATCAGGCCGGGCACGATGTTGTATTGCGTGATCGCCTCGGGGTTGAACTTCGCGTGGATGATGAGGTTCACCGGCCCCGGCTTGCCATTCAGCCCGCCGAGCGGCCCGGTGAGATCTCGGTTCCAGACGTTCAGCGCCAGCTCCTGCATGGCCGAGATCGCGTTGCTCGTGGCGGCGGGATCGGTCGCGTCGGCCTCCAGCAATATCGACGGCCGGTCGCCGCGCATCAGGGATCGCGAAAAGTCGGGAGGGATCGTCAGCACGAACTGGACGCGCCCGAGCAACAGCGCCTCGCGCGCGGCCGATTCGTCAAGGCGCTCGCGGATCTCAAAATACCCGCTGTTTGTCATTCCGTGCAGAAGCGTTTGCACATAGGGGCCGCTCTCGCCCAGCACAACTGCGGTCGGCAGGTTCTTCGGATTCGAGTTGATTGCAAACCCGAAGAGCGTGAGCTGGATCAGCGGGACGCCAACCATCATGCCGAACGTCAGGCGGTCGCGCCGCATCTGGATGAACTCTTTGACGACGATCGCCGCAAGCCGGTGAAAGTTGAAGATCCTCATGGAAAGTTGTCCCGCGAGGCGTCCATGAGATGAATGAACACGTCCTCAAGGCTTGAAGGGATTTTTTTCCATTCCGTCCCCGGCTTCCGCTCCGGACGGATCGCATCCTCGAGCTTCGCGGAATCGATCCCGCTGATGTGCAGCGTTGTCCCGAACGGAACGAGCTGCTCGATGCCGGGCCGGCCCGTGAGGCGCTCGACGATCCCCTGGAGATCGGGACCGGTGACCGACCATGTGTGCAGGCCCGAAGCAGCGATCACTTCGCTGACCGTGCCGGTTGTCAAAAGGCGGCCATACGAAAGGTAGCCGATCCTGTGGCACCGCTCGGCCTCGTCCATGTAGTGCGTGGTGATCAGAACGGTAAGCCCTTCCGCCGCCAGCTTGTGGATCGATTCCCAAAAGTCGCGCCGCGCCTTAGGGTCGACCCCTGCGGTCGGCTCATCGAGCAGAAGTAACTTCGGGCTGTGAAGCATGCACGCGGCAAGGGCGAGTCGCTGCTTCCAGCCCCCCGACAGCCCCCCGGCGAGCTGGTTCCGGCGTCCGGCCAGCCCGTGTTCCTCCATGATCTTGTCCAGTGTGGCAGTGCGCTCCGGAATGTCATAAACACGCGCGACAAAATCGAGGTTCTCCCGCACCGTCAGATCCTCGTAAAAGCTGAACCTCTGGGTCATGTAGCCGACCTGGTTTTTGATCTCGCGGCTCCCGGTGAGAAAATCCAAACCGAGACACGTGCCCTCGCCTCCATCGGCTTTCAGCAGCCCGCAGAGCATCCGGATGAACGTCGTCTTTCCGCTGCCGTTCGGCCCGAGAAACCCGTAGATCTCGCCCTGCTCGACGCGGAGAGCCACGTGATCGACAACGATCCTGCCATCAAAGGACTTCGTGACACCTCGCACGTCGATCGCCGGCTCGCCGCTCACCATGCTCACAGTCTCACCTGCACCGGTTGACCCGGATGCAATGCGGAGGCCTTGCTTGGCTCGAACGAGACCTCCACCATGAAAAGCAGCTGCTCCCGGCTCTCGCGGCTGAAGATCACCGGCGGCGAGTATTCCGCCACCGGCGAGATGAAAGCCACCCGCCCGGCGACCGGAGCCATCCCGTCGGCTGCCACCATCACCACCTGCCCGGTCTTGATCGCCGCCAGTGTCGTCTCCGGAACGAAAAACCGGACGCGGATGCGCTCCGGAGGAAGCAGGCTCACCACCGCCTGCCCGGCGGGCACCCATTCGCCCGGACGGAACAGCGTGTCAAAAACGAGACCTCCCACGCGAGCCTGCTGGACTTTCTGGTCAAGCTGCCAACGGGCCTGGTCCAGCGCAGCCTGCGCCGCATCAGCGCGGGCCTGCGCAGCGGCAACCTGATCCTCGCGGCCGCCGAGGCGCGCGGTCTGCAACGACGACTCCAGCGAGGCAGCAATCTCCATCAATGCGATATCCGCGCTCTGGTAAAGATTCAGGTTCTCCTGCGAAACGACCTTGGTCTGATACAATTCCTTCGACCGCTTCAGCTGGATGTCGGTATACGTCTGGGCGGCCAGCGCCGCTTTCTGCTGGTGCTCGATCGTCGCAATTTCCGTCGGCCGCTGGCCGCGCCTCAAATCCGCAACCGTGGCCAGTTCGGCCGCCAGATCCGCAACCGCCTGCGAAACCGCGTCCTGCTCGGGCCGGGGATCGAGAGCAAAAAGCTCCATGCCCGCCTCTACCCGCGCCCCCCTCTCAACCGGCAGGCGGAGCAGCCGTCCCGCAGCCGGTGATGCCACCAGCACATACTCACCGGTCACATACCCCTCGAACGATCCTTTCTGCGCCGGTTGACACCCGGCTAGTAATCCCCCGAAAACTGCAAACCCAGCCATCCTGGCTAACGAAAAAGGAAACGCACGGAGGAGGTTCATTGCAGACGCCAGAAGATCACATGTCCCCCCCCGCTGACAACAGGCTTTCTCTCCTCGCGCAGCCAAATGCTGCCGCTCCGGCCCCCTGCAGTCTTCGCCTCGAAAATCCTCCGAGCCCTTCCTCACATTAAATGTCTCACGTGAGACATTTAATGTTGAGGTCAAAGCGGGGTTGATGCGGTGGGGGAGGTCGGGCATGATGGGACGTATGACTGCAGTTTCCACTGACCTTGTTGCTGAAATTCTCGAACTCAAGCGGGAGAGGAATGCGGTGATCCTGGCGCACAACTACCAGACGGCGGACATCCAGGAACTGGCGGATTTTGTGGGCGACTCGCTCGGGCTGAGCTACCAGGCGGCTGAGACCGGAGCGGACGTGATCGCGTTTTGCGGCGTGCACTTCATGGGCGAGACGGCGAAGATCCTGAGTCCGTCGAAGACCGTCGTGATCCCGGACATGGATGCCGGCTGCTCGCTCTCGGATTCGTGTCCGGCCGAACAGCTGGAGGCATATCTGGAAGAGCACCGGGACAAGAATTACTTCGTGATCGCCTACATCAACTGCAGCGCCGGCGTGAAGGCACTGGCGGATGTGATCTGCACGAGCGGCAACGCGGAGAAGATCGTTGCAGCGACGCCGGCGGACCGCAACATCCTCTTTGTTCCGGACCAGAATCTCGGTGCATGGGTAATGGAGAAAACCGGGCGGCCGATGGATCTCTGGCGCGGGAACTGTTATGTTCACGTCGAGTTCACGCGTGACAGCATCGGCCGGATCCGCGCGGAATACCCGGACGCAAAGGTTGTCGCCCACCCCGAGTGCACTCACGCGGTGCGGCTGCTGGCCGATGAGGTTTGTTCGACAGAGAAGATGGTCGGCTACTGCCGTGACAATCCGGCCCGGGAGTTCATCATCGTCACGGAAAGCGGGATGCTCCACCGCTTGCGTCGTGAGGTGCCGGGGAAGGTATTTATCCCGGGACCGACCGAGCTCTGCTCCTGCGGGGACTGCCGGTTTATGAAGCTGAATACGCTGGAGAAGCTGCGCGACTGTCTGGCGGACCTGGAGCCGCAAATCCGGATCCCCGAGGACGTGCGCGCGCGCGGCGAGCGGTCGGTCCGACGGATGCTTGAGCTTTCGAGATAGGCTCAGACCAGCCGCACGAGCTCTTTCGGCAGCGGCGAGGTGAACCGCAGTTCTGCGCCGGTCTGCGGGTGTTCGAACTGGAGGTAGCAGGAATGGAGCCCGAGGCGTTTGGCAGGATCGGATTTTGCGCCGTATTTTTCGTCGCCGACGATCGGGCATCCGGCCTCCGAGAGATGGACGCGGATCTGGTGACGGCGGCCGGTCTCGAGGGTGAGTTCGACAAGCGTCCGCCACTGCGAGCGTTTGAGTACGCGGTAATGGGTGACCGCATGGCGGGTGGCATCGCTGGGCGAGGTGCTGCGGACCCGGAACGGATTCGTCTCATCGAGATCGGATTCGAACGTGCCGGAGTCGCCTTTGACGCGTCCCTCGACGACCGCCTCGTAGCGCTTGATCGTCCGGTCCCAGCCGCCCTGCAGAAATTCTTTGGCCTCCGGTGTCTTGGCAAAAACCATGAGCCCGGACGTCTCGCGGTCAAGCCGGTGGACGATCCAGACGCGCTCACGCGAGTTCGGCTTGTTGTAGCGAAGGTAGTCGGTGAGCTGGAAATAAGCGGTCCGTTCCTGCTCGGCCTCGCTGGCGATGCTGAGGAGGTCCTCGGGCTTCACGATGACGATGAGGGCTGCGTCTTCATGGAGGATTTTAATGCCGCCTGGAAGAGTGGTGCGCGGTGCGGCAAACCTGTCCGAGCGGACGGCGACGACATCGCCGGGAACGAGCGGGTGGTTAAACTGGGAGATGGGACGCCCATTCACGGTGATGGACTGATATTTCAGCCAGGTCTTGATCGTCGTCTTTTTGACTTCCGGCCAGATGACAAAGAGATGAGCGAGGAGTTCGGCCGGTTCTTTGACAGTGTGTGGTTTGGGCATGGCGGGAGGTTATCGATGTTCCGGCAGGGGCTCGGCGGACTTCTGCAGGAGGCTTTCAAAGCTTTCCCCGATCAGCTCAATATCGAAGCGTCGGGAGATTTCGAGGCTGCGGGTTTTCATACGTGTGAGGAGCCGATCGTCTGATGCGAGCAGTCGGAGACGTTCGCAGAAGGTTGCGGGCGATTCGAGCGGAACAGCGAACCCGTTGCCGCCGTCCTCGATAAGGTCTGTGAGTCCTCCAATATTGCTGCCTAGGATGGCCGCTCCATATTTGAGAGATTCGATGGCCGCGACGGGATTACCTTCGGATGTGGAGGGCATGAGGAGAATGTCGGTTGCAGCAAGAACCTCGCGCATGCGTGACTCTGCCACCCAGCCCTCCAATGTCACGCGGTCGTGCAGGTGGCCGGCACCAATCGCAGCCTCGATCTCTTGCCGCTGGCTCCCGTCGCCGATGAGGGTGAGGTGCCAGGGGAAATCACAGCCAGCCAGCGCAGCCAGCATCCACGGGAAATTTTTTTGCGGATTGAAGCGTCCGATGGCGGCGAGTGCGAGTGGGGATGACGGCGGGCGGGCGGCAGCCGGGCGTCCATCCATGCTGATTCCGTTGAGAATGACGCGGGGTTCGACATCGTAGGCGGTCCGGGCGAGGCCGGCAGCGAAGCTGCTGCTGGCGGTTGTCCCCGCTGCATTCGCCCAGATCGGACGGATGAGCGGGTCCAAGGCTTGGAAGAGGGTGTCCGTCTGGTCGGGATTTCCGCCGGGGAGATCGCCGAGGTGCGCTGTGAGGACGTAAGGAACTCTGGTGACCGCGTGACAGGCCAGGGCCAGAGCGCCGGTTGGAACGGCAAAGTGGGCGTGAATGATGTCTGGCTGCCACTCGCGGATGTGGCGGAGCGATGGGAGCAGCGAAGTGGCAACATAGCCGCCCATCTCGGGAACGGTGCAAAGATCGGCCCGTTTGCGGAATCCGTATGTTCGGAATATTTCGACCCCGTCGCGTGATTCGTGCTTCGGCAGTCCTGGCAGCCAGGCGGTCTGCACGCGGATGGTGTGCCCGCGCCGGGCGAGGACGGCATTCACGTTGTGGGCCATCCGTCCGCCGCCGCCGCCGACCGGCGGGTATTCGTAGCAGAGGGTGAGAATTTTCACGGGAGAAATTTTTTATAGACCGCCTCGACCTGCGAGGTCATGCGTTCGACGGAGAAGCGGGCGGAAATGGTTTGTGCTGCTGCCGCGCCGATTGTGCGAGCGAGTTCCGCGTCCACCAGAAGGCTGGTGACGCGCTTTGCGAAAAACTCCTGGCTGTGATCAGGCACCAGGAATCCATCACGTCCATCGGTGACGACCTCGGCGATGCCGTCGAGGGCTGAGGCAACCACCGGCAGACGCATGGCCATCGCTTCAAGGAGCGTCATCGGGAGTCCCTCAAACAGCGAAGGCATGAGGAGCACATCCGAGGCAAGATAAATCTGGCGCGTGTCGGCGACGTAGCCGGTGAACGTGAAATGTTCGGAGAGCCCGGCCGCTTCGACCTGCCGTCGAAGCAATTCGTCCTCCGGACCGTCGCCGGCGAGCACAAAGTGGACGTCGGGGATTGTGCGGCGCACGGCGCCGGCGATCCGGACAAAGAGCGAAAAGTTCTTTTGCGGGTTGAGGCGTCCGACACCCGCGACGATCCGCGCGGCGTCCGGGAGCCCGAGCGCGCGGCGAGCGCTCAGGCGGTCACCGGAATCCGGCGAATACCGGCCCAAGTCGATGGCATTCTGGACGAGGGTGATTTTACTTTCCGGAACACCCTCACGGTCGACAAGAAACCGGCGGCAGGATTCCGAGACCGCTATGATGTGGGAAGCTAAGCGGTTTGAAAGCGAGTCGAGAGCGAGTCGGACGCGCTGCCGTGCGCGATAGGAATCGTTGGTGTGGTCGTGGTTGATGATGACCGGGACGCGGCAAAGAGCGCCGACCGGCTTAGCCACGATGTTAGAGGCAATGAGGTGGCAGTGGAGGATGTCGAAGTCTCCGCGGGCGAGGACCACAGCCAGGCTTGGAAAATACCACGGGATGAGTTTGTGCGGAGAAAGAGAGTGGAGTTTGACGTCCAGCGCGGCGATGCGATCCCAGTAAACACCGTGCCCGTGCATCGTTGCCACCTCGTGAACGAAGGAGGTGCGGTCGCCGCAGGTCGCAAGATTCATCACGACTTCCTGGGCTCCACCAAGGTGCAGGCTGTCAATAACGTGGAGGACGCGCGCGGGCTTGTTTCGCGGTGTCATGCGATGGTGTGCTCCGCTTTGCGACGGGCAGCCCACTGCTGCCAGACGTATTCGCACCAGAGGAAGAGGCGTTCGTCCGAGCGTCCGGTGACATGAGCGTCGAGCCTTTCGCGGACCAAGGCGCTTGTGGTTTCCGGTGCGATCCGTCCGGTGCGGAGCCACGGTCCGATCGGGCTGCCGAAGCCCTTCTTTTTGCGGTTGATGATGTCATCGGGCAGCACCTTTCCAAGCGCGCGCTTGAGAAGATACTTTGTGGTGTTGCCTCGGAGCTTGAAGCGGTGCGGCAGCCGGCGCGCGAAGTCCGCCATCTCGAGATCGAGAAAAGGGCTGCGCACCTCGAGCGAGTTCATCATGCTCGCGCGGTCTGCCTTTGCGAGAATGCCATCCTGCAGGTAGATCTCGGTAAAAAACTGGAGCGTGCGATCCACCGGATCGTCGTTGCGGCAGGCATCCCAAGCCTCGATCGACTCACTGAAAATGTCTTCGATGCTTGCGGGGGATCCGGTGAGACGCTTGAGGTCATCCGGTTCAAGGGCTCCGAGCCAGACCGGGTTCCAGAGCCGGGGCGGGTGGCTGAGTCCGCGCAGGGTACGTTTGATTTTAAAATCGAGGCTGATGTTTGCGTGCGAGACCGGCAGGCGGGCGGCGAGGAGGCGAAGGGCCTGGTGCAGCGGGCGCGGGACAATGCGGGAGTAAAGCCCGGCCAGCCGGAGCGCGCGAAACGGATCGTATCCGGCAAAAAGTTCATCGCCGCCGTCTCCTCCGAGCGCGACGGTGACATGCTTGCGGGCGAAGCGGCACAGCAGCCATGTCGGCAGAAGCGATCCGTCGCCCTGCGGTTCGTCGAGCTTGTCAAAGATTTCGGGGAGCACGCGAACAGCGGCATCGAGATCCAGAATCTCTTCGTTGTGCGAGGTGCCGAGAAATTCCGCCATCCGGCGGGCGGGGGCGGACTCGTCGAACGAGGGCTCTGAGAACCCGATGGTGAACGTGCGGAGGTTCGGACCGCCGACTTCACGGGCAGCCAGGGCGGCGATGGCGGACGAGTCGATTCCGCCGCTGAGGAAAATGCCAAGCGGCACGTCCGCCATGAGCCGGCGCTTCGTAGAGCGCGAGAGGATGCTGAGTAACTCGTCGGCCAGCACGTTCTCGTCCTTGAGGTTCTCATCCGGCTTGATCTCAAACCGCCAGTAGCGCGAGACCCGGCATGCGGAGCCAGAGGCATCGACATGCAAGCTGTGGGCGGCGGGAAGTTTCCAGATCCCCTCGATCGCTGTGAGCGGGGCAGGGATGAGCGCGTGGGCGAAAAATTTGACGCGGGCGGGTTCCGAGATGTTTCGCGGGGCGAGCGGGTGGGCGAGCAGGGCGGTGAGCTCGGAGGCAAAAGCGAACGTTCGGCCTCTTTGGAAATAGTAGAGCGGCTTTTTTCCGAAGCGGTCGCGGCTCAGGAAGAGCTGCCGGGAGTGCGTGTCCCAGATCGCGAATGCCCACATGCCATTGAGCCGCGGCACGAGGTCCTCGCCCCACTCCCGCCAGCCGTGGAGGAGCACCTCCGTATCGGAGTGATCGGTGACGAAAAGGTGGCCGAGGGCCTTCAGCTCGGCGCGCAGCGCCATGTGGTTGTAGATCTCGCCGTTGAAGACAACGATGAAGCGGTCGTCGTGCGAGCACATCGGCTGGGCGCCGCCGCCGAGGTCAACAATCGAGAGCCTCCGGTGGCCGAGAAATATTCCTTTCTCAGGATCTTCGTAGAACCCCTCGGCATCCGGCCCGCGGTGGACCAGCCGTCCTGTCATGGCGACCAGATCGCCGTGCTCCCCGGCGCCGAGGAATCCGGCGATGCCGCACATCAGCGCGCCTCCGGATGGTCTGCGAGATTTCGGGTGCTGCTGACCATGTAGATCGACTTGTTCTGCGACTCGTGGAACGTACGTGTGATCATTTCCGCGAGGAGGCCCATGAGCGTGCAGATCATTCCGGTCATGAATGAGAAGACCGCCATCATTGGGAGCGGGGTCGCCGTGAAGTAGTAGCCCTGGGTCCGCATGTAAAATGTCCAGGCGGTGAAGAATGCGGAAGCCGCAAAGAAGATCATCCCCCAGAAGCCGAAAAGATACATCGGCTTGAGCATGTATTTGTCGAGGAACTTCACCGTCGTGAGGTCCATGAGAACCTTGAGGACGCGCTCGAGCCCGTATTTGGATTTGCCGGTCGTGCGCGCGTAGTGGTTCACCGGGATCTCGGTGATGCGGGCGCCGTGCCACTTGGCGTAGACGGGAAGGAACCGGTGCATTTCGCCGTAGAGCCGCACGCCCTTGATGACCTCGGCGCGGTAGGCTTTGAGCGAGCATCCGAAGTCGTGGAGCTGAACGCCCGAGACAGCTGAAATGAGCTTGTTGGCGAGGATGCTCGGGAGGTTGCGCTGAATCGCGTTGTCCTGCCGGTCCTTCCTCCAGCCGGAGCAGACCTCGTATCCCTCGTCGAGTTTGGCGAGCATGCGCGGGATGTCCTCCGGATCGTTCTGACCGTCGCCGTCCATCGGGACGATCGTGGACCCGCTGGCAAAGTCGAAGCCGGCCATCATCGCAGCCGTCTGCCCGAAATTTCTGCGGAAGTGGACGACCTTGACCTGCGGGTGGGCGGCCGCGAGCTTGTCGAGCGCCTCGGCGCTGCCGTCCACGCTTCCGTCATTGACGAAGATGATCTCCCACGGCTGACCATGGCGCTCCATGACGGTTCGGACTTTTTCGAAAAGCGGACCGAGGGCTTCGCGCTCGTTATAGACTGGGACGGAAAGTGAAATCATTGGGCGGCTGGCAGCACCTGTTTTCCCCGGAGGACGCGCTCCGGTCAAGGGAATCCGCCCGGGCGGGTGACATGCGGCTTGGAGCAGCAGGCGATTCCTGCCATGAATGGGGGGTGAAGATTTACACGAAAACCGGCGACGCCGGGGAGACCGGGCTATTTTCCGGAGAGCGGGTCGCCAAGTGCCACCCAAGGGTTTCCGCCTACGGGGCGCTCGACGAAATGAACTCTGTAATCGGCATCGCGGTTGCGGCCGGGCCTGCTCCGGAGGTGCGGGAGGCGCTCGAGTCCGTGCAGCGGTTGGCCTTCGAACTCGGCAGCGATCTCGCGACGGTCGCCAAGGAAGGAAAGCGGCCCCGGATCGGGGCCGATGAAATCCGCCTCCTGGAGGAAGGAATCGACGGGATGACAGAAAAACTTCCGGAGCTTCGGGTCTTTATCCTCCCGGGAGGCACGCCCGCTGCGGCGCAGATCCAGCTGGCCCGCGCGGTCTGCCGCCGGGTCGAACGCGAGGTGATTGCGGCGTCGGCCAGTGAGTCGATTCCGCACGAGGCGGTCGTCTTTTTGAACCGTCTTTCCGACTTTCTGTTCACGCTCGCGCGCTACGAGAATTACCTGTCCGGGGTAAACGAACCCGAGTGGAGGCCTGCTTCCTAGAGGCGGAAATTCCAGGCGTCGCGTCGGTCAGGCATCCCCAGGTCGGCAAAAAAAACGGCCGCGTGGATGGCGGCCGTTCTTGAGAAAAGCTGTGGTGCGTTCCCGGTCAATTCGGATCACGCTGGTAGTCGCGGACGTAGCTGTAGCGGGAGTTCCAGCCGAGTTCCGGCGGGAATTCCTGGATGCCGGAGTTGATCCAGGGGATGTCGCTGCGGTAGGGCGGGTAGTAGGTGCCTTTGTAATTCGGCACCGGGAAGAGGGCAACCTCGTAGACGCCGTATCCGAGACGGGCGAAGAACCGACCGAAGCCGCGGACGACACCGTAGCTCCAAGCGGCCGAGTTGCCTTCCTCGTAGTTGATCGCCTCGATCGAATCGATGATCTCCGAGGCCCCGAATGCGATGTTGCTGATCCCGCGACCCAGTTTGCGCGTGGGGCCGTAGTCAGAAGCGGGGGGCTGCTGAATGTCAGCGTGAACCGTCGCGGCGAACGCGAACGTGAGGAGGAGGGCAACAACTGCTTTCATGAATTTCATTTCGAACAAAAACCCCGCGCACTGGCAAGAACAAACCACATCATTTTCTTGCATGCAGGGGGCGAACAGGCGATGACTGCCCGGTGAAACATCAGCGCCCAGAGGGCAGCAAGCAACCGGGCGGGAAATCTCCAGCATCCGCGGACGGGAAATCCTCCAACCGGAACAGAAGACGCCGGAGGGGCCGTTCAACAGGCAGCAAAGTCGCCGAACCGGCCAGCGGGCCATCCCCGAAGAAGCCGGATGGACGGCCGGAGCCGGCCGCGCCTAAGGATTCCGCCAGAGCAACCGGTTCGCCAAAACCGCAGCCATCAAGCCGCCGGGACAGGGAAAACCGCGCCACTGGAGGAAACCGGCCGCAGCGCGGCGGGTCCGCCAATCCGGCCGGGCGGAGAAAGGGCGCAACGCCTGTCGACACATCGTTGCACGGCGAGATTTTGCGTGTGCTTGGGGCGCGTCCGCTGGACAAAGAGGAAATTGCTGTTGCCCTGAGCCTGCCTCCCGCCGGTCGTTCGAAGCTGCGGGAATTGCTGCGCCGGATGGAGGTTGATGGCGACATCGCACGCATCCGGAAAGACCGCTACATCATCCCGAAGGCCGCGGACCTTTTCACCGGAGCCATCCAATTTCATGCCAGCGGCGCCGCCCATGTTCTGAACGAGAAGGCCGGCGAGCCGGACCTTTACATCAGCGCCGAAAACACGTTCACAGCGATGCACGGGGACCGTGTCGTGGCGCGGGTGTCCTCCGCGCCCGTTCCGGACTGGCGGCCGGGAGCATCCCAGCGCCGCGAGGGCCGCGTCATCCGGATCCTTGTGCGCGCCAACGAGACGGTCGTGGGCACGCTCCAGAAATCGAAGAACTTTTATTACGTGGTGGCGGACGACCCGAGGTTTGTCCACAACCTTTACGTGCCCGCGCCCGAGGCGCCGCTCAAGGCGTCGGTCGGCGACAAGGTTGTCGCCCACCTCGACGCGTGGCCGTCGCGCCACGTCAATCCCGAGGGTCACATCATCGAGGTCCTGGGACCAGTGGGAACGCCCGGGGTCGACATGCTTTCGATCATCCGGAAACACCGGCTGCCCACCGGATTTCCAGACGATGTTTTGCAGGAGGCGGGCAAGGTTTCGCCGGAGGTCGTGCCGGGAGAAATCGCAGGACGCGAGGATTTGCGCGGAGGGTTTCTTTTCACGATTGATCCAGACGACGCCAAGGACTTCGATGACGCGATCAATGTAGACCGGACGCCCGACGGCTGGCGGGTCGGAGTGCACATTGCCGACGTCTCGCATTACGTGCGCCCGAAATCCGCGCTCGACCGCGAGGCCGCTCTGCGCGGGAACAGCGTTTACCTGGCCGATCGCGTGATCCCGATGCTGCCCGAAGCGTTGAGCAACGGGATCTGCAGCCTGAAGCCCGGCGTGGAACGCATGGCCTTCTCGGTCTTTGCGGACGTCTCGCGCGATGGCAAAGTGAAATCCGCCCGGTTCGCCAAGTCAGTGATCCGGAGCGCAGCCCGCCTGACCTACAAGCAGGCGTATGAAATTCTCAACCAGCCGCCGCGTGGCGACACGCTGGCCGGAAACGTCCACGTGGCCTGGGAGCTGGCCTCTGTTCTGCGCAAGCGCCGGTTTGCCGCCGGCTCACTTGACCTCGACTTCCCGGAACTGAAGGTCTGGCTCGACGACCAGGGCCGGCCGGTCCGCCTCGAGCGGATCGAGAACGACATCTCCCACCAGCTCATCGAGGAGATGATGCTGCTCGCCAACGAACTCGTCGGCCGCGAGCTCAAGAACCGCCGCCAGCCGGCACTCTACCGGATCCACGACAAGCCCGATGCGGACAAGCTCCTCGAGTTCCGGGAGTTCGCCGCCATGCAGGGCGTGCAGGCCGGCGATCTGACCAATCGTTCCGAGCTCCAGAAACTTCTGGGGGGTCTCCGCGGCCAGCCGTATGAATCGGCAGTCAAAATCGCGCTGCTGAAAAGCCTCAAGCGCGCGGCCTACTCGCCCGATCCCGTCGGCCACTACGGGCTGGCCAAGGCCGACTACACCCATTTCACCAGCCCGATCCGGCGCTACAGCGACCTCGTCGTCCACCGCGCGCTCGAGCGCATGCTCGGTCTCACGCGGTCCGGCCCGGACTCCTCGACGCTTGGCCAGGTGGCCGAGCATCTTTCAACGACCGAGCGGACCGCCTCCGATGCGGAGCGGGAATCCGTGCGGCTCAAGAAGCTCGAATATTTCCAGCTGCAGGTGGACAAGCGGACCGGGCAGTCGTTCCGCGCCACGATCCTGGAGGTCAGAAACTACGGGATCTTCGTCGAGCTTCCGGAGTTCCTTCTTTCCGGCCTTGTCCACGTTTCCTCGCTGGACGGCGATTTCTTCGTGCTCGAACCGGCCCGCCGCCGCCTGGTCGGACGCCGCACCAAGCGGATCTACCAGGTTGGCGACGTGATCGATGTGGCGGTCGCCCGCGTCGATATGTTCAAGCAGCAGGTGGACTTCACGGTGGTGTGAGATCCGCCACGGGATTGCCCGACAACTTGCAATAAATTGGCCCGGCGGACCGGCGAACTATCTGCAGCCGGAGCTCTCTACTCGATAATTTCGAGCGCCGACTTGATGCCGCGCTTGCTCGCGGCGGCCCCCAGCAACGTGCGGAGGGCTTGGATGGTGTGGCCGCCTTTCCCGATGACCCTCGGGAGATCGCTCCTGCGCATGGCCACGTGAAACGTGACCCGTTCGGGGGTATCCGTGCGGGTGAAGACCACCTCGTCCGGATACTCGACCAGCGAACCGATCACGTAGCGCAGGAACTCTTCCATGGCTGGAAGCTCCTCAGGCCGCGACTTTTTTCCGGGCCTTGTTGATGATGCTGCCCACAGTCTGCGAGGGACGGGCCCCCACGCCAACCCAGTATTCGGCGCGCTCGAGCTCGATCGAGAAGTTCTCGCCTTCCTTCTTCGGGTCGTAGGTGCCGATGATTTCGATGAACTTGCCATCGCGCGGACGGCGCTGGTCGGCGACGACGATTTTGTAATACGGGCTGTTTTTTGTGCCTTCGCGGCGGAGTCGGATTGCTACTGCCATAGTGGTGATTTTCGGATTTTCGGATCTGTTCTGTTCAAGCGGATGGCGGACAAACGGGCTTCCGGACGCAGGGATTGGGATCTCCCGCGAACCTAAAACTTAAAATTTCTTCCGGCCTGAGCCATCATTTTTTTCATTTGTCCCGCCTTTTTCATCATCTTGCGCATCTGGTTGAAGCGCAGGATGAGGTTATTGACCTCGGTGACGGTGGTGCCGCTGCCGCGGGCGACCCGCTGGCGGCGGCGCGCGTTCAGGATGTCTGGTCGCGTGCGCTCCTGCGGGGTCATGGAGAGGATGATCGCCTCCACCCGTTTCAGTTGCTTTTCGTCAATCGAGGAATCTTTCAGCTTATCCATTCCGGGGATCATGCCAAGGATATTTTCGAGGGGCCCCATGCGCTTGATCATTTTGAACTGCTCGAGGAAGTCGGCGAGGTCGAAGCTGGAGGTGCGGAGCTTTTCCTCCATGCGGCGGGCGTCGTCCTCGCTGATCGCCTCGGCGGCGCGCTCGACGAGGCTGACAACGTCGCCCATACCGAGGATGCGCCCGGCGAGGCGGTCGGGATGGAACGGCTCGAACTGGTCGAGCTTTTCGCCGACGCCGGCAAATTTGATCGGGCGGCCGCTGACCGCACGGAGCGAGAGGGCGGCGCCGCCGCGGGCGTCGCCGTCGAGTTTGGTGAGGACGAGACCAGTGAGACCGAGGGCGGAGTGGAAGTGTTCGGCGACGCTGACCGCCTGCTGGCCGGTGGCAGCGTCGCAGACGAGGAGGATTTCCTGCGGCTGGAGGAAATCGCGCAGGCGCTTGAGCTCCTGGACGAGCGGTTCATCGATCTCCTGGCGTCCGGCGGTGTCGAAGATCTGGACATTGCCGCCGGTCTGCTCGCACCAGTCGAGCGCCTGCTTGCAGGATCGGACGACATCGGTTTCGCCCGGTTCGGGCCGGAAGACCGGGATCCCGATCTGCTCGCCGAGGACGGCAAGCTGTTCGATGGCGGCGGGGCGGTGGAGGTCGGCCGCAATCAGGAGGGGCGAACGGCCCTGGGCCTTGAGCAGGCGGGCGAGCTTCGCGGACGAGGTCGTCTTGCCGGCGCCGTTGAGCCCGACCATCAGGATGCGCGCCGGCTTGTCGAGATTGAGGGGGGCGGCATCGCCGCCGAGGAGGGCGCAGAGTTCCTCGTGGAAAATTTTGACGATCTGCTGGCCGGGGGTGATGCTGCGGAGAACCTCCTCGCCCAGCGCCTTCTCCTTGACGCGGGCGATGAAGTCCCTGGCGACCTGGAAGTGCACATCGGCATCAAGGAGCGCCATCCGGATTTCCCGGAGGGCGTCGTTGATATTGGTCTCGCTGATCTTCCCGTGGCCGCGAAGATCCTTGAAAACGTCCTGAAGTTTGTCTGAAAGCCGGCTGAACATCGCGGTCAATCTAGCCGGCGGAGCCGACAGGCCAACTCAAATCCGCCCGCCCCGGCGGGGTTTTGTCGCGGGGGCGGCGGAATGGGGCGCTACTTTTGCGCCTTCTTGATCCAGTCGATAAACGGACCGGGGCCACCTTCCATGTAGCCACCCCGGGCAACTTCCTTGCCGCTGCCATCCACGAGGATGATCGTCGGGTAGCCGTCCACCTTGAACTTGTTCTGGAGGGCGTCGTTCTGCTTCTCCACAGCGGCCGGGAGTTTTTTCCCCTGGGGGAAATCGATTTCAACGAGAACGAGATTTTTTGCGGCGAACTCCTGGAATTCCGGCTTGGAGAAGACCTCCTTGTTGAGTTTGATGCACCAGCCGCACCAGTCGGAGCCGGTGAAATCCAGAAGCACAAGCTTGTTTTCCTGGGTGGCCTGCTCCAGGGCTTTGGCATAGTTATCTGTCCATCCCGCGAAGGCAGATGTGGCTGCCAGAGCGAGAACTGCGACGATCTTGAGCGGAAGTTTCATAGGATGACAACCTTCTCCCAGATCGTCAGGAATTCAAACACAAAGCGCGGCGGGGTCGAAGTTCGGGGAGATATCGACGGTGAGCGGGCTGGAGTGGCCGGCGGCGAGATGGTGTGCGGCGGCGAAGGCGATCATGAGGGCGTTGTCGGTGCGGAGCCCGTCGGGAGCGAACCGCAAGGCGATCCCGTCGCGGTCGGCTCGCGCCGTGGCATGGTGGCGGAGGACCTGGTTGGCGCTGACCCCGCCGCTGATTGAGACGATCTCCCGACCGTGCTGGCACGCGGCGCGGAATGCCTTGGCAACAAGAACGTCGACCACCGCAAGCTGGAAGGAAGCGCAGATGTCGGGGAGGTCGGCGTCGATCGGCTGCTTCCGCTTTTCCAGGAATACCCGGACGGAGGTTTTGAGGCCGCTGAAGCTGAAATGGCCGTCGCCCGAGTCGATCATGCCGCGCGGAAAATTGAAGCGGGCGGGATCGCCGGCGCGGGCGATGCGGTCGATTTCGGCCCCGCCGGGGTAGCCGAGCCCGAGAAGCTTGGCGACCTTGTCGAACGCCTCGCCGGCGGCATCGTCGAGCGTGCGGCCGAGCAGGCGGTAGCGCCCGAATCCCTCCACGTCGAAAAGCAGGGTGTGTCCGCCGCTGACGACAAGCGCGATGTGGGCGGGGATCTCCGCGCAGCCGAAAAACGGGGAGAGGAGATGGCCCTCGATGTGGTTGACGGCCAGAAACGGCAGGCCCGCTCCGATGGCCAGTCCCTTGGCGGCTGCGGCACCTACGAGGAGGGCGGCAGCGAGGCCGGGACCGGTGGTGGCCGCGACCGCGTCGAGCTGGCCGGGCTCGACTCCGGATCCCGCCAACGCCCGGTCGACGATCCCGGGAAGAGATTCCAGGTGGTTGCGGGAAGCCACCTCGGGAACAACCCCGCCAAATGCGGAATGGATCTCGGCCTGACTAAAAATCTCATGGGCACGGACCGTGTCGAAACCGTGGAGGACCGCGGCCGCCGTCTCGTCACAGGAGGTCTCGAGGGCGAGTAGCGTGCAGCTCACGATTTCTTTTCCGGAGGCTTCGCCGCGGCCTTTTTTCCGTAGAGAAACGCCCCCTGCAGAGCATCCACGGCCCGGTCGAGCTGGGCATCCTTCGGGATGATGGACGGCTTCGTCGAGTCCTCCCGCCTCCTGCGCGACCGCAGGAGGTCGGCCTCCTGATCGGCGGGCAACGAGGCGCGGATATGCGGGCTCACGCCGTGTTCGTGGATCACATTTTTTGCGGGCGTGAAATATTTTGCCGTTGTGAGGCGGACTGCCGACCCGTCAGGGAGGGAGATGACGCTTTGCACCGAGCCTTTGCCGAACGTGGTCTCGCCGACCAGGAGGGCGCGGCGCAAGTCCTTGAGCGCGCCGGCGACGATTTCCGAACCGCTCGCGCTCGCGTAGTTGACCAGAACCGCCAGCGGGTATTTGCGCTGCGGTCCGCCCTTTTCTGCGGTTTTGTATTCGCGGGACGGGGTCCGGCCCTGGGTTGAGACGACCTGGGTGTCGGGCGGCAGGAATTCCCCGCAGACATCGACCGCGCTGCCGAGCAGCCCGCCCGGGTTGTAGCGGAGGTCAAGGATCAGGGCATCCATGCCCTGCTTTTCCAGCTTGTCGAGGGCCTTGCCGAGCTCATTGGCGGTCGGTTCGTTGAACTGCGTGATCCGCACATAGCCGATCCGCGCGTCGCTGCCTGCGCGCTTCGGCAGGATTTGGGCATCTTTCACACTGGGGACTTTGATGATCACTCGCGTGAGCTCGTAATCCTTAACCTCTCTGGTCGAAGGCCTCCTGATCGTGAGCGTGACTTTTTCCCCGGCTTCCCCGCGGAGCTTGTCCACGGTCTCGGAGAGCGTGAGCTTGTCGGTCGCCTGACCGTTGATTTTTAAAATCTGATCGCCCGGCAGAAGTCCGGCCTCAAATCCCGGGGTATCTTCCATCGGGTTCACGATTGTGAGGATCCCGTTCTTCAGTGCCACCACAACTCCGAGCCCTCCAAACTCGCTTTTGGTGTCCTCCTGCATGCTTTTGAAGTCCGAGGGCTCCATGAACTGGCTGTGCGGGTCGAGGTCGGCCAGCATCCCCCGAAGTGCGGAGTAGGTCAGATCCTTGTAAGCGACTTTTGAATCGTCAACGTAGTCCTGGCGGATGAGCTGCATCGCCCGCGCCAGGACTTGCATCTCCCCGTAGGGCGAACCAGCGTCGCCATCGGTCGCATCGACGGTGGCATTCTGGCCAAAAGCCGTCGCAGCCACTAAGATTCCTGCGATCAAAAGACATTTTTCCATGCGCAAGCCTAGCATGACATGCCAAAATACGAAGGGACGATTAGGAGGGAAGTCAAAAAAACGGCTGACAAGAAGGGATTTTCATGCTAATTATACACCCTCATGCTTATGCAAAGGAAAAGTGCGTTCTCTCGTCGTCTGCCTGATTTGGTGACCGAAGAACTGGTCGCTGTGTTGTCCAAGAAGAGTTCATTCGAGTTCAAACAATTGTTTGACGTGGTCCACGAGCGGCTCAGGGCGCGCAACGCCGCCAGCGGCGGGGAGGAGATGCTCCGTCTCCGCGCCTATGAGAAGCTTCAAAACCTGGTCTCCCGCGGAATGGTCAAGAAGACAGGGAAGAAATACAAGGGGCTTGCTTCGCTGGCAAAAGCCCTGACGCCGCCTGAGGCGATTCCGGCCGCGAAATAAGACGGCCTGGGATCTTTTTCGGACACAGCACCCCCGGAGCGCTGAAGAGCATGCTGGATCTTTTTTTCCGGGAAGGTCTCGTGCCTGTAAAATTTTTTCAAAATTACTCTACCCTTCAGGCTGGAGACTCAGGACCGGATTGTGCGGTTCTGCGGTTCGACGGTATCCTGTGAGATGGAAGACGCTGAACCGCTTCCCGGCGTTGCGCGGAGTGTGGAACCGGACAAATGTTCGGAAGACCTGAAGTTCCATCGAAGCGGTGCTGAAATCTTTGTGCCCGACGGCCTTTCCAGCCCCCGGGCGTTGACGAGGATAACCCATCTGGGGATCGGCGCGCACCACGACGATTTGGAGTTCATGGCCTTTGCGGGAATTGCGGAATGCTATTCCAATGAGGACCGGTGGTTCGGGGGGGTGACCTGCACGGATGGAGCCGGGGCTCCCCGGAGCGGACGCTACAGCGGATTATCCGATGTGGAGATGCGGCAGCTCCGCCGGGACGAGCAGCGCCGCGCCGCATCGGCCGGACAATATGCCGCCATGGTGCAGCTCGATTACCCGAGCAGCGCGATCAAATCGCCCAATCGGACAGATCTCGTCGACGACTTGGAGAGGATCCTTCAGGTGGCCCGGCCGGAGATCGTTTACACCCACAATTTCGCCGACAAGCATGACACCCACATCGTCGTTGCATTGGCCACGATCGAAGCGATCCGAAGGCTGCCGGCCGGGCAGCGTCCTCAACGCCTTTTCGGCTGCGAGGTCTGGCGGGGGCTGGACTGGATGAACGATGAGGAGAAGGTGGTTGCCGACGTGAGCGGAGCTGAGGCTCTCGCCGCGGAGCTGCATGCACAATTCGACTCACAGATCGCGGGGGGAAAACGCTATGACTTGGCGACGACCGGCCGCCGCAGTGCCAATGCGACCTTTTATCAATCTCATGCCACCGATTCTGCCACTCAGGTCTGCCTTGCCATGGATATGACGCCGCTGATTGTTGACGGCGGACCAAGCACCGGTGAATTCATGTCCGGAGTGATCGGACGGTTTCAGGCGGATGTTCTGGGGAGGTTGGAGCGGTTGGCCGGAGGTTGACCAGGAGCGGCCTCAGACGGGTTTCGGCGGTTCCGGCTCGCGAAAGGTAATGCGCCCCTTGCCGAGGTCGTAGGGGGAGAGTTCGACCGTTACGCGGTCCCCCGGGACGATGCGGATAAAGTTTTTGCGCATCTTGCCGGAGATGTGTGCCAGCACGACATGACCATTGGGGAGCTTAACCCGGAACATCGTCCCGGGAAGGACGTCCACCACCACCCCCTCGCTTGAGATACAGTCATCTTTGGCCATGCGATGTGCGGAAATACCATATGGCCCGCCGAAAATCAACACGCGGCTGAAAAATCAAGCCGCGACGATTGCTTTTTAGCTGGCGCCCCTGTTGCGCTGCGACACTCAAGCCGTCCGGCGGGTGGAAGCCCGGCGAAGCCAGACTGAAGCGAATTGGCGGATCTCGCGGTGGAGCACGAGCAGGACGAGCAGGAATGCGGCGACAACAGTACCGGTCTCGGGAACAGCCATCGGAACCAGCTCCCCGCTCGTCAGCAGCATCGCGCCGCCGGCAAACCCGTTGAAGCTGATCTGGGACAGCTGCGAATTTGTGAGGCCGGTGACATTGTTTCCGAAGTAGATCTGTCCGGACGTGCCGCTGGTATTCGGCACACCGGTCCATCCGTAGATCGTGAGCGAACCGCTCCAGACACCGCTGAGTGCCGAGCTGTTGGCAAACTGGAGGAGGTGGACCGCGGTGCCGAGATCAATCGACGATGTCCCGGAAAGCGTCAGCGTTCCCAGCGTCTCGCTGAAACCGACCGTATCCCCGGTCGAGAGCGTGCCGCTATTGAGCGTCAGGTTCGCGGCGTCGTTGATCTGGTTGTTGTTTCCAAGAAGAAGCGTACCGCCGGAATTCACTGTAATCGCCGAGCCGGCGATCGACGTCACGCCGGAAGACTTGGCAAGCTCCAGTGTCCCACCGTTCACGGTTGTTGCCCCGGTGTAGGTATTCGCCTCCGTGCCGGTCATGCTCAGCCGTCCGTCTCCGGTTTTAGTGATGCCGCTTGAGCCGGCTCCCGTTCCGTCAACGCTGTTGGCGATACGCCCGCGAATTTCGAGGTCGGTCGTCGAGGCCCCGTCTTCGACACTGATCGTCCGGGTCAAGCTGGCGGTCGAGTTGCCGAGGACGACCTGGCCGCCGGTGGCATCGATCAGCGCGGTCTGCGGGTTGCTGAAGCTGGAGATGCCCACCCCCGGCAGCGCGGCGTTGATGTTGAGGCTGCCGGTCGCTCCAGTACTGATGTGCCCGCCATAAAGGTTGATTTGCCCGACCGTCTCCTCTTTCCAAGTCGCGTTTCCGGCCTTGTTCGGATAGGCAGCGGCGTTGATATCCCAATATCCGTCGGAGAAAACGCTAACGGTCGAAGTGTTGCTGACTTGGCCCTCCTGGAAGTTACGTCCGATTGCGGAGTCGGCCGCGCCGATGCCATCGCCGACGTTGAAAGCACCCGGAACTCCGCCGTTGATCGTGTTGGAATTCATCTGGAGGAGACCGTTGTTGATCGTGACGCTTCCGGTAAGCGTGTTGTCACCCGAGATCTGCCAGGTGCCGCTTCCGTCTTTGATAATGGATGTCGTCCCTCCTGGGCCGTTGCCAATGTCGGCAGAGATGTTGTTCACTGCGGTGCTGGTTCCGGTCAGCGTGAGTGTCCGGTTTCCACTTCCGCTGTAGGCGAGTGCCCCGGTCTGGGTCAGGTTCATCGACCCGCTGCCCGATGCGTCAAGTGTTGCCCCGCCGGTGCCGATGGTGAACGACCGGTTGCTGTTGCTGCCTGACCCGGTGTATTGGAGAGTTCCACCGTTGATCACCAGATTTGCGGCGCCGCTGCCGGATGCGCCAATATTGCTGTTGGAGCCCCCGTTAGCGAGGTCGCTCACGGAAAGCACCCCGCCGTTGATCGTGGTTACGCCTGTGTAGGAGTTGCTTCCGGTCAGAGTCTGTGAACCGCTTCCGGTTTTGGTGAGTCCGCCCGTTCCGGAGATCACGCCACCGTAAGACGTCGAGGTGTTGTCGCCGCCGGTGGTCAGAGTCGCCGATCCGAGAGTGACGTTTCCGCCGCTTCCGCCGCCCCCAGCCAGGGAGCCGATGGAGGTATTGAAACTGTTGAGGTCGAGAGTTGCACTGGACACGTTTGCCATCGTCACCGCCGAGTTGCTGCCGAATGCCGTGCCGGCCACCCCCGCGCGCAGCGTCCCGGCGTTGACCGTCGTCGCGCCGGTGTAGGTATTATTGGCGCTGAGCACCAGCGTCTGCGCTCCCGCTTTGGTGAGCCCTCCGCTCCCGGAAACAATTCCGCTGAACGTTGTCACCCCCGTGTTGGTTACCGTCACGGTGCGAGCCGAACTCCCGAGGCTCATATTGCCGCTCAACGTGAGATTGTTTGCCCCGCCAACGGCAAAATTGCCACCCACCGTGACTGCCTCATTCAAACTGCGGGCTCCTCCGGAAGCCTCGATCGTCCCACCGTTCAGGGTCAGAGTCCCGCTGCCGGCAGCATTGTCATTGCCGAATTGAACAGTCCCTGTGTTCAAGGTGAGCCCGCCCGAAAACGAGTTATTGTTGCTGAGCAACAGGGTGCCGGCACCCTCTTTCACAAGGCTCCCTCCCACGCCGGAAATCACCCCGCTGAACGTGGTTAATCCCGTGTTGCTCACGGTTACGGTGCGGGCGGAGCCACCGAGCCCCATGCTCCCGCTCAAGGTGAGGTTATTGGCTCCACCAACGGCAAAATCCCCGCCCACTGTGACCGATTCGTTCAAGGTGCGGGCCCCGCCCGAAGCCTCAACAGTTCCCCCGTTGAGGGTCAGCGTGCCGGAGCCATTGGCATTGTTATTGCCGAATCGGACGGTCCCGCTGTTGATCGTCAGCCCGCCGGAAAACGAGTTGCTGCCGCTCAGGAGGGTTGTTCCGGTGCCGGCGTGCGTCAGCGACTTCGCTCCGCCGGTTTCGCTGACCACCCCGCTCAGAGTGAAGAGCCCTGAGCCGGAGTGAGTGATGATCGTGTTGTCGCTCAGCCGGACCGCGGCCGAAACCGTTGGGGAACCAGAACTGAGGATATTAATGGCAGCCGAGCCCGAAGCGACGTCCATCTGGAGCCTCGATCCCCCGCTCACCGTGTAGCTATTCGAAGAGTTGATCGTCAGCGTGCCGATCGTGCGGTTCGAGTCTACTGTAATCGTCCTGTTGGCAGTGATGATGCTGCCGAGCGTCGCTGTGGCGCCGACGGAATTCGGGCTCGTCGCCGGGGTCCAGTTGCCCGCCGTTGACCAGTTTCCGTTAGCGTTGACATTCCATGTCTGCGCCGAGGCGTCCGCGACCAGATAAAAGGAGGCAGCCACGCTCAGCAGCGAACTGATCCGCTTGATTATGCCCGACCTTTTTTTCACACCTATAGCGTCGTGCAGCGCGCGGAGAATGTCAAGCAGCAACTGACACCAGTTGCATAAACCGGAATTTTTCACTGAAAACGCGCTCGAACCGCCATTGGCCCGCAGGCATCTGGAGGCTGGCTTCCCTGATCAGGAATGAACATGGTCTGATTGAGGGTTCGCAAAAAACCGCCAAAGGATTCCGAACATCACATCATGAGTGTAAAAAATTAGACGAAACAGGTTGCACGCGGCAGGTTTTCCGGGCACTATCGCCTGTTCAAGAAGCGAACCCTTGGTATAGTGTGTGAGCGAGGGTATAAAGAACGCTTCCTTTAAGAATCCGCGTATGTCCGTCCGAATCAAAATATTTCTGTGCCTTGCCGGGGTGGCCCTGATCATGTGGGTTTCCACGGCCGTGCTTGCGACCGGAGTTTTTCTGGGGCGGTTCGAGCAGTTGGACGCGCAGCGGATCGGGCGGACGCTTGGGCGGGTGAGGGATGGGATGGCGGAAAAGCAGAAGCAGATGGCGTCCGGGCTGAAACTCTGGCTCAAGGACAACCGGCTGGATGGCGCGGCCTTCCAGCAGTCGGCATCGAGCTTTCTTGCCGAGTTTAATTTCAATCTTCTTGTGATGGTCACGCCGTCGGGCCGGGTGGACCAGGTGGAAATCCGGGGTGCTCCGGGCGGCCAGGCGCGGCTGACCAGTTCCGATGAAGCTCTGCTGGCCGAGTTGGTGCAGTCGATGGGGCAGGAAGGAAAAAAGACAGGTCTGGTGCAGACCAGCCTTGGACCGATGCTTTTTGCTGCGGAAAGCGTGGCAAAGTCTGGCGGCACGGAGACGCCGTGGTCCGGGGCGGTTGCCGGGATCTTTCTGGGCGGGGACTACGAGCAGACGCTGCGGAACTCCCTGCTGGCTGATCTGGCGATCCTGCCGGCCACCGGAGGCGTTTTCGATCTCTTCCGGCAGAAGACGCCCGAGGACCAGCAGGCGGTGATTGTTCCGCCAAAGGGAACCGAGGATGAGATTGCCGCCTATTCGCTGCTGCGGGACATCCGGGGCGAGCCGCTTCTGATCCTCAAGGTGGCGGAGGCGCGCCAGTCCTACCTGGACGGCACCTCCAACCTGCGGTTCTTTCTGGGGATTACCGGAGCATTTTCGATTGCGGTGGTTGTGGTCGGGACGCTGCTGGTCGAGTTCCTTGTGGCCGGCCGGATCAGGCGGCTGACGAACAGCGCGCGACGGGCAGATATCAACAGCATGGACGACCTCCCCGCCAAGTTCCTCAAGGGGCACGACGAAATCTCCACGCTCGCCAAGGCCACCAAGTCGATGGTCGACCGCCTGAAATCCTCGCAGCTTCTTTACCGTGCGGTTGTGGAAACCCAGACCGAGCTGATCGTCCGCTTCAAGCCCGACGGGGAGATCACGCTCGCCAACGAGGCGTTTGCCAAGTTTTTCGGACGCCACCTCCGGTCGGTGGACGGGAAAAACATCCGGGACTTTTTCACGCCGGAAGTGATGCGCGGCGCCGACATTCTGGAGACGCTGCCGACCGAAGCCAACCGTTCCATCGCCCACGATTTCGAGGTTGTTCTTGAGGGCAACCGGGAATACTGGCTCCAGTGGAACCAGCGCGCCCTTGTGGCGGACGACCGCACGATCACGGAGATCCAGGCAGCGGGCCATGACATCACGCTCCGTCGCGACTACGAGCACAAGCTCAAGAACGCGAAGGAGGCGGCCGAGTCGGCAGACCGGGCAAAGAGCGAGTTCCTGACGGTGATGAGCCATGAGACCCGGACGCCGCTCACCAGCATCCTCGGCTTCACGGCGATCCTTGAAAACACCCCGCTGAGCGCCGAGCAGGTCGAATACCTGCACCTCATCCGCTCGAGCGGGGACAGCCTCCTGCTGCTGCTCAACGATCTGCTCGACTACAGCAACGTGGCATCGGGCCGGATCGAGCTCCATCCTGTCACGATTCCGGTCGCTGCGCTCGCCAGGGAAATCATTGCCACGCAGACTCCCGAGGCGCGGGCGCGAAGCCTCGACCTGGATCTGGATATCGAGGTGGACGCCCCCGGATTCATGGAAGCGGATGCCGGCCGGGTCCGGCAGGTTCTCCACAACGTGGTGAGCAACGGAATCAAATTTACCGAACGGGGGTTTGTGCGGCTCTCGGTGAAGCCGGGCGAGCCCGGCACGATCCGGTTTCTTGTGCAGGACACGGGAATCGGCATCCCGGACGCTGCCCTGCCGCGGCTGTTCGAGGCCTTTGGATCGACCGATGCGAGCAACTCGCGCGGGCACGGGGGAGCCGGGGTCGGCCTCGCCGTGAGCCGCAAGGTCCTCGACCGCCTGGGGGGGAGCATCAGCGTCCGCAGCGAGCAGGGAATCGGCAGCCTTTTCACCATTACCCTTCCGATCGGCAACCCGCGCATTCCGGACCCCGCTCAACTGCGAGGAAGTGAAGGCGATCAAACCGTCATCCTCGACAAGCCGGATTTCACTTCGGCCGATCTGGATGTCCTCGTTGTCGAGGACAACCTCGTCAACCAGAAGGTGATCAAGCGCATTCTCCAAATGATCGGGGTGCGCTGCGACGTTGCGGCGGGCGGACGCGAGTGCCTCGAGATGACGAAGCGGAAGCAATACGACATCGTCTTCATGGACATCCAAATGCCGGAGATGGACGGCTACGAAACGGTGGCGCGCCTGCGGCACCGCGAAGCCTCACCCGACAACACTTCGGGGACGAGAATGCACATCATTGCCTGCACCGCCTTCTCGCTGCCCGGCGACCGCGAGAAATGCATGGAATCCGGGATGGACAACTACGTGAGCAAACCGGTGCGCATCGAGAACCTTGCGGCCGCCGTGCAGGCGTTTGTGGATCTGGACGGAGCGGAGGATGGCGGAGGCAGCGGGAAAGTTGCGGCTTCGGTCCTCTAAGGGAGGAGCCGGCGTTCCTCCGGGAGCAGGGCCGCAGGATTGATTGTGGCGGCGACGGATGCGGCGGCGTCCCTCATGCCATTGGCCGCGAGGAGGGCCGCAAAAATCGCCCGCTGCTGGGGAAGGAGCTGGGACAGTTGCACGGAGGAGCGCTCGAAGACTTTCAAGCCCTCGGCGGAGCGGCCTGAGCGGAGCAGCGCCAGTGCGTAGGTCATCTTGAGGGGGAAGAGGTCGGGGTTTCCCTCCTCAAGGACCCGGCTTTTTTCCAAGGTCTGCGCGATATCACGGTCCTGCAGGAGAAGAAGGTAATTCCGGTCGTTGTTGACCGCGGCATCCTTGGGCCACCGCCGCGACATCGCCTCGAATGTTTCGGTGAGCTTGCGGGTGTCCGCCCTGGATCGGTAAAGATTCACCAGAGCCTCGTAGGCTCCCCGCGCGGCAACAGCGTCGCGGGTCAGCCGCTCGAGGACAATCTCCGCCATGGGAACGCGGCCCCTCTGGTTGAAGTAGCCCGCGAGGTAAAAGAGCAGTTCCCGGTCCTCCGTCGGCGCCCTAGCGGCACGCTCGAAATAGGCGGCGGCCTGGCCCTCCTGGCCGAGGGCCTCGTAGCAGCGGGCGATGTAGAGGTCCCGCAGCGCCGGCTCGAGAGGGGTTTGCCCGGACCGCAGCACGTTAAGAACCTCGTCCCATTGTCCGAGCCCGGCCTTGGCATCGAGCCAGATCAGGAAGAGATCGCGGCGGGAGCGCACTGCAACGAGAGGAGCAAATTCCAATGCGCGCTCATTTTCGCCAAGCCGCACCAGGAGAGCCGCCACGGCACGGCGCTCATCCGGTGACTTTGCCTGGCTCACAAGCTGATCGATCGCCTCCTTCCTCCGCCCGGGATGGATTTTGATCATCGCATGTGCAGCCTCCACCTTTCCCTCGAACGAGCTGCCGGGGAGGTTTTTCAAAATGGCCGCCGCCTGCTCACGCACGTCATCCGGCGTGCCGGGAGCGGCGAGGACGGAGGCGAGAATCCGGCGCGCGCCCTCGGCGTCGGCTTCGGCGATCCGGCAAAGCGTCTGCCCGCCGAGGCGGCGGTCCTCCACCTGCGGCAGCGATAGCATCAGCAAGGCGACATCCACCTTCTGGCCCTTGGTGAGTTCGTCCGAGGCAAGCGCGGCCCGCAGGTTGCGCGAGGCGGCCTCGCCATCCCCGGCGACCAGCGCATAGCGGGCAAGCAGAACCTGGAGCCTCACATCCTTCGGCAAACGCTTCTCCGCCTCGCCGAGAGCATCCTGAAAAAGCTGATAGGATCCGAAGCGCAGGAGGATATCCGCGTAGTTGACGTAGTCCTCGCTGGTCGCTCCGCCGCTTGTCATCAGATTGCGGAAGAAGACGAGGGCATCGGGCAGCCCTGCGGCCGCATTCAGTCTGGCGGCGGCCCGGAGGGCAGCAGGGTTGGCCGGCTCCAGCTGGTAGGCGGCGATGACCTTGCTTTGAGCGTCCGCCCAGTCGCCGGCGTCCATCGACCGCGAAGCCTCGTCGGCAAGACGCTCGCAGCGCCACTTCTTGAAGGCCGGCATGCGGGGCAGGATGAGGACTGCCAGAAGAGCGGCGACCAGCACGAGGCCCGCAGCGATGCCGAGCAGCGCCCACTTCGAGGGCCGCGTGATCAGGCCGTGGTTCCTGGTGTGAATGGGAAGGGTCATTTAGGTGAGAGACTCATGCCCGCGGGGTTCCCGCAGGCATGGCCGGTCAGCAAAGCACACCCACTGTGCAGGAGTCGCCGCCTGATTTCAAAAGAAAACCATGTGATCCCCCGCGGCGGGCGCATCGCATTTGACAAAACCGGCGAGCCTCCTACCCTCGGCCGCTCAAACTATCAAACACACATGAGCAACCTCGTTGGAAAACCCGCACCCGATTTCACCGCCGATGCCGTGCATCGCGGACAGTTCACCCAGGTCGTCCTCTCAAGCTACCGCGGCTCGAAGTATGTCGTGCTCTTCTTCTACCCGCTGGACTTCACGTTCGTGTGTCCGACGGAGCTTCACGCCTTCCAGGAACAGCTCGGGAAGTTTCACGACCGCAACGTGGAGGTTCTCGGAGTGAGCATCGACAGCAAGTTCTCGCATTTTGCCTGGCTCAGCACGCCGAAGAACCAAGGCGGCATCCAGGGCATCGAGTATCCACTCGTCTCGGACATCCGCCGCACGATCGCCACCGACTACGGGGTCCTTTCGGATGAAGGCGTCGCCTTCCGCGGTCTCTTCCTGATCGACCGGAGCGGAATCGTCCGCCACCAGCTGGTGAACGATCTTCCGATCGGGCGCAGCGTTCAGGAGGTTCTGCGCACGGTCGATGCCCTCCAGCATTTTGAGCAGTGTGGCGAGGTTTGCCCGGCCAACTGGAGCAAGGGCAAGGATGCGATGCAGCCCACACAAGACGGCGTCTCAGGCTATCTGGGCAAGCATTGAGGGCGCGCCGGAACAAAGGTCCGGCCCCGATAGGCCATCCGCACGAACAGGGCGGCGTCAGGCGGTCTTCTTGACGGTGAGGGCCAGGGCCAGCATGGCGGCCCCGCTACAAATCGACTGGATCCCGTAAAGCAGGCCGATGACCCAAAGCGCATCAAGCGGCCAGCGTGCGTAGATCATTCCGCCGAGGACCAGCGCGGCCACACCGTTGAGCAGAAGCCAGATCCAAGCGGGATTGTCGCGCATCCGCAGGGCGGTGACGACGCAGACGATCCCCTCGGTGAGAAACACCACGGCGAGGATGATCGTCAGGATCATCATTCCCGACGTTGTGCAGATGAAAAGCGCGCCCCCGGCCGCAATGCGGATCACACCCGACAGGCCCGAAAAAAACCGGTGCGGGCGATCCTTGCCGAAAACCGCCAGGAAGAGCCCCACAAGCCCGCTGACAAGGCAGAACGCGCCAAGCAGCTGGGTCAGGATCAAGGAGAAAAAGTTCGGCGCGGCGATCGCGAAGGCTCCAACAAGGATCGAAACCACGCCGCCAAAAACGAACCACCCGCGGTGGCGGGATGCCGCCGGAGCCGTCAGGGCAAAGCTCATTGCGGAGCTCAGTTTTCGAGGGTGAAGCCGACCTTGATCGTGACCTGCCAGTGGGCGACCCGCCCGTCCTCGATCTGGCCGCGGGTCTCGACCACCTCGAACCAGCGGAGGTTGCGCAGCGACTGGGAAGCTTTCGTGAGCGCGTTCTGGACCGCCTCCTCGATGCTGTCCGGCGAGGATCCGACAAGCTCGATTTTTTTATAGATGTGGTTGCTCATGGCTCGCATGATAACAGATTCCCGCGGCGCGGAAATAGAAATTCCCAGCGTCCGGAATGCCGGAAAAATTCGGCTTGTGTTCCCCCCGCATCCGCAAGGATGTTGAGGTGCAATGAGCTCAGCAACACCTGCCTCACAAGGATACATGATGCCCGCGGAATGGGAGCGTCACGAAGCGACCTGGCTCTCGTGGCCCCATTCCGGATGCAACAGCTTTCCCGACTCCTACGCCCGCGTCATCCCGGCGTTTGTTCAGATGGCCGAAGCGCTTGCCGAATCGGAGACCGTGCGGATCAATGTTCTGGACGCGGCCCAGGAAAAAACAGTGCGCGGATTGTTGCGGAAGGCCCCTCCCGAGCGAATCGAGTTTTTCCACATCGCAACCAACGAGCCGTGGTGCCGCGACCACGGTCCTGTTTTTCTCCGCAGGAAGACCTCTCCACGGCTCGCGGTGGTGGACTTCGGCTTCAATGCCTGGGGATGGAAGCTTTCCCCTTTCGACGATGACGACGAGGTGCCGGTCAAAGTTGCGGCCGCGCTCGGCCTGCCGCTGTTCGACTGCGGCGGCTTCGTGCTCGAAGGCGGCTCGATCGACGTCAACGGCGCCGGCTCGGTGCTGACCACCGAGAGCTGCCTGCTGAACCCGAACCGCAATCCCAAGCTCGATCGGCACGACATCGAGCGCAAGCTCCAGCAGGTCCTCGGTGTCACCCAGATCCTCTGGCTGGGGGACGGCATCGAGGGGGATGACACCGACGGCCACGTCGATGACATCACGAGGTTCGTCTCCCCGAACACCGTGGTCACTGTCGTGGAGGATGACACCAACGATCCGAACTGCGAGCCGCTCCGGATGAACCTCGACCGCCTCCATGCCATGCGGCTGCCTGACGGCCAGGCGCTGCGCGTACTCACGCTTCCGATGCCGTCGCGAATCATCCGCGACGGCCTGCGCCTTCCGGCCAGCTACGCCAACTTTTACATCGCAAACGAAATCGTTTTGCTTCCGGTCTACGGCGAGCGCAACGACGCTTGGGCGGAGTCGGTCTTGAAGGAAGCCTTCCCTGGTCGGCGCATTGTGCCGGTCGATTGCCGGGAGCTGATCTGGGGGCTGGGGGCGTTCCACTGCCTCACGCAGCAGCAACCGCACGTCTGAACGATGCCCAGCTTCCGTCGAAATGTTGCCCTGATCCTCTCGCGCTCCAACGGGGAAATCCTCGTCTGCGAGCGGAGCGGGTTTCCGGGCTCCTGGCAGTTTCCGCAAGGCGGAGCGAAGGAAGGCGAAACCGATCTCGAGGCTCTGCACCGCGAGGTCCGGGAGGAAATCTCGCTGGACCCGGAGAGCTACCGGACCGTCCTGCACCGGGGTCCGTACCGCTACACGTTCCGCCCCGGCTTCCGCAAGGAGGGCTTCGACGGGCAGGAGCAAATCTACTTCCTCGCGGAAGTTCTCGGAAAGGCAGAAGACGCTATCCGGGTTGACCGTTCGGAATTTCGAGCCCACCGCTGGATCCTCCCCGACGCCTTCCGAATCACATGGGTGCCCCCGATCAAGAGAAAGGTCTACCGGGCGGTTTTCCGCGACTTCTTCGCGATTTCCCTGAAGTGATTCTCCGGCGACTTATGGATTGTTATTGACTCAGAGCCGAAAACTTGGGATTCCGCGCCCGCTGTCCATGCTTTCATTTTCCGCATTTTCCATTATCATTTTGGTCCTCATCGGCTCCGTCTGGTGGGTATCCCGTGACGATCAAGGAGCCTCCTGATCCGTCAATGAGCCGCCCGATTTTATTCCTTCAGACCCGCCCATGATCTCCTGGCTTTGCTTCGAATGGAAAACCGCGGGGCTTTCAGTGGCCGGCGCCGACGTCTCCCCGCTTGTCATCCGGCCGGCGGATAAGGACGAGGAGGACGCCGTCGAAAAAACCATCACGAGCGCATTCACGATGGATCCCTCCTGGGGCGACATCAGCCGGATCATTGTGGCCAATGTCACCGCCAGCATGGCCATAAAGTTTGCGGACCCCTCGCCCTCCTGCATCGTGCTGCTGCACGGCCAGAGGATCATCGGCGCCTCGCTGCTCGATACCGCCGCAGACGCGCCAAGCCATCTCGTCACCGGACCCTGCGTGCTTCACGAATACCGCAACCGCGGGCTCGGCTCCGGTCTCCTGCTGGCCTCGCTGGCTTTCCTTGCCGATCACGAGGTCGCGTCGGCCCGCGGGATCACACGCGCCCAGTCGATCACCGCCCGCTTCATCTATCCCAAATTCGGCGGCACCTCGATGCCCTGCGAATCCGACCCGCTCGAGGCGGCCGGGAACTGACCCGCATTTTTCGCTTTGCACATCGCAAAGTCTTTGTCACTTTCCAGAGCAGGATGCAGGGAAGTTTTGACCAATACGAGTCGGGGCATTTTTTTGACGAGATGTTCGTTGAGGACGGGCAGGTTCGACCTCACTACGAGCTGCTGAGAAGGCGGTTTTGCGAGATGACAACCGCGGAAATTGACCGCAAGCGGGTGCTCGCCGAAAAGTCCTACCTCAACCAGGGGATTACGTTCACGGTTTATAGCGGCGATGAGGGCACCGAGCGGATCATGCCTTTTGACCTGATCCCGAGGATCATTCCTGCCGACGAGTGGGACCTGATCGAGCGCGGGCTGGTCCAGCGTCTGAATGCTCTGAACCTTTTTCTCCACGACGTCTATCACGAGCAGCGCATCGTCAAGGAGGGGATCATTCCGGGTGAGATCATCCGCAGCGCAAAGCATTTCCGGCCCGAACTGGTCGGCCTGGATGTTCCTCATGGGATCTACATCCACATCTGCGGCACCGATCTGATCCGTGGCGCCGACGGCACCTACATGGTCCTTGAGGACAACGGTCGCTGTCCTTCCGGGGTTTCGTATCTTTTGGAGAACCGCCAGGCGATGAAGCGGGTTTTCCCGAAGCTATTTAACCGCTACGCCGTACGCCCTGTGGACCGCTACCCCCAGGAGCTGCTGGCGGCACTCCGGCATGTGGCGCCCCATGGAAACCCCGATCCGACCGTGGTCGTGCTGACCCCGGGGATTTACAATTCCGCGTATTTCGAGCACTCGTTTCTCGCCCGCTCGATGGGCATCGAAATTGTGGTCGGCCCGGACCTGGTGGTGGAAAACTCCAGGGTCTTCATGAAGACGACCAAGGGCCTCAAGCAGGTCGATGTCATCTACCGGCGGGTCGACGATGATTTCCTGGATCCCACGGTTTTCCGCAAGGATTCGGTCCTGGGTGTTCCCGGGATTGTCGGGGCCTACCGCGCAGGCAACGTCAACCTTGCAAACGCCCTCGGAACCGGCGTGGCCGACGACAAGGTCACCTATTATTACGTGCCGGCGATGATCAAATTTTACCTCGGCGAGGAACCCATCCTGCCGAACGTGGAAACGTTTCTGTCCGCGGTTGAGAGCGACCGGAAATACATTCTTGAAAACCTTGAAAACCTAGTGGTCAAGGCGGCGAACGAGAGCGGTGGCTACGGGATGATGATCGGCCCGCACGCCAGCAAGGAGGAGATCGAGAAATTCCGTGCGGCCATCATTGCCGACCCGCGCGGCTACATCGCGCAGCCGGTGATCAACCTCTCGCGCTCGCCGTGCTACTGCGATGGATCGATCGAAGGCCGGCACATTGACCTGCGCCCCTACATCCTTGCCGGGAAGACGACGACGATCATTCCAGGCGGACTCACCCGGGTGGCCATGCGCAAGGGATCGCTGGTCGTGAACTCTTCGCAGGGCGGAGGCAGCAAGGACACGTGGGTTCTCGACGACGAGGGGGGTGCGCCATGCTGAGCCGCGTGGCCGACGCCTGCTTCTGGCTGAGCCGCTACATCGAGCGCGCCGAAGCCAATGCCCGCATCCTCGATGTGAACATCCAGCTTCTGCTGGACTTCGAAGACCAGCACGGCGGCACGGGCGCCAATCACTGGCAGCCGATCCTAGCGACGCTCGAGGACCAGGAACTCTTCAACGAGATCCACTCCCAGCTGACCGGGGACAACGTCATGTCGTTCGTGACCTTCGAGAAAAAGAACCCCCATTCGATCATCTCGTGCGTCTCGATCGCGCGGGAGAATGCGCGCACTGTTCGCGAGCAGATTTCGAGCGAGATGTGGGAGCAGATCAACCGGCTTTACCTCTATCTGCACAGCCCCTCGGCGCGCTCGACGTTCGCCGAAAGCCCGATCGATTTTTACCGCTCGCTCGTCGATTCGCTGCATTCGTTCCAGGGAATCACCGATGCCACGATGACGCACGGTGAGGGCTGGGAGTTTCTGCGTGCCGGGAAATTCCTGGAGCGGGCGGACTCGACCTCGCGCGTCCTGGACATCAAATACCACATCCTGCTGCCGAGCGGCGAGCGCGTGGGCGGAAACGTCGACATCACCCAGTGGATGGCGGTGCTGCGGTCTTGCAGCGCGATGGAGGCCTTCTTGAAAATTTCCCATGGCCGGGTGAGCGGCTGGCAGGTTGCCGAGTTTTTGATCCTGCACGACCGCTTCCCGCGGTCCCTTCGTTTTTGCGTGGACCATCTGGATCTTGCCCTGCACAACATTTCCGGAAGCGAGCGCACGCACTTCAGCAACGAGGCCGAGCGGCTTTGCGGGATCCTGCGCTCGAACCTCGACTACACCACGATCGAGTCGGTTTTCCGCACAGGCCTCCACCAGTATCTCGACCAGACCCAGCTCCGGCTTACGGAAATATCGGGCGCGTTGGTCAAGACGTTCTGCACGTGGATGCACGAGGATTGAGTTCCCGCGATCCCCGCGGGGAGAGCCGTCCCTCACTTCTGCGTTCCCTCGGAACCGGCTACTGTTTCGACCCCCTGCTCAAGGATGTCTCGCGCTCATTTTACCTTTCATTGAGGCTGCTTCCGTGCGCGGTTCGCGGTTCGCTCTCCCTGGCCTATCTTCTGGCCAGGGCATCCGACACGATCGCGGATGCCATCCCGGCTTCCATCGAAGACAGGCTCAAGCTGTTCGAGAGCCTCCCGAAAGCCCTACCGCACTGCCCGGCGGTCCCGGGGGCGGAGGGTCGCCTTCTGGCGATGCTACCGGAGCTGCTCGATGCATGGGATGACTCACCTGACCGGGATGCCATCGGCGGGGTCTGGGAAAAGATCCGGGATGGACAGATGTTCGATCTGCAACGGTTCGGCGGACCAGCGCCGCCACCGCTCACGCCCGGCGAGCTTGAGCACTATACCTACCTTGTGGCCGGCTCGGTCGGGGAGTTCTGGACCACCCTCTGCTTCAAACACGTTCGCGGCTATTCCACCGAAACCCCGGAGCGCATGCTGCAGCTTGGAAAATGTTTTGGTCAGGGGCTACAGCTTGTCAATATTCTGCGGGATGTCCGGGCCGACGACGCCATCGGAAGAGCCTACATCCCGACCGGCCGGGTGGCGCAGGAAATGGACCTCGCGCGTCAGCACCTCGCGGCCGGCGCGCGATACAGCTCGGCGGTCCTTCCCCGCCGGCTGCGAGCAGCTTGCCTTCTGCCGCTCTTCCTCGGACGCGCCACGCTCGATCTTGTGGAATCCCACCCAGGGCAAACCCGCTGCAAAGTCCCCCGCCTCCGCGTATGGGGCATGTTGCTCAAGGCGCTTCTGGCCCCTGCCGGCCCGGCGGATGTCCAGCGCCGCTCGGCCACGGCAATTTGATTCGCCAAACCGGCACGATGTGCTTTATTTCGTCTCAGAATGACTGCCTTCCGTCTTGCGGGTATCTCCACATTCCTCCTCGTGTCTTGCATCTGCGAATGCCGCGCGGATCAAACCTACTTCGGAACACCTTACGGAAATAACAAGATCGCTGCGGACGTTCCCCCGGCCCCCGAACAGGAATCAAAACCCGCACCGCCTTCTGCCGGCCCGGAAAAGCCCGCCGAGGTGAAACCTGAAACGCCGGAGGCGCCACCCGAACTGACGGTCGCCGACTGGCAAAAAAAGGCCGTCAAGGAGTTCCCCTCGCTGGCCGATCCGAAGTCCGAACTCAACCACAAGTTCATCCAGCAGGTGAACGAGTTGAAGTCCTCCAACCCGGCCTACTTCCGGGATCCCAAGTGGCCGTTCACGCTGGCCCAATCGGTCAACGATGCGCTGAACCCGATTATTCCAGGCGTCAGCCTCAACCCGCTCGAGAGCCAGCCGACGCCGACGCCCACACCGGAACCAACCCCCACGCCAAAGCCCACGCCGGTGGAACCGAAACCGTTCGACCAGCTCGATAAAGAAAATGTCCGGCTCGAATGCAAGGTCAATACCGGTGCAAAGATCAATGACCGCTTCAACAATGGAGAGGGGTTTTACTCGGTCGACAAAACGGTCACCAAGGAAATCATTGTCACAGTGACCCAGACGGGACGGACAAAAGTCCCGGTCACCGTTGAGGCGTTCTTCGTTCTCAGCGGTTCGGAGGGCGAAATGGTCATTCCCGCCGGGTCTCAAAAGCTGGAGACAGGCGAGGGCTCCCCGTCGTTCACCAACTCGTCCCGCGGAAAGAAAACCGTTGTGAATTACGACACACCGCTGATCTCGACCGAGGGCAAAAAGATCTCGGGCTGGCTCGTCCGTGCACTCGCTGCGGATGGCCGGACACTGGGCGTGGCGGCCTCGTCGGAGAAATCCTTGGGAGTCGCCAAGAACCCGAAATTGCTGGCTGCCGAACTGGCGCGCAACAAGAAGGAGCCGTAACCCGCCAGGGGGCGGCATCCCTCAGAGCTTGCCGAAGGAAACAACCGGTGGTAAGGGTGAGTCATGAAGGCGACCGTTGCAGTTTTTACCCTCCTTGGCGGCGTGGCGATGGCCCAGGATTTTGTTGCCCCTGCAGGGCGTCAGCGCGAGATCGTGCCTGAAGCGGCTGCACCAACCCCGACAATCGAAGGGATTGTGAAGGACGTTTTTGTCACGAAAAAGCCGTGGCAGGCCATCAACCCGCTCGCGCCCGCGAAATTCGGCAGCGGCGAAAAGCTTGTCTCCAAGGATTTCGGCCCAGCCACGCCCTTCCATGCGCCGGCACTGACGGTCATCGGCGTTGAATGGTGAACGTCCGGTTGTTGCACTCTTCTGCGCGGCATTCCTGCCAGCGGAGATGCTGCATGTCCACCGTCAGATTTCCGGGCTAGAAACCTTTTCGCCGCTGGTAATGACGCAGAAGCGCGTGGGCGATTGGCCGGTCCCCCGGCTCGAAATCATCCCACGCTCCCGCGCCCGCTTTCTTGGTCGGGCCATCGAGCAGGCGACGGGAAGACCATGGCAGCTCACAGCGTCCGAGGCCGGGCGGATGGCGGACTGCCTGCGAAGTCACCGCGCAGCGATCCTCCATGTTTTTTTCGGAAATGTGGCTGTCCATCTCTTGCCGCTTTTCAGGCGCATCGAGGTGCCGGCGGTTGTGTCCTTCCACGGATCGGACGTCACCGGGGCGATGGCGACGTCCGGCTATGGGCGCGCCAGAGCCGAGGTTTTCGAGCGCGCCGCGCTGGTCTTGTGCCGCTCCGAACAGCTCGCTTCGCGGGTCGCCGCTCTGGGATGTCCGGCGCACAAGCTCCGAATCATGCGGACCGTCCTCCCCCCGATCGCATTTGCCAGCCGGCAGGCGCCCGACGACGGCGCGTGGAGAATTGTTCAGGCGGCACGGCTCGTTCCCAAAAAAGGAATCCCGACAGCGCTGCGTGCGTTCGCCAGGTTTTCCGGGAAATATCCCGCCGCCATCTTCACCATCGCTGGCGAAGGACCGATGGACGAAGAACTCCGGGAGCTCGCCAGCCGACTCGGCGTCGACAAGCGCGTGCGATTCGCGGGGTTCCTCAGCCAGGAGGCGCTCGCAGGTCTCTACCGCCAATCCCACATCTTTCTCCAGCCGAGCGAAACGGTGGGCGGGGATGTGGAAGGGATTCCGAATGCCATGCTCGAAGCGATGGCGGGCGGGCTTCCCGTTGTGGCCACGCGGCATGGAGGCATCCCGGAGGTCGTGACAGACGGCGAGTCCGGGCTACTCTGCGATGAAGGGGACTGCGAGGCAATCGCCGGGGCAATGGCCCGGCTCGCCGGAGACAGCGGCCTGTATTCCTCGCTTGCGAAGGCCGGAGCCGACGCGGTCGGCGACAAATTTTCCGCCGGGCGTCAGATCGCAAACATCGAAGCGCTCTACCGCGAGGCGGCCGGACTATAAAAGCATTTCCGCGGCCTGCTGGACGTCCTTGTCTCCGCGCCCGGACAGGTTTGCCACCAGGATGTTGTCGGCCGGCAGGGCCGGGGCGACCTTGATCACGTGCGCGATCGCGTGCGCGGATTCCAATGCCGGAATAATCCCCTCGATCTCCGAAAGCGTCCGGAACGCCGCGAGGGCCTCGGCATCGGTGGCGTAGTCGTAGGTGATCCGGCCAAGGTCACGGTAGTAGCTGTGCTCCGGGCCGATGGCGGCATAGTCCAGGCCGGCGGAAACAGAATGCGTGAGCTCGATCTGGCCGTCCGCATCAGCAAGCAGCCAGGTTTTAGTGCCCTGGAGGACGCCAAGTTTTCCGCCTTGGAACCGCGCGGCGTGGCGTCCGCGCGTGATCCCCTCACCCCCCGCCTCAACGCCGGTCAGGGCTACACCGGCATCGCCGAGGAATGCATAAAAGAAACCGATGGCGTTGCTGCCCCCGCCCACGCAGGCCACAAGCTGATCGGGCAGGCGCCCCTCGCGCTCGAGGATCTGTTTCCGCGTCTCGTCGCCGATCACGCGATGAAAGTCTCGGACGATCATGGGATACGGATGCGAGCCGAGCGCGCTGCCGAGGATGTAGTGGGTCGTCCGCACATTCGTCACCCAGTCGCGCATCGCCTCGTTGATCGCCTCCTTGAGGGTCGCCTGCCCGGCCGTGACGGCAACAACCTTCGCGCCAAGAAACCGCATCCGCGCCACATTCAGCGCCTGCCGCTCCATATCCACAGCCCCCATGTAGATCACGCACTCGAGCCCGAAGCGCGCGGCTGCGGTGGCCGTGGCGACTCCGTGCTGGCCGGCCCCGGTCTCGGCGATGATCCGTTTCTTGCCCATCCGGCGCGCCAGGAGGATCTGGCCGATCGCATTGTTGATCTTGTGGGCCCCGGTGTGCAGCAGGTCTTCCCGCTTGAGGTAGACCTTCGCGCCGCCGAGTTGCGCGGTCAGGCGCTCGGCAAAATAAAGCGGCGTCGGGCGCCCGCAGAAATCCCCCAGAAGGCCGGACAGCTCGCGCTGGAATTCCGGATCGTTCTTCGCCGCTTTGTAGGCCGCCTCAAGCTCCTGCAACGCCGTCATCAGCGTCTCGGGGACAAACATCCCCCCATATTGGCCAAAATGGCCCGATGCGTCGGGCACGGCGGTCGGATTCAACAAACTCATGGCCAACTTTAAACCGCGGCAATCCGGAAGGGGAAGAAAAGATCCAAGGAATTCCCGCTGCGCACCTGCCGCAGGGGAAGTTTCAGATTCCCCGGCTGCAGGCGGGAGCAAAGGTGTCGACCCCTCATGCGCAGCTCATGCCAACAGCCCGTTCAGATAATCCGACGGCTCGAAGTTTTCAATGAGTACCTTGGTCTCTCCGTTGCGGAACATCCTGGCTTGGGTCACGAGAATGCCGGGCGTCTTGTCGGGAGAAAAAAGGATGTCGTCGTGCGTGGCATTTTTGTGGTTCGCAAATTTTTCCGGCGTGAGCGAACCGCCGAGGTGGTCGCTGCGCCCGGTGGCGACGTGGATCGTCCCCCGGATCTTCTCGTCCTGGATGTCCCGGCCGGAGAACGGAAGGATCTGCGTCCCGAAGCCAAGCTCGCCGAGTTCGCCGGTCACCGGGTCGGAGGCAAGCTTCGCGTTATGCGCTGCCACGGTGGCAGCGTCGCCGGAGAGGAATTCCGCCGCTACGATCCTGCCCCCCTTGACGCGCATGAGCCCCATCGTCCCGTCCTCGTATTTCATCGGGAAGGCGCCCTCAGCCCCGGTCGGGACAAAATAGATCTCGCCTGCGGGGAGGTTGGCGACATCCGGCTCGTCGCCGCGGCAGAGGCCGTGGCTCTTCTGGGCCTCCTGCCTGCCGAGGTCGAGGCGGAGCGTGTGGGTTGCGCCGTCATGGAGGAAATCGATCTCGACGCTGTCGGCGCGGGTCATTCCGAGCCGGAGCTTTTCGGCCTCGGCGCTGACCTCGTCGTAGTCCACCGCGAGCCCGGAGCCCAGGATGATGTCGTTGACCCCGTGGAGGGTCGCCCCGCGGAACCCGAACTGCTTCGCAAATGCGGTGAGCGGTGCGGTAGCCGAGAATGTCGAGATGCAGAGGATGATGTCGTAGTTCGGATAGACGTCGCGCTCCAGGCTGACCTGGTTGCCGGAGGGGGTGAATGCCTCGTCCGGCAGGTCGAGGTTGCTGCCGCCCGTCACCTCATAAGCATAGATTTCTCCGCCTTTGAGCCCGAGCTCGGCCAGAGTCCTGTTTTTCAGACCCTCGTAGAAATGGGTCACGGCGTTCTTCTGGATCGGGAGCGAGGGATCGCTCAGGAACGCGAAGTCCTTGATGTTGCGGGGATCCGCGAGGTCGATGAGGACGCAGATCCTCTGTCCGGCGCGGGGGGCGAACGTGCTCCGGAGGAGTCCGGTGAGGCTGAATGGGGGGAACTGGCGGGCGGCAGCTTGCTGGGAGATCTTCATAGCGATGTTAGGTTAAATGGATACGCCTTCCCTTGCAATTCCGATGCGGCAATTCTTCGCGGGCTACTGCATTTCTTGCAGCTTCCCGCCCGACTTCCGGACGATCGCGGCCACCTCGCGCTTGTCCTCCGGCTTCATCTCAAAGCCGATCAGGTGGATCTTGCAGCCTCCCGCCTGCTGCAGCGGGCCCTCGCTGACCGCCTTGAGCACCCTCCACGGGATCGTCTCGATCGGGCCGTCCTGCTTCCACTGGAAGCTGGCGTCGCTGATCACATAAATGACGTCGGGCTTCATTTCCGCCGCACGCTCGAGGACTCCGGCGAACCCCCGCGGGTTGGCCGTCACTTTTTTCGAGCGCCCCATCGAACCGGATTCGACCCATTCCCCGTCGATCCATTCCAGGGCGGCGGCGCGGTTGGCATCGGTCGCCGGCAGTAACTCGTCGCTGAACGGTTTGTAATTCTGGGTGAACTGGATGATACCGAACCGCGCGGTGATCGGCAGCTTGCTGATGAGGGTGGCCGTCTCCTCCCTGATCTTCGAGAGGGGCACGCCGGCCTTGGCGGCCTTGTTGACCACGCTCGTTGAAACGTCGAAAAGCAGGAGGATCCGCTGACCGTTCGACTGGATGCCGAAAAATGTCATCCCGGTTCCGGCGAGTGTCGCGCCCGCATTTCCCGACGCCCCGAATCCCTGGCCATCCCCCAGCCCGGCGCTGCCGACGAGGCTCGATACCTGATCGGCCACCAGCGCGGCCGGATCGAGCGGCAGCATTTGGTCGACCGGCATTTTCGGAAGTTCGGGCAGTGCGAACGCCGTCGGGCGGATGCTCTGCATCTTGTCGTTGAACGACGGCTTGGAGGCCATGCCGTCAAAGGCGGCCATGGCCATCTTGTGCTCGCGCTGTTTCGCGGGAATCCGGATGTCTCGCACAACCTTGAACTCGGCCGGCGGCGCCGTGAGGTAGCGGGCCACGATGACAATCCCCGCGATGACGCCCGCGGCGACGTGGATTCCGACGCTGATCAGCACAACCATGATCACGATCCGGCGGACCCGTCCCTTCTGCCCTCTGGCTTCCCTTGAGGTCATTCCTCCTCCTCTCCGGTTCCCGCAAAGGTAACGCCGCGGATGCCCGCCCTCGCGCAGACGTCGAGCACGTCGACGACGCGCTGGTGCCATGCGGCGTCATCCACATCGACGGTGATGAGGGCCTCGCTCTTGCTGGCATCGGCGGACTGCTTGAAGCGCTTGAGGGTGACGTAGAGGGCGGGCAGATCCTTGCTTGCGGGGGTGTCCATCGGCAGGTCGTTAAGAACGATCTGGCCGTTTTCCTGGATCGTGATCCTCTGTTCGTCCGGGATGTCGAGCGTCTCTTCCTGCGCGACCGTCCCCGGAAGGGTCAGGCTCATGTCGGCTTCGGGCTTCACCGGCTTCGAAGTGAGAATGTAAAAAAAGAGGAGCAAAAAGCAGACATCGATCATCGGCGCGATCTGCAGCTCGATCTGGGGATGGATGATCCGCCTCATCTGGTGATGACCCCGAAGATGACCTCGATCGCCCCGGCCTCGCTCGCAATCGCCATGACTTCCTTGATCCGCTTGCCCGGCGTGGCCGCATCGGCCCGCACATAGAGTTTGAGCGGCGGGTAATCCTTGAAGCGCTGCTTGAGATGCGCGGCAAGCTCCTTGGCTGTGACCGGCCGGCTCCCGCTGAAGAGCCGTCCGTCGGCATCGATGTTCACAACATCGCGGTCGCCCTCATCCACCGGCGCCCTCCCGGCCGTAGCCGGAGGGACTTTGATATCCAGAAGCTTCTCGCCCTTGGTCAGCTTGCCCGAAAGCATGAAGAAGAAGAGCAGGAGCAGCGTGACATCAATCATCGGTGCGATCTGCAGACCGATCTCCTCGTGGTGGATCCGGCGGCGCCGGCGGTGCAGTGCGGACATAGCAGGATTTACTCGGGAACCGGCTCGTATCCCTCCGGCGAGGGCTCCAACTCCGGAGCAGGCGGCTCGCTGGCCGGCGGAACGCCCCGCGCCTCGCCGGTAAAGAGGTCGAGCATATGCGAGAGGGCCTGGTGAACATCGGCCATGTTGGAGGTGACCATGCCTCGAAAAAAGAAATACAGGAACATCGCCGGGATCGCGAGAAGGAGTCCGCCGCCGGTGGCGATGAGCGCCTCGCCGATGCCCTTCGCGAGGTCGCTCGCCTCGGCCTTCCCAGCGGTCAGTGCGCTGAAGCTCGTGATCATCCCGGCGACCGTCCCGAGCAGCCCGATCATCGGCGCAAGGACCGCGAACGTGTTCAGATAGTTCACGACCACCATCATCTTCGTCTCCTCGCGGAAGCACTCGTCGGCCACCGCGTTCTCCATCGCCACCTTGTTATACATGTCCCGCTCGTAGTTTGCCTTCGTGAGGGCTGCAGCAAGCGCGCGCGTAAGCGGTCCCGGGTTCGCCTGGCAGAATTTGTAGGCCGCCGGGAGCTCGCGCTGGCTGATGAGCTCGTTCAGCCGGGAGACGACAAGCGGCGGCATCAGCTTTCCCCGCCGGAACATGAGGATGCAGTAGGCGCAGAGAGCCATGGTCGCCATCGAGCACATTGCGATGAGATGCATCACCGGCCCTCCCTCCCGGTAAAGGTCGAGAAGGCTCTTCTGAGTTTCGGTTCCCGCCGCGCTGGCGGTGAGCGGCAGGGCCATCGCGAGAACAGTTAAAACGGCAACCGCACGGTTATTTCTGGGTCTTTTTTTCATTGGTTTTTTTCCTGGTCGTTTTTTTGATCGGCTTGTCATCGGGCGCGGGATCAGGCGCCTCCGCCTTCGGGGGGACTCCCTCGCGCGCCTCTTTTTCGGGGTCGGTGGAACGGACGTCCTCCGGCAGCGAGGCGATGAGGTCCGAGGCCTCGCGGGCGAAGGACGAGCCGGGATACATCGCGACGATATCCCGCGCGCATTCAGTCGCGCGGGCCGGCTCACCGCAGAGTTGGTAGACCTTGGCCGCGCGCCAAAGCCCGCGTGCGGCGGGCCCGGAATCCGAACCGTAAAAAAGTGCCGGAAACAAATACAAATCGAGCGACTCGTTGTAGAGCCGGCTGCGTTCGGGAATGGCTGCGGCGTCGTCCTGCCAGCGCGGGTTGTCCTCGAGGAATTTCCGCAGCTCGGCCTCTGCGGCGGTCGCGAGGAGGAACTTGGCCTCAATGAGGACCTCCGGGTTTTCGGTGACGGCAGCGAGCTCGCCGGCCTCGCGCACGGCCCCCTTTGCGCGGCCGCTGGCCACCATGGCGCGGAGCCGCCCCTGCCGTGCGGCCATCCGGTCCGCCTCGCTCCACGCAGCGGCCTCAATCTGAGAAAAGAGTTCCACGGCACGCCCGGCCTTTGCCGGATCTCCGCTCTGCAGAAGCAACCCTCCGAGCACGCAGCCGGCGCGGCCGGCCGGGGACCTGGGCACTCCCAGCCAGGGGGAAAGCGCCGTCCAGATGGCATCGACCTCCGCAATCCGGTCCGGCGTGGCGGTCTTCAGCTTTTCCTCGCGGACCGGATCGGGCGCGAATTCGATCTGCGCGACATCCGCCCGCGAGATCGTCACCGTCGCAAACATCGGCGCTCCGCCCGCCGGCATGCCGGGGGCCGGCGGGAGCGGCACCTGGAGGCGATAGGATTTCTCATCGAGCCCGGCCAGCCGCCCGGAACGCTTCTCCCCGGAGCGCAGAAAGAGCACGTCCTCGGCGGAGGCCGTCACGCAAACTAGAATGAGGATAAGGATCGGGCGCATCATCCTTTGGCTGGTGGTTGAGGTTCCGGCAGCGGACCGCCGAGCGCTTCGAGCCGCTCGCGCGCGCGGGCGGACTCGGGAAATTCCGAAAGGCCGTCGATCGTGCCGGATTCCTGGTAGGTGCGCCGAGCGCTTGGCTTGTCGTCCAGTAATTCAAAGGCCTCGCCGCTGCGGAGGTAAGCTTTGGCCACCCAGTCGCGCCAGCGCCCGTGCATGACATAGATCCGCTGGAAATACGGCACGGCCATCCCGGGGTTCCCGTCCGCCATGTGGCTCTCGCCGGTGCGGTAGAGCGCCTCCGCCTTCTCCGGGCCGCTGGACAAGGGGTTTGCCAGAACCGCCTCGAGCGTCTTGCGGGCATCGGAGTGCTGGCCCCGGCGCTCGAGCAGCCCGGCTTTTGCCAGCAGGACACGTCCGGCAGCCCGCGAGCCTGCCGACTCCTTTGCAAAGCGCTCGAAAAGCGCGAGGGCATCTTTTTCATCTCCGCGCTGCAGTGCTTGAAGAGCAAGCCCGGCCAGCGCGCGATCCTTCTGCGCCGCGCGGGGGTTCCATCTGAGGAGGTCGCGGAGCATGGTTTCCCCCTCCTTTCCGCGGCCGGCGGCGATGAGCGCGTCGGCGCAGTCCGCCAGCAGGAGCGGGTTCGCTGACTTCGGGTCGACGAGGGCAGAGGCCTCCAGCAGCAACTGTGAGGCCCGGGCGGGATCGGACCGCTTGAGGACCAGCGACTGCGCCCAGAGCGCACGGAGGGCCAGCACCGGCTTCTCATCACGCCGGGCGGACAGCTCACTCAGCCTGGCAAGGTATTGTGCGGATTCCTCCGGGCCTTTGTAGAGCCTGGCGAGCGCGGGGAAGAGATCGTCGACCGAGCGGATGTCCGGATCGTTTCCGTATGTGGCGATCGCATCCCAATACACTTCCCGGGCTTTTTCCGGTTTACCCTCCTGCCGGTAAATCCAGCCGAGATGGTAGATCGCCTCGGCAACGCGAGGGCTGCGCGGGTTGTCCGATTGGAAGGCGGCCATGAGGGTGCGCAGCTTCCCATATTCTTCCGTGAGCTTGTAGGCCTTGCCGGTTTTGAAGACTCCCTCCTCGTAGAAGCGACCGGCCGACTTCGGGATTCCGGCAAAGGCGGCGATCCCCTCGTCGATCCGGCCCTCGTTCATCAGGGCATCTCCGAGCAGCACGCGGGCCTCGGCGTTCTCCTCATGCCCGGGATACGCGCGGAGGTAGGCGGAGAGCTCCTTGATGCTGCCCTCATAGTCCTCAAGCTGCTGGGTGCAATACGCGTGCCGGTAGGCCGCGTTGCCGCGGAACCTGCCGTCCTTGCGGTCCTTCAGATAGCTGGCGAAAATCCCGCGGGCGGCCTCGTACTGGCGGTCGAGCGAGTAGGCCATCCCCCGCCAGTAGGCCGCGGCATCCGCAAGGTCGTGTTCGGGAAACTTCTCCTCCATCTGCCGGAACGCCGCGGCGGCTTCGGCGTGGCGCTCCGCCAGCAGAAAGGTGAACCCCTTCATGAAAAGTGCACGCGGCGCAAACTCCGAGGCGGAATATTCCTTGAGAATCCTGTCAAATGCGGCGACCGCCGAGTCAAAATGCGAGTCCTTCTGCTCGGCGGCCCCCTCGAGGTAGAGCGCGAGGGGAATGCTTGCCGAGGCGGGGAACTTTTTGACGAACGCGCGCGCGGCCTCGACCGCCTTCGGCGTGCGGTCGATCTCGTTCCAGCACTGCACGAGGTTTACCGTCGCCTTCTCGACCGCGGGATCCGGCGGCATACGACCGAGCATATCCTCCATGATGAGGGCGGCCTCGCGGTAGCGCCTCATGGCCAGGTAGGCGCCGGCCAGACGGAACCGGAGGGCGGAGTCGAAGCCCTGGATCTTTTTGAAATTTTCGATCTCGCGCTTCACCTTCTGCACAAGCTGTGCCAGGAGAACTTTTGCGGCCGGATCGGCGCCTGGATTCGCCTCGGCCGCCTGAAGCCTGCTCTGGATGTCGTCCAGCCGGGCCTGCTGGTGCTTAAGCAGGCGCTCGGATGTCCAAACCCGCTGCAGGCACATGATCGCCTTGCGGAGTTCGCCCTTCTCCATCCAGCGGTTCCCGAGCTCGAGCAGGAGGGTCTGGAATGTCACGATCTGGATGATCTCGCCCATGCGGGGATATTCTGCGGCGGCCAACCGCATGGCGGCCTCGTCATCGCCCGCCTCCAAGAGGGAGTGAAGCTGCAGGATGACCGCCCGCCCTCGGTTTTCAGCCGTCAGCCCGGGCAGGATCGAAGCGTAGTAGTCCGCCGCCTCGCGGCACTTGCCCTCCAGGATCCATGCCGAGCCGAGAAGCAGGCGCGCCTCCGGGATCCTCGATGCGGCGGGGGATTGCTTCAGGATGGCAGGGTTTCGCTCCGCGCCCGACGGGAACTGCGCGACGAATTTCTCCAGCGCCTCGCGTGCGGATGGGTAGTTTTTCTCCTCCAGAAGCGCGACGCCGAGCCAGAACCGGAGTTCCTGAACCTCCGGCGCGGGCAGCGGCGGCTGAGCGGCGAGCGCGGCCTCGATGACCTCGCGGGACTCGGCCAGCCGCCGGGATTGCACAAGACTCATCGCCTGCCGAAAGCGAACCGCCCGCAGGAGTTCTGCGCCTTCCTTCGACTGCCCGAAATCGGCGGCGAACCGCCCGTAGAGCGCTGCGGCCTCCGCATAGTTGCGTTCCTGGAAGAGCTTCCCTGCCTTGTCGAGGCATTCCTGCGCGGTCAAACCCTGCGCCGGCGGATCGACGGCCGCAACGAGGGCGGCCTGCACGGCCAAGGCGGTGCAGCAGACAAGCCAGCGGCACAAGATCGGGGGGTGTGACGGGGTCACGAGCAGTGAGGATGCTTGCGGAATTCGGGACAAAATTGCCGCCGCATGCAAGCACGAACTGCTGCGCCCCGACAATTATCCGGCGGGGATAACGTGCGGCGGGTATTCCAGAATCGAGGAGATGCGTTCCCCGCATCCGAACTCCCGTTCAAGGAGGTGAATGGCCAGATCGAGCCCGGACGTGATGCCGCCTGCAGTGAGGATCCGTCCGGCATCGACGATGCGGTCGGGGAGAACCTGGATGCCAAGCGCGCGCAGGTCGTCCTGGGCAAGATGGTGGGTCGTGGCAGGCAGCCCCTCGAGCAGGCCAGCCTGCGCGAGCAGGAACGCCCCGGTGCAGACCGAGGACACGGTGCTGCCCTTGTCGAAATGGTGCCTGATGAGCCGCGCCAGCGAACCTTCGGCCACCGCCCGGCGCACCCCGGCATCCTCACCGCCGAGCCAGGCCCCGCCCGGAACCACCACCAGGTCGTAAGTTTCTGTTTCGGAAAATAGTCCCAGCGCTCCGAACACGAGGCCGTGATAGCCGCGAACTTCTGCATCGGACGAGTCGCTCATGAGGGCAACCTCGACCGGCAGGCCGATCTGTTTCGCCAGCCCGAAGGCCTCCAGCGGGGCAATGGCGTCGAGTTCCTCAACGCCGGGAAAAACCGGAATCGCTACGCGCATGCGCAAACGCTCGTCCTCACGGGCGCCCACGTCGAGAAGATTCCTCCCCGCACGCAGCGTTCAATCGCGGTGGTAGGGCAGGCCGGCGCGGATCGTGCACGAGCGGTAGATCTGCTCGAGCGCAACGACGAGCGCGAGCTCGTGCTGAAGCGTGATCGATCCGAGCGACCAGAGGAGACCGGCCTCCTTCCGCGTGGCGTCGTCCCATCCGTCGGATCCGCCGACCAGGAGCGCACAACGCGGAATAGACCGGTTCTCCCACTTCTGGATTTCCGCGGCAAACCCGCGGCTAGTGAACTGCTTCCCGCGCTCGTCGAGCAGGATGCGGAAGCAGTTCGCCGACTGCGCAAGCATCCGTTCGTGCGCATCCGCGGTCGGTTTCAGAAAACTCACCTCGATGCGTCCGAAGCCCTGGATCCGCCCGAGATATTCGTCGATCCCGTCGCGCGCGAAGGCGAGGGCCGGGCGCCCGACGGCGAGGATCTTCCAGATCAACGCCGGACGGGATTGAAGTCCTCGGCGTGGTAGGAGCTGCGGACAAGCGGTGCGCTGGCGACAAACGTGAAGCCCTTGTTCCGGGCGATGTCGCCGTAGAGCGCAAAGGTCTCCGGACTGACAAACTCCACGACGGGCAGGTGGTTCGGGGTCGGTCGCAGGTATTGGCCGAGCGTGAGAACCTGAACGCCGGCTTCCCGCAGGTCGTCCATCGCCTCGAACAGCTCGGGCTCCGTCTCGCCGAGGCCGAGCATGACGCCGCTCTTGGTCATCATTTCCGGCTCCATCTCCTTCACCCGGCGGAGGACGTCAAGCGAGAGCCGGTATTTGGCGCGCGAGCGGACGAGCGGAGTGAGCCGCTCGACGGTCTCGATGTTGTGGTTGAAGATATCCGGGCGGGCGTCGAGGACGCGGCGGATCGAGGCGTCCTTGCCATTGAAGTCGGGGACGAGCACCTCGATCGCAATCGTCGGATCCAGCGCGCGGATAGCCTCGATCGTGCGGCCGAAGTGGTCGGCGCCGCCATCGGCCACGTCATCGCGGGCGACGGCTGTGATCACGACATGTTTGAGCTTGAGGCGCTTCACGCCCTCGGCGACGCGCTCCGGCTCGTCGGCCTCGAGGGGGAGCGGCTTGGCGGTGTCGACCGCGCAGAACCCGCAGGCACGAGTGCAGCGCTCGCCGGCGATCATGAACGTCGCGGTGCCGCCGCTCCAGCATTCCCAGCGGTTCGGGCACTGCGCGCTTTCGCAGACCGTGTGCAGACGCAGGTCGGAGACGAGGTCCTTCGTGGAAAAGAAAACCGGATTGGTGGGCAGGCGGACCTTGATCCAATCGGGCTTTTTTGCCTGGTGGAGTTCGGGATCGATCTTGATGCTCGGCATGGCGGTCAGTTGCCCGTGCCGACGTATTCCGCGGAATACGTGTCGAATTTTGCGGTCTGGCCGACGGGAGGGGTCGATTTTACATCGTAGACGTTATTGCCAACGACCTCGTTCGTCTGGGTGTCGAAAACCATGACGGCTGCCTTGCCCTGCGATTGAGCGGTCTTTTCGGTCTGGACCGCGATGAAGCGGGGCTTCGATTTCACCTTAGCCGTCTTGGCTGAGGAGGAGGATGTTTTCAGCTTTTCCTCGGCCAGCTGCTTATCCCGGCGGGCCATATAGAGGCGGGCGCGCTGCTCGGCGACCTGGCGCTGGCGGACGGTTGCCTGCTGCTTGGCGATGACGTAGGCGCCAGCGGCGGCGAGCGCGGCGGCACCGGCGGTGACCGGGATCGTGATCGCAGGATCGACGCCTGCGACGGCCAGCGGGATCCCGGTGGCGAGCCCGGCAACTCCGCCGAAAACGGCGGCATTCTGGCCGGGGGTCATATTTTCACAGGCGCTGGCAAAGAGCGCGACACTGGTGGCGGCGGCGACAACGTTGATTCTGTTCATAAGGTGTCTGGTGTAACGAGGTTTCCTACGCCCATGGGGCTGGTTTGACAAGGCGGATGTGCGCTGGCGGAAACGGCTCCTCACGGGGTGAGGCCATTTTTCCGGCACCACTCGACGGCGAGCGGATTTCCGGCTTTGGCAGCAGCCGCATACCAGCGGCGGGCTTCCCGGGCGTTTTCCGTCGTGCCGCTTCCGGACTCCAGGGCCTTGGCGTAATTGAGCATGCAGGCCGGATAGCCTTTTTCTGCTCCGGTCCTCCAAATTGAAACGGCCTTGGCCGGGTTGGCAGCCACACCTTTCCCGCCCATATGGAGGACCCCCAGATTGGCGACCCCCTCACCGGAGCCGAGCGCGGCCGCCCTCGAGAACAGCCGGAATGCCTCGGCATAGTCCTGCGGAACCCCGGATCCCTTCACGTATAGATCGCCGAGCAGGTTGAGGGCGCCCGGATGGTTAAATGCCGCCGCCGCGGTCAGGAGCGCGGCGGCGCGGCGCGGATCCTTCGCGGTGCCCTTGCCGAAAATCAGGCATTCAGCGAGAGCGGCCATGGCGTCGGTGTCGCCGTGGTCCGCCGCACGCTGGAACCATGAGAGCGCGAGGCGCATGTCGGGGCCGGAGGTGCCGCGCCCGTTAGCCATCATCAGCCCGGCCTGCGTCATCGCCTCGGTCTGCCCGTTTTCGGCCGCCGCCTTGAACCACTTGAGCGACTCCGAGGGGGCCAGGTTGCGCAGCCGCTCGCCGAGGATCATCTGCGCGGAGACCACGTTGCGCGCAGCGGCTGCCTCGAGTGCCGGGCGGAGGGATGCAAATTTTGAGGACGTCATGGGGTAGGCGTTCGAGCGCAGGAACGCCGCGATCATCTCCATCCGCTCGCGGGGGACGCTGGCCTCCCGAAACCGGTCGGCGATGCGCGCGCTGGCCAGGAGGGCATCGGAATACCTTCCGGCGAGATGGAGAGCCACAGCCTCGGCCATCAGGCTTTCGAGCGAATCGGGGGCGGGGGCCGCGGAACGTTCGGGTTTCGGTGTGGGCTGAACCGGTGGCCGGGCGGGCTGCTGTGCGGCTGCCACCATGGGTTTGATTTCCGCCGGGGGCTTGGCGAGCACCGCCGGAAGCACAAAAAATGCCGCCGCCAGGGCCACAATGACGAAAACCGCCGCCGCCATGCCCACGATCACCCCGGCCGGAAGCGACCTCCCGGATGGCGCGACCGGCGGGTGGTCCGGCGCAGGCTGCGGCGCGGGGGCGGGCGGCAATTCCCCGCATCCGGTCAGCAGCGTCCGCAGAGCAGCGGCTGTCGGGGGCCGGTCGGCGGGATTTTTTTCGAGCAGACGCAGGACGACCGCCTGAACGGATTCCGGGACGCCGCTCAGCAGTCCGGCCGGCGGCGGCGCGTGCAGGTGGGCGTCCAGCACCTCCGCCGGCGTGCCGGAAAACGGGGGCGCTCCGGCGAGCATCTGGTAGAGCGTGACCCCGAGGGAATACATGTCGGAGCGCCCGTCGAGGCTCCCGTCCTGAATTTGCTCGGGGCTGGCATATTGCGGCGTGCCTTGGAACCCCGCCGCGCGGTCGGCGCGGCCTTTTTGCTTCGCGAGTCCGAAGTCGATGACCTTCACCACCGTCCGGCCGTCGTCATCCCGTGCGAGCATGAGATTTGCCGGCTTGATGTCGCCGTGGACGAGCCCCTGCTTTTCGGCGGCAGCGAGCGCCTGAACGACCTGAATGGCAATCTCCAGAGCCTGGCGCGCGGGGAGCTTGCCGGTTTCGCGGAGCCGGGCATCCAACGGACATCCTTCGACGAGTTCCATCGCAAAGAAGCACTCGCCGCCCTGCTCGCCGAGGTGGTAGATCGCCGCAACATTCCGGTGGCGGAGCGATGCGATCGCGCGGGCCTCGTTGAAAAGCTGCTCGCGGGTCCCGGCATTCCCGAGGGCAGACGCATGCACGACCTTGAGGGCGACATCGGCCTGCAGGTTGGTATCGCGGGCGCGGTAGGTCGTGCCCATCGCCCCGCGGCCGAGCTCCCACGGCGAACCGTCCTCCCGCCTGAGAATTTCGAAGTGCTGGTAGCGCCAGATCATCTGCCCCGGTTTTACACCCGGCGGCGGCGGCGCGCAAAGAGAAGAACAACGCCGATCCCTCCGGCCACCAGGGCCCCCGCGCCGGGCTCCGGAACCACTGTCCAGCCGGTGTAGATGAGGTTGTTCGTTGTGAGGCTGCCTGCCAGCAATGGCAGGTTGCCGAAGTCCGCTCCAAGGGCGCTCGTGGCATCGTAAACTCCCCGGCCTCCGGTGGCGCTCTGGTTGAACGTGGTGTTGAAAAGCTGCAACACATCCATGCCCTCGACCACATTGCCAAAAACCGTGAACCCCCCGTTCTGGTTGTCGAGGTTTGCGCTGTTGTCAGCCAAGTTCAAAAACCACTGGGATGTCGCGGAGTTCGGGTCTCCGCCCAGTTTCGCCATCGCGATCGTTCCCAGCACGTTGCTGCGGATCTGCCCGACATTGTATTCATTGACGATCGGCGGGTAGGTCGGAACCGACGTCACGCTCGATCCCTGGAGCGTGAAGCCACCGCCCTGCAGCACAAAACCCGGGACCAGCCGGTGGGCAAACGAATTTTCGTAGCGGCCGCTATCGATGTAGGCGAGGAAGTTCTCGACCGTCACCGGCTTGTCTTCATACAGGTCGAGCACAATCCGGCCGAGTGGCGTGTCCAGGGCCACGAGCGGCGCGGCCTGGAGAGCGGACGCCACGCCAAGCCAGAACCAGGCGCAAAACAAAACTCCTTTCTTCATTCGCTCTGGACATAATCCATCCGGCGCCGTCGCGCAAACGGGATTGAATGGCTCCATTGGAAATTGAGTCGACTCCCGACGACGACGGCGCTATCTCTCGCCCATGGGATCCGCACCGAGAAAATTCCACCGCACGGCGGCTCCGTGGATTGCGCTCCTGTTGGTTTTGACCCTACTGACCGGCATGGCTTACCGGATCGGCAAGGCGTGGTTCCGGCTCGACGTCGATCTGGCCGACCGGATCCTTGAGATCCACAGCGGGTCATGGCTCGGGTCGTGGGGTGCGCTGATCTACGTGGTGGTTGTCGGCTCCGGACTTTTGGCGATGGTCGCCACCGGGTCCATCCTCCTTTTCAAAACCAAACCCGGTAAGGGCGGCCGTCTCATCCACCGGGTGCTGGGGTTTATCCTGTTTGTCCCGCTGGCGGCGACGGCGCTCACCGGCATCGCCTACAAGGCCGGCGAGGAATGGCTTGGACTCCCCGACGATGTGCTGAAATTTTTCATGCTCGTGCACGAAGGCGGATGGCTCGGGAAAGCGTTCCGCCCGTGGTATGTGCTCGTTCTGGGCCTCGGTCTCCTCGCGCTGATCATCAACGGCCTCCTGCTCACCAGGCGCTCGCGAAGGATTCGCTGGAACTGAACCGCCGCGCGCGCTTATGGTGGCCGGCTCCCGCAGCCGACCATGCCCAATAAAGAAATTTCCAGACGCCGCACGTTCGCGATCATCTCGCACCCGGATGCCGGCAAGACGACGCTCACCGAAAAGTTCCTGCTCTACGGCGGCGCGGTCCAGCTTGCCGGCAGCGTGACCTCGCGCAAGAACCAGCGCGCAACAACCAGCGACTGGATGGAGCTCGAAAAGCAGCGCGGGATTTCAGTTTCCTCGACCGTCCTTCAGTTCGACTACCGCGGCTGTGTGGTGAACCTCCTCGACACGCCAGGCCACAAGGATTTCTCCGAGGACACCTACCGCGTGCTCACCGCCGTCGACGCCGCGGTAATGGTCGTCGATGCCGGCAAGGGCATCGAGTCGCAGACGCGGAAGCTGTTCGAGGTCTGCCGCCAGCGCGGCGTGCCGATCTTCACGTTCATGAACAAACTCGACCGGCCGGCCCGGCCGCCGCTCGACCTGCTCGACGAGCTCGAGTCGGTCCTCGGGATCCATGCCCTGCCGATGAACTGGCCGCTGGGCGACGGGACCGACTTCAAGGGCGTCTACGACCGGGCGGGAAAGGCGATGCACCTCTTTGAGCGCACGCCCGGCGGCGCCTACCGCGCGGCCGTTGCGGTAAGCGACATCCACGACGAATCGGTGCGCGCGACCGTGGCCCCGGATGTCTACACGCGCATTTGCGACGAGCTCGCCCTGCTCGACGGGGCCGGCACCGAGTTCGATGTCGCCGCCGTGCGCGCCGGCAAGGCGACCCCGGTCTTCTTCGGGAGCGCGATGAACAATTTCGGCGTCCAGATGCTCCTCGATTCCTTCCTCGAACTCTCGCCGCCGCCGGCCCCGCGACGGGCGGGCGGCCGACTGGTCGAGCCGGATTCCGAGGCGTTCTCCGGATTCGTTTTCAAGATCCAGGCAAACATGAACCCGAAGCACCGGGATCGCGTCTCGTTCATCCGCGTAGTCTCGGGGTGCTTCCGCCGCGACATGGTCGCCACCCACAGCCGCACCGGGAAAACCGTCCGCCTCGGCAACTCTCAGCGCCTCTTCGCTCAGGACCGCGAGACGGTCGACGAGGCCTGGGCGGGCGATGTCGTCGGCATCGTCGGCAACTACGATTTCCTCATCGGCGACACCGTGACCGAGGACCCGGCGATCACCTATGACGAGATTCCGCGGTTTGCCCCGGAATGCTTTGCCTATCTGCGCAATTCGAGCACGGCGAAGTTCAAGCGCTTCCGCGAAGGCCTCGACCAGCTTCTCAAAGAAGGGGTCGCACAGTCGTTTGAGCTGCCCGATTCGATCCAGCGGGTCCCGCTCCTCGGAGCCGTCGGGCCGCTCCAGTTCGAGGTCATGCAATACCGCCTGGAGACCGAATACAGCGCCGACTGCCGCGTCGAGTCCGCCGCCTGGCAGCTCGTCCGGTGGCCGCTCGACGCCAAGTCCCTCCGGCCGTGCTCCGACCGTCCGGAATTGCTTCTGCCGACCGGCTGCGTGCTCGCCCGCGATGCCCTCGGCTTCTGGGTCGTCCTCATCCCCAGCGCCTGGACGGCCGGCTACCTCGAGGAAAAAAATTCCGCATTCCAATTCTCAGGCACGCCACCATCGGTCTCCACGGCATAACTCCCTTGAACAGCGAGCGCCCGCCAACCTTTGCCTCGGCCGCATGGTTCTGGCTCAAGCTGGGATGCATCAGTTTTGGCGGACCCGCCGCCCACATCGCGCTGCTGCACCGCGAGGTCGTCGAGCGGCGACGGTGGATCGACGACCGCCAGTTCTCCAACGCGCTTGGCTTCTGCATGCTGCTCCCAGGTCCGGAAGCCCAGCAGTTGGTCACCTACATCGGCTGGAAGCTACACGGCGCGAAGGGTGGGGCCGTGGCCGGGACCCTTTTTGTCCTGCCCTCGGCCCTCCTGCTCTGGGGGCTCAGCATCATCTATGTGACCAACGGCAGTTCGCCCCTCACGGCGGGCTTTTTTTCCGGCCTGCAGCCGGTGGTGGTGGCCGTCGTGGCCTTGGCAGCGTTCCGAATGGCCCGCCGTTCGCTGCCAACCGTCGCCGCCCGGATCGCCGCCTCCTCGGCCTTTCTCCTTCTCCTGTTCCGGCTGGCACCGTTCCCGCTCGTATTGCTGCTCTCCGGAGCGGCCGGCCTTTGGTGCCCGAGGTGGTTTTTGACGGCGGATGAGCCGCCCGCCGCTCCGCCGGCGCCAGCCCGGTCCCCGGTGGGGGCCGGGCTCGTCAGCCTCGCCCTCTGGCTGCTACCGGTCGCCCTGCTGGCATTTTTCGAACGCGGAATTTTCGCGCGGCTCGCTGTTTTTTTCAGCGCGACATCGCTGCTGACGTTCGGCGGCGCCTACGCGATCCTGCCGTTTGTCGCGCAACATGCCGTCGCCTCCGGCTGGATGACAAATTCCGAAATGCTTGCCGGACTTGGACTCGCTGAGGCGACACCCGGCCCGCTCATCATCGTCCTCCAGTTCTACGGATTTGTCACAGCTTGGCACGAGAACGGCGGGCTGCCCCCGCTCGCCGCCGCCACCCTCGGCGGAGCGATCGCCACGTGGGTGACGTTTCTCCCGAGCTTCGTGTGGATATTTTTCGGCGCCCCCTACATCGAAATGATGCGAAGAAAACGGCGACTTTCCGGCGCTCTGGCCGCGATTTCCGCTTGCGTTGCGGGCATTGTCACGAGCCTCGCCGTTTGGCTCGCCATTCAGGTCTTTTTTTCCGCCCCCGTCCGGCCCGACTGGTTTACTGTGGCTCTCTGCTTCCTGACGCTCGCATTCCACCGCGCGGGCATTCTGCCCCTCGTGCTTTTCGGGGGGGCCGCCGGAATTCTGCGGCAGATCGTGGCCGGCTGACGGCGTTCCGGTCGCGCGCTAAAGCTGGATCCCCCGGTTCTCCAACAGCTCGTGCCGGGCCCGCTCAAAGTTGGTCCGGGCCAGCTCCAGGCGCTCGGCAAACCCATCCAGCGATCCCGCCTTGGCAGAGGCTTCCACTGCCGCCATCGGCACGCTCACCCCGATAAACCCGAAATTCGCTGAACTGCCTTTGATCTGGTGCGCCACCCGAGCGGTCTTCGCGAGGTCGTTATCCTTGAAATAGCCATCCAAAGTCGTGAACAAGCCTGGTATCTCCCCCGCAAATTCCCGGCAAATTTCGACAAAATCCGGCGTGTATCCGTCGGCGATCATGTCCATTTGCTCCCAGTCGATAGCACTCAATTCTTCATCCATTGCGGGCCGAGAATAAACCGCATTCCCCTACCCCAGTCAAAGCGAAGTTGTCCAAGAGACGGATGCGCCTGCGGAAGTTCACATTACCTTGATTGGCATCAATGAAAATCACCCCACCGGAGTGAATGATGAGATCCAATGAACCCCGCCTATTCGCTCAACGACCGCCCGGTGATTATCATCTGGGAGGTGACACGGCGTTGTGCGCTGGCCTGCCGGCATTGCCGGGCGGTGGCGCAGCCGCGGCGAGACCCGTGCGAGCTGGTGGAGGACGAGGTGGAGGCGGTGCTGGACCAGGTGGCCGAAGCTGCCCCGCTGTTTTTCATCCTGACCGGTGGCGACCCGGCAAGCCGCCCGGATCTGGTGCACATCATCCGGCGGGCTGCGGCACGCGGGCTGCGCGTGGCGATCAGCCCGAGTGCGACCCCGCGGCTTCTGCGGGAGGATTTTGCGGAGCTCCGGACTGCAGGAGTCGAGCGGATCTCGCTGAGCCTCGACGGGGCGGCCGAAGAAACCCACGACGCCTTCCGCGGGGTGCGGGGGACGTGGGACTGGACTCAGGCGGCATTGGTCAAGGCGCGTCGCGCGGGGATGGAGTTCCAGCTCAACACCACGTTTTCCAGAACCAACATCGGCGAGTGGGACCGCTTTGCGGAAACGATCCGGCAGATGGACCCGAAAATGTGGAGCATCTTTCTTCTTGTGCCGACCGGCCGCGCCCAGGCGGACGAGATGCTCGACGCGGGAGAAACCGAAGAACTCTGGCACCGGCTCGCAGACTTTCAGGACCGGACAGGAATTCCGGTGAAGACGACCGAGGGTCCGCACTTCCGCCGGGTCATGGCCCAACGCAGGAAGTCCGGGGCTGATGTGCCCTGGCGGTTCGCTCCGACCAACGACGGCCGGGGGTTTGTGTTCATCTCCCATACCGGGGATGTGCAGCCGAGCGGATTTCTCCCGATCACCGGCGGCAACGTGAGGACCGGCAACCTGCTGGACATCTATCGGAACGACCCGGTCTTCCAGGCCCTGCGGGACTCCGACCGCTTCGGAGGGAAGTGCGGATACTGCGAATACCGTAAGATCTGTGGAGGATCCCGTTCCCGGGCCTACGCGCTGACCGGCGACTACCTTGCGGAGGAACCCTGCTGCTCCTATCAACCTGCCGCGCGAGCGGCCCAAGACCTATGATCAATGTTACGAAGCTTCTCTGCGGCACGCCCCAGCCTGCCGATGCCCTCCGCTACGGCGAGGGCGCCTGCGCGCCAAAAAGCTCCTCTCAACGCAAGCCGGTCGTCGTCTGGAACATCACCCGGCGCTGCAACCTGCACTGTGTCCACTGCTACTCGGACTCGACCGCGCAGCACTACAAGGGCGAGCTCACGCTGCGGGAGTGTATCGATGTTATCGACGATCTGGCCGACTACCAGGTTCCGGCACTCCTGCTTTCGGGAGGGGAGCCGATGCTGCACCCGCACTTTTTTGACCTTGTCGGCTACGCGGCCGCGCGCGGGCTGCGAGTGACCGTCTCAACGAACGGCACGCGGATCGACTCGCCCGCCGCCTCGAAACTCAAGGATCTCGGCGTCACCTACGTCGGGATCTCACTCGATGGCATCGGCGAAATCCACGACCAGTTCCGCGGCCGCACCGGGGCGTTCCGCAAAGCCGTGGAGGCGTTCCGCCACTGCCGCGGTGCGGGGCAGAAGGTCGGGCTCCGCCTCACGCTGACCCGCCAGACCGCCGACCAGCTCCCCGAGATCCTCCGCTTCATCGAGGAGGAAGACATCCCGCGCGTCTGCTTCTACCACCTCGTCTACAGCGGCCGGGGGGCCGACCTCGGGCTGCTTCACCCAGACGCCACGCGGGCCAGCCTGCGATTGATCTCCGAGGCCGTGCTCCGCTGGAACCGCGAGGGCAGCACGCGCGAGGTTCTCACAGTCGACCAGCCGGCCGACGGAGCCTTCCTCTGGCTCAACACGAAACGCCGGAACCCGAAGCGCGCGGAGGAAATCTGGCGCCTGCTCAACTGGAACGGCGGCGGCCGCCATGCCTCGGGCCTCGGGATTTCGAACATCGACAGCCAGGGAAACGTCCACCCCGACCAGTTCTGGCAAACCCACACCCTGGGCAACGTGAAGGCGCAGCCGTTCAGCAAAATCTGGGAAAACAGCCAGCAGGACGACCTGCTCGCCGGCCTTCGCGACCGCCTCCCCCGCCTCAAAGGGCGCTGCGCTGAATGCCGGTTCCAGGAGGTCTGCGGCGGAGGCTTCCGCGTCCGGGCGTTCCAATACCACGGCGACCCCTGGGCTGAGGATCCCGGCTGCTACCTCCGCGATTACGAGATCGCCAGAGAGGACACAGCTCCGGCGGCCAAATCCTGATCGCCCGCTGCTCCGGCCCGCCTATCTCCGGCGGGCCTGATTGGAGAGCTGGGTGCGGTTCCGGACGTTCAGCTTTTTGAACGCCCCGTGCAGGCGCAACTTGACCGCGGCAACGCTGATTCCGAGCCGATGCGCAATCTCGTCGTTGGTGAGACCGTCCGACGCCAGCAGGGCCGCCTCGCGCTCGGCCGGTGAAAGCATGGTCAGATCCTGGCTGGACTCTTCCGGTCCGGGGGCGTCGCTTCCGTCTCCCACGAAGCGGACAAGAAAAGCCGGGTGCGAGAGAGTTGAGTCCTGCTGGAGGACGAGGGTGATTTCGGCGGAAAGCCCGGGAACCGCGGGTGACCGGACCATGCGCTTGCTGAGAAGGCGCGGCTGCGGGTTGATGCGGAGTGCTTCCATCCAATCGCCCCGCATTTCCGAACACGCCTGGAGAACCTCCGCTGGCAGCACGGGGGAGCGCGGCCGCAACTCGTTTTCCTGGCCGGTCCACCGGGCGGTGAGCCGCCTGGCTCCCGCGCTCTGATGGGTGATCCGGAGGTCCCATTCGACAAATGTGGCGTTTCCCGGGAGCGCATCCAGCAGGGCCGAGATCCGGTCGTCGCGCGACCGGCTGCCGTGCTGCTTTTTCAGTCGTTTGAGCGCGGTGCCGATGTGGGGATGAGCAACCCTCAGCCGCGCCAGGTCGGCCTTGTCAAAATCCGGCTGGGCCTCGCTGCGAAAGACGCAGAACGCGTTCTGCGGCACCGGCGGAAAGAACCCCCAGAACAGCAGCGCCACCGAGTGCCGCCAGCCCTCGGGCTTCATGAATTCGCGATAGAACGGATGTGCCTTAAGCTTTTTTTCGGGCGGAAGGTGGTCGCGCGTGTGCAGGAGGCGCAGGCCGGGCCGCATCATCACGTAGCCCACGCTCGGGTTGAGCTGGAAGAACCGCTCCATGTATTCCGGGCCGAACTCCCTTCCGAGCGAGTCGCGCGCCAGGAGCGGCACCCCGTTGACGTTTTGAAGGTTGGCCAGCGCAAAATCGCAGACGACCGTTGCCTGCAGGAGCTTGAAAACGGCATCGAGAAACTCGTCGGCATCCAACGCCGCATGGACGCCGAGCACACGCCGCTCCCACTCCGCGAAAGAGACCGGACCCCCCTCAAAAATGCCGCGTTCCGCATTCACCCGCGCGGAACCTGCCACAGATCCGACTCGCATGGCGAGCGCGAAGATGCGCCGCTCGGAGCAGGGCGATGAGGCCCCGGAGATCGGGATCTCCCGTCCCGATCCGGCAACCCATGCAGCTTGACACCATCTCCGAGGCGCGCATGCGGATTCTTGATGACAGGCGCGCCGATTGCGGGTTGGCTTGGCTGCTGACCATGCGAACCGCCCGACTTCTGATTTACGGACTGCCCGTCCTGCTCATCGGGCTGATCGTCGCCTCGTTCACGAATTCCGCCTTGCTCTCGACCGACAAAAAAAACGAGATGTCGCTGGGCGTGATGGGCGAGCCGTCGACGCTCAACCCGATCCAGCAGGCGGACTCGGCCTCTGCCCAGGTCTTCTCGACGATCTTCAACGGACTCCTCAAATACAGCCCGGATCTCGAAATCGTCGGCGACCTCGCCAAGTCGTGGACGCTGAGCCAGACGACGACCGTCGTCTTCCGGGACCCGGCGGCGGCGGAGGCCGCGGCGCGGCTCGTGGATTCGTGGAGGAGCGAGTGGGACGCCTGGACGCTCACCGAAGCCAAGGCCGAAGCGAACCTCCTGCTTCTCAAATTCCGCGAGCCCGGGCTTACGACCTCGGAGGCGATTGTCGCGCGGCTTCCGCAGGACTCTCTCCAGCCGCTTGTCACCCTCCGCGTCGAGGTGAAGGAAAATGCCCGCGGGGTGCTCCGCAATTTCGCGGCGGCGAATCCGGGCATCCTGCGCGAGTGGGTCGAGTCCGGCGGGGCGTTTGAGATCACAGCCACCCCGGAGCTCAAGCCGGTCCTGGAAAAATGGCTGGAGGCGAACGGGGGCGGGCAGGTCATCGACGCCGGACCTGTGCGCTTCCTCGCCGAACCGCTTGTCGTGTTCACCCTGCGCGAGGGCGTGCGCTGGCACGACGGGGCGCCGTTCACCTCCCGGGATGTGGCATTCACCTACGAGGCGCTAATGGACGACGCGACCGCTTCGCCCCGCAAGCCGGACTTCGACCTCATCCTCCGGGTCGAGACGCCGGATCCCTCGACCGTCCGCGTCACCTACCGCAAGCCCTACTCGCCCGCCCTGAGCAGCTGGATGATCTCGATCCTCCCGGCCCATATCCTGGAAGGGAAGCCGCCGGCCTGGTGGGCCGAACATTTCAACCGCGCCCCGGTCGGCACCGGGCCGTTCAAATTCGACAAATGGAAGACGAACGAATTCATCCGGGTCGTCCGCAACCCGGATTACTTTGATGCCCCCGGCCCCTGGCTTGACGGGATCGTCTTCCGGTCGCTGCCCGACCAGCTCTCGCTCCGCCTCGCCTTCGAGACCCGGCAGGTCGATTTCTGGAGCGCCGAGCCGTGGACGGTCACCTCGTTCGAGAAGGACCCGCGCTTCGACGTCTTCTCGGCGCCGGCCGGGCTCTACAACTACATCGGCTGGAACCTCAAGCGCCCGCTCTTCCAGGACCAGCGGGTGCGCCAAGCCCTCGCCCACGCCGTCGACGTGCCCGCGATGGTCAAATACATCCTCTACGGCCACGGGCTCCAGAGCACCGGAATCTTCACGCCGCAAATGTGGTTCTTCAACCCGGACGTTGCCCCGTTCAAATATGATCCCGAAAAGGCCAAGGCCCTCCTCGACGAGGCCGGCTGGAAGCCCGGCCCGGACGGCATCCGCGTCAAGGACGGCAAGCGGTTCGAGTTCACCCTCATCACCAACAACGCCAACGAAATCCGGCGCGACATCGCGACCCTCGTCCAGGACAACCTGAAAACGATCGGGATCGAGGTGAAAGTCGAGCTCTACGAGTGGGCGGTCTTCCTGAAAAACCACGTCAACAAAGGCGACTTCGACGCCATCGTGCTCGGCTGGTCGCTCGGCTACGACTACGACCAGTTCCAGATCTGGCATTCGTCGCAGACGAACCCCGAGCAGCTCAACGTCGTCGGCTACAAAAATCCGGAGGTCGACCGACTCCTCGAAGCCATCCGCCAGGAATACAACCGCGGGGAAATTATCCGCATGGCCGGACGCATGCAGAGTATCATCTACAACGACCAGCCCTACCTTTTCCTCTACGTCCCCCAGAGCACCTCGGTCATGTGGAAGGATGCCTACCGCATCCGCCGGCCCGACGGCAAGGGCGGGTGGACCGACTCCCCGGTCGAAATGACCAAGGCAGGCTGGAGCTACTGGTCGGACTGGTTCTACCGCCCGGAGTTCGCGAAGGACCTGCCGGCAGCAACCGCAAAACCTTGAAGCCGGTGATCTTCAGCTGGTGCCGATTTTTCTCCGCAAACGGAGGAAGACCTGTTAAAAGCCGCCGTTCGCTCCCGAATGGAAACTCCTGAGACGCCCGATGAAGAACTGGTCGCCCGCACGCAGGCGGGAGACGCGCGGGCATTTGACGAGCTTGTGGTGCGCTTCAGCCCGCGGCTTTACGGGCTGGTCTACAACATGACGTCAAACCATGAGGACACGAACGACCTGCTCCAGGAGATCTTCGCGAAGGCTTACCGCTCGATCAAGGGGTTCCAGGGAAAATCCAGCTTCTACACCTGGATGCACTCGATCTCGGTCAACATGGCGATCAACTTCCTCAAAAAACGGAACCGCCGGATGACGATGAGCCTCGACGACGTCGACAACGGGATCGCGAACGACCCGGATTTCATCGAGGCGACCAGCGACCACGATCCCCGCCATCAGGCCAACCTCGGGGAACTTCAAAAAAAATTGAACGAGGCGATGATGAAGCTGTCTCATGAGCATAGAGCAGTTGTGACGATGTTTGATATTCAAGGCATGCCCCACGCGGAAATCGCAAAAATCCTGAAGGTTTCGGAAGGAACGGTCCGATCACGTCTGTTTTATGCACACCGGCAGTTGCAAAGTTATCTTCAAGAGTTTATCACCAACTAGGCAAAATTATGGCACCAGAAGAAAACATTCAAAAACTACTGAGGCTCAAACGCTACGAACAGCCGCCGCCCGGGTATTTTGACGATTTTCTGCGGGAGTTTCAAGCCCGCCAGCGCGCGGATGTCATCCGACGCCCCCTCTGGTCGATTGCCTGGGACCGCATTTCCTCGCTTGCGCCCTCGTTTCATGTTCCGCAGATGGCCTATGCCTCGATTGTCGCTCTGGCTGTCGTCGCATCCGGTGTGATCCTCGTTCGCCCCGGCAGCGGGTCCGGCCAACTGGCCGCTGCCAAGTCGCAGGCGTTCAGCCTCTCGCCGTCGAATCCCGTCACCATCGGGGAAACACTTCCGGTCGCGTTCACTTCATCCACCGGCTCCCCTTCCGTGCACTACGTGCTGCCGAATCGTCCGGTGAGTTATGCCCCTTCGCGCAGTTTCTAACACATACGGAATTTTTGTCCGGGCCCGCCCGGGCATTTTTTCTGCCGCGCTGATTTTTGGCAGCCTCGCGGGACCGGCCCTCGCCGGTGATCTGCCACCGTCCCCCACGACCGTGCCGGCTGTCACCGCAGACGCTTCCGGCAACGCCACCTGGGTTTCCGACACAATATCATCCGAGATCCGCAAGGTTTTCGCCGAGCACCGCGATGCCGTTGTCAAAGTCCGCGCGCGCGATGGCTTCGGAATCCGGTTCGGCAGCGGGTTTTTTGTCGATCCCGCCGGGACACTCTACACCCACGCGGGTATTGTGATGAAGGCACAGGAGGTGACCGTGATCCACGGCGGACGCGAGTTGCCGGCCAAGGTTTTGGTCGTCGACCCAAGGAGCGGGATCGCGATCCTCAAGGTCGAGTGCAGCAGCCCGTTTATCCCGCTGGGCGAATCGAATGCCGTCACGCTGGGGACTCCGGTGGTCGCGATCGGCTATCCGCAGGACCTCGAAGCCGGCCCGAGCTTCGGCATCGTGTCCGGGTTTGACCGCCAATACCTCGGGCAATATTTTTGCACGACCCATCTGCGCGCAAACCTCCCTGTTCAGGAAGGTCAGGGCGGGGCGCCGGTGATGAACCTCAACGGCGAGGCGGTGGGGATTCTGGTCGGAAGGATTGACGACGGCGCTGCCTGCCACGTCCTCCCCATACGGGCCGCGGAAAAGGTCCGCCTGGACTTCATCCGTTTCGGGGAATTGCGCCCCGGCTATGCCGGCGTTGTTGTCGAGGACGCAACCCAGGCCTCCGGGGGCTCGACCGCACAAGTCGGGGAGATTGACCCCTCGACGCCCGCCGGAAAAAGCGGAATCCAGGCCGGGGACACTCTCCTCAAGGTCGGCTCGACGCCGATCACGACCAGCGAGGATGTCCTCGATGCCTCGTTTTTTCTGACGGCCGGCGACACCGTTCAGGTCGAGGTGCTGCGCGGAGGCGAGAAGCTCTCGTTCCCGGTCAAGCCGTCGATCCACCCGATGGCCTCCAGCCGGGAGATGCAGGCGATCAATCCGGAATCCCTCGAAAAAATCCAGATCGAGTAGCCGGTTGGCTAATGAGCCGTCGGAACCCGTTTTTTTGGCCGGTCGCTGGTCATGGGAGGCTTGGCACGGCAGCGATCGCTCTCGTTCTGTTGGCTGTGCCGGCTGTCCACGCCTGGGAGCTCAGGTCGATCGATGGGCGCGATCACGTTTCTTTGAATGAGGTCGCGGACTTCTACGGGCTTGCGGAACGCCAGGGTAACGCTCCCGGCGCAAAAACGTTTGCCGGCAACAGCCGGGAGTTGACCGTCACCCCGAACAGCCGGGAGATCTTTATCAACGGTATCGCACACTGGCTCGCATTCCCGGTCGAGCAAGCGGACGGAAAACTTTTCCTCTGCCGCCTCGACCTCGGGAAGACGTTGGAGCCGGCCTTCCGCCCGGAGCGCATTCCCGGCTTCCCGCCCGCCACTACCGTCGTCCTGGACGCTGGCCATGGCGGTGCGGACAACGGCGCGCACAGCCAGTACCAGTGGGAGAAAAATTTTGCTCTCGACGTCACGCGCCGGATCCGCAACGAGCTCCAGAAGGCCGGCGTGCGCGTTGTCCTCACAAGGAACAGCGACGCGTTCGTCGAGCTCGCCGACCGTGCAGCCGTTGCAAGCCGCCTCGAGGACGCGATCTTCGTCAGCCTTCACTTCAATGCCACCGACGCCAGCCGCGACGCGAACGGATTCGAAATCTACTGCGTCACCCCGCGGGGCGCACCCTCGACCGCCTACGAGCAGCTCAGCGAACGCGATATGGTCGGCGAAAACGGCAACGACCACGACCTCCATAGCTTCGCGCTCGCCAATGCGATTTACCACTCGATGCACGGCGGGATCAAAATGACCGACCGCGGGGTTAAGCGCGCGCGGTTCGCCGTGCTCCGGCTGGCAGGGGTGCCGGCCGTTCTCATCGAGGGCGGGTTCCTCACCAATCCCGCAGATGCACTCAAAATCGCCTCGCGCCCGTGGCGGGACGACTACGCGGCTGCTGTCGCCCGCGGGATCCTGGAATACCGTAACCTCGTCGCTCACCGTACGCCCCCGCGCCAGGCGGGCGACTACCGGGCCGGCCGCGGACCGCTTATTCCGACCGACCCGGTCCCCGTGACGGGCAGCCCGGATTGAGGCGAGAATCCCGCCGGAAATCAGTCGCACACCCGGCATCACACAGGCCGGGGGTGCGGAAACCTAATCTTAAGTTAGGTGGACGCTTCGCTCCCCCCGATTCTATTCTGCCGCGATGAAAATCCGTCTTTCACACGTAGGGGCTTTTTTCGGGTTTGCCGTTCTTTTTGATGCACATCAACTTTCCGCCGCGGCGTGGACGGCCGGCACAGGAAACTGGACGACCGGGTCGAACTGGTCGGGTGGAACGCCCAATTCCGGGACGGATGCGGACATCAGCAACGGGGGAACCGCCCTGCTGCCTGAGGGAGCATCCGGAGCTTCCCTCAATACTTATCTTGGGTTTTCCGGCAATGGATCGCTGAATATTTCCGGGGGGAACCTGACGGTCGCAAACAATGTCACCCTCGGTTTTCTGGCGGCCACAGCGGGAAATGCCACGCTCTCCAGCGGAAACTGGACGATCACGCAGTATCTGGACATCGGGCGCACCGGGTCGGGGGCGCTGACCGTCATCGGCGGGAACCTGACCGCGCTGGTCAGCACCCTGGGGAGCAACACGGGAGCGGGAGGAACCGCGAATGTCTCGGGCGGGGTCTGGAATAGCACGTCGGCTTTGGCTGTCGGCACCTACAGCAATGGCAACCTCACGGTCACCGGGGGACTGGTGAAATCGAATTACACCACCATCGGAAACGATTATTCCCTGAGCGGCAACTGGACCGGCGTGGTGAACATCTCAGCCGGCACACTCGAGACGACCGCCCCGAGCTCCACCTCGCTCTACGTCGGCGATACGGGTCGGGGGACGCTGAATGTTTCCGGCAATGCGACGATCCTCAGCACCTATTCCAGCATCGGCGACGATGCGGGATCGAGTGGCACCCTGAACATGTCCGGCGGGAACTGGACAAACAGCCAGCACATTTATGTGGGCACCTCGGGCAACGGCACGCTGAACATCCCCGGCGGCGCTGTCACCAGCGCCAATGCCACCATCGGTGCCAACAGCGGATCGCGGGGTGTTGTGACAGTCTCCGGCGGGACGTGGAGCATTGGCGGGAACATGAGCGTAGGCTCAGACGGCAACGGAACGCTGACGCTGACGGGCGCGGGGGTCGTGAATGTGAACGGCGGAAACGGAACCGTGTTCCTGCGCAAAGCTGTGGGATCATCCGTCGGCACACTCAACATCGGCACGGGCGGGACAGCGGGAACCCTGAATGCGGCGGAGGTTCGTGGAGCAGGCGGCACCGTGAACTTCAATCACACCGGCACGGTGGTATTCTCCTCGAGCCTCGCCAACAGCCTGATCATTAACAAATCGGGTCCCGGCACAACGATCCTGACGGGGGTCAATTCGTTTTCGAATCCCTTCGGCACCAATGCCACAATCAGCGGTGGAACGCTCCAGATCGGCAACGGCGGATCCGACGGAGACTGGGGCGGTGGCTTCGGCGCAAACATTTTGAACAACGCAAACCTCGCGTTCAACCGCAGCGGGAACCTCACCCTGAGCGACCGGATTTTCGGCAACGGCACGGTCCAGCAGATCGGGCCGGGGACCACCACGCTCAGCGGAAACAACACCTACACCGGCGGCACAATGGTAACAGCCGGCACGCTGCGCGCATCCCACACCAAGGCGCTCGGCACCGGGAATGCCGCAGTCTCCGCGGGCTCGATGCTTCTGGTCGATGCGGGACTCGCCCTCAACCTCGGGACCGGAAACAAAGTCGTCCTCGCAAACGACGGCGCGTCGGCCTACCGGAAGGACTTCTCCTCCAGCGAAGCGCTGAACCGGTTCAACATCATTCAAAGCAGCGGCATCGATGCCGACCAGGCCCAAATCCTCAACGGCACCGCGTCCCTGGTATTCAGCCTCACCGCGTCGTTCGCGAGCGCCCCGGATTCGCCGGCATCGAACGACGGTGCGCGCATCAGCAACGTCCTGGGCCTCGATGGCGGACCGGGACAGGTTTTCGCCCTGCAGATGAGCTTTGTGCCTCTGCCCGTGTTTGGTTTTGACGAGACCGCCCTCCGCCTCAGCTGGCTGGATGCGGGGGCGTGGGTTCCGCTCGAGGGAGGCACGTTCACACTCGGCGCCTACACCGGGAGCCTCACGGTCGGCGACTATGGCGTGGATGTGCTCAGCAACGTGGTCTGGGCGGTCACGGACCACAACAGCGAATTTTCCGTGATCTACACGATCCCCGAGCCCTCTACGACCGCCCTCCTGCTCGGCGGCGCGGCGCTGATGCTGGCGTTTCATCGTCGCAAACGCTTTTAGCACAAGAGCGGCTTGAATCAGGTCATCCGCTTTCCCCGGCACCCTTTTATTCCGGACGCCGTGCGGATGGGCTACCGGCCTTTGGCCTTCGGGCTGCTTTTTCCCGGGAGGTTGATCCGGGGGATGATCTTCGGCCGCCAGGCCGGGTCGGACACCGTGCCGGTCGAGACGTATTCGAGAAGCTTGCTCACCGGGAAGAAGACGATGCCCGGAAGCCCCTTGGCATTGAGGCGCATGTCCATGTCGAGCTTGCTGGTCATGAAGTGGATGTCGCCGGATCCGAACATGCTGAACCCGGCCCCCTCGATCGTGAGGTTCTTTGTGTTGATGATCTCGTTGGCGACCGTGAAGTCCGCCGTCGCGAGGCGGGCACTCTGGTAGGCGACCCCGGGCAGGATGCTCCCGAGGATGTCCGAGAACGGCCCGAGGATCGGGATCGCAAAGACGTTGCCATCCTCCACGCGCAGGCTGCCGGACCCCCGCATGAGGTTCTCTTTGCCGACGCGGGCGTCGAACTTGTAATTCCCGCTCACGACGCCCTTCGAGGTGTCGTAGTCGAAGTAGAGCTTTGTGAGCTTGGCGAAGTTGACCCGGCCGAGCTTCACATCCGCCCCGAAGGTCGGGTCGCGGGCATCGATCGAGACAACCGCCTTCATCGAGACAGTGCCGCCCATCAGCTCACCACGCTTGACGTCGGCAAGAACTTTTGTCCCCACCACATTGATCTGCGCGTTGGTCGGACCGAAGTGGAGCGTTTTTCCGAGGAGGTCGTAATCCAGCCCGGTTCCCGTCTGGAGGCTGATCGAGAGATTGTTCTTGGTGGCATCCTTGAGGTGGACCTTGCCCTGGACAACCGAGGTCGGCGGCGTGCGGAACCGGTACGGCACAACGGCCTGGGCGATTTTTGGATCGATCCAGAGCAGGACCTTTTCGGGCGTCATGGTCGAGCGGACTTTGTCGAGCCGGGCCTCCTGAAGCCCGACATCGTACGCGAACGTCCCGGTCCCCTGCCCGCCGGCACCGGTCACCTGAAAATTTTTGTAGGTGACGCACCGGTCGCCGATCTCGAAGTCTGAGGCGGCGCTCTCCATCCACGAGCCGCGGATCGCGGTGCGTCCGAGCTTGATCCGGCCGGCGCCGCGGATGCCTGCAAAATCCAGTTTGGAGGCGCGGAGGGCGACCGCGATGTCCGGGAGGTCCTTGAATTCCATGTTGGCGATGAACGCACGGGTTTTCTCATCGAAGAGGCTGAGCAGCGCGGTGGGAGCGATCGTATTCTCGACGGCTATCCGGTAGTCGCCGGGCCCCACCCAGATGTTTCCCTGCAGCAGGCCCTTGCCGACGCTGACCCGCAGATCGCGGGCGTAGAAGAGACCGTCCTTCCAAGCGAAGCCGCACGAGACGTCGCGGAAATCGACTCCCTTGAATTCGATGGCCGGGGCCACAAACATCCCGGTGGCACGGACATTCACTTTTCCTTCGGCAAACTCCACGATCGCGTTCGTCTCGATCTGGGGCGGCTTGCGGAACCGTAGGTCATTCAGCGCGGGGCTTTTACCGGCCAGCTGGCGGATGAGCGGGGCCGGCTGCAAGGTTGAGAGCGCCGCCACCTCCAGCAAGCGGTCCGCCCGCTTCCATTCGGCGCTGACCTCAAGCGAACCGGTGGCGTCACGGACCGCCAGCCGGGGGACCTTCAAGATTCCATCGGAATAGCTGCCGTTGAGTTCGACCGACTGCAGCTTCCACCACGGAGACTCGATCCGGCCGGCGCGAACCTTGAGGTCCTCGATGCGGAGAGTATTGATATCGGCCAGATCCGCCTCGACCCGGGCCTGAATGAGCGGCGGACCGGACGGAAACCGGACCTTGGCGAGCGTTTCCAACGCGCGGCCGAGCATCTTGCCAGCCGCTGGATCCGTTTGTGGAGACGGGCTTGCGGAAGGGGTGCTCCGGGGCGGAGCGGACTCCCCGCCCGGCTTCAATTGAAACGATCTGGGATTCAGAAACTGCCCGGTCAGCTCGACCCGGATGCCCTCCAGCGTGCCGTTAAACTGGCTCAGGCGGAGCTGGTCGCCAAGGAGGATAACCTCGGCATGCACATCTTCCAGATCGATGTGAGGAGATCCTTTGCGGCTCTCGACAGGAATCGACACCGCCGCGTCGTCAAACTCCAGCTTGTCGACGACAATCCGTCGCGCCATGAGCTCGCTCAGGTTCAGAGAGAGCGCGATCCCGCTGACCGTCGCAAGAACCCGGCCGCCGTCCTTCCGCTCGCTGAGCACGACATCGCGCGCGAGAAGACCGGAGAACGGATCCAGCGCAAGGCGGCCGATCACGACCTGGATCGCTTCGCTGCTCAGCGCCTGCCCGAGCGCCTCCTTGGCCCCGAAGCCGACTCCCTCGTTGCGCAGGTAGTAGGCTGCGGCGGGAATCCCGACGAAGACCAGGACCAGGACGAGGCGGATCGTGTTCTTTCCAAAAAAATGGATGACCGGGTGAACTTTCATTGGCGGTCAAAGAAGATGAAGCGGATCGACGTCGACCGCCACAAAAACATCCTCGGGCATCGGAAGCGCATCGAGGGTCTCCCGGACGAGGCGGGCCAACTGGAGCGAGCCCGGGCCGCGGAGCGTCACCTGGAAACGGTAGAAGGTTTTTGCTTTTTCCAGCGGAGCAGGGACCGCCTCGCCGACGACCACGCCGGCGGGGGCCGCGGCCTTGAGTTTCCGCGCCAGCGTCTGAGCGGAAAACTCCGCGCGCTCGCGCATCGCCCCCCGCAGCGTGATCATCACCATCTTCCCGAATGGCGGGTAGTTGAACTTTTCCCGGAACTCCATCTCCTGGTCCATGAAGCCCTCGAAATCGTGGTGGCGCGCAAACTGGATCGAAGGGCTGAACGGCGTGAACGTCTGCACGAAGACCTCGCCCTCCATCTCGCCCCGCCCGGCCCGGCCGGCCACCTGGGTCAGGAGCTGGAACGTGCGTTCGCCGGCCCGGAAATCCGGCACATGGAGCCCGAGGTCGGCATTGACGATCCCGACGAGCGTGACGTTGGGAAAGTGCAGCCCCTTGGCGATCATCTGCGTGCCGATGAGGATGTCGATCCGGCCCTCCTTGAATGCCCCGAGCGTCTCGCGGTAGGCGTCCTTGCGCGTCATGGAATCCGCATCCATGCGGGCGATCCGCGCCTTCGGAAAGATCCGCTTCACGGCGTCCTCGACCTTCTGGGTGCCGACGCCGGAATGCCGGATCCCGGGATCCTTGCATTTCGGGCAGACCTTCGGGGCGCGCGCCGAGTGGCCGCAGATATGGCAGACGATCCTCTCGGCCGCGCGGTGGTAGGTGAGCGAGACGCTGCAGTCCGGGCACTGGCACACGTGGCCGCAGGCCTCGCAGATCATCGAGGTCGAGAACCCCCGGCGGTTCAGGAAAAGAATCGTCTGCTCGCCTTTGGCCATCCGGCCTTCGATCGCGTCGCGGAGCGGCGCGGAGAGGATCCCGCCCTCCGGCGTGCGGCGGGCTTGCTGCCGGAGGTCGAGCACCCGCACGACCGGCATGCGCTTGTCGTCCACCCGCTGGGTCAGGCGCTCGAGGCGGTATTTTCCGGTGCGGGCGTTATGCCAGCTCTCAAGCGAGGGCGTGGCGCTGCCCAGCAGGACCGCAGCCCCCTCGCGGTGGCCGCGGAGCACGGCCATGTCGCGGGCGTTGTAGCGCGGGGCCTCGTCCTGCTTGTAGGAGGTTTCGTGTTCCTCGTCGACGATGATGATCCCGAGGTTCTCGAGGGGGGCGAAAATCGCGCTCCGTGCGCCGATGACAATCCGCGCCGAGCCGCTGTGGATCTTGTGCCATTCATCGTGGCGCTCGCCATCCGAGAGATGGCTGTGCAGGACAGCGATCTGTTCCTGCATGTCGGCGAACCGCGATTTGAACCGCTCGACCGTCTGCGGGGTCAGCGCGATCTCGGGCACCATCACCAGCGCGGTCCGGCCGGTATCGACCGCCGTGCGGATCGCCCGCAGGTAGATCTCGGTTTTCCCCGAGCCCGTCACCCCGAAGAGCAGGATCGGCTTCCCGGGCGTCTCCATCGATCCGGCCACCGCGCGCAGGACGACCTCCTGCTCGTCGTTGAGCACGACTCCCGCCGTGGAAACAAATTTCTCCGCGTAGGGGTCGCGCGCGACCGCCACCGGCTCGATCGCGACGAGCCCCCGCTTTTCCAGCGTCCGGAACACGCCCTCGGCCACGCCTGCCTCGCCGGCGGCTTCGCCGACCAGCACCGGCTTTCCCGCAGCGATCAGGACCCCGAGCGCATCCGCCTGCCGCGGGGCCCGCGCCCGGATCGCATCCAGGTCCCCTTCGGAGATTTCCTTCACGAGCCGGACGGAATTCCTCCGCTTCTCCGTGACCTTCCCGTCGCGCACCGCTACCGGCAGGACGCTGCAAACCGCCGTTTCCACGGGACAGCAGTAATACTCGGCCATCCACCGGGCCAGATCCAGCAGCGCCGGCCGGATCATCGGCTTCGCATCCAGCACTTCCGCGACCTCCCGCACCCCGCGCACGTCCGAAGTCTCCAGCATCTCGACAACCGTCCCCGTGAGCAGCCTCGTCCGCACCGGCACCCGGACGCGCGACCCGACCCCCATGCCATCGAGCAGGGCGTCAGGCACCCGGTAATCGAGAAGCCGCCCGGCAGCTTGATCAGGCAAAACGCGCACAAACATCCTGCCGCGAGTATTTCGCGGATTCCCCACAGCGGCAAGCGCCGGAATCCGCAGCCGGCGGAGCGCTGTCCGAAATTGGTCCTTGATTTGGGGCGGTGACGGGCGAAAATCCTTCTCATGATTGATCTGGAGATCTATGCAGCCGGGGTCCGCCAGCCCGAAAAGATGATGGGCCTGGCGCTTGAGCTCGATGTCATGCCGGGATTGCTCTACAAGGTGGATACCAACCACGACATCATCTACATGCAATTCAGCGGCCAGGTTCCTTCCCAGCATGATCTGGAGTCGGTCTTCTTGAAGCTTGGTCTGGATTGCAAATTCGTGGGGACGCTTCCTCCCGAGGTCAGCTCCAAGAAAAAAACCCAGCGGCTGGCCTGAGCCAGCCCGGCCCTCACCCATCGCAGGCATTGGCGAGAATGCAGATCACTCTCTATTTGGGCGGGCTTTTTCTGGGGTTGCTGGATTTTCTCGGGCAGCTTGCGATCCTTGCCGGGGAGACGCTGTCGTCGATCCTGCGAGGCCGCATCCGCATCATGCTCACGCTCCGGCAGATCGCCGAGATCGGATTCCGCTCGCAGCTTGTGGTGGTGGTCACCGGGGCATTCACCGGCGCGGTCTTCACGGCGCAGGCGTATTTCCAGTTTGCCAGCCTGAACATGGAGACGGCCGTCGGTCCGGTGGTCGCACTGTCGATGTTCCGCGAGCTCGGCCCTGTGCTCACCGGCCTGATGGTTGCGGGGAGGGTCGGGGCGGCCATGAGCGCGGAGATCGGCACGATGAAGGTGACCCAGCAGATCGACGCGCTACGCGCGCTGGCGGTCAACCCGGTCGACTACCTGGTCGTGCCGCGGGCGGTTGCGATGTTCATCTCGATGCCCCTGCTGGTCGTCGAGTGCGTCGGCTGCGGGATCCTCGCGAGCTACTACGTCGGCGTGAACGTGCTGCAGATCAAGGGCGTTTACTTCGTCGCGAATATCCAGAAGTTCGCCGATGGAAGCGACATCATGATGTCGCTCATCAAAGGCTTCGTTTTCGCCGGGATCATCGTCTTCATCAGCTGCCGCGAGGGCCTCTACGCCAAGGACGGCGCGGTCGGGGTCGGACGCGCCACCACCGCCGCAGTGGTCAACTGCTCGCTCTGGATCCTCGTGGCCAACTTCTTTCTCACGATGGCACTCAACATCATCTTCCCTGCCGGACAGCGATGAACGAGCCCCTGATCCAAGTCCGGGACCTTGTCCAGCGGATCGGCGGGCAGGAGATCCTGCGCGGCCTGAGCCTCGACGTCATGCCGGGCGAAACCCTCGTCCTTCTCGGAAAGAGCGGGGGTGGCAAGAGCGTCTTCCTGCGCCACCTGATCGGGCTCATGCGCCCGGTCTCTGGCAGCATCGTCTTCGAGGGACAGGAGATCACGACCCTCACCGAGCGGGAGCTCGAACCGGTCCGCCGCAAGATCGGCATGCTCTTCCAGGACGGCGCGCTCTTCGACTCGATGAACGTGTTCGACAATGTCGCCTTCCCGCTCCGCGAGCGCGGAGAGCGCGATCCGAAGATCATCGCCGGAAAAGTCTCGGACGCGCTCGCCATGGTCAACATGGCCGGGCACGACCACAAGATGCCGGTCAACCTCAGCGGCGGCATGCGCAAGCGCGTCGCGCTCGCCCGCGCGATCATCTCCCCGCCGGATGTCATCCTCTACGACGAGCCGACCGCCGGCCTCGATCCGATTGTCTCGGATAGCATCAACCGCCTCATCCGCAGGCTCCAGAAGCAGCTTCACGTCACGTCGATCGTCGTCACCCACGACCTCGTGAGTTGCAACCACATCGCCGACCGCGTCGCCCTCCTCGACGCCGGCCGGATCCATTTCCTCGGAACCACCACGGAACTCCGGGAGGCGCGGGATCCGATCGTGAGCGATTTTGTGGATGGACGCTCCGGAGAAACCGTTTATTGAACACAAAACCATGACCAGCGAAGATCGGGCAACCCAGTCGAAAGTCGGAATCTTTATCCTCATCGGCCTCGTCACCATCGGGGCGATGGTCGTCTATTTCGGCCGCCTCGGGGAGGGCGTGCGCAGCTACTACAGCCTGCGGGTGGAATTTCCCAACGCCAGCGGGCTCCTGCGCGGTGCGGAGGTTCTTCTGGCCGGAGCAAAGATCGGCCGGGTCGAGACCAGCCCGACCATGCTCCCGAACCTCGAGGGCGTCTACGTGAACATCCGCGTCCTCGACGACGTCCACATCCCGAGCGCGAGCGAGTTCCTCGTCGGCAGCTCCGGACTCCTCGGGGACAAGTATGTCGAGATCCACCTCAAGCCGAATGCCAAGGACTCGCCGCCCATCGAGCCCGGATCGACCGTTAAGGGCGGCAAGGACGGCGGCGGCCTCTCCAGCATGGCCGACGGGGTCTCCGAGCTCCTTCCGAAACTCAAGGCCGCCGTTGAAAATATCGACTCGATCACGAAAAAAATCGACACCGGCGTCCTGAACGAGGACGGGATCAAGTCGCTGGCGGAGACGCTCAAAAACATCCGCGACGTCGCAAAGAAGATCGATACCGGCGTCCTGAGCGACGAGGGCGTGAAGTCGCTCTCCGACACCCTGAAAAACCTCCAGACCACCAGTTCCACACTTGCCGCAACCTCCGGCAAAATCGACTCGGTTGTCGCCAAGGTTGACCAGGTCGTCGTCCAGGCTGAGTCGACGATCGCCTCCGGCAAGGGCACGATGGACTCGGCCAAGAAGGCCGCCGACGAGCTCCAGCGCGCGCTCACCGACATCCGCGGCCTCATCCGCGACGTCAAGCAGGGACAGGGCGCCCTCGGCACCCTCATCACCAACCGGGAAACCGCCGACAACCTTCGCTCGCTCATCGCCAACCTCCGGCGCTACGGCATCCTCTGGTACCGCGACGGCGAGAAGGGCAAAAGCCCGGCCCCCCCGCGCTAAAACGCCTCCCGGCTTTCCGGAATAGCTGCGCTCCGGCTCGCCCAGATTCGCCACGAGCCTCGTTTTTCGCAGATGCCTTGCGATCTCCGAGAAACTCGCCTCGCCGCTGAATGCCTGACACCGTAAACCGCTTTTCCTCGTCCCATTTTCAATAGGTCAACAGGGAAGAACCCCTTCGAGGAGCCTTCGGCAATCTGTCCTCCAATCTTGCAAAATCCTCCATCCTGCGGGAGATTCAGGTCATGAGCACAGTTGCAGAAATCAAGGAGGCCATAGCACATCTCTCCCCGCAGGAATACTGTGAGTTGATTGCGGATCTCCAACCGTTCACCGATGACGAATGGGATTTGCAAATGAAAGCTGATGCGGGATCCGGGAAACTCAACTTCGTTGACCGGCATATCGAGGCCGCGCAGCAGGAGGGAACCCTTCTCCCTCTGGAGCCCACCTTGGAGAAGATTTGACTTTTCCAAGCCGGGGCACTCCTGAATTTTGGAACCTCTATCGCGGTTTGCCGATGGAGGTCCGCGTCCTCTCACGGAAGAACTATCAGATTTGGAGCACGTTTCCATTTCATCCCTCGCTGCACTTCAAGAAGATTGGCGGAGGGAAGTGGAGTGTTCGACTGGGCCTCAACCACCGGGCTGTCGGGATGTTTCACAATGGCAGCTTTGTGTGGGACTGGATCGGCACACATGCGGAATACGACCGGCTCTCCTGATGCCCCGAGCAGCATCACACCCGTGAAATTCTTCCTCTCCTTTGTACGGAGATTGTTTCACAGACCGGAGCGCAAGCCGGTGAAGCGGATCTTGTCCCGATGAACACCGATTTGATTCAATTCCGCTCGTTTCGAATCCTCCCTGCTCGGACTCTCCTCCGTCGTGGAGCGCGTTCATCTGACGGATCGCTTGCGCGGTCGGGCAACCGGGGATAGTTTTTGTGTCCGGATGGATCGGACGAACTGGCAACCGCAGGAATGAACGGCACGGAGTCCGCGCTGATTTCGTGGAGGTTTGAGCCGCTGCCGATCGCCGGGCTGATTGTGGCCGCGGTGCTCTACTGGCGCGGGTGGCGATCGCTGAGCCGGCAGGTGCCGGAGCGCTTTCCCGTCGAGCGGCTCTGGTCGTTCCTGCTCGGGCTGGGAGCGGTTTACTTTGCGATCTGCTCGCCGCTGGACGCGTTTGCCGGCTGGCTGCTGACCGTACACATGATCCAGCACCTGCTGCTGACGATGGTGGCGCCGCCGCTGCTGCTGCTGGGCTGGCCGCTGCTGCCGGTTTTGTCCGGGCTCCCGCGCGGCGTGGCCGGCACGGCGCTGGGTCCGTTCCTCACATCGCCGGCCCTGCAGCGCTTCGGGAGGTTTCTGGTGCACCCGCTCTTTGCGGGCCCGCTCTTCATGCTTTCGAATGTGGCCTGGCACACGCCGGGAATGTATGAGATGGCGCTGCGCTCGCAGATCTGGCACGACGTCGAGCACGCCTCTTTTCTCGGGACGGCGATCCTTTTCTGGTGGCCGGTCGTCCAGCCTTGGCCGTCGCGGCCGGCGTGGCCGCGCTGGGCGATGATCCCCTACCTGCTGGCCGCGGACCTGCAAAATACCGGGCTCTCCGCATTTCTCTCGTTCTACGAGGGCGTCCTCTATCCGACCTACGCGGCGGCACCGCGGATCTCGTATCTCTCCGCAGCCGAAGACCAGGCTGGAGCCGGCGCGGTCATGTGGGTTCCCGGATCGCTGGCGTTCCTGCTTCCGGTGGCGATCATCGGGATCCAGTTCCTCTCCTCGAAAAGGAAGGCGGTCCCGCCGGTCCGCGAGCCGCGCCCTCCAGCCCCCGTCCCGCGCGGGCCGCTCGATCTGCTCCGCGTGCCGTTGATTGGACCGGTCCTCCGCTGGAGGCATTTCCGCCGGTCCGCTCAGGCGATCCTGTTTCTGGCGGCGCTCGCGGTGGCGGCCGACGGACTCCTTGGCCCGCAGGTTGCCGGGATGAACCTGGGCGGGGTGATGCCGTGGACGTATTGGCGCGGATTCACCGTCGTGGGCCTGCTGGTCGCAGGAAACCTCTTCTGCATGGCCTGCCCGTTCACATTCGCACGCGATCTCGGGCGGCGGATCTTCCCGGCCACCGGACGCTGGCCGCGGGCGCTCCGCTCGAAGTGGCTTGCTGCCGGGCTCATCGCGGTTTTCTTCTGGGCCTACGAACGCTTCGATCTCTGGAACAGCCCGTGGTGGACGGCGTGGATCATCATCGGGTATTTTGTCGCCGCCATCCTGGTCGACGGATTTTTCAGCGGGGCGAGCTTCTGCAAATACGTGTGCCCGATCGGGCAGTTCAACTTCGTCGCCTCGCTCGCCTCGCCATTCGAGGTGCGCGTCCGCGAGCCGGATGCCTGCACGACCTGCCGCACGAAGGATTGCATCAAGGGCAACGAGGTCCAGCGCGGGTGCGAGCTCCAGCTTTTCCAGCCCCGCAAGTCGGGCAACATGGACTGCACATTCTGCCTCGACTGCATCAAAGCGTGTCCGAAGGACAACGTCGGCATCGTTGCGGTGCCCCCCGGACTCGACCTCCTCCGAGACCCGCGCCGCTCGTCGGTGTGGCAGTTCGCGCGGCGCCCGGACCTTGCCGCTCTCGTTCTCGTCTTTGTATTCGGGGCCTTCGCGAATTCCGGCGGCATGGTTGCCCCGGTCGCCCGCTGGGAGGAATCGCTTCGCGACGCGCTCGGCCCGGCCGCCTCCACCCTTCTCATGACCATACTTTTTTTTGGAGCGGTCCTTCTGCTGCCGGTCCTCCTGGCCTCGGCGTGCGCGTTTGCCGGCACGCGGGCTGCCGGCCTCGCCGGCCGCTGGCGGGAGGTTGCGTGCGGGTTTGCTTCGGCCCTCGCGCCGCTGGGGTTTGCGATGTGGACCGCACACTTTGTGTTCCATTTTCTCGGCGGATCCCACACCGCATGGCCGGTCTTCCAGCGGATCGTGCGCGACCTTGGGGTCTCCGCTTCACCGCCGGAGTGGAACGTTCCCTCGCTCGTCTTCGAATGGCTCACCGGCCTGCAGATCCTGGTGCTGAACGCGGGGTGCCTGCTCACGCTTTGGATCCTCTGGCGGAAGTCACAGGCGCTTGCGCCGCAGCGGGCCTGGCGGCTCTTCCTGCCCTGGCTCCTCCTCGTGATCGCTTTGTATGCGGCCGGGATCTGGATTCTTTTCCAGCCGATGGAGATGCGGGGTACAATGATCCGCTGAACGATGAATCCACGCCCCGCCGATGCCGTCCTTTTGCTGGTTGCCCTTGCCCTCCTGGCAGCTGCTCCGCAGGCCTTCGCTGACGGCGGGGTCGTGATCGGTGAGCGGGACGGCGCGGGCCTCCGGATCACCGTCTTCGCCGAGCCGGTCCCGATCCGCGCGGGCCCGGCGGACTTCAGCGTGCTCGTCCAGGAGATCGATTCCCGGCAGCCGGTCATGGACGCCGACGTGAGGATCTCGCTCAAGAAGCTGAGCGCGCCCTCGCCCGAAAAAGAATGGTCGCCGCCGTATTGCCAGGTCCCGGGAAATGACGGCTACGTCGTGCTCCGGCACGATCTGGCCCAGAACAAGATGCTCTATGCGGCCATGGTGGCGATCACGGAAGCCGGGCGGTGGGAGCTGGCGGTATCCGTCGTCGCCGGCGACCGGCGGCTTGCCGCCAGCCTGCCACTGGACGTTGCGGCGCCGCGGCGGCCGCTCGCCACGTGGTGGCCGGCCATCGCCGTCCTCCCGGCCGCCATTCTCCTTTATGCTTGGCGCGCCGCGCTTGTGCGGGCCCGCCGGCGGCCAGCTGAGGGCTGAGGACCGGACGTCACAGTCCGAATTGCGTATTGCGCGGGTCGCCGAGCCGACGCATCTGTTCCAGCGTCAGCGGCGTGTCGTAGAGGGCGATGCTCCGCACATCGATCGGGGCATCCTCGCCGTCGTTGTCACCAAACAGGCAGAAGAACGGCTTTTTCGAGCGGATGCTGTTGAGCGAAAACCGTCCGTCCATCCCGACGTCCCGCACCTCGTGGCTGAATTTTCCGTCGATGAAATACGTGCGGCTCTTCCGGTCGGCATCGATGACAATTCCAAGGCGATACCAGCGGCCGGCGGCCAGCTTAGCCGTGCTGTAGCACCCGTCGCCGACGCCGAAATGGCCGGCTGGGTTCACGAAGCACTCGCCGTCCGTCGCATTGTCGGGATTGGAATTCCACAGGCAGAAGAACGATCCGATCTGCGGCAGCCTCACGTCGAAGACCAGCGTGTAGCGGTTCGCATTCGTTCCACCCTGTCCGCTCGGCTCGAGCTCGGGCACGCAATACAGCCAGCCACCGCGCGGCACCCGGATCTCCCTGGTGCCGAAGAGGTCCGCAACGCTGCCGGCTTCCCCGTCGGGCGGGGAGTAGCGGAGGGGACGCCCGACAATCGCGCTGCCGGCGCTCGCCTTCTGATCAAACATCCAGAGCCCGACCGGGTTCAATGCCCCGTCGGTCAGCCCGAAAGCCTCTCCGGCTTCCGCCTTCCGGGGATCGTCGGGAATCGTGTAGGGATACGGTGGGAGCGCAGCGTAATCGACCTTCCAGCCGATGTCCTCCATGATCGCCAGGTCAACGGCTGTCATCAGCTGGCGGTAGCCCTGCACCGGGTCGGCCGTGTGCATGACGTGGCGGTCGATCGGCGGCAGGCTCAGCTGCTTTTTATTCCACCAGTCCCCGCGGATGTGCGCCCCTTCGAGCGGAACGGGATTCCCGTCGTTGACGCGCAGAACGGCCGGACCGCTGAACCGCTCGTCCTTCGGGCCGAAGCTCTGCACAAAAGGCGCCTGCCGGTTGCGCAGGAAGCCGAGCACGTGCCCGATCTCGTGCACCGATGTGGTGATCAGGTCGTAGTAGTTCTTTACCGGGACGTCATACTCGCTCTCGGGTGTGGAATCAAAATACCACGGGCGGTCGCCGTTCGTGTTGATCGCGAGGAAGCCGACCGATCCGTTTTTGTTGTAGTTCCCGCCGAAGGCCTTGGCCGTCGAGGGGTCGGGCGTTCCGTCAGGCTTGACCTCCTTGGCGAAATCAAACGCGTAGATGAAGATCACAAACGCATCGACCGACTCGTCGAACGTGACCGTCGTCTCCCCGGGTTCCGTGAAACCCTTTCTCACGGCCACCTTCGTGCCCGCCTCGATCCGCCGGGGCGACTTGAGAACCTGCTCCCACAGGCCGGCGGAGTATTCCAGCGGGATCCGCCGCTCGGGGTGACGGGAAAAATACCCTCCGTCAAACCGGTAATCGAGCAGGATCCGGAACGGCGACGCCGTGGCGGATGCCAGGCAGGCGGACGCCATCAGCACGAGCAGGAGAGCGGGCGGCAATCTTTTCATCTTGGGTCGTTGTCCGCCGCGCAAGCTGACAGCTCGGGGGCAGCCCGCCAAGGAGATATACGCGGGATCCGGCGCATAAATGTTGGGCATCACTCCCGATCCTGATACCAAGACATCTTGTCCGATTTGCGCATGTCCAGCGGGAAGACCAATCCAACCAAGGCCCTCTACCAGAAGCTCCGGCTGCTGGCATGGGAGCAGCTCTGGGAGCACGAGGTGCCGCGGTTCGACCGCGCCGGCGAGGACGAGCGGACCGCAAACGTCGCGCTCGTGCGCGCGGTCGGCGTCGTCTTTTCCGAATCCGGCAATCCCTCGCAAAGGGACGCTGTCGCGCAATGGCTGCGCGGCCTCCTGCAGGATCCTGCGGAAAAGATCCGCCGCTATGCGATGGCGGCCATCCCGAAAATCGGAGCCGGGCGCTCCGAGGAGGCTGAGCTTCTCGGCCTCCTGCAGAAAACCGGACTCGAACGCGAAAAGAAATTTCTCGCCCGGTCGCTCGACAAGATCGGTGGGACCGCGACGCTGGATGTGCTGGGATCAAATCCCGGCCTGCTCCCCGGCTCCGGGCAGAAGGTGAAAGCCAGCGTGGCTCGCGAGCTCCGCCCGGGCCGCGTGTGTCTGGACCGGCCGCTGACCGCTGCCGCCGGAGTCCGTATCCACCTCCGCAGCAGACGCGGGCTGGAGGAAATCGTGCGCGACGAGGTGGTCGGCCGCGCGGAGGCCCGACGGCTGTTCCGCGTAGATGGAACCCGTCCGGGAACCGTGGTGCTGGAGACCGCAGCGCCGTTTTCTCTGGGCGACCTCTGCGCGCTCCGCTGCTTCGGAACCGCGGGCTTTGTGCTCGGCTCGTTCGAGTGCCCGCGCGGGGATGCCGATCCGGAAGCGATTGCGACGGCGATCACCTCGCCGCTCGCGCGCAAGCTCTTTGATTCGTGGACCGAGGGCCCGGCCCGCTACCGGCTCGAATTTGTCGGCAGGGGCCACCAGCGCGGTGCGGTGCGGGAGATTGCCGACCGAGCCTTCGCGCTCTGTCCGGAAATCCTGAACGACGCCCGCAGCGCGCCGTGGGCGGTCGACATCCATTCCTCCCGTGGGCACGTCTCCGTCGAGCTCCGCCCCCGCTTTGCGCCGGACCCGCGGTTTGCCTACCGCCGCGATGACGTCCCGGCGGCGTCGCACCCGCCGCTCGCCGCTTGCATGGCGAGGCTGGCCGGACCGATGAGCGACGGGATCCTCTGGGATCCATTTTGCGGTTCGGGCCTCGAACTGGTCGAGCGCGCGTTGCTCGGCGGCGTCCGTCTCGCCCTCGGCAGCGACCGCAGCGCGGAGGCAGTCGGCATCGCGCGGGACAACTTCGCTGCCGCCGGGGCCAAGGCCGACTCCCGCTTTGTCTGCTGCGACTTCCGCGATTTTGCGCGCGCCGAGGGCCTCGCTCCGGAGAGCATCTCCCAGATCATCACCAACCCGCCGCTCGGCCGCCGCGTTCCCATCGCCAACCTGCCTGGGCTCATCCGCGATCTGTTTGCCGCGGCGGACGCCCTGCTCGCCCCGGGAGGCAGCCTTGTCTTTGCCAATCCGGTCGCACTCCGATGCCCGTTCCCGTCGCTCCGCCTGATGTCATCGAGGACCGTCGATTTTGGCGGCTTCGACTGCTGCCTCGAGCACTATAGCAAGTCCGCCCCGCGCCAATCCGCTCCGCTCAGCGTTTCCAGGAGATCCGGTCCTCGGTGACCCACTCGCAGTCGTCATCCTCGTAGCCGTAATACCAAATGAGGAATTCGTTGTTCTTCACATCCAGAATCCGGCCCTTGTAGAGATCACCTTCGCTTTTCACGAGCGCGTGCGCGCCGATCTTCGGATGGGTCGCCGGAACAGTTGTCGCGAGGACGGCATTCTCCCAGCCGCTTGTCGCCAGGCCCGGAGCGGTTTGCTCCTCGGCGAAGCGCATCTCGGACTTTGTGAACTGCTGCAGCTCGGAGAACGTGATCCGCCCGTCCCTGTTGAGGTCCACGCAGGGATCGCCGCCGAAGCCCGCCAGGACAGCCTCGGTGAACGTCCAGTTTCCGGTCGAGGACGCCGAGGCGGTCGAGGAGGCCAGGCAGGCCACCTCAAACCGGTCCGCCAGCGAGCGCGCTGCGGCAACGAGCGCTCCGGAATGGCAGCAATCCGCAAGCAGGATCACCCGCCGACCCTTGTATTCCTTCCGGATCTGCCTCACCAGGTCGGCGACAGCCCAACCTTCGACGTCGCCGATTCCCGCGTCGAAGGGAGCAAAGAGAATTCTCGAGTCATCGTCCTCGCTCTCGTAGCCGTGTCCGCAGTAGTAGACGACCAGCGTCTGCATCCCCTCAGACTCCGCCAGCAGGCGGCGGAGTGAGGTTTCGATGGCTGCCATTTTGGCCTTCCGGTCGGGCAGGTAGACGATCTGGGAGGCCGGCACCCCGGCCTTGCGGAAAAACTCGACCAGCCGCGCATCCCGGCGGTTCTTGCCCGGAAACGAGCCAAAGACCTCGCCGTCGTGCCACCGGAGAAGCCCGACCGCGAAGACCTGCGTCTTCTCCGGGTTCCATGAAATCTCGCGCGCGGACGCGATCCCGCTGGTCAAGATCAACGCCCAGGCCACCGCGGCGACAACCACCCGGCGATTCAAAGACATTTTTATTAACCCCCTGCGTGCCATCGCTGGAAACCCTACCCGGCCGCAGGGGAATTGTCCACGCGATCAAGGGCTGGAGGAACATGTTCCGTGTTCCTCGACACGGCACACGCCTCCGCCGCGCACCGAAATATTGAAAATATTTCGTCCTCGATGATCTCTCGATTCTTGTTGGTCGCCTATTGCATTGAGGTGTTCCTAATCCGCCTTGCAACTTTCGGCCATGGCATTGTAAATATTAACTCTCAGCAATGGCTTTTCCCTTCATCGAGTTCCTGGAACCCCGCGTCGCACCGGCCGCACTGGTCGGGGCTTCGACGGTCAGCTTTCAGGATGTGGACGGCGACCAGGTCACCCTCCAGTTCAGTAAAGACGTCCTCGGCTCGGAAGCTCAGATGAACCAGGCCCTGACGTTCACTCCGGGCTCGAACGGCGGGGAAAGCCTCGCCTCCCTTGACCTCTCGAAGCTGAATCTTCCTGCAATCAAGCTCAGCCACCTGGACATCTCGATCACCGCCACCCAAGCCGGAGGCGGAAACGGATCGGTCGACGTCGGAGCGATTCTGGCCTCAGGAATCGATCTCAGACGTGTCTTTGTCGATGGAGCCCTGGGAAAAATCATCGCCGGGGACAACAATGTTTCGACCTGCGGCCTGCAGGCATTGAAGGTCGGATCGCTCGGTCTGCCGGATGCCTCGGAGCCAGCGGATCTTTCGCAAATCACGTCGATCATCGTCGGCAGCCTTGGCAAGATGGATGTCGCCGGCAATCTCGACAAGGCCTCGCTCTACGTCATCGGCTCGGAGCGGGTTTGTCTCGGCCCGACCACCATCGGCGGATCCCTCGTCGGTGGCGATGCTGACCAGAGCGGGTTCATCGCATCCGATGGGCGGATCGCCAAGATCAGCGTCGGCGGCAGCCTGACCGGCGGCGACGGCAAGCGGTCCGGATCGATCTTTGCACACGGCAATATCGCATCAATTTGCATCGGCGGCGATGTCACCGGCGGCAGCGGTGCCGATGGATACTCGGGCAATATTTCGGCCGTCGGAAAAATCTTTTCCGCAACGGTGGGGGGCGATCTCGTCGGGGGCACCGGCGAACGCTCGGGCCGGATCGGCAGCGATGTCGGCGTTCAGTCGGTTCACGTCAATGGCGACATCATCGGCGGAGACGGCTATGCCGCCGGACGGATTGAAACCGGCGGCAAGCTCGGCAAGGTTGTCGTCGGGGGTGACATTGTCGGCGGCACGGCGAATTACTCCGGGTCGGTTATGTCGACGAAAACGGTGACCTCGATCCATGTGGGCGGAAGCCTCGACGGTGCGGGAACCAAAGGCTCAGGCAGCATTTTCAGCGAGCAGGGCATCACCAGCCTTAAGGTCAAAGGAAACCTGAATGGAGGCGGCGGCGAAGCCTCCGGCTGCGTCGAAGCCGCTCGCACCGTCCACACCGCCCACGTCGATGGCAACCTCGTCGGGTCAACCGGCAGCAAGAGCGGAAGCGTGGTCAGCTACGGAGGACAGTTCCTCGCCGTCGATCATCAAGGCACAGCCACCCATGGCACGGGCGCGAATTCTGGCATGTTTTACGAACCTGAAAGACCCTCGCATGGCTCTGGGGCGACGAGCGGATGCGTCGTAGATATTCTTCAACCCGTCGGATCAACAGTTGCAGCCGTTGGCGTCGACAAAACCGGCAGCGCATCGCTCACTTTGAGTGGAGGCGTGCTGGTGTCAAGCCATTCAAGTTCAGGAACACTCACCCATTCTGGAACCCGGATCATTCTTGGAAATCCGCATTTGGGATCCGGCGTCACGTTTTCCGGCGCAACGACAGAAGCCGGAGGCACGCTGGTGTTAAATAATCCCGCTTCGCAAATACTCCCCCAGTCTGGAAACCTGATCTTCCCCGGAAATCTAAATCTCCATGTGGCGGGCACCATCCACCTCAACGCAACCTTCCTCAACTCCTTGAGTGATTCGGGGACCCTCATTGTTGCAGACGGCGCCAACGTGATCCTGCCGGGCGGCGCGACGCTGCCCGTGGGAACCTATACCAAGGCGATGCTGACGCCGTATTTCACCGTCGGTTAAATCCTTGTTCTGCCGCGGGCTGAGGGGAAGACTGACGGCTTCAAACAGTTTTCCATGAGCGACCATCCACGACCCTCTCCGCGCATCGCCTTGCTGGCATGCCGGGTCTTTGAAGACGAGATTGCCGTACATGGAGGCGGAGCGCCGCATATTGTGCATACGAAGTTTTTAGAAGTCGGTCTCCACGACCAGCCGGACGGACTCCGGGCCGCGCTGCAGGCGGAGATTTATGCTGTTGATGCGCGCGACGACATCGATGCCATCGTGCTGGCCTACGCGCTCTGCGGACGCGGCACGTCCGGCCTACGGGCGAAGCGGCACCGGCTGGTCATCCCGCGCGGGCACGACTGCATCACGGTCTTCATGGGCAGCAAGGAAACATTCGCCTGCCAGCAGGCGGCGGCCCCCGATTCGTATTACTACACGCCCGGCTGGATGCGGGCAAACCGCACGCCGGGCCCGGAGAGGCTGGAGGCCTTGCGCGAGGAATTCGCGCAAAAGTTTGACCCGGACGACGTGGACTTCCTGATCGAATCCGAGCGGTCCAACTGGGCGCAGCACGGCCGGGCGGTTTACCTCGACCTCAGCACGCCGGGGGCGGAAGAAAAAGCCCGCGAGGCCGCCGCCTCGGCGGAGGCGCTGGGCTGGAAGTTCGAGCGCATTCCTGGCGATCCCGCGCTCCTGCGCGATCTGCTGGCAGGCAACTGGGACGGCGAGCGCTTCCAGATCATTGAGCCCGGCAACGTGCTCGACCACTCGCCGGACGAAAGGATTTTCCGCAGCAAGCCGCTCTAAGGAAGCGCAAGGTGGTCGAGGTAGCGGTCCTCGAATCCCGGATCGAGATTGAGTTCGACCGTCTCGACACCCGAGCGGAGGGCATCCATCTCGGCGGCCAGCGTTTGATCGAGCATGGCGAGGTAGGCGCCGCCGAGCGAGGTGTTGCCGACCGCTTCGATCTGGTCATCGCGGAACCCCGGCAGCAGGCCGCAGGCGATCGCGTGGGGCACGGAGAGGTGCAAACCGAATCCACCCGCCAGGTAGACGCGCTCGATCTCCTCAGGCCGCAGGCCCTGACGCTCCAGCAGGGTCAGGACGCCGGCCGCGATGGCGGATTTCGCCTGCAGGAGCAGCGCGACATCGACCTCGGAGATCCGCAGGTGCGGACGGTCGGGCCGGAGCAGAAAAGAAAGCCCGTTTTCCTCCCGCGAAAACCATCCTAGATTAGCTTCCACAAAAGCTTTTGAGAAGCGCCCGTTTTCCTCTAGCAGCCCGGCGCTCCTCCCCTCCGCAAGAAAATCGACGTAGGCGGATCCGGTGATCCCATGCGTCGCCTCGCCCGCGCCGATCACTTCGAGCGAGACGCCGAAGGGCCCGGACTCCAGCCGGATTCTTCCGACGACGCCATCTGCGGCACGCATGCCGCACGTGAGCCCGCACCCTTCAAAGGCGGGACCGGCCGCCGTCGCGCAGGCCAGTCGGCCGCGCGGGCCGCAGAGCAGGATTTCCCCGTTCGTGCCAGCATCGACGAGCAGGCGCGGGCGATCCCCATAAGCGGACGCGCAGCAGACGGCCCCTGCCGCGATGTCCGCCCCGACATAGGCGGAAATGCCTGGCAGCAGGATCACTTCATGGCCGGCAACCTCCGGTCCGAGCGTCCGCTGGCCAAGAAAAACCGGAGTGAATGGAACCGTTCCGAGCGGCGTCGGATCTTCGCCGGCGGCCAGGTGGAGCATCGTCGTGTTGCCGGCAACGACGATTCCGGCAACCTGATCCCGAGTGCTCCCGGAAGATTTCAGAACCTCCTCAAAGAGCGGGCGGAACGTGTCGTTCCAGAATTCCCGCTGCAGCCCGACGATGCGGGATTTGTCCTGCTGGCAGAGATAGATCCGGGTGAGGACGTTGTCGCCGCTGCGGACCTGGGCGTTCAGCGCGCTCGCCCGCGCGAGGATCCGCCCGCTGCCCAGTTCGGCCAGCAGAAGCGCGACGGTCGTCGTGCCGAGATCGACTGCGACGCCGAGCGGAAAGTCTTTCCACCGGCTGAAGATCGGATCGCATCCGGCCGGAATTTCTGTGCGGAAATCGCTCACGACGACCGGCGGGTGCGAAAGAAGCGACTTCGGCGGAATGCTCACGCGCAGGCTGCCGTCAGCCACCGGCCGACATCCGCAGGCAAGCACCTCGCGGGGGCTTCCGGGCTCGACGAAACAAATCGTTTCGCCATCCAGAATCGCTCCCTCCTCGACCACGACCGCGCAGCCGCGGCAGAGCCCGCGCAGGCCGCAGCGGGTGTTGAGTGGGTGCCCGCCGCCGGCAAGGATTTCCGAGAGGCTGAGCGCGGGGTTCACAACCGGAACCACCCGGTCACCCGCAGGAGAACTGATCCTGATGGATCCGTCCGAAGGCATCCGGTTCAGGCGAGGGCTTTGCCCATCGCCGCAAGGAGCGCGGGAGACGTGCCGCAGCAGCCGCCGATGATCCGCACACCGGCATCGCGGAGGCGGATGGCCGCAGCGGCCATCTCATCTCCGGTTGCGTCGTAGTAGATCCCGTCGGCCCCGGTCTTCGGGGCTCCGGCATTCGGCTGGACGACGACCGGCGCATCGCCGGCGGCGGCAACCAGCGCATTGGCCAGCTCGATGTAATCGTCGAGCGAGAGGTCGGTCCCGCAATTCGCACCGACGATGTCCGCGCCCGCTTCGAGCGCCGCGCCGACGGCGTCCGCGGCGGACGTCCCCATCATCGTCCGGAAGATGTCGCCGGATTTCTGAAACGCATACGTGACCACAACCGGGAGCGGGGAAACCGCCTTGGCCGCCCGCACGCCGACCACCGCTTCGGCCGGATCGCTCATCGTTTCGACCAGGATGGCATCCGCACCGCCCGCAACAAGCGCCTCGATCTGCTCGCGGAAAATCGCCTCCAGTTCGCCTTCGGTCATGTCGCCCAGCGGCTCAAGAAAATCCCCAAACGGCCCCACGTCTCCCAGAACCCAGCCGTCCGCTCCAGCCGCGCGGCGCGCCAGCGAGGCGGACAGCCGGTTCCACTCGGCCACATGGTCGCCGGAGCCGTGCCGCGCGAGCATCGAGCGCGTGCCGCCGAACGAATTTGTCGTGATGAGCCGGCAGCCCGCCGCCGCGTAGGACGCGTGGACCGCCTCGACATCAGCGGCCCGATCGGCATTCCATCGCATCCCGCACTCGCCCGGGGTAAGCCCCCGGGCCATCAACTGGGTTCCCATCGCGCCATCGCAGAGGACGACGCCGTTCCGGCTTGCACTGAGGAGATCGCTTTTCATGAAGAAGCCAGACTGAGCCTGCCCGACGGCTCATTCAATTCGAAAATCCGCACCCCGGGATTGCCGTCGGGGACGAGCCAAAAAAAGGCCGCCCGGGATTTCTCCGCGGGCGGCCTTTGATGGGGAGGGAAACTCCTTATTTCGCTTCTTCGAGCACGGCCTGGGCGGCTGCGAGGCGTGCAACAGGAACGCGGAACGGCGAGCAGCTCACATAGGTGAGGCCGACGCGGTGGCAGAACTTCACCGACTCGGGATCGCCGCCGTGTTCGCCGCAGATCCCGAGCTTGATGTTCGGGTTGGTCTTGCGGCCTTTTTCGATGGCGATCTTGATGAGCTGGCCGACGCCGTCCTGGTCGAGGGTAGCGAACGGGTTCTTCTTGAAGACCTCGTTTTCGGTGTAGGCGTTGAGGAACGAGCCCATGTCGTCGCGGCTCATGCCGAGCGCGGTCTGGGTGAGGTCGTTCGTGCCGAAGCTGAAGAACTGCGCGGTCTGCGCAATTTCGTCCGCGGTGATCGCGCCGCGGGGGACTTCGATCATCGTGCCGACGAGGTATTCAAACTTCACCTTCTTCTCGGCCATGACTTCCTTAGCGACGCGGTGGACGATCTCGACCTGGAGGTCGAGTTCCTTCTTGAACCCGACGAGCGGGATCATGACTTCCGGCTTCACCTTGATCTTTTTCTTGGTGACGTCGGCGGCGGCTTCGAAGATCGCACGGACCTGCATCTCGGTGATCTCCGGGTAGGAAACGCCAAGGCGGCATCCGCGGTGGCCGAGCATCGGGTTGAACTCGTGTAGGTCCTTGACGCGCTGGGCGATCTTGTCGGCGCTCACGCCGAGCTTCATCGCAAGGGCGTTCTGCGAGCCGTGATCGTGCGGCAGGAACTCGTGGAGCGGCGGGTCGAGCAGACGGATCGTGGCCGGGTAGCCTTTGAGGGCTTTGAAGATGCCGGTGAAGTCCTCGCGCTGGTAGGGAAGGAGCTTCGCCAGGGCGTCTTTGCGCTCGGTCGTCTTCTCGGCAAGGATCATCTCGCGCATCGCGTCGATGCGGTCGCCCTCGAAGAACATGTGTTCTGTGCGGGTGAGCCCGATGCCGGTCGCGCCGAACGCAACCGCGTTTTCGGTCTGCTCGGGGTTGTCGGCGTTCGTGCGCACCTCGAGGCGGGTGATCTTCGAGCACCAGTCCATGAGCTGCTTGAAGTTCTTGAACTTCTCGGTCTTCTGCGCGGCCT
>CAYXRX010000022.1:0-88301 GCA_964467415.1 uncultured Chthoniobacterales bacterium
ACATCGCCGTCTATGGACCGGACAACCACATGCGCCTCACCGGGCTCCATGAGACCCAGTCGATCGACAAGTTCAACTACGGCCTCGCGAACCGCGGCGCCTCGGTCCGCGTCCCTCACAGCTTCGTGAACAATGGCTACAAGGGCTACCTCGAAGACCGCCGGCCGAACTCGCAGGGCGATCCCTACAAAATCGCCAGCCGCATCCTGCAGACGATCGCGACTGTCCCGACCAAGTAGACCTCCTGCATAGCAGATTGAAAATCGACGCCGTCCGTGCAAACGGGCGGCGTCTTTTTTTATCCCCGGCGCTTGCGGAAGAGGTAGTGGCTGACGAGCCACTCGTTCCCCTCGCGGTAGCCCCAGAGCTCGGCGCAAGACATGAAGAAGACGCGCCAATAAGCCCGCCACTTGGCGGCCTGTTCGGCGCCATACGTCTGCTCCAGAATCGGCCGGATCGCCGCCTCGTTGGCATCCATCGTTTGCAGCCAGGCCTCCGCGGTGCGCTGGTAGTGGGTCCCGCTGACACGCCAGTGATTTTCGATCGACAGGTCGTCCTGAAAATAGAGCAGGAGGTCGTCGGAAGGCATCGTGCCGCCTTCGAAAAAATACCGTGTGATCCAGTCCGAGGGATCGCTCCCCTCGAAGTGGTAGGCGAACTCGCGGTGGGTGAAGATGTGGACGAAGAGCCGCCCGTCCGCCCGCAGCCAGCGTGCGATCTTTGCCAGCAGGAGTTGGTAGTTCTTCATGTGCTCGAACATCTCGACCGAAACAACCCGGTCGAATCCCCCTTCTCCCGCCTCGAACTCGTTCATGTCGGCCGTGACGATCCGGATGTTGCCCAGCCCCCGCGCGGCGGCCTCGGCCTCGATGTGAACTTTCTGTGTCGCGGAATTCGAGACCCCTGTGATGCGGGAGCCCGGATAGTGCTCCGCCATCCAGAGCGTCAGGCTCCCCCAACCGCAGCCGAGCTCGAGCACGTCCTGGCCGTCCTCGAGCGCCGCACGCCGGCAGGTCAGCTCCAGCATCGCCTCCTCGGATTCGGCAAACGTCGTGCCCTCCTCCGGCCAGTATCCGCTGCTGTATTTCATGCGTGGTCCGAGGCAGAGCTGGAAAAAACCGGTCGGCACCTCGTAGTGCTGGTCGTTGGCGACCTCGGTCTTGATGGCGATCGGGCTGGACTTGAGTCCCGCAATGAAGGCGGCGAGCGCCTCGCTGCGGGCCTCGACGCCGGCATGCGCCTCCTCGCGCAGCTTTTTTCCGAGGAGGTTGCGGATGCCGATGCGGATGGCCGCGTCGGGCAGGAGGTTGCGGGCGAGGAGGTCGTCGAGTGAGATCATGGGATAGGCTTATTCGTGTTTGGGAAACCAGGGAAGAAACGCGCTCGTGCGTTTCTGGTAGGCGCGGTAGGCGTCGCCGCGGGACTTGAGAGAATGCGCCTCGGACGGTGGGATGCCGGTCATGCAGGTCAGGAAGTAGAGCATGAGAAGCGGGCTGACGATGCCGGTCCAGCCCCAGGGCGAGCCGAGGGCATAAACAAAAAACGACACCCATATCAGCCATTCAAAGAAGTAGTTCGGATGGCGGGAGTAGCTCCAGAGCCCCGCATCACACACCCGGCCACGGTTCTCCGGCCGGCGGCGAAAGGCGGCCAGCTGACGGTCGGCGATCGACTCACCGCAGATGGCGACCAGCCACAGCGCCAGGCCGGCCGCCTCGAAAAGGCCGGGCGGTCCCGAGGGATCCGAGCAGGCCAGCGCGACCGGCACGCTGAGCACCCCGATCAGCACCGCCTGCAGCTGAAAAAATCCGAAGAACATCAGCCACGTGCGGTTCGGGAACTGCGCGCGAAGCTCGGCGTAGCGCGGGTCCTCGGCCGGATGGTGGGCCATCACGCGGCGGTAGAGATGGCTGCCCAGCCGGAGGCTCCAGAGGCAAACCATCGCCGCAACGACCGCCTTGCGCACGGGGTCGCCGCCCCCGAAGACCGCGCAGTAGACGGCCACCGGGGCAAAGCCGAACGACCACCAGATGTCGACAATCCCCGCGTTGTTCATGCGCTTCGCCCACGCCCACACCACCACCATCATCAGCATCGGGATGAGCGTTCCCCCCGCCATGAGCAGCCAGAAATTCATTCCGTTCAGGTGAGGCTATAGACCGGCGAGGTCAGCTTGAGGTTGTCCGGGCGCGAGTAGACAGCCTGTGCGACCGTGATGTGGCGGGTCCCGAACGCCGCCTCGCAGTAGCACAGGTAGAGCCTCCACTTTCTTAAGAAGGTCTCGTCAAACCCGAGGCCGCGGACCTCATCGAGCCGGGCCTCGAAATTCTCCCTCCAGATGCGCAGCGTCTTCGCGTAGTGCGGAGCCATGTCCTCATAGTCAAAAAGGTTCAGGTCCCCACCGGCGATCATCGCGGAGGTGATCCGGGCGTTGCACATGAGCAGCGATCCGGGGAAGATGTGCTTCTGAATAAAATCCACGCCGTCCCGCAGGATCGGATATTGCCTGTCGGGGCAGAGGATCGCCTGGAGCGCCAGAAGGCCGTTCGGCTTGAGCAGCTCATGAATCTTGGCGAAGTAGGCGTCGACGTAGCGGTCGCCGACCGCCTCCAGCATCTCGATGGACACGATCTTGTCAAAACGCCCGCGCAGCGTCCGGTAGTCGCAGAGGAGGATCTCGATCCGGTCGCCGAGGCCGGCCGCCTGAATCCTTGCAGAGGCCTCGACAAACTGCTCCTCGGAGATCGTGACCGTCGTGATCCGGCATCCGTAATGGCGCGCGGCGTGCAGGCTGAAACCGCCCCAGCCGCTCCCGATCTCCAGCACTTCATCCGACGGGACAAGCCGCAGCTTGCGGCAGAGGACGTCGTATTTCCGGATCTGGGCGTCCTCGAGCGGGGCTTCGGCCGGGTCGAAGTAGGCGCTCGAGTAGGTCATCGTCGGATCCAGCCAGAGCTTGAAGAAATCGTTGCTCAGGTCGTAATGGTCGCTGATGTTCTTCCGGCTGGTGCCGAGGCTGTTCGGGCGCCGCTTGTGGATCGTGCGGTTGATGATGTTGAGGATGTTGAACACCCCGGTCCCGCGCGAGCCGTCGGTTTCGAGGGCGGCCGCGCTGTCGGCGTTCAGGATGAACCACGCGATCACCCGCGTCAGATCCGGTGTCTCCCACTCTCCCGCCATGTAGCTTTCGGAGAACCCGATCGCCCCGAAGAGGACGCAGCGCCGGAAAAAACCCTCGTCGAGAATTTTGATTTCTGCCTGGAGGCCCTTGTAGAGCCCGCCGTAGATGCGCCGGCTGGAATCAGGAAGCACGACCGTCAACGAGCCGTGCTTGAGCTTGGAAAAACTGTTGAGGACGAGCCGGCGGAAAATCATGTTTGGTGGGGGTTGTTACGATCCGGGAAGCAATCCGGTTTCATCGGAAAGCCTCGCAGGAGTCACGGGGCGGGCTGTCTACCGGGCCAGATCAAGCAGGACCTTCCCGCCGCGCATTTCGAGCGAAGCTTCGGCAACAGCCTCAAGGATCTGCTCCAGAGCAAACACCTTGTGCACCGGCGTCGCAAGCGTGCCGTCCTTTAGGTGCCCGGCCAGGGCGGCGTAGGTTTCCTGCAATGCCGAAGGCGCGGCCTTCTCGCGCCAGCGCTTGAGCCAGAAACCACGGAAGGAAATATTCTGAAAAATGAGAAGACCGTTGGGGATTTTCAGCGACTGCTTGCTCATGGCGCCGAATGTCACGACCGTCCCACCGGGTGCCAACGAGCTTGCGACGTTGAGGGCGCTGGCTCCGCCGACGGCGTTGAATGCCAGCCGCGGCTTCTTCCCGCCGCACAGCGCCTTCACCTCCTTGCGGAGTTCAGTCTCCTCGGTCACGACGACATCCGCTCCGATCGCCTTCAGCTCATCGATCAGCTCGGGGCGCCTCACGACGTTCAGCGTCTTCAGCCCCAGCGCGCGGGCGAGCTGGATCGCGCTCCGGCCAACCCCGGAGTTCGCCGCGTTCTGGACAATCCAGTCTCCGGGCTCGAGCTTCACAAAGTCGTGCAAAATCCGCCAGGCGGTCGCCGGGTTGACGGTGAGCATTGCGGCCTGGAACGGATCCAGCCCCTCGGGTAGAGCAACCACTCCTGCTGCGGGCACGACCATCTCGCGTGTCCAGGTACCGAAGCCCATCGGCAAAACCATCTGGCCGGCTGCGAGCCCGGTGACTCCGGCGCCGAGCCCGGCCACGCGTCCGACCCCCTCGTTGCCGATCGTCGCGGGCAGGTCGGGCAGGTCCCCGTATTTTCCCTCGATGACATTGATGTCGGCCGGATTAATGGGCGCCGCAAGCATCTCGATCAGTACTTCGCCTGCTGCGGGCTCCCGAGTGGCAATGTCCTGGATGCTGAGGGATTCGACGGCCGGGCCAAATTGGGTGAGTCGTGTGGTGAGTGGCATAAGAAATCCTTAACTCTACACTGTCCACGCCCGCTCGGCAATACCCGCCATTGCAAAGCCCTTGCCTGCCGCGTATCCTCAGGGCGGTGAAATTTCCGTCGCTGCTCGTCTCCCTGGTCCCGATCGCCTGCCTGCTCGCGGCCTGCGGAAAGCCGCCCTCTCCCGTTCAATCTCCGGGCCCCACACCGATCCCGACCCCCGTCTCAACGCCTGTGGCCGAGCCGGATGATCCCCTCGCCATCCGCATGGGTGTCTTTCTGCCGCTCACCGGCAGCCAGGCGACATTCGGACAGGCGGCGCTCAACGGCGCGGCGCTTGCAGTGGCCCGGATCAACGCCGCGGGCGGGGTTCTGGGCCATCCGCTCCGCCTGATCGTCCGCGACACCCGCTCGGAAGCCGGCATCTCGGGCGGCGAAGCCCGGGACCTTGTCACCAAGGAGCACGTGGCCGCCCTCATTGGCGAGATGGCATCCGACCGCTCGATGGAGGCTGCACCCGTCGCAAACGAACTCCAGATCCCGATGGTCTCGCCGGCATCCACCCACTCGGACCTCACCAAGGACAGCCCTTGGGTCTTCCGGGTCTGTTTCGTCGATTCCTTTCAGGGCAAGGTCATGTCGAAATTCGCTCGCTCGATCGGCGTCACCAGGGCGGCCATCCTCTCCGACGAGACAAATGCCTACAGCAAGGGGTTGGCGGAGGCCTTTGAAAAGGATTTCTCCGCACAGCCAGGGGCGGTCGTCCTCCGCGAAACCTACCCGCACGGCACCACCGACTTCACCGCCCAGCTCAAGGCGCTCCGCGAAAAAAACCCTGAGGTCATCTTTCTTCCGGCCTACTATGCCGAGGCGGCCGCCATCATCCGTCAGGCCCGCCCGCTCGGGCTCGATATCCCGTTTATCGGCACCGACGGATGGGAGTCTCCCGATTTTCTCCAGGCGGGCGGCGCCGCAGTCGGGAACAGCTATTTTGCAACCCACTTCTCGACCGGCGAAAAATCCGCGCGGACAACCGGGTTCTCGGCCGCCTACCGCGAGAAATTCCAGTCGGAGCCGTCGGCGCTGTCCGCACTCGCCTACGATGCCGTCGGCTTTGTTGCCGATGCGATCGTCCGGGCCGGCACCACCGAACCGGAACCGCTCCGGGCGGCAATGGCGGTGACCAGCTCCTACCCGGGCGTGACCGGGGACATCGCCCTTGATGCCGAGAGGAACCCTTCCAAACCCGCAATCGTCATCCGCGTCGAGGACGGCAAATTCACCTACCTCGAGACCGTCAAGCCCTGATCAGAGCTCTTTTTCCATGCGCTCGCTGAGCCACTGCTTGATCATGCTCTGGTAGTTGAGATAGCGCGAGCGGGCAAGGCGCTTGATCCGTGCGAGCATTCGCGGATCAAACCTGAGGGTGATCGTTGTCGACTCCCGGTTGTCCGCCTTCAGCATCGACGCGTTCATCAGCCGGGGCTCGATCGTCGTCTGCTTCCAGAATTCCACCTCTTCATCCTCCGAGCTGAAATCCGGCAGCTCCTTCCACTTGGTGAGCGTTGTCATCATCAGTTGATCTCGGAATTTTTCCTGTCGTAAAAGGCCTCCTCTTCGGGAGTCATCAGGCGGGCGTAAATCACGCGGTAGCGCTTGCCGTCGGTCCAGAAGACAGTGAAGATCGCACGGTTGGAAATCGCGCGCCCGAGGCAGAAGTAGCGGGCTTCGCGGCCATCCGCCTCGATGTCCGGCATCAGGCGGATACTGAACGGGTCCTCAAACGATTCCTCGATCTCCTTCTTTGAGATTTCCTCCAGTTCGAAGCCTCTTCCTGTCCAATCAAAATCCATCAGTTGGCTTTCGCGTGCTGGATCAATTCGACCTCATAGCCCTCGGGCGCATCAACAAATGCGATCACCGAGCCGTTCGAGGACCTGTGGGGACCGTCGCTGAGCGGATACCCGAGCGCGGCAGCATGCACCGCAAAAGCCTCCAGATCATCCACCTCGAAGGCCAGGTGTGTGAGGTCAGGCCCCACCTGCACCGGCCCGCTGGCGTCGAACTTGCAGATCTCGATCAGCTCCTCGCTGCCGGGTGCCTTCAGGAAGACCAACTGCGAGCCGCGTCCGCTCATGCTTCGCCGCACTTCCTCGAGCCCCAGAACATCCCGATAGAACGAAACCGTCCTATCGAGATCCTCAACGCGGTAGCGTGTGTGGAGGAGTTTGTTGACCATGAACCCTATCTAATCAAGAGGGGGCGCCTCTGTCGAAGAGGAAATTATTTATGACGGCGAGAAGTTTTCCGCTGGCCATAAATGAACGTTCCTGCATGATCTTTGTCTCTTTATCCAATGACACGCCCATCACTCCCAGCCATTATTGCAGTTCCAGTCGCCGTAGCCGCCCTCGCCATGCTGCCATCGTGCAAGCCCGCCGCGACCCCTTCCGAGCAACCCGCCGCCCCTGCGGCCACGCCGGCCTCTCAAATTTCCGCAACGCCGGCACCGGCAACCGCCGCCACAGCGACCACCCAGCCTGTCTCCGTCGAGACGGCCGCCCCCTCGGTTGCGGTGACCGCCCCGGACGCCGCTGCGCCAGCCGCAGCCCCTGCCGCGTCGGCAGCCGAACCGGCTGCTCCCGCCGTGGAACTCAAGGACCCGGTTGCAAAGGTCAACGGCGAAGCGATCACCAAGGCTCAGCTCGACGAGGCCTTCAATGCCGCCGTGGAGAGCTCGGGCGCCAAGACAGCCGATCTCACTCCCGACCAGAAGCTCAGCGGCTACCGCCAGCTTCTCGACGAGCTCATCATGGACAAACTCGTCTCCAAGGCAGCCGCCGGCGTCGAGGTCAGCGATGACGAGGTCAACGCCGAAATCGCAAAAATCAAAAAGCAGTTCCCTTCCGAAGAGGCGTTTGCCGCCCAGCTCAAGGAAGCCGGCCAGACCCCTGAGAAGCTCACCACCTCGCTCCGCACGATGCTCCAGCAGCAGCGCTGGATGAAATCCCAGGTCAAGGAACAGGCGATCGGCGACGACGATGCCAAAAAATTCTACGACTCGAACCAGACGGAATTCCAGAACCCGGACACCGTCAAGGCGAGCCACATCCTCTTCCTCGTCAACAAGGATGATTCCGAAGAGGTCGTCAAGCAGAAGCAGGCCGCCGCAGTGAAGGCCGCCGAGCGCGCCAAGAAGGGCGAGGACTTCACCAAACTTGCCAAGGAACTCTCCGAAGAGCCCGGCGCGAAGGAATCCGGCGGCGACCTCGGGTTCTTCTCGAAGGACCGCATGGTCCCCGAGTTCGCAGAGGCCTCGTTCAAAATGACCCCCGGCGACATCAGCGAACCGGTCCGCACACAGTTCGGATGGCACATCATCAAAGTCACCGAAAAGAAGCCGGCCGGCACCGTTCCATTTGACCAGGTCAAGGAACAAATCACTTCCTACCTCAAGGGAACGAAGCAGCGCGAAGCCGTGCAGGGCGTGTTGAAGAACCTCAAGGACTCTGCCACGATCGAAAACACCCTGCCCCCGGCCAAGTAATCGGCGGCATGTCTAGAGCCGGCAAACCCAGCTGCGGAGTTATCGGCCTCGGCATCATCGGCAGCCGGGTTGTTTCCTGCCTGCGCAGAAACGGATATCAGGTCTGGCTCTGGAACCGCTCGCCGCGTCCGGAGGCGAACTTTCTCAGCTCCGCAGCCGAGGTGGCGGAGTCGACCCGTCACATCCAGATTTTCGTCTCCGACGGACCGGCTCTCCTCTCTGTGGTCAACGCGCTTGCGCCGGCTCTGACCGCGGAGCACGTGGTGATGAACCATGCAACCGTCTCGCCCCACGAAACCTGCGCGGCGGCCGAGGTGGTCACCTCCCGGCACGCACGTTTTCTCGACGCACCGTTCACCGGGAGCCGTGATGCCGCCGAACGCGGCGAGCTGGTCTACTACATCGGTGGCGACTCTGATGTTCTGGCAGCCGTGCGTCCCCAGCTCGAAGCCTCCTCAAAGGAAATCCTGGAGATCGGCGAGATCGGCCAGGCCTCCGTCGTCAAAATTGCAACCAACTTGATTTCGGCATCGATCGTCGAGGCTCTTTCCGAGGCCCATGCGCTCCTTGACCGCAACGGGATCGAACTGCGCAAGCTCGCCCAGGCCCTCCATTCCAACGCGGCACGCTCGCCGGTCGGTGACATGAAGATCCCCGGAATGCTCTCCGGCGACTTTGAGCCCCGCTTCTCGCTGAAGAACATGTTCAAGGACGTCCAGCTCGCGCTGTCCCTTGCGGAGGAACGCGGCCTGGAGCTTCCTGCCGCCGCCGCATTCGCAGGAGCCGCCATGGCGGGAATCCAGCAGGGATGGGGCGACTCCGATTTTTCCGTCATCTCACGGTTTTATGGCTTCCCCGGGCAGGGACATGAGCTCCCCGAGTCGCTTCTCTTGGAGTCGACCGAACCCGACACGTCGTCCGCGGGAAAAGGCAAGCCGGTCTGGAACATCTTCCGCGGCAAAAAGTGACCGCGCCTTCGGATCCCACCCTCCGCCTCAGGCATCTGCGGACGCATGGCGGTTGGATGCGCCCCGGCGAGAGAGCCCGGTTCACACTAGCCGGCCCCGATGCCGCCAGATATCTCAACGGCCAGCTCAGCTGCAACATCCTGCGCCTCCAGCCGGATACTGCCCGGGCCGGATGCCTCCTCACGGCCAAGGGCAAACTCTGCGCACGGGTTGACGTCTGGGCCCGCCCCGACTCGTATGTCCTTGAGTGCGAGTCAGCCTTGCTCGAAGACGTGCACGCACGCCTTGAGCGATATCTCATCGCGGACGATGTCTCGGTCACCGCGGAACTCGCCACCGATCCGCCGGTTCATGTCTTCGGTCACCCGGCCCCCGATGGTCATCTCCGGATCGCCAGGCTGGGAGTGGAAGGCTACGATTGTTCAGTGCCTCCCAATGATCTCCTCGAGGCATCTCCGCAGGAAGTCGAACTTCTGCGCATCGAGCGCGGCCTGCCGGTCTGGGGACACGAACTCGGGCCGGATACCCTGGTTCAGGAAGCACGGCTGGAGGAATCCACCGTTGATTTCGACAAAGGTTGCTACGTCGGCCAGGAAGTCGTCTCCCGCCTCAAGAGCGTCGGTCGCGTGAACAGCCTCCTCTTCGGCTTTGTCGGCGTGCTTGCCGAACCGCCCGTGTCCGGCCTTGTCCTGCACCCTCCGGACCATCCGGAACTGGTTGCCGGCCGGATCACCAGCCATGCCCTGCATTTTGAGTTGGCGCAAACCGTTGCGCTCGGCTATCTCCATCGGCAGTTCGATCAACTCGGCCGCTTCATGGTGTCCGATTCCTCCGGGCACCCGCTCGGCGAAGTCGAACAGCGCGAATTTCCCATTTTATGAAACCTGTCATTGCACTCCTTTTTGCCGGATGGCTCACCCTCGCCTCGGCTGCGGCAGCAACACTCGGACCGGATGTCGCCGTCCTGGAAATCCGCTTCGGCAGAGAAAAGCAACCCCGGCGCGTTGCGATAGCACTCTACGACGAAGCCGCCCCGCTCACGGTCGCCAACTTCAAGGAACTCATCCGCCGGAAGTTCTACAACGGGCTCCGCTTCCATCGCGTGTTCCCGGCCTCGTTCGTTCAAACCGGCGATCCCAAGAGCCGCCACGGACAAGCCGAGCGCACAGGCACCGGTGGCCCGGGCTACACCATCCCTGCGGAAATCCGCCTCCCCCATGCAAAAGGCGCCGTCGCCATGGCCAGACTCCCGGACAATATCAACCCCTCGAAAAACTCCAATGGCAGCCAGTTCTATGCCTGCCTAGAACCGCTCCCGAAACTCGACGGAAAATATACCGTGTTCGGGGAGGTGGTCGAAGGCCTCGACGTCCTTGAGGCCATCAGCAAGCTGCCCACCAACAGCAACGACTTTCCGCTCCCGAAGGTCGTCATCAAATCGATAAAACTCGAATCAAGGCTTGCCCCGGATTCAAACCCCCGGTAGCCTCTCCCCTCCATAAACTTTCCGGGTAGGTACCGAAGTGGCCAAACGGGGCGGACTGTAAATCCGCTGGCTTACGCCTTCAGTGGTTCGAATCCACTCCTGCCCATTTTTTCCGCGCAGCGGAAAACTTTTTGCACTCTGTGGATGAGAACGCCGTTCGACTGCCAGCGCGATAGCGCCTCCCATGCTCGCGAAGCCACTCCCGCAGAGCGCCGGCCCCCGCGTGGCCGGCGATAATCCACTCCTGCCCATTTTTTCCGCGCAGCGGAAAACTCAATACGACCGGCGATCAATCACCGCCGGCTCCAGGAGCCGGATCCGCCGCGGGCACCATGCCAGGAACCGGATCCACCGCCCCACGAGGCCGAGCCTCCCCGCCAGCTCTCTGCGCTGCCGCTGCCGTGATTCCATGAGGCGGATCCCCCGCGCCAGCCGTTAACATTGCCGGAACCTCCGCGGTAGTATCCATTATTCCAACCGGCACCCCGGTAGCACGCGCCTCCGTAGTAGCCCGCGCCTCCCCAATTGGCGGCCGGATACCGCGGGCCGTAATAGGGCACGGGTCCAGGCGTGGCAACGGCATAAACACCGGTGCAGCCGACCTGCGCAAGCGAGATCGAAAGACAGAGTGCGGACAGAGCGACAAAAGAAAGTTTCATGGCGGTTCTCCTCAGGGACGGGCTGCGGGACTTAAAACAGAAAGAAAAGGAATTTCATGACTGCCGGCAGGCGGATGGAACACAAAGGCGCGGGCTCCGAGCCAGGGGCGCAGGTTCCAATCGGAAAACTGCACCAGAGTGCGGGGAAAATTCGGTCTGTCGGTATAAGTGACTGCCAGCCGGCGGGGCAGTGCACGGGGACCGGACTCGATCCAGATTTCCCAGTTGACCCCCTTCGACCGGAACGCGAGGTGTTCGCAGGGGGTTCCATCGATGGACACCGCTCCCACATAAACAGCGCTTCTCAGCCCCTGTGTCAAAACCTTGTAGGGGTTGCTGAAGAGAAGTCCCGACGAGGCAAAACGGATGCCGGTCTCCTGCTGAAGCGCCGGAAGCATCGCGTCGATGCTCGGGGGAGCCTTCGCCACCGAGTAGACGTTGTTGGCGGGGCCGAATGCCGTCACGGTCGAACCATCGTAATAGAAGTCGAAGTGCGGGGCCTCACCTGTGAGTAGCGCCCGGATTTTGTCAGGGCGCTGGAGTGCAACCGAGGCCCGTGAAAGAAAGGTCAGCATCTGACCGTCCTCCGAGGGAACCTCCACGAAAGTTTGCGAGCGGTAGGTAAATGCCTTGGCTGCCGCAAGGGAGGCGCTCATTCTCTGAAGTTCCGTAAGCGCCCGCTGGTCCGTGGAAGAAGCCGCGAGCAAAGGCTCATTGACCGCCGCTGTCAGGAAACCGGTGATGCACACTGTCGCGAACAGGGTCGTCATTTTCATAAGCATTTGGAGGCTTCTCAATCCTTGGGCGGCCAAGAGGTGAAAGCAATGTTTTCCTCAACCTTTCTCCGCCGCCCCGATGCGGGCCGTTGGCGGGCGCGCAGGAATTCGGGATACGCCGTTGAAAGATGTCGCCACCTCCGGCGCTTCCGGACAAGGTAACAGCTGAATGCCCACGTGTTACCGACTTCTGATGGCCCGCAAGCTTTGGTTGTTTCTATTCATGTCCTGCGCGCTCGGGGTCGCATCGTGTTCCGGGGTTGCCCCGTCAAAAAAGGAGGCCGCTTCCGTCGCTCCATCGCCCGGTGAGGATCCGAGCGAAGACGAGCGGGTCTCGACCGGCCGACTCCAAATCCAGGTGATGGATTTTGCCGACGTCTACTCGTCCTCGATCGCGGCAGCCATCGACCGCTACATCCGCGAGGAGCCGGATCCTGCGCGGCGGGTGGCGGCCCAGCACTGGAAAGTCCGCTACAGCGCGGCTTCGACGGCGATTGCCGCATCGCGCGACCCGCGCACGAACCTGCTCGACATGGTGGTCTTCATCTCCGCGGGAAAATGGGCGGTGGATTCCTACTGGGTCCCAAAGGTCTTTGGAAAAAAGGCGTCGGCGCTCTCGGATGTCTACAGGGAAATGGACGGGCAAATCCGGGAGATCGCCGCCCGGGTGCTCACGCTCAGGCAGCAGGAGGATTTGCGGCGGCTGGTGGAGAGTTGGGAGCGCGAAAATTCCGGCGCGCACGATGTCGTCGACATCCGCCTGAGGAATCTGGACGGCGTCCGCCTGGACGCATTCGATGACGGCAAGACCGCCCGGGGGATCATGGCCGGGCTGCGACGATTCCTTGGCAAGGTGGACACATCGCTCCTCTACGGCGAACGGGTGATGTTCTGCCTCGAGCGGACGCCCCGCATCCTCACGCAGCAGACCGAGCTGACGCTCGCGCAAATCGGTGAGGCGTTTCCCATTGCAACCGTGCGGCCCGACGCCCTCGCAAGCGGAATCAAAGACCTGCCCGCCATGCTACAGGCCGGGATCGACCGGAACGAAGGCTCGCTCAACACCCTGCTCCCTCAGATCGGAGGAACCCTGGAGAGTGCGAACACGCTCGCGCGCAGCCTCGACAGCAGCCTCGCCGCCATCCAGGAGCTTGCCAGGAAGAGCGAAGAATCCGGCCTCCTGAAAAGCGATCCCGCCCCCCTCCTCCGGGATGCCACCGTCGCCCTGACCCGTCTGGAATCGACTGTGAGCGGCCTGAACCAGATTCTTGACAAGACGGCGGACAGCGAATTGCGGGTCGCGGCGATCTCCCGCCAGATCGACGACCAGTCGCTCCGCCTCATGGACGCGGCCTTCCAGCGGATCCTCGTGCTCCTGTGCGCCTTTTTCGGCGGACTCTTCCTGATCCTGCTCGCCGCACGGATCCTCTTCGCGCGGCGCAGGGATGGCACCGATGCCGGAAAGGTTTAAGAGGGTCTCTTTTGATGCAATCCAAAACCTGCCCCCCGGGAATGACTGTCGGGTTGGCTGCCTAATGCGCCTTGTTTTTTTTTGTTCCGCCGATCTGCTCAAGATACACGTAGAGCACCGGGGTGAGGTAGAGGGTCACGACCTGGGAGATGAGGAGGCCGCCGACGACAACAAGCCCGAGCGGCTGGCGGACGTCGCCGCCGGCGCCGAAGCCGAGTGCGATCGGAATGGTTCCGAAAAGCGCGGCAAAGGTGGTCATCATGATCGGCCGGAACCGCACGAGGCACGCCTCGAAGATGGCATCGGCTGGCGGCCGGCCCTCTTTCCGCTGGGCGTCGAGGGCGAAGTCGATCATCATAATGGCGTTCTTTTTCACGATGCCGACGAGCATCAGGAGACCGACAAACCCATAGACATTGAGCTCCTTGCCGAAGAAAAAGAGGGTCAGGAGAGCGCCGAAGCCGGCGGAGGGCAGACCGGAGAGGATCGTGAGCGGGTGGACAAAGCTCTCGTAGAGCATCCCGAGGACGATGTAGATCACGACAACCGACATGAGGAGAAGGAGTCCGAGCCCGCCGATCGAGCTTTGAAATGCCTGCGCGGTCCCCTGGAACTGGGTACTGATCTCCGGCCCCAGCCCGTCGCGGGCGAGCTTTTCAATCTCCGGGACCACGTCGCCCAGAGCGGTCCCCTTGGCCAGATCGAACGAGAGGGTCACGGCGGGGAGCTGGCCGAGGTGCTGGACGGTGAGCGGACCGACCTGCGACTTGAATTCCGCAACTACGCTGAGGGGAACCAGCGCCCCCTGCGCTGAGCGAAGGTAAAGGCGCGAGAGGTCGACGGCCTCGCGCTGGAATTTTTCATCGGCTTCTATGATGACCCGGTACTGGTTGTTCGGCGTAAAAATCGTGGAGATCTGCCGTGCGCCGTAGGCGGACCCGAGCACCTGCTCGATCTTCGAGGCGCTGATGCCAAGCGACGCCGCCTTGTCGCGGTTGATATCCACCAGCACCTGCGGGCTAGAAACCTGCAGGTCGGAGGTCACGTCCAGCACGCCGGGAATTTTGCGAAGGTTCTTCTCGAAGGCCGGGGCTGCTTTGTAAAGCGCCTCAAGGTCTGTGGAAAAGAGGGTGAACTGGTAGAGGCTCTTGGTCAGCGTGCCGCCGATGCGGATCGCGGGCGGATTCTGAGGAAAGACGCGCAGCCCGGCGATAACCGAGAGATCCTTGCGGAGCTGGCGGACGATCTCATCGACCGGCGGCCGCTCCGCGCGCGGTTTCAGTGTGATGATCAGACGGCCGGTATTGCGCAAGCTGACTCCACCGGTTCCGCCGACGCGGGACATATAATCTTTCACGTGCGGGTTTGCTCCGACAATGGCGGCCGCCTGCTGCTGAAGCTCGATCATCCGGTCGAATGCGACCCCCTGTTCAGCCTCGGTGGAGACGATGATGCGGCCGGTATCTTCGCCCGGGAGGAAGCCCTTCTTGGCGGAGTCGAACATCCACACCGTGGCCGCTGCCATCGCCAGGGCCACAACCGAAACGAGGATGTGGTGGCGCATCGCCCACCGAAGGCTCGATCCATAGGCGGAAACCGTGCCCTGAAAAAACTTTTCCGATGCCGCATACAGCCGGCCGTGAGACCCCGCGGGACGCAAAAACCGGCTACAAAGCATCGGGGTGAGCGAGAGCGACACCGCGCCCGAGATCAAGATCGCAACGGCGATCGTGACCGCGAACTCGTTGAGCAGGCGCCCGAGAATCCCCCCCATGAAGAGCACGGGAATGAAGACCGCCGCAAGCGAGATCGTCATCGAGAGAATCGTAAACCCGATCTCTCCCCCACCCTTGATCGCCGCCTGCATCGGGCTCTCGCCCCGCTCGGTGTGCCGTACGATATTTTCCAGAACAACGATCGCATCGTCGACCACAAAGCCGACCGCCAGCGTCAGCGCCATGAGGGAAAAGTTGTTCACGCTGAACCCGAGGCAATACATCACGCCGAACGTCCCGATGATCGAGAGCGGGATCGCCGCCGCGGGGATCAGCGTCGCGCGGAGATTGCGGAGGAACAGGAAGATGACGAGCACGACCAGCACAACCGCCAGCACGAGGGTCAACTGGACGTCGTGCAGCGATTCCCGGATCGACACCGACCGGTCGTAAAGCACATCAAGGTTCACGCCCCCTGGAAGCTGCCCGCGGAATTTCGGCAGCAGCCTGCGGATGGCATCGATGACCTCGACCGTATTTGCCCCCGGCTGGCGCTGGATCGCAAGGACGACGCCCCGCTTTCCGTTGAACCACCCGAGGTTTTTGTCGTCCTCCACGCTGTTGAGAACGTTCGCGATCTGCTTAAGCCGGACTGGACGGCCGTCGCGGTAGGCCACGATGAGCTCGCGGTATTCCTCAGCCCGCACGAGTTGGCCGGTCGTCTTGATCGTGCGCGACTTCGACCCCTTGTCCAGCTCGCCGGTCGCTTGGTTCGAGTTGGCGTCGCGAATCGCGGTTTCCAGATCGTCGAGCCCGATCCCGCGCACAGCCAGCTCGCGCGGGTCGACCTGGACCCTGACGGCGAACTTTTGTGCCCCGTAGATGTCGACCTGGGCCACCCCCTCGACCGTCGATAGCCGCTGGGCGATCAGGGTCTCCGCGTATTCATTCACCTGGCTGAGGGGAAGGGAATCCGACGAGGCCGCCAGAAGAAGGATGGGCTGCTCGGACGGGTTCACCTTGCGGAACGACGGCGGCGTGGGCATGTCGGCCGGAAGGTCGCGCTGGGCCTGCGAGATCGCCGCCTGCACGTCCTGTGCGGCGGCATCGATATTGCGCGAGAGGTCGAACTGGATCGTCACGCTCGTCGATCCAAGCGAGCTGGTGGAGGAAATCGAATCGATCCCCGCGATGGCCGAGAACTGCTTCTCCAGCGGCATGGCAACCGATGCGGCCATTGTCTCGGGGTTGGCGCCCGGCAGCTGCGCGGTCACGTTGATCGTCGGAAAATCGACGTTCGGCAAATCGCTGACCGGAAGCGAATGGTAGGCGAGCAGCCCGGACACAAGGATCGCCGCCATGGCCAGGGCGGTCATGATCGGCCGGCGCACGAACGGATCCGAAAGACTCACCGCGCGCGTTCTCCCGTGCCGGTCGCAGATGGAGTGGGAGCCGGCCTGACGGCCACCTTTCCGCCAGACATGATGCGGAGCTGCCCGCTCGTAACGACGGTTTCGCCGTCTTCGAGCCCGGAGCGGATCACCGTGAGCGCCCCGAATGTCCGGCCGACCTCGACCCGCCGCAAGGTGGCCACGCCGTCAACCACGACAAAGACCTGGGCGCCGGTCTGCCCCTCAATAACCGCCGTCGAGGGAATGACCAATGCATCGGTTTCCACGCCGAGTGTCACCTTCACCTCCACGAAACGGCCGGGCCAGAGCGCCTCATCCTCGTTGGGAAACTGCGCCTTCATCGTCACCATGGCCGAAGCCCGGTCGACCACATTGTCAATAAACGTGAGAACGCCGGTCCCGAGCAGGTTTCCGGATTCGGAATCGATCGCCTCGACGGCAAGCGGGGCGCTCTTCATGCGGTTTCGCACGTCGGCCAGATCGTCCTCCGGCATGGAAAACGAGACATAGATCGGTTTCATCTGGTTCACGACGGCCAGGACCTCGGTATTCGCCTGGACGATGTTCCCCTGCTTGACGAGCGCGGCCCCGGCGCGGCCGTCGATCGGCGAGCGGACGGTCGCCCACCGGGTGGCCAGGCGGGCCTCATCGACATCCGCCTGGCGTGCGTCCAGCTGGGCCTTCTGCGCGGCGGCGGTTGAAAGGAACTGCGAGAATTGCTCCTTTGAGGCGGCCCCCTTGTCGGTCAGCGTCGTGTATCTTTTGGCCTGGTCCACGGCATTCGAGGCACTCGACTGAGCCATCGCAAGGTTCGCCTCCGCCCGCTTCAACACGACCTCGAACGGGCTCGGATCGATCCGGAAGAGAACCTCCCCGGTCGTCACGTAGCTCCCGTCCTCAAAATCCACCCCGATGATTTCCCCGCCCACCTTCGGCTTGATCTGGACGCTCGAAAGCGGCTCGACCGTCCCGATGGCCGCCTCCTCGATGGGAATGCTCCGCAACCCGGCAACCGCGGTTTCCACAGGCGCGGGTGGTGGCGCAGGCGGCTTCGCATCGTAGCCGGCTTTGGAGCAAGCGGATATTGCCAGACAGGCGGCGGCAGCAATCGCAGGAAATGTGATTCCGGCCCGGGTCAAAAGGGAGAGTGGTGAGCCGGTATCATTCGTGTACACGAGCGTATTGGTTGCGCGGCCATGGACAACTGTCAACATCCGGCACGAATCTAACGAACTCGACAGCTTCCGCCCGCAGGAATCCTTGACCCCGGCAGATGATTTTACTACCTCGGGAGAGAGATCACCCATCGACCGGATGCAGTATCCGGAAAATGGGTTCCCAAAACCATCATTTGCGGTCCAACATCATCCTATGAAAAAACCACTTCTCCTCCTGCTCGCAACCCTCCTCTGCGCCCCGCTCAACAGGGCAGCCGAAACCGTTGACTACCCGGAGAAGGACGCCCTGATCTCCGTGACTGTCCCGGACGGATGGGAAACGAAATATAAGAACGGAAGGCTTTACGCAAATCCGCCGGATGATGACAGCTACTTTGTGGAGCTTGAAGAGATGCAGGCCACGCCGGACGACGGGGAGGCTGCCATCAAGGAGGCGAAGGAATCGATTGAAGCCTCCTTCAAGAATGTGAAATACGAGGAGATCCAGCAGACCGGCGGCAACGGTCTCGGACTCGCAATCATGAACGCGAAGGGGGAGGACAAGGACGGCAAGGCGAACCTCAACGCTGTGCTCATTGTTCAACCGAAGGCCAAAAAGGTCATCCTCATGCTCTGCATCTCATCGCAGAAGGGGTTCGAAAAGTACGGCGAGGCCGGCCTGGAAATCATCCAGGGGCTCAAGGCCAAATAATTTCCGGGCGATCGCGACCGCCGCGACCGCGGCGGTCGCGCGCTTGCCAGGCTGCAAAGGCCGCGGACCAGTGGATCCCGATCCGGCGGGCATCGCGGTGGCGGGCACGCCATCCCCCGCCAGAATTTCAATCAACGGCCCCCGGTGCGGATGAGCCGCCGGGCGACTTGCCCCGCAGTTTCCGCGGACGCTTCACCTTCAACCGCGGGGCTGGTTTCCCGTGCTATGGTGTCTCCGGAGTGGAGAATTTCTGCTCGCGCAGGACTTGCACCGGGAGCAGGTAGAGAATGGTAGCGTAGTTCGGGAAATAGACTCTGGCCACGTGTTCGGAGATGGCATCGGCCAGAGCATTGTCCACGATGACTTCGATTTTGATATTTTCCCCCTCCCACTGGCTGGCACGAAGACCGTGCAGGCCCTCGCCCCGCGCGGAACAAATCGTGTAGCCCCGGACTCCGAGTTTTTTTAAATCCCCGACGAGTCGTGATTCCAACTCGTCTTCGGCAATGATGGTCAGCAGGTTCATGTTGGTGGTTTTCATGGATCAGAGGGTGAAGAGGAATTTGGCGAAGGCGTGATAAAGAGGAATTCCCAATACGATATTGAAGGGGAACGTGATGGCCAGCGATGAGGTCAGATAGAGCGCGGGACTCGCTTGCGGAAGCGCAATCCGCACCGCGGCAGGAGCCGCGATGTAAGAGGCGCTCGCCGCCAGCGTGGCCAGCACCGTTGCACCGCCAACGCCGAGCCCGCACCATTCGCCGACCGCCGCACCGAGGAATCCATGGAGCACCGGCATGATCAGCGCGAAGGCGGCCAGCCTCCAGCCCGCCGATTTCAAGTCGTGCAGTCTGCGGCCCGTGACCAGTCCGACCTCCAGCAGAAAGAGGGTGAGAACGCCCTTGAACGGCGCATCGAACAGCGGCGCGACCTGCTCGAAGCCCTTTTTGCCACACATCAGGCCGATCGCCAGTCCGCCGAGCAGAAGAAGGATGCCTTTTCCGGTGAGCAGGTCATGCAGAAGCTTTCTCATGTCCCCGGGACGGGTGTCCGCGCTCTTGGCGCTTCTCAAGGCCAGGAAGACCGCGACGATGATCGCGGGTGCCTCCATCACCGCCAACAGCGCGGGCACATATCCCTCGACCGGAACCCGCTCGATCTCCAGAAACGCAAGCACCGCGCTGAAGGTCACCGCCGAAACCGAGCCATAGTGCGCGGCGATGGCGCCCGCGTTCATCGCATCCAGCCGCACGATTTTTTTGAGCAGGAAAAAGCACCAGACCGGAATCACCGCGCTCAGCGAGACAGCAGCCAGGAGCGGAGCCCCCACCACGCCCAGGCTCATGCCATCGAGTTTCATCCCACCCTTCAGCCCGATCGCGAACAGAAGGTATATGGTCAGTGCGGTATAGAGTTCGTCGGGAAACCTGAGGTCGCTCTTCACCAGGGTCGCGAACAGACCCAGGGCGAAGGCGAGCACCATGGGCGACAGAAGGCTTGAGGATAGGGCTTGCAGGATGTCCATACGTGATGTGTTGCGGCGTGGTGGTGAGTAGTGCTTGCGCGTCTGAAATTCCCAGCGTTTAATATCGTGAATTAAATTACACGAACTGCATTTCGTGTATTCCATTACACCTTTCGTCCGTCAACCCCAAAATGAAGAAAAAGATAACCGTCCGTCCGCCCGCCTCAGGCTGGTCGTTTTTCACCAACCACGCCCACGTCCTGTTGTGCCTTGCGGGAGACCCGGAGATGCGACTGCGGGACGTGGGGGCCGCGGTCGGAGTCACTGAGCGGGCGGTGCAGAAAATCATCTCGGAGCTTGAAGCCGGCGGAGTTCTCGAGCGTGAGCGGATCGGCCGCCGCAACGTTTACCGCATCCACGGCGGGCTCCCGCTCCGGCATCCGGTGGAGGCCCACTGCACGGTGCAGGGCTTAATCGAATTCATCCTTGGCTCGAAACGGCGGTAGCTGGCGGGTCAGTCGACCGAATGGGCGGTCAGCCACAAGGCCGCTGCTCCGCCGGTGCGCCGACCCGGCCCGCCATGGGGGGAGTTCGTCAAGGAAGACTCAGTCCCACCCAAGGCAGAGTCGCAGGCTCATCAACACTGCGAGGCTGCCCTGCTTCCGGGGAAGGCAACCTGCAAACAGCAGTGGCGCTAGGCGGCTTTCTTCCGCTTGGAGAGCCGCATAATGGCGAAGACCACGCTCCCGACCGCGGCGAGAAACAGCGGGATGCCGATGAGCGGGCGGTAGGCCAGCCACGCCAGGGCGATCGTGACCAGCGTGAGCGGCAGCGCGAGGGCAAACGCGATCATGCTCGTGCCCATGTTAACGATGTTTCCAAGGAACGGGATGATGCTGGCGAGGACAGAGAAGATCCCGGCAATCATCATCAGACCGAACAGCATCATCAGGAATCCGACGAGCCGCAGGATCCAGGTGAGAATCGCATTGCCTTCCTGCTCGGCTTTGAACATCGCCTCCGCGCTATGGGTTCCCGTCTGCAGAAGCTCGATCGACCCGAGGTTCGCCACCGTGAACTCCTCAAATGTGTTTCCGATCTGCTTCGCGATAATGCTGACCGGTCCGCTGGGTGCCATCTTGAACGTCACGCGCAGGTCGCCGATCGCCGGCTTGTCGGGGTCGGCGCCGACATAGAGCTGACCGCCTGTGATGGCCTCGATATCGGCATCGGTTTCCTTGGCGGCGACCCTGGCTTCCGCTTCGGTGGCCGGACGGGGCACGTAGTTATCGATCTTATCCGTCAGGCTCGGCGGCAGCTCAAACTGGCCCACGTGGATGTCCGCAGCGACAAACGTCTCGGAATCGACCGGCATCTCGCCTGGGTTTTTGTGCCCGGACGGCTCCTTGAAATTCGAGGAGTCGATCAGACCTGACGCCCAGTCCTTGGAGTAGGTGTAGCTTGTCGTCGTCTCCTCGCCGCCGCCCAGCTTCTGCTTGGTCTCCGATTTCGAGTCCTCCTTCCACTGATACATCTGAACGTCCCGCCGGAGTTTCAGCGCCTGCGCAACGATCCCGAAGACCGGGTCCTTGACCGGCTTGTCCGCCTCGGCAGGTCCCGTGAGGTGCACGAGTTTGCCCTGATTGGCAGGGGCCGGCGCGTCAGCCGGCACGCTCACGACCTGTCCGGCACCGATCTCGAGCGTCTTGGCGCGATGGATCGCCCGTCCCTCATTCCATCCCAGCAAAAGAAAGGAGCCAAGAAAAAGGAGGATGCCGACCAGGACGCCCATCACCGCACCCCCGATGCGGCTGAACCAGGACTGGCTTGTGGTGGTTGTGAATGTGTCGTTGCTCATATGGTTTTGTTTAGATTTGTTCTTGGGCGGCGAAGGGGATCATGACGTGCTTGGCCGGCTAATTCCCAACGGCCTTGAACCACTTGGCTTCCAACTCCTCCTTGAAGCCGTCGACCTGGAGTTTGAGGAGGGCGGAGTTGATGGGCTTGCGCTGCGGGCTCTTCAACTGGAGCGCAAACCCGTAGTCCTGAAGGTCGAACAGCGGACCGACCAGCTCGAGCTTGGCACCGGGATGGGTTGCGAGGTAGTAGCGGAGCATCGGGCTGTCGTAGACGACGCCCTTGACCTCCTTCTTTTCCAAAGCAGCCACAGCCTCCTCAAGGGTTTTGAATCCGACGACGTCGTATCCGGTGCGCTTGAGAAGTGCCTCGGCCACCCCCCCGCCAAGGGTTGCCACGCGCGAGCCTTTCAGGTCGGCAAGCCCGCTGATTTCAGCGGACAGAGTGTTCACCGTCATCGCCGAGGCGAGTGTCGCCGTGATGTAGGAGGTCAGACCGATTCCACCGAGCATCCAGACCACCGCGACCAGACGACCGGCCACGCCGACCGGCGCCTTGTTTTCGCAGCCGCCACTGATCAGCGTCGCGATCGACCACCAGGTGGATTCCCAGACCCCCGAAACGTAGCTCTCGGGGAAACTTTCCGCGTTGATCTTCCGCTCGACCACCCAGAGGATGTGCGAGATGACCAGCACGGCCAGAAGCAGAACGAGGCAGACCTTGCCGACATCCGCATTGAGGAGGGACCTGAACGCAGAAAATGCACCCGAGTCGCCGCTCGACCTCGCCAGAACCTGGAGCCCCGACTCGAAAAACGGGTGACTGAAGTCCAGCGATTTTTCGCGCTCGGGAGTAATGCTGATCGCCCCGACCCCGACGTCGGCCTCCCCCTTCTCAAGGGCTTGGAGGAGTTCGGGAACAGTCGCCACAACCTTGGTCGTGAATTTGATCCCCGCATCGCTGGCGATCCGTTCCCAGAGGTCCACCGAATAGCCTTGAAGCTTCCCATCCGCCTCAAAAGCGAACGGCTTGGCGGGCTTGACCACGATGCGCAGTTCGCCCGGCGTTGCGGCCTCGCCCGGAGGCGTCTGCGCGTGAAGGACTGCACAACCGGCTGCAAGGACAGCCGCGATCAGGATTTTTTTTATCATAAACTGCGTGGTGGTCATATTCTTTGAATCCGGCCAGGCGGCCGGTTATTTTTGTTATTCGGCCTTCGGCTCGCGAAGCGGGAGAATACCGATCTTGCGGGCCTCGTCGATGTCAACAATCGCATAAGCCGGGTCGGCGGTCTTTTTGCTTGTCAGCTTGCGCCGGTTCTTTTTGAACGTCCTGTTGCCGGCGTCCACCGCTTCGTCGAACGTTGCGTCCGCGAGCATCGTGGTCTCGATGCAGGCAAAATCGGAATTCTCGGAATCAAGATAGACCCCGACGAACATATGGCCGGGCACCGTCACCAGAAATGGATTCAGGCCGATCTTCCGGAAAATCGAGGCGAAGAGCACGCTCCCGTCCACGCAGTTCGCCTGCGCGGTCTTGATCGAATCGCCGATGAGGCGGACGTGTTGCGTGTAAACCGACTCGTTTTCCCATGAGGGCCGGGTGATGCTGCTGTAGACAAACCCACGCTTCTTGAGCGCGTTCCAGACCGCCTCCATCTCGCGCTTCACATCGTCAGGCGTCCCCTGGTAGCCGGCGAAGGATCCGGTGTCCCCGGAATTCAATGCCTCGCCGAGGATCTCATCCACAAACGGATGGTTCTCGTTGACGTATGCCGCGAACATGATGTCCAGAGCGGTATATTCGCCATCCTCATCGGTCACGCCAAACGGACAGTCGTTCACCGAGCGGGCCAGCATGCGCTTCTGCTTCTCCCCGAGCGGCTCTCCATCTACAGTGACCCTGACGGTCAGATGCTCGGGGAACGGCTGGCGGACACGGAGGAGAGAGTCGTAGTCGTAGCGAAGAAGCGGATAGATTTGGTAAGCCTGACCTTTCTTCGGCAGAGTCGCCTCATACGAACTCGCCTGAATCAGCTTCTGGCTCTGCACCTCAACCTTCACCTTCGTCCTGTCGTGCGGGGCGACCACCTCGGCGCCAATCAACCCCATGGAATCCCCGATCAACGTCGAGTCTTTCTCCTCCTCATCCGCCCGGAAAGTCGATGTGGCCACGATCACCGAGGGATACAGATCCGCTCCGAATTCCGTCAGAATACACCAATCCCCGGGTTCGTCCGCCCCGAGCAGGCAGGGCCCTGAAGCGAAGAATGCCACGCACAGTGCCATCCGGCAGCTTGAGCGCAATAAAATGGTGGCCGCATCATTCAACATTCTTCTCAGTGTCAAACTGCCGACTGCAGGTCAATTGCTTTTTTTGATTTCCATCAAACCACGCGGATATTGTGGATTCGGTGTAACAAGACGGGGCATTGCAGGTTATGAAAAAAATTGATCGCATCGCGGGGCGATTTGGGTAGTAATCGCGTGCTTGTGAAGAGCCGTTTTCTCCATTGTTTTGTCATCGTATCCACCCTCACCGCCTGCGCATCCCTCTTTGGGGCGGAGGACCTCCCGGTTGCGGACATCTATTTTGCAGACAAGGTCGAGCGGGGGGTAACGATCATCTCCCGAACGGAAACGGAAATTGTTTACCGCAACCAATATGGAAAGATTTCCTGCCAGATCGTCAGCATCAGGCGGATCGATCCTCCGAATGCCGGCCTGAAGGATACGGATGCCATCATTCCGGGACTGGCCACTCCTGAGCCCTCGATCCCGGCGCCTGTTGCGGAAACGAGTCCCGCCTCCACGCCATCTGAGACGCCCACCGAGACCGTCCCCGCTGCAACCGATTCCTCGACGAACGCTTTTGGAACACCCCTCGCGACCCCGGAGCCGCTGCCCGCAGCCGAGACATCGGTTCCGACGCCGGTCGCGACAGAGGGCGTCCCGACCTCCGAGCCGGAGCCTGCCGTCGTGCAAGAGACGCCTGCAGTCGCCTCCGTCCCCGTCGAGACGGTTGCGGCAGAGAGAAAGTATAGCGGCAAGTTCGACATCCTTCTTGTGTTCTGGCTCGCGCTGGCCGCGGGCTGGATGAGAAGCGTGCAGTGGGTGCAGGGCCATCTGGCTGCCCGGAAGGCCGACCCGAAATTCTGGACGCTGGTCGCGCTCGTTCTGCCTGGAGTGGGTGCCGTTGCTTATGCTGCAGCCATGAAGGTCAGCGGGCAGGAGTTGAACGTCGAACCGCCTGCCGCTGCGACAAAGCCGGAAGCCGGTCCCCAGCCTGCAGCCGCACCTCCGGCCGGGCCCACACGCCCGCCCAAGCCGCCGGCTCCCGCCGGACCATCCGATGCCAAGCACTCGCAGCCGATCCAGGAACCGTCACCCGCTGCAGCCAAGAAGCAGACCGCAGCCAAGCCTCCGGCCGTTGACATCGCAAGGAAATGCCGGACTCCGCGCGGCTTTGACTTTGTCGATGCCGCCAAGCGTATCCCCGCGACCGATGCGAACCTGGCCGAAGGGTTGTGCAAGGCCGGCGAGATGATCGACGAAGCGCTGTTCGAACGCGCCAGCGATGTGCACATCGAGCCGACCGTAGATGACTACAAGGTCCGGTTCCGCCTGGACGGTCTCCTGCAGGAGCGCATGCGCTACCCACGGGAAGAAGGACACCGGGTTCTCGCCGCGCTCAAAACGATGGCCGAGCTGGATGCGGCCGAGGAACTGAAACCCCAGGATGGACGTTTTCAAATGCGTTCCGGCGACCGCCTGGTCGACCTCCGTATTGCCACGACGAGCTCGTTCCACGGGGAAAAAATTGTCGTCCGGCTTCTCGACCACGGGCAGGCCGGATTCGATCTCGGCTCGCTGGGCTTCGACGAGAAGTCTCTGGATATTTTCACCGAAATCCTGCAATCCCGCGACGGGACGATCCTCGCCACCGGCCCGAGCGGCTCGGGCAAAACCGCAACGCTGTATGCGGCGCTCCGCTCGATGGATGCGTCCCGCCTGAACATCATGACGATCGAGGATCCGCCCGAGTATGAACTGGCGGGCACGACCCAGCTCTCGGTCAATCCGAAGGCCGGCATCTCCTACGAAAGCGGCCTTCAGTCGATCATGCGCCAGGATCCCGATGTCATCCTCATCGGTGAGATCGCTGATCTGCCGACCATGAAAACCGCGCTCTCCTCGTCCGGGAGCGGGCATCTGGTTCTCGGTGCATTCCATGCGACGACGGCCGTTTCCGCGATCACGCGCCTCCGCGAGATGGGGATTGAAAACTACCAGATTGCGGCCGCGACCCGGCTGATCCTCTGCCAGCGGCTGGTCCGTGTGCTCTGCACGCATTGCCGGCACCCGTTCCCCGCCAAGGGAACCGAGCTTGCCAGCCTCGGGATGGAGCTTGAGGCTGGATCGATCCTGCATGCGGCCACCGGCTGCGAGCATTGCCTGGACACCGGCTACCGCGGCCGCACGGCGCTTTTTGAGATGCTGGTCGTCGACGAGGACGTGCGGCGCGCCATCGGCGACGGGGCCGACGAGGATACGATCATCGCCGTCGCCTCGGAGAAACGGTTCCACACCTACCAGTTCAACGGCGCACAAAAAATCCTGGCAGGCATCACCACGGTCGAGGAACTCCTCCAGACAGCCTAGCATTTCCCGGTTACAGACAATGAACACACAAACAATTCTGACGCTTCTTGCCATCGCCATCGCCTTTCTCTGGGGATATATCGGATGGATGAAGGGAGCCGTTGTCGAAGTGCGCGGTCTTCTTGTCACCTACTTCGCCGTCCTTGTTGCCATGCGGTTCTGGCATCCGGTGGCCAGGATCCTCGGGGACATCATCGGAAGCCCAGCGCTCTCCGCAGCCGTCGTCTTCTGCGTCCTCTTTTTCGGGGCGCGGCTCCTTGTATCGTATGCCCTGAACAACAAGGCCAAAGCTTACAAGCCCTCCGAGGACAACACTCCTGACAAAGCGATCGGGGCCGCGTCCGGCTTCGCCTCAGGCCTCCTGATGGGCAGCACTCTGGCGCTTTTGGTGGTGGTGGCTTCGGTGGGAGAGGTGGCGGATTCGTCAAATCCCGCGCCGAAGCGCATCGAGCAGTTACCGATCGTCCTCTTCCGCTTCATCGAGAAGGATCTGGCGCACATTCCGGCGGAAGCGGGCACGCTTCTGCCGGCGGTGGTTCAAAATCCCTCGAACCCTTCCCAGACTCAGTTGGCTTGGGAGTAGTCGGGGATCACGGTCATTTCTTTTCGTCCTGAAGGGCCTTCTTCATGGCGGCGACTTGCGCGGCGAGCGCCTCGGGGTGGGCGGATTTTTGCGACTCGACCTGCTGGACGATGGCTGAGACGGTATTTCGCATCTGCTCGATTGCCTTTGTCCTGAGCAGTCCAGCCATGCCGGAGCTGGGTGTGACCAGGTTGGTATAACAGAGGACCGAACCGCCCTCGCAGGGCTCCACCCGGAGACTTCCCTCGCTCGCCTTCGTCTGGAGGGCGCGCAACAGAGTCCAATCCACGCGGTATCCGCCGCCTCCGTAGTCGTGGAGCGTGTTGCGAACGGTGTAATATTCGTCGGGAAGAATCGGCACATCCACTCCGTAGTCGACCTCCACGACGCAGGGTGAGATCCGCTTCGAGATGTCGGACTTCAGGATTTTTGGGATGTATCCCTTGGCATTTTTGTAGTCGAAAAAAACCGAGATTACCTCATCGGATGTGGCATTGACCTTCTGGTAGAGCCGGACTTTCGGCCAGGGCTTGCCGGCGACTTCCTCCTGGATCACGATCTGCGTTCCGGAGAGAACCTGGGCGGCCTGGGCGTCACCGATCTCCGTGAGAATCCCGGATGCCCGGGCGCCTGAGTGGAAAGAAATGGAGAGACCAAAGGCAAGCAGAGCGGAGAGAACCCTCATGGGAATATTCAACAAAATCCCGCGCCCCGGTTCAAGCAGGGAAAAAACGCTTCCGGCTGCCGGTTGAAAGCTGTTAAGTTTCAGTCCGCTTATGCATGCCCTCCAAGCCATTGCCGTCCCCGGTTCCAGCCTGACTCCCGAGCAGATCCTTGATGCCGTTTCCGGCGCTGTCAGCGGGATGGATTGGAACGGGAAGCGCGTCCTTGTGATCGTTCCGGATGCCACCCGCACGGCGCCTGTCGGCCCGGTCTTTTCCGGACTTCACGCAACCGTGGCCGGACACTGCGCCGCGTTTGATGTGATGGTCGCGCTCGGCACCCATCCGCCGATGTCGGAGGAGGGAATCTGCGCGCGGCTGGAGATCACAGCAGAGGAGCGGAGCTCGACCTACGCGCGGGTCAAGTTTCTCAACCATGAGTGGGACAACCCGGACGCGCTCGCCCGCGTCGGAACGATCCCAGCTGCGGAGATTGATTCCCTCTCCGGCGGGCTCTTCCAAATGGACGTCCCCGTCTCGATCAACAGGCGGCTTCTGGATTACGACCGCATCGTGATCATCGGTCCGGTATTCCCGCATGAGGTCGTCGGCTGTTCCGGCGGGAACAAATACCTCTTCCCCGGCGTCGCCGGCCCGGACATCCTCAACTTTTTTCACTGGCTCGGGGCCGTGATCACCAACCCGATGATCATCGGAAACAAGTGGACGCCGGTCCGCCGGGTTGTCGACCGCGCGGCCGCCATGGTTCCGGTCGAAAAGCTCTGCTTCTGCCTGGTCGTCAGCGGACCGAACTTTGCAGGGATGTTCGCCGGCACGCCCGAGGACGCCTGGGATGCGGCGAGCGATCTCTCGCAGGAACTGCACATCGTCAGGAAGCCACGACCGTTTCACACTGTCCTCTCATGCGCACCCGCGATGTATGACGAACTCTGGGTCGGCGGCAAATGCATGTATAAGCTCGAACCGGTCGTCGCCGAGGGCGGCGAACTCATCATCTACGCGCCGCACATCCACGAAATCTCGGTTGTTCATGGCGCCCTCATCCGGCAGATCGGCTACCACTGCCGCGACTACTTCCTCAAGCAGTGGGACAAGTTCCGCGATCTCCCCTGGGGAACGCTCGCCCACTCGACACATGTGCGCGGGATCGGAACCTTCGAGAACGGCGTCGAGCGCTGCCGGATCCGGGTCACCCTCGCCACCGGAATCCCGCGCGACATCTGCGAGGAGATCAACCTCGGCTACCGGGATCCGGCAACGATCCGCACCGCAGATTTCGCGGACCGCGAGGACGAAGGCATCCTTCTCGTCCCGAAGGCGGGCGAGATGCTCTACCACCTCGAGGACCGGCCGGCCTGGGCGAAGGAGACATAGGCCGCAGCATCCTGCGTGCGGGCACCCTCTACTGCCCGCGAAAAAGCGCTTGCATTCGGAGACGCTTTGTCTAGGAAAGGCCGCAGCTAATCAACACTATGAAACCACATCGCGGCACACTCATCCTTGTTCTCGGAATTCTCAGCATCATCATCTGCCAGCCGGTCGGTATCGCCGCCTGGATCATGGGCAACAACGACTTGAAGGAAATTGCAGCAGGCACGATGAACCCGGAGGGCAAATCGCTGACCCAGATCGGCAAGATCCTCGGGATTATCGCCGTGGTGCTGCTCGTTCTCGGGATTATCGGAACGATCCTCGCTCTCGTGGTCGGTGTCGGCGCTGCTGCAGCAGGCGCTGGAGCGCAATAACCCAGACTGGCTCATCACCTCGCCGAACGGCGCGGGTTGCCCTGCAACTCAGCTGTTTTGGGTGAAACAAGTGTCCAGCCGCAGGAGAACACGAGTCTCCTGCGGCTGACTTTTTTGAGTGACCGTGCGGTGCCCTACTGGCAGGCCTCGCACTCGCCGCCGTTGCGCATGGCCTCGATCGAGCAGGCCATTTTCTCCGCGTCGCTGAATTCCTTTTTCAGCTGCTCGGTGGCCACAACTCCACGAAGCTCCTTTTTCACATTGGTCGTCGGCCCCTCGATGCTCGAGGCGCCAAGCGTCCGGAGGTAATAGGTCGTCTTGAGCCCGGTGTGCCAGGCCCGGCGGTACATGTGGCTCAGGATCTTGATGTCGGGCTCGCTGATGAAGAGGTTGACCGACTGCGATTGGTCGATCCATTTCTGGCGCCGCGCGGCGGCATCGATCACGAACTGGAACGGAATCCCGAAGACGGTGAGGTGCTTGCGGACAAGGTCCTCCGGGATCCCCTCGATGTCGCAGAGCTCGCCTTCAAAATACTTCAGCTGCTCGAGCATCGCGTTGTCCCACTTTCCGATTTTCTTGAGGTCCCGGACGAGTTCGGTGCTGAGCATCGTGAACTTTCCGCCGAGGTTTTCCTTGGCGTAGAGGTTCTTGTAGTTCGGCTCGATGCAGGGCGTCGTGCCCATGATGTTGGAGATCGTCGCCGTGGGCGCGATGGCCAGCACGTTGGAGTTTCGCATCCCCTGGGCCTTGATCTTGGCCCGCACGGGCGTCCAGTCCATGAGGCCGCCACGAGGCACGTCGATCTTGATCCCGCGCTCGCGCTCAAGGATGTCGATCGTATCCTGCGGGAGAAGCCCGCGGTCCCACTTCGATCCGCGGTAGGTGCTGTAGGCCCCACGCTCCCCGGCCAGATCGCTGGAGGCCGCATAGGCATAGAAGGCGATTGCCTCCATGAATTCGTCGTTGAAGTTCACCGCCCCCTCGCTCGCGAAGTCCAGGCCGCGCTTGAAGAGGGCGTTCTGAACGCCCATCACACCCAGCCCGATCGGGCGGTGGCGCATGTTCGACCGCTTCGCCGCCTCGGTCGGGTAAAAGTTGATGTCGATGACGTTGTCGAGCGCCCGCACGGCGACCAGGATGGTTTCGCGGAGCATGTCGTGGTCAAGCGAACCGTCGGCGCGCATATGCGTGTCGAGGACGACCGATCCAAGATTGCAGACTGCCGTCTCGTCCTCGCTGGTGTTGAGCGTGATCTCGGTACAGAGGTTGGACGAGTGAATGACTCCGACATGATCCTGGGGGCTGCGGAGGTTGCAGGGGTCCTTGAACGTGATCCAGGGATGCCCTGTCTCCAGCAGCATCTTCAACATCGTCTTCCACATCTCGATCGCAGGGATCTCCCGACCGAAGATCTTTCCCTCGCGGGCGAGTGTCTCGTAGCGGATGTAGCACTCCTCAAACTTGCGGCCATAGGCATCGTGAAGATCCGGAACCTCATTCGCGCGGAACAGCGTCCAGTTCTCGCGGGCCTCCATGCGCTTCATGAAAAGGTCGGGCACCCAGTTGGCGGTGTTGAGATCGTGCGCCCGCCGGCGGTCGTCGCCGGTGTTCCGGCGAAGCTGGAAGAAGTCCTCGACGTCGTTGTGCCAGGTCTCGAGATACGCGCAGCCGGACCCGCGGCGCTTGCCGCCCTGGTTGACCGCGACGAGCTGGTCGTTGTGGAGCTTGAGAAACGGGATCACGCCCTGGCTTTCGCCGTTCGTGCCCTTGATATAGCCGCCGGTGCCCCGCACGGCTGTCCACGAGCCCCCGAGACCGCCCGCCCACTTCGAGAGGTAGGCATTTTCCGCGATGCCACGCTGCATGATCGACTCGATCGAGTCGTCGACCTTGTAGAGGTAGCAGCTCGAGAGCTGGCTGTGGAGGGTTCCGGAATTGAAGAGCGTGGGTGTGCTCGAGCAGAAGCGGCGGCTCTTGTAGAGGTTGTAAAGCCGGATCACCCAGTCCTCGCGGGCCTCGGGTTCGTCGATGAACAGACCCATCGCCACGCGCATCCAGAAGAACTGCGGGGTCTCGATCCGGCGGGCGGGCTTCTTCGTCTTGTCGACGATGAGGTAACGATCGTAAAGCGTCTGGATCCCTAGGAAGTCAAAATCCATGTCGGCGGTCGGATCGATCGCGTCCGCCAGCGCCTCGAACCGGTAGGAGAGAAGCTTCGGCGAAAGCCGTTCGATCGTGACCCCGTGCCGCAGGTAGTTTTTGAAAGCCTTGCGGTGGGCCTCGCGCAGCCCCTCGATTCCGTCGCGCATGATCTTCCAGTCGAGGACCTCCTCGTAGATGTAGGAGAGCATGATCCGCGCGGCAAATTTCGCAAAGTCGGCGTCGCGCTCGATGAGCGTGCGGGCGTTGAGGATGATCGTGTGTTTGAGGATTTCTTCGGTGACCTCCGAGCCGATCGACCTCCGCAGCTCGCGCTCGATCTGCGTGGCGTCGAGGTTGAGATCGAGCCCGATCATGCCGAACTGGATCCGGCGCTTGAGCTCGGTGCCGTCCCAGAAGAGGCTCTGGCCGTCGGCCTGACGGACGACGATGAGCGAGTCCTGCTGCTCGGACGGTTCGGCGGCGGTTGTGGAGGCCTCGTCGCGCTGCCGGGCACGCTGGGCGCGGTAGAGAATGTAGCTCTCGGCAACCTTGTAGTATCCCTGGCGCATGAGTTCCTCCTGCACCATGTCCTGAACGTCCTCAATGTGGACGAATGCCTGGTCGCGATGGCGGACCCGCTCGGTCACCGAACGCGCGACCGTGGCGGCTGCCTCGGCGTTTTCCTTCGTCGACAGGAAGGCCTTCCTGCAGGCGGTTTCGATCTTGGATTCGATCCAGGGGACGACCGCTCCATTCCGCCGGATGAGCCGCACGCTCACCGGGTCGTGCGTAGCGGGCTCCTCGCCTCCACCGGATCCCGTTCGAACCGAACGCTTGAAGACCAGGCTCTTGGCCACATCGTGCGCGTCGTTCTCGATCAGCGCCTTTTCAATCAGAAGCGAAAGGTCGTTTTCGGAAAGCTTGAGCCCGCTTCCATCACGGACCTGCTCGAGAAGGCGCGTGGCGACCGAATGGGCGACATTCGCCACAAACCCGCGGTTCCGCTCGTTAAAGATGTTTTTTTCCTCGCGGGAAAGCAGGAGATCGGTGAGGGCGGCCCCGATCTCATCGGCGACGTCGGCCAGGCTGAACTCATGCTCCTCGCCGCTGCTGCGGGAGACGATGATCCCGGCGCTCGGGACGGATTCAAGATCAAGCGAGTCGTGCCAGCAGAAGCCGGGCTTGAGCTCGCGCGGGGTGGTCACAAGGCGCTTCAGCGCGATATCTTCGTCGAGGGAGATGTGGCGGATCATGGGGCAGTTTTCAGTGTTCGGTTTTCAGTTTTTTGTGGCGGGCTTTCAATGATCCGGTTTTCAGCAACGAGATGTTTTTCTGAACACTGGAATCGGAACACTGAAAACGTTCTTAAAGATCGTCGTCGGAGACGCTGGCGGTATCGACCGCGCGGCGGTATTCGGTGACGCGGCCCTCGAAGAAATTTGTCTCCTTCTTGATCTCCATCATCTCGGAGAGCCAGGGAAGCGGGTTGGCGATCGGAGGATTGAGCGGCTCCAGCCCCACCCCCTCCAGACGGCGGTCGCCGATGTAGTCGATGTAGGTCGTGAACTCCTCGGCGGTGAGACCGACCGCCGCGACCGGCAGGCAGTCGAGAATGAATTTCTTTTCGAGCCGGACGGCCTCGCGCATCGTGGCTCGCAGATCCTCGCGGAATTCTTCGGTCCACACATCCGGGTTCTCATCGACGAGGTCCTGCAAAAGCTGGCGCAGGAGCTCGATGTGGTTCGACTCGTCGCGCAGCGTGTAGCTGAACATCTGCCCGATGCCGGGAAACTTGTTCTGGCGGTAGAGCGCGAGGACCATGCCGAAGAGCCCGTAGAACTGCGTGCCCTCCATGCACTGGCCGAAGAGAAACATATTTTTTGCCAGTGCCTGCTTGTTAGCGGTTATCGTGAGATCGGTATCCCGCCGGAGAGCGCGGCTGTTGCTGACGACAAAGTCGGTCTTGTCCTTGATCGTCGCCACATCCTCGAACATCGCCTCGCACTCGTGCGGGTTGATCCCGAGCGAGCTGATCATGTAGACAAGCGAGTCGGCGTGGATGTTTTCCTCATGAGCGTGGCGGCCGAGCACCAGCTTCAGCTCAGGCGCTGTCACCGATTCGCGGACCACATGCAGGATGTTGTCTCCGACGATCCCCTCGGCGGCGGAAAAATATCCGATCCCCATCTTAATGATCCAGCGCTCGACGTCCGAGATGAACCCCGAGGAGTCCCTCCAGTGCTCGCAATCCTTCTGCATCTGGATGTCCTCCGGCTCCCAGTGGTTGGCCTTCATGTTTTTGTAGAGGTCGTAGGCCCAGGTGTATTTCAGGGGAAGGATGTTGAAGAACATCGTCTGGCGTCCGTTGATCACCTTCTTCGCCGCAAATGCGGCTTCCGCCTTGTCGCGGTCCAAAACAAATGTGCGGTCGCCCAGTGTGATCGTCGTTGTAGCCATGAGAAAAAAGGTCGTTGGTATTACGGTTGCCGGCGGGGATTCACTGCGAAAATCCCGTGGATTTGCACAGATTCCCGACAGTTCGCAAAAAATGTCGGTTTTGATGAGGGAAGTCAAACAAAATGCGCTATATGGTAGTATTTTATTTATCAGACCACCACATATTGTGCTTTCCGGGAACGTCCCAGAATCGGTCTTTTTGTTGTTTCTGCCTGTTTTTGAACGGTTTTTGAGAGAATGGAACAACCGGCTGACCAAGTTTCAGAATACAACGCGGGCTGCCCGTCCACGGACGTCGGAGGGGGGAGGGCAAACTGCCCTCAGGAGAAAATTTCCAGCGAGCCGCCGGAAACTACACCCGAGACCTGGTGCGCACCCGGAAATCACGGGTTCGATGCTGAATTTCGTTTCGGATGCGCTGCCAGAGAGGGAACAAACTCACTCCGCCGAAGGCGCCGCCGCCTTCGGCCGCGCGGCTGCCTTTTTCGGCGCGGCCTTGCGTTCTTCAAACTCAAATCCGACCTTGCCGTTATCGAGCTTGAGGAAGGCGGAAAACGGCCGGCCCTTCTTCGAGATAAAGCGGGGAATGAGGTCGGTTTTTCCGTTTTCGATCAGCTTGACGACCTGCTCGGGCGGGATCTCTTTTTGGCAGAGCGATTTTCCCATGCGGAATTTGCATTCCGGGGAGTTGCTGCACTGCCAGGCGGTGCCGGTATCGTGGATCGTTCCCATCTTGCAGACCGGGCAGGTGCCGATCGAGGGAAGCACGGAAAAATCAATCGTGCGGGAAGAGTCAGCCTCCCCGAAATCGAACGACTGCTTGCCCTCGGCATCGAGCTTCACGACGGCCGCAAACGGGCGGCCGAGCTTGCTGCGAAAGCCCTCGAGCGGCCCGACATGCCCGGTCTCGAGCAGGGCCTGAACCTCCTCGCGCTCGAACTGGCGTCCAGCCATGTTTTTCCAGACGATCGCCCCGCATTTGGCCCCGCATTCAAATGCCTTGAAGGATTCGACGAATCCCTCATGTCCGCACTTCGGACATTTGACATCGATTGGCTGGAAGTTCCCCTCGACGGTGTCGCCGGTGAAATTTTTTGCCTTGTCGACGATGTCGTTGGTGAATGCTCGGATTTCTTCCATAAATTGCGGGCGCGGCATTTCGCCGCCTTCCATGCGTTTGAGTTTGTATTCCCACTCGCCGGTGAGTTCGGGGGATGTGAGCGACTGGACGCCCAGCCCGCGGAGGAGAGTGATGAGCGCGAGGCCCTTTGAGGTGACGATGAGTTCGCGGCCCTGGCGGATGAGATATCCGTCGAGGATGAGTCCCTCGATGATCGTGGCGCGCGTGGCGGGGGTGCCGAGCCCGCGGAGGCTCATCGCCTCACGCAGTTCCTCGTCCTCAACCAGCTTGCCCGCACCCTCCATCGCGGAGAGGAGCGTGGCTTCGTTGAAGCGGGGCGGCGGCTTGGTCTCGTTCTCCTTGATCTCGACCGCCTCGGTGTTTGCGGATTCGCCGGCCTTGACCGGACACACGTTCTGCTCGTCGCCGGTCGCCGCCTGCTTCCCGTAAACCGCCATCCAGCCGGGATCGACGAGGATTTTCCCCTCGGTTTTGAACGCCTCTTCCTCGACGCGCGTGATGCGGGTTGTGACCTCGAACTGCGCGATCGGATAAAATGCCGCCACAAACCGCCGGGCGACCATGTCGAAGACCTTGAGCTCGAATTCATCGAGGCTCTTCGTCGAGACGCCGGTCGGGATGATCGCGTGGTGGTCGCTGACCTTCGTGTTGTTGAAAATTCTCTTGTTCGGGTGGACCCAGTCGGAGGAGAGCGCCTTCCGTGCGTGCTCTGCGAGATCGGGGACCTCGATCTTCGTCATCGCCGACTTCACGTTGGCCACATAATCCTCGGGCAGATAGCGCGAGTCGGTCCTCGGATACGTCAGAACCTTGTGCTTCTCGTAGAGCGCCTGGGCGACCTGCAGCGTCCGCTTGGCGCTGAGCCCGAAACGTGAATTCGCATCGCGCTGGAGGGTCGTCAGGTCATAGAGCTGCGGCGCGATCTGCGTCGCGGAACGCTTTTCCTCGACAATCACGCCGGGTTTGCCGAGGCACTTCGCGGCGATCGCATCGGCGGTCGCCTTGTCCCAGATCCGCTCAGCCTTCGCGTCCTCGTCGCCGTTCTTCTTGAACTTCTCGTCAAACCACCTGCCCCGATAGACGCCGGCCGAAACCCCGAAATCTCCGAACACCTCGAAATACGTCCTCGGCTTGAAGCCCCGGATCTTCTCCTCGCGCTCGGCCAGGATCGCGAGCGTCGGCGTCTGCACGCGGCCGACGGGAGTGAGCTGGAACCCGCCGCCCTTCGAGTTGAACGCGGTCATCGCCCGTGTGCCGTTGATGCCCACGAGCCAGTCGCTCTCGCTGCGGCACACCGCCGCCTCGCTCAGCGGCACCATCTCCGCGCCGTCGCGCAGGGAATCGAATCCTGAAAGGATCGCCTCGGGCGTCATGCTCTGCAGCCAGAGCCGGCGGACCGGTTTCTTGCAGCCCGCATGCTGGATCAGGTAGTGAAAAATCAGCTCGCCCTCTCGGCCGGCGTCGCAGGCGTTGATCACATCGGTCACGTCCGCCCGCTTGAGCAGGCGCTTGATCAGCGTGAGCCGGGATTTTGTCTTCTCGACCGGCTTGAGCTCGAAGTGGTCGGGGATGATCGGAAGGTTCGCGAAGCTCCACTTACCACGCTTTTTATCCAGCTCGTTCGGCAGGCAAAGCTCGACGATATGCCCGATCGCCGAGGTGATGATGTAGCGGTCGTCTTCGTAGTGGTCGTCCTTCTTGGGGACCTTGCCAAGCACACGGGCAAGATCGGTCGCCACGCTGGGCTTTTCTGCAATAACGAGGGATTTGGACATGGATTTGGATCAGCGAAGTTTCACGAAACGTCCGCCGGGGCGCTGCCGCACCAGCTTTTTCATTTCGAGGGCGAGCAACGTAGAAGACACGGTGTGCGTTGGCAACCCGCTTCTCAAAGTGATTTCATCAATGTGCGTCTCATCATCCCCAATCGCCGCGTAGACAGCCGGCTCGTTTCCGGTCATTCCCACGGGATCCGGCGCGCGCTCCAACGCCTGCGGTTCGGCGAAAAGCATCCCCATGTCGTCAAGGATGTCGCCCGCGCTCAGAACCAGCTTCGCCCCCTGCTGGATCAGGCGGTTCGACCCGATCGCGTTCGGCTGGTCGATCCGTCCCGGCACCGCATACACCGAGCGCCCCTGCTCTCCGGCCTGGTTTGCGCTGATCAGCGCCCCGCTTCTCCCGCCGGCCTCGACCACCAGCACCCCGAACGAGCACCCGCTGATAATCCGGTTGCGCATCGGAAACGTCTGCCGGTCGGGCTTCACCCGCATCGAAAATTCCGTCACCACCGCCCCGGACTTCGCAATCTTGTCCGCCAGCTCGCGGTTCTCCGGCGGGTAGAGCGAGAGGAGCCCGCTCCCGACCACCGCGATCGTCCGGCCCCTTGCGGCCAGAGCCCCCTGGTGGGCAAACGTGTCCACCCCCCGCGCCAGCCCGCTCACAATCGTGATCCCGGCGTTCGCGAGCTGGTAGGAAAGCTTCTTCGCGCACTCGCCGCCGTAGTGCGAAGGCTTGCGCGTCCCGACCACCCCGACCGCATGGCGGTCCCGGTCCAGAATCCCCCCGTAAACATAGAGCACGACCGGCGGATCGTGAATCTCCCGCAGCAACGCCGGGTATTCCGGCGACCTCAGCGTCACAACCCGCGCGCCGAACTGCTCCACAAGCTTCAGCTCAGCTGCAAGGTCCACATGGCTCTCCCACCCGCGGATCGCCGCCGCCACTTCCTCCCCCACCCCCTCGACCTGCCGGAGCTCGGATTCCGTCGCGGAAAGAATGCGGACCGGCGACTCCCACGCCTCCAGCAGGCGCTGGACCTTCACCGGCCCCAGCTTCGGAATCATGTTCAGCGCCACAAAGGCCTCGGTCTCATCCATGGCCGCGCAGTAAAGACCGGTTGCGCCCGGCACCCAAGAAGAGAATCTTCCTCATGGTGCGATTTCTGGCGCGATAATTGCTTGCATAAGCATCATCCATGCCTGACTTTTCGGGCAATGGCAGGAATGGAACAAATCGCAGGGCTGGCGCTCCAACAGACGCTTTCCCCGCAGATGCAGCAGAGCCTCAACATCTTGCAGGCTCCGCTCACCGAGCTGCGTCAACTGGTGGACGCCGAACTCCGCGAAAATCCGGCTCTTGAGGAGGTGGTCCCGGAGGTGCCGGATACCACTGAGGGGAAAGAGAGCAGCGGGCTGAACGACGAGTGGAACGAATACTATGCCCAGCGGGCGGTTGCGGAGCCGTGGACCCGTGAAGCCCTCGAGAAGCGGCAACATTTTTTTGATTCGCAGGTCCGGCCCGTTACCCTGCAGGAGCACCTGCTCGGACAGCTTCTCACGGCCTCGTGGCCGAGGGTGGACGCCCGCATCGCGGCTGAAATCATCGGTAATCTTGACGAGCAGGGATACCTGCGTGCGGACCTGGAGGACATTGCCTACGCAACAGATTCGAGTGCCCTCGAAGTCGAACGCATTCTGGAAAAGGTCCAGGAATTCGACCCGGCCGGCGTGGGGGCGCGCAACCTGTCGGAGTGTCTTTTTCTTCAGCTCAAACGCCATGGCCAGCAATATTCCGCAGCGGCAAGGATCGCCAGGCACCACCTGGATGAACTCGGACGCAAAAAGCTCGGCGACATCGCCAAGGCGCTGGATATTCCGGTTGCCGACGTCCAGTTGGCTGCCGAGGTCATCGCGGGCCTCGACCCCCGGCCCGGCCGGGCGTTTTCCTCGGAGCCGGAGCAGATCATCACCCCCGAGGTCATCGTGGAGTGGGATGGGGAGGACTACGCGGTCACCCTCAGCGGGGACGACATCCCGCGCTTGCGCATCGCAGACTCCTACAAGGACATGGTTTCCGGCGGCGGGCGCGAAGTCCGCGAATACCTCCGCGACAAGATCAAGGGGGGGAAATTCTTCATCAAGAGCATCCAGCAGCGCCAGCAGACCATCCTGAATATCGCGCGCGAGATCGTCGCCCGGCAGCGCGATTTTCTGGATAACGGCCCCTCGCATCTGCGGCCGATGACGATGAGCCAGGTGGCCGATGTCGTCGGCGTCCACGAGACGACAGTCAGCCGGGCGGCCTCGGGAAAATACATGGCCACCCCGCAGGGGATCTTCGAAATCAAATATTTCTTCACCCACGGCTACACGAACAGCGACGGGGAATCGGTCAGTAACGAGAGCGTCCGGCAGGCGATCGTGGCTCTGGTCAAGGAGGAGAACCCGCGCAAGCCCCACAGCGACCAGGAAATCGTCCGGATCCTCACCGACCAGGGATTGGCGGTCGCAAGGCGGACGGTTGCCAAATACCGCGAGCAACTCGGCATCCTCCCCAGCCATCTGCGAAAATCTTTTTGAGAGGCTTGTCCAAACGCGGCTGGCATGCGTATGGATTGGCATGCCGTCACTCAATGAAGAATTGGTCCGCGAATCACTGCGCGGAGTAAAGTATCCGGGATTTTCGCGGGATATCGTTTCCTTCGGACTCGTCCGCGGGATCGTTGTTTCCGGGACCGACGTCGAGATCCAGATTGTCGTGACGACCGGCGACACGAAGGTTGCCTCGGAGATCAGCGATCATGCAGGAAAGATCGTTGCCTCGCTGCCGGGGGTCGGGAATGTGAATGTGAAGATCGATGTCCAGGCACCCGCCGCAGCCGCCGGGGATGCCGGGCCTGCAAGGATTGATGGGGTCCGCCACATCATCGCCGTGGCGAGCGGGAAGGGCGGGGTCGGAAAGTCGACCGTGGCGGCCAACCTCGCCATGGCGCTGGCCCAGTCCGGTGCGGATGTCGGTCTTTGCGACTGCGACATTTACGGCCCGAGCGTCGCCCTCATGTTCGGGGGCAACGAGCGCCCGACGGCGGATGACGAGAACAGGATTATCCCCATCAACCGCTATGGCGTTTCGCTCATGTCGATGGGATTCCTGCTCGAAGACGGATCTCCGGCCGTTCTTCGCGGGCCGATGGTCACACGCTACACCCAGCAGTTTCTCCGGCAGGTTGCCTGGGGCAAACTCGACTATCTGATCCTGGACCTGCCTCCGGGCACCGGGGACATCCAGCTCACCATCGTGCAGACTGTGGCCCTCAGCGGAGCCGTGATCGTGACCACCCCGCAGGAGGTCGCACTCATCGATGCGCGCAAAGCCTCGGCAATGTTCGCAAAAACGAATGTTCCCGTCCTCGGCATCGTCGAGAACATGAGCTTCTTCCTGTGTCCGGGCGACGGCAAACGCTATGATATTTTCGGCACGGGAGGCGGAGCGCGCGAGGCCCTGCGCCTGAGGGTTCCCTTGCTTGGGGAAATCCCGATCGAACCGCTCGTGCGCGAGGCGGGCGACACCGGCCGTCCTGCGGTGGCCGCCCATCCGAAGAGCGCCGCTGCCCATGCTTTCCAGGAAATCGCGAGAAAAGTCGGGATCGCTGTCGGGTAGGGCTCTGAATTTATCGGGTTGACGGACGTTGGGATCGCGCAATGATGTGCGCGTGAAATTGACGCACCTCCCCTCCCTCGCTGTCTCATCTCTTCTTCTTGGTCTTCCGCTGGCTGCTCCGGCTGCCGGCGATGCGGCGGCTCCAACGCCCGACCCAGTGCGCGAAAAGCGCATGGAATGGTTCCGCGACGCCAAGTTCGGCATGTTTATCCACTGGGGAATTTACGCCGTGCCGGCCGGATTCTACAAGGACAAGGCGATCGGGGGCATCGGCGAATGGATCATGAAAAACGGGAAGATCCCGGTCGCGGAATATCGCGCGTTCGCAAAGGATTTCAACCCGACCGCATACAATCCGGAAGCCTGGGCGGAGCTCGCTAAAGACGCGGGCATGAAATATATGGTGATCACTTCGAAGCACCACGACGGCTTCACCCTTTTCCCGTCGGCCGCGAGCGACTGGAACATCGAGCAGTCCACCCCCTACAAAAAAGACCTCATCGCCCCGCTCGCCGAGGCCGCGCGAAAAAACGGCCTCAAGTTCGGCCTCTACTACTCGCAGTCGCAGGACTGGACGCACCCCGGCGGCTCGAAGATGGGTATGAAGGAGGGCGAAGGCTGGGACGACGCCCACAAGGGATCTTACGACGATTACCTCAAAAAAATCGCCGTCCCACAGACAAAAGAAATCCTCGACCGCTACAAGCCGGACATCATCTGGTGGGACACCCCGGTCTGGATGACACCCGAGCGGGCCCAGCCGCTGGCGGATCTCGTGGCCCGGTATCCGATGATGATCACGAATAACCGGCTCGGCGGCGGGTTCAAAGGTGACACCGAGACGCCGGAGCAACACATCCCGGCGACCGGCTTCAAGGGCCGCGACTGGGAGACCTGCATGACTCTCAACAACACCTGGGGCTACAAGAGCAACGACAACAACTGGAAGTCGACCGAGACCCTCATCCGCAACCTCGTTGACATCGTGAGCAAGGGCGGAAACTACCTTCTCAATATCGGGCCGAAAGCCGATGGCACGATCCCGCAGGAGACGATCGACAGGCTGCACGAGGTCGGAAAGTGGATGAAGGTCAACAGCGAGGCGATCTACGGCACGACGGCAAGCCCGTTCACCCGCCTCACCTGGGGCCGGGCGACGAAGAAGGTCACCCCGGGCGGAACCACACTTTATCTCCATGTTTTTGAGTGGCCAAAGGATGGAAAACTTGTCGTCCCCGGACTCAAGACAATGCCGAAATCCGCCGTTGTCCTCGCGACAGGCGAAAAGGTGACTGCCACCGGCGGTGAGGACATCACGCTCAGCCTGCCGGCGAATGCTCCTGACGACATCGCCAGCGTCCTCAAGCTCGAATTCGACGGCCCGCTCACAGTCGAGAGCCGGCTTCCCGTCATGGGAGCCGACGGGAAGCTCGTTCTCGGAGCCGAACGCGCCGACGTCAACAACGTCCTCGGCACCCATGCTGAGGCAAAAAAAGTTGACGGGGTCTGGGTGGTTTCCGAATGGAAAAGCGATCGCGTCACAGTCGGCTGGCTCGCCACAGTTTCGAAAGCCGGAAAGTTCACGCTCGAGGCGGATTACACCAACCCCGGCGATGCCGTCCTCAAGGCCGACGTGAAGGTGAACGGAAAAAAAGCCGGCGAGGCCGTATTCCCGGGCAGCGGCGGATCGCCGAAATCCGCCGCCGTCGGCACGGCTGACATCCCCGCCACCGGAAACGTCGAAATCCAACTTGTGCCGCAAAAACCTTGGAGCGAGCTCACAGTCCGCTCCCTGACCCTCAGCCCCTCCAAATAGATGCGCTCGATTCATTCCCTCATCCTCCTCGGTGCGCTCGCGCTCCTCAGCGCGGCGCACGCCGAAGTCAAGCTCCCGTCGTTTTTCTCAGACCACATGGTCCTCCAGCGCGGCATGCCCGTGCCGGTGTGGGGCACCGCCCGGGACGGCGAGAAAGTCACCGTCCGGTTTCAGAACCAAAGCGTCTCCACGACGGCCAAGGATGGCCGATGGATGGTCAAGCTCGACCCGCTCAAGGCCGGCGGGCCGTTTGAGCTGAAAGTCACCGGCGACAACTCGCTCACAGTCGGCGACGTCCTCGTCGGCGAGGTCTGGGTCTGCAGCGGGCAGTCGAACATGGAGCGCCAGCTCGGCCTCCGCAACGGCCAGCAGCCGCTGAAAAACTGGGAGCAGGAGGCCGCCTCCGCAAACTACCCGATGCTCCGCCACTTCGGCGTCGCCCGCAACACGAGTGATACGCCGCTGACCGACGTCACGGGAAAGTGGGAAGTCTGCACGCCTCAGACGGCCCCGTCATTCACGGCGGTCGGATACTACTTCGGACGCGATCTTCTCAAGGCCCTCAACGTTCCGATCGGCCTCCTCCACACCTCGGTCGGGGGGACGCCCGCAGAGGCCTGGACGAGCAAGGAAGCCCTCGAGTCCAATCCCATGCTCCAGGCGATCTTCACCCGGTATGCCGATGCGGTTAAAAATTTGCCCGAAGCAAAAGAAAAGCACCGGTTGGCGATGGAGGCTCATGCGCAGGCGGCCGCTGCCGCAACGGCTGAGGGCAAGACCCCGCCGCCAGCCCCCAAGGCCCCGCAGGATCCCACCCGCTCGACATCCCGCCCGGCCGGCCTCTACAACGCGATGCTTGCTCCGCTCCAGCCCTACGCCATCCGCGGGGCCATCTGGTATCAGGGCGAGAGCAACAACGGACGCCATGCGGAATACCGGACGCTCTTCCCCGCCATGATCGCCAACTGGCGCCAGGCATGGAAGCAGGGCGACTTCCCGTTCCTCTTCGTCCAAATCGCCCCCTTCAAAAACATGTCGCCCGAGATCCGCGAGGCCCAGCTCCTCAGCTGGAAAAAGACGCCGCTCACGGCAATGGTTGTCACGACCGACCACGGCGATGCGAACGACATTCATCCGACAGAAAAGGAACCCGTCGGCGAACGCCTTGCTCTGGCCGCCCGCGCGCTCGCCTACAATGAGAAGCTTGAGTATTCCGGCCCGGTCTTCGAAGCGCTGAAGATCGACGGTCCCCGGGCCGTGCTCAGCTTTTCCCATGTCGGCGGAGGTCTCGTCGCCAAGGACGGCCCGCTGAAGGGATTTGCGATCGCAGGTGCCGACGGAACCTTTGTCCCGGCAGAAGCCTCCATCAAGGGCGACACCGTGGTCGTCACCGGCAAGGACATTGCGTCGCCAGTCGCCGTTTCCTACGGCTGGTCGAACGTCCCCGACATCAACCTCTTCAACAAGGCCGGTCTCCCCGCCTCGCCGTTCCGCACGAATCCCCCGGCAGCTCCCTAGCGGAAGAGCGGAACGAGGTGGCGGATCAAAAGGTTGTCGCAGACATTGCGGGCGATGACATCGCGGTTCGCATCCAGCGCATCCAGGTAGCGCGGCCCGAGCTCGGCGGCAATGCGGAACGAGACATGCACGAACTGACGGAAATGCAGGTTGTAGCGGGGCTCTGACTGGTCGTGCCGCAATGCGGCGACATATTCGCGGGCATCCCACCGGTCGACCTCGGCGGGATCCGGAAGCCGGGCTAGATCGATCGCGACGACCGGCGCGTATGGCTTCACCAGCTCGTCAAACCGCGGCCGCGCCAGGCGGTAGATTTCCTTGGCCACCTCCAGACCACTGCCGCCGGATTCCGCCAGCCCGATCACTTCCTCGAGCCATGTTGTCCCTGCGGTCTTCAAATGCAGGCCGGCCGCGTGCTTCTTGATCAGGCGGTTGATCACCGGGTAGAGCGAAAACTTGTCGCTGCCCGAGTGCACGCTGAGCTTCAGCGTCTCCGGCAGACCGAACTCCCGGACCGCAAACTTCAAGACCACAAGGTCAGCCTCGAATTCCGCGGCAAACCGCTCGACATCGCCAACATAATCGATGCCCTTGTAGAATTCCCCGGTGAATTTCGGCGCGATCGTCTGCACAGGAATCCCCTCGTCCGCAATCATCCGCAGGATTAAAAGCAGCTCGACCGGCGACTGTGGCCGGTCGGTCTCGTCGACGGATACCTCGACGATGATGTTGTCCTTCGCCTTCAGGATGTGCCTGTAAACTTTACCGGCCTCCTGCATCGCCAGCAGATACTTCGTCGCCGCTGACCGCAGGTCGCTTGCGCTCACGGCGCCGATGCCGTCCAGCTCCCGACCAACAAGCCCGCCGTGCCGCGCAACAAATGCCTCGATCTCCGGCTCTCCGGCCGGCTGCCCGCTGAAGTCCGCCACATCGATCGTGAAAAAATCGCTCGCCTCAATAAACCTGTCCACATTGCCCAGCCCGATGTGGTCGGCATCGATATGAAACCCGTTCTTCCACCCCAGCGCCGCCACGGCCCCGGTCCCCTCGGCCAGGACGTCCGCGGGCTCGGATCCAATGATCGTGTGTTCCCGGTTCGACTTGTTCCATACCGGAACCGCCCGGATCCCGAGATCCTCCGCCGCTACAAACGCCTTCAGCTGCGCAATCCCCTCTTTTCCAAAACGATCTCCGATTCCAATGGTCAGTGGCTCAATTCTCATCATGTGCTTGTTGTCAGACTACCACCTATAGCTTCGCCAATTCCCACCCCGCAAGAGCGATTGCGCAAAATAAACAAATCTTCTTTTTGTCCGCCACGCACGCCTGACAGAATGACGCTGGATTGTGGCGGAAAGGTCCCATGCGGACGCATGGACACCCGGCTCTCCGGAATTTGCCGCTCGCCATGCCACCGGCGAATTGCATACGCTGATTTTTTGTGCGTGATGCGACCATCTCTGGCTCCCAAGCCGAAGAAGGAAGCCCAGCCACGCATCTCCCCGCCCCTATTCTCTCAACTACAAGCGATTTCTCCTCAACCTCCCATGACATTTCTCGGACTCCACTGGATCGACTCCTGCCTCATCCTGGTCTACATCGTCGTCGTGCTCGCCATCGGCGAGGTCCTCTCGCGCAAGACCAAGACCGAGAGCGACTTTTTTCTCGGCGGGCGCAAGCTGGGAAAATGGTTCCAGTTTTTTCTGAACTTCGGAAACATGACCGACCCGAGCGGTGCCACCGCGACGGCGAGCTCGGTCTACAAGCAGGGGATCGGCGGCGTCTGGCTCATGCTGATCACGCTCTTCCTCACGCCGTATTATTGGTTCATGAGCGTGTGGTTCCGCCGCAGCCGGCTCACCACGATGGCCGACCTCTTCCAGGACCGGTTCGGATCGCGATTTCTCCCAACCCTCTACGCGGTCGTGGCCATCGGCCTCTCGGTCCTCGTCATCGGCTTCGGAAACGTTATCGCCCTCAAAACCCTTCAGCCAATCATGGTCAAGCCGGTTTCGGCCTACTCGGATCAGGACAAAAAGTCCGTCGCGCAGTATGACGAGTTCAAATCCCTCCAGAAGGAACGCCTTTCCGCCGCGCTCTCGCCGGACAAGCTCGGCCGCTACGACCTGCTCAAGGGCCTTTACGACCGCGGCTTGATCCTGCCCTACGTCTCCTACCTGGAGCCATGGACGTTCTATCTGGCATCCTCCCTGCTGGTGGCGATCTTCATTATGCTCGGCGGACTGACCGCCTCGGCGATGGTCGACTCACTGCAGGCGGTCCTGGTCATGGTCATTTCGATCATTCTGATCCCGTTCGGCATCGCCCGCATCGGGGGATTCGCCGAGCTCCACCGCCAGATCCCGGAACACATGTTCGAAATGTTCGGCGGCTCGACGGCCAGCGACTACACGTGGTATTCGATCTGCGCGTTCCTGTTCATGAGCTTTGTCAGCATCAATGCCGCCGGCGGCAACATGAATATTGGCGGCTCGGCGCGAAACGAACTCGCCGCCCGCCTCGGTGCCGTGACCGGCGGCTTCGGCAAGCGCTTCATCACAATTTCCTGGGGGTTTGTCGGCCTCATTGCCATCATTGTGTGCCCCAACCTGGCGGACCCCGACCAGGCCTGGGGTGCGATGACCCGCACCCTCCTGCCCGTCGGGCTCATCGGGCTGATGATCATCGGCATCCTCGGCGGCAAGCTGGCGGCGCTGGGTGCCACCTCTGTCGTCAACTCCGCCCTCGTCGTCAAGAATCTCTACACGCCGCTTTTCCCGAACAAATCCGAGAAGCACTACATGCTCATCGCGCGGCTGACTGTCCCGGCCCTTCTCACCATGGGCATCCTCGTGGCGCTGTTTTCCAGCAACGCCATCTCGCTGCTGAAGTTCATCATGGTCATCGGCGTGATCTGGGGCGCACCGATCTTTCTGCTCATGCATTGGAAGCGTCTGACCAAGCTGGCCGTCTACATCCAGGTGATCACCTGCCTGCTCTTCATCGTGGTCATCCCGCTTGCAGTCTCGGCGACCCCGGCCCTCCGCCGCTCGCCGGCCCTCACGGAAATGACAAACGAGAAAAAAATCACCGTGCAGGCAAAGGCGACGAGCGAGGATGTCGGGGCTGGTCGGGCCACGCAGGTCGGAGAAAAGATCACCCGGGAACAGGTCATCGAACCGAAAGCCATCTTCTTCGAGGATGGCGTCGCCCGCATCGACCCCTCGAATCCCGCCTCGCCAAAGGAGGGGATCGGAAGATTCAGCATCGAAATGTATTTCCTCGCCCTCATCGGCTTTGATGTGAAAAATTTCACTCCTCCGGTCATGTTCACCGGCCGCTTCCTGGTGCCATCGCTGCTTCCGATCCTGCTTTTGCTCGTCCTGAGCCTGGTCACCCCCGCATCCGACCCGGACCGCATCGCCCGGTTCTACGTGCGCCTGAAAACCCCGGTCGGCGAGACGCCGGAGATCGATGCGGAGGAAGTCGAAAGGGGCTACGCCAATCCCACCCGCTTCGACCATCTCAAGCTTTTCCCCGGATCAAACTGGGAATTCAGCCGCTGGGACAGGCAGGACATCGTTGGCTTCGCCGGGTGCTGCGCTTTCGTCGGCGTCGTCCTGATTTTCTTGCAGGGCCTCCTCATGGTCGGAAAATAGTCGCCCCCTTTTTTTATGAATACCCGGAACGCTCTTGTTTCTACATCACTCCTCATGTCGTGCCTGTTTTCTGCAACAGCGCCCGCCCAATCCCCTGCCCTGCCCGCACTCGAGCGGGTCCCCGTGGAGGCGGCGGGAGGAAAGGCCGGCGAAAGCATGCCATGGGCCGACCGGGCCAGCGTCACAGGCAGCCCGGCCCGTCCAGAAGGCAACCTGAACCTCTGGTATCGCGCCCCCGCGAAGAATTGGTATGAGGCTCTCCCGCTCGGCAACGGCCGCCTCGGCGCCATGGTCTTCGGCGGAGTCTCCGATGAATGCCTCCAGCTCAACGTGGATTCGCTCTGGGACGGAGGACCGAAGGACGTCAGCAACCCGGCCGCCCTCAACGTTCTACCGGAGGTCAGGAAGCTCCTCTTCGAAGGCAAAAACATCGAGGCCACCAAGCTCGCCAGCGCCAACATGATGGGCCTCCCCCAACGCATCAAATCCTACCAGACGCTGGGCGAACTCTACATCGAGGCCCCGGGGATCACCACCGCAACCGATTACCTCCGCAGCCTTAACCTGGATTCCGCCGTTGCCAAGGTTTCCTACCAATCCGGCGGCGTTACCTACAACCGCGAGGCCTTCAGCTCGGCACCCGCCGACGTCATCGCCATCCGCTACACGGCCAGCAAGCCCGGTTCGATTTCGCTGAAGCTGACGCTCAAGCGGGCGAAGGACGCCCAATGCATCGCCGATCCCGCCAACCCGAAGGCGATCCAGCTCGTCGGTCAGATCCAGCGCGACCCATCGCTTTCTCCCGGTGTTCGATTCAATGCCACCGTGCTCGCCCGGAATGAAGGCGGCCGTGTGACGAATGACGGGGGCATCCTTACTGTCGAGGGCGCGGACTCCCTGACTCTCCTCATCGCCGGCGCGACCAACTTCCCCGGGCTTGGAAAAGGCGCGCCTGATGCCACGCTTGACCCGTCAAAGGCCGCCGCAGCAACGCTGGCCAAAGCTCCTGACTACACGAAACTCCTTAAGGATCACGTCACCGACTATCAGAAATTCTTCGCCCGTGTCTCGCTCAACCTGGGTTCCACGGCCCCGGATGTCGAAAACTTGACCACCATCGAGCGGTTACAGCGGATTAAAAAAGGCGAGGCAGACCCCGGTCTGGTCGTCCTCTATTTCCAATACGGCCGCTACCTTCTGATCAGCAGTTCGCGCCCGGGCACCTTGCCCGCCAACCTCCAGGGGATCTGGGCCTGGAAGCTGAACAACCCGTGGAACGCGGATTTCCACACGAACATCAACATCCAGATGAACTACTGGCTGGCCGAGCAAACGAACCTTGCCGAGCTTCACCTTCCGTTCTTCGACCTCATGGACAGCCTGGTTGCCCCGGGGTCCCGGACCGCGAAAGTCCAGTATGGCGCCAATGGCTGGGTCGTCCACCACCTCACGGATGCATGGGGGTTCACCGCCTGCGCGGACGGCGTCCAGGGGATCTGGCCGGTCGGCGCGGCTTGGATGGCCCGGCATCCCTGGGAATACTATCAATACACCGGCGACACAGCGTTTCTCAAGGACCGCGCCTGGCCGCTCATGAAGGGTGCCGCACGGTTCATCCTCGACTTTCTCGTCGAGGCGCCGGCCGGCACCCCGGTTGAAGGAAAGCTGATCACAAACCCCTCCCACTCGCCCGAAAATGCCTTCTTTATGCCCGACGGCAAGACCAAGGCGCTCTTCACATACGGCGCCACGATGGACATCCAAATCGTCCAGGACCTGCTGACAAACTGCGTCGAGGCCAGCAAGATTCTGAATACCGACCCCGCATTCCGGAAAGAATGCGAGGCCGCTCTTGCAAAGCTCGCACCGGTGCGGATCAGCCCGACCACCGGCCGGATCCTCGAATGGATCGAGGACTACAAAGAATGCGAACCCACCCACCGCCACACCTCCCACCTCTATGGGCTGCACCCGGCCAACTCGATCACCAAAGCCACGCCGGAACTCTACGAAGCCGCAAAAAAAGTCCTCACTGCCCGCGGCGACGGCGGAACCGGCTGGAGCCTCGCGTGGAAGATCAACATGTGGGCGCGCCTCGGCGATGGCGACCATGCCTACCTGCTGCTCACCAACCTCCTGAAAAATAAAACCCTCCCGAACCTCTTCGATACCCACTCCCCGTTCCAGATCGATGGCAACTTCGGCGCGACCGCCGCGATCGCGGAGATGCTCGTCCAGAGCCAGATCCGGATCGGGGAAAAAACCCGGAAATCGCTTCGCCCGGAATTTGAAATCGACCTGCTGCCCGCGCTCCCGGGCGCTTGGCCGGCGGGAAGTGTCACCGGCCTCAAGGCCCGGGGCGGCTTCACCGTGGGCCTGGATTGGAAAGATGGCCGGCTCTCAGAAGCCCGGATTCTCTCCACGCTCGGTGGGCCGCTTCATCTTCGCAATGGCGATAAAACCGCCCGCTTCGAGACGAAGCCGGGCCAATCCATCAAGGTCGACGCCGCCCTCGCGAAGAAGTAGCAACGACCCCACAAATAGGCTCCGTCAAAGGCGGAAGCCCGTGCATGCATACATTTGCATGACCGATAACCTCAAGTTATCCATTCAGGTTGTTCAGTAATTCTATACCCAGGCAACAAGATCCTCACGTCCCGACGCCCTTTTGCAAGAGGAGTCTGTGGCACTGATCGAAAGCTGGAAAAGTTTTCCGATTCAGGAGATCACCGTCGCATGGGTGGACGCGACCCTCATCGCGAGGGATCGCTGACGACTTTCCTACTGGACTGCTGCCATTGTCGAAACCGCACGCCTCTGCGGGTACGAAACCGTGTTTTCCGAAGGCCCCAACTACGGCAAGAACTTTGAAGGGGCTCCGCGACGAATCCCTTTCCTCCCCTTCTTGAAACAGTCGCTTTCAGAAGGAAAAACCGAGCCGAGCGGCGCTGATCCCGGATTTACCCACTTGTGCCTTGTGGAATTTTGGGCCAGATTGCGTGTCCTTTCATGAAAAAGTCCGGATGTTTGGTTTTATTTTTGTTTGTCGGCGTCTTTGCGAGCATGCTGCTCAATCTGGCATTGCTTCTGGCCCTCGGCGCGAAGGGCGGATCCTCCCTCAAGGGCGTCAAGGTGCTCTCACAGAAAACGTTTGAGGAGCAGATCCTCGTCGATGGCAACAATGCCTCGGAAAAAATTGCTGTGATTCCGCTCGACGGCGTCATCGCGTTCAACGAGCAGGGCAGCCTGGGAGATGCGATGGTCGATGACTTCAAGGCAGCCCTGGAGCAGGCCGGCGAAGACGACGAGGTCAAGGCGGTGATCCTGCAGGTGGATTCGCCCGGGGGGGAGATCACGGCATCCGACGTGCTCTACGATGCCATCTGCCGGCTCGCCCGCGAAAAGCCGGTCATCGTCTATTTCAATTCCATCGGAGCCTCGGGCGCATTCTACGCGGCGTGCGGCGCCAGCTGGATCATGTGCAACAACACGACGTTCACCGGGAGTATCGGCGTCATCATCTCAACGCTCAACTACCGCGACCTCTTCGGAAAGATCGGCCTCGAATCGGTCATCTTCAAAAGCGGGAAATTCAAGGACATGCTCAACGGTGCCAGGCAGATGACCCCGGAGGAGAGCGCCTACGTGCAGAGCCTCGTCATGCAGAGCTACGACCGGTTTGTCGGCATTGTCGCCCGCTCGCGCAAGCTCGACGAAAAGGCGCTCCGCGAAGGAGTGGCCGACGGCCGGATCCTCAGCGGCACCGACGCCTACGCGGCCAAGTTGGTCGACCAGCTCGGCTACATCGAGGACGCATTCGCCAAAGCCCGCGAACTTGGCGAGGCTCCGGGCGCGCAGATCGTCCGCTACAAGCGCACCTACAGCTTCGATAAGTTCCTCCGCATTTTCGGAGAATCGAAAGCGCAGAAGATTGAACTCAATATCCCCGGCGCCCGGACGAACCTCATGCCCGGCCGGGTCTACCTGCTGCCGGCATTCTATGCGCCTTAGAATGCACGGGAATCCCGTCCGCCAGCTGCAGACTCAACGCATGGCGAAATTTTTATCGATGAGCCAGAGCTTGTTGCCCGACCCGTCTTTCTCGTAGTCGATCCGCCGGATGAACCGGGCGGAGCCGTCGGCGAAGACGTAATTCGACCCCTGGTCGTAAAATTCCAAGTTGAGCACGTCGACCTGATTGCCGCGGTCCCCTTCGAGCATGTCCATGTAGAAGTGACCGCTCCCGCTTTTGGGCGTGCCGAAGAGAATGACCTGAGAGGGGATGTCGAGCGTTGTGATCCGGACCTCAATGCTGCTGTCCTCGTAAGCTCCGAGATCGTTGAACCCGTTCATGATATAGCTCGTGTTGTTCCGGCTATTGCTCAGGGGGTCCGCGCCGCGGACAACGAAGTTCTTGGGATCCCCGGGAGCCGCGTAGGTCTTCGGGCTGTCCAGGTAGGAGGAAAGCAGCTTCGGCCACTTGTCGTCCTGCCCGGTCACCCGGCGCGGGATCCGACCGTCGTTGTCGGCGGAATATCCCCGGGTGGCGATGGCGATCGAGCGCATCTGCGCGAGGCTGGCGGCGCGGTTCGCCCGGATGATGAACGACTTCCAGTTCATGCCGACCAATGTCGCCAGCACGCCGATAATCGCGATCACAACGAGCAGTTCAATGAGGGTGAATCCACTGCGCTTGCGCATAGTGAACGACTAGACTCCCCGCACCTCGCTTTGCAAGCGTTGTTTTTGCGGCGGGCTCCTGCCTCCTTCAATCCATTCGACTTGAGGGAGCAAATCCGGCAGGGTTCGGTGCAGAAATGAAACTTCCGCTCAGATACAATGTGAGAAGCGTCATTGTCCGATGGCGCTCGACGCTTGCAACCGTTCTGGGAATCGGGCTCGTGGTTTCGGTCTTTGTCGCCATCCAGGCGCTGGCGGCGGGGATCGAGAAGTCGAGTGCAAATACCGGGGACGCCGGCAACCTGCTCGTCGTCCGACGCGGAGCCACAGCAGAATCGACCAGCCAGATCACCCCGGAGCAGTTCCGCATCATCCGCTACCTTCCGGGGATCGGGAGGGATTCCGGCGGGCAACCTCGCTGCTCGGGGGATCTCTGCCTTGTCATTAACATCCCGAGGGCCGGAGGGGGTGAGGCGAATGCCATCGTGCGGGGCGTCACACCCGCAGGTCGCGAGTTAAGGACCCAGGTCCTCCTCACCTCCGGGCGCTGGTTTGATCCCGGAAAGAGGGAGGTTGTGGTCAGCGAGCGCATGGCCGCGAGGTTCCAGGGCCTGCAGGTCGGAGATTCCTTCCGGACCGGGCCGGTCACGCTCACGGTCGTCGGGCATTTTGACGCGCAGCGCAGCGCATTCGACTCGGAGATCTGGATGGATGCCGACGAGGCGCGCGCGGCATTCGACCGCGAAAACTACTCCAGCGCGCTCGTCCGCCCGAATGGTCCGCAGGAGGCTGCCGAGCTCATCCGCCGCCTGGAGGACGACAAGCGGTTCAAGCTCCGCGTCGTGGCGGAGGACAAATATTATGCCGAGCAGACGAAAGCGGCGGTTCCGATCAAGATCCTGGGCGGATTCCTTGCCACGACGATGTCGGTCGGCGCCATTTTTGCAGCGATGAATACGATGTATGCCGCGGTCGGCGCTCGCACGCGCGAGATCGGCACGCTCCGCGTCCTCGGCTACCGGCGCAAATCGATCCTTGCAGGCTTCCTGATCGAGGGCTCGATCCTCGCGCTGGCCGGCGGTGTTCTCGGCTGCCTTCTCGCCCTCCCGATGAACGGCTACAGCACCGGAACGATCAGCTTCGAGACGTTCAGCGAATCGGTTTTCGATTTCCAGATCACCCCGGCCATCGTCCTGCAAGGCCTTGCCTTCTCGGTGCTCGTCGGGTTTCTGGGCAGCCTGCTCCCGGCGATCCGGGCCGCCAGAATCCCCGTCATCTCCGCACTCAAATCCGCATGAACTCCGATCCTCTCAAGAAGCTCTCGATCCCTCCCGACCAGCGATCGGGCCGCGGCCTGCCCGCATGGCTCATCTACGCCGGTGTTACCGGCGCCATCCTTGCCGCCGCCTACTTCGCCTGGCCGAGAAAATCCGACAGCCAGCGCATCGTCACCGGTGCCAACTCGCGGCCCGCTCCTGCAAGCCAGCCGGCAACCGCACCATCCCCCACCCCGCGAGCGGATCCTGCAGGCATCGTCCTGACGACCAGCGGCTACATCATTAACCGCGAGCGCATCGAGGTCAGCCCCCGCTTTGTCGGCGTCGTCAAATGGATCGGCGTCAAAAAGGGCGACCGCGTAAAAAAGGACCAGGTTGTCGTCCTCCTGGAGGACTCCGAGCAGCGCGCCAGAGTGGCGGAAGCCGAGGGTCACCTCGCCCGCGCAACATCCCTCCATACGATCGCGAGCACCCGGTTGGAAAGGTTCCGCAAGCTGCGCGAGCAGCGCGTCGAGTCGCAGCAGCAGCTTGACGATGCGGTTGCGGAGGTTCAGGCCGCCAAGGCCGGGGTTGCCGAGGCGCGCGGGCTGCTCGACTTTGCGAAAACGCAGCTGGAATGGACGGTGATCCGCTCGCCGGTGAGCGGGGTCGTATTGGAAAAGCTGGCGGACGAAAACGAGCTCGTCTCGCCGCAAAGTTTCGGGGGCGAGCGGGGGCCGAGCACGGCCTTGGTCGCTGTGGCGGACCCGGAGGACCTGCAGGTCGAAATCGATGTGAACGAATCCGATCTCTCGAAAATCCAGCCCGGGCAGAAATGCCGGGTGAGCCCGGAGGCGTTCCCGGAGAAGTTCTACGACGGCTACGTGGCCGAGATCGCGCCCGAGGCGAACCGCCAGAAGGGCACTCTCCAGGTCAAGGTTCAGATCAGGAACCCGGACCGCTGGCTGGTTCCGGAGCTCAGCGCCAAGGTCGACTTTTTTTCCGGCGAGAAGCCCCTGGAGTAAGCGCCTCAGCGTCCGATCAGGCTTTCAAAAATCGCGAGCCCGTCGGTGCTGCCCAGAAGCGGGTCGCAGGCGCGCTCGGGGTGCGGCATGAGCCCGAAGACGTTGCCGGCCTCGTTGCGGATCCCCGCGATATTTTCGCGGGAGCCGTTCGGGTTGGCGGCATCGGTCACGGCGCCGCCCGAATCACAGTAGCGCAGGACAACCTGGCCGTTGTGGTTGAGGGCGGCCAGCGTCTCATCGTCGGCAAAATAACAGCCCTCGCCGTGCGCGACGGGGATGTTCAAAACCCGGCCGGGAGCGATCGATGCGGTGAATTTCGTGTCGGTCTGCTCGACCTTGAGGAAGACGTGCTCGCAGACGAAGTGGAGTCCACGGTTGCGGACGAGTGCGCCGGGGAGCAGCCCGCTCTCGCAGAGGATCTGGAATCCGTTGCAGATCCCGATGACCGGCCGGCCGGCATCGGCGAAGGCCTTCACCGATTTCATCACGGGGGAAAACCTTGCGATCGCACCACAGCGCAGGTAGTCGCCGTAGGAAAACCCGCCGGGCAGGACCACCGCATCAAATTCCTCGAGCGACGAGTCCTTGTGCCAGACGTAGTCGGCAGATGCCCCAGGCAGCGCGTTGAGCGCGCCGACGCAGTCCTGATCGCAGTTCGAGCCGGGAAATCGGACGACGGCGAATTTCATTTCAGCACCTCGAGCGTATAGTCCTCGATCACCGGGTTGGAAAGAAGATCGCGGGCGATCTCGTGCAGGCGGGATTCCTCCGCGCCGGCCGGCAGTTCGATTTCGACGACTTTGCCGATCCGGACGCGCCCGATCGACTCGAGTCCGAGGTGACGCATCGCCTCGGCGGCGGCGGCTCCCTGGGGATCGAGGACGGACGGTTTGGGCATGACGGTGACGAGGGCTTTCATGGCATGGAGATTTTCTTTTCGGGGGACTCTGGACAAGAGGAATTTTTGATTTTAAAGGCCCGCATCAAAAAAACCGCGCAGGCGGCGGCGGAAACGGCAAGGCAAGCAAGCGAGAACACCTCGCCGTTGCGGGCGTAAAATGTCGGCGGCCCCGCCTTGGCGACCGGCAGGCTGCCAAAGAGAACTCCCTCGATAAACGTGTCGTCCCCCTCGCTCTGGAGGACCTGCCTCACGGCTCCGAAGCGGTCGACCGCGCAGGTCACTCCGGTGTTCGCCGCGCGGATCATCGGGATTTTGTTCTCCGCACAGCGGAAGATCGCATTGGCCAAGTGCTGCTTCGAGCCGGCGCTTCGCAAAAACCACCCGTCGTTCGTCACCACCACGAATGCCTGCGCGCCGCGCAGCGCGAACTGCCGGGCCAGCTCGCCCACCGTATCCTCAAAGCAGACGAGCGGGGCGAGCTTTGCCGGGAATGCGCTGAGCTCGAGCACGACCGGATAGGCCCCGGGGTCGAAGTCGTCGGGCACGAGATCGCCGACGACCCAGGCAAAAAGCGGGAACGCCTGCCGCAGCGGCACATATTCGCCAAAAGGCACGAGGTGCATCTTATGATACATCTGCGCATCCTTGGCATGGTTGGTGAGCAGGGCGACGGAGTTGTAGTCGCCCTGGTCGCCGAGGAAGACCGTTCCCAGGAGGAGGTCGGCACGCGTCCCCTCCGCCAGCTTCCGCACCTCGTCCCATGTCCGCTGGTCGTTGAACAGCGGGCTGGGAGTGGCCGACTCCGGCCAGAGGATCAGGTCGGGATTCATTGCGGCCGCAGTCGCCGTGTGCTTCTTGTAAAGCCCGAGCACCTGCTCCTCGAAGGCGGGATTGTTCCGCGTGGCCTGCGGCACGTTGGCCTGGACTGCCGCAAAACTGAGGCTGCGCGAGTCCGGGGCCGGAGCCAGCATCTGCCGGACACCGTACCCCCAGACGAGAGCGACCAAAGCGACGGTCAGGCCGAAATCGTAATGCGGACGCCGCGCGCCGCGCCCGACCTCCAGCACGAGCCGCTTCACGGTGGCCACAACCATCAGGTTCACCATGGCGACAAGAAATGAGATCCCTCCGACGCCGGTCACATCGGCGATCTGGATGAGCGGGATGTTTTTGTAGAGCGCAATGCCAAGACCGTTCCAGCCGAAGGCCGGAAAGATCACCCCCCGCAGCCACTCGAGTGCAACCCAGCCTGCGGCAGCCATGGCGCAGGCGCGGAGATTTTGCAGCGAGCTCAGCCAGTTGTGGCCCGGCCCGGCGAGCCGCCTCAGGAAGAGCGTCCAGACAGCCGGGTAGAATGCAAAGTAGACCACCAGCAGCGCGCAACCGGGAACCGTCAGCGTCGTGAGCCAGAAGGAACTCACCGCAAAAAACGCGAGCCCGAAGGCGAAGCCGAGACCGGCAATCCTCAGCGGCTCACGGCGTGCGGCCGGCCGGGAAAACCAGACCGCCCAGATCAGCGGGACGAGCGCCAGCCAGCAGAGCCCGCCAAATCCGAACCCCGGGTAGCAGAGCGCGAGCGCCAGCCCGCTCCCGACCGCGGAAGCCCATGGCCACAGGCTAAGGAACCGGCGCTTGCGCGCGGAATCCGGCGACTCGCGGGTGATGGGCTCTCTCAATCGTTTTTATCGGGATGAAATTCCAATCGTCGTTGCAGGCCCCGGAAACGATCAATCCGGCATCAGATCCAGCCCCTTGAGCGAGTTCGCGTCGAAGCGTCCTGTCTGCCGGAAGCCGGCGCTCTTCTGCCAAAGCTTGAGGGCATTCGTCAGGGCGGCATTCGGCATGCCGTTCTCGGCCCCGTTGTAATAGCCGAGCAGTTTCAGGTTTTTCTGCGCCTGCTTCACGACGGCGATTTGCATCTCCGGGCCGACCTTCAGGTATGGGCCGCCACGGAAGATATCCGCCAACGCGACATAGGGCGGGACCTGAGCGCTTCCGGCAATCCCGAGGCTGTCAATCGTCTGCCGGTTCAACTCGCCCGTGACCTTGAGGTTCTCCGCAATCTGGTAGCGCCGGATCGCCGCGCTCGTCTGGCTTCCCATCTGCCCGTCCGCGGAACCGTTATAGAACCCGAGCCTGGCCAGCCGGGCCTGAGCGGCCTGGACGGTTTCGTCAGCGCGAAGATGCGCGGAACCAGCCGCAATCAGGAGGCAAATGCTAAGAAACAGATAACGAATCATGCCGAGGGTTTTACCCGTTTTGCCACGGAGAGGCAAGCCGCACGGAAGCAATCGCGCCCTGTTCCCGCAGTGAAGCGGGGGGAATTTTCAATGCCCCCTGCTCCTCCAGCCGGGTATCAGCGATTCTGATGCTGTGAGCCCTGAGGGTTATTTCGTCCCGAACCGATAGACGATCGTGCTCTTCAGCGTCTCGCCGGGGCGCAGCACTGTGGACGGGAACTGGGGCTTGTTCGGGGAGTCGGGGAAATGCTGGGGCTCGAAGCAGAATCCGTTGCGGAAGTTATAGCGGCGGCCGCCCTTGCCGACGATCGAGCCGTCGAGGAAGTTACCGCTGTAGAATTGGACCCCTGGCGCGGTGCTGAGCACCTCGAGTGTGCGGCCGGTGGTCGGCTCGGTGATCTTCGCCTGGAGCTTGAGCTTTCCGGGAGCGTCTGCTGTGACGAAATTGTGATCGTAGCCCTTGCCGAACTTCAGCTGCTGGTCATCCGCATTGATGCGTGCGCCGATGGCGACCGGCTTGCGGAAATCGAACGGTGTGCCGTCGACCTTGAGGAATTTCCCCGTCGGGATCAGCGTGGCGCCGACCGGCGTGATCTTGTCGGACTTGATCTGCACGAGGTGCCCGAGGATGTCGCCCTTGCCGGCGAGGTTGAAGTATGAGTGCTGGGTGAGATTCACGACGGTCGGCTTATCGGTCGTCGCGGTGAATTTCACGCGGAGCTCGTTCTTGTTAGTCAGCGTGTAGACCGCCGTCACATCGAGGTTGCCGGGGAACCCCATCTCGCCGTCCTTGCTCCGGTAGGTCAGCTCAACCGAGGGACCATCCTTCGAGGCGAGCGGGCGACCGGTCCAGAGCACCTTGTCGAAGCCAACCGTGCCGCCGTGCAGCGTGTTCGGGCCATCATTTTTCGGAAGGCGGTAGGTCTTGCCGTCGAGCGTGAACTTCGCATTGCCGATCCGGTTTCCGAAGCGCCCGATCAGCGCGCCGAAATACGGGTTGCCGACATTTTTGATGTAGCCGTCGATATTGCTGTAGCCGAGGACGACGTCGTCGATCTTCCCGTCGCGGTCGGGGACTTTGAGTGATGTGACGATCCCGCCGTAGTTCGTGATCTTCGCCTCCGCGCCGCCGGCATTGCGGAGCGTGTAGAGCGTGACCGGCTGGCCGTCTGGCAGCTTGCCGAATCGGGAGGCTGTCACGGAGCCCTGGCCTGCGTCGGATGCGTGGCTCAGGACCGGGCTGCACGCGGCAACGGTGGCGAGGATAGCGGAACGGGATGTCATTTTAATGTTCATTGGTGGGGTTGGATTGGAGCCTCGGCGCTCCGGTTTGCGGAGCGGCGGACGAAATCGACACATGCCGGATTTCCGGCCCCGAGACAAGCAGATTTCGATGCGGCGGCGCCTACGCGATTGTCACTTCTTTGCAGAGGTAGACATCCTGAATCGCATGGAGGAGCTTGGCCCCTTCGGCCATCGGACGCTGGAACGCCTTGCGGCCGGAGATGAGCCCGGTGCCTCCGGCGCGCTTGTTCACGACCGCCGTGAAGACGGCATCCTGGAAGTCCTGCTTGCCGGAAGCGCCGCCGCTGTTGATCAAGCCTGCGCGTCCCATGTAGCAGTTGGCGACCTGGTAGCGGCAGAGGTCGATCGGATGCTCGGTCGTGAGCTCGCTGTAGATCCTCTCGTCGAGCTTTCCGTAGCTGGATGAGCCGGTGTTCAGCGCCTTGTAGCCACCGTTGTTCTCTGGAAGCTTCTGCTTGATGATATCCGCCTGGATTGTGCATCCGAGGTGGTTCGCCTGCCCGGTGAGATCGGCCGAGACATGGTAGTCCTTGTCGCCTTTGATGCTGAACGCCGGGTTGCGGAGGTAGCACCAGAGGACAGTCGCCATGCCGAGCTCGTGCGCGAGCGCAAACGCCTCGGCGACCTCGACGATCTCGCGGTGCGCGTCGTCCGACCCGAAATAGATCGTCGCCCCGACCGCCGCAGCGCCCATGTCGTAAGCGGTCCGGATTTTTCCGAACAGGATTTCCTTGAATGCGTTCGGATACGTGAGGAGTTCGTTATGGTTGATCTTCACGAGGAACGGGATCTTGTGCGCGTATTTGCGCGAGACCGCCCCAAGCACGCCGAACGTCGAGGCCACCGCGTTGCAGCCGCCCTCGACCGCCAGCTTCACGATGTTCTCTGGATCGAAATAGAGCGGATTTTTCGCAAAGCTCGCCCCGGCCGAATGCTCGATTCCCTGGTCGACGGGGAGGATCGACACATAACCGGTGCCCGCGAGCCGTCCGCTGTTGTAGATCCAGTTGAGGTTGTTGAGCACCCGCTGGTTCCTGTCGGTGGGCGCAAAGATCCGGTCGACAAAATCCGGACCGGGCAGGTGGAGAAGATCTTTGGAGATCGTTTTGGATTGATGACCGAGGAGGAACTCGGCTTTGTCGCCGAGCTGGGAGGTGATGGAGTCAATCATAGGGAGAAGTTGTGAGGCGCCAGCTTAACCAGATCGGGGCCCGTTGTCCAGACTCACCGCTCAAACCCTGATTTTTGCCTTGTCATCGCCCCCGGTTTCCGGACGGAGTATCCGGAAAATCCGTTTCATGCTTTCCAACACTACCCGTCGCCTCCCGGGCCTCTCGCTTGCAAAATCCGGCCTGGCCCTGCTCGTTTGTGCGCTGCTGTGTTCTTGTTCCTCGCTGCCCCGTCGTTCTGCGCCGGCAACCGCCGGGTCCCCGGCTCTCGCCGCGGCCATCCAGCTCCAGAGACAGGCCGGCAGCCCGGATTTGAATGAGAGCAGGTTCGTCACCTCCCACCTCCAGGCCGCCGGGCTCGCCTGGAATGAGATGAAATCCCATCCTGCGAATTCCGACACCGCCAATCCGGTCCTCGCCGCATCGACAGCCGCCTTGGCCGGGTATCTCGTCCCGAAAAATCCGGCCGGAGGCACAAGAACCTTCTCCTACCGGGGAGTTACACGGAGCATCGCCATCGGCCCGAACCAGCGGCGGGGGGATTTCCCTGCCAGGGCGTTCGCCGCCCTCAAGCCCGCCACAAAAGTTCCCCGGACGCTGCTCAGAACCTGGCGCGAACGCCCCGGCGTCGGAGCTCCCCTGTCTCCAAAATGGAACCCTCCAGCCGATCCCGCCCTAGCTAAGTTCACTTCTCCCAAAGGCTTCCTCCTTCCGGTCACCGGACTCCTCACTTTTCCCGCCGGCGCAGAGCGCACCGCGCGCCTGGAGCTTCTGGATCCCACGACCGTCCAAGCTGTCGAGATCAACGGCGGCAGAATGCCGCTCGCCGCGGATTTCAGCGCCCCGGTGGTCGATCGCACGAGGAATATCCGCGAGCTCCTGCTCGCGCTGGAGGGCCTCATCTTCCCCGACGTCCGCGATGCCTCCCTCGCATTCCTCGAGCCCTACAACCCGGACAAGATTCCAGTCGTCCTCGTCCACGGCCTGGTATCACACCCGAGGATGTGGCGGGACGTCGTCAACGAGCTGATTGCTGATCCGGTCATCGGACCGAAGTGCCAGTTCTGGGTCTACTATTATCCGACCGGTTGGCCGATCGGCTATTCCGCGATGCGTCTCCGCGAGGACCTGGCCGCCGCGGCCAAGGCGGTCGGACACCACAAAAATTTCGTCCTCGTCGGGCACAGCATGGGCGGCATCCTCTCCCGGATGCAGGCGGTCTCCCCCGGGGATTCCCTCGTGCGCGCGGTGATTCCTCCGGAAAACCACGGACGCTTCAGAAGCCTGCCGCCCGGGCACCTGGCCCGCCGCTCGCTGGAATTTCAAGCAAACCCTCAGGTCGGCCGGATCGTCTTTATCTCGACCCCCCACCGTGGCAGCACGATGGCCGACTGGTCGCTCACGACCTGGCTGACCAGGTTTGTCCGCCTTCCGGAGCGGATCACCTCCGCAACCATCGACCTCCTGCCGAACTTTGCCGGAGCGCCCCACCAGTTCACGAGCATTTCACGCCTGTCGCCGTCCAATCCCCTCTTCAAGACGCTTGAGGGCCTGCCGATCAAGGCGCCCCACCACTCGATCATCGGCGACCGGGGACGCGGGGACACGCCGGACAGTTCGGATGGCGTCGTCGCTTACTGGAGCTCGCATCTCGCCAGCGCGGAGTCCGAACTCATTGTCCCCGACGACCACGGCGCCTTCGACGATCCGGCCGCCATCGCCGAACTCAAGCGGATCCTCAAGCTCGAAATCGCAGACGATCGTCCCGGCCGGCATCACCGCCCGGATTCGGTCACCCGACGGTGACCGGCCATCACTTCCAACCGGACCGGCACAAAATAAAATATTGGCTTTTCAACACCGTAAAGTTCGTTCATAAATCCGCAACATGAACTGGCTCCTCATTGCCGGCGGCGCTTTTCTAGGCGCGATGGCAACCCCTCAAGATTCCGATCTGTTTAACCACACGCTGCGCGGCGAGAAGATCCTCGCCAAGCAGGTCGTCTGCAGAAACATGTGGGGAACCCCGATGCCGCCGGACGGCAAAGGCGGCTACAGCCTGATCGCCCCTTTGAACGCCCAGTTTATCGAGAACAGCCTCCTCCAGCCGCCCAAAGGCGGAGCCTCGACCGATTTCGGCGTCAAGGAAACCCGCGAGTTCGGGCTCTGCACGCCCGATGGCCAACTGCGCACCCCTTCGACCCGGCTGACACCATTCCGTCCGATTCCTGTTCTCGTCCAGGTCACCCCGGCTCCCGCTCCCCGGTGAACCAGCGGGGGCTTCCTGCCACCTGCCGACCGGCCTGACCGGGCCGGATTTTCTGTGAACCCATCGAACCCGCGAGGATCGTTCAATGCGCATTGGTTCGGCCTGTTTAATGCCGTCGCATTCCAGATCATCCTTGGCCCGCCGATCATCGTTTATGCCAAGAGCATCGGGGCCACATCGACGGTCCTGGGAATTATCGCCTCCTTCACGCCGCTGATGACGGTCTTCCAGCTTCCCGCCGCGCAGTTCCTCGGCCGCTATGGCTACAAGGAATTTGTGCTTGCCGGCTGGAGCCTCCGGACAGTCTTCATCTTCATCATCACCGCCGTCCCGTTGCTCGCGTTTCTGGACAACACCTCAAAGCTGGTGCTTATCCTCGCCTCGCTCTTCGTTTTCAACCTCCTGCGAGGGATCTCGTCGGCCGCCTGGATGCCGTGGATCGCCGCGCTGATCCCCGAGGAGACCCGCGGGCGGTTTTTGTCGGTCGACCAGATTTTCATGCACGCCGGGTCCCTGCTGGCGCTGGTCGCCTCGGCATTTGTGATGACCGGGCGGGTCGATCCCTGGGAATACGCGCTCGTGTTTCTGCTGAGCGCAATCGGCGCGACGATGAGCCTGTTTTTCATCCGAAGGATCCCCGAAGTCGCCGCGGGAGAAACCGTGCGCAAGTCCTCGGAGCCTGTCCCGTGGCGGCAGATTATCGCATTTCCGCCATTCCGTGAGCTCCTCGTCTTCAATGTGATCTTCATGGCCGTGATCGGGAGCCTCGGGGTTTTCACGGTGGAATACCTGCGCGAGTTTCCGAAGTTCGACGTCTCGCTCGTCCTCTACCTCTCGAGCATTTCGTTCATCGGTGCGCTGGGGAGCCTGCCGTTTGTCGGGCGGCTGGTCGACGACATCGGAAGCAAGCCGGTTCTGACCGGCTCGCTGGTGCTGTTCGGCGTGATCATCGCCGGCTGGTTTCTCATCGCCGCGGGCGTGCTTCCGTGCTCGATGTGGACGATCGGGATCCTCAACCTCCTCTCGGGCATCGCCGGCGCAAACTTCAACCTTGCCAACGTGCGAATCGTCATGTCCACCATGCCGGAAATGGGTCGCAACCATTTCTTTGCGCTCTTCACCGTCATCACCAGCCTCGGCCTCGGCGCCGCGCCGGTAATGTGGGGGGTCTCACTGGATTTCATCGGCACCTACGAGGCGGTGACCGGCGCGCTCCACTGGCGCCGCCACAGCATCTATTTCGCCGCCCTCTTCCTCTTGAACGTCGTCGCATTCGCCCTGATCCGGCGGCTCCACGAGGCGCGGGGCGAGCAGTCCCCCACCCTTGTCTACGCGCGGCTCCGCCGCGCGGGAAAGCTCTGGCACCGATGAGCACCCGCATCCCGCCAAAAGAAAATGCCCGGCCTCATGGCCCGAAAACGCCTGGTTTGGCTATGGCAATGCTTTTGTAGAAGAGGGATTTCTGTTGCAAATAGAATGCTTTGTGGGATTTTCCCACCATGGAAAGCGTGACCACACTCGACGCCAGGAGACGTGGAGTATTCCCCCTCCCGTTCCAACCCGGTGATGTCCTCGTCAAAGAGAACCACACTGCCGAAGTCATCTCATTCCGGCTGCTGAAACCCGCCGAGATTCCGGTTGTGAAACTCCGGCGACAGGCCGGCTTCACGATGCTCGATGTCACCCCGATCTCCCCGGAACGCATCGCAGCCGCCGTCCGGGCAGAACGAGACTCCCGATGATTCCCTACTGGGATTCCTCGGCCCTGATTGAGGCGATCCAGAAGCTGGGTGTCCGCAAGGCTCTGCGTCGCAGCGGCGGATTCACCCGCCCGCACTCCTTTGCCGAAGTGTTCTCCACGCTCACCGGCGGGCGACTTGGATTTCGTTGCCCGGCCAGCGAGGCCTCCAAAATCACCGCGGAGCTTGCCTCGGATCTCCAAACGGTGGAGCTCGACGGCGAAGAAACACTCGCGGCATTGACCGCCGCGCACAAGCACGGAGTCCGGGGCGGACAAACTCATGATTTCCTTCACGCCGTAGCTGCTCAAAAGGCCGGCGCAGGAGTTCTTTACACCCTGAACCTTGGCGATTTTCAAAGCCTCCACCTGCCGATCAGCGTCGAGCCGCCCCGCGGCAGATGACAGCCATGCCCCTCCGCTCAAAAGGACAATGACAGGCAGGGACATCAGACGCATCATCCTCGAGCAATCGAAGCGGGCCAACGTCGGTCACATCGGCTGTGCGCTCTCGGTCGCCGACATCATGGCCGTCCTCTACGGCGAAGTCCTGAACCTTCCCGGTTCTCGCGACCCGGATCGCGACCGCTTTGTGCTCTCGAAGGGCCATGCCGCACTCGCCCTCTACGCTGCGCTTTTTTTGAAAGGCCTCCTCACAGCGGAGCAGCTCGACTCCTTCCTCGCCGACGGTTCCCTGCTGGGCGTCCATCCCGAGCGCGATCTCGAGGCGGTGGATTTCTCGACCGGCTCTCTGGGTCAGGGGCTCTCCTACGGCGTCGGTGCTGCGCTCGCCGGACGGCTCGATGGGTCCGGACGAAGGACGTTTGTCCTCCTCAGCGACGGGGAATGCAACGAGGGATCGGTCTGGGAGGCCGCTACCTTTGCCGCCCACCACAAGCTCGACCGCCTCACAGCGGTCATCGATCTGAATGGCCAGCAGGCCTTCGGATTCACCGACGACGTCCTCGCCATGCCGGACATGGCGGGCCGCTGGCGCGCATTCGGATGGCACGTCGAGGAGACCGACGGCCACGATCCCGACGCGCTCCGGCGGGCCGTGGGATCCGCGGACGACCATCCCGGCCGCCCCCACCTGATTGTCGCACAGACGGTGTTCGGCAAGGGAGTGTCGTTCATGGAAAACCAGATCCGCTGGCACTACCTTCCGATGTCTGATGCCGAATACCACAAGTCTCTTGAGGAGGTGACCCGCGCATGAGACGCGCATTCGCCGAAACGCTTGCTGACCTCGCACAGAAGGATCCCCGCATCCTCCTCATGACCGGCGACCTCGGATTCATGGCTCTCGAGCCGTTTTCCGAGGCCCTCCCCGGCAGGTTTTTCAATGCCGGCGTGGCCGAGCAGAACATGGCTGGAATGGCGACCGGACTCGCCGAGGCGGGATACATCCCGTTCATCTACTCGATCGTCACGTTCGCCGTCCTCCGGCCGTTCGAATTCCTCCGCAACGGCCCGATCGCCCACCGGCTTCCGGTCCGCATCGTCAGTGTCGGCGGCGGGCTGGAATACGGACACAACGGCATTTCACACTACGGACTCGAGGATATCGGCGTCCTCCGCACGCAGCCGGGGATCACGATCATCTGCCCGTGCGATCCCGCGCAGGCTCGGACAGCGATCCGGGAGACTTGGAAGCTCCCCGGCCCGATCTACTACCGCCTCGGCAAGGACGACCGCGCCGTGATTCCGGGGCTTGATGGGCGGTTCTCGCTCGGGCATGCCGAGATCCTTCACGATGGCAGCGACATCCTCATCCTAGCGCTCGGCCCGACAGCGAATGATGCGCTCGGAGCCGCGGCGCTGCTTGCTGAAAGCGGGGTCTCAGCAAAGGTGCTCGCACTCTCCTCGTTCGAGTGCGCCGGCCACATCACCGCCGAGATGGCGCAGTTCCGGCATGTCCTCACCGTGGAGGCCCACTACACGACAGGCGGACTGGGCTCATGGGTCTCCGAACTCGCCGCGGAGAACGGCATCCCGTGCAGGGTCACACGCTGCGGCATCCGCACGCTCCCGGACGGCACATCCGGCAGCCAGGCATTCCTCCACGATCGCCACGGCCTCTCCGCATCAAGGCTTGCAGGAACCGCCCTCACCGCGCTCAATGGGACCTGATCCCATGGAATCGAACTCCCGGAAAAAGATCAGCGCGATCATCGCCTGCTACCGCGACGAGCCGGCGGTCCCGGTCATGCACCAGCGGCTCACCGAAGTCTTCCGGAGAATCGGGATCGACTACGAGATCATTTTCGTCAACGACAACAGCCCCGACCGCGCGGGCGAGGTCCTTGGCGTGCTGGCTGAGCGGGACCCGAAGGTGGTCGTCATCAACCACTCGAGGAATTTCGGCTCCCAGAACGCCTTCACCAGCGGAATGCTCGTCGCCACCGGCGATGCCGTCGTCCTGCTCGACGGCGATCTCCAGGACCCCCCGGAGCTCATTGAGACGTTTTATGCCAAGTGGCAGGAAGGCTACGACGTGGTCTACGGCGTGCGCGTCGCCCGCGAGGCGACGCAGTTTCTCAAGGTCGCCTACAAGGCCTTCTACCGCGTCTTCCGCGCGACGTCGTATGTCCCGATTCCGCTCGACGCCGGCGACTTCTCGCTCATCGACAGGAAAGTCGTCGACACGCTGAACCGGCTGCCCGAGAACAACCGTTTCCTCCGCGGCCTCCGCGCGTGGGTCGGCTTCCGCCAGACCGGCGTCCCCTACGTGCGTCCGGAGCGGATGTTCGGCGTGACGACAAACAACCTCCTGCGCAACCTCGGCTGGGCGCGGAAGGCAATCCTCTCGTTCTCCTACGCCCCGCTCGATCTCATCGTGTGGCTGGCCCTGGCATCGGTCTCGTTCTCGCTCGTGGCCATCGTCGCCCAGATCGCGCTGCGCGTCTTTTTCCCGGCGCTCGCCCCGCACGGGATCCCGACGGTGATCGTGCTCGTGCTCTTCTTCGGGGGAGTCCAGCTCCTCTGCCTCGCGATCATCGGCTCGTATCTCGCCCACATCTACGACGAGGTCAAACGCCGGCCGCCGTTCATCGTGAAGAACATCCTCAACGATCCCCGCGGGCAGAAACGGAAGACCGACGATGACGCCGGTTGAGCTGGTCCCGACCGACTGCGCGATCTGCCGCTCCCCGGGCAATGCGCGGGAAATTTATCCTCCAAACTTCGCTCCCGGAGCCTTCAACGCCGGGGTCTTCTCTGCCCGGCGGCTGCCCGACCGCATTCACTACCGCATCGTGCGCTGCACAGCCTGCGGGCTCGTACGCTCGGATCCGGTGGCGGATTCCGACACGCTCGCGTCACTCTATGCCCGGAGCACGTTCGACTACGGCGGCGAGGTCGCCGGGCTCCGCCAGACCTACGGACGATACCTCTCGAAACTCGACAGACTGGTCCCCTCCAAAGACGCTCTGCTTGAGATCGGTTGCGGGAACGGATTTTTCCTTGAGGAGGCGCTCGACCGCGGATACCGGAGCGTCCGCGGGGTCGAACCAAGCCACGAGGCGGTTTCGCAGTCCGCCGACCGGGTCCGCCCATATATCGTCAGCTCGACGATGCGCCCCGGAATATTCGATCCCGGCACGTTCGACACGATCTGCCTGTTTCAGGTTTTCGACCACATCTCCGATCCCAACGCCTTGCTGGACGAGTGCCTCCGCATCCTCAAGCCGGGCGGCGTGCTTCTCATCCTGAACCACAACGTCACATCGTTCTCGGCCCGGCTTCTCGGCGAGCGCAGCCCGATCATCGACATCGAGCACACTTATCTCTACAGTCCCTCCACGCTCGCCCGTCTGCTGGAGGCCCACAGGTTCGACATCGTCGCGGGCGGTCCGGTTGCCAACACCTACTCGCTGAAATACCTCGTGCGCCTCGTCCCGTTTCCATCCCCGGTCAAGCGCGTTCTCCTGAGCCTGTTCGAGCGCGGATTTCCGGGCTCTGTCCGCCTCACCGTTCCGCTGGGCAATCTTTTCGTCGCAGGGAGGAAACCGCGGTGAAGCGTGTCCTCCTCACCGGCGGCACCGGCTTTGTCGGGGCAAACCTCGCACGGCACCTCCTGGCAGGCGGGCACGATGTTCATCTGCTCGTCAGGCCATCCTTCAACCCCTGGCGGATCGAGGAAATCCGCAGCAGCATCCGGCTTGTTGAGACCGACCTCCTCGATGCAGCCGACACCGCGCGCGCGGTCGCGGAGGTCCGGCCGGACTGGGTCTTCCACCTTGCAGCGCACGGGGCCTACTCGTGGCAGAACGACATCCAGAGAATCTTCCAGACCAACCTGCTGGCGACCGTCAACCTTCTGGAGGCCTGCCGCAAGACCGGCTTCGAATCGTTTGTTCATACCGGCTCCTCATCGGAATACGGCTTCAAGGATCACAGCCCCGACGAGCAGGAATGGGTCGATCCCAACAGCCCCTACGCGGCGGCCAAAGCCTCCGCAACCCAGCTCTGCCGACTGGTCTCGCGCAGCGCCGACCTTCACGTCGTCACGCTGCGCCTCTACTCGGCGTTCGGACCGTTCGAGGATCCGGGCCGGCTCATGCCGACATTGATCCGCGAAGGCTTGCTTGGCAGGTTCCCCCCGATGGCCGACCCCCGGACCGCCCGCGATTTCATCCATGTCGGCGATGTCTGCAGTGCCTGTCTTGCCGCCGCCGCCTCCCCGGCGCTCGAGCGCGGGTCGGTCTTCAACATCGGTACCGGCATCCAGACGACGCTCGCAGAACTCACAGGCCTCGCGCGACGCCTACTGGGGATTTCACAGGAGCCGGTGTGGGGGTCCTACGACAACCGCACATGGGACACCCCGGTCTGGGTGTGCAACCGCGCCCGCGCCAAAGCCCAACTCAACTGGCAGCCCGCCCTCACGCTTGAGCAAGGGCTCGCCGCAACCATCGAGTGGCAACAATCACAATCACATGGATAGCCCCGACCACACCTTGCATCCTGCCGGTCGCCCGCGTCGTGGCGTGACGGCCGACCTTCTCTGCATCGGCCTTCTCATCATTCTCATTATCACCGCGTGGTGCCTCTCGGCCGGACGGTTGGGCAGCAGCTTCTGGACAACCCCGACCGCCTACCTCTCGACCGAGAAAAGCGATGTCATGTTCACACTTGCCTGGACCCGTGCAGCGGCCGACGGCCACTTTGTCCCGCTCGCGCAGAAGACGGTGCCGGAGCTTGGCGCGCCCTACCAAGCCAGCTGGACCGACTGGCCGATCACCGAGGAGATCCTCACCTGGGGCATGGGCTTGCTCGGACGGGCGTTCGGCATCGTCGGCGCCCTCCACATCAGCCTCATCCTCGGCCACGTCCTGGCCGGTCTCACGATGTATCTCGTTGCCCGATGGTCCGGATGCCTGCGCAAGTGGGCGTTCGTGGCCGCCCTCGCATTCGGCCTCGCCCCGTTCGCATTCAGCCAGTCTCCCCATCACATCGTCGTCGTCTTCTACTGGCACGTCCCACTCTTCCTCCTCGTCTGGAAATGGACGGGCACCAGCCCGGGCCTCGTCCCGTTCTCCGGAAAGTTCTGGTTCGCTCTTGCCGTCGGCTTCGTTGCCGGACTCCAGAACGTCTATTATACGAACATCCTCTGCCAACTCACGTTTCTCGGCGCGCTCATCGCATTCGTCCGCAACCGCTCGCTGCCGGCTCTCCTCTCCGCACTCGGGGTCATCGCGTCGGCGGCCCTCGCTTTTGCGCTGATGAACCTCGACACCTGGACCTACATCGCCGCAAACGGCCCGAATCCCGGCGCGCTCGTCCGGGAATACAAATGGCTCGAGATTTACGGACTCAAACTCGTCGATCTCATCATCCCGCCGTCGGCACATATTTCGCCCCTTCTCAGTGCCTTCGGCACACTCCACCGGATGTCCGCACCGCTGCAGGACGAGGGATCGTATCTCGGCATCCTCGGGATCGCCGCGCTCGTCTTTCTCATCGCCTCGACCGCCATCGCCCTCATCAGGCACCATAAGGACGCCATCCCTCCCGAGGCCTGGCAGGTCGCCTGGATCGTCATCGTCTTCACCACCGGCGGACTCAACGCGATCGCCGGAACCTTTGGCTTCACAATGTTCCGCACCGGGTGCCGCTACAGCATAGTCATCCTTGCGATCGTCCTCCTCTTTGCCGCACGCCGGCTCTCCGCCGCCGCGCCGCTCAGAAGCCGCCTTCTCACCGGCCTGATTGTTTTCGCCCTGAGCGTCATCGTCCTCTGGGACCAGGTCCCACGGCCGCCCGCGCCGGCCGAGACCGCCCAGATCGCCCGCCAGATCGCCGCCGACCGCACCTTCGCTGCCGCGGTCGAGACTGCGCTTCCGAAGGGCACAATGGTCTTCCAGATTCCCGTGATGGACTTCCCCGAGGCACCCGCACCGGGAATCCCTCCCTACGACCACTTCCGCCCGTATCTCTTCAGCCGCGACCTGCGCTTCTCATTCGGCACCATGAAAGGCCGCCCGCGCGAACAGTGGCAGGCTGCGCTCTCCACCGTCCCTTTCGACCAAGCGGTCGATGAGATCCACAAGCGCGGGTTTGCCGCCATCTCCATCAACAAAAACGGATTCCCCGACAAGGCCGCCGGCCTCATCGCCGCCCTCGCCAAGATGGGCCATACCCAAATCATCGAAAGCCCGGCCGGCGATCTCGTCTGCGTCGTCTTCGCCGCAAAATGACCCTCACACTTTGCGCTTGCGGCATTGCACCTCAACGGTGATGGTCACCCCAAGGTTTTTCAGGCAAGTCAGCACCGCTCGAACCGGCCGGAACTCCTAAACGCCCGGATGGCGAAATTGGCAGACGCGCCAGACTTAGGATCTGGTTCCGCAAGGAGTGGAGGTTCGAGTCCTCTTCCGGGCAGTTTTCCTTGGCAGAAAGTGTAGCTCACGGTTCGATAGGAACTTCCTCATCACACCGACAGCACCTTGATTCTGCCGGGATGCGAGCGCGATCGCATGGACGCCATGCCCGCTCTCCCCATCGTACCTGCCTCTGGGTGAGGCTCAGTCCTGCACGACATCGGTGCAGGCACTGAGCTTGACCGGCAGGGTCCCGCCTTCCGGCACACGGTTTTTGAGGATCTGCAAGCCTTTGACATTCTTGGCCGAGATTCTCCCGCCTTCCTCGAACGTATTGCTTTCGATCCGGATGTTCTCGTGGACCCAATCCTCCGGGCGGCCGCTCTTTGTGTGCGGGTTGATGTCGATCCCGCAGCGGACGAAGCGGTTGTTCCTCACGAGCATGTCGCGGACCGGGCCCGACTCGAACCAGCCGGAGGCGTCGTCCTCGATGAGGATTCCCGCCATGGCCGGGCGATGGAACGTATTGTTTTCGACCAGAACCCGGCCACGCGTGGTGATGAGAAACCCCCGGACGGGATCCATGCTGACATGGTTGTTGGTCGCGGTGAGGTTCGGATACCATGTGATATTGTCCACGACATCATTCTTCTCGAAGGCCGGCGGCGGACCGTCGAGCGTGACAAGCCAGTCCTTGTCGTTGATCCTCTCGACCGCTGTCACCTTGCGCCGGGGGTTGGCGTCGTATTCCCGAAGGTTGGCGGAGTTGATCACGGCCAGAACATCCCCCGGCTGAAAAGGTGCGAAGCCGTATGTCTGCCGGTGCATGAATCGCAGGAGGAACTGGTTGCCGTCGCGCTTCTCGACAATGCGCAGATGCGTGCCGTGGCAGTTGATCGCATCATCCTGCATGCCCGAGAGCCGGCAGGAATCGACGAGCAGGTTGCCGCGGCAGTTCGAGAACTGGAAGATGTCGGCCCATGCGGCGCAGGTGCGGGCCGTGCCGGCCGGCGGCGCGACGTTCACGCGCTGCATGGTCATGTTCTCGGTGAACTGGCTGACGAAGCCCATGCCGGTGAGCGCATAGAAGTCGCAATCGCGGAAGACGACATCCTTGCTGCGGGCGGTGTGCACGCCGACCATGTCGCGACGCGTATTCCGGAAATGATATTGATGGCCGGCTGTGAGTCCGGTGCCATCCGTCGGGAATTCGAGTTTGACCATGCGGCCGCCAAGGTCGGTCGCAACGGCTTCCGACTGCCCGCGGGGATCCCAGCCGCGCGGGGGTTTCGCTCTCCAGCACCGGCCCTCGGAGGGAATCGCCTCCTGGCAGGCGGCGCCCGGACCCCAGTCGCCTTTCCAGACGAATTTCCCTCCCTCAATCGCGTAGTCCGATCCCTCGGCGATCTGGATCACGGCATGGGAGGGTCCGGCCTCGACCACGCGGAACTCAGATACCGTCGGACGCTTCAAATCGAACACGAGCCCGGTAAAGACCACGTCCTCCACATGGTCGTTGAAGATCTCGACCATGCGGCCGTCGAAGACGATCGATGTTTTCTTGGGGCCTCCCACTCCGCCGCCTTCGAGCCGGAAATGCCGGATGTTCTGCAGAAAAATGCCGACCGGCTTCGGTTCGGTGGAGTCCATGGAATTGGAGACAAACATCGGCAGGCGGATCACATCGCGGATCCCGATCGTGTGCACGCCGGGCAGAAACCGGATCACAACCGGCTTAGCGGGTGTGCCGGCGCCCGATGGCTTCAGCGATTCCTCCTGTCGTCCCGGCGAGATGAGCACGGTATCGCCGGGGGCGAGACGGACCGCGTTGAGGCGGCCAAAAGTTTTCCATGCCTTGCCGGGCGGGTTCGCATCGTTGCCGCTCTCGGGATCGACAAGGTAGGTGGCCTGCCCCGGCGAAGGGCGCAGCTTATCAGCAGGTGGATAGGCTCCCAGCGCCCCCCCGCCATCCGGCGCGGCTGCACGGGCGGAAACAAATGAACACACGAAAAACAGTGCGGGAATGATGGGGCGGAAAAACTTGGTCACGTGAGGAGAAAAATCATGTTTGGGACGCAAATCACCAATGCAGGGTCAGCCTGCACGGGATGATCGGGCAACGAAAAAGCCCCTCATCTCAGGGAGCGCCTGCGCCGGAGCAAGGCCGCAAGCCCGAGGCCCAGGAGCGCCCAAGTGCCGGGTTCGGGCACGGCGGTCAGAGTAAAATCCACGTTGTTGCCGCTGAGAGAGAACGTTCCGGTCCAGCCATCGTTGGCAACCGTCCAGCCATCGATAACGGGCGCGCTACCGAGGCCGGTGATGATATTGGCGTAAAGTCCCGGCGAAGCCCCCTGATCGAGGAAGCGGAATGACTGGGCGGGGTCAAACGTCACGAGTCCGCCGGTGAGGTTGAGCGTATCGTGCTCGCCGCCTGCTCCGAGCCCGAGTGAAAGGATCGAGCCAATCGCGAGGTTCAGTTCGTGGGTGAGATTGAACGTGGCGCTGTCCAAAATGGTCATTCCGGCTTGGAGGACGGCCCCGCTGGCAACGCTTACCGGTCCGTTGACCGTGCCGGCTCCGCCGAGCGTGCCGGCATTGACCGCGACGGTCGAGTTGGAGTCGAGCGATCCGGCGCTGCTGATGAGGAGTGTGCCGGCGCTGACAGTGGTATGCCCGGTGTAGGTGTTGGCCCCGGCGAGAGTGAGAATGCCTGCTCCTGCTTTGGTGAATCCGCCGCCTGTCGAGACGGGATCTGTCAGCAGGGGCTGGGTGACGGTGATATCTTTTCCGGCGGCCACGTCCAGTTTGGCTCCGCCGGCCAGCACAAAGGCGCTGGTGAGATTGCCCATGTAAGCTGCACTCGCCGACTGTGGACGAAGGGTTCCACCATCGAATTTAATGATCGCCGCTGCGCCGGTGCCGCGCGTCACCGGGAAAGCGGGAAGCGTCACGTCCCCCGTGCCGCCGATGGTGATCGTCGAGATGCTGCTGTTGCCGCCGGATAAATTGCTGAACGAGCTGGCTGTGAATGTGCCGCCGCTGATTGTGAGCGTGGCGTTGCCGCCGGCATGGTTGGCCGCGTTGCTGCCGCCCAAGCTCAGGGTGCCAACCGTTGCGGTGCCGCCGGTCTGGGCAAATGTCCCGGTGGTATTCGTTGTGGCCGATGCCGAGGAGGAGCGGGCAATCTCCAGGGTGCTCGTCGTGGAGAATGCTCCGGTGCCGCTGAGATTGAAGATGCCGGTGCCGCCGGTATTGGTGCCGAGGGCAAAAGTGCCAGCCGTCTGAATCAACGAGCCGGCACTGAGATTGTAGGTACCGGAAGAGTTGCTTCCTGCAAGGGTGCCGGTGCCGCCGTTTCCGAAGAGGACGTTGCCGGCCGTGGACAACGTGCCGCCGGTCTGGTTGATGATGCCGGCCGTGGTGGCGTTGCCGGATCCCACAGTGATGATACCGCTGCCCACGCTAAAGCTGCCGTTGGCGATGCCCAGTGTGCCGGTGGTGGAAGCCAGGTTGCCCACTGTGATCGAGCCCGCGGTGCCCGTGCGGTTGCCCGTCAGGTTCAAGACGCCCGCCTGCACGGTCGTCGCCCCGGTGTAGGCGTTGACTCCCGAGAGCTCGACGGTGCCCGCGTCAGCCTTGGTCAGAGAGCCGGTGCCGAGCACCGAACCGCTCACCGTCAAAGTCTTTCCGGCGGCAACATTCCAGACCTGGTTGGCGCCGAGAATGACATTTGCGCTGATCAGGGGATCCGCCGATGCCGGAGTGACCGTAATGGCGCTGCCGCCACCCGCCGTGCCGGTGCCGGCTGTGGCGACCGTGCTGATCAACGTCAGGGAATTGTTGCCGCCGATGGTGACGGCGGTCGCATCGTTGAACGTCACGCTTTTCAGCGTCATATCAGCCCCCAGCACGCTGCTCTGCTGTTCCGGGGCGGTGCTGGAAGAAAATATGACATCCGCGGTGGATCCGGGCACAACTCCGGTGACGGTATAGGTATCCGCGGCGATCGACCAGTTGCTTGCGGTGCCGGACGAAAGGGCGAGGGCATTGTCGACGCCCGCTGTGCCGGTGCCAAGGACCTTGTTGCCCTGCCAGAAAAGCAGCGTCGGAGCGGCGACGGCGCTCTGGGCCCCGATGCTGACATCGGTGTCCAGCACGGTCAGGGCAGCGGTGAAGTTTGTGTTGTTCGCAAGGAAATACCGGGTGCTATTCGCGGTGGTGAGCCCCCCGGCCGGCGAGTTAATAAGAATTCCGCCCGAGTCGGTCGGGTTGGTGTTATTGATGATGATCCCGATGTTCCCCGCCGTCGTTGCGGCGGCGGTCGAGGTCAACATGTCAACCGCACCCGCATTCCAGTCAAATGCCAGGCTTGCACCGTCTGCGAGTCCCAGGCTGGCCGTGGTCGTCGTCCTTGCGGTCCCATCGGCCAGGCTGAACCGGCCGCCGGCGTTAACCTGGAGCACGCCTGCCGCCGGCAGGTTCAGGGCTCCGCTCAGAAGAAGTGTGCCGCGGTTCACGTTCGTGCCGCCCGAGTAGGAATTTGTATTGCTGAGTGTCAGCTGCGAAACCGGACTGTTCTGTGTCACTCCGGTGACATTGCTGCCGATCACGCCGCTCACGACGGTGGGGCTGGCGGACACGCCGCTGTTGACCAACTGCCCGGTCATATTGATCGAACCCGACAGAGTGGTCGTTCCGGTGCCTTGCAGCGCCTTGACGGTCACGTCGCCGGCGCCGGTCATGTTTGAGGAAATATTGAAGTTCTGGGCGTTGGCAGCGCTCTGCGAAATCGTGAGGTTGTTGGCCAATGTGATCGGGCCGCTGAGCGTGCTGGGCCCGCTCCCGCCAGTCCGTGTCAATGAAAGGGTTCCACTGGACCCGGCCGCGACATGGATCGGGTTGGTGGGATTGACGTTCGATCCGAAGCCGGCCGCAGCGTTGCTGGCACCGCCCGAGTCGCCCAGCGTGAGCGTACCAGTTCCCAATGCTCCGCTATTGCCAACACCAAAGAACCCCTCCTTGACGGCAATACCGCCCGTGAAGGTGTTCGCACCGTTAAACTGCCAGGAGCCGCTCCCTGTCTTGACGATGGACAGGGTGGATCCGGCTCCTTCCGAGATCACACCGGTACTCAGCACCGCGGGGTTCGGGTTCGAGCCATAGTTTCCGCCGATGTTCATGGTGACAGCCCCCAGCCCTGCTGCGGCGGTGAAGGTCGCGGCCGGGCTGTTGAATTGGAGGTTGGAGTTGGCGGTGAACGTATAGTTGCCCTGCAGCGTCATCGCTGTGGTGATATTCGACTGCCCCCCTGCGATGCCTGTGGTCAGGACCGTGCCACCGGCGGTGAGCACAAGGGATCCGCCGTTCAGGGTGTAGCCAAAGGCGTTCGTGGAGTTGAAAATGATGTTGCCGATATTGCGCCCGCTATCGACAGCCACGGTCGAGTTGATCGTGCGGGTGCTGGTATCCAGAGTGGCAGTATCCGTGCTCGTGGTATTGCCGCCGGTGAGCCCGGGCGCAGAGGCGGGCGTCCAGGCCGCGTCATTATTCCAGTTGCCTCCACCGGTGCCCAAGCTCCAGGTCGCGTCGGCGGCACGGACGGATGGCGACGAAGTGGCCGCGAGGAGGGAAACCGAGACTAAATGCACAAAAGCCCGGGGATTCAAAAACGTGGCCCGGAGGCGGGTCAAGAATGCGGGAAGAACAGCGGAGCGACACAGGATGTGGGCGCCATTGTGAGAGGAGGGCGTTGTGAGCATGGGGCTATGTGAGAGGTTCGCAGGAGAGGACTGCAAGGGTTCCGTAAAGGTGACAGAATACAAATCACAATAAACGGGCATCCTGTCATGTCGCATAAACATGCTACACGGCCTTCCGGAAAGGCATTGGCGAAACGCGCCACGGACCCGGATTTGGGGGGCAGAAGGAGATGTCCTGTCAACGAAGCATGCCGTTCGGTTCGACGCTGTCGGGCAGGGTCATCGGAAGTTTTACCGGCGCGGCATTTCCGCGCTGGAAGGAGCCGCCTTGTGGCGTCAGGGTGATGACGTCGGAGGTTTTCCCTGCGTTCACGTTCAGAACGATCCTGTCTTTCGTTTGCTCAAGCAGGGTCGCGGCAACCGGCGGACCATCCGGCTTGCGCGGGTGCAGCACGGTGACGTAGTCGGCACCGGAGGGGGCCGAAAGCGTGATATATTTGAGCATCGTGAAGGGATAGGGATCCCCCTTGCGCCGGTCCTTGGAATCGTATGTCCAGCCACCAAATGGTCCCTCCCGCTCATTGCGAGGTAAATCGCCCTTGGGCGCGAGGACATGAATGTCCAGATCCGCGCCATAATCGGTGTGGGACACAATGAGGCCGGGCTTCCAGTCGAGGCGCGAGCCGGTAGTATGGAGGAACCATTTCGACGCCATCGGAGAGGTGCACTGGTCCCAGATCACGACGTAGTCCGGCTGTTTGACCAGCACCAAATGACGCGCCCAGGTGAACGCATCCTCCGGGAGCTTGGCTTTTCGCGAGCAATCCGCAGCGGCATAGTCCACCGCAGGGCTGCTGAAAAATGCCAGCGGCGTCCCGGCCTGCGCGGCCTGGACACCCTTTTCGGTTACATGGGGATTCCCGCCCTCCGGCGTTGACGACGGTTTATCCGGGCTGATGAACACGACGCCATTGTGAGAAACCGGCGAGCTGTTCCAATAGCCTTCCGGATACTGATAAGGCCCGGATTGCGAACCCACCGCCAAGGGAATGCCGTGACTGAAGAGATCGATGGTGCCGAGGTCCCACAAAAAGTGCGAACAGCCCCGGCTGCCTCCACGCATGTAAACGACCGTCTCGTCCGGCGTGTCAAAGCACGATCTCATGAGGGTATAGCCGAACTTCCGGCAGAATGCGCTGCCGAGAATTTGTGGGGCATCGGGTAGCGTGGGATCAAGCTGCATCGGAAGGATGAGGCCCCTTTCGCCGCCCCAGTCCTGAGGGCAGCCCGCGCGGCGCCACATCCACATCAGCCGGCGCGAGAGGATCGGATCGCTCTTCGCGTAATAGGTCGCAAAGACGCCACAGTTGTAAAAGAGCGGCCCGAAATTCGACGCGCCCCAGACGGGCGTGGTCGGTTCCCCGGACGGGTTGTTTTTGCACGTTTCCGGAAACCGGACCATCGGCGAGGAAAAGCGCACATACCAGTTGGCCAGCGCCTTCACATGCGGGCTGGAGAAGAAGTCGATCCCTGTGCGCCGCAGCAGGGCCTGCATGAAGGGACCGAGGATGAACATCTCTGCGTCGTGATAACGCGGGACCTCGCACCAGGCACCGTCCCATTCGCCATTGAGCAACTGGTAGTCGATCTGCTGCACGGCATACCTTACCCATTCCTTCGCGAGCGGTTCCCCGGGGAAGACAAGCCCAACCAATGCGGCTGCGACAACCTGCTCGGTCCAGCGGTTAATCGCGCCAAAGCCCTCTTTAAACTCGCCGAAATCCTTGCGGGGCGTCTCCTTCGAGGGGAACGTCGCCGGGTTGTCGCCAACGAAGAGCTTGGCACAACGCACGGCGAGCGCCTGGCATTCGCGCTGTTCTTCCACGGTCAGCACGCCGAACGACGCGACCACGTCGTAAGCATAGAGTAGTTCCTTACAGCGGCGCGGGCTGGGGTTCGGCAGGCTGAGTTGCTCTTTGAAACGCGCTAGAAACTCATGCGTCGCTGCCTTCTTGTCCTGCTCACTGCCATACATCAACGCATGAAGCTGGCGGTTCATCCTCGGCAGCTGCGCTGGCGACCAGCGCGGCAGCGCTTCGATGCGGCGCTTGATTTCAGGGATATCGGTAGCATCCATCAACAGGCAGGGGTGCGAACGGACCGGCTGGATCGTGAACTCAGGCACAGCGGGACCCTGCTTTTCCCAGGGATAGGGAGCCCGCGCCGCAGGCGGGGCGGCCATCAGCACGGGCACGAGGGTTAGGAATACGACAAGGACGATTCGTTTCATCTATTGTTGGAGGATGGGTGAGGTGGAGACGTGAGGCGGAGTGCTACTTTTCTGTTGGTGGTGTTGTGCCGGGGGCCGGGTGGAGCTTGGCTCCAGTAATCTTCATGCCGCAGGCGAACGGGCAGGGCTGTTCGGCGGGCAGGCGTAAACGGCACCGTTCCGGGGGGTGAAGCGGAAGTCGCCACCGGCACCCGGATCGCCCGCAGCGTTCTCGCCCCAGATATCCCATGCGCTCGAATCATAGATCCCCTCCCCATTGACCTCCATCCAGTCGCCCATGTCCTGAAGCGTTTTCAGTCCGCCGGGATCCAGTTCTCCTTCGCGAGTGAGGGGAACATTCACCGCGTAGTTCCCATCCCGGCTGTCGGCATTGCGCATCTGGCGGATCACCTTGCCGCTGTCTTAGCGGATGGTTGGCCGGGACGGTGGAGAAACCTGCGTGTTTGTTTGCGGATTCACTTCACAACGGACGCATAAGATCCGCGATGCACGCCGGCCTTGAGCGGGAAGGTCCGGCGGGTCCCGGACACCGTACCTTTGACGGACGCACCATCGATTTGAATATCACCGCTGCCTGGCAGGGCGAGGACCGTTTGAAGGTCCGGTGGAATGGTGATGGCAAAATTCACGCGGCCATTTTCGCGTTTCCAAGAGACCGGGACGGGGCCGAATTCCGTGACCACCACGCCTTCAGCGTGCGTCAGATCACCGAGGTGCGGCTCGATAAGGAGTTTGCGTTCGGACACCGGGTGATCGCGGCGCACCCCCAGCACATAGGCGCTCAGGAAATAGCCGGGATACATGCCGTAGATGTGGGCATGCGATCCGCTGCCAAACGACTCCCAGGAGCACTGCAGGGGAGAGTCGAGCATCGACTGCCACCGCTCGCGGAACAGGCGCAGCACGTATTCGTCGTGGACGGGGCGGTCCAAGGCATACAACTGTTTGAGGAGGTAGTAGTAAATCATGTTGGCCCCCTTCACATCCTTGGGTTCGGGGACTTGCTTGAGCATGTTGGCGATCACCCGTTCCCGCCGGGAGGGAGGAACGATGCCCCGGTCGAGGGCGAAGACATCCGCATGGAGAGTTTTCGGAGCGAGTCCGTTTTGCAGCGGCAGCTTCAAGGTCCGTTTATCGGCGCGGGTGGCGGAGAGGTCGGCCTCGCTGAAATAACCGGAATAATAACCGCCGGATTTTTCGTCCCAGAGCACTGTGTTGATAATCTTGGAAAGTTCCTTCGCGGCCTGCGAAAACCGTGCGCCGTCGGATTTCTCACCGATCACTCCGGCCAGGAACGCGCTGTCTGCGAGAGCCTGGCAAACGAAGGCGTTGAGGGTGGTGGTTTGTCCGGTGATGTATCCTAGTGGATTGCCCCAGACCACCCAGTCACGGGCGGAAACCAGCCCGCGGTCGCCCCGGCGCTTGAGGAAAAAGTCCATCTGCGCGACTACGGCGGGCCAGATTTCGCGGACGCTGGCGGCATCCCCGGTTGCCTCGTAGTAGTGCCGGATGCCCTCCACCCAGGCACAGGTCCGGTCCTCCATTTTGGCATGAATATCATAACGGTCGGAACAGGTGTGGGCCTTCACCCAGCCATCGGGCTGGAGCGTCAGGGCCGTGCGGCGGACCATTTCGCCCAGCAGACGCGGATCGCTGAACACCGGTTTGCCGTTGACTCCGGCCGGTCCGGCCATGGCAGTACGGGTGACATCAAACGCGGGCGGATCGCAGTCCATCCATTCGACGCGCTCGCGGTCCGCACAATCCACATAGGCATCCTCGCTGAGCACCTCGCAGGATCGCGCGCAAATTTCCCACAACCGGTTCAACATGGGATCGCTCGATTGGAAACGGCCGATGCGCTCGAACGGATAGAGCCGCTCGATGAGCCGGAAACCGGTGATGGTCACGCTGCCTTTATCAACACGAACTGAACCATCCATCACCCCACAGGAATCGATGGTGAAATGCGTTTGCGGGCCGGATTTGGTAACATACTTGACCTTGAACGGCTGCAAGGTCAGTTCCGCTCCGGCTTCCGCGGTCAGTTCCAGCACGGGATACGCCTGGACGATGCGGCCGGCGTGGAAATTCAGTTTCTGCCCGGCTTGCAAAGTCACCGGCAGCTTTACATCGCCCTCGAAGGTGAACGGCACGGGTGTTTCCCGCAGCATGGGAATGCGCCGGGCGGTGAGAGGTCCCCAGCCATCGCTCCGAATGGAAACCGCAGGCTGCCAGGCGGCATCGGCATAGGCCGGCAGCGTCCAGTCGCCGTCCTCGACGCGGGCATCGATTTCGGCGTCGCGGAGATCCGCCCAACTGGCGGTGACCTTGCGATAGCGGGTCTGTGTGCTCCATTTCCACGAGGAATCAGTGCGGGCAGCTTCTTTGCCGTCGATTTCCAACAGCGCCGTCAGCCCCGGAGAATGGCGCATCACCTTGCCGCCGGACAGATTTCCGGTCACCAGCAGAGCGATGAGGTTTTCCCCGGCTTTCAATTTCCGGGTCAGATCCACGGAATCATACTCCGGCCCGTTCGGTTGAAAACGCGCCGGGCCGCGGTCCACGTATTGGCCATTGACCCAGAGGATGTAACGGGCATCAGCGAAGAGGTGCAGGATGGCTTTGCCCGGAGGCTTGGCGAGACGAATGCTCTTGCGGAATGCCACGGTCGCGCCCGTGTTTTTTTCGGTGTCGGCGTGATTCCAGATCATCGACGATTCGAGGCGTTTTCCCACGGGATCGGCCTGAATGGTGGTGAAGGGAATGAGCGCCGGTCCGGACAGGGCTGGCAGCGCCAATGTGCAGAAGGCTGCGGCAAATACGAGAGGGATAATGGTTTTCATAAGATGCGGGTAATGGGGGTGCAACAATGGTCATGCGGCGGAATGAATCTAACAGATCGCCAACTGGCTGGGGAGCATGGAAAACGCACGTCCACGCCCCCGGCCAGGGAGACAATTTCAAGCATCAGGGCAGCACCCTCAGGCGGTAGAACCTCCGGGGCACGAGTATGGAGGCGGGTGTGAAACGGAAGCGCTGAAATGCGGGGGCGCTGTCCTCCACGAACTCCGTCGTGCCGGCAGCGGTGAACCATAAGCGCGGCGACAGGTCGGGCAATAGCCGCCGTCCGATCCCGCATGATTTGCTGCTGTTCGGACGTGACATTGCCCATGGCCATCACGGTGTCGAATTTTCGGCTGTCCTCCGCGCCGAATAGAAAGGGTTGGGAAGCGCGGCTAAATAAGCGGCGCTCGCCGCCTGCTTTTCCGCCTCGATACCGTAGCGGCATGCATGAAGGGAGGCGGACGTGGGGCAGGCGAAAACCGCCAACCGCGTCTTGATATCCACCTTGTCGGCCGGACCGCTCACCAACCACGGACGCCCCGACTGGGGAGTGATCACCACCGCGGAGCAAAACGAAGTGAAACATACAACCAAGGTAGTGATCAGGCGAATCGGAGTTTTCATAGCAGAGGAATGGCTTGGAGGGGGCCATTCAGCGAGTGCGAGGCAGACGAAAGTGGTGATGGGATCGGTTCAAGATGTCTGAGTGCCCACGGACCAATTGGTTTCCCGGTGACATTCAGATGGGGGAAGGGACGGGGTGGATTTTTCGCATGTTCGGGTTTTAAGGCAAAAATCAATACTGGGAACCAAGCTCCTGCTTCCTGCTACTGCGTGACCACGGCGGAATGCTTGCCCGACGGCACTTCGACGGTCAGGTAGCGCCCGTCGGGTTTGGCGGCTGCCGGCTTGCCGTCGAGAAGCATTTGGCCAGAAGTTCCGTTGGCCGGCACGCGCAGGGTGGCTGTGGCCCCTGGGGGGACAGTGAACGATATGCTGAACTTGCTCCCCTCGCGCCTCCATTCGACGGGCACCGGTCCGAGCCCGGTGACGACGATGCCCCCGGCGTGCGTGAGATCGCCCGGACGAGGCTCGATGAGCAGGTGCTTTTTTGATGCGGGTCCGTCCATTCGGACGCCGAGGACGTAGGAGCTGAGAAAGTAGGCGGGGACCGCGCCGAAGTTGTGGCAGGACTCGCCGCTGCCGTAGCCCTCGGTAAGTGTGCCGGTATCGGTGCGCTTGAGGACCGATTCCCACTTTTTGCGCATGCCTTGAAGTGCGGCCAGATCCTGCTCGGGCGTGTCGCTGCGATACTGTTCCTCAAAGAGCCAGTAGTGGGTGTAGGGCATGCCGATTTTGTCGGTGTTGGCCTGAAGCCACTTGCGCACGCTGGCGCGGCGGGATTCGGGAACGAGTCCGCGGTTCAGCGCCATCAGCGCCGCGTGGGCGCTGGGTTCGGCCGGCTTGAAGTCCAGGATCGCGGAGTTGTAAGTTCCCCTCTTGTCATTCCAGAGGTGCTCGTTGAAGCTGCGCGCGAGCTGGCCGGCGGCCTCGCGGTAGGCGGCCGCCTGTTTGGTTTCACCGATCACATCGCCAAGGACGGCGGCATCGACGAGGGCCTTGTAGACAAAGGCATTGAGCGTCGCCCCCTCGCAGTATTTGTATTTGAGCGGGTTGTCGAACATCACGAACTCCCGCGCGTGCACGAGCCCGTGGTGGGTGCGGCGGACAAGAAACCACTCCATCTGCTTCAGGAGGACCGGCCACATTTCCCGCACGAGAGCCTTGTCGCCGGTCTGCTCGTAAACCTCGCGGACCCCTTGGACCCACAGGCAGGAGTAGTCCTCGATGTAGGCATGGATATCCACGGATTGGCTGGGGTGGTGGGCCAGAAGGCGGCCGTCGGTGAGCTGGCTTTGCGCGATGTGGCGGAGCACGTTCTTCATGAGCTCGGCATCGCTGCGGGAAGGTTCGCTCGGACCGGCCAGGGTAACCCTCGCCACCGGGTATCCGGCGACCGCGGCATCGCCCATCCACTCGTTCTGCTCGCGAAGCGCGCTGTCAAGGTAGCCATCTTCGCTGCACATCCGGACCGTGTGGACGGCGCGCTTCCAAAGCTCGTCGAGAAAGGGATCGCTGCTGGTGAATCGACCGGCGTCGTTATAAGGATAGCGGCGGTCCACGAGGGTGACACCGGTCACCGTCGCGTTGCCGCTGAGTGCGGTCACCGCCACGTAGCGGCAGCCGTAGGAACCGGTGCTGAGGTAGGTCTGACGGCCGGATTTGGCGGTGTAGAGCGTCTTGAATTCATGGGTGTCACCAACCTTAGTGCCGTCGAATCGCTGGGCCGGCTCGATCGCCAGCTCGCTGCCTTCCGCAGCATCCAGCTCGATGGCAAGGAAGCCTTGGACCATCCTGCCTGCATCGAAGACCACCGTCTTTCCAGCGGGAATTTGCACCGGATACGTTTCCGCTCCGACGGGCTTGGCGGGGACGGGCGTTTGAGTGAGCAGCGCCATCGTGCGGGGACGCATCGGACCCCAGGCCGAGCCGTCGGTCTTTTGTGCGGCGCGCCATCCCGAATCGTCAAACCCGGGCTTCGTCCACGCGTCGCCGAGAATCCGGGCATCCACCCGGTCGCTCCACGTGCCCTGGTTATACTTGAGCACCGGCGTCTGGTAGGACGTCTTGTCGTTCCAGCGCCAGGTCTCGTCGGTCTTGACGAGTTGCACTCTGCCGGCGGGATCGGTCGCCCGGAGCTCCGCGGCCAGACCGGGAACATGGCGCATCATGGCATTGTTGCGCGCGCGGGCAAGGACGAGGACAGCCACGGAATTCTCTCCCTGCTGAAGGAAGGATGCAATATCCACGACATCGAATTGCGGAGCCTTCGGGTCAAAGCGGACCGGTCCGCGCAGGACGTAGCGCCCGTTCACCCAGAGCAGGTAGCGCAGGTCGGCAAAAATCCGGAGCTCTGCCACCTTCGGCTTGGCGGCGAGATGGAACGCTTTGCGGAAGGCCACAAAAACCGGATCGCCCTCGGCTTTCGGGGCGGCTTCCGTCCAGATCATGCTTTGCTGGAACGCGGCCGTGGGAATCTCAGCAGGCGGGTTCCCGGGGACAGGATCGGTCGCGGCGGTCAGGGATCCAATGGCTGCCAGAGTGGCGGCAATCAGGAGGAACAGGGGAGGGAGTTTAATCATCTTCGAATGTGCGGGATGTCAAATGGGGGTCAGATTTTCTGCCAGATCGTCCCGTTTTGGAATAAAGAGCGATGACAGCCTTGGGAAAGGAGATCAGCTCAAGGATGAAACTGCCATGGCACGCCAGCCCATAAAGAATTCCACCAAAACAAAGTTGTGTCATGTCGCATAAACATGCGACAGGAGGAACCAGCCGCATGTGAAACACGGCCGCTGGCCGACCGGAGCCGTTCCGATAATGGCGGCAAATCATGGCTGAGTGATACGGAGGCGGCCGAAGAGTCTGCCCTCCGGGGCGGAGAGGGAGATCGGGATGCGGATGGTGATGGCGGTGAGTCCGGCGCCGGTTTGCGCCTGCAACACGCAGCTCAGGCAGAGCTGGCAAGCCAGAATTAGAACGATTGCAAGGCGGGGAGGCATGGAAAAGGCGGGGAAGATTCTATTGAATCAACGTAAACCCTCGCACGCGCCCGATGTCCTCGTCATGTCGTTAAAATTAACTATCCCGGCTCGGCTTTCTTGGAGGCTCCGGGATCCTGACCTGAATGGCAGCCGATACATATAGAGAAACAGGGAACCTGTTTCTTTTGTGAAGTGGGGAAATCTATGAGGAAACGGCCGGCGAAGAAAGTCTTTCAGACTTTCGCTACGGGGCATGTGCGACATCTTGATGCCAAGCCTACCCCCCTTTCCTCACTCTTACGGCTGTGACATTTTCAGCCGCACGAACCGCTTGTTGCCGCTGCCGGCTGGAACGATCGCCTTCATGATCTGCAGGATCCCGTTGTCGGCGATGAGGGTCCCTGAGCCCATACTGGTCCAGCTTCCCTCCGCCAGCGTGTCGCTCCACTCGACGGCGAACGTCATGCCCCCGGCGACCGCGGCCGTGCTCCGGACATAGGTAAACTCCAGATTCGGACCGTTCAGTGTCAGGCTCGTCGTTTGACTGGTCCTCGCGTTCGGGTCCTGCCCGGTTGCGAATTCCAGAAGGTTCGCTTCCCCATCGCCGTCCGGATCAGCTGAGTCGGCGGCGCTGCCCGCGTTCGCGGTCGTGCCGAAATTCGTCCACCGCCAGACGGTGGCCACATCGGATACGGTGAGTGCGACGTCGTTGCCGGTGCCGCCTGTGTAGCTGATGATCCAGCTGGTACCGCCCGCGGTAAAGGCACAGCCCTCCGGGAGACCGGCGAACGTTCCGGTGATCAATCCGTCGCTGGTTGTATTCAGGATCGTAAACTGCGTCCCGGCCGCGAGGCCCATTGGCGCAACGATATCCAGCGTTCCTCCGAGGACGACCCCGCCACCCACCGTGAGCTGGCCGGGCACGGCACCCACAGCCGCTTCAAAGCGTCCGGCTCCGCCGAGCGTCAGGTTTCCTGCGATCGCGGCTGTGCTACCGAAGCCGAGCGTTCCGCCGTTGACCACGGCATCGCCTGCGAGGCTGCCGGCCAGCGTCAGCCTTCCGGCAGTAAGGTTCGTCGTCCCGTTGTAGCTACTGGCGCCGGAAAGCGTGAGCACACCCGCGCCGGATTTGGTGAGGCCGCCGGAGCTGCCGGCCGCGCCCACCAGCGCCTGCGCGATGGTGATGTCAAAACCATTCGTGTCGATGAGCGCCCCGCCGGTTTTGATTTGCACGGCTGTCAAACCCTGCATAAAGGTCGCATTCTCGGCCGTCGGCTTCAGCGTGCCGCCGTTGAAGTTGAACGTGCCGAACGTGTCGGTTCCGGCATCCTGCGTGATCTGGTTCACGTTGAGCGTACCGCCGTTGAGGTTGTATTCGCCCCGGTGGGCGGCGGCATTGCCGGTGGTCGTGCGCGCCATATTCAACCCGCCGGCCACCGTTACCGTCCCCCCGTTCTGCACCACCCGCCCGGCGGCATTGCGACCGGCAGCAGGGGCACCAGTGAGCTTCAATCCCGCGCCCACAGTGAGGCTCCCGTTGCCGCTGACAGTTACCGTGCTCCAGACGTTATCGGCTGCAACCTGATTCGAAAGCGTCGCCGTGCCACTGACCGCAAACGATCCGCCGCTGAGGTTCACATCGCCTGCCCCCTGGCTGGTGAATCCGTTGTTCAGCGTCAATGAGGTGGCGGCGATCGTGCCCGAGCTTTGGCTGAGCAGAGAGTTACCAGCCCCGTCATTGCCGTTGCCGATGGTGATCGCGCCGAACCGGCTGAGGGCGCTGCTGTCGTAATTCAGGACGCCCACGGCCGATCCGCCAAGCGTAAGCGCAGCGCCCGAAGCCGGGGCCAACGAGCCATTGCCGCTGACCGCCAGATTACCGCCCCGGACCAGGATCGAACCTCCGCTTGTTCCCGCTCCGGTGATGCGGAACGTCCCTGCGTTCACGCTGACGGCTCCGCCCAGCGCGTGGGGTCCGCTAATTGTCAGTGTGCCCGTGCCATTCATTGTCAGCGCTCCGGAGCCGCTCAGCGCACCGCTGATGCCGGCAGAGCCGCTGCCTTGCACAGTCGTGGCGGCCGAGAGAACGACCGGCGCGACGATATTGTAGCCAGCACTCCCAAGGTTCAGGACGCCTCCGGCTGCAAAGCTGATCGCGCCACCGGCGATTGTTGTCGTGCCGTTGCCCGTGCCGTTGAGGCTCAGGCTTTGCAGCGTGAAGTTGCCGGTGTCGTTCGTCGCCGTGATCGCGAGGTTCGAGCTCATACCGGTGAAGAACTCAATCCTCGTCAGGGCATTGCTCGCGGGAGCCGCGCCGATCTGCCAGTTGCCGCCATTGCTCCACGCGCCGTTGGCCAGCCGGTTCCAGACAAAGGCGGGCAGCGAGGTGTTGCTCGTGGGGTTGGTGCCTGCGGCGTATTCGACGGCGTTCGTCACGCCATCCCCATCGGGGTCGGCGGCGGGACCGGCGATGAGCGGATCGGTCACGCCGGGCCAGTTTGTTCCCTGCCATGCGACGAATCCCGCGGGCACACTCAAAACGTTCACCGTCAGATCGCGCGATGCTTCGCCGAAGCTGTTGATACCGGTGAGCCGCAGGACATAGGTGCCGGACTGCGAGAAGACAACGCTGGTGGCCGTTTTTTCCTCATCGGCAAAAGCTGCCGTGCCAGGTCCGCTGACAAGACTCCACCGGCCGGTGGCCCCGGACGAGATGCTGCCTGCCAGCGGCGTCACAAATCCCACTCCGGCATCGGGCGCGGGACCAGGGTCGACAGCCGGCAGCTCGTTGTAGGAAAACTCGACCGTAAGCTGTGGACGCTGGGTTTCATCGGCGTGGTCGTTGCTCTTGAAGATGGCGTAGTTGTTGGCGGCGGCGTTTGCCTCGGTCGTCGGCGAAAGCACCATCAGGTCAAGCGTCGCGCCGGTGTCGAGCGCCGATTGCGCTGCCGCCACCAGGCCTGATG
>CAYXRX010000023.1:0-86424 GCA_964467415.1 uncultured Chthoniobacterales bacterium
CCATGTAGAGCCCGAACATCGCGATCGAGATCAGGTAGCCGACAAAGAAGATCGGATCGAAGCAGGCGAACGCGAGCGTGAGCGAGAAGACGACGGCGAAGATGTTGACCATCCCGTGCTGCGCGTATTTCGTGCAGATCCGGACGACCTCGTTGCTGTCGGCGGCCGAAGCGCGCTCGGAGGTGCTGAGCTTGATGTTGCGCTTGATGTAGTCGACCGCGCGGTAGGCGCCGGTGGTCACAGCCTGGCGTGAGGCGCCCGCGAACCAGTAGACGACCGCCCCGCCCATCAGGAGCCCGAGGATGATCCGGGCGTCGACGATGCTGAGGTTCGAGAGGTCGGTCCAGCCGAAGTGATTTTTGAGCATGAGGATGAGCGAGAAGATCATCGTCGTCGCGCCGACGACCGCGGTTCCGATCAGCACCGGCTTGGCGGTCGCCTTGAACGTGTTGCCGGCCCCGTCGTTGTCCTCAAGGAGAAGCTTGCCGTGTTCAAAATCCGGCGTGAACCCGAAGTCGCGCTGGATCTCGCCGGAGATGCCGGGGATCTGCTCGATCGTCGAGAGCTCGAAGACCGACTGGGAGTTGTCCGCGACCGGCCCGTAGCTGTCGACGGCGATCGTGACCGGACCCATGCCGAGCATGCCGAAGGCCACGAGCCCGAAGGCAAAGACCGCCGGGAACTGCATGAAGTCGCCGACCGTGTTCAGGCTGGTCAGGTAGGCGGCGAGCATCAGGAGCGCGAGGCTCAGACCCTTCCAGAAGCAGGAGAAGTTTCCGGCGACAAGACCGGAGAGAATCGTCAGGCCGGCCCCGCCCTCGGTGGTGGCATTGACGACCTCGTGGCAGTGCGCGCTGCGCGTGCTCGTGAAGACACGGGTGAGCTCGGGGATGATCGCCGCGGCGAGCGTGCCGCAGCTGATGATCGTCGCCAGCTTCCACCAGAGCGTCGGGAAGGCGCCGGCAAGCATGAGGTAGCTCACCACGTAGCTCACAGCCACACACAGGATCGAGGTCAGCCACACAAGGATCGTGAGCGGGTGCTCGAAGTTGAAGTGCTTGTGCTTGCCGAAGACGCTCTTCGTGATCCAGGTGTTGATCATCCACGACACGATCGACGTCGGCACCATCACGATCCGCATCGCAAAGATCCAGATGATGAACGTCCACTGGAACTCCGGAAGAACGGCCAGAAGGATAAAGGTGATCAGGGCGACGCCGGTGACGCCGTAGGTTTCAAACCCGTCAGCGGTCGGACCGACGCTGTCGCCGGCATTGTCTCCCGCACAGTCCGCGATCACGCCCGGGTTGCGCGCGTCATCCTCCTTGATCTTGAAGACGATCTTCATGAGGTCGCTGCCGATGTCGGCGATCTTGGTGAAAATCCCGCCACAGATCCTGAGCACGCTGGCCCCGAGCGACTCGCCAATGGCGAAGCCGATGAAGCAGCTGCCCGCCAGCGCCGGCGGCACGAAGGCCAGGATCGTGATCATCAGCATCAGCTCGACGCTGATCAGCAGCACCCCGATGCTCATGCCCGAGCGCGTCGGAATTTCAGAAACCTCCAGCGCCCGCCCGCGCAGAGCCGCAAAAGCCATCCGGCTGTTCGCGATGTTGTTGATCAGCATCCCGAACCACGCAACCGCAAAAGAGCCGGCGATGCCGATGAGCGACCAAAGCAGGATCAGCGCAACAGTGGTGGCCGACGCGTGCTTCAAAAACCCGAAGTAGTAAACCATCGTCGCCCCGATGAAGATTTCCAGGAGCAGCAGCAGCTTCCCCTGCTGCATGAGGTAGGTTTTGCAAGTCCCGTAGATCAGAGTCGAGATCTCCAGCATGCTCCGGTGAGCCGGAAGCTTCCGCAGGCTCCGGTATTCCAGCCACCCGAAAAGCATCCCCAGCGCCGCAACCGCCAGCCCGATCCACAAAATCATGCCCCCCGTGAGCGGCAGTCCCGCAAAATGGAAAACCGCCGAACGGTCGGTCGGCAGCGCCAGATCGGATTCGCCCGCCTGGGCGACGAACGGACAAATCGTTAGGAGGAAAGGAATTAGACGTGTTAATTTCATGTTCGTGGGATTTTTTGATATGGAACCGCTTAAATGAAGATTTTCCGCTCATTTAAGGCGCTAAAAGCGGATTCCACGGGTAAATCGGCGTTCACCACAGCCCCAAGAACGCGATTTGCAGTATTAGAATTAATTATATGTCCCAGAAATTCGCGCAAGCCAAAAATTCATGCCGGACGAAATTTTTCCGGCAGAGGGGCTCGGAGCCGGAAGTGAGACGGCGGGCGAGGGAGACTGCGTGCGCGCGTTCTAGAGTCCGACGGCCTTGCGGACGCGGTGCATCACCGGATCCGAAACCGCGCGGGCGCGCTCGGCGCCAGCAATGAGCACGGCGTCAACAAACCCGGGGTCGGCGAGGATCTCTTCGCGGCGGGCACGCTGGGGGGCGAAGAACTCCCGGATGGCCGCGAAAAGCCGCTTTTTGAATTCGCCGTAGCCGGTGCCTCCACGGAGAAAATCGTCTTCCATCGTCTGGTAATCGGCCGCACTGGCAACGAGCTTGTAAAGGCCGAGGATCGGGGAGTTGGCCGTCGGCTTCGGCGCCTCGACCGGTGTCGAGTCGGTCGGGATGCCCATGATCTTTTTTTTGAGCACGTTCTCCGGGGCAAAAATTTCGATCGTATTCCCGTAGCTCTTGCTCATCTTCGCGCCGTCGAGTCCGGGCACGACGGCGGTGTCCTCCCGGATGCTGGGCTGGGGGAGCTTGAAGACCTCGCCGAACGTCTCGTTGACCTTGATGGCGATGTCGCGGGTGACCTCGAGGTGCTGCTTCTGGTCGCGGCCGACCGGAACGAGATCGCTGTCGTAGATGAGGATGTCCGCCGCCATGAGGACCGGATACGCGAAGAGCCCGTGGGAGGCCGCGAGGCCACGGGCGGTTTTGTCCTTGAAGCTGTGGCAGCGCTCGAGCAGGCCCATCGGAGTGACGGTGCTCAGGATCCAGGCCAGCTCGGTCACGGCCGGAACGTCGGACTGGCGGAAGAAGACCGACCGCTCGGGATCCAGCCCGCAGGCCAGGAAATCCACCGCCAGCTCGCGCGTGTTTGCCCGCAGCGCTGCGGCATCATGCACGGTCGTCAGGGCATGGAGGTCGGCGAGAAAATAGAACGCCTGGCCCTGTTCCTGGAGCTCGATCGCGGGCTTCATCATACCGAAATAGTTGCCGAGGTGCGGGGTGCCGGAGGGCTGGATACCTGAAAGAATGCGCATGGACCGGGAGACTAACAGGATCCCTCGGCCCGGTAGAAACTTCTTTTTTCGGAGAAATCCTGCCGCAGCACCGGAACGGATGCCCCTGCCGCCATGGCCGGAATCAGGCGGCGGGCTTGATTTTGCGGGCGACCGGCGCGGGGAGCACTGCAAGGATCTTCTCCACCGCGGCGGCCGGAGTGATCCCGTGCTTCTCGCGGAGGATGGGCACGGTTCCATGCTCGATGAACTGGTCCGGCCAGCCGATGCGGACAACCGGGGTGGTGATCCGCTGGTCGGCGAGGTGTTCCATGACCGCGCATCCGAATCCGTTGTGGAGAACATGGTCCTCCATCGTGCAGACCACCTCGCAGCCGCGTGCGAAAAACTCGATCGTCGCGGCGTCGAGCGGCTTGATCCACCGCGCGTTGATGACGGCGGTCGAAATCCCCCGGGCCTCGAGCTCCGCGGCCGCCTCGAGCGCCGGCTCGACCATGTTGCCAAGAGCGATGATCGCGACCCGCGACCCGTGACGGAGCACCTCGGACTTCCCGATCTCCATGAGCTGTGGCTTTTTCTTCGGGATCGCGCCGGTTCCCGCGCCGCGCGGGTAGCGGATTGCGATCGGGCCGTCGTGGTGGTTTGCCATCGTCCAGAGCATGTCCACAAATTCCTCCTCGTCCTTCGGCTGCATCATCACGATCCCGGGCACCGGGCGCAGGAAGGCGATGTCGAAGAGCCCGTGGTGGGTCGGCCCGTCGTCGCCGGAGAGGCCCGCGCGGTCGAGGCAGAGCGCGACGTTCAGGTTCTGCAGCGCCATGTCGTGGATGATCATGTCATACGCCCGCTGCATGAATGTGCTGTAGATCGCAAGGAACGGCTGCATGCCCTGCGCAGCCAGCCCGCAGGCGAAAATCGCAGCGTGTTCCTCGGCGATCCCCACATCGAAAAACCGGTCCGGATGACGTTTGGAAAAGCCGATCAGACCGGTGCCCGTCGGCATCGCGGCCGTGATCGCCGCAATCTTGTTGTTGCGGTCGGCAAAGCCGGCCAGCGCGGTGCCGAGCAGCTCGGAATAGGTCGGCGTGGGCGAGGAAACCGTCTCGCCGGTATCCAGATGAAATTTGCCGAGCCCGTGGAATTTGTCCGGCTTCTCGAGTGCCGGCGCGTAGCCCTTCCCCTTCTTCGTGAGGATGTGCAGGATGACCGGATCGTTCTGGGTTTTGAGGAACTCGAACGTCTGCGTGAGAAGGCTGATGTCGTGGCCGTCGACCGGACCGTAGTAGCGGATCCCCAGATCCTCGAAAATCACGCTGGGAGCGAGAAGGTTTTTCAGACCGAGCTCGGCCTTGTGCGCCAGCTTGCGCGCGGCCTTGCCGCCGATCCACTCGACAAATTGCCCCGCCTTCTCGTGGAGGTGCGTATAGGCCGGGCTGGCGACGATCCGGTTCAGGTATTCGGCGATCGCGCCGACATTTTTGGCGATCGACCACTCGTTGTCGTTCAGGACGATGATCAGCCGCTTCGTCGTCGACGCCACGTTGTTGAGCGCCTCGAAGCTGACCCCGCAGGTGAATGCCGCATCCCCCGCCACGCAGACGACGTGCTCGTCGCCGCCGAGCATGTCGCGCGCGGCCGCCATGCCCAGCGCCGCGGAGAGAGCGGTTCCGGCATGGCCGGCGCCGTAACAGTCGTGCTCGCTCTCGGTGCGCAGCAGGAACCCGTTCAACCCCTCATACTGCCGGATGGTTGAGAACCGGTCATAACGCCCGGTCAGCAGCTTGTGCACATAGCCCTGGTGGCTGACGTCGAAGAGGATCTTGTCCTTCGGCGTGTTGAAAACCCGGTGCAGCGCGATCGTCAGCTCGACTACCCCAAGGTTCGGTCCGAGGTGGCCGCCGGTCTTCGAGAGAACGCTCGTCAGCTCCTGCCGGATCTCCGTGGCCAGCGCGGGCATCGCCTCAAGCGGAAGGGCCTTCACCGCCGCCGGTGAGGAGATCCCCGAGAGCATCGATGGCGATGAGGGCTTCACGGCCACCAACCTCCGCCGGCGCGACCCCCACGGCAATCTGTCTCGAAATCCTGCATCCGCTCAGGCTCTCTCTCCCTCGTCGGCCGGCTCAAAGTCCTTCAGCTCCACGGCACCGCGGGCGTTCCTCGTGATGATCTGGATCCTCTTCTCCGCAGCATCGAGCTTCTCCTGGCACATTTTAACCAGCGAGACCCCTTCCTCGTAACGGGTGATGAGCGTCTCCAAAGGAAGGTTCCCCTCCTCCATCTCGGCGACCACCTCGCCAATCCGCTGCATCGCCGCCTCCAGAGTCGGAGAGGATTTTTCAGTTTTTTGCCCCATGAATAGGAGGGAATTAAAGCCGGATTCCCCCGCGATGGCAACCAGGATTCCGCAGCCAAGGCGCCCGGCGAACGTACCAATTCTTTGTGCGATCGCATACAGAATTGGCATGTTGGGAATCCCCCGTGGCGTTGGGGGGGGAAGGGCGGTTATGGGCAGGGACTTTGGATCTCATTGGACAAGGCTCCGGGATCGGGTAGAGCATGGGATCGAGGATGACGAAGGAGCAACTGGAGACGACTGCCCGGGCAGCCGGGTTTGATGCGGTGGGGGTCACGCGTGCGGGGGCGGCGCCGCATGAGGAGGCGTTTCTGGAATGGCTGTCGCTGGGCATGCACGCCTCGATGGACTGGCTGGAACGGGACCCGGGGCGGCGGAGCCGGCCGGACCTTTTGCTTCCGGGGGCGCGCTCGGTCATCGCGCTGGCGGTGAACTATTTCGTTTCGCCGGAGCCTGAAGACGGCGAGGAGACCCGGGGGGTGATCGCCCGGTATGCCCGGGGCCGGGACTACCACAACTGGATCCCGAAGCGGTTGAGGACAGTTGACCGGGCACTGGCGGCCGCGGGGGGGGTGCAGCGTTGCTTTGTGGACTCCGGGCCTCTTCTTGAGCGGGATTTCGCGGTGATGGCCGGTATCGGCTGGCACGGCAAGAGCACGATGGTGCTCCATCCGAAACTGGGGACATGGTTTTTTCTGGCGGCCATCCTGACAACTTTGGAAATCGGGGAAAACGGTCCGCTGCGGGACCGGTGCGGGTCCTGCACCCGTTGTATCGACGCCTGCCCGACGGCGGCGATCGTGGCGCCCTACCGGCTGGACGCCCGGCGGTGCATCTCCTACTGGACGATTGAACACGAGGGACCGCTTCCGGAATGGATCCGCCCGCTGATCGGGAGCCGGATCTTCGGCTGCGACGACTGCCTGGACGCCTGCCCGTGGAACCGCTTCGCCGTCGCATCCCGCGAGGCATCGGTTGCCGTCCGGCCGTCATCGCATTGGCCGCTGCGCGACTACCTCACCTTGGACGACGAAGCGTTCCGGCGGCTCTTCGAGGGTTCACCGGTCCGGAGGGCCGGCAGGCAGGGGTTCCTTCGAAATGTGTGCACCGCCCTGGGAAATGCCGGCGATGAGCGGGACCTTCCGGCGTTGCGGGTGGCAAATGCCGATCCCGACAGCATCATCTCTGAGCATGCCGGCTGGGCGATCGGGCGGATCACCGGCCGGCAGGGTCCGGGCCGCTGCTGACCGGCCGCGGCTTCCAGTAGAACATGATGGCAATGCCCACACAGATTGCGAGCGATCCCAGCCACTTGCAGAGCCACCCCGGGTCGAAAAGAACCTGCAGGGTGGTTTCGTTCGGATCCCGGGGGTTCCATCCGGCCTGCGAAAATTTGTAATTGAAGCCGGTGAGGTTGGCGAGTGCGGTGCCGGGGAAGTTGGCCGGATGGTTCATGCGGGCCACACCGGTGCGTTTCTCCCCGGTGGCGGGGTCCTCGAATTCGAGAAGGGAGATAAAGTTCGACGGCGTGTCCGTCCCCTCGTAGCGCGGGACATCAAAGCTGCGGAGGCGCAGGGAAAACGGGAGCATTTTTGTCTCGAGGCCGTAGCTCACGCGGACGTCGTTGTGTCCGTCGGTCAGAGCGACCGTTTCGCCGGACATGATCCAGCGGGGTGGTCCGGCGGGACCGCAGGGCGGCTGGAGCGAAGCGCGGAAGCCCGGGATCCCGGCAGAGCCCTCGGGCGGCGGGGGACCAGGTCGCGCGGCCGACACGATCGAGGCCTTGGGAAGGCATTGATCCACCTCGGCCTGCCAGTCCGCCCAGCCGAGCGCGAATTTCCCGCCGGTTTTTGCCTGGCCAGAGGCGTAGACGCCGCCCCCGCGCTTGAGCTGGTACGAAATCCCGCCGGGGACCTGCGCGATCAGAAGCTCCGGCTTTGAGCCGGCCGCGCCTGCTGGCGCATGGATGCGGACGAGAGCGGCCGGGTTGTCCGGCCGTTCGGACTTCGTCGCCGGACGCCCGTCGCGCATCTCGAAATCCGGCCAGTAGTCCTCGATCGTGACCGTCGCGGAACCCGCGGCGAGCGGCTGGTTCATCGCCCCGGCACGCAGGTAGGTCGCCCGCGTTCCGTCGGCCGCCAGGACGGTGATTTTTTCTCCGTCGGGAGAGAGGGAGACAGTGACTCCGCTGGGGACCTGTCCGGCCTGAACGACCGGTGCAAAGCGCGCAAAGACCATCTGTGTTTCGGTCGGGGCCGGCGCGGCGGAAGACGGCAGGGCGTCCAGAAGGCGGACGGTTGCGAGCCCGAAAAAATCTTTTTCGGCCGCGCGGCCGGCGTCTGCCGCAAGCGCCATGGTGATGGTCTGGCCAAGCCGCTGGCTGGAAAATCTGAGCAGCACCGCGGCGACTCCCGCCTCCGACGCGACCAGCGTCTCCTCGCGGACAAGGTTGTCGCTGAAGCCGTCGGCGACGATGCGCAGCGGAGTTCCCGGCACGGTGAACGTGCGCGGGTGCTTCTCCGTCGGCCGCGTAGCCGCCGCATCGAACGGCATGAAGTAGAGTGCCGGCTCCGTCGGGCTGGCGATCTGGATGATGCTGCGGTTGAGCGTGATCCTCCGGACAGGGGGGTCATCCGTTCGCAGGGTGACATTGCCCTCGAAGCCCGCATGGAGTCCGATCATCGCGCCGACGAGGAGCGTGATGATCCCGTAGTGGGTGATGATGAATCCGGTATGCCTCCGCTTCCAGGGCCAGCGGGTCAGGGTGACCGCAAAGAGGTTCACGCAGAGCACGCCCAGCCAGACGATGAACCAGGGGGCCTGGTAGATGTAGGCCTGGGCGATCCGCGAATCGAACGAGGACTCGGCAAACGTCGCGATCGCGCAGGCGATGGCGATCGTCGCGAGCAGGACCAGCGCCAGCTGGAGCGAGCCCAGCCAGCCGATAATCCGCCAAACCGCGGAATTTTTCCGGCGGTTGTCGACCACCGGGAATTTACAGGATCCCGAGCTTCATTTTTCCGGCCTCGCTGATCATGCCCTGGTTCCATGGCGGATCCCAAACGAGGTCGACTTCGGCCTCGTCGATTCCCTCCAGCGAGAGGATTTTCCCGCGCGCGTCGGCGGCGATCGTCGGGCCCATGCCGCAGCCGGGAGCCGTCAGAGTCATCTTCACTTTGACAGCGGTCTTGCCTTCGTCGGTTTTGGAAACGCTGCAATCGTAAATGAGCCCGAGGTCGACGACATTCACGGGGATCTCCGGATCGAAGACCGTTTTCAGCTGGTTCCAGACCGCGGTGTCGGTCGCGCCCTCGACCTTGAGTTTTTCGACCGGCGCATCGGGGTCGAGCCCGATCGCATCGGCATCCTTGAGCTCGATGCGGGCGAGTCCGCCGGGCGTGGCGACCGTGAACGTGCCTCCGAGCGACTGGGTGATCACGACCTCCATCCCTGCGGGCAGGACGAGCGGGTGTCCGCTCGGGATCTGGACGGCGTCGCAGTCGCGGGTGAGTTTGATTTCTCCTTGTGGGTGCATGGCGGTTATTGGAATTTGATTTTGACTTGTTTGGGTGATTGGAGGCTGTCCCAGAGGGTCGGCGAGGCGGGGGCCGAGGGGGCCGGGGCGGAACCTGTGAGGGCGTTTTTTAACGCGCCTTCAACGAGCTGTGCGCAGTGGATTTTCATCGGCGGCAGCGGACCGAGCGGAGCGGAGAGCTCGTTGCCTGAGAGCGCGAGCGCCTCCTCGGCGGTTTTGCCCTTGATGAGCTGGGTGGCCATGCTGGCCACAGCGATCGCCGTCTGGCAGCCGAACGACTGGAACGTGGCCTTGTCGATGACCTTGCGGCCGCCGTCCTCGCGGAACTTGATCCACATGCGGAGCATGTCCCCACAGTCGCTGCTGCCGGCCGTGCCGACCGCGTCGGCACCGGACATTTCCCCGAGGTTCTGGGGGTTGCGGATCGCGTCCTCGATGTTGGATTCGGTGCTCATTCGGTCGTGTAGGTGGGGAGCGCGGGATCGACCTCGCGGCTCCAGGCATCGATCCCGCCGCGCAGCGCGCGGACGTTTTCAAACCCGTGGCCGGCAAAATACGCGGCGGCATCGAGGCTGCGTGCGCCGGTGTGATCGACGATAATGATCGGGGAATTTTTCGGCCAGCCGGACATGATCTGCTGGAGAACCTCCTCGCTGAAAAGCGAGGACCCGGCAATGTGCACCGCCTCAAATTCCTCGCGGGTCCGGATGTCCAGCAACCGGGCTCCGCCGGTGCCGAGGGCGGTCGAGGCCTCGGCGGGGGCAATGAAGACTTTTTCGTCCAGCTCGTGGGCCTCGCGGATCTTCGCGAGCGCGTCGGCCGGATCGAGCCCGTCGTTGCGGGCACAAACGCCGGCGAGGGTCTCGTCGGGCTGGAACCCGCAGCTGGCGCAGCCACCGATGTGGAAATGGCGGAAGAGGGCGCGCTGCGCACCCGGGTAGGTGCCCAGCAATTCCCGCATGGTGCTTTCGGGTGAGATGGCCATGGCCGGAGAACGTAGATGTTTTCCCCAGGAATTCAACCACGACAAAAATGAAGATTTGATTCCGGCCGGCATTGATTTACGAGAGGGACCGTGGTTGCCGCATTTTTCAGACTCAGCGCGGGGGTCCTGATCGCCGCCTTCCTCATCGCCTCCCCGGTCGCACGGGCCCAGGGGGTGAAGGCCCTCATTGATTCAATGACAGGGCAGGCAAAGCCGGCGGACCGCCCGGCCGAGCCCTCCCTGCAGGAGCAGCTCGAATGGGTGCGCGGCGAGATGGCGGCAAACCGATCGCTCACGGAAGACTCCGCCGACAAGGCGACACGCACCGCGCTGGCCGAAGCCGGCCTGCCGGAGACCCGGATCGAGGACTTCCGCACCGCGGCGCGGGAGATCCAGCGGAATCTCCAGGGGGCAGCCGACCTGCTCGACGGCTTGAAAAAGCTGGAGGAGGAAAATGCGAGCCCGGTGCCGCAGACTCCCGCACCCAAAACGGAAGCCGCGGCGGCCGGCCTGAGGGACAACCTCCGCCGGGCACAGCTCGCAGCAAAATCCGCCCGCGGGGAAGCCGACCTGCTCGCGCGCCTCGTTGCCCAGCAACAGCTCCTGACCGCCAATGCCGAAAAGGAAATCCGCCAGCTCGGGGAAGAGGAAGCCTCCGCCCAAACCGGCGAGGCCCGGGCACGTGCCGGCGTCCAGCTCCAGCTGGCTCGCCTCCAGAAGCGCGCCGCGGATGCGGCAGTGTTTTTCGCCAAGTGGCGCATCTATCAGCAGGAAATCCTCCTCAAGAAAGCCGATGCGCAGGCGGGCTCGATCGAGAGCGCACTGCGTGAGGGGGGGTTCGAGAACCAGATCAATGCGGGACGCGCGGCCTCCCAGCTCGCCGCGCTCGCAAGGGAATCGGCCGATCTCGAAAAAAGCCTGGCCGCCGCGCTCAAGACGCAGTCCGCCGCCATCGAGGACAAAAAGAAGCTGTCCGCCGCCGGGCAGTCCGGCCCGCAGGCGGCGGCAAGACAGTCGGCCGCCGACGCCCTTGTCGATGCCGCGCAGCGGCTGGTGGCGGCGTTGCAGGGAACGCAGAGCCTTCTCGACCTCGAAAAGGCGCACTGGCTGGCCGTCCAAAGCCTTGCCAACGAACTCGACCCGGCCACCGTCCGCAGCGCGGCTGCGCAGTCCGAGGACGCGATCCGCACGCTATCCGATTGGCGGCCGCTTCTGGACCGCCGGGCCCTCGAGGCGCGGGAGAACCTTGAGGCCGCCCGCCGGAAGTTGCGCGAGACCTCCGGCGATCCCGTCCTGAAAGACCTTCTGGAAAGAACGGTCGAGACCGACCAGCTCCGGGCCGGCACAGGCGGGGCGGTCATCTCGCGGATCGAGCAGTTCGTCGCCCTGCAAAACGATTTCCTCACCGAGCTCGACGCCGCACGCCGGAACGAAAATGCCTCCCGCAAGCTCGCCCGCACGTGGGACGACATCGCCGCCTTCGCCGCGGGGATCTGGAAGTTCGAACTGTTTTCCGCTGGCGACAGCAGCATCAACGTGGGCAAGGTGATCCTTGCCATAGCCGGGCTGCTGCTCGCGCTGAAGCTCTCCGGCTGGATCTCCCGCCGGGCCTCGCGGGCCGCCGAGCGCAACCTCCGCATCGCTCCGGTCCAGCGGATCCTCCTGGAAAAAATCCTCTTCATCCCGGTTGCCGCAATCCTCGTCCTCACGACGTTGAACTGGCTGAACATCCCGCTGACCGTCTTTGCGTTTTTCGGCGGAGCGCTGGCCATCGGCGTCGGGTTCGGCGCGCAGAACCTGGTGAACAATTTCATCAGCGGCCTGATCCTGCTGCTCGAGCGCCAGATCAAGGTCGGCGACATCATCGAGGTCGGTCCGAGCACGGGAAAAATCACGCATTTGGGGAGCCGTTGCTCGCGCCTGAGAAAATTCGACGGCGTCGAGGTGCTCATCCCGAACAGCGCATTTCTGGAGAAGGAGGTCGTCAACTGGACGCTGGACGACTCCCACCACCGCTACGACTTCACGGTCGGAGTCGCCTACGGCTCGCCGGTCGATAGGGCGCTCGCCGTGCTGGATGCCGCCGTGCGCGCGCAGGCCGGAGTCCTCAAGGACCCGGAGCCGGGCGTCTACTTCGAGTCTTTCGGCGACAGCGCGCTCATCTTCCGGCTTTACTACTGGATCGAGGTTGGCGGGAACACTGATTCACGCGCCGTTGGCAGCGAGATCCGATGCCGGATCGAGCGCGAACTGCGCGCCGCCGGGATCGAGCTGCCGTTCCCCCAGCGCGACCTCCGCATCCGCAGCGCGTCCCCGATCCCGGTGCGGATCGAAAAGTCGGATCCCTGAGCGCCATCCCGCCGGTTCAATCTCTGGCGAGAGCGAGCGCAGCGGCGACAACCCGGGAGGGATCCAGATTGCGCATCCGGCAGATGCCGTCTTTTCCGGCAGGTGCCTGCAAGCTGATCTGCTGCCCGGACGCCCGATGCCAGTTGCGGGAGCTCGTCGGCCCGAAGAGCGTGAGGCTCGGGACGCCGAATGCGGCGGCCAGATGGGTTGCAACCCCGTCCACCGTGAGGATCGCCCGCGCGTTCGCGCAGAGCCACAGGTATTCCGGGAGGGTTGTTCCGCCCGCAATGTTGGTAACGGCTCCGGCGGCTCCGGCGGCAATTTCACCGCAGTGAGCGCACTGCCAATCCGAGCCGCCTCCTGTCATCAGCACCGGAGCATCGAGGGCCTTCAGCACCTGGACCCAGCCGCCGGCCGTCCATGATTTCCGCTGCCACCCGGCGGCTGGATTGAAAAGAATGTAGCGGTCCGGAATCGGGACCCGGGGTTTCCAGGCCTCCGGGGGAGGGTTCAGCACGGGCGGGCGGAACGCGCCCGCGGCCGGCACCGGCGTGTGGGACCAGAAAAATTCGGCGATGTAGGAGTCCCCGAGTTCGGGGGACTCCACGCGCGGGAAGATCACAGGATGGAACCAGCTCATCTCCCGGCGCTCGGCCGGCAGAAGAAGTTTCCGCAGGGCGGGCGCAAAGAGCGAGCGCGTCGCCGATTTGCTCAGCGTGTCGAAGCAATAGAGGTGTCCGAGCGGTTTGAGAGGGAGCCCCCGCACCTGCCGGACGCCAGGCATCAGGGACACAAGCGGGGCATGACCGGAGCGCGTCAGCAGGCGGACCGGAGCGCCGTGGTGTTCGCGCAACCGCGTCAGGGCTGGCTCAAGGAGGACAAGGTCGCCCAGCTGCTTGTGAAAAACGGCATAACATCCAGACATCGGGGCGAAGAATCTCATCCTAACCAGCCGCGTCGACAAGCGCGAATGTGCGGCTTGCGGTTTCGCGTCCAGCCACTACGCTCGGCGGGTATGCTCACACGTCCCGATCCGACGCATTCCCACGGCACGTTTCACCTTTCCTACGGCCACCCGCTTCCGTTTGGCGCAAGTCACGTCCCTCACGGCGTGAATTTTTCGGTGATGAGCGCCCACGCGACCGCCTGCACGCTGGTCCTCTTTGAGAAGGGAGCGCCCGAGCCGATGGCCGAAATCCCATTCCCCACAGAGTTCCGGATCGGCCATGTGTGGGCGATGACCGTCTATGACCTGGATTACGCCCTCATCGAATACGGGTTCCGGTTCGAAGGACCCTGGAACCCGCGCGAGGGGCATTTTTTCGACCCGAAGCACATCCTGCTCGATCCCCTGGCAAAGAAAATCGCGGGCCGCGACCGCTGGATGGAGCCGCTTCCTCCCGGGCAGTCGCCCTCCTACCGGGGCCGGATTCCCCATGAGCAGTATCTCTGGGAACACAGCCGTCCGCTCCGCCGCCCGGAAAGCGAACTGATCATCTACGAACTGCACCTGCGGGGGTTCAGCCGGCATCCGAGCGCCGGCGTGCAGGCGCCCGGAACCTATGAGGGCCTCCGCGAAAAGGTCGCCTACCTCAACGACCTCGGGGTGAACTGCATCGAGCTCATGCCGGTCTTCGAGTTCAACGAGTGCGAGAACACGAGGACGAACCCCGCGACCGGCGGACCGCTTTGCAACTACTGGGGCTACAGCACGGTCGGGTTCTTCGCGCCGAAGAGCAGCTATGCCGCATCCGGCGTCGAGGGGCGGCAGGTGCACGAGTTTAAGGAGATGATCAAGGCCCTCCACAAGGCCGGGATCGAAGTGGTGCTCGACGTCGTCTTCAACCACACCGCCGAGGGTGGTGCGGACGGGCCGGTGATCTCGTTCCGCGGGATCGACAACAAGACCTATTACATCCTCGACGATCACGGGAACTTCGCCAACTACACCGGCTGCGGCAACACCGTGAACTGCAACCAGCCAACCGTCCGGGGGTTCGTGATCAACTGCCTGCGTTACTGGGCAGCGGAATTCCACATCGACGGCTTCCGCTTCGACCTCGCCTCCGTGCTCGGCCGCGATTCGAGCGGCGCCCCGCTCGCCAACCCCCCGCTCCTGGAGTCCCTTGCCTACGACCCCGTGCTCGCCGACTGCGATCTGATCGCCGAAGCCTGGGATGCCGGCGGGCTCTATCAGGTCGGCAACTTCCCGTCCTACGGCCGCTGGATGGAATGGAACGGGAAATTCCGCGACTGCGCGCGGAGGTTCCTCAAGGGCGACGTCGGCACGGTCGGCGAGATGGTCCAGCGGATCATGGGCTCGCCGGATCTCTATGCCGCGGCCGGGCGCAAGCCGACCGCCTCGGTCAACTTCATCACCTGCCACGACGGGTTCACCCTCCGCGACCTCTTTTCCTACAACAGCAAGCACAACCTCGAAAACGGGGAGAACAACAACGACGGCGGCAACGACAACCACAGCTGGAACTGCGGTGTCGAGGGTCCGACCGACGACCCGAAGATCCGCGAGCTCCGGCTGCGCCAGAGCAAGAACGCCATGGCCCTCCTCCTCCTCAGCCAGGGCGTCCCGATGATCTACATGGGCGACGAATGCGGTCGCACCCAGCGCGGCAACAACAACGCCTACTGCCACGACGAGGAGTGGAACTGGATGGATTGGGAACCCGACGAGGACGGCCGCGACCTCCTGCGGTTCACCAAGGCGCTCATCGCCTTCCGCAAGGCGAACCCCGCCCTCCGGCAGCCTGAGTTCCTCTCCAGCCGCGACCAGGTCGGCAGTGGCTACCCCGACATCAGCTGGCATGGCACCCTGCCCTGGAAGCCGGACTGGTCGCTCCCGAGCCGGACGCTGGCCTTCATGCTCTGCGGACGCCATGGCGAGGCGGCCGGCGGTCCGCCGCACTTTCTCTACGTGGCATTCAACATGTATTACAAGCCTCTGCCGTTCGGCCTGCCGGTCCTGCCCCGGGGCATGAGCTGGCACCGGTTTATGGACACCGGGCTGGCGGCACCCGACGACATCTGCGAGCCGGGCAAGGAACGGCCCCTCCCCCTCCAGAAGCAATACAGCGCACGGGAGTGGTCATGCTTTGTCATGGTGGGGAAGTAGCGCCGTGAACACCCTCGGCCTGCTGATCGTGCTCCACCTGGCGGCGACGTTCGGCATGACCGGCCTGATCTGGTTCGTTCAGATCGTGCATTACCCGATGATGGGCAAATACCGGGAGGGGGACTTTGCCGCGATCGAGAAAGAACACTGCGACCGGACCGGATTTGTGGTCGCCCCCCTGATGCTCGGAGAAGTCGCAACGGCCGCGGCCCTCTTCCTTGCCTTCGGCCACCAGCCCCTGTTTGTGGCGAGCGTGATCCTGCTTGGCGTGATCTGGGCCTCCACCTTCCTCCTCCAGGTCCCGGCCCACCGGAAGCTGCTGAATGGCAGGGACGAAGCCGCGCTCGGACGCCTGACCTCCACGAATTGGATCCGCACCCTCGCATGGACCGGCCGGAGCGTCCTCCTTATCCTGTTTTTTTCCTGAGATTGCCCTTGCACTCCTGTGTTTTCCACGATACATATCGCCCCCTTTCTCTCATTTTAGCGACCCAATGGCGACCAAGACCAAACCATCCCCCAAGCCCAAAAAGCCGGTAGCGAAACCAGCTCCGAAAAAATCGACCGTGCCCAAAAAGACCGCTCCCGCCAAGAAGGCTGCCGCCGCGAAGAAGTCGCCGGCCCCAAAAAAATCCGCTCCCGTCGCCAAAAAGACCCCTGTAAAGCCTGCGCCAAAAGCCAAGGCCAAGCCGGCCAAGGCGGTTCCGGCAAAAATCCTGAAGCCAGCCAAGCCGGCCGAGCTCACCGGCTTTCTCGCCAAGCAGCGCCAGCGCCTCCTCAATCTGAAAGACACCCTCCTGGACTCCATGAACGGCGTCGCCAAGGACAGCCTCCGCTCGCGCGCCGAGGGCAGCGAGGCCTCGGCCTTCGGAATGCACCAGGCCGATGCGGGCAGCGATGCCTACGACCGGGACTTCGCGCTCAGCCTCCTTTCCCAGGAGCAGGACTCCCTCTACGAGATCGACGAGGCCCTCAAGAGGATCACCGCAGGCACCTACGGCTACTGCGAGATGTCGAACAAGCCGATCCCCCACCCCCGCCTCGAGGTTCTTCCATTCACCCGCTACACCGTCGAGTGCCAGGCGGAGCTCGAAAAACGCAACCGCTACAGCAAAGTCCGCCAGCCGGTCACCTCGCTCTTCGGCCTCAATGATGAGGACGGCGGAGACGGCGACGACGACGATTCATCCAACGACAGCAAAGACTAGACCATGCCACAGGAAAACATCACCCTCGAGTGCACCGAGGCCAAGGCCGAGGGCAAGCCCGCCTCGCGCTACATCACCACACGTAACAAGAAGAGCCCGCGGACTCCCACCCGGCTCGAAAAGAAAAAATACAACCCGCACCTGAAGCGCCACACTCTCCACCGCGAAATCAAATAGACGCCATGCAGCCGAAAACTCCTCAACGCCGCACCAATTTCCGCAAAGCCAACCGCACGATGCCGCGCCGCCGCGTGGACCTCAACATCGAGGCGATCGACTACAAGAACCCAGACCTCCTCAAACGCTTCGTGACCGAGAGCGGGAAGATCCTCCCGCGCCGCGTCACCGGCATGTCCGCCCGCCTGCACCGCAAGATCACCCGCGAAGTCAAGCGGGCCCGCGCCGTGCTCCTCATGAAGTAACACGCCAGCTTTTCGTTCTTCCGGGCACGGCGGCAACGCCGTGCCCGTTTTCATTTTCAGATCCCCCGTCCGCTTTCCGGCTTCGCCCCCTCGCCGGCGCTGCAACCCCGTTCGTCCGCCGCCGTGCGCTGCCGGCGCGCAAGCGTCGCGCAGGCATGGATTGCGGTGGAACTCAGCATGAGAAGCGCGGCGAATGGCCGCGTGCTTCTGCACAGAGCGGATTGAAAAAACTCGAGCAGCGCGTCCCGGACGAACCTAGCCGGTTCGGAAAAAGGCAAGAATATGCACACCGACCCCAGGTTTACCAGCAGCGGCAAGGTGCGCTCTGGAGGCTCGAATTTCCAGCCTGCCTCCTCGCCGGACCCGCCATTTTGTGGTTCTAGACGCGCCCCGAACCACAAAATGGCGGGTGTTTGACTCTCAAAGCCAGATGTGGCAGTGTCCCGGCATGGAAATCATCGCTTCCAGATTCAAACTCCGGGGGAACGTCCTGGAGGGCCGAAAGCGATTTCTTATCAGCAGCCATCAAAATTCAGGAGTGTAATATGAACAAGCTAATCATGTCAGTGTCTATAATGACTATGATCGCTTTGGCGTCTTCAGCTTATGCTCAACATAACAAGCCTGACAAGGCCAGAAACCCTCATAAAGCGGCAAAGGTTGATAAGGCTAATAAACCGGCCAAAGCTGATAAAGCCTCAAAGGTTGATAAACCGGATAAGGCTGATAAACCAGCCAATGTTAATAAGACTGATAAACCGGAAAAAGCTAATAACGGGGTAAAGAAAGATATCAAGCCTGGCGAAGGTAAGGGGCAGCATAATATAGACAAAAGGGAAGCACATCAGGAAAAACGAATCAACGAAGGCATCAAGAAAGGGTATCTGACCAAAGACGAAATCAGTAAAATGGAAAGCCAGCAGAAATCGATTTCCGACCTTGAGAAAAATTGCAAAGCAGACGGAAAGCTGACTCCTTCTGAAGCAAAGTCGATCCAGAAAGAATTGAATGAAGCTAGTGCAAACATATGGGCAGAAAAGCATGATGGCGATGGCAACCAGAAGGCATGTCTAAGGCTTGGCAAGGATGTCTTCGCAAACAGCAATATAACCACAGCGCTTTCCGGTGACACAAATTCAGGTGATGCGAAAAAGACGCTGAAGGATTTTCATAGCCTGCTACAACTCAAGAAAACGCTTGCGACTTCGGATCTCAACGATGATGACAGGATAAAGTTGCTAGCTGAGTACAATGACTTGCTGAATAACTACTTCACTGTTAAATAATTCGCTGATCTTTTGACGGGGATTTACAAGAAAGACATGTAAATCCTCAGTAGGTTGTTTTTTTGGTTCTCTCCAATGCGCTTTGTAAACGGGGTCAGTCCGTAAATGGTAAATGGGGTCAGCCCGTGCATACGTGCAATTTCACACATGCACGAACTGAACCGAATGTCGCTAACGTCAACCTTAGACGTTGTTCTGGACCAGTGCAAAATGCCTTTGGGCGTATCTGTTTAAACCCGAATCCGGCTCTGAACAAAATTTTTCAAATTTTCTCTACAGGAATCGCCGTTGAGTGTTTCAATGGTCGTCAACTCCCCGGCCCAAGCATCTTACGCTGTGGAGCACACCCGGCCCGGGTGTTCTCCCCTGACAGTTGCGTGCGCACAGTGAATCGGACCATCCCCACTTCTGCTCGTTCCTCAACGAAACCCAACGATGGTGCTTGAGGCGTTGCACGGATAAAAAACGCGTGGGCCCGATGGGCCGACTCTCCCCGCCTTCGTCTAACGGTCATGGACGATTGGCTCGGGGGGGGCATGCGGAATACGTCGCTCCGACCCGTGCGATTCGGGCTTGCCCGAAGGGGAATGGCCCAATAACTGCTTGGGATGGGTATGCGATTTCATCAATGGCCAATCCTGCGCGACAGGATTGGAGTGGGGGATTTTCAATAGATGAGTACGTCATCAAAAAACCCGGTGGGGCATTTGTCTGGAGAAGGCAAGGGGCTGGCGAAGGGGAAGGTGACTGCATTTGCGGCGGTGGTGATCGGGTTGTCGTGTTGCGCGCCGGCCTACACGATGACGGCCGCCCTCGGGCCGGCTGCCAGCTGGGTGAACGACCAGTTGCCGGCGATTTTCATCATCGGATTTCTGCCGATGTTCCTTGTGGCGATGGGTTACCTGGCGCTCAACCGGGCGCTTCCGGATTCGGGAACGACATTCACCTGGGCCACGACCGCCTTCGGTCCATGGGTGGGTTGGATTGCCGGCTGGGGGCTGCTGGCGGCTACAATCATCGTGATTTCGAACACGGCCGGGATTGCGGAGTCCTTCCTCTTCATCGCGCTAGCGCAGATTTTTCAAAATGATGCGATCTCGGCGGTCGGGCAGAACCCGGTGGTGAACATCCTCGTGGTTGTGATCTTCCTGACGATTTCGACGTGGATTTCCCTGCGCGGCATGCAATCCACGAAATGGTTCCAGTATGCGATGGTGGCCATCCAACTTTTCGGCCTGGGGTGGTTCATTGTGGCGGCATTCATCGGGGCGAACAACGGGAGCAACCCGGATTCCGTGCCCGTGCACTGGCAGTGGTTCAACCCTCTGGCTGTTGATTCCTTCGCCACGTTCTCGGCCGGCCTTGCGGTTTCGATCTTTGTGTATTGGGGCTGGGATACGGTGATGACAATGAGCGAGGAGGGCGGCGAGGAGGACAAAGGCCGCTCGACCGGGCTGGCCGCCGCGATTCTGATCCTGACGCTGGTGGCCATCTATGCCCTGATTGCCACGGCGACGGTCTCGTATGCTGGAACCGGGGAAGGACCCACCGGGCTGAACAACCCGGATATGTCGGACAATGTTTTTGGTCTGCTGTCGCATCCGGTGATGGGGAGCGCGGGGATCTTTCTGTCGCTGGCGGTGCTGTGCAGCGCAGCGGCTTCCCTGCAGTCCACCGGACTGTCCCCGGCAAGAACGCTGCTGGCGATGGGGCACTACAAGGCGATCCCGTCGAAATTTGCCGAGGTGCATCCAAAATACCAATCCCCTTCCTTCGCAGTGATAGCCTCAGGTGTCGTCGCGGCGGTCTTTTATATCGGCATCCGCCTGATCAGCCAGGATGCGCTGTGGGACAGTATCACAGCGCTCGGACTGCTGGTTTGTTTTTACTACGGCATCACGGCCTTTGCGTGCGTGTGGTATTTCCGGCACGAGGCGTTTCAGTCCGTTCAGACATTTCTCACCAAAATCCTCATGCCCGGGCTTGGAGGGATCATCCTTTCGATCATCTTCGTCAATACGACCATCTCCAGCCTCGATCCCGATTTTGGCAGCGGCGCGGAGGTCTGCGGGGTCGGTCTGGTTTTTATTATGGGTGGCGGGGTCATCGCGCTCGGAGTGGTGGTGATGATCATCATGGCCTTCCTCCACCGGCCGTTTTTTCGCGGCGAGGTTCTTCGCCGTGCCACCTCACGCCTGCCGGGATAAAGCCGGACATTGCCATTTCTGCACCCTATGTCTCAGGGAGCCAGGGGTCAGGAGGTGATTTGACAGCGGTTGCGGGTGGCATCAAGGTGATGGCTTGTCACTTTCACTTTTATGAACCTGGAACTTCACGGCCGCATCGTTTTTATCAGTGGCTCAACCAAGGGGATCGGTCACGCTGTCGCCGAGGCTTTTCTGCGGGAGGGCGCAAAGGTTCTTATCAATGGCCGCAAGGATACCGCCGCCGCAGCTTCGCGTTTGTCATGTCTGGGCGACGTTGTTCCCATCGATGGGGATCTCTCCGATCCCGCGCAAGCGGCGGAAGTTTGCGCGGCGATTGATGCACAGGGCCCTCTGGATATTCTTGTCAACAACATGGGCATCTTCGAACCCCGCAGGTTTGAGGAGATCGGTGACGCCGAGTGGCTGCGTTTTTTTGAGACCAACGTGATGAGCACCGTGCGCCTGTGCCGGCATTTTTTCCCGTCCATGCTGAAACGGGATTTCGGACGCATCATCAACATCGCAAGTGAGGCGGGGATTCGAGGGCTCGAGAGTATGATTCACTACTCGATGACCAAAGGTGCGCAGGTGGTGATCGGGCGCGGACTGGCAAATCTCACCAGGGGGTGCGGAGAGAATGTCACGGTCAATTCCGTGCTTCCGGGTCCCACACGCACCGAGGGCGTGGAAAAATGGCTGACGGACAGCGCCAGCGCCGCAGGCAAGAGCGAGGAGGAATTCACCCGAGACTTCTTTCGGGAGACGGAGCCCGACTCGCTGATTCAGCGGTTCATCCGGCCGGAGGAAATTGCGCATGTGGTCACCTTTCTCGCTTCACCGTTGAGTTCCGCCATCAATGGCGCCAGCATCCGGGCGGAGGGCGGCCTTATCAAATCCATCGTGTGATTTTTCCAGGCGGAAACTGAGCCTGCTTTAAGAAGTCCTCAAGCCGTTTCCCGTCCGCTTCAAGGTGTGGCCTCAATCGAGATCACCCGTCCCGGCTGGCAGACGATCCGGAGGGTCATCGGGATGCAGCAGACGCTGCAATCCTCCACCGTCTCGACGCAGCCCTGGCTGGTATCCACCTCGATGTCAAACTTCTCCCAGCAATGCGGACACTGCACTTCTGAAGTCACAAGACAATCCATGGAATCAATGTAGCACCCGCTGGATCTCCCGCAACCGGCGGCGGTCTCACCAAGTCAGACGCGGGGCGCGAAGGGCAGGGGAAGCACACAAAATCATGCCATCAACAACTTTAACCCCTTGGGCCTTCCGGCCGTCGCAGGATCTGTAGCAGAACCTGAACGATTTGAATCGAGCAAGGTCCCAGCCGCACCATCGTCACCATCCTCTGCGACACCGGGGCAAAATACCTTTCAAAGCTTTCGAACCCCGACTGGCTCGCCGCCAACGGGCTCGACCCCCACGCGCCCGTCCCGGGCTGGGAGTGCGATGAGATTTCCCCGCCGGCGGAGAAAGAGGAGAGCGCCGAGCCCGATCGCGATCAGCGCCCAGACGGAAGGCTCGGGAACGGTATTGTAGGTCAGGACGAGCGTATTTCCGTCCTGCACGATGGCGAAGCTCCCGTTGTTCGGGTTGCTAAAGCCGGCGGTGCCGTTGGCAGCGGCCGTCTGGATCGAAAAGTCGGACGCCTGGAAGCCTGTGATGCCCAGCGAGGCGGTCACGAGCGTCCAAGTATAGGAACCGCCCGAGGTGAAGCCGACGACGTTACCATTCGCGCCGAGGCCGTTAAGGCTCCAAAGGTTGATCGTGAACCCGCCGGTGTTGATGCTGCTGAGGTCCAGGGTGCCGTTGACCTGGATGGTGTCGAACGCGGTGCCGGGGGTGCCGGTCGCGTGCTGCACCTGCCAGTTGTAGTTGCCGCCGGAATTCCAAACCTGGTCGCCGGTGGTCATGATCCCGGGGCTGTTGCCCGGCGACAGCGTGCCGAACACATCCACGTTGCCGGCCACCGTCCCAGAACCCGCAAGCGTGCCGGCCGCGCCGACGGTCACATCGTTCGATGCACCGAGGGCGCCGTCGACGACGAGCGTGCCGGCGGTGATCGTCGTCGTTCCGGCAAATGAACTGTTCCCGGAGAGGGTGAGGATACCTGTGCCGGATTTGACGAGCGACCCGGAGGTGCTCTGGACCGAGGTGATCGGCGAGGAAATCGCCGTGTTGCTGCTCCCTGTCACCGTGAGCACCCGCGACGCCGCGCCGGTCCCGAAGCTCACCGGGCCGGTGACTGAAAGGTTGCCCGAGGCCGCGTTAAGAGAGGCATCGCCGACTAGCGTCAGATTGCTCCCGATCGTCTGGAGGGCGGTCGACTGGTTGACGACCGCGCCATAGAGCTGGATCGTGTTGTTCGCCAGGACGAGCGGAGCGGAGCCGGAGCCGAACGTGATTCCTCCCGCAAGGCGGTCGGTCTGCGTGTCGACGGTGGTGGCGTTGGCCGAGTTGAACGCAACCGTCGAGCCGTTTGACGGGGTCATTCCGACGCTCCAGTTCGAGGCGGTCGCCCAGGAGTTGTTCTGTGAGCCGTCCCAGATCGGGGTCGAAGCAAATACTTGGAACGTGACCGTGCCGGGCGCTCCGGAGCTGATACTAAGGTTCCCGGAAAGCCCGGCGAGCGACCCCGGAGCGGTGAACGAGAGGCTCCCGGGATTAACGCCGTCGGGCGAGTAGATCAGCGTATAATTTCCTCCTGCGAGACCGGAGGCGTTGCTGGTGCTCGTGAACAAGAAGTTGGCGCCTCCTGCGAGGTTCGGACCGCCGCCGGAGACGGTGATGTTGTCTGAAATGCTGCCGGGGGCGAGATCCATCGCGAACGTGCCGTTGTTGGTGTTGAGCTGATTCACGAAGACGGTGGTGATGTTGTTCGTCCCGCCGGGGCTGAACGTCGGGGCAGTGCTGTTCGAGGAGCTTGCGCCCGTGCCCACCGTCAGCTGGATGGCCGAATAGTTACCGCTCGAAGCCAGCACACCATTGGTGACGCTGGCGACGGCCGACGCGAACCCGGATGTGTTGCCGTTCCACTGGGTCGTGCCGTTGCCCGTGAACGTGACCGCGAGGCCGCCGGATCCGGTGAGTTGGCCGGCAAGCGCGAGCGTGGCATTCGCGGTGGCCGTCGTGAACGTGGGAGTCGGCGAGCCCAGGATCATGTTGCCGGTGAGGTTGAGCTGCCCTCCCTGGGCGATGATGGATGAGGTTGCGGAGGTCGTGATGTTTCCGCCGAACGTGTTATTGCCTGACGTGCCGGTGAGTGTGCCGTTCAGCGTGAGGCTTTCGGAGGCGACCGTCACCCCGCCCTGCAGCTGGAGGAAGCCGCCGGTGGCGACCGTCGTTCCGGCCGCAGACGAGCCAAGCGCCCCGTTGCTCAAGACGGTGAGGGTCGTGCCGTTCACGACCGTGGTCCCGCCGGTGAACGAGTTGTTGCCCGAGAGGTTCAGGCCGCCGGTGCTGAACGTCGAGATCCCGCCCGCGCCGGTGATGTTCCCGGTGAGGGCGACCGGCACCGAGGCGCTCATCGTGCTCAAAGTCGAGTTGCCCAGATCGATGTCCCCGGCAAGAATCAGTCGGCCTGTCGTCGCCTTCACGAGGGCATTGCCGGCCAGGGCGACCGCCCCCGAGACTGTCGTGTTTCCGGTGGTATTGTTGTTGAGGGTGCCGATTCCACCCGAGCCATTTCCGCTGAGCGAGATCGCCGCTGCGGCAGGGGAGAACGCGACGTTCATGTCGCCGGTGCTCATGAACTGGAGCGTGCCACCCGTCTGGACGTTGAGTGCGGACGTGCCGCTGCCCAGCGCGGCGTTGTTGAGCACGTTGAGGATGCCGCCCTGAACAGTCGTCGTCCCGTTGTAGCCGAGGTTGTTGCCGCCAATGACAAGCGTGCCGTTTTGGCTGAACGTGCCGCTGCCGAGGACGCCGATGCTGAGCGTGCTGTTGCCGGTTTTGGTGATCCCGCCACCTGCCGAGGCCGAGAGGCTTCCGGTAAGGTTGGTAACGGCCGTGGCGGATCCGCCGACGGTGAGCGTGCCGTTGCCGAGGACCACCTCCCGCGAGAGGATAAGGAGGGTGTTGTCCGCACCCTGAATCGACGCGTTCCCTGCCAGTGTCACGCTCCCGTCCCATGTGGCGTCGCTGGCTGCGAGATACAGGGCGCCGGTCCCTCCATCCCCCGTGCCGCTCAGCGTGAGTGACTCACCGGTGATATTGAAGTTGCCCCCGCTGTCCTTGACCGAGGCGTTGATCGCGAGCGTGCCGCCAGAGGTGACCGTCGTCCCGCCGGCCGTGCTGCCGAGCACGTTGTACGCATTCATCAGGAGTGTGCCCTGGCTGACCGTCGTGCCCCCGGCGTAAGTGTTCTCAAAAAGCGTGTTCGCTTGGTTGAGGGTGAGCGTGCCGTTCCCGGTTTTCGCGAGTCCGCCGGTGCCCTCGATCGTTCCGTTGATCGTGACGCCGAATCCGTTCGTATCGATCGTCCCGGTGGAATTAAGGATGAGCGAGCGGTTGAGGCCGGAGAAAATATTGCCGGTCGCCTGGAGCGTGCCGCCATTAAACACGAGGGAGTTCGGGCCCTTGATACCGGGGCCGGATGTGGGACCGACCCCGCTGCCGAGCGCCAGGGCCGAGTTGGCCGCCAGCACGCCCTGCTGGATGAGGAGCGGACCGTTGAACGAGTTGTTGCCGGTGAGCGTGAGCGTCCCGTTGCCGGATTTGATAACGCTGCCGCCCTCGGCCGGGCCGTCGGAGATCGGGCCGGAAACCAGCGTCGAGGAGTCCCCGTTGAATGTCAGCGTGCCGGGCGCGATCCCGGAGTTGCTCAGCGCGACGTTCCCGCTCAGCACGAGCCCGGCTGTGCCGGCGATGACCGTTCGGCTGTAGTTGAGCGCGATCGCGCTCGCGATCGTCTGGACTGCGCTGGAGTTGTTGGCCAGGTTCCCGCCCAGCGTGATCGTGTTATCGGTCAGGGTGAACCCTCCGGCTCCGGTGAACGTGATCGCGCCGGTCGTCTGGTTTCCTCCGGTCGTGACCGACTGCGAGCTCCCGGCAAAGAAGAGGTCGGCGCCGGGGGCCGGCACCTGGTTCGCCAGCCAGTTGGAGCCGGTCGTCCAGTTGCCGCCCGATCCGGTCCAGGTGGCGTTCGAGCCGGCCTGGGCGTTGAAGACAAGGGCGTTGCCGGCGTAGCTGAACGTGCCGGTGAGCCCGGGAATATCCACCGAGGCGAACGTGAAGGTCGATGGGGTCGGGGCGACCTGCCACGACGAGGCCCCGCCGCTGACGAGAGTGAAGGAGCTGGAGGCATTCCCGCCGAACCCCGAACTACTGAAGAGGAAAATCGTCCCGTTGCCGAGGTTGAGCCCATTTGTGGTGTTCACCGTGATCTGGTCGGAAGCGCCTCCCGTGCCAAGGTCCATGGCGAGCCCGCCGAAGATATTCAGCGTCGCGTTGGAGGTGGTGCTGAACCCGCGGAGGGTGATGGTCGTGTTGCCGCCGGCACCGCCCGGGCTCACCGCGCCGTTGGCGGCAAAGATTGAGGCGTCCATCGTGGACGTCGCAAGAATTCCCTGCCCGACAGTAATCGTGCCGTTGAATGTGTTGTTGGTCCCGAGGACGGCGAGCGTGCCCGAGCCGGTCTTGGTGAACGAGCCGGTGCCGGCGAGCGGACCGGTGACGCTCATCTCTGTTGTGGCAGCGTTGTTCTGGGTATTAAACGTCACCGTCCCGTTCCCGAAGTTCAAGCCGGCTGCAATCGAAGCGGTAGACGCCCCCTCGCCAGAAAAGAGAATTGTGCCGCCACTGGCGATCGAGAGCGTGCCGTTCCCGGCCACGGTGCCACCGGTCATGCTCAGGTTGCCGATCGCCGTCTGGTATGACTGGACATCCAGCTGGGCGGTGTCCGCAATCGATACGTTCGTAGATGGCGTTTGGTTGTTTGCCAGAAGGCGGACGATCGCGCTGTTCGCAATCGAGAGCGCGCCACCGTAAGCGGGCCCGGACGATTTGTTCAGCTCCAGGACACCGCCGGTGACGGCCAGGCCGCCAGTGAACGTGTTCGGCGAGCTTCCGCTGAATGTCATCGTGCCATTCCCGGATTTTGTTACCACCGCACCCGCCAGCGACTCGCCGATCGCACCGGAAAATTCGACACCGACGGAATTTCTCAGGGTGAACGCGTTGTAGGTGGTCGAGGCGTTGCCGGAGGTGACGACGGTCGATGCGAGGGTGACCGGTCCGCTGAACGTGAACAGGTTGGATCCGGTAAACGAGGTGTCGCCGGCCACGGTGACAGGGTTTGCCAGCGCGCGCGGCCCGCCGGCCGCCTGCACGACCGCCGGGTCCGAGGACGGCGCCTGCCCGAGCGCGAGCGTGCCGGTGCCTGCAGCCGTGTTGCTCCCGAGCACGAGCGTGCCCGACTGGTGCTGGAGACCGCCTGAGAACCCGTTCGCCCCGCTCAGCGTGAGCGTCCCGTTCCCGGTCTTCACGATTGCGCCGCCCGCGGCGACTCCGTCTGTGATCGCCCCGCTCAGCGTGGCGTTGTGGGTGCCGGCAAACCGCATCGTGCGGGCCGTCGCGTTGTTGCTCAGCGCCACAGCTCCCCCGAGCGTCAGGTCGCCGAACGCTGCGGTCACCGTGCTGTTCGAAGCCAGCGTCAGATTGCTTGTGATCGTCTGCGTTTTGCTCGACGAGTTCATGATATCGCCGGCGAGGGTGATCGTGTTGTTGGCGATGGTAAAATTTCCAGCGGCGTAATTGAACGCGATGCCGGCAACCGTGACGTTTCCGCCGGTGTTGACCGTGACCGTTTGGGTGTGGTTTCCGACGAACTGGACTGTGGCGTTGCCGGATGGGATGCCGTTCGGATTCCAGTTGGCGGCGCTGGTCCACTGGCCGTCGGTCGCGTTTCCGGTCCAGATGCTGGTAGGCAGGGGTGCGCCGCCGTCCGCGTTCACGGTGAGCTGCAGGTATGTGCTGTTATTGGTGAACGTATTATAGACGAGAAGGTTGTTTCCGAGGCGATCCTGCAGCGGGAACCCGTAGGCCGGTGTGTATGGCACCAAACTCGCCGCATAGCCATTGTAGTAGTCCGCGTGGTTTGGCTGTGCCCCGCCGAAATAAATCCCTTGGCCAGCGGGCGTCTCCAGCCACGAGACGGTCGCTCCTGTCCCGTCCCCGATGAGCACCGGATTCCCGGTCTCGCCTCCCGCCCACCACTGGGTGCTCGTCAGGTTGCCAATCGTCGTGTTACCCGTCGCGGTGGCGAACGGCACCGTGCTTCCGACATACCCGAAGCTCAGGCCGGCCAAGAGATCGCCGACCACCCGGCCGTAGACGTCGTTCGTGATCCCGTTTGTCTTCGGCCCGCCGTTAATCGAATACGGCACATTGTTCCCGTAGATCCCGTTCTGCGAGTTGAGGTCCGCGTTTGAGATGACGATCGTCGTGCTGTTGCCCACCCCGGGAAATCCCGGCGTCGTGCTGTTCCCGGAGTTTGGCATCGAGACCAGCGTGACGTTGCCGGTCGTCGCGTTGCCGCTGAACGTCGCCAGAAAGTTGTAGATCTGTTGCTGGGTGGCCACATCGCTCGTCGGCTGAACGCCTGTCCCCACAAACAGCCCGGAGAGCTTTGCGGTCGTCGAGTTGCCGCCCAGCGCATTGATATAGTTGGTAAAGTCATGGAACGTGCCATCGGCGCTGAACTGGGGACTGATCACTCTGGCGAACGTGGGATTCGGCAGCGTGCTCGAGGCTCCCTGCGGCATCACCGCCAGCGTGCTGTTCGCCGAGGAACCGACCGTTGCGTTCACCAGGAGCTGGGTGTTGCTCGTCGTCTGGTTCCCGTTCTGCACAGACGTGTCGATCGTGTTGTTTCCGGAAAACCGCGCATACATCGAAAGCGAAATCGCCGTAAAGTCGATGTACGAAAGATCGGCGTAGATGGTCGACCCGCCGTTCGTCGTCTGGTCGATCGTCGCCTCGAAATACTGCCAGCGCGTCGAGTAGTTTGGATCGGTCGGTGTCGCCGCCGCCGGAGTATATCCGCCCTGGTCGGCCCCCAGATTTTGCAGGCCATACGGCCCGTAGTTCATGTAGATGCGGCCGCTGAAGTCGCTCACGTTCACCTGCGCCAGCCCGGTCGCCGGATTCGTGATCTGGTCGAGTGAATACGCGGTGTTCGCGTCGATATTACGCGTCACGCCAAAGGCATCGACAAACGAGCCGTCCACCTGCCCGCCGCCGAGAAACTGGATGAAAATCTGGCTCGAACTCACCCCGGTGTCGTTACTGAAAACCATCGGCACCGCCTGCGCCTTCACATCCCCGGCCCATCCAAGGACTCCAGCCGCCGCCAGCAGCACCCCACTCAATCGCCTCCGCAACCCCGCGCTACCTCCTGATCTCCAAACGCCGCCCGCTTGTGTGTTACATCCTACCCCATGGAAGTATCTGGAAGTATTCATTAAAATATTTTGACGTGGATCAAGATATTGAGTCAACGAAATTATAGGTTGCTGCGGGTGTTATTTAACATGGATCCGGCGATGACTCACCACGGAGGACTACGAGATCTGAGGAAGGAGCGGTATGTGGGACGGAAAAAATATAGGCAGCTTGTTTTTTGATTTCGGTCTGTGTGCTCCGTGCACCCGGTAGTTCAAAAACGTTTTTCGGGTATAAAGCGGTTGCGGCTGAGGCCGGGCTGTCACGGATCGAGCACACGAGGGCTGACATCCCATGTCCCCGCTTTGGCGCGATCGAAGTTGATTGTCTCTGCAGATCATGCCCGAGGGCGGAAGGGACATCAGCCCTGCGCTGCGGATCGCCATTTCCGCACGCAGTTTTCATCGCACCCTGACACTGTGGCGGGTTCAACGGATAAATTATCTTTCGCCCGGATCAAAGCGGGTGTCTGGTCTCCGTTTCCCATGTCCGCAATCCGGCCGCATCCATTTCTATCCGGCGTTTTGAACGCGGTGCTCGCCTATGGGGCGTGGGGGCTCTTTCCGCTGTATTGGAAGCTGTTCGGCCCGGTTCCTCCGGTCGAGATCGTCTGCCACCGGGTGCTCTGGTCGCTGGTCTTCATGGCGGGTCTGGCGGCTGCGCTCAAGCGGGGACCGGAGCTGCGGGCATTAATGCGTTCGCCGAAAATCCTCGGCGCGCTGCTGCTCACGGCAGCGCTGCTGAGCCTCAACTGGGGGATCTTCATCTACGCGGTGAATGCCGGGCGGATCGTCGAGACGAGCCTCGGCTACTTCATCGTCCCGCTGGTGAATGTGCTCCTGGGATTTCTGGTTTTGAAAGAACGGCTTTCGCGCCTGCAGGTTGTCGCCGTAGTCCTGGCGGCTGTGGGCGTGGTGGTATTCGGGGCACACCTCGGCACGGTGCCTTGGATTGCGATCGGCCTGGCGCTGAGCTTCGGGCTCTACGGGCTCGTACGCAAGATGGTGCCCGCATCGCCGGTGGTGGGAATCCTCGCGGAAACGGCGCTCCTCACGCCGCTGGCCTTCCTGATTCTCGCGCTCATGAACGCGCACCACCAGCCGTCGAGCTTTCTGAATTCCGGCTCGCTCACGCTGCTTTTTCTCGGGTCCGGGATCGTGACGTCGCTGCCTTTGCTCTGGTTCAACAATGCCGCGAAGCTGCTGCCGCTCTCAACGATGGGGTTCTTTCAATACCTGGCGCCGACTCTGCAGCTCCTGGTCGGCGTCGCGATCTTCCATGAGCCATTCCCACTTCACAAGCTCGCCGCCTTCGTCCTCATCTGGACTGCCATCGCTCTCTTTATCCGCTCCGCCCTCCGGGCTGCCCCCGCTGTTCCGCTTGCGGATTGAGTGGTTGCGATGCACCGGCCCAACCGCCGGAAAAGCCAATCGACTTGCTGCAAGACAGGGCCGCGCGGCCCATTCCCGGAGTGGAGGGCGCGGCGTCTGGAGCGACAGGTCGGTGAAGTCCGGAAATCGGACGGACCTACCGGCTGCCGGCCCGCGGGCAGGGTGCCTGCACAGGGAGCTTTCCGGCGGCATCCTCCTCGACAATGGCATCCGCGACTTCGGGGGCGTAGGTGCGGAGGGCTTTCTGGGAGATGCGTGTGATCCAGACGGTGATAAGCACGGTGAGTGCGAGCTCGGCGGCGTAGATCGCCCAAGCCCAGGGGCCCTGGTGGATGCCGCCTTTCGCGGCCTTGCCGATCACCGCGCCGCCGTAGGCATAGGCGGCGCTGATCGGGAGAAACCCGATCCAGGAGGCAAAGAGGTAGCGCCAGAACGAGATCCGGGAGAGCCCGAACGCGCAGCTCACGAGGCTGTGGGGCAGGATCGGCGAGAGGCGCATGAGGATGATCATTCGCCATCCGTCGGTGGTGGCGGCGTGGTCGAGCGCCTGAAATTTCCGGCTGCCGGCAAACCGGCGTCCCATCCAGCCGCGGAGGAGGTATCGCGTGGAGAGAAAGTTGGCCATCGCGCCGGCCACTGAACCGAGCGAGACGAGCAGCGTCCCGGACCAGAACCCGTAGACGGCACCGGCACCGAAGCTGAGCACCGAGCCGGGGAGAAAGAGGACGCAGGAGGCCGTGTAGAGGATGATGAACCAGATCCAGCCAACCCACCCGCTCTGCTCGATCCAGAGCATGCTCTGGTCCATCCACGCTGTCCAGGCCTCGAGCATCAGCCGAGTTTTTTCTCGAGAATTTCGCCGGCCACGGCGGGGTTGGCCTTACCTTTGGAGAGTTTCATGACCTGGCCCTTGAGGAAGTTGATCGCGCTGGTTTTTCCGGATTTGTAGTCGGCGACCGGGCCGGGGTTTGCGGCAATAACCTCGTCGGCGAGGAGCTCGATCGCCCCGGTGTCGCTCACCTGCTTGAGGCCCTTTTCCTCGACGATGGCGGCTGCGGATTTCCCGCTGGCAAACATCTCCGCGAAGACTTCCTTCCCCTGCTTCGAGTTGATCGCGCCGTCGTCGATGAGGTTGACCAACTCGTCGAGAGCGTGCGGGCGGAGCGGGCAGGCATCGATACGCAGCGAGGCCGATGAAAGCGTGCTCTGGAGGTCGTTGAGGATCCAGTTGGCGACGCTCTTCGGCTTCTTGGCGCCCTTCGCGGCCTCCTCGAAATACGAGGCGAGTGCGAGGTCGTTGGCGAGCACGGCCGCATCGTAGTCGCTCACGCCGTAGTCGGCCACAAAGCGGGCGCGCTTGTGCCAGGGCAGCTCGGGCTGGCGCCCACGGGCGACCGCGACAATCGGTTCGGTGCGGACCGGCAGGAGGTCGGGATCGGGGAAATACCGGTAGTCGTGCGCGCTTTCCTTGATGCGCATGAGCGTCGTCTCGCCGCGCACGTCGTCCCAGCGGCGCGTCTCCTGCTGGAGCGTGCCGCCGCCGCGCAGGATCTCGATCTGCCGCGGGATCTCGAACGCCAGTCCGCGACGGACGCCCGAGATCGAGTTCAGGTTTTTCAGCTCGATCTTGGTGCCGAACTTTTCCGTGCCGACCGGCCGGACCGAGACGTTGACGTCGCAGCGGAGCTGGCCCTTCTCCATGTCGGCGTCGCTGATGCCGCCGTAGATCATGACCTGCTGGAGGACGGTAAGGTAGGCGAACGCCTCCTCGGGCGAGGCGATGTCGGCCTCGCCGACAATCTCGAGGAGCGGGGTGCCCGCACGGTTGAAGTCGATCCCGGTCGCGGTCTCCATGTGGAAGCTCTTCGCCACATCCTCCTCAAGGTGGATGCGCGTGAGCCGGATCTTCTTGTCCTTTGTCGCGATCGTCTTCTGGGCATCCTTCGGATACGCCAGATCGTGGAGCGGAACCTCGCCGCCGAGGCAGAACGGCATGTCATACTGGCTGATCTGGTAGTTCTTCGGCATGTCCGGATAAAAATAGTTTTTCCGGTCGAACTTGCAGACCGGTCCGATTTCGCAGCCGAGCATGAGGCCGGCCAGCGCGGTGAGGCGGAGCGCCTCTTCGTTCATCACCGGCAGAGCGCCGGGCAGGCCGAGGCAGACCGGGCAGACGTTCGTGTTCGGATCGGCTCCGAATTCGACGGCGCACGAGCAGAACATCTTCGTGCGCGTCTTGAGCTGGACATGGACTTCGAGGCCGATGGTGGCAAAGTATTCGGTCATGGGTTTTTTTTCTTCGGTGTTGGGGAAGCTTCTGCGGAGGGGACGGCGTAATCGAGCGCTTTTTGCAGGTCGAACGATTGGAGCAGTTTCATGAGGGCCGGGTCCCCGGCCGCCTCAAGCAGAGACTTGTTGCTCATGAGAGCAAGAAAGTTGCCGCTTTGGGAAGCCTGAAGCACGGAGGGATCTTCGAGCAGCCTGGCCATCCGGGGGTTCTGCAGGAGTTCCTGCACGCCAGGATAGTCGAGAAAGCGCACCATGGCGTCGCGGTCGGAGCCGAGCGCCCCCACCTGCCCGATCATCTTGTAAGTCGCGGGCGGCAGCACGTCGACCGACTCGACCATCCGGCCGGCCTCGCCGAGCTCGATCGATTCCTTGAGCTTGGCGAACGCGCGCAGGATGCTGGACGAGGCCGTCGACGGGCGGTCGGCGATCGTCGTCTCGGCCATCGCTCCAGTGACCCGGACGATGGAGATCGCGCCCCAGAGCACCGCCAGTCCGAGGAGCAGGCCGAAAAATGCGCCGCCGGCGCCGAAGAGGAGGCGGACGAACGCAGAGGATTGCTGCGCCGTGCGCTTGAACAGCAGCGCGCCAACAACGATGCAGGTCACCATGACAAGCACGACAACAAAGGCGCCTGCCACAAGCCCCGCAAGGAAGGCCGAGCCCGGGAGAACCCTCCCCCACGCGGAAGCCACCGCCTGCCCGGCGATCACCCCGGCAAACCCGGACACAACAACCGCGCCGAAGTAAACCGCGCTGCGCACGACACCCCGCCGCCACCCGACGGAGACCTCCCACAAAAGATAAAGACCTGCGGCCAGGAAAAACATTCCCTGCCAGAATGGTGAGGCCAGAGAACTCATCCGGTCAGCGCGGCAGCGCATCGAGCGCGCGCTGGCGCAGCACGTGATCACACAGCACGAGCGCGGCCATCGCCTCGACCATCGGCACCGCCCGCGGCAAAACGCAGGGATCGTGCCGCCCGCGGGCCGCGAGCGTGGACTCCTCTCCGTCCACCGTCACGGTCGCCTGGGGTTTTGAGATGGTTGCCGTGGGCTTGAAGGCGATGCGGAACGCGAGCGGCTCCCCGTTGCTGATCCCTCCCTGCACGCCGCCTGAGCGGTTCGTGGCGGTGCGGACCCGGCCGCCAGCCATCTCAAACGCATCGTTGTGCTCCGAGCCCCTGAGGCATGCGCCGGCAAATCCGGAGCCGACCTCAAAACCTTTCGTGGCGGGCAGGCTCAGCATCGCCTTCGCGAGATCCGCCTCCAGCCGGTCGAAGACCGGCTCGCCCAAGCCCGCAGGCAGGCCGCGCACGACCGCCTCGATCACCCCGCCCACGCTGTCGCCATCGGCCCGCACCGCCTTGATGCGCTCAATCATCGCCGCCGCAGCGGCCGGGTCCGGGCACCGGACCGCGTTCGCCTCGATGGCGGATGCCGTGACCGTTGCCGGATCCGCGGCGGCCTCGATGTCATGGACCGCGGCAACCCACGCGAGAATTTCGATCCCGGGAATGAGCTGACGCAAAACCTTGGCCGCCACGGCGCCCGCCGCAACCCGCCCGATCGTCTCCCGCGCGGAAGAACGCCCGCCCCCCTCCCAGTTGCGCACGCCGTATTTGGCCTGGTAGGTGAAGTCGGCATGCGACGGACGGAAGTGCGTTTCCATCTCGCTGTAGGCCTCGGGCCGCGCATCCGTGTTAGGCACAAAAATCGAGATCGGTGTGCCGAGCGTGAGACCGCGGAAAACGCCCGAGAGGATCCGGCAGGTGTCGGACTCCTTGCGGGGGGTCACGATGTCGCTCTGGCCGGGGCGCCTGCGGTCGAGGTCGGGCTGGATGTCCGCCTCGCTGAGCGGCAGCCGCGGCGGGCAGCCGTCGATGACCACGCCCACCCCGCCGCCGTGCGATTCGCCCCAGGTTGAAATGCGAAACAACGTTCCAAATGTGCTGGCCATGAACCCGCTATTTCAACCAAAAGACCCGGCCCAAATCACGCGAATAATCGCCATCCCGGTTTTCCGTAAAATAATTTCCGCTCGCCGCTTGACAAGGACCCCTGATTTTATGCAGGTTCGCGGCAGAAGTTTAATTTCAAACTTCCTCAATCAAACCAAACCTCATGAACAAAGTTGAACTCGTCACAGCAGTCCAAAAATCACTCGGAAGCAGCAAAGCCGACGCAGAGCGCGCGGTAAACGCCGTCATCGACGGAGTCAAGCTGGGCATCAAAAAAACCAAAGTCGTCCAGCTCATCGGATTCGGAACATTCAAGGTCGGCTCCCGCAAGGCCCGCACCGGCATCAATCCGAAGACCGGCGAGAAGATCAAAATCAAAGCATCGAAGACCATCAAATTCGCGGCTGGAAAAGCTTTCAAGGCCGAGCTCAAGTAGAGCAGACCTAGCGGATTTCCCTCCCGCCACCGGGAAGACCCGTCACGCCGAAAGGCGGACGGGTTTTCTCATTTTTACGTCCGGCGGTTTTTTTCGCAGCCGGCTATTTCTCAACCAGCCGGACGTCGTCGACGTAGAGGACGCCGGCCCCGGGAGCCAGATCAAAGGTGATGAAGAGGCCCCACCAGCGCGGGTCGACCTGGGTGATGTCATCCAGTTCCTTGTCGTCGAATTTGATGCTGAACTCCTTCTTGATCTCGGACCACTGGGAGCCCGGGCTGAACTTGATGACCTCGGCTTTTCTCTCCTCGCGGCGGTTCCGCTCGAGCGCGACCGATCCGCGATCGCCGCGCACGAGCTTGGCTTCGGACAAATCCTTTTCGACCCAGCAGGAGATCGCGACGATGCCGTCGGTGACGCCGCTGCCCTTCACCCGCATCGAGAAGACGTAGGTCTTCTTGGTCTTGAGCGGGACCTTGTGCTGGTTCCAGTTTTCCGGAAACCGGATGCGGAAGAAATTTGCGGGCGCGCCGAATGTCGTGTCGTAGTGCATGCGCCACGTGTTGGCGCGGTCCCAGCCCGTAAAGGCCGGGGAGAACAGCTTCGGTGCCGGCATGATTTTGTTCGGGCTCGGGAAGTAGCCGGCCTTGAGGCAGCGCGAGCCCTCGACCGGCTTGGCCTCCGGATCCTCCGCCGCGCCCACCAGCGTGATGAAGCTGTAGAAGTTTCCACGGGCAAGCCCGCTGTCGCATTCCCAGCCCGCCGGCGTGATGAGCGGGAGCGGCTTGCTCTCGCACTTGAGATCGACAGGGTCGGAAAATTTCGGCTGCGTCTTGGTGCCGGTGTTCAGGGCGGTCGCGACCCTGCCGTTCGCCCTGCCGAACACGAGATCGAAGAGCCCGTCGCCATTGAGATCGCCCGCGGCAATCGTGGCAATCCCACCGAGCGAGAGGAGGCCGGAAGCCGTCGCCGCGGTCATGGGATCCGGAGCAGTCCCGGCGGCCGGTGAGGCCGTAGCGCCCCCGGGCCTGAGAAACGAGTCAAAGGCAAGCGTGTCGCCGGGCTTCCAGGGTTTCGGGCTGGAGAGGTAGAGGGCAACCTTCCCGGAGCGCTCGGTCACGAGCAGGTCGGGAAACCCATCGCCGTTGTAGTCGACGACGCAGGGGCTGAGCTGCTCAAGTCCCATTCCGAATGCGAGGACGTTCCGGTTGTTCTCATCAAAGACCGGGCGGTCGTTGGAGCCCTGGTTGAGCAGAAGATGGATGCTGTTCGCGGAATAGGATCCCTCGCCGACCAGGAGGTCGCTGCGGCCGTCCTTGTTCCAGTCCCACACGGCGGGCGCAAAGACGTTGCCCCACTTCTTTTGCGCATCTTTCATCGTCGGGATGATCGCCCGCGCGATTTCCGGCGGCTGCTTGAAGTCCGGCGCCGAGGCCGAGCCGGCGTTCGGGACGAAGAGGATTTCGCCGCTGTAGTTGCCGACGATCAGATCATTCCTCGTCGAGCCGAGCTGGTCGCTCAGAAAAATCCGCGGGCCGCGCCGGGCGGCATCGCGGATCGGGTTTGCGACCCACCACTCGACATCCCGGAGCGGCAGCGGCAGCGCGGGATCATTCGCGCTCGTGCGCGTGAGAAAGAGCGAAGAAAGCTCGGCGTTGGTGAATTTCGGCGCATCCTTCGTCCCGGAGTTGAAGTAGACCTTCAGATACCCCAGCACATCCATGACCGCGATGTCGGGAAGGCCGTCGGCATTGAGATCCGAGACCGCCGGCGAAACCGGCATCGGCGTTCCCCGGATCACCCCATCCTGTCCGAGCACCGCGAGGGGCCGGACTTCACCGGCGACCGCGCCCGAGGCATCCGCGCCATACCACAGGCTCGCGACGTTCGCCCCCGCCTCGAATCCCGGGCTCGCGGGGATAATGCTCCCCGCGGCAGGCGGAGACTGGGCCGCAGCGGTCGAGAGGAGGGCCGGGAGGGCAGCGAAAAGAATTTTCGGGGAGAAGCGCATGGTCTGCTCACAACATATGAATCCCCCGGAGTTGAAAATCAAACCAAACCCGCATCCGCGTACGCCGGAATTGCGGCCTGTCCGACGGTCTCAGAACCTGCTTCGAGGCCCGGGCCCCGGCTGGCGCGGGCTTTCGTCCTCGAGCTTCCGGACCTCGCCCGCGGCTTCCTCGGTCACCTCCTTGGCGACCTCGATCAGGCTCTTGTCGAAATCCGATGACCGCTCGGCCTCGAAGATAAGAATCTGCATCTGGTTGAAATAATTCAGCAGGATGTGGTGCGAGTTTTTGACCGTGCGCTTGAACTCTTCCATACGGCGTTGCTCGGCCATTTCCTCCTGGTGGCTTGCGCGCTTCGTCAGAAAATAGATGAACGCCCCCGAGACAAGAACATAGAGAAGACCCTTCAAGGTCTGCCATTCGGTCAGGTCGCCGACATCCCTGGCAAGCGGCACCAGGAAACGGTCAGTGACAAAAATCCAAACCACGCCGAATACCAGATACGAAAGCGTGATGCGCAGATAGGTTTTCATGGGTTGTTATCATCCCCGCCAGGGCGGAACGTCAAATCCTGCGACCGCCCGGAACTGTGACACTTTACGCGATCGGTTGCAACCCGCGAGTCGGTGGAAATGGACGTGGGTTTCCGGGCGGGCCGGGCTCTCCGGTCAGCACGCACAGGCAATCTCAGCGGCTTCACCGGCACTTCCCTCCGTCGCGATCTGAGATTGAAATCCGGCAGATGCCCGCGGTGCTTTCCCCAGGCAGACTCAGGCCTTGACCGGGGCGCGGGATTTCCGAAAAAATGTCAATGGAACCTGGTACATTCGATGACTCAGTCAACCTCAACACCGGCTGCCGGAAATACGTGTTCTGTTTCCGCCTGCCGGACACCAACGGATTGGAAAAAATTCGAGCGGGTGGCGGAGAGCCTGCACGGAACGGACCCGTGCTTCATCCCGCCATTTCCCGGTAGCGTCGCCAAATACCTCTCGCCGGGCTCCGCGTTCCACAAAAGACACGGGACAATTTCCGCGTTCATCGCCATGCGCGACGGCCGGCCGGTCGGGCGGATCGCCGCGATCGTCAACCGCTCGCACAACGAGTATTACAACGACCTCACCGGGTTCTTCGGATTTTTCGAATGCGAGGACGACCCGGACACCGCGCGCGCGCTTTTCCAAACCGCGGAGGATGTCCTGCGCGCGGCCGGGATGGATGCCATCCGGGGCCCCTACAATCCGAGCATCAACGACGAGTGCGGGCTGCTGATCAACAGCTTCGACCTCCCGCCGCTCATCGGCCTCGTGTGGAACCCGCGCTTTTACAAGCGCCTGATCGAGGCGGCCGGCTACGCGGGTGCCCGCATCCTCCACGGCCTCAACCTCCCGATGCACCGGCTCCCCCAGCCCGAGCGCCTCGCCAAAATCGTGGACCGGATCGCCAAACGCTCGCGGCTCCGGATGCGCACGATGGAAATTGCGCGGCTCGACGAGGAACTCAAGATTGTGCACAAGGTCTACAACTCGACGCTCGAGCGCAACTGGGGGTTTGTCCCGATCTCGATGGACGACCTGCTCGCGGCGGCGGACGATATCCGCGCGCTCGCCGACCCGAAGCTCCTTCTCATCGCCGAGATGGATGGCAAGGACGCCGGCGTCGCCATCACCCTGCCGAATTTCAACGAGATCCTCGCCAGGGTGAAAAAGACGCCGCACTGGCTCCGGCTCCCCCACATTTTCTGGCTGATGAAAACCCACCGGATCAACTCGTGCCGGCAGACTGTCCTCGGCGTCCTGCCCGAATGCCGGGACCGCGGGCTCCACGCCTGGCTCATCCACGAGCAGTTCGTCCGCGCGCAGGAACGCTACGCTGATGCTGCCCTCGGCTGGATGGAGGACAACAACACCGAGATCCTCAAAAATTGCGAGATCGTCGGCGGCGAGCGCGTCTGGCAGTGGGAAATTTTTGAAAAGCGCCTCGGTCAGGCCTGAGCGCGGCCGCACGAGCCCGCACCAGGACGGGCCTGCAGAGAATCGCGGCGCCGCGGCAATCCGGACTACGGCTGCGCGCCGGTTCCAGGCAGGGGAGCGACCGCGCCGGGCTCGACCGACGCAGGAGGGGCGGTCTTCTGGGCATCGGGCTGTGGGACGGCGGCGGGCTGTCCGGTCTTGTCGCTGAATTGCTCGATGATCGCTTTCGCCGCCTTCTGCTGCTCGGGTGTGAGCGGCAGCTCAGGAGTCTTGTTTTCCGCTCGTTGCTTGATGAGGAGCTTCAAGGCCTCCGCGGCCAGCTGCCCGCCTTCACCGCCCAGTGCGATCGCCTCGTTATAGGCGTTTTCCGCATCGTCAAAGTAGCCGGAGATATACTCGACCAGGCCGCGGTAGAAGTAGACAAACGACGAATTCGGATCCAGTTCCTCGGCCAGTGAGATGGCGTTGGTCGCCTCGATGTAGTCGCCCGCCTCGGCATAGGCCTGGCCGAGCTTCACCGCCAGGCGCGAGTCATGGGGGAAAACCTCCAGGCCTCTCGTGAAGCTGTAGAGCGCCTCGTTTCTCATCACCGCCGGATCGCCGATCTTGTTGGCGGCCATCTTCAGTGCGGCCTCGCCGTAGTAGTAGCAGAGATCGGGGTTGAACCATTCCGTTTTGAACCCTTTCCTTGCAAACTCGAAGGCCTCGGCGGGCTGGTTCTGCCGCACGAGCGCGATGCGAGCCCTCTCGGTGTAATAATCGCCGGGAATCATCGGCACCCCGTAGATAAGCACTGCCAGGGAAAAAACCGGCAGCAGCCATCTCGCAAAAATGATCGGGCGGGCGGCCCGCGGCTCGTCGTCTCTGGATGGCTTGGAATGGGCGTTGGCCAGGATGGCGAAAACAACTGCAATCAGCAGCGCATTGGCCGGCAGCTGCATGTTGAAATCCACGACGGAATGAACCATGTAGGCGGCGATGACGCTGAGGCCGCCGATGCAGAGCGCCAGATTGTTGCTCAGCGGATCATCGGCCGCCTCGGACTGGCGCACCAGCTGCAGGTAGGACCTGCTCCCGGAAAAGAGGTGGCAACCCAGCAGGAGGAGGAACAGAGCCGCTCCGATGATCCCGTAGTCGGCCAGCAGCTGGAGGTAGTCGTTGTGGACATGGATCGGATCGTTCTGCACGGTGGGATCCCGGAACATCCGGCCGTAGTAAAGGTAGGAGAACGCGCCAGTGCCGATGACCGGTGATTGGTCGAACTGCTGGAGCGCGGCCGACCAGAGCTGGAGCCGCATGTTTTCCGGATCGTTGATCTGCATGAACCGCTCCTTCACCGTCGTGCTCTGGAACATCATGTAAACGATGCCCGCAAAGAGAAGCACGCCTGCCGCCGCGGAGATCGAGGCGATCGCGGCAAACTTTCTCGGGCGGAGCCGCTTCCAGGCCAGGAGCGTGAGGATCATGAAGATGCAGGCGCCGAACGTGAAGCTGAGATAACCCCCGCGGCTGCCTGAAATCGCGATGCCTGCGATGCAGCAAAGCGCCGCATAGCCGATCAGCAGCCGCCCCACGATGCTGATCCGGCCCCAAACCACAAGGCTCAGGCCCATGAGGGCGATGATTTCGAGATACCCGGCAAAATGGTTGGGGGAAATGAAAAGGCCGCTCGCCCGCCACCAGTCGTCGCGCCTCTGCGCCCACGGGAGCGGCATCCATTGGTTGTGCTCGGTAAACTGCACCACGCCCACACCGACCTGGACCACCGCCATCACAATCAGCGCGTAGAGGAGCCAGTTCCGGCTGCCCGAACGCGTCAAAACCAGAGCGAAGATCAGGTAGGCGATCAGGCAGCCCGCCATGATAAAAAATTGCAGCCGGCCGATGTAGTCGACCTCGGACATGCGGTTGCGGACCAGGATATACGCCGAGAAGAGAAATGCGGACCCCAGGGCGGCGAGGCTGACTTTCGGGCTGGTCTTAAGCCCGGGGACAGCCGTCAGTAGTCCGGCCAGCGCAATGAGCGAGACCCCGGGAATCGCATACAGCAAACGAGCACCACCCACGAAAACTTCCAGAACGGCAAATGCCAATACCACCAAGGCAAGGATAACAAAGCGCATACCGGACCAGCTTGGCACCAAAGGCATGTGAAATCGAGAGAAGAATTCCTGCGCCTGCGCAGCGGGGAGCGCAGCCGTCAAAACGGGGGAACTGCTTCAGGCGCAGCTCCCCGCTTCGTCAAATGCCAGGCTAGCCCACGAAGATGCGCAGGGACTGTGGCTTGTTGCCGCTCCAGGACTGCGTGAGGACAGCCCCATCCATCAAGGAGCCACCAGCCTGGGCGATCGCGATCTCCGAGCCGGTGCCGTTGGGACCGGCGTAGTAAACGGGCGCGTTGGAGTCATGAGCCACCGGGGTGTTCTTGTATGCTCCGATCGTGGTGCCGCCATTCTGGAGGGACAGCCCGCTGATCGAGGAGATCGCAGCCAGACGGTCCACCGAACCCGCGACCATCGACATGATGTTCCTCGCCGAGAAGTTGCTGACCGAACCCGTTGATCCTCCCGCGCAGGTTTGCTCGCTGCGAACGAAGCCTTTGTTACCGACAACGGCCCCGACGTTTCCGGTCGAATCGGTGATTTGCGTGATTGCCGTGAGGCTGCGCACTTCAGTGGTGAAATTTGCCGCATAGGACTTGATGGCAACATCTGTGGCCATCTTGCCCACGTCGCCGTAGATGCTGATCCCCGTCAGCGAGCCGCCATTGCCGACTCCCGGCGCCTGGGTTCCCGGCCGGCCCGATGTGGTGAGGCCCCAGTGGAGCGTGCTGCCGCCATTGCCAGCCGTGAGGTCGGTGCTGGTCTGGGTGGCGGAGGCTGTGCTGAAGTTGCTGATCGAGCCGCCTTGCCCGCCGGTGCCGTTGACGGCTCCCATGGCAATAATCCCCTGGTAGATCGGGAGAGCCGATGCTTCCTGGACGATCTGCTTGAGGGTGACCGCTGTGGCATTTCCTCCATCCCCGGCAAAGACCACAATCCGTCCATCATCCAGCCCGGAGGTATTGAGTTGAGTGCCTCCACCGACGTGGCCGCCGGCTCCGCCGGCTTTGAATCCGGCCCCGCCGTCTCCGGCGATGGCAACAACGGCCCCTGCCGTGGCTGTGCTGTTGATCGTGTTGAGCGATCCTCCTGCACCACCGGCACTCGCCGCACCAACACCGCCCTCACCGGCGACGAATTTGCTCACCTGGATCACATAGGGAGTTCCCGTCTCCGGGTTGATCACAGAGCCGTTGATTGCGGAGTTGTAGAGGTATCCAGCCCCCTTGCTGGTCACCGTCACGTTGGTAAGGTCTCCGCCTCTCCCGCCATTGCCAAGCACCCCGTCTCCGCCATCACCCGCCAGAACGAACGCGCTGCTGGGCGAATACTCTTCGGTCTCTGTGAGGATAAAGCTGGACACATCTCCGCCCGCGCCGCCGGTCATGCCGTTGCCGCCGGACCCGCCGTTGATGAGAAGGTTGCCCGTCAGAAACATCTGCTTCGTGGAGGGCGTGACATTGACAATCGAGCCACCCGCACCGCCGGTGCCGGAGACGGCGTCGCCGCCATCGCCCGCCGTGTAGCTGGCCAGAAAGGCCGGCCCGTAGATGGTGGTGCCATCGGCTTTCAGGAAGTTCACGAACGAATTGATCGAGCCGCCTTTACCGCCGGTGTTCATGCCCACACCGCCATGCCCTGCAAACAGCTCAAAGGTGCGAAAGCCACCGGCATCGGGAGTCAGCGAAGTCCCGCGCCCGCTCAGATCGCCGCCGGCACCGCCGGTGAGCCCGAACCCGCCGTCACCGGCGTCGAGGGTCAGACGTGCGGCGTATTCCGCCGTGCTATTCCAAAGGGCATTGACCGACATCTGGGAGAACCCGCCCCCGCTTCCGCCCGTTCCGAGCATCGCGCTGCCGCCGGAGCTCGCGGTCAGCGTGCTCATCACCGGCGCCTCGGGGTTGCTGTAGATCATCGTGCGGACACCACTGAACGAACCCGCGCTTCCGCCTGCGGTGAATCCGCTTCCGCCCTTGCCGGTCGTGAGGGTGGCGGCATCGTAGTTGTTGGTCTCGATCGAGGCCGAAACATAGACCCCATCGGCATCGAAGGTGACCGACCCTGCCCCGATCGAGCCGCCTTTACCTCCAGCGCCTAGCAGCGATGAGCCGCCGACTCCAGCGGTCAACAGCAACCGGTTGGGGGCAAGCTGGTAAAAGTCAGTCGGCATTTCCAAGCTCCAGATCTTAAAGACGTTGTCGTAGCGCATCCCCTGATACACATCGCTAGCTGGCGTTGCGGTGACCGGGTAGTAGATGTCCGAAAGGATCGTCTGCGTCTGGGCGGCCCCGGTGACCGAGTAGGTCGCGACAGTTCCTGCCCCGGCCAGATTACCGACCGCTTGGGAAAAGCCATTGACCACCATATTTTGCATGATCAGCCCGCCGGTGGTTGTATGGGAGAACCCGAAGGCGTTCGAACCATCGACTCCGGGCGATGTGGAAATGGCCGCGTAAACGGTCGGGTTGGCCTTGCCCAGGACCGGGGAAAACTTTCCATTGGTGCTGTAGACCAGGACTCCAAAGTAGTTGCCGGTATGCGGAGCCGTCGTATCGCTGTTCAGCGGCTGCTTCAAAACGGTCGTGCCCGTGCCATCCACATAACCTTCCCAGACAGCCGCTGCGACGCCTTGGCCGCAGGAGCCGATGATCACCGGGTCGAAATACCCGTCTCCGTTCGCGTCAACAATCGCAAAGTCGCGGATGTCAAAGGCATTACTCGTGTCGTATCCATCCCAGTTTCCTTTGTCATCAACCGAGCGTGTGGTATAGCTGGAGCTGATAAACCCGTTGGTGGTGAAAACGGGGTCCACTCCAGGCGTGGTTTCCTTGCCCATGCCCATCATCCCGACAACCTCGCCGGTTTTTTTCGTGGGATCAGCCGGATCGCCAAAGACATCGGTCATCCTGAAAACGCCGATGGCCCCCTCCGGGAAGGACGGATCGGTGAAAGCCCCGGTGCGACCGAGGAACATGATGGCATCCGTTAGATTGTCGCCCTGGAAAGTCGCCGTGGCTTTGACGATGAACGAACCCTCATCGGCGATATTGGAAAGAACAGTCGTGGTGGGAACCGAGTTGATGGTCGTATTCACCTTCCCGAAATCGGCGGCGAAGAATCCGTCCGCCTTTCCGTCCGCACCCTTGAGTCCAGAGAGCATGACGAGCTCGGTCCAGAAGCCGGCATATTCATGGTGGGCGACGAGGCCGATATCGGTCACGCCGTCGCGGTTAAAGTCGCCCGTCACGAGGTTGGTCACGGCACCGGCCGTATTGCCATTCGGGATCGCGCTGTACCGCGCATCATCGAAGCCCAGCCAGTAAGCCGAGTCACCCGCATGAAGGGGATCGATACCGCGGTTGATAAAGACTTTGACTCCGGTGAACGTGTCGCCGCCGCTGGAGGCTGTGACGATGTCCATGAGCCCGTCGCCATTGAAGTCCGCGACAGCGACCGGGGAAAACCGGTCGCCGATCGGCGCATAGCTCGAGGCGTCGAGAATCTGGTAATCCGAAAGGAACCCCCCGTCGCCATCGCCGAACCGGACGGCGAGTTGGCTCGGGTTGTCGGTCAGATAGACGACGTCGGAAAACCCGTCGCTGTTGAAATCGAACGCCCGCGGGCGGTCGAAGTCGCCGGCGAGTCGCGTGGTCGAGAGCGTGACGGTCGGCGTGATCACGCCGATTTCCGGACAATTGAATTTTCCCGAGGCGACCGTGGTGCCGTCACCGGCGTTGCCAAGCGCGTCGCCGCCCTTTCCGAGGCCGACGTTGACAAACCCGTAGAGCGCGACCGGAAGGCTCGTGGTCGTGGTGGTGGTGGTGCCATCCGCATTGGTGGTCGTGACCGCATCGGTCGAAAACGAGACCTGTCCGGCCTTGCCAGCAGTCCCGAGGAGGCCAAAGCCGCCGTCGCCGGTTTGGATGGCCACCAGGGTCGTTTCCGAGTTGAGGGCCGAAAAGTTGAGAACCGATCCGCCGTTGCCTCCGGAGACACCCTTTCCTCCATCGCCGGCGATGATTTCGAGTGTGCCGATATCGCCGTTGATCTTGACGTTGCGGATGTCGCCACCGTTGGCACCAAACCCGCCATTTCCTGTCTGGATTCCGGCGATGTAGTACTGTGCTGTGCCGGCATTGACCCCGATGACATCGCCTCCCGACTGGCCCGCGGAGGGCACGAACGGCGAAAGCGTCCCGCGGAGGCTCTTGCCTGGCTCGTTGCCGAACAGCGGCGATGTGCCGAACGAGAACATCTTTCCACCGACCGAGTCGCCGGTATAGATGTGGCCGATGCTCGGGGTGGGCGTGGCTTTCAGATCACCGAAGACCAGCGGCTCGGTGAACTTGCCTGCCTGCGTGACAAATCCACTGGTGTCGATGAGGACGCCCGGAGTGGTCTCCGATCCGATGCCGCCTCCGGCATAGATGTTTCCGTAGATCGAATAGTTGCTGCGGGCCACGCGGTCGTGCGGCGTATTGTTGCCATCGAAGAGAGCGGGGTTGAGGTCGCTTTCGGTCACCGACCGCAAAGTGATCGACTGGATGTGGCTGTTCAGCACGATCTTGCCGTCGTAGCCGTTCGAGGCATCTCCATCGGAATCGGTGAGGTGGCCGTCGCTGCGGAGGTTGGTGACGATGTCGCCGTTGATGTCGACAAACGAGAGGAGCTTGAGCCCGTCGCCTGCGGCGATGCCCGAGATTTCGCCCGGATCGACCCGGTTATTCGCATTGAGGTCGGTGGTAAAAACCATCGCCTGACCCTGCTCGACGTAGAGGAGGTAGTTGCCGCCGGAATCGGCGGTGGAAATCCCGTGTCCGGCCGTGAGAAGGAAGCTTGTTGCGGTGGGGGCCGCCGTGATGTTGGCCTCGTTCAATCCGGCGGGGGCGATGCGCTGCTCGAGGGCTTCGAGAAACTGGCCGGCTGGCCCTGTCGATTTTGTGTGCGGGTTTTTCATGGCGGGAATCAGGAATTAGTCGTGAAGTTGTTGCGGTAGTCGGCCAGCGCGTAGCCGGTCGGCGACCAGACCCAGGGATCGGTCGGCTTGACCGGCGCCTTGGCGTTGACAGGCGTGAGCGTCGCCTGCGGGATGAAGTTCTTGTTGGTCGTCAGCTTCACCGCCGCCACCAGCCCGTCGATCGGCTGGGTCACACCCAGCGACCAGTTGTAGACATTCGGATTCAGCGGGGCCGGCGGGGCCTCGGATTGTGTGTTCGCGGGGGCGTCGCCGACAAACTTGAACTGGTTGGCATCAGCAGCCTCCGGGTCGCCGGCGATGCCGCCAACGAGGTTGGATGCAAAGAAGTTGACCGTCGGCGGGGTGATAAACGGATCGGTGACCGTGGTGAAGCTGCCGTCGGCGGGATCGATCGTCGGCGCTGCGAGCCCGCGGAGATAAACCTTGTCGACCAGCGTGACAAGCTGCGGCGAGACATCGCGGCCGGCCACGATCGAGGCGATCGCCTTGGCTGTGATGTCGGTGACATTGCCCGCCTTACCGGCGATGCCGCCGTTCGGCACATCGATCGATACGGGAGCGGACCATGCGCCGCCGGAGGGCAGGTGGACCTCCGTGAGCGAGCGGCCGGCCGCGTTGAACTGTGCGACGTGTGCGCCGCCCGTGGCATCGTAGGCCAGGGAGGCATACTGCCCGGAGCCCGCGGAAACATCGGCTGTGGCCGCCGTCCAGACGACCCCGCTCCGCGCAGCAAACTTCAGCGTTGAGGATCCGGCGGTGTCAAAGACGCCGTAGGCGATCGCCGGCTCGTTTCCGGAGCCGAAGGCGAGCGCGGTGGATTGGCCGGCTCCGTTTCCGATCCCGGCCTCGACAACTGTGATGCTGGCTGGCGCAAAGACCCCTGCAGATGTCCCCTGCGTGTAAGTCAGAGATTTGGATGTGGCGTTGATGTAGCTGATGCCCACGTCGTGCGTCGACGGGTTGACGGCGATCGAGGTCTGGAGACCGGTCGTCGTTCCCAGAGCGGCATCCACTGTCTGCGTGGCCCAGACCCCGCCTGCTGCGGAGCGCGCGTATTTCAGCGAGCCGGCCGTGACATCCTGGTAGCTGATGTGAAAGACATCGCCCGTGGGATCGTAGGCCAGCGAATCGTATTTGCCGACATTTCCGGACGAATCCACCGTGGTGAACGTCCAGGTCGTGCCGTCGAAGGATGCGAATTCCAGATCGCCGCCGGTGACGTCGTAGTAGGCGATCTGGGGCGTGTCCGCCTTGAGTTCGAGTGAGGTGAACTGCCCGACGTCGTCGCCGGCAAGCGTGCTGTTCACGGTTTGGATCGACCAGTTCGCTCCGGTGAACGTCGCCAGCTTGAGATCGCCGTTGGTGGCGTCATAGTAGGAGATCACCGGGAGGTTGGTCGAGGTGAGGGCGATGGAGGTGAATTGCCCGACGTTGCCCAGGGAATCCACGGTGGATACCGTCCAGCTCGACCCGCTGCCGACGGCATATTTCAGGTTACCCTGGGTGGGATCGTAGTAGGAGATATGCTGGGTGCCGGTCGCATCCACAGCCGTCGAGGTATAGAGGCCGGTGGCCTCGATCCCGTTGCCGCCCGCTCCCGCAAAGATCCCGCCCATATTGCCGATGCCGTAGGGGCTCGATGGCGCTTTACCGCCGCTGGGCGAATCCACCGTCCATGTGCCAGAGCTGTTCTCGGCCGTCTGGAGCGAGCCGGAAAGCCCGTTGTGGCTGGAGATGAATGCCGTGCCTGAGGCATCGATGGCCAGCGAGGCGTAGCCGCCCGAAGCTTCGCTTGAGTCGGCATTCTCCAGCGTCCAAGTGGTCGAGCCAAACGTGCTGTTCCCGACCCGCAGGTGCGGGGTGCCGGCGGAGTTGGACTCCTGGAACGCGATCATTTTGGAGCCGGTAACCGGATCAAAAGCCAGCGAGGTCGATTGCCCGGGGCCGTTCCCGACTCCGGTGGCCACGATCACCTTGTTAACAGTGAGGAAGAGCCCGGAAGATGTCCCCTCCGCATAGCGGACATTGTTGGATGTCGCGTCAAAATAGCTGATTCCGACGTCGCTCCCCGGACCCACCGCAATCGATGTGTGGAGCCCGGTGTTCGCTCCGAAGGGGGCATCCAAGGTCTGGGTTTTCCAGGATCCTTCGGAGCCTCCCGTGGTGGATTGCGCGTATTTGAGCCATCCGTGGTAGGCGTCGTAGTAGCTGGTGTGGAAGATTTTGTTCGTGCTGTCGTACGCCAGCGAAGCGTATTGGCCGACATCGTTGATCGAATCCACCGTGGCAAAGCTCCAAACTTTCGTGGTGGCATTGTAGCTGGCAAATTCCAGATCCGCCCCGGTGGCGTCGTAATAAGCGATGCGCGGCTGGTCGCTGGCAGAGGGATCGGTGATGTCATTCGGGTTGATGACCAGCGAGGAATACTGGCCGACATTTCCGGCCGCGGCCACGGTCTCGATCGACCAGACTCCGCCCGCGCTCTGCTGGGCGAGCTTGAGGTCGCCATTGGTCACGTCGTAGTACGAAATCATCGGCAAGTCGGCCGATGTCAGCTTGAGCGAAGCAAACTGCCCAACGTCGCCGGCAAAGTCGACCGTGGCAAAATTCGTGCCGTCGAAATATTTGAGATCGCCGTTGGTGGCATCGTAGAAGGCAACGTGCTGGACGCCGGTGCTGTCGATCGCCGTCGAGGTGAAGAGCCCGGTATTGCCCCGGGAGCCAATCGACTCAAAAACGTTGACCTTTGTGACCGAACCGCCGAGGCCGCCCACGCCCTTCGCGAAATCGCTGCTGCCGCCGTCGCCGGCGACAAGCGAATTGATCTGAACGCCGGGGGCCGAGTTGATGCCGGTGATCGAGCCGCCCTTGCCGCCGGTTCCCTTCACGCTGAGGTCGCCGCCATCGCCCGCACGGATCTCCACGCCGGACGTCCCGCCGTAGAGCGAAACCCCGGTGATCGAACCGCCGAGAGCCGCCTTGGCAGCAGCCGATCCGCCGTTGCCATCACCGGCAAAAATGCGGGTGAGATGCGAGACGCCCGCGCTCGCGTAGCCGCTGGCGGACGTGATTGAGCCGCCGGCACCCGCGAGCTTGCCGTTGTCGCTCTTGGACCCCTGCCCGGCGAAAATGCCGATGTCGCCGGCCGGTGCCGCCGACTGGTCGGCTTTTCCGGCGGTGATCCCGTACCAGACCGCCGAGGAGATGCTGCCCCCCGATCCGCCCCAGGCCCCGTCGCCGGCCTGGATGGTGACATTTTTCGAGCTCACAGCCACGAGGCTGGAAATGGATCCGCCGGCTGCGGCGGAGTTCGCAGCGACCCCCGAACCGGCCGAGCCAGCCGTCATCGAGACCGATCCGATTGTTGAGATGCCCGCGACCTTGCCGGTGAGCCATCCGCCGGCTCCCGCCTTGCCGCTGCTGCCGCCGGCGTTGCCGCCGTCGCCGGCCTCGAATGTGATATCGGGGTCCGCGAGCACGTTCGAGAGTTTGATTGCGCCGCCGAGTCCGCCGGCTCCGCTGGCGCCCCCGCCACTGCCGCCATCTCCGGCCGTGATGCTGATCGGCGTCGTCGCCGACGGGCTTGAAATCGCGACCTCGCTGACTTCGCCGCCCCTGCCGCCCGCGCCCTTGAGAGTTGAGGCCCCGCCGTTGCCTGCGGCGATCGTCGGGGAGGTTGCGAAGCCGAGGAAGGAAACTTTTGCGATAGCCCCGCCAAACCCGCCGCCCGCCGAACCGGCACCACCGCTCCCGGCGAGGACGGCAATCGTCGCGACTGTCGGGTTATCGTCGGGTTCAAAAAGTTGAATCGAAGAAATCGATCCCCCGTTGCCGCCCTTGCCGCCCGGCGAAACGCCCCCGGCACCACCTGTGATGAGACTTGCGCCTTCGAGGTCGGTGAACAGGCCCTTGATTCCGGCAACCGCCCCGCCGTTTCCGGCCGCCCCGGTGCCCGTGATGGCGCCTCCAGAGCCGGCCGTGACGGTGATCGATTCGCTGCGGTCGAGATCGCTGTTGCTGGCGGTGATGTTGCTCACCGCTCCGCCGTGGCCGGCTTTTTTCGGGCCGGCCGAGCCGTTTCCGCCCGTCACGGTCAGATGGTCGGCAAGCACGGTCACATCGTCGACCGAACCTCCGTTCGCGCCGCTTGCGCCAGCGCCGTCTCCGGCATTCCCCGCCGCAACACGGATGTCATCTTTCTCGTTGAGGCTGACCTTGTCGTTCCAATTTTGCAGAAGGGCGGTCTTGATGCTGCCTCCCGCTCCGTCGGCGGCTGTGCCCACACCGCCCGCGCCGGCGAAGATCGAGATTTCATCGGAAGCTGCCTTGTTCGGGGTCGAGACCGAGACGTTGATATTGCTCAATGCTCCGCCAACACCGCCCTGGGTGCCCGTGCCGCCGGCCCCGCCACCGATCTCCACCTTGTCGTTGAGAAGCTGCGTGAACGATTGGACCGGGCTGGTGAGCGAACCGTTGTAGCCAACATAAATTTTGCTCACGGCTCCCCCTGCGCCTCCACGTCCGGAAGTCCCCGCCGCCCCGTCGCCGCCGAAAATTTTGATCAGCCCGTCGGTATTGACCGGCGATTCGACGGCACCGAAAACAAGGATGCCGGTGACCGCGCCGCCGTTGCCGCCATTTTTTCCCGCACCGCCGTCGCCGGCGTGGATCTCAAACCCGTTCGTGTCAGAGTCGATCGTAATCGAGGAAATCGCGCCTCCTGCGGCTCCGGCGCCGCCGGGCCCCGTAACGATCTTGTCCACAGAACCAACCGTGACGCTGGAGATGCTTCCTCCGATCTTGCCGGCGTCGGGGGTGAATGCCGCAAGCGTGCCGACGCCCACACCATCGACGATGACCGGGGACGACCATGTCGCGGGCGGGGTCGTGAGCTGAACCTGATCGAGTGTCTTGTTCGCGGCATCATACAGCGAAATAAACGGTGTTCCCGCGGCGTTGAACGCCAGCGAGGAATAGCCGCCGGATCCTGCTTCAGCATCGGCGGTCTGGTGCGACCAAACCGCTCCGCTGCGGGAGGCAAATTCGAGGTGCGGCGTGCTCGATGAATCGAAAACCGCATAGCTGATCGCCGGACCGCTCGCATTGAAGGCCAGCGAGGTCGCCTGCCCGGACCCGCTGCCGACGGAGGACTGCACGACCACCATTCCGGCGGGGAGAAAGACTCCGCCGGAACTCCCCTGCGCGTAGTGGACCGACTGCGTGCTCAAATCGGTGTAGCTGATCCCGACATTTGAGGTGGCCGGATCGACCGCAATCGATGTGTCGAGGCCGGTCGTCACCAGGGCCGTCGAGTCCACGGTCTGCGTCGCCCAGGCTCCTCCGGCGACCGACTGGGCGTATTTCAGCGATCCGGCCGTGGCGTTGTGGTAGCTGGTGTGGAGGATGTCGAGCGTGCTGTCGTAGGCGAGCGACGCGTATTGCCCGACATCGCCGGCCGAGTCGATTGTCGTGAAGCTCCAGGAACCCGCACCGAACGAGGCGAACTCCAGGTCTGCCCCGCTCGCATCATAATACACAATGCGGGCGTTGTTCGAGGCGTCGAGCTCCAGCGAGGAATACTGGCCGACGTCGCCGGTCGAATCGACCGTCTGCAGCGACCAGGTCACCCCGGAGAACGTGGCGAGCTTCAGGTCGCCATTGGTGGCATCGTAATAGGAGATGACCGGGTTGTTCGAATTCGTGAGGGCGATCGAGGCGAACTGGCCGACATCGCCGCCCGAATCGACCGTCTGGAACACCCACGACGACCCGCTGCCCTTGGCATATTTCAGGTTGCCGGCGGCGGCATCGTAATACGCGATGTGCTGGGTGCCGGTGACATCGACAACGGTCGATGTGAACTGGCCGACATTGGTGCCGCCCAGATTGTAGTTGAACGTTCCGTCCGAAGCGGTCGTGATCTGTTCGACCGACTTGAGCGAGGAGTTCGAAGGTCCGTTGACGTTGGCGATGCTGCCGGCGGCGACGATGCTGCCGTCGATGCTTCCGCTGACCGCCAGCTTCGAGACCGCCTTGGCATAAGGCTGGAGGGTCGTCGAGGAAAAGACGCCGGTCTTCGAGTTGAACGTGCTGAGCGCGTCTCCGCCGACGTTGTCGTTGACGGTGATGCCCGCCGACTCGCCCAGCGAGATCCCGCTGACCTCTCCGCGCTCGACTTTGCCGTCGGAATTCTTGTCGTAGAAAAAGACGAGCGACTTCCCGGAATTCACCGTGATGTATTCCGAGGCCGAGTCGCCGAATTTCACGGGCGACTTGGAATCGAGGGTCAGGTAGTAGTGGTCGCCGCTGCCTGCAAAAAGGCTGGCGATTTCTGGATCCGGAGAGTTGGCGGCCTTCGTAAATGCGGACTGGGAGTATCCTTCGTTCGGATCGGATGTTCCGACGTAGATGACCGCCGGGGCGATGCGCGGTTCAAGGGCTTCGAGGATAGTGGGGGGGAGGGTTCCCTCGGCAAATTTCCGACTCATATGTTGTTATAGGCTTCCATTGGCCCCATGGGTTTGCAAGGGGAATTGTTTTTGGATGATGTTTTCGCAGGCGGCTGGCCCCAAGAGGCCCTCGCCGGCAGCAAATGAGGGGACGGCGCGGCCGTTCCGTCCGCGGTTGCAAGGGCATGTGGCGGCAGCCGGAAGGTCATTTTCCGGGTTCCGCAAACTTGATCTCGCGGGAGATGACGGGGTCCGATGAAGCAGCACCCGGCATGAGGAAGAATCCTCTGCCGATATTCGACGTCGGACCGATGAGGAGCCCCTGGAAATTCACTGTGCGCTTCGGGTTCTGCGTGGCGAACGATCCTGTGAACGCCCCGGTCGAGGCATTGATGCTGAACCGGGTGATCGGGGCGGTCGACTGGCTCATCGGGACGGTGTTCGTCGAGGAGACGGTCAGCGGAACGGCTGTGGCCGTCGCGTTGCCAGACGAGAAGTTCGCGGTGGCATAGGCATTCGGCGTGGTGCCGACAAGCCCGATGACCCGCGTCCCCTTCGGAGGCGGCAGGTATTCCGATCCGCTCGCCGTCAGGTTGGCAGTGAAGCCGGCCGGGTAGAGGTTGCCCTTCCCGGTGGCGAGCTTGACCCAGCGGACCGTTCCATCGGCTCCGGTCGAGACATTCACGCTCGAGAGCGGGCGTGTGGCCACTGTGGAGTCGATCGCAAGCGCGCCGAGGAGCGAGCCCTTCTTCGAGTAGAGAGGGATGCTCACCGGAACGACGCCATCGCCCCAGAGGCTCCCGGAGGAACTGAATGCCGTGTTGTCGGACATGCGTCCGCTGATGCGGACGACGCCGCCCGCATCGATCTTCGCCGTCGCGAAGCCGTAGCCCTGCGGCGAGCCCGCCGAGGCGGCGTCGGGCTTGAAGAGCATGTTGAATGCGCCCACATAAGCCGTCGCGGGACGGGCCTTCGCGTTCCAGATGAGCTGCTCGGCGGACACCGCGACCGAGTTTGTCCCATCGCCGATCGTTCCGCCGATGATGCCTCCGTTCGAACTGTCGAGCGTGAGGTTGAGATTTGCGGTGAGCGACGTCTTGGGGATCTGCACGGTGGCGTTGCCGCCACTGTTAAATGTGCCCTTGAGCTGGTAGGTCGCCGTTCCCATCACGAGCTGGCCGGTGAAGTTGCTCGAGGTGAAGTTCCCGGATGAGGTGAGCGTGAGCTTCAAGCTGCCGCCCAGGTTATTGTTGATCGTGGCGTCTGCTCCGACAATGCCGAGGTAGCTTCCGGTGGTCAGCTTGTTCAGGGTGCCGACGGTCATCTGGATGTTCACGGGAACGCTGAGTCCGTAGCTGTTCTGCGCGGAGAGCGTGACCGGATAGACGCCCGGCTGTGTCGGCGTACCGGTGATAAGGCCGGTGGTCGCATTGATCGAGAGGCCGAGGCCGGGCGCGGAAAGCCCGCTGGCCAGGTAGAGGCTTGCCGCAGGGTTCGCCACCACCTGGTAGGAATACGCGGCATTTGTCAGGAGGCCTTGAGGAGCAGGAGGCGTGATCACGGGCTTGGTATCCGTGATGTCGGAGGAGGAGTTGCGCAGGGCGAGAGAAAATGCCCCGCCGGCAGAAACCACGCCCACGCTCGTCATCCCCGCGGGCACATCGCACTGCCCGGACGCATTCGATCCCCAGGCCGCAACGGTGCCGTAGCTGCGAAGGGCCACGGAGTGCAGGTCGCCGGCCGCGATGTCGACAATCGAGGCCAACCCGTCGGGCACAGTCGTTTGCCCGGCCGAATTGTCGCCCCAGGCGACGACCGTGCCGTCGCTCACGAGGGCGAGCGAGTGACGCCCGCCGGCAGCGATGGCGACGACATTGGCCAACCCGGCCGGCACCGTCGCCTGACCGAAGGAATTCTGGCCCCAGGCGACAACCGTGCCGTTGCCGAGGAGTGCCAGCGAGTGGTTCGCACCGGCGGAAATGGCAATGACGCTTGTGAGACCGGCGGGAACGTTCGTCTGCCCGAAGTCGTTGTTCCCCCAGCCCACAACCGTGCCGCTGCTCGTGAGGGCGAGCGAGTGGTTGGCCCCGGCGGCGATCTCGACGACCCCGGCCAGCCCGGCGGGAACATTTGTCTGCCCGGATCCGTTGGCGCCCCAGGCGCTCACGTTCCCGTCCTCGGTCAGCGCGAGCGAGTGGTATCCACCGGCGGAAACCATGACGGCTTTTACGAAGAGGAACGGAACCGTGGTCTGGCCGAACTGGTTGCTGCCCCAGGCCCGGACCTCGCCGTCGCTGGAGAGCGCGAGCGAGTGTTCGAAGCCTGCGGAAATCAGGACTGTGTCGACGACGCCGGCGGGCACGCCGGTCTGGCCGACAGACGACGAGCCCCAGGCGCGCACCTGGCTCTTGGCGTATTGCGGCAGCACATAGGTCCCGTTGGTGTTGACGCTGTTGGCGTCGGCCACATCGACCGAGTAGTAGCCGCCCTGGTAGGAGGTCAGCGATGGGATGGTGTAGGAGGAGGAAGTTGCTCCCGGGATAGCCAGCCCATTCCTCTTCCACTGGTAGGTCAACGTGCCCCCCCCCTTGGTGTCTGCCGTGAGGGTCAGCGGCTGGCCGACGAGCGACGGCGTGCTCGCCTCGGCGGAGAAGTCCACAACCGTCAGGGTGGCATTGCCGCTCGTGGCCGAGCCGATGTTGTTGGAGACGACCACGCTGTAGATCCCGCCGCCGTCTTCAAGGGCGAGCGATGGCGTCGTGTAGGTCGAGGCGGTCGCGCCCGGAATCTCGACGCTGTCCAGCCTCCACTGGTAGCGGAGGGTCGGCGATCCCGTGGCGGTAACTGAGAAGACGACCGACTTGCCGGCGGCTCCCAGACTGCTTGCCGGCGGGGTCACAATCGACGGCGCGACGTCGTTGGTGGCATTTCGCACCGCGAGGGAAATATTTCCGCCCGCAGCGATGCTTCCCACGGTTCCGAGGTCCGATGGCACAGTCGACTGGCCGGCGGCATCTGCTCCCCACGCCACCACCGAGCCGTCGCTCTTCAGGGCCAACGAGTGGTTGGCCCCGGCGGCGATCGCGACGACGCCGGTGAGTCCGTCCGGCACGGTCGATTGGCCCGACTCGTTTGCGCCCCAGGCCACGACAGTCCCGTTCGAGGTGAGGGCGAGCGAGTGGTTATCGCCTGCGGAGATCGCGACGACGCCGGAGAGCCCGGCGGGAACAGCCGTCTGGTTCGAGGAGTTCAGTCCCCAGGCGCGCACGGTTCCGTCGCTCTTGAGGGCCAGCGAATGCGCGGAGCCGGCGGCAACGGTGGCGACACCCTGCAGGTCGGCGGGCACGGTCGACTGGCCGGAGGCATTGTCGCCCCAGGCGGTCACAAAGCCTGTCTTGCGCACGGCCAGCGAGTGGTTGGCCCCGGCGGCAATGCCTGTGACTTCCGAGAGCCCGAACGGAATCGTGGTCTGGCCGTTTCCGTTCCATCCCCAGGCCACCACCGTCTGGTTCTGCGTGAGGGCCAGCGAGTGGGCACTTCCGCCAGCGACGGCGACCACACCGGTGAGGCCGGCCGGAATGTTGATCTGGCCGAACTCGTTGCTTCCCCATCCGGTGACGGTCCCGCTGTCGGCCGAGATGGCAAGCACGTGCTGGCTGCCGGCGCCGACAACCAGAACGCTGTTGAGCCCGGCGGGCACGTCGGCCTGGCCGTAGGAATTCGATCCCCAGGCACGAACCTGGCTGCGAGTGAACTTGGGCAGGACGAAATATCCGGCATTGGTGGTCAGGTTGTCATCTGAGACATCGACCGAGTAATACCCGCCTGCGTAGGCTTGGAGCCCGGTGATCGTGTAGGCGGCGCCGGTCTGGCCGGCGACCGGCAGGCCGTTGATTTTCCACTGGTATTTGAGCGTTCCGGTGCCTCCGCTGGCGCTCGCGGTGAGCGTGAGATTTCCGCCGACCGTGGCGTTGGTCGTCACCGCACTGGAGGTCAGGGTGACCGTTGGCGGGTTCTGGACGGTGAGCGTGGCATTCGTGCTGGTGGCATTGCCGAAATCATTTGTCACCACGACGCTGAAGACGCTGCCGCTGTCGCCGAGCACGAGGGCCGGCGTGGTGTAGATGGCCGAGGTACCGCCCTGCGCGATCGCGGTTCCGTTTTTACTCCACTGGTAGGTCAGCGGCTCGCCGCCGGTGGCCACGACAGTGAACGTTGCGGTCTGCCCGGTGCCGCCGGTCTTGCTAGCGGGCTGGGTCGTGATCGCCGGTGCGACATCGCCGGCCGCGTCGCGGAGGGCGTACGAGAAATTGTATCCGGCGGCGATCGCCCCGACCTTGTTGAGGCCGACCGGCGGAGTGGCCTGGCCGTAGCCGTTATAGCCCCAGCCGGTCACGGTGCCGTCGGCCTTCAGCGCGAGCGAATGCGCGCCGCCCGCCGCGATGGCGGTGACGCCGGCAAGCCCCGCAGGGACCGTGGTCTGGCCGGAGCTGTTGGAGCCCCACGCCACGACTGTGCCGTTGCCCAGAAGGGCCAGCGAATGGAGGGCGCCGGCACTGACAGCGGTCACGCCGGTGAGGCCGGCTGGAACCGTCGCTTGGCCGAAGGTATTGTCGCCCCAGGCCACGACCGTGCCGTCGCCGCGAAGGGCGAGCGTGTGGCCGCCTCCGGCGGCAATTCCGACCACGTTGGAAAGCCCGGCGGGAACGATGCTCTGGTTGGTGCTGTTCGAGCCCCAGGCCACGACTGTGCCGTTGCCCAGCAGGGCGACGGAATGGAAGGCGCCGGCAGCCACCGACACCACATTCGCCTTGGCGGCGGCGGGAACCGTGGCCTGGCCGGATGTATTGCTGCCCCAGGCGAGCACGGTGCCATTGCCAGCCAGCGCGAGCGAGTGGGCATCGCCGGCCGAGACCGCCACCATGCCGGAGAGCGCCGACGCCGGAACGACCGTCTGGCCCGAGCCGTTCGCACCCCAGGCCACGACTTTTCCTTTGACCGTCGCATTCGAAGTGAGGGCGAGGCCGAATTCCTTGCCCGCGGCCATGCCAACGAAGACGCTGGCTTCGGCGACCATCTGGGTCTTGAGAGACGACGGAACCGTGACGTTGCCGGTGTTGCTGCCCCAGTTGCGGATCTGACTGAGCGCATAGGCCGGCAGCACGAACGTGCCGGTCTTTGTCTTCAGCGTGGTGGCGTCGACCACGGTGACGCTGTAATACCCGCCGTCGGCAAACGTGAGGTTGCCGGATGTCGTGAAGTTGGCGGAGGTTGCGCCGGGGATGTCGACCCCGTTGCGCTGCCACTGGTAGGTGAACGGCGGCTCACCGCCGGACGTCGAGGCGATCGTCAGCGGCTGGCCGACCGCAGGGAAAATCTGGGTCGAGGGCACGCTGATGCTCGGCGGGTTCTTGACGGTGAGGGTCGCATTCCGGCTGACGACCGAGCCGACCGGGTTGCTGACCGTCACGCTGTAAGTCGAGCCCGAGTTGGCGAGGGTGAGGGCCGGCGTCGTGTACGTCGCGTTGTTTGTGGAGGCAATCGGCGTGCCGTTCTTGCTCCACGAATAGGTGAGCGGAGCCGTGCCGGCGGCGACGACGCTGAATGTCGCCGTGGTCCCGTTGGCCGAAAGCGTGTCGGCCGGCTGGATGGTGATCGATGGAACGACCGCCTCGCAGAGTGCCAGCGAGAACGTGCGCGATGCCGATACCGCCGCCGCGAACCCGATGTCCGCAGGGACGTCGGTCTGGCCGTACTGGTTCCAGCCCCAGGCGAAAACTTTGCCGGCGCCGGTGACCGCAAGCGTGTGGTAGCTGCCGGCAGACAGCCCCGTCACACCCGAGAGGTCCGCAGGCACAGGCGTTGTCTGGTTCGAAGAATTCGAGCCCCAGCCGGTCACCGTGCCGTTCGCGGTCGCGTTCGATGTGAGCGCGAGCGAGAAATTCACACCGCCCGAGAGCGCGGAGACCGTCTGGTTGCCGAGCGAGGCGGGAACCGTCGTCTGCCCGTCACCGTTGTATCCCCAGGCGATGACCGAGTTGTCGGTCTTGAGGGCGAGCGAGAAGTTCGCGCCGGCCGCAATCGCGGTCACGCCGCTCAGAGCGGCTTCGGGCACGGTGGCCTGGCCGTTGGCGTCGTCACCCCAGGCGACGACCGTGCCATTGGAGGTGAGGGCGAGCGAATGGTTCGCGCCGGCGGCCACGGCGATCACGGAGGAGAGCCCGGGAGGAACCGTCACCTGGCCGGAGGCGTTGCTGCCCCAGGCGGTTATTGTCCCGCCGGCTGTCAAGGCGAGGGAATGCGATCCGCCGGCCGCGACGCTGACGACGTTCGTGAGCCCGGGCGGCACAGTCGTCTGGCCGGAGGTGTTCAGGCCCCAGGCCGCCACGGTTCCGTTGCCGCGCAAAGCGAGCGCAAACGAGCCGCCGGCCGAAATTTGCACCACATCGTTCATTCCGGTCGAGGGGATCGTCGTCTCGCCGGAAATGTTGCTGCCCCAGGCAAAGATCTGGGTGCCCGCAAATTTGGGCAGGAGGAACGTGCCCTTAGTCGTCGTGAGGGTGGTCGCGGTGTCGGTCACCGTGACAGAGTAGAACCCTCCGTTCGCGAATGTCAGGCTGCCGGAGACCGTGTAGTTGGCGGAGGTCGCGCCGGGGATGACCGCGCCGTTTTTCGTCCACTGGTAGGTCAGCGGACCCTGCCCGGTGGCATTCGAGCTGATCGTCAACGGCTGGCCAACTGTCCCGTAAAGCGCTGTCGCGAGGGGCACAACCGGGGCCGGCTTCACGAGGAGCGTGGCATTCGAGCTGGTGGCGTTGCCGACGTCGTTGCTCACGACGACGCTATAGAGTGTCCCGTTGTCGGACAGCGTGCGGGCCGAGGTCGTATAGGTCGAGGAAGTCTCGTTGCTGGTCACCGTTCCGCCGACGACAGGAACGCCGCTTCTCCTCCATTGGTAGGTGATCGGCGGGCTGCCGCTGGCCAGCGTGACTTTGAATGTCGCGGTCGTTCCGTCGGCGATCGTGAGGCCGGCCGGCTGGGTTGCGATGACCGGGAGCGTGTCGGCATCGGCATTGCGCAGAGCGACGGAGAAGTTGCCGCCGGCGGCGAGGGCCGCCACGTTGGCGAGGGTCGATGGCACGGTGCCCTGTCCGGAGGCGTTGCTGCCCCAGGCGACGACCGAGCCGTCACTTCTCAGGGCGAGGGCATGGCTGCCCCCGGCAGAAATGGCGATCACGCCGGAAAGCCCGGCCGGAATGCTCGTCTGTCCGTCGGTATTGCTGCCCCAGGCGACGACCGAGCCGTTCGCCTTGAGGGCCATCGAGAAGTTTCCGCCGGCAGCAATCGCTGTCACCCCGCTCAGGGCAGCGGCAGGGACCGTGGTCTGGCCGGAGGCATTATCGCCCCAGCAGACGACCGAGCCGTTTGCCGTGAGGGCCATCGAGTGAGCGAACCCTGCGGAGATCGCCGACACGCCGGAGAGTCCGGCCGGCACAGTCGACTGTTTCAGGGTGTTCGCGCCCCACGCGAGGACCGTGCCGTTTCCAGCCAGCGCCAGCGAGTGGCTTCCGCCGGCCGCGATCGCCGTCACCCCGCTCAGGGCCGTCGAGGGCACGCTGGTCTGGCCCGAGGTGTTGGATCCCCAGGCGCGGACGGTGCCGTTCATGGTAAGGGCCAGCGAGTGCGCCCCGCCCGCAGATACCGCAACAAGACCGACGGCGCTGACAGGGATGACATTCAGGCCGGATGCGGTGGAACCCCAAGGGACCGCCGTGCCGTTCGAGGTGAGCGCCAGCGAATGGAGGCTGCCGCTGGAGATCGCGATCGCCGTCGAGAGCCCGGCCGGCGTCGTGGTCGCATTCGAGGAATTTGAGCCCCAGGCAGCGAGCTGGCTGCGTCCGAACCGCGGAAGAACAAATGTCCCGCGTGTGGTCGTGAGACCGGTGGAATCGGTGACATCGACCGAGTAGTAGCCGCCCTGAGTATAGGCGAGCGAAGCCGTCCCGAAGGTGGAGGCTGTGGCGCCGGGGATGACAACCCCGTTCCGCTTCCACTGGTAAAGAATGGTGCCGTCGCCGGTCGCGTTGGCCGAGAGCCCGAGCGGCTGGCCGACCAGAGAGAGCGTGCTGTTTCCGGATGCGATCGAAACCGCAGGCGCATTTTTGACCGTGATCGTGGCCGGGAGGCTGGTGACTGTTCCCGCGTTGTTTGTGATCACCACGTCGTAGACCGATCCACCGTCCGAGAGCGTCAGAACCGGAGTCGTCCATGTGCCGGCAACCCCGCTCACGAGCACGCCTTTGCCGCCCGCACCGACGCTGACGCCGTTTTTCCTCCACTGGTAGGCGAGCGTCGCATCGCCGGTCGCCATGACCGTGAACGTGCAGGTCGAGCCGCTCGCGACGAGCTGGCTGAGGGGCTGCGTGACAATCTTGGGTGGCTGGTCTTCGCTGGTGTCTTTCTGGAGCGAGAGGGAGAAGGCCCCGCCGGCCGAAATCAATACGACGCCGTTGGCTTTGGCGGGCACGGTCGTCTGCCCGTCGGTGTTGCTGCCCCAGGCCGCCACCGTGGTGTTGCCGGTCGTCGCGTTGGTGCTCAGGGCCATCGAAAACTCCCCGCCCGCAGCAATCGAAGTGACCCCTGCAAGGCCGCCAGGCACGGTTGTCTGGCCCGAGCCATTCGACCCCCAGGCGACGACCGTCTTGTCGCTCTTGAGAGCCAGCGAATGGTAATAGCCGCCGGCGACCGCGACCACGTTGATGAGATCTGTCGGCACCGAGCACTGGTTCTGGAGGTTCGACCCCCAGGCCACCACTTTACCGTCGTTCCGGACCGCGAGCGAATGGTCGGCACCCGCTGCGATCGCCACGACAATCTTGCCGGTGAGATCCGTCGGGATTGTGCACTGGCCGGCCGCGTTGTCGCCCCAGGCGACGACCGTGCCATTGGTTGTCAGCGCGAGGGAATGCTTGCCGCCGGCGGCGATGGAAATCACGTTCGCGAGTCCGGGAGGCACCGTTGCCTGGCCCAGGGAATCGTCGCCCCAGGCGACGACCGTGCCGTCGGATTTCAAGGCCAGCGAGTGGAAGCTTCCGCCCGAAACGGCCACGACCCCGGTAAGGCCCGCCGGCACGTCTGTCTGGCCGGCGTCATTGTTCCCCCAGCCGACGACCGTGCCGTCCTTTTTGAGCGCCAGCGTGTGGCTGCCGCCGGCCGAGACGACGACGGCGTCGGGGAAGCCCCCCGGCACCGTGCTCTGGCCGTAGGTGTTGTCGCCCCACGCGACGATCGTGCCGTCCGACTTGAGCGCCAGCGAGTGGCTCCCGCCGGCCGCCACGGCGGTCACCGTCCCCAGCCCGGCCGGAATCGTCGCCTGCCCGGAGGTGTTGTCACCCCATGCGGCGGCTTTGTTTGTGGTTAAATCGATCGCGAGGGTGTGGGCGCCGCCGCCCGCCATGGCGGAGGGGATCAGGCCGTCGGGGACGTCGAGCTGGCCGGCGGTGTTGTCGCCCGAGACCACGACCGAACCGTCTGAGAGCAGCGAGGAGAGCGAAAACGCCTGCCCGGCTGCCAGCAGCTTCGACTGCCCGAGACCGGCAATATCCAGCTGGCCGGCCGAGTTGTCGCCCCAGGAATAAACGGTGCCATCGGTGCCGAGGGCCAGCGAGAAGTCGCCGGCCGCAACGATCGCGGCGACATTTACAACCTCCGGAGGAACCGTGGCCTGGCCGAAGGAATTGTCGCCCCAGGCGACGACCGTGCCATCGGCCAGTAGAGCCAGCGAATGCGCGGTGCCGGCCGCAATCTGAGTCACTCCGGCGAGCTCGGCGGGCACGTCCGATTCTCCAAAGCTGTTCGAGCCCCAGGCGACGACCGTGCCGTCGGATTTCAGCGCCAGCGAGTGGTCGCCGCCGGCTGCGACGGTGGATACGCCGGTAAGCCCGGGGGGGACCGCCGTCTGGTTCGAGGAATTGTCGCCCCAGGCGATCACCGTCCCGTTGCCCCGGACGGCCAGCGAGTGGTTGGTGCCGGCGGCGATCGCCGTCATCCCGGCCAGCCCGCTCGGCGGGGTCGTCTGACCCCAATCGTTGTTTCCCCAGCCGAGAATGAGGCTCTTGCTGTATTGCGGGACGACGTAGCTTGTCAGTGTCACGTTCCCGAACGTGGCATTGCCGGTGACGACGCAGCTGTAGGCTCCGCCGCTCGAGTAGGTGACATTTCCGAGAAAGTAATTGGCGGACGTGGCGTTCGTGGTGAGCGTGACGTTGCTCTTCTTCCACTGGAACTTGGCTCCGGCGGGGGCGCCGGTCACACTCATCGTCAGGTTCGAGCTCACCGTCGGGGAGAATTTCTCCGGCAGTGAGACGGCACCGAAGACGGCGGACATCGATACGGCCAGCAACAACGCGAGGGCGGCCGGGAAATTCAGACGACGGGAATTCTGGTTCATATGGGATTTTTTCCTCACCATGAATGGCGCTGGAATGCAAGGTGTCGCAGCAAGGCCACAGGGGGTCACGTGACGGTATTGCGCGCGAGTTGGATGTCAAGGGCGTTTCGAATTTTCGGCGGAGGCGGAAAAGGCCTGACAGACGCGCCGGCGCAACGGCTGCCGTCAGAACGTATGGATGAACAATCCCGAGCGGAGTTTGGGCTCGAACCACGTGCTTTTCGGCGGCATGATCTGGCCGGCATCGGCGATGTCCATGAGCTGGCCGACCGTGACCGGGAACATGGAAAACGCGACGGCCGCCCGGCCGCTGTTCACCCGTTCCTCGAGCTCGGCCGTCCCGCGGATCCCTCCGACAAAGTCGATCCGCTTGTTCGTCCGGGGGTCGTCGACCCCGAGCACCGGCGCGAGGAGGCTGTCCTGGAGCACGCTCACGTCGAGCCGCGAGACCGGGTCGGCATCCGCCGCCGGCTTCCAGGAGAGCCCATACCATTTGCCTCCGAGGAACATGCTCACATGGCCGGGAGCGGACGGGGACGGCGCGGCATTTTCGGTCACCTCGAAGCGCGCGCGCACGGCGGCGAGAAACTCATCGGCGGAGAGCCCGTTGAGGTCGGCGACGACCCGGTTGTAGGGCAGGATGCGGAGCTGGTCGGCCGGGAAGAGGACGCAGAGGAACCAGTTGTAGTCCTCGTGGCCGGTGTGCGCGGGATTGGCCTCGCGGCGTTCGCGTCCGACCCTCGCCGCGCTGGCGCTCCGGTGGTGCCCGTCGGCCACGTAGGCCAGCGGGACGCCGGCAAACGCCTGCACGAGCGCTTCGCCTTCCACCCGCCACGCGGTGTGGCGGATGCCGTCCGGCGCGACGAAATCGTGGAGCGGAGGCTTCGCCGTCTCGGCGGCGACCAGCCGGTCGATGTCCGCGCGGTCGCGGTAGGTCAGGAAGACCGGACCGGTGTTCGCGCCGAGCGTGCCGATGAGGCGGGTGCGGTCGTCCTCCTTGTCCCTGCGGGTCTTCTCGTGCTTGCGGATGATGTCGTTTTCGTAGTCCCCGATGTGGCAGACCGCGGCAACGCCGGTCTGCACGTGGCCGTCCATCTCCTGGCGGTAAAGGTAAACGCAGGGCGCGGGATCGCGCACGAGCGAGCCCTCGCTGATGAGCCGGTCGAGGGAGGCTTTGGCGGCATTGTAGACCGCTTCGGAATACGGATCGGTCTCCGGCGGGAGGTTGATCTCGGCGCGGTCGACGTGCATGAGGCTGTGGGGATTCCCCCCGGTGAGCGCGGCCGCCTCGTCGCGGTTCACCACGTCGTAGGGAACGCAGGCCACCTGCGCGGCGAGTTCGGGTTTCGGGCTCAGACCTTGAAATGCGCGGATTCTCAACATGGCGGACTCTCTAGCAGGTCGCCGGACGCCCATGCAACCCCGATTCAGAATCGTCCTCGACATCCGGCGGACAAATCCGTAATTCGTGCCGGACCGGGAACATGAATTTTCCATTCCGAGTTCGAATTCCCAGCCTCCCGCCGGCCGCGCTCTCCGGAGGGTCCGGAAATCCGTTTTTACGTTCCGCGTTTCTGCTGGCATTGTGCCTCGTGCAGGCCGGACCCGCGCTCGCGGACGAGAACGTCGTCGACCGTGTGGCTTACGAGAACAACCCGCCGTATCCCGAGGCTCAGAACCCTCAGCTTCCGCTCGAGGTCTATGATCCGGCATTTGCGGAGATCCTCGGCCGGGAGCCGAAGCTCGTCCACATCGCCAAGGGATTCGGTTTCACCGAGGGTCCGGTCTTTCTATCGGTGAAAGGCACCGAGGAGGGGTATCTCATCTTCACCGACCAGATCAACGACAACATCAACCTCATCCGCTGGCACGGGCTCAAGCCCTACAACACGATCACGCCGGCCTCGTGGAGCCCGCCGGTCATCTTCCGGCATCCGTCGAGCATCGCCGACGGGCAGACGGCCGACCTTCAGGCGAACCTGCTCACCGCCGAGACGACCGGGCGGCGGGTGTCGATCACGACCCACGACGGACAGGTGAAAACGCTGGTCGGATCCTACGACGGCAAGCCGCTCAACTCCCCGAACGACCTCGTCGTGAAATCCGACGGCACGGTCTGGTTCACCGATCCCTCCTACGGCTCGCTCCAGTTCCCGCAGGACGCCGTCCTGCCGAACAACGTCTACCGCTACGACCCGAAGACAAAGGAGCTCACGGTCGTCACCGGCAAGCTCCAGATGCCGAACGGCATCGCGTTTTCCCCGGACGAAAAAATCCTCTACCTCATCGACAGCGGCGCGATCCAGGCCCCGCGGACGTATTACTTCGACAAGCCGCATGTGATCTACGCGTTCGACGTCGCGCCCGACGGGAAGACGATCTCCAACCAGCGGCCCTTTGCGACCGTCTATCCGGGCTTCCCCGACGGCATGCGGCTCGACTCGAAGGGCAACGTCTACTCTGGCGCCTTCGACGGCATCCATGTTTTCAATCCGGCCGGCAAGATGATCGGCAAGATCCACCTGCCCAAACAGACTGCGAACCTCACGTTCGGCGGCCGGGACAACAACATCCTCTTCATCTGCTCGTCCGACTCGGTGTGGGCGATCCAGCTCAACGCCACCGGCGCCAAGCCGGTTCCGCAAATCGACCAGTAATATCATGAACAGCGACTACGACATCATCATCATCGGCAGCGGGGCCGGCGGCGGCACGCTCGCCCGCCACCTCGCCCCCTCTGGCAAGCGCATCCTCATCCTCGAGCGCGGGGGCTGGCTCCCCCGCGAGCCGCAGAACTGGCTGGCCGAGGATGTCTTCATCTCGAACAGATACGTCTCGAAGGACACCTGGCGCGACAAGCGCGGGAAGGAATTCCAGCCGGGCGTGCACTACTTCGTCGGCGGCGCGACCAAGCTCTACGGCGCCGCACTCTACCGCCTGCGCAAGGAGGACTTCGGCGAGCTCAAGCACGTGGACGGCATCTCGCCGGCGTGGCCGCTCGGCTACGAGGACTTCGAGCCATATTACACGAGAGCCGAGCAGATGTATCACGTGCACGGCGCCCGCGGCGAGGATCCCACCGAGCCGCCCTGCAGCGCGCCGTATCCGTTCCCGGCAGTCTCGCACGAGCCGCGCATCCAGAAGCTCGCCGACGACCTTGCGCGCGCAGGCTACCGTCCGTTTCACTCGCCCTGCGGGATCATGCTCAACGAGGCGAACATGCCCTACAGCCAATGCGTGCGCTGCGAGGACTGCGACGGCTTCCCGTGCCTTGTCCAGGCCAAGTCCGACGCCGAGGTCCTCGGCGTCCGGCCCGCGCTCGAGCATCCGAACGTCACCCTCCTCACCGACTCGCACGTCCTCAAGCTCAACACCAACGCGTCGGGCACGTCGGTCAGTGAGGTGCTCGTCGAGCGCGGTGGAAAAACCGAGTCGTTCCGCGCCGGCGTTGTCGTCGTGTCGTGCGGCGCGGCGAATTCCGCGCGCCTCCTGCTCATGTCGGCCAACGACAAGCACCCCGACGGCCTCGCCAATGCCTCCGGGCAGGTCGGCCGGAACTACATGTATCACAACAGCCAGGCTGTCCTCGCGATCTCGAAGGAGCCGAATCCCACCCAATACCAGAAGACGCTCGGCCTGAATGATTTTTATTTCGGCATGGACGGGTTCGAATTTCCGATGGGGAATATCCAGATGGTCGGCAAGTCGCAGGGGCCGATGTATAAAGGCGAGAAGCCGATCGAGGCCGGGCTCGCGCCGATGTTCACGCTGGACTTCATCGCGAAGCACGCGGTCGATTTCTGGCTGTCCACTGAGGACCTGCCGTCGCCCGACAACCGGGTCACGATCGACCGCGCGGGCAACATCACGCTCAGCTACACGCCGAACAACCAGGCCGCCAAGCAGAAGCTCTACGACAAGCTCAAGTCGATGCTCAACCACCTCGACATGCACGAGCACCTCATCCCGCGGAACCTCTACATGAAAAACGAGATCGATCTCGGCGGCGTTGCCCACCAGTCGGGCACGTGCCGGTTCGGCACCGACCCGAGGTCGTCGGTCCTCGATACCGACTGCAAGGCCCACGGCATCGATAACCTCTACGTCGTGGATACGTCGTTCTTCCCGAGCATCGGCGCGGTCAACCCCGCGCTTACCGCCATCGCCAACGCGATCCGCGTCGGCGACCACCTGCTCGAGCGCCTGAAGTAGCGCGGACGGCATGCCGGACAACCCATCGCCGACCCGCGCGGAGATCGCGGCCGTCTATGCGGCGGGCGTCGTGCAGGGCGTCGCGCTGGTCACATTTCCCGCTGCGGGTGCGATCTTCACGAGCCCCGCACACTACGGGCTCACGAACACGCAATACGGTGCGATGTTTGTACCGCAGGCGGTGATGGCGATCGTGAGCTCGCTGCTCGGCCCGTCGCTCACCCACCGGATCGGTGCGCGGGCCGTCTTCCAGTGCGGGCTCGTGGCCAACCTTCTGGCGATGCTGCTGCTCCTCGCCAGCCAGTTTGTCGCCGGCAACCACCTGCTCGCCTACGCCGCGCTGCTCGTCGCCACCACCTCGATGGGGCTCGCGTTCGGGCTCACCGTCCCCACGATCAACACGTTCGCCGCGGAATTTTTCCCAAAAAAATCCGACCGCGCGATCCTTGCGCTGAATACGCTTCTCGGCCTCGGCACCGCGCTCGCACCGGCGTTCGTCGCCGTCTTCGTCGGCCTCGGCATCTGGTGGGGGCTCCCGATCCTCGTCGCCGCCCTCGCCGCCGGACTCCTCGCGTTCACCGTCCCGCTCAAGCTGGACACCCGGGATACCGCTGCGCCGAGCGGAGGGGCGACGACCGCGTTCCCCGCCCGCTTCTGGATCTTTGCCGCAGCCGCGCTCCTTTACGGCGCCTGCGAAACCATGAACGGCAACTGGGCGTCGATCTACATGTCCGGCAGCCTCCGCGCGGACCCCGCCACCGCCTCGCTCGCGCTCACGGTTTTCTGGGGGACGGTCACCGGCGGACGCCTCCTCTTTGCCGCAATCGACCGGTGGTTCCCCGGCCGGCTCGCATTTATTTTCCTCCCGTTCCTCATCACCGCGGCTTTCGTCATGACGTCGTTCCTGCCAGGGCATCCGCCCGCCGCCGGAGTTGCCGCCTTCGCGCTCGCCGGCTTCGGCTGCTCGGCCATGCTCCCGCTCATTATCAGCTTCGGACAAAAACAGATGGCCGCCATCTCGTCCTCGGTCGCCGGCGGCCTCATCGCCTTCTACCAGGTCGGCTACGGCATCGCCGCCTTCGGCGTCGGGCCGCTCGAGAACCTCGCCGGCTTCGAGCTCGACCGCATCTTCGGAGCCTCCACGCTCGCCGCCGCCGCCCTCGCCGCCACCACCCTCCTCATCACCCGCAGCCGGCGCACATAAAGCCCATCCCGCTTCAGCCCCCGCCAGGTGTCCCTTGGCAAAGGTCCCGGGCTTTGATAGAACTTAGAAACTGCAAAGGCTTCCTAACCTCCGCAGCATCACCAAAAATGCCCTTGATCGAAACTTTCCCGTTTTGACCAGAGGCGGCAGCTTGCCCAAAGGATCTCACGCCCGACAAAACCGGACAGTGATGCCCATCCGGGGCGATTCCCGTTTCTTCGATGGCTTTTCACTTCAGTCGCTGGGGCCTGCTCGTTCCCGTGGTCTTTCTCGCATCCTGCGCGGGCGTCGTGATCGCCATCGACCTCACGATCGGTCTGGATGCCGCAAAAGGTTATCGCTGGCCGAACTGCCTGATCTTTTTTCTCAGCGGCACCATTTGCTGGCTGCTACACAAAAAATTCACCTCCCGCGCCCGAGGAAATGCTCCCCGAACGAACGATGGCCGGAACCCGCGTCGCCTGCAGCCCAACACGTTTTTCTTCCTCTCCTTCCAAGCGTGGGCACTTATTTTCTACGCTTTCATGCTCTACCACCTTTTGAAGCCTCTATCTTGGGGACGCTGAGACGCTGGCCGGACTTCCTCCCGCAAAGCCGCCAGGACGCGAAGCCACTCCCACGTAAAAGGCTTCGCCTCACGCGGCTGGGAGAGGGCGAATCCTTCACTTTTCCCGTAGCGAAAGATTGAAAATCTTTCGTTCACCCCGCATCCAGCGGACTCCCCGCCGCCAGCCCCGGACGATTCAAGACGTGCGTATAAATCATCGTCGTGCTCACATCACTGTGCCCGAGCAGTTCCTGCACCGTCCGGATGTCCGCCCCGGATTCCAACAGATGCGTCGCAAAACTATGCCTCAGCGTGTGCGGCGTGACCGGCTTCGTCAGGCCCGCCCGCAGGGCGCACCGCTTCACAAGCTGCTGCACCCCGTGCGCATTCACATGGTGCCGCCGGATCTTCTTTGTCCAGGGGTCCTCCGAGAGTCCTTCCGCCGGAAACAGCCAATACCAGCCCCATTCCTTCTCGGCATTCCCGTACTTGACCGCCAGCGCATCGGGCAGAAAAACCCCCTCCACCCCAAGCTCCCGATCCTTAGCCCATCGCGCCCTCGCCACTTCGATCTGATTCTTCAATGCCGGGACTGTTTTTCGAGCAAGCGGCGTCAGCCGATCCTTGTCCCCCTTGCCTCCCCTCACGACGAGATACCTGTTCCCGAAATCCACATCCTTGATCCTCAACCGCACACACTCCATCACCCTTAGCCCCGACCCATACATCAGCTCCGCCATCAAGCGCCCTGTCCCCTCCATGAGTTCCAGCAACTGCCCGACCTCCTCATGTGCCAACACCGTGGGCACCCGCCGGATCCCCGCCGCCCGCTTCACTCCCTCTCCGGTGCCGGCCCGCTTCCGCAGGACTTTTGCAAACAAGAACTGCAGAGCACTCAGCGCCTGATTCTGCGTCCCATTCGAAACTCGCCGCACCAGCGTCAGGTAGTCGAGATATTCCTTCACCTGCCACCAGGCCAGCGCCTGCCGCGACTTCGGCTGCGCGAAGATCAGAAACCTCCGCACCCATTCGAGATAGGTTTGCTCCGTCCGATACGCATACCGCTCCGTCCGCAGCGCTTCCTCCACCACCTCATGAAACCGACTGTATCTCCGGGGCAGTTCCCCGGTATCCGAACGCCCGGCATAGCTTTCCGCCCTTCCCCCTGTGGGCGGACGCGGAATCTCCGCCGGTTCCATCTCCGGCAAGCGCTCCTTCATTGAGAGTGGCACCAAATCTTCCGGCCAGGCCCGCGCCCAGGAAACCGGCTCCACTTCGCAGAAAAACACTCGCAAGGCTTCCTTCGCCTGGATAACCTGCCACATCTCTTTTCCCCCATCCGCAAGCTTCTGCAAATATCCCCTCACGTCCCCCTCCTCCGCCTGCGAATACCACTTCGGCTTCAAATACCGAAAAAACCCAGCAGCCACCCCCTGAAGTAGTCATGCATCCGCACATCCACCCCAGACCGCTTCAACGCCATCCGGAACCGAACCCACCGGGTTTCCCAATCCGAACCGGCCACCCTCGCGCAATTCGCTGCACTCATGACAGTGTCCACATGTGCACTGTTTTGACCAAAAGTCAACGGTTTTTTAGATTTTTCCCCGTTTCGTCACTGAAACAAAACTCCATTTCGCGTCACTTCTTATTGACAGCCAGCATATTACCGTTTTTTCGGCCAAACCGCAGCTCCCGAAATATGATAGCACTATCCTATCGCAATAAATTCAACCAGTCGCCTAACATACGTTGGCAATGAACAATGATTTTCCGTCTTTTTAACATGCCTAGATCATTTCATACTGTATTTGCTGGGATCTCAGGAGTTCTTGCTGACGTTCCAGTAATATTTGAAAACGTATTTATTATTGCAATTATGATAGCAGTCATAATATTGATGGTTTGTTCCTTTATTTGGCTGCAAAAAGACACATTGAAAAGAATGAAGAGTCGTCTCAACGCAAATGTTATTTTGTGCGTTCTTGTGATGGCATGGCCTGTGTCAATCATTTTTTGGTATTTGCTTCGACCACCGTTCAACGCCGACCACCGCTAATTTAATAACTCATGCCAACGAGCCAGTTGACCTAATCCCTGTCCTGACGGACTTCTGGCATTTCGCCTGCGGAGCAGGCTCGGATGCCAGAAGCAAGCAGGGATAGGTCACTGGGGACGTTCGGCAACAAAATCTACACCACTATGAAACGCAACATCCTTTTGTTATTCGGAGCTCTTGTGATCGGCATTAGTTTCTACCTGCTCGGACTTGCCCAGGGGACCAATCGCGGCGTTAAGGGCTCCAACTCCGCAAGTATTCTGTTTTTCACGGCAATCCATCGCTCGCTGAAAGCAAGTGATATCCCCGCAGCCATCAAGCTGGCAGAAGACGGGATAGCCACACATGCTGGAGTAATTCAGACGGCAGAAGATCATCCCGGATCAGCCCTCGTCTTTCTTTATCCATCGATGGGCGATCCACTTGCGGACTCATACAAGAAGATTCTCGGAGGGACATACGTTTATCTGAGCGCATACCCACAGACAGTTCCGCCAGACACAACAGATTTTCTCGCCAGATACCAGGGTGACTACCAAGCTGCAAAAAAATAAAGCCGAACCGGCGCATCGACCTAACCCCTACAAGCTGGCACTCGGGCTGCTAAAGCACCCCGACCGCCAGCTTTCCGGGGCAGGTCATGCGGGACGTTAGGTCAAAAATATGCGCTCCATTTATATCCTGTCCATTTTATTTCTGACTTCCCTCGCCATGCAAGCTGAGGAGGTTTCCGGAAAAATGACTTTGGAGAGTGACGTTGTTGTATTTCGAGCGGATTCCGTCGAAGAAAAATACGACGCTATGAAGATCCCTGGCTTGAAGGCACTCAAATTCGAGAAAAGGACTGCCACCAAAGGAGATCAGGAAATTGACGTATCCGCGCTTGTTCTTCAAACGAGCACTGGCGAGAACATAACACTTGTAATGGGAAAACCAGAATTGATGACAAGAATCACCGAGGGGACATCAGTGCGATGGATTCCAATAAAATGGCTTCCAATAAAATAAGACCTAACGGGGCGATGGACCGAATCACCATGCCTTCGGCACTTTTGTCATGCCTCCTGCTGATTCCGCTTCGCGGGCAGGAGTCATGCCAAAAGCAAGTGGTGATCGGTCATCGGAGACGTTAGGCTCAGCGAGTTATCCTATGAATTCAGTAGCCACGATTCTCATTGGCATCGGAACTCTTCTCTCCGTAGGCAATTGGCTCTGTCTGTTGAGTTCCCTTCGTGACCGACGCTTCGTTTCGCCCGTCTTTCCGGCCCCGTCATTGCTCACCACGCTCGGGCTTGCATTACTCGACTCCACGCGGGCGTATTGGTGGCTTGGCCTGCTCACGGATTACACTTTATTCGGATTGCTAGCAGCTACGCCGTGCCTTATTGCCGAAGCGTGGCGCCTCAGTTCATTCACCAGACAGCAGCTTCTCGCCGCCGATGACGGACCTCGGCATTTTACCCTTTCGCTTCACCGGCACGGCTACTTCCTCCTCCGCGCGACTTTTGACCCTGGTGTGCCCTGCAACGAGCATGGAGCTTTCATCAACTCCTTTGGCGCCCCAGGTCGCTGGGAGGAAACTTTAGACGGGAACATGCGTTTGTGGTCGTATCGCGATGAACGCGAACTGACGCTTCACCAGCGCGATGCCGGTTACATTGCCAGCGAGGCTCACTACCCAGCCGATGTCCCATTTCCATATGACTATCTCGACGGTCTCCATTTCCACAGAAATGCCTAACGGGCGCATCCACCTAATCCCTACCCGCCGTCACGCCAGATGCTGGCTCCGCTTCGCTGCGCTGGCATCCGTCGCGCCAGCGGTCCGGGATAGGTGATGCGGGACGTTCGACAAAAAAATGAAATTACTACCCTTGGCTCTTGCCTTAGCACTTTCAGCGCAAGCCCTAAGTGTTCAAGCTGCTGATTCGGCCGATTGGTGGAATGATGTGAGCGAATCATTCAGCTGCGTGGCGAAGGCAGAAGAAGGTGATGCGGTGCTGCGGGTTGAATTGGAAAAACCGGACGAAGAACGCCTTAAGGAGATCAAAGACCCCGAAGGCGTTGTGACTGGATACACCATTGACGGCAAGAAGCTCCCAGATCGATTCTGGCCAGGATGCGCAGTTATCAAAAAATTTGAATTAGAGTGGGAAGGCAAGAAGATTGAGATTCCTGAACGGTTCTGGGCTGATCTAGCTGGATTCCGAATACAGGAGTCACCACTTAAACTCGACGAATTGCCTGTAGAGAAGCGGTTTGCAGGAGAGCAATTCCTTGCCAGCTTAGATAGGCCACGTGTTTTTATTTCTGCGGACGGCGGCACGATTCTGATCGAGTGGGACCGTCCTGAAGAGTGCGATGGACGATCAACCATCCGCTGGATTGTAAGCAAGTCGGGTTCGGTCATGCGCCACAGACATACGCCGCCTCACGAATGCTAAACCAAAAAGTCGAACCATGCAGTCCACCCAACGGCTACCCGCGTCACGCTCCATGCTTGGTCGCTTCGCTCCCGGCATGGATCGCGCCACGGGCAGCCGTGGGTGACTGCGGACGTTCGGCATAAGGGATATACGCCGATTTGAAGCAAGAGGATTTTGCGCGTAATCACACCGGCTTGCCGCAGCACGCCTTGAACTTCTTTCCCGACCCGCAAGCGCACCGCTGATTCCGAGGTTGTGAAACCGGCCGGTCAGGTTTGATGGAGTCCGAACCGCGCAGAGACTCCCGCAGGAACACCGGAAGCCATTGCCGCAGACCCAGACCGAACGGCTTCTTGGCCCGCAGATCCGCCGCCAGTGCCTTCGGAAGCGTCAACCGGATCTCCTCCACGCCACGGCTCGCCTTCAATGCCGCCCGCTTCTTGGCCATCCATGCCCGCTGGTATTCCTTCCGTTTTGCTGCTTTTTCCGCCTCATCCATCCCCGCAAGCTGCCGGTTTTGTCAACATTGTCAACGCGTTTCTCGATAGATCGTCTTTTGTTTCGGTATATAACAAGGTAACCGCGCCGCCCACCGCGCCGCTCGCTTCGCTCGCTTGCGCGTGTGGCCGGCAGCACAGTCCGAAGAGCGGCACCGAATGAGTAGCGAAAGCCGGACGGGAAGCAGGCCACCGGCTCATGGCTGGCGCAGCCGATCCGACCTGGCGAACGTTCCTTGCGCGGTCTTGAAAGTTCCCCCTCTGCCATCTTGGGCGGCAGCACAAACGGGACCGAGCAAGCACGGCCCCGGTCAGCTTCCTGACTGCGTAGCGGAGAATATCCGTCAGCAACTGCTTCCGGCTAAACGCCCCCAACCGACCCTCGCGGCTCCCTTGGTAAGCTTCGGCCCTTTTCGCTCAATGTGCTGGACCGCCTAAACGCATAGCATCTTCTTTTGAGATAACCGTTATTGAATAAGCAGACTTCTCGCCGGAATATAATAAGTATCCGGTCAGGTTTGATGGAGTCCGACCGAATAGCACAGCAACGGTAAGGACAGCATCTGCGGAAAACGAAAGCCGACCGAGTAGCATGAATGAGATAATGCCGAACAGGCAATCCAGCTGATGGGGAGGATAACCGAATGATCAACGACAAAGCTCAGCGCCCTATATCGCTATCCGTGAAGGGAAAATCAAATGCCTCCACAGCTGATTTGGGACGTTCGGCAAAATAATATGCCTATCTTGCGACGCGTTTTGCTGGCTATAACCTGCTGGGTGATCGGAACAGGCCTCGGATTTGCACTTTCGGTCGGGCTTGCCGGTTGGCCAAACGGTGCTGGATACGGAATTCCTCCCATCGCGTTGTTACCCTCGATTCTCTTTTTCGGTTTCCCCGTATGGTTCATTGCATTTTTGCCGCCGTATTTCGCATTCAAGGATCGCTGCATTTTCTGGTTTCCTCTTGTTTCTGGCCTTGTTGGTGCGCTTGCTGGCTTTCTCGGTTTTATTCTTATTCTTGGCGGACACTTCAACAATCTCATTAAAGGACCAGCGGATGAGCGTGCACTTGCCTGGATGCCTCTCTTCATCGGTGCTTTCACCTTTTTACTGGGTTCTGTGATTAAGCAGCATTACATTCAACGCTTACTTGGTCTTCAGGGAACCCTTCCTGCACGACCATGCAAACTCAAGTCACCACAAGAATACTAAAAAATGGGCCGAACGGGCCGGTTCAGCTAATCCCCATGCCTTCGGCACTTTTGTCATGCCTCCTGCTTTTTCCGCTTCGCGGGCAGGAGCCATGCCAAAAGCAAGTGGGGATACCTGACCGGGGACGTTCGGCAAGAATATGAAAACCCTTCGAGCAATCCACCTCTACCTTGGCTGCATCTTTTCACCGATGCTCTTGTTTTTCGCAGTATCAGGTATTTGGCAGACGTTTCGGCTTAATTGGCCTGGGTCTGGACAGACAAATACAATGTCACTGCTATCCACCATTCATACGGGAGCCCAGTTAAAGTTTGGAGATCCTGCCACGCTTTCCAGCATTTATCTGAAGTGGTTTGTAGTCGCTATGTCTGTTTGCTTCATCGTGACAATCGTTCTTGGTATAGTCATGGCATTTCGATTTGGGCGCCGCACGACTGCAACACTTTGTCTGATTGGCGGCGTGATAGTGCCAGCCGGTCTAATTACGTTCACTATAATGAAATGACACAAAATAGGCCGAACGGACCAGTCCACCTAACCCCTACCCGTCGTCACGCCGGATGCTTGGTCGCTTCGCTCCCGGCATCCGTCGCGCCGACGGTCCGGGGCAGGTGACTGGGGACGTTCGATCAGAATATGAAGACTTCCTTGGTCATCCTACTTGCTTCTGTAAGTGCGCTCATCGCTGAGGATTTGCCCTTTGACCCAAAGAAGCCTGAATTGCTGGTGCCAGGGAAGACTTACTCGTTTTTCATAACACCTCAGAAGGATGCAAAGGCGGTTCGGATTCGCCTTCATGCCGAGACCTCCAGCGACTTCAGGAGCGACGCTGGCAGTCCATTTGCACCGATCGACAAGTTGACGGTGGAGCAAGGCGACAAGCACTACGAGCTTGCCTACGACTACACTGATGTAGGGGTGCCGGACATGGACGTAGCAGACTTCGACGGAGATGGTGACGTCGATTTCAGAATTATCATGGCGTGGGGAACAGGAGGTTCTTGGTATTGCTACTACCGTTTCCATGACGGGCACTATGAACGATGGAGCGAACCCGAAGAACTAGGACTTAACGGTGTGCCAGACAACGGCTTCTTGACCGCCAATGGTCGTTCTGGGCCGGAGTCCTCCTCGGTGAGCTATAAATTCAAGAATGGGAGATTCCAGAAGCAACGTGTCGAAGCGATCTTGCTGCGAGATTCCCTGCCTGAATTCAAAGACGAGAAGATGGCAGATTTTGTTTCGGCTTCTGTAATTGAGGAGTGGGACGACACGCGCCTTGTGCGGCGGGTGGTTGAACCTCAGTATGAACAGAAATAGAAAGATCGAACAGGCCAGTGCACCGAATCCAGTGCCTTCGGCACTTCTGGCATTTCGGCTGCGGAGCAGCCTCGGATGCCAGAAGCAAGCGGGATGCGGTGACTGGGGACGTTAGCCCAAGAATGAAGACACTCCTTATCACTATGATTGCAGCACCGGTTCTGTTGATTGCGCTACTCGGGATCGGCGGCATTCTTCCCGGTGGCGACGGAGTTGTCACGAACGCGACGCTAGCCGACGGAACCGTAGTACAGGTAGTCCAACAGTATGGTACGGGTGACGTAGGCTACGAAGTTGGATTCTATTTTAAGCCGCCGAAGGGGGAGTGGGGTTGGTGCTACCTTGATCACGAGGACACGCAGTGGCGAAATGGGCGTATCGAGTTTGACGCTGTTACGGACACAGTTTCCGTTTGGAAGGGAGGCACTCTCAGGGGGCGCTGGAACAGACAATCTGCCCAGTGGGAGAGACCTGATGTTTCTGGTTGGGTTTCCGATGCGCCCCAAAAACTCCGAGCACCGCCCTTCGAAGTAAACAAGGGCTAACAAGACGTCCCTCCTAACGCCTGACCCGCCACCAGTTCCAGCCGTCATGACCGCTACAACCTCAACCCGCAGTCGAAGCCTCGCCCCCGGTCAGGCGTAGGAGGACTCGACGTTCGGCAAAGTAATATGCCCCTTTTCCTTCTCATAGCCTTGCTGATTACTGGGACGAGCTACGCGAGTGAGTCCTCACCTTGGCCCAAACCCGTTTCAGTCGAGGTTCAGTTTAAGGAAAGCGAACCCAACGAGCTGCCACACGGATTGGCTTTTTCGGAGATCACCGTTGAAGGTCACGATCCCCATCCCATTGGGTTGAGTTGGCTTGATATCAACGGAGACGGAAACGCGGAATTGCTCGTCGACTCAAATGAGGGAGGGACAGGCGGTTCTTACAAGATGATCTTTCAGAAGGGACCGTCCGGCTATAAGCGGATTGCGTCGTTGATGGGCGGCTTCAGTTTTGTTCAAGCGGAGAACGGCTATTTCCAGATTGAGAGTTGGTCTTCTGCCGGTGGCGGCGACTTCAGCAGAGCACTTTATACATACCATGATGGCCGTTATCGAATGACGAGATTAGAGGATTGGCGCGGTTTCGGAGATGATGATGGATGGAAGTATATTAGAAGCCGTAACCCAAAGGAACACAACAATGAATAAGCCGAACAGACCGATGCACTTAACTTCCATGCCTTCGGCACTTTTGGCACGTCGCCTGCGGAGCAGGCTTGGGTGCCAAAAGGAAGTGGGAGCAAGTGATCGGGGACGATGGGCAACAAAATATACCTCCTTATGCGACACTTCCTTTCAAAACTAATCTCTCAACGATTCGGTCTGCTTCTCTTCGTAGTGGCGTCAACTCTTGTTGCAGAGCCCGCACCTGCGCAGGACTCGTCCAACACATCTGAAATGAGAATGAGGCAACTGGAGCGCCGAACAACCGACCTCGAAACCAAAACAAAAGGGATTCAAAGGAATCAAACTGGCGCAGCAGCGGGAGCGGTTGCCTGGCTCTTTGCTGCCTTTTGTGCCTTGTGGGCACAGAATACAAATCGCAGTGCATGGCTTTGGTTCTTCCTAGGCCTATTCTTCAGCGTCATTACTGTGATCGTGTTGCTCATCAAGAACTCGAATGACAGACGGCCACCGAATCCTCGTCTCTTTAGCGAGGGTCGCAGGATCGGGACACCATGATGAGAGCGTATCACATAAACAAAAAGCCCATCGGAGCGATGCAGCAAATCACCGTCCCTTCGGGACTTCTGTCACGATTCTTGCTGACGCAAGAAGTCGCGCCAGAAGCAAGCGGTGATTCCTGATCGCGGACGTTCTGCAAAAAATGAAGACGCTTCTCGTCGCCTTTTCCACCTTGGTTGCGATGACCGCGGCACAAGCGAGTCAGGTCGTTCCTGACCTATTCAAAAAGAAGCAATTCAATGCAGTCGCCTTAGCTCAAGCGGCTAATCACTACATCGGATTGGGCGAAGCCGAAGCGATCAAAGCTCTCAAGGCAATGGAGGAAGATCATTCGAAGGCAATCGACCGGGGATTTCACACGAATGAACGAATTGGGTGGATCTGCCGGATTCTCTTTCAAGGGGCTGAAGGAAGACCACTGCGGGCACCCAGATATGGAGGACTCAGCCTCCCGTATTTGACAATGCCGCTAGATCAATGGCCTCTCTACCCGGTAGCGGAATCGGATAGTGTGTTCTTCGTGCTGTCTGAAGGTTACATGCTGGCAGGGGTAGGGGAAAGAGCTGCGGATTACATCGATTATTGCAGCACTGCTGGAGTTTTCCGGAAGACGAAGGTGGACGTGCCGAGTCACGACAAGGCAGTGAAAGCGTTCAATACCCTCAAGACTGCAAAGCGATGGACGATGATTAAGTGGACTGACGAAGTGCCTGGAACCAGATACAAGATAAGCGAAGAATGGGTTTTGCGCGACATCGAAGTGCAGGCAACCTCAATCCCGAAAAAATAAGCAGAACAAGCCGTCCCTCCTAACGCCTGACTCGCCTCCAATTCCAGCTGCCATGACCGCTGCAACCACCACCCCGTGTTCCACCCCCGCCGTCGGTCAGGCGTAGGAGGACTCATCGTTCGGCAACAAAATGAAACTCCTCTTCGATCTGCTTTGGTTTGTGGGTATTGCGACCCTGCTTGGCATGTGCATCTGGGGATACGGCGTGATTCCAGCAGGACAACGCGCAATTGCATCTTGTGGCCTGATTGCTTCCGCGCTCCTTGTTGCCGCTCAGGGCTTGGTGTTTTTCATCGGAGTATTCTGGATATTTCCGCTGGGTTTGTATCACGGCTACTTCCTACTGCATGGAACCAATATCAATTCAGTTGGACAACCTCCTCCGTGGTTCTACTTCTCGGCTTGGATCCTATATCTCGGCCTGGCTATTGGATATGCTTCTTCAGCGAACCTTGCATTGCGTCGTGTTGTTTGGACGATGCTCATTGTAGTTTTGCTTGCGAATATCGGCGGCTGCCAGACGATGATCTCAAGCCTAAAACGAATCCCATAAAAATGCCGAACGGGCCAGTCCACCTAACCCCTACCCGTCGTCACGCCGGATGCTTGGTCGCTACGCTCCCGGCATCCGTCGCGCCGACGGTCCGGGGCAGGTGACTGGGGACGTTGGGCCAAAAAATCATTCGATGACCGCTGAGGAACAAGAGTTGATCGACAGAATCCGTGTTGCCTTCGCTGGGGTTACACTGGAGGACGGGATTTCGCTCAACATGACCGAATACAACGACTCTGGAGGGTGTATGCCCGAGTTCAAAGAGAAAGCCTCAGACGATGAAAGGATTGATTGGCAGGCGATTCCTGACAAGACACTCGAACAATTCACAGTGACCTTCTCATTTACAGATTTGAAAGGGTTTCGCTTCTACATTCCCGCCTACATGATTTGGACGATTCGGAATCATAGGACATCAGACTCCATTATCGGGGATTTTACCATTTACGCACTTACTCCATCCCACTATTTATTCGAGACCATTCCCTTCTTGCTGTGGTTCACGGCGGATCAAGTTGAGGCAATGGCAGCGTTCCTTGAATATGTAGTGCAGAGTGATTCTTCTTTGGACGAGCGAGTCGCAAGGGAGAACCTGTTCAAGATACGAAAAGCCCAACAAGACGCGCCATGACAACCCCTACCAGCCGTTTAGTTTCGATGATTTTCTGTAAAATCAACGTCAACCTTGTGAGCGACACCCGCCCTCGCTGGTAGGGGTGCATGCGCTTGACGTTAGGGCACAAAAACATAATGGGCATTTCACTCCATATTCAACGAGTTGATGGACACGAGGGGGATCTACCGATTGCTGATCTTACGTCCTCACTCCAAATGTTCGAAGCTATTCCTTGGCAGGAAGAAATTTCAAAGTGGGAAAAAGTGCCTGATGAGGAAAAAGAAGTGTGCCGTCCACTTTTTCAGCTTTTCGACGATTCTGGTCACACACTCCACATCACAGCATATTCCCAGAAACTAATGGGTGTTGCATTTAACTATCCTACTCCCCCCTCTCCTTGCGGAATGAACTATGAAGTTGAGGATGGTTACATCGGGACGGACCAATATCCTCGATCCGAACTGAAGACCCTGTTTGATTGTTTTTTTACATCGGATACGCAAGCCATGCTCGCGCTCCTTGGCAGATATCCAATGAGCAGCGATACAGAAAAGCCCTAACGAGCCGATGGAGTTAATCCCTGTGCCTTCGGCACTTATGTCATGTTTCCTGCTTACGCAGGAACCACGCCATAAGCAAGCAGGGATACCTCATCGGGGACGTTCGGTCATTAATATGAAACTGCTCTTTCAAACGATTGCCATTTTATTACTCGCAAGTTGCTCGAAGCCCATTTTGACGATCACAACCACCTACTCGGATCCTCTCGGCTATAAAGTCTCCTTTTCAGACCCAAGTAGCCAATCCGCTTTTGAAAAAAAGCTGATAAGTTGGTGCGATTCACAAGGATATCATACCCCGTCCAATCCAGATTTATCTAAGTTTTTAAGCTCTTCGAGTCCGGGAAATTTTAATATATCAAGAATTATATACTTGGATTCATCTCGTCCAAAGTCTGGTCTCCTGATTACATATATGAAAATAGAGAATGATGTCATTTTCATATCTCACGCCATCCGCGATGGGACAAGAGCGGATCACGCTAGACAAATTCCCTTGATTGATAATCAGAGGAAACTCATGCAGAAAGCTTTTCCTGAATTGACGCCTGAGAAATAGACCGAACAAGGCGCTGCAGCTAACCCCTAGTCGCCACGCGTCAACTTTTCACGACCGCCTATCCTTTCCATTCACGCCCCTACAAGAGTTCAGCGCCCGTTCGGGGTAGCTGAGCTTGGCGTTCGGCAAAGAATATATGAAGCCACGCGATACCACGGGATCGATAAGACACTTTCCGGCGGACCTACTTTTTGCCTCGGGGATACCGATTGCTGTCGTGGCAATTGCTGTATCCTCGTTGGGGTCCCTGCTATTCCTGCGTGGACCAGAATGGATTATAGCATTCTCTATATCGATCGCGATTGCTCTTCTTGGTGCCGTCCTGATTTTCCGAGCGAAGATGCCACTTTATCGGAAAGGCATATCTTGGACGGTCGGATTATCTGATTTATCGAAGTCATCACATTCAACATATCGATGGGGAATAAGAATCAGCTTTATTGGGTGTAGTTTGGCCGCATTGCTTGTGTTCGTGACCTTCTTATGGAGATAATAGCAATATGGCCGAACAGGCTCGTCCAGCTAATCGCTGGCCGTCAGGAGTTTCGATGAACACCAATTTGGCATTCCACCGCTCAGGCACAGGGCCTGCTGGCAGCAGAGCATCCCGAGTGCCTTCACTCCTTTTCCTTCCGATCCACCCACACCGCCAGCCAGCGATACCTGACGGCGGACGTTAGCCAAGAAATATGAGCCCTGATAGCATACAGCACCAGTGGTCCGATGCGTGGCTCTTGCTGTCGATTATTTATGCCAGCAGGGAGCAACCAGCGACATTGGTCAGCGTTATTCAATGTGGTGACGCCATTAACCGTGCAGTATTTACCCCTTCTGAACTAAAAAGCGGCTATTTTCGACTGACTAAGGGAGGTTGGGTCACTGGAAGCGACGACGCGTGGACTCCCTCTAAGCGTGCAGAGGAGTTCTATGGAACAATCCAAAAAATGAAGTTATCGCCATACGCCGAAATGAAACAGATTCAACGTGCACTTGGTGCCCCTGATTGGTCAGCAGAGACGAACGCGAACAATCCCTCAGACATTTTCGAGTATCCCGGGATGACAAACAACCGTATTGCAAAAGCATGTCGGGACTACTCCAGAGGGTTTTGGAAAGCCTACAAACAATTGAAGAAAAAAATGGCTAACGGGCCGATGCACCTAACTACCATGCCTGCGGCACTTTTGGCACGTCGCCTGCGGAGCAGGCTTTGGTGCCAAAAGCAAGTGGTAGCAGGTGACTGGGGACGTTGGGCAAAAAAATATTGCGCGACTGTGACGCCTCACCTACATTTCAGGCATGATGACGTTGACAGAAGTTGAAAGTCTTGCTTTCGAACTCCCTGAGCAGCAGCGGGCTACGCTCGCTTCACGCATCCTCGATACCCTGCCCCCACTGTTTACTGATTCAGATGATGGAATTTCAGAAGCGGAGCGTCGCGACACAGAAATGGACTCAGATCCCAGCATTGGAATCAATCTGGAACAGTTCGACCGCCTGATCGCCCAACGCAGATGAATCTGCGGGTTGTCTTCCATCCGAAGGTCTTCTCGGAGGTTGATGCAATCATGGATTACTACGAGCGGGTTGCTGGCATTCATCTTGCCGACGACTTTTACGCGGAATTCCGACTTTTTGTTCGGGATGCGTCCAGTGACCCAGAAAAATACAATATCAGGAGGGGCAATTTCAGAAGAGTAAATCTGAAACGATTCCCATTTAACTTTCTCTTTCGTGTCCAGGATGACACCATTCGCATTTTGGTTGTTCGACATCATGCACGTCGACCGACATATGGAACGAAGAGAATATAGGCCCAACGAGTCAGTGGACCTAATCTCTGTCCCTTCGGGACTTTCGGCATACCTCCTGCTGAATCCGCTTCGCGGGCAGGAGGAATGCCGAAAGCAAGCAGGGATAGGTCACTGGGGACGTTCGGTAAACAAATGAAACGGTTTGTGCGCATCTTCAGTGTTGCGATAGTAGCGGTCGCGATTGCTGTGGCCGGAACTCTCCTCTTCGTTTCATTCTTGGCACCAAGTCACGCGTTGACGGTCGCCGTGGAACAGGACGGGCACCCTATTGAAGCTAATCTCTACAGGGTCATTTTTGTGCCTGACCTTTTCTTTCTGTCTTTGCCAACCACAACAAGCCAGATTTACCGATGGATCGGTGTTTCTCTTCCACAAAAAAGAATATTTGTTCCAATCGCTGTAAGAACAGGCTGGCTCGGCCTTCACTACATCCATCGTGACCAAGCACATGGAGTTCCACTCTCATCAGGCAAACTTGACGATTCTTGGAGTATCACTGCTGACAGGACAAAGATTTTCGCTGAGAACGCATCACTCCAGATTGAAATTCAGAAAAAATAAACCGAACGGGCGCATGCACCGAATCCCTACCCGCCGTCACGCCAGATGCTTGGTCGCTTCGCTCCCGGCATCTGTCGCGCCGGCGGTCCGGGATCGGTGATGCGGGACGTTCGGCATAATAAATGAAGACTACGCCTCAAGTCACACGAATCCTTCTTTACGTTCGTGATCCACAGAAGATCGCTGACTTCTACGTTAAGCATTTTGCCTTCATACAGAAATCGAAGGTGCATGACGATTTGATCGAGGTCGCCTCATCGGGAGGACCGTTTTCATTGCTGCTGCACCAAGCTTCCAAAGGACACAGACTCGGCCAGTCCTGCATCAAAATCGTGTTTGATGTCGAGGATATTGAGGCATTCAAGAAGCAGTCGGAAAGGAAGGGCTTGAAGTTTGGAGTAACCTATAAGGGAGAAGGCTACGAGTTCGCGAATGCTCGCGACCCAGCAAAGAATCCCATTCAGATATCTCGTAGGGCGTTTCGAAAATGAAGAATAATCCGAACAGGGCGATCCTCCCCATACCTACCCGCGTCACGCTTCGTGCTGTCGCTTCGCTCCTTGGCACGAATCGCGCCACGGGCAGGTGTGGGTGATCTTGGACGTTTGACAAACAAAATATGAAAACCACCATTGCAATCGTAGCCCTGATGACAACATGCCTTGCCATGGCGCAAGACATAGATAACACGTTCAGCAACCCAACCGTTGGTTTTTCCATCTCCAAGCCTGCCGAGTGGCAGTTTATCACGGCTGATCAGAACATGGAGAACCTCAGTAGGACTCTACTGAATGATCAGCAGCTGCAAGAGGCTATGCAGAAGTATGCGACGGCTCCGTTAGTCGTCATCATGAAGTATCCGGAGCCATACGACGACCTCAATCCCAGTTTCAAGGCCAACATCAAACCCCTTGGCAACCTATCGGCAGATGATCCGGTTGCCATTATTAACCTGATGACTGGACCTATGGCTAAGATGTTCAAAGATTTCAAGATTGCCAAACCAGCCTCAGAGACGACGGTTTCGGGTCTTAAGGCGGCCCATGTGAGCATCCACTACTCTTTGCAGATTCCAGATGGACGCCTATTCCCAACTGCGTCCGATCTCTGGATTGTTCCGCGTGGAAGGTTTTTCTTTATCTTGGGTGCTGGCACAAGACAAGACGGAAAGACTGGCAGCAGGGAAGAGATCGAAAAGATTTTATCCTCCGTTATAATCGAAAATTAGATATCGAACAGACTGATGCAGTTAATCCCTGGCCTGCGTCACTTCTGTCACAGACGCTGCGTGCTCAACCTCAGCGCCAGAAGTAAGCAGTGATACCTCATCGGGGACGTTAGCCAGAACAAATATTTGTGCATCACTATCTCGCATTGATTTCGATCCCGCTCTGGGGTATGGGCTTCTACCTTTTGGGTCATCGGATTTGGTTCTTTCTGACCGCTTCCCGCGCATCGGGAACGATCTCAGGTTTCAAGGAGGGCGCAGGGACAAGAGGTCGGACGTATTACAATCCGATTATTGTTTTCCAGACGTCGGATGGAAAAGAATATTCCGTTGTTGCAGCGAGCGCCTCAACGAAGCGGGATGGCAGCATGAGGTCTGAGGTTACTGTTCTCTATGATGCCCGTCGCCCGGAGAACGGCATGGTTCACTCTCTCTTCCATTATTGGATGGCTCCATTCGCATTTCTGATCTTGGCCGGAGCAACGACCTTTGCGTATGTCGACAGTATTAAACCAACAAAATAGGGCTAACGAGCCAGTCCACCTAATCCCGTGCCTGCGGCACTTCTTTCATTTCGCTTGCGGAGTAGGCTCGGATGCCGAAAGCAAGCAGGACTAGGTCACTGCGGACGTTCGCTTTAGAAACATATGCTAAACGCTCGGATATGGCATCGACTTTGCATCAGCGCCTACGTGATGTTCCCAGCCATCGTCATTGCATGGTTCCTCCCGAAGGACTCGCCATTGATCTGGCCTGCTATCGTGGCGATCATTTGGGGTTTTATCGTGGCTGGGCTCGGAGCGCTGCAGGGAATCATGCTCACGTTCGGAAAGCTTCATTTGGGATGTCCAATCTGTGATGCCAGGAGCTTCGTTTCTGGCAGCGATCGAGATGGAATGTATCTTGAGTGTCCTCGTTGTGGCGGCCTACGGCTCAAGCCCGGTCGTCTTTTCGGATTGCGTGCGATACGACCGGGATCGGCGGATGACGACTTGGCAGAACACCCGGCGAGTCCCGGTTCGCCCCTATTGGCTCCGAAACGTCATTTGGTTCCATTTATTGTCATATTTCTTCCGGTCGTTGCATCGGTCGTCGCTGCATCGATGATCCATGAGTTCAGTTTTTTCTACATTTTGATACCGGGCTTCTGGTGCTATGCAGTCGGCGGGTTTATCCTTGATGGCCTATTTTCAGGAAGTGTGAGCGATAACCATGGTGCTGCCGTAAGGAGGAGGTCTCCGATTCGCTTCTGGGGCAAGAGAGGTGGCACGCTGAAACGGAGCCAGTGAGATCGTTAGATTTCGGAGGGTCTCT
>CAYXRX010000024.1:0-82074 GCA_964467415.1 uncultured Chthoniobacterales bacterium
AGTTGTAAAGCGTTTTGCCGAGGCGCACGAGGGGCTCGAAGGCGCTCTGGAGCAGATCCTCGATGAGGGAGAGAAGGCGAGGGATGAGCTGGCGGCAGACGCGGGCGGTCTGGTGTTTATTCCAATATCCTTAGGAATGTTGGAATATTATGGAACCAGCAGTTGCCGGGCACACAACCCGCAACCGGTGCCTTAGCTGAGGGCAATGGTCAACGGCCGTTCATCGAAAGGGCCTGCCGGACATCCCCGGGGTTCTTGTGGTGTTTTCAAACCCTGCACTGCCCGGATCATGTCCGGATTGAGGCGTGCGTCTATGCCAAGGTTCCAGGGCTGCTTGCAATGAGCCCCATTGCAAGCGTGCCCCATTCCACCGGCTTTCCGTCTCCGGCCGGCAGGATGCATTTCGCACATCGAGGTCGTCAGGTGGTGACATTCTTGCGGCGTGCTGCGAGAACGGACACATGCTTGCTCCCGCCGTGGATGGCTTTCGCTCGCATGTCGATTTTCTCCCGCTCGGTCACGGTCCGCTGGACGGCATGACGTTTGCCGTGAAGGACCTGATCGATCTGGCCGACACGGTGACCGGCTGCGGCAATCCCACGTGGGCGGCCACGCATCCGCCCGCGGGAGCGCATGCCGTCGTGGTTGAGCAGTTGTTGCGCTCCGGTGGCCGCTGTGTCGGGAAAACGATTACCGACGAGTTCGCATTTAGTCTGGCTGGAGAAAATCATTTTTACGGCACCCCGCGGAATCCCAAGGCTCCGGATCGCGTTCCCGGTGGCTCGTCGAGCGGATCGGCATCGGTTGTTGCGGAGGGCAAGGCGGACTTCGCCCTCGGCACGGACACAGCGGGTTCGATTCGCGTCCCGGCCTCGAATTGCGGGATTTTGGGCCTTCGGCCGACTTGGGGCAAACTATCCGTCGCTGGCGTGCAGCCGCTGGCTCCATCGTTCGACACCGTGGGGATTCTGGCTCGCGACTCGGAAGTATTGCGACGGGTCTCGCGGGTCCTGATGCCTGGGGACATCGTGAATCCGGCCATCCGTCGAGTGCTCCTGCTCGATCAAGCGTGGGGGATCGCCGATGCGGAGATCCAGGCCTTGCGGGGCGCAGCCGCCGAACGCTTCTACGGCGCAGGGCTCGAAGTGGAATCTGTCGGCCTGTCAGAACTTGTGGCCGGAGAACAGGGCCGCGACATGCTTGCATGGAGCCGCACGTTTTGCGGAGTCCAGTGGCCGGAGATTTGGTGCACCTACTCCGCCTGGCTCGAAGCCGGGGCTTTGCAGCCCGGACCCAACATCGCCGGGAATTTCGCCAATGTGAAACGGACCAACCGCTCGCAGCTGCTCTCGCATCTCGAGTGCCGGGCCCACGCCCGCTCGTCCGCCTGTGGCGCCCTCCCAGCGGATACCGCACTTTGCATTCCAACGGCGTCAAGCGTTGCACCGGTCAGGGGCAAAGTGGATTACGACCGGAGCGGAACCGGATACCTCCCCCGGACGGTCGCGCTTTGCGCCATCTCCGGACTTTGCTGCCTGCCCCAACTCAGCCTCCCGTTTTTCACCGAGGCCGGTCTGCCCGCAGGAGTGTCCCTGATCGGCGGTGCTGGAAACGACTCGGCACTCGTTGATCTCGCGTGTACTCTCAACGCTTGAAGCGGTTGGGATTCGCGCAACTCGTGAGCCTAAAAAGAGAGCTCGCTACACCGCCCCCCTCTTCACAACGACCCGGTCGCCAGCCCTATCGCGTGAATACGCGTGAATGACTCTTTTACTGCCATTTTATGCACAAAGCCTCCTTTCCTCTGCCCTCCATGCCCGGACATTAAAGATTTTTTGCGCGGCAATCCTCAGGCCGGCTCGAGGTTCCATGCGGCCGGGAGATCCGGCCTGTGGTGATCGTAGTGCAGGGCGACCAATCCGACCGCGTGCGCCGCCGCGCAGTTCGCCTCGATGTCGTCAAAGTAGGCGGTGGAGGCGGGGTCCACGCCGAAGCGTGAGATGGCGAGTTCGAACACTGCGGGGTCGGGTTTCATAATCCCCTCCTCATAGGAAAAAACCCTGTCACGAAAGATCGAAAAGACATCGTAACGTCCGAAGAGATAACGGTGGTGGATCTCGCCGATATTTGAGATCAGGAAAACCGGGATCGATTCCGTGAGCCGGCGGGCCAATGCGGTCATGCGGCGATTTTCTTCGAAGATGTTTCCCCAGATCGCGACAAATTCCTCCTCGCTGCCGGTGTCCAGAAACGCCGGACGCACGGAGTCAAGGAACTGCCCGCGCGTGATCCTTCCGAGTTCGAATTCGTGGTTCGCGGCGATGATTGGCCCGGGGTCGGGGATGCCGGCGAGCCCGTTCCTCTTGACCAGCCGGCGAGCCGCCTTCATGTAGTCGAAATGCACAAGGACGTTTCCGATGTCGAATATGGCGGCTTCAATTTTCATGTCGTGTGGCGGGAGGATGTCGGTTGGTTTTCAACAGCCATAAAAGGAATCCGGGCAAGTGCCAATGGCGCCATCAGCAGCCCGCTGTGCGGAGTGGTTTTGCTCGGGAATGGGACGGGACGGTTTGTGACGAGGGAGTACCACTGCCAGAGAGAGCGCATGGATGCTGGGCCCGGGCCGACGGTCCCAGCTACTCGACGACCTCAAACGCGACAGGTGTGCCCGAGTTGCTGTCCGGGGCGATCCAGGCCTTGAATGTGCCCGGCTCGACGACCCGGTCCATGCGGATGTCGTGGAAGGCGAGCGATTCGAAGGTGACCGGGAATGCGACCGTCTTGGTCTCGCCCGGTTCGAGGTGGACCCGCATGAAGCCGCGCAGTTCCCGGACCGGCCGGGTGACCGAGCTGACATCGTCGCGGAGGTAGAGCTGGACGATCTCGTCGCCGGCAACCTTGCCGGTATTTGTGACGTCGGCGCTGACTGTGAGAGTCCCGTCCTGTTTTATCGAGGGGGCGGACACCTTTGGTGCGGAGTATTTGAACGTCGTGTAGCTGAGGCCGGACCCGAACGGCAGGAGCGGCTTGGAGGAATCGTCCGCGTAGTCGAAAATCCGCGCGCCCGGCTTGCGGTTGTAATAGGCGGGGACGTGACCGGCCGAACGGGGGAAGCTGATCGTCAGCTTGCCCGAAGGGTTCACATCACCAAAGAGGATGTCCGCTGCGGCGGTGCCGGTCCCCTGCCCCATATACCAGCCCTCCAGCACGGCATTTGCGCGCGCCAGCAGGCCACCGATCGCCAGCGGCCGGCCGTTCATGAGGTAGACGACAACCGGCTTTCCGAGCGAGAGCATTGCATCGGCCAGCTTCGCCTGGCTCCCGAAGAGTTCTAGCGAGGCGCGGTCGCCGACATGCTTCTTCGACCACGACTCGCGCGCAATCGTTTCATTTTCGCCGATGGCCAGGACGATGAGGTCGGCATCCTTCGCCACACGGACGGCCTCGTCGATGAGCGGCTTGTTCTCCTCATCGGTTGCGAAGACAGGGCTGTCAGCCTCGTTCCATGCCAGCATCGAGCTAGCCGGCAGGTCTTTTGTCACCTTGCAGCCTTCGGCAAAAACAACCCTTGTGGCGCTGCCCGCCCGCTTCCGGATCCCGTCCAGCAGAGTCACCTTGTGCCAGGGCTCGCCGCTGTAGGTTCCGGTGCGCGTGTCGTTGGCATTCGGCCCGACCACGGCGGTCGTCTGGAATCGGCCGGGGGCGATCGGAAGGATGCCGTCGTTCTTGAGCAGGACGATAGACTTCCGGGCGGCCTCCAGCGCCAGCTCAGCGGTGGATTCCCGCTTCGTGATGTCAATGGCCGCCTCCGCGTCCGCATACGGGTTTTCAAAAAGCCCGAGCTCGAACTTAAGAACGAGCACCTTCCTGACGGCAGCATTGAGGTCGACGACGGGAATTTTGTTTTGCTCCACGAGCGGCTTGAGCTCCCGGAAGAACTCGCCGAATGGCAGGTCCATCTCGACACCTGCCTCGAACGCCCTCAGCGCGGCCTCTGCTGGGTTGCCGGTCACCGCATGGACCCGCTGCAGGAATCCGACCCCCTCGTAGTCCGAGGCCACGATCCCCGTGAACCCGAATTCCTTCCGGAGCACATCCTGCAGCAGCCAGGCATTCGCATGGGAGGGCACACCGTCAACCTCGTTGTAGGACGGCATCACAAAGACCGGACGCGCCTCGCGGACGGCCATGCGGAACGGAAGCAGGTGCGCGTCGAGAAGCTCCCGGAGCGGAACGGTCGAGGGGGCCCGGTTGATCCCTCCTTCCGGCTGCCCATGGCCGGCCAGGTGCTTGAGTGTGGCGGCGACATGGCCGTCGGCAACCCGCCCGTCTGCCCCGCCCTGGAAGCCTTTGACCGCGGCGACTCCGAGCCTCCCGTTGAGATACGGATCCTCGCCGAACATCTCATCGGTCCGGCCCCAGCGGGGGTCCCGGCAGATGTCGATCACCGGCGTGAGCGCGTGATGGATCCCCCGCGCACGCATCTCCTCCGCCGTCGCGGCAAACACTCTTCCAGTCAGGCTCTCGTCCCATGCGGAGGCGAGACCGATCGGCACGGGAAATGAGGTTGCACCTGGCGCAAGCACACCATGGCAGCCCTCTTCGTGAAACAGCGCAGGGATCCCGAGACGGGTCTTCTCAACAAGAAACTTCTGGATCGCATTGCGCAGGGCGACCTCCTTGCGGGTTTCCCAGCGGATCGGCCCGAGCTCGCCGATCCCGTTGCCGAGGAATGCTGCGGCCTTCTCCGGAACAAACGTCCCCTCCGGGGCCAATTCCTTCTCATAAGTGAAGAGACACCGAAGCTGCTCGACCTTTTCCTCAAGTGTCATCCGAGCAAGCAGGTCATCAGCACGCGTCTGGGCCGGAAGCCGGGAATCCCGGTAAGCCGGCTCGTCGGCCGCTCCGGCCGCCGGAGTGAAAATCGAAAACGTGGCGCAGATGGCGGTGAGAACTGAGAGGATCAACGGAGAGGACTCCGCGGCGGACTGGATTTTCATTGAGGAAACAAGGAAGGTTTTGGCCCCCGCTGCGGAACATTTCCGCGGATCGAAGAGGTGATTACAGCCAAACATATCAGACGTCCGGCCGTCAAAGAGGAAGAAAATCTTGTCGAGCCTCGGGTCCCCCATTATTTGTCGAGTGCCTTCTGTTTCGTCCGACCCCATGAACTTCGACCTCAATTCCAAATCTGCTGTGATTCGTATTTTCTGCCTGGCCGTCCTCCTTGCTGTCCGCCTCCAAGCCGCCGATCCGCAAGCCGATCCCAAGCCGCCCGCCTTGGAAAAGCTGCCCGACGGCATCGTCATCCGATCCGTTGACAACTTTCTGAAAGTCGAGGTGTGCGCGGAGGACGTGATCCGGGTCGCCTACGCACCCGACCGCGCGTTTTTTGCACGGAAGAGCCTTATGACGGCGCCGAGAAGGCCGGAGAAGCCCGCATGGAAGCTGGAGACTACGCCCACCGTGGCAACCCTCTCGACCGCACGCCTGCAGGCGAAGGTCGATCTCACCGATGCGACAGTCACGTTTTGTGATGCGCAGGGGAACCCAGTGCTTGCAGAGCGGAAATCCGGACGCACGCTGAAGCCGGTGATCGTTCAAGGCGACAAAACATTCCATGTCCGGCAGCAGTGGGAGTCGCCGGCGGACGAAGCGCTCTACGGACTCGGCCAGCACCAGTTCGGCCTCCTGAACATCAAGGGCCACGACCTCGAACTCTGGCAGAGGAACACCGGGATCGCGATTCCGTTCCTGACGTCCAGCAGAGGTTACGGGATCCTCTGGGACAACACGTCGATGACCAAGTTCGGCGACATCCGGGAGTTCGAGCCGATCCCATCCGGCCAGCTCATCGATTCCGGCGGCCAGCCCGGCGGGCTCACCGGCACGTATTTCCAAGGAGACCTCTTCGAGAAGCAGGTCGCCAGGCGGACCGACGCGAAAATTGCTATTGAGGTCGACGGCAAGGATAAGGAGCCGAACAAGGCAATCCACCCGGACCTCGCCCCGACCGGCAATGTGAGCGTCCGTTGGGAGGGCGAAATCGATCCGAAGGAAACCGGCGACTACACGATCGCCACGTTCTCGAACAACGGGATCAAGGTGTGGGTGAACGACCGCCTCCTGATTTCGCGCTGGCGCCAGGGCTGGCTGCCCGAGGCCGACATGGCCAAAGTTCCGCTTGAAGCGGGCAAGCGCACCCGCATTAAGGTCGAATGGTCGAAGGAACAAGGCGGCGAAATTGTCCGACTCCTCTGGAAGACCCCGTCGCAGGAGACCGGAACGTCGCTCTGGTCGCAGGTCGGCGAAGGCATCGACTACTACTTCTGCTACGGCCCGGAGATCGGCAAGGTGATCGCCGGCTACCGTCGTCTCACCGGGGGGGCGCCGATGATGCCGGTCTGGGCCTACGGGCTCTGGCAGTGCCGCCAGCGCTACAAGACCTCGCAGGAAAGCCTCGACGTCCTCGAGGGCTACCGCTCGAGAGGTATCCCGATCGATAACATCGTCCAGGACTGGTATTACTGGAAAGACGACGCCTGGGGCTCGCACGAGTTCGATCCCGCACGATTCCCCGACCCGGTCCAGTGGATCAAGGACATCCATGACAAATACCATGCGCGTCTCATGATCTCGGTCTGGCCGAAATTCTACGCCGGCACAAAAAATTTTGAGGAGATGCGCAGGAACGGCTTTCTCTACGAGCCAAACCTTGGCGAGGACATGAACGACTGGCTCGGCTATCCGGCGGCATTCTACGACGCGTTCAACCCCGCGGCGGGCAAGCTGTTCTGGGCGCAGATGGACCGCGAACTCTTCAAGAAGGGCATCGACGCCTGGTGGCTCGACGCCAGCGAGCCTGACCTCCTTCCCCGCCCAATCCTCAAAGACCAGCGCTCGCACCTCCACCCGACGGCCCTCGGCACAGGGGCGCGCATGCTCAACGCCTACCCGCTCATGAACGCCAAAAGCGTCTACGAAGGCCAGCGGGCGGCCGCCCCCGGCCAACGGGTCTTCATTCTCACGCGCTCCGGGTTCGCAGGCCAGCAGCACTACGCCGGGGCCGTCTGGTCGGGCGACATCACCTCGACCTGGGAAACCCTGCGCGCCCAGATCCCCGCCGGCCTCGGCTACGCCCTCTCGGGCATGCCCTACTGGACGACCGACATCGGAGGATTTTCCGTGCCGGCAAAATTTTCAAAAAAGGACAGGAAGCCCGAGGACGCCGACGAATGGAACGAGCTCAACACCCGGTGGTTCCAGTTCGGCACGTTTGTCCCGCTCCTCCGCGTCCACGGCGAGGAGCCGTTCCGCGAGATGTGGGAATTCGGCGGCGACAAGAGCCCGGCCTACCAGGCGATGCTGAAATTCGACCGCCTCCGCTACAGCCTCCTCCCCTATATCTACTCGGCCGCCGGCGCGGTGACCCATGAAAGCGGAACGATCATGCGCCCACTGGTGATGGACTTCCCGGGCGATCCGGCCGTGCTGGACATCAAGGACGAATACCTATTCGGGCCTTCAATGCTCGTATGCCCGGTGACCACCCACAAGGCGCGCACCCGTCCGGTCTACCTGCCTGCGACCGCCGGCGGATGGTATAATTTCTGGAGCGGAAGCCATCTGGAGGGCGGGCAGACCGTCGAGGCCCCCGCGCCACTCGATGCGATCCCCGTTTACGCGCGCGCAGGCTCGATCATCCCGACAGGACCCGACCTCCAATACACGCAGGAAAAGCCGGCCGACCCGCTCACGCTTATTGTCTATGCCGGAGCGGACGGCGCTTTCACACTCTACGAGGACGACGGGCTCACCTACGGCTACGAGAAAAACGCGTTCACCCGGATCCCGCTCCGCTGGGACGACGCCGCCAGAACGCTCACGATCGGCGAGCGCGAAGGCTCGTTCAAAGGCATGCCGACCAAGCGCACGTTCCACGTCGTGCTTGTCACCAGGGATAAGCCGACCGGCTTCCCGCTCACGGCGGCACCCGACCGCTCCACCGCTTACGAGGGCCAGGCGGTCACTCTGAAATTTTAACCACATCCCGGATTCCAACCACATGAAAAAAAACCTCCTCCTCCTCAGCGCGCTCGCCGCGCTGGGATCAACAACCATGCCAGCCGACGACAAGCCCCTCTACATGGATCCCGCCCAGCCGGTCGACAAGCGTGTGGACGACCTGCTCGCCCGCATGACCCTCGAAGAAAAGCTGAGCCAGATCCACGCGAACTCGAAGTTCACGACCCCGGCGATCCCGCGCCTCGGCATCCCGCTCCGCTGGCTGTCCGACGGCCCGCACGGCGTGCGCGAGGACATCGGCCCGGATACCTGGAAACCACAGAACCGCACGGACGACTTTGCCACGGCGATGCCGGCAGGCATCGCGCTTGCCTCGTCATGGAACCCTGAAGTCGCCTACCAGGTCGGCGAGGCGATCGGCCAGGAGGCCCGCGCCCGCGGTAAGGATATCATGCTCGGGCCGGGCGTGAACATCCTGCGCACGCCACTCTGCGGCCGGAATTTTGAATACATGGGCGAGGACCCCTACCTCGCCGGACGCATGGCGGTCGCCTACATCAAGGGCGAGCAGGCGCAAAACGTGGCATCCTGCATCAAGCACTTCGCCGCAAACAACGAGGAGTTCCAGCGCATGTCGATCAACGTCGAGATGGACGAGCGCCCGCTCCGCGAAATCTACCTCCCGGCCTTCGAGGCCGCTGTCAAGGAGGGTGGCGTCTGGACGGTGATGGGCGCCTACAACAAGTTCCGCGGCCAGTTCGCCAGCCACAACGACTACCTCCTCAATAAAATCCTCAAAGGCGAGTGGAACTTCCAGGGCCTCGTCATGTCCGACTGGGCGGCGACCCACGACACGAAGGAAGCCGCCCTCAACGGCCTCGACCTCGAGATGGGGACCGACAAGCCCTACAATGAATTCTTCCTGGCCGACGCCTACCGCGACGGGCTGAAGGACGGCACCTACCCGATGTCAGGGCTTGATGACAAAGTCCGCCGCAACCTCCGCGTGATGTTTGCGACCGGTGTCTTCGACCAGCGTCCTCCCGGATCGCTCAACACCCCCGCGCACCAGGCGGTCGCACGCCGCGCCGCCGAGGAGGGCACGGTCCTGCTCAAGAACGACAAGGGCATTCTCCCGCTCGATCCGGAGAAGGTGAAATCGATCGCCATCATCGGCGAGAACGGGATCCGCCTTCACGCGCACGGCGGCGACAGTTCGGGCATCAAGGCCTTCTACGAAGTGAGCCCGGTCGAGGGGATCCTCCGCAAGGCGGGCACGAAGATCAACGTGACCTACTCGGCCGGCTACGGGAAGGAGATCGGACCCGATGCGATCGACCGCGCGGTCGAGGCGGCAAAGAACGCGGACGTGGCGATCATCATGGGCGGGCTCAACCATGACCCCGGCTTCGATTGCGAGGGCCACGACCGCAAGGATATGAAGCTCCCCTACCAGCAGGATGAACTCATCCGCCGCGTTGTCGAAGCCAACCCGAAGACGATCGTCGTCCTCTTCGGGACGATCGTCGAGATGGAGGAATGGATCGCGAAAGTTCCGGCTGTTCTCCAGACATGGTTCCCCGGCATGGAGGGGGGAAATGCTCTGGCCAACATCCTCTTCGGCGACGTGAACCCGTCGGGCAAGATCCCGTGCACGTTCCCGAAGGTCCTCGGCGACTCGCCGGCGCACAAGCTGGGCGCCTACCCCGGCAAAGACGGCACGGTGACCTACGACGAGGGCCTCCTTGTCGGCTACCGTTGGTTCGACACGAAGAAGGTCGATCCCCAGTTTCCGTTCGGGCACGGACTCTCGTATACCGCGTTCAAATATTCCGACCTGAAACTCGTTGAAGGCAAGGGCGGGGACGGTCCGGTGGTCACGGCGGAGTTCGTCGTCGAGAACACAGGCAAGCGAGACGGCGCGGAGGTCGCACAGCTTTACATCCAGCAGGCGAAGCCGTCGCTTGAGCGTCCGCTCCAGGAACTGAAGGGCTTTAAGAAGGTCTTCCTCAAGGCCGGCGAGAAGCAGACCGTGAGCATCCCGTTGGATCTCGCGGCGTTCTCCTACTTCGATCCCGCCAAGGGCGGATGGATCGCGGAGGAGGGTGCGTTCACGATCCGCGTCGGCGCCTCGTCGCGCGACATCGCGCTCAACGCTCCGTACAAGCTGGCGAAAACAACTGTCGTCAAACGATGAAGCCTTCCCTCCTCCTCTGCGCGGCCGCCGCGATCGCATTGCAACCGCCAGCCCGCGCCGCTGAGGGCTCTCCGGTCGCCACATCCGCCGCGCCGGGGGAAATCCTCACGCCGCCCGCCCCGAAAACCCCGCGCATCAACGGCCCTTCGGTCTTCGGCGTCCGTCCGGGCTCCCCGGTTCTTTACACGATTCCTGCCACCGGCGAGCGGCCGATCGCATTCAGCGCCGACGGACTCCCCGATGGCACCAGCCTCGACCCGGCCACCGGGCGGATCACCGGAACTATCGCCAAGGCCGGAGAATTTCCTGTCGTCCTCCGGGCGAAGAATTCCCTCGGTGCGGCGGAGAAGAAGTTCCGGATCATCGCCGGCGACCGGATTGCGCTCACGCCCCCGATGGGCTGGAACAGTTGGAACTGCTGGGCCGAAGCCGTCGACCAGAACAAGGTCCTGATCTCCGCAAAGCAGATCGTCGACAGCGGACTCATCAACCACGGCTGGAGCTACATCAACATCGACGACACCTGGCAGGGCGAACGCAGCGGAAAATTCCATGCCATTCAGGGGAATGCCAAGTTCCCCGACATGAAGAAGCTCTGCGACGACATCCACGCGCTCGGCCTCAAGGCGGGCATCTACTCGACCCCCTGGATCACGACCTACGGGAAGCATTGCGGCGGATCCAGCGACGACCCGCAGGGCGCCTGGTCGAAGGCCCTCGGCACCGAGGAGTTCTGGAAACACGGCAAGCATTCGTTCGCGGCGAATGATGCGAAACAGTTTGATGACTGGGGATTCGACTACCTCAAATACGACTGGAGCCCGAACGACATCGCCCGCACCACGGAGATGTCGGACGCCCTCCGCGCCGCCAGACGCGATATCGTCTTCAGCCTCTCGAACTCCGCGCCGCTTGAGCACGCCGCCGAGTGGGCACGGCTCGCCAACTGCTGGCGCACGACCGGCGACATCCTGGACGTCTGGGAAAACCCCCAGAGCGACTGGCAGTTCGGCGTCTCGGACATCGGCTTCTCGCAGGACCACTGGTCGCAGTTCGGCGGGCCCGGCCACTGGAACGATCCCGACATGCTCGTACTCGGCTGGGTCGGCTGGGGCCCGAAACTCCACCAGACCCGCCTCACCCCGGACGAGCAATACGCGCACATCAGCCTCTGGTGCATGCTGTCCGCTCCGCTCCTCATCGGCTGCGATCTTGAGCGCCTCGACCCGTTCACGCTCGGACTCCTCACCAACGACGAGGTCCTCGCTCTCAACCAGGACGCGCTCGGTAGCCAGGCCACCCGGCTCGCCACCACCGGTGCTGTCGACATCTTCGTCAAGGACCTTGAAGACGGTTCACGGGCGCTCGGGTTCTTCAACCGCGGGGATCAGGAAAAAACGGTCGTCTTCAACAAGCTCGCGCGCGTCGGGCTGAAGGGCTCGTTCCACGTCCGCGATCTCTGGCGCCAAAAAGACCTGGAGGACGCCACCAAGGGCTGCATCACAGCAAAGATCGCACCACACGGGGTCGTTCTTCTCAAGCTCACTAAGTTCGAGGCCACCACGCCGCCTTCAGCAGGCCAGCCGTAAGCGGGCCGGCAAATGGATTTGGCGGAAGGGGTGGGATTGACTCCGGCCGCTGGCCTCCGCCCCTTGCGGGGCCGCCCTCCGGGCGGTCTGTGGCGCTTTGCGCCGCTCGAACTGCGTTCTCATCCCACCATCGGAATTTGCTTCGCAAATGGATTTGGCGGAAGGGGTGGGATTCGAACCCACGGTGAGTTTAACCCCACGCACGATTTCGAGTCGTGTGCCTTAAACCGGACTCAGCCACCCTTCCATTGGGGGAGAGGCACCTTATGCGGAAATACCGGCACCGGCAAGGGAAAACAACCTGCCTGTCGGGCTTTGCTCCTGACGCCGGAAGGCTTCGGGGGTCCGACCGGTCTCCCTTTTAAAAAAACGGCAGAAGTAGGTGGCGGAGGAGAAGCCGCAGTGGCGCGCGATCTCCGCCACCGGCAGCGCCGAGTTGATGAGGAGGTTCTGGCTGAGCTGAAGTTTCACCCGCGTCATCTCCCCGGCCACCGTGCGCCCGATCCCGGCAGCGAAAAGCCGGTCGAGTTTCGAGCGAGAAACCCCGGCCTGCTCGCAAACCTGATCGACAGAAATTCCGATCCGGCCGCGGATGAGGCGCGCGGCTGAGACGACCTCCGGCGCATCGGCCACGACGGTATCGGTCGACTGGCGTTCGACAATCTGCCGCGGGGGCAGCCGGTGCCTCCGCGCGACCGCTGTCCCTGCGAGGCGCGAGGCGATGAGCGAGGCGGCAAGGAATCCGACCATTTCGACGTCCGGCTCGATGCTGGAGAGCGTCGGCCGGGAGAGCCGGCAGATGATCTCGTCGTTGTCGATGCCCAGAACGGCGACCTGCTCGGGGATGGCGAGACTCTTTTCCCGGCAGGCATTGATAACTTGCTGTCCCCGGATATCGTTGCAGGCGAGAACCGCCACCGGCTTGGGGAGATGCGAGAGCCAGGCCATCAGCTCGCGCACGTCGGCCGGCCGACCCTTCTCGAACTCGTAGAGATCCTGTCCGGGCTGACGGGATTTTTTCGGTGCGTAGAGGTGCACAGCCCCCCCCGCCTTGTCGGCATGCGCCTGGAACGCCGACTCCCGCTGGTCGGAAAAGAAGATCCCCGGGTATCCGCAAAACGCGAAATGCCGGAATCCCGCCCGCCCGAAAAATTCGAGCGCCAGGGAAACGATGCGCCCGGCCTCCGACTCAATCACCGGAATGCTTCCGCCACGGCACCGGCCGTGGACATCCACGGCAGGAATTCCCAGCGAGGCGATCTTGCGGTAGAGCCGCTGGTTGGGAATATAGGCGATCAGGGCGTCGAGCCGCGAGCCCTCGATCCAGTCGGGCAGCTCGCGCAGCTCGGGCCGCTCGTGCGGCAGGATCAGCCAGTCCGCGCGGGTGTCCGCAAAATCCGCCACCCCGCGGCAGACGCCGCGGCCGTACGCCCGCGAGGCGTCGACCAGCAGCCCGATGCGCTTGAGCTTTTTCATGGCCTGAAAAAATCCACCGTCATTTACAAAATAAGGACATTGCAGAAACCTTTTTAAACATGAGAGATTATCCGGGTCGAAGGCAAAATCCGCCATTCGAGCAACCCGCATTTCCAACCCCTCCCCCAACCCGAACCGAACCATGAGCATCTATTTCCCTGAAGTGAAGAACCCGATCCCCTACGAAGGCCCGAAGAGCCGCTCGCCGCTCGCCTTCAAATGGTATAACCCGTCGCAGGTCGTCGCAGGCCGGACGATGGCCGAGCACTTCCGGTTCTCGGTCGCCTTCTGGCACACGTTCAAGGGCAGCGGCGCCGACATGTTCGGACCGGCCGCATGGGTCCGCCCATGGAACACCGGGTCACCGATGGAGGCCGCCAGCCACGCGCTCCGGGCAAATTTCGAATTCTGCCAGAAGCTCGGCGTGGAATATTATTGTTTCCACGACCGCGACATCGCGCCGGAGGGTGCGACGTTTGCGGAGTCGTGCAAGAACCTGGACGCGATCGTCGCGGAGGCGAAGAAGCTTCAGGCGGATACCGGCCTCAAGCTCCTCTGGGGCACAGCGAACCTCTTCTCCAATCCCCGCTTCACGCACGGGGCGGGCACCAACCCGGACGTCCATGTGTTTGCCTACGCGGCCGCACAGGTGAAGCACGCGATGGATGCCACGCACGAACTCGGCGGCGCGAACTACGTCTTCTGGGGCGGACGCGAGGGATACGAGACCCTGCTTAACACCGACTACAAGCACGAGCAGGAGCAGTTCGCTCGCTTCCTCCACCTGGCCGTCGACCATGCGAAGCGGACCGGCTACACCGGCCAGTTCCTCATCGAGCCGAAACCGAAGGAGCCGACCAAGCACCAGTATGACTTCGACACGGCAACCGTCCTCGGGTTCCTCCGCGCCCACGACCTCTACGACCACTTCAAGATCAACATCGAGGCGAACCACGCCACGCTGGCCGGCCACACGTTCGAGCACGAACTCACCGTGGCCGCCGCGGAGAACAAGCTCGGCAGCATCGACGCGAACAGCGGCGACATGCTTCTCGGTTGGGATACCGACCAGTTCCTCACGAACCTCTACACCACCACGGCGGCCATGCAGGTGGTCCTCGGGCAGGAGGGCGGGATCGGCGCCGGCGGGTTCAACTTCGACGCCAAGTGCCGCCGCGGATCGATCGACGCTCTCGATCTCTTCTACGCCCACATCGGCGGGATGGACTCGTTCGCTCGCGGCCTGATCATCGCGGACAAGATGATTCAGGACAAAGCGCTCGAGTCGTTTGTCGCTGGGCGCTACGCCTCGTGGAATTCTGCCCTCGGCAAAGAAATCCTTGCAGGGAAGGCCACCAGCGAATCGCTCGAGAAGTGGGTCCTCGAGAACGGCGAGCCCGCGCACAAGAGCGGACGCCAGGAATTCCTCGAGATCATCATCAACGACTACCTGCTCGGCTAAGCCGGCCACCCCGATGGCACTCTACCTCGGTCTCGACAGCAGCACCCAGGGGCTGAAGGCGGTTGTGATTGACCCGTCCAGGGGCACTATCGTCGCCACGCACGCGGTCAATTACGGACGGGATCTTCCCGAATACGGGTGCCCGGGAGGATTTCTCCCGGACCCCGACCCGCTGGTTAAACATGCGGATCCCCTCCTCTGGCTCGCGGCCCTCGACCTTCTCCTCGCCAGGATGCAGGCGGCCGGCGTCCCGCTCGGCGAAATCGAAGGAATCGGTGGTGACGGGCAGCAGCACGGCTCAGTTTACCTCAACGCGCAATTCACGGCGGCCGCCGCCGCGCTCGACCCCGCCTCAAGCCTGCCCGCGCAGCTTGCCCCCGCGCTCTCGCGGAAGTCGGCCCCGATCTGGATGGACAGCTCGACCGCAGCGGAATGCGCCGAAATCACGGCAGCCATCGGCGACCGCCTCCGCCAGGCGACCGGCTCGCCGGCGATCGAGCGGTTCACCGGCCCGCAAATCCGGAAGTTTTATAAGACCGATCCGACCGGCTACGCAGCGACCGCGCGCATCCATCTGGTCTCCTCGTTCCTCTGCTCGGTCCTCATCGGAGCCGACGCGCCGGTCGACACCGGCGACGGCGCCGGCATGAATCTCCTGAACCTCAACACGCTCGACTGGGACCCGGAAGTCGCCGAAGCCACCGCGCCCGGCCTCCAGGGAAAACTTCCTGCGGTCGCCGGGTCAAGCCGCGTCGCGGGCGGACTCTCCCCCTATTTTGCAAAATACGGACTGCGCCCCGGAACTCCGGTCGCCGTCTGGACCGGGGATAATCCCGCGAGTCTCGTCGGATCCGGTTCGTTCTGCCCGGGAGTCGGCGTCGTGAGCCTCGGAACGAGCGACACATTCTTCGCCGCAATCGATCCCTACCGCGTCGACCCGGATGGCTTCGGCCACGTCTTCGGGCATCCGGCCGGCGGCTTCATGTGCCTAACCTGCTTCAAAAACGGTTCGCTCGCCCGCGAGCGCGTGCGGACGGAAGCCGGAGTCGATTGGAACTTTTTCGACACAGACGCGTTCGCCCGGACGCCGGCGGGCAACGAAGGCCGCTGGGCGCTCCCGTGGTTCGAGCCGGAAATCACGCCGCTCACGTCGGTTGCCGGCCTGCGCGCCAACTTCGATTTCGCCTCCGCGTCTCCGGAGGTCCGCATCCGCGCCATCGTCGAAGCCCAGGCCCTCAGCCTCCGCACGCACTCGCTCTGGATCGGGGAGTTCAAGACCCTCCGGGTCACCGGTGGTGCCTCCGGCAGCAGCGGCATCCTCCAAACGCTGGCGGATGTCTTCGACGCCGAAGTCCAGACGATCTCCACGCCCGACTCGGCTGCGCTCGGCGGGGCGATGATCGCCGCCCACTCCGCGGGAGGAATAGGCTGGGACACGCTCGCCGCCGCGTTCTGCCCCGCCACAAAGTCGATCCTCCCCGACCCTGCAGCCGCGCGGACCTACCGTTCGCAGCTTCCGGAGTTTCACCGCTTCGAGGACTCGGTGCGCTAGCAAAGAAGCGCGCCCGCCGCCGCGCCCGGCGCCAAGAAAATCCATTCGACTTGAGGCGCGGCGTCCTCCAGCCTGTGGGATCAGCGACATGGCCCTCTTGAAAGAAAAAGCACTCGAACGCCTCACCGACGCATGGAATGCCGGACGGCTCGCTCATGCCTACCTGCTGATCGGCCCGGCAGGCTCGGGCACCGAATGGCTCGCCGAAAGAATGGCGTCCCTCGTCCTCGGCGTCCCGCCCGGCACCGCGGCGGCGCATCCGGACTTCCACCAGGTCGCGCCCGAATCGAAATCCCGCCGGATCATCATCGACCAGATGCGCGCCATGGAGCAGGCCCTCCAGATGACCCCGATGCGCGGACGCACGAAGACCGCGATCATCCACGACGCCGACCGCCTCCAGCCGCAGGCCGCGAATGCGTTTTTGAAAACGCTCGAGGAACCTCCGCCCGGCTGCCACATCTTCCTGCTGACCCAGCTTCCGGATGCCGTTCTCGAGACGATTGTCTCCCGCTGCATTGCCGTCCCCGTGCAATCCCACCGCCCGCCGGAGCCCGGCGCCGATGCTAAAAACCTCGCGCAGGACCTGACCAGCGCCCTCCTCCAGCCCGGCGGCCCGGACGTCGCTTCCGCCATGCGCTTCACCCGCGCGTTCCAGAAAACGATTTCCAACCTCCGCGAGCGCGTCACCGGCGAACTCGACGACGAACTCAAGCGCGAGCTCAAGCACTACCGCGATTCGGCCGGCGCGAAGTGGGAGGAGGACCGCGAAAACCAGATCAAAGCGCAGGCCGAATCCGCGGTCGTCCAGGAGCGCGAGATCTTGCTTGCCGCGGCAGGCGAGGTTCTTGCCGCCGCTCTGCGCAGCCACCTCCTGCCCGGAGAGCCGTACCCGGACCACATCCGGAAGATCGCCGCCGCCAACACCGCCCCCCGACTTCTCCGCCGCCTCGAGGCGCTCGAGCGCACCCGCGATCTTTTATCGCGCAACGTGCAGGAAGCCCTTGCACTCGAAACCGGATTTCTGGAAATGATCGCACACACATGAAACGAATCGTCATCAAACTGGGAACTGGTGTCCTCTCCCGCCCGGGAGGGCGCGCGCTCGATACCGCGCAGTTCCAGCGCCTCTGCGCCGAGGTCGCCGCGCTCAACGGCGCCGGGCATTCCTGCGTCCTTGTAAGCAGCGCCGCCATCGCAGCCGGAGTCCGTGTCCTTCGCCTCGAACGCCGGCCGGATGACCTCCCCGGCAAGCAGGCCTGCGCGGCGGCCGGACAGCCGGAGCTCATGCGCCTCTACTCGGCATCCCTCCGCCCCTACGGCCTCCACGCCGCGCAGCTTCTGCTCACGCACGGCGACATCGACAGCCGGCTACGCCGGTCCAATGCCCGCAACACGCTGAGCCGCCTGCTAGAATCGCGGGCGGTCATCCCGGTGATCAACGAAAACGATTCCGTGGCCGTCGAGGAACTCCGCTTCGGCGACAACGACCGGCTCTCCGCAGAGGTCGCGCAGCTCATCCGCGCCGACCACCTCTTCCTGCTCACCAGCGTGGACGGCCTCCAGGACGGCGCGGGCAACCGCGTGCCGGAGGTCCGGAATATCGGCGACGTCTTCCAGCATGTCCGCCCGGATAAGGGCGCCGAATCGGTTGGCGGCATGAAAACGAAGCTGGAAGCCGTCCAGCTCGCGCTCGACGCCGGGATTCCGGCGCATATCCTCGACGGACGCCGCCCCGCGCAGATCGCAGCCGCCCTGGCCGGGCGGGATGTGGGCACACGGTTTCCGGCGGCGAAGCGCCAGAAAAAATGAACTCCCTCCGCAGCACATGGGCGATCGGCCGGAACACGTTCACGGAGCTGGTCCGGATGAAGGTGTTCTATTTTCTTCTGATCTTTTCGCTTCTCATTATCGGAAGCTCGGCATTCGCCGCGAAGTTCTCGTTCCAGGAACAGTTCCAGATGCTCAAGGACATCTCGCTGGGCGCGATGTCGGTGTTCAGTTCGATCCTCGCCATCCTCGCCACGGCAAACTTCCTTCCGAAGGACATGGAGGACCGGACGATCTACACGATCCTTGCCAAGCCGGTGCCGAGGATCTCCTACCTCTTCGGCAAGCTCATCGGAATTATTCTCCTGCTCGCGCTGGCGATCGCGCTGATGACCGGGCTCTTCCTCCTCGTGCTCTGGTTCAAGGAGCAGGGCGTTCTCGCGGAAACGCGTGAGCAGTTCAAAGACGCCTCGCCGGAAGATCTCGCGCTGGCCCTGCAGGAAGTCGCCCGCTCGACCTTCAACGCGAACCTCGGCCCCGGCATCGCGATCATCTTCATCAAGTCCGCGCTCCTCGCCGCGCTCACCCTCTTCCTCTCCGCCTTTGCCACGTCCGCGCTCTTCACCATCATGATGGCCGCAGCCATCTATTTTATCGGCCACCTCCAGGCGACCGCGCGATCCTACTGGCTCGCCGGCACAGATATCCAGTGGTGGTCGCGGATCATGGCCGCGCTCGTCGCCCTGCTCTTCCCCGACCTCCAGGCGTTCAACTTCACCGATGACGTGATCGCTGGGGCCGCGATCCCCCTCGGGCTTTTCTCCCAGACCTTTGCCCTCGGGATCCTCTACGTCGCCATCTACTTTTTCCTGGCGGCGCTCGTCTTTTCCGGCCGCGAGCTATGATCGCAAGGCGCCTTGCGGCCATCCTCCTTCTGTCCGTCGCTGGAGCGGCCCTGATCCCGTTCCAGCAGCACCTCGCCGCCGAGGCAAAGGCCGCACACCTCCGCAAAACCGACCTCAACCTCGACCTCCGCGAGCGCATCGGACAGATGGGATTTCTTGCAGCCCTCAGCGGGTTCCGCTCGCCGCTGGCCGCCTTCCTCTGGATCGAGGCACACACCGCCTGGGAGAATACCGAGTGGGGCCGCATGGCTGGCCTCTTCGACACCGTCACCACCCTCCAGCCCCGCTCGATCCCCTACTGGGAAACCGCCGCCTGGCACATGGCCTCAAACGCCAGCACCGCCGCCCTGCAAAATGAGAAACAGCCGAGCGAGGCCCTCCGAATCCGCGCCCAGCGCCAGTATTTTCAGATCGGGCGCGACCTGCTCGAGCGCGGGATCCGGAACAACCCGGACCGCTACAACCTCTACCTCGAGCTCGCGCGCCTGCTCAACGACAAGTTCGAGGACTACTGCGGAGCAGCGGACGCCTACCTCAAGGCAGCCTCGTTCCCGGACGCCCCAGCTTACTGCAGCCGGTTTGCCGCCTACGCGATGGCCAAGTGCCCGGGAAAGGAACGTGAGGCCTACCAACTCCTCAAGTCGCTTTACGATCAGGGCGAGAAGCAGCGCCTGCCCACTCTTGTCAACACCCTGCGGAATATGGAAAAGAAACTGGATATCCCCCCACAAGACAGGATAAAAAGTCCTTGAGCCTTCCAACCCGGCTCACAAGATCCTAAAGAAATGCGATTTGCGATTTTCGGCGACATCCACGCGAATCTTCACGCGCTCCAAACCGTGCTGGCCGATGCCCAGGCACAGGGCTGCACTCACTATGTCTGCATGGGCGACGTGGTCGGCTACAATGCCTTCCCCAGGGAATGCCTCGACATCGTCCGCACGCTCGACTGCCCGGTCATCAAGGGGAACCACGACGAACAAGCCTCGATGATCGGCTCACAGGAAGGGTTCAACCCGCTCGCCGAGGAGGCGATGAACTGGACCCGCGACCAGCTTTCCGAGGAGGACAAGGAATGGCTCCGAACCCTCCGCCTCCAGCGTCAGGTCCGCGACTTCACGATCGTCCACGCCACGCTCGATACCCCGCACAAGTGGGGCTACGTCTTCAACCAACTCGACGCCGCCGCCAGTTTCAGCTACCAGCACACCTCGGTCTGCTTCATCGGCCATACCCACGCCCCCAAAGCCTATATCCGAGATGGCAGCGTCCGCACCATCCCGCTCGAAATCCTTCCCGTCCTCCCGGGGAAAAAATATCTCATCAACGTCGGCAGCGTCGGCCAGCCGCGCGACGGCGACTGGCGCTCCGCCTACTGCGTTTACGATACCGACCGCAACGAGGTCACCCTCCGACGGCTCGAATACGACATCGAAGGGGCCCAAAAAGCCATCATCGAGGCCGGGCTCCCGGATAAGCTCGCCCACCGGCTTTCGATCGGCCGCTGATGCCCCCGGCTCCCGCCGCACCATCGATCCCCATGCCCCCGCGCTCCATCCTGCTGGTCAAACCCGGCTCGATGGGCGATGTCATCCATGCCCTCCCGGTCGCTTCCGCCATCCATACCGCCTGGCCGGATTCCAGGCTCACCTGGATCGTCGATCCCCGCTGGCAGCCCCTCCTCGACGGCAACCCCGCCGTCACCTCAACCATCCCGTTCCCGCGACAACAGTTCCGTGGCCTTCAAGGAGGAATTCGCGCTATTCGCTGGTATAGCGAACTGCGGGACCTTAGGCCAGACCTCGCCATCGATCTCCAAGGCTTACTCCGCAGCGGACTCATGGCCAAAGCCAGCGGCGCCACGCAAACCATCGGGCTCAGCGACTCCCGCGAGTTCGCTTCCCGATTCCACTCCACAACTGTCGAAACATCACCTCATGAACACGCCGTTCGGCGTTACCTCCGCTGCCTGCCGGCCATCGGATTGAGCATTCCTCACGAGATTGAATTTAATTTTTGTAAGTATAAAAATACTTTAAATAATTTACTAAAGGATAATTACATTGTTCTTCATCCATTCGCAAGAGGAGCCGGGAAGTCCATTCGCTCAGATAATATTAATGCAATAATTGCGAATATCGCATATAATGCAAATATTCAGATCGTCCTTGTCGGAATGGGTCAGGCGCCTGACAAATTAGATCCGGCTGTTCTGAATCTGGTCGGAAAAACAGAGCTCAAAGATCTCATTGGCATATTACGCGGAGCGCGTTTTGTCGTCAGTGTGGATAGTGGTCCGATGCACCTTGCGGCGGGTTTAGGGGTTCCGCTGCTGGGGATCCACACTTGGAGCGACCCGCGATTGGTCGGACCGTATGATGAGGCGGCTTGGATCTGGCAGGGAGGAGAAATCCGCCGTCAGGACTTCAGTCGTGCCCCCCTCCCCGAGCAGGCCTTCACGGTCGAGCACGCCAAGCAGGTGGCGGGGTTTGTCCTGAAGCGCATCGGTTAGAGCGCCAGTCAATCGGGTCAGAAGAGTTCCTGCTGGCCCATCGCTGCGGATTTCTGCGCCTCCGCCTCGACCTCGCTGACAAGTCCCCGGAATTCGCATTCCCGCAAGGCGGCAATGAGTTCGGGATAGCGGGGCCGGATCTCGAACGACTTCCAGTCAGCCGGGAGGGGAAGGTCGTCGTCCAAGCGGACCATTTCGCGGTTGGCACGAATCTGGGCGGCCGAGCATTGGATTTTCTCTCGGATCTTTCCGCTAGGAATCGAACCGGCCGCCTGGATCAGACGCTCGACCGTTCCGAACTGGCTGATCAGCGAAACGGCGGTCTTCATTCCGATGCCGGGAACGCCCGGAATATTATCCGAGGCATCACCGGTGAGCGCGAGCACGTCGGCGATGAGCGCGGGATCGACGCCCCATTTTTCCCGGACTTCAGGGACGCCCAGGAGCGAGAAGCCGCCCGGGAAGTCCTTGGCGGTGGCATAGATTCTGACCGCATCAGACACAACCTGAAGGATGTCCTTGTCGTTGGTGGCGATGACGACTTCGGCGCCGGCCGATGACGCGGCGGCTGCATAGGCGGCAATGAGGTCGTCAGCCTCGGTATCCTGGACGCTCAGACTGGCGGGCCCGAAGAGCGGAATGTTCTTCTGGAGCCAGTCCTCCTGGGGGCGGAGATCGTCGGGCATCGCAGTCCGGTTCTGCTTGTAAGCCGGCTGAAGTTCGACCCGGCGGGCCGGCAGACCCTGATCCCAGATGACCGCCGCGCGGTCGGGCTTCACGTCCGAGAGCATCTTCCGGAGGGCCTTCGCGTAGCCATAAATCGCATTCGTCGGCTCGCCCCGTGAACTGCGCAGGCCGCGGATGGCATAAAATGACCGGTAGAGATAATAGTGTCCGTCAACGAGCAGGAGGCGCATGTCGCGGGAAAGACTGAACGCATTCCGCCCGCTCACCAAGCCGAAAGATTCCGGCCGCGCTTGACGCCGGGACGCGTCGTCCCTTAGTTTTGCCCGTTCCTGATGTCATTCCGATTTTTTACGCTCAGTCTCGCGATGGTTCTCCTCGCCGGTGGCCCGGTTTGCGCCCAAAATGCCAACCGCAACCAGCGCCAAACGCAGAGGACTCCTGCAGTCAGCAGCGACGAGAGGGAAGCGTTTGACCAGGCAAAGAGCTTCGACGAGGCCGGCGACTCGGCCCAGGCGATCGCGGTCTATCGCGGGTTTATTAAAAAATTTCCCGTCTCGCCGCTGGCCGCCGGCGCCCAGTTCCGGATCGCCGAACTGCTGGAGGCGGCCGGCGAGCCGAGCAAAGCATTCGACGCCTACCAGACCCTCCTGACCCGGTATCCGGACACCCCCGAATTTGAAAAGGCGGTCAGCCAGCAGGTCCTCATCGCCAACCAGTTTCTGTCCGGGGCCAAGCTCTCGTTCTTCGGCATGAAACTCCTCCCGGCCACCGACCGGGCAGAACAGATGTTCAACTCGATTTTGAAAAATGCGCCGTTCAGCAAGAATGCTTCCGTCGCGCAATTCAACCTCGGCCTCACCTACGAGAAGCAGGGCAAGCTCAAGGAAGCCTCGGCCGCCTACCAGACGGTGCTCGACAAGTATCCGAACAGCTCGATCGCGGACGATGCCCTCTACCAGATCGGCTACATTTATATGATGGTCGGCCGGAGCGGACGCTCGCAAGACCTCTCGTCGCTCGTCCTCGCCAAGAACACCTTCGAGGATTTCCTGCTGCAGTATCCGAACAGCGAAAAGGCGGCGCAGGCCCGCGACAACCTCGCCTCGATCGGCGGCAAGGAATCCGGAGACCTCCTCGCGATCGCCAAATTCTACGACCGCTACAAGGACTACCGCGCCGCCGCGATCTACTACAACGACATCATCCGCCGCGAGCCGACGGGCAAGGACGCCGATTATGCCCGCGAACGGATCCAGACCTTGCGCAGCGATGTCGGCGACGACGCCCTCCGCACCGGTCCCGAGCGCGCCGAGACCGGCGAAAAGGCCGCGCTCCGCCGCCGCCTCCAGGCCCAGGTCGAAACATCGGCCCTCGCCGACTTCAACGGTCCTTCCCGCCGCGACATCATCCCCGACGAACTCCCGGTCGTCAGCAAACCGAAATTCCGCACCGACGTTCGTGACGTCCGCCCGATGCCGGCGGTCGAACCCTCCCTGCCCACACAATGAAGACGCAAGCCGCCGCGCTCCTCGCCGCCATTTTTCTCGTTTCCGGTTGCGGATACAAACTCGGCGAAATCCGCCCGACCCCGATGCGCTCGGTGCGCTCGCTCGCGGTCTCGAATTTCAAGAACAAAACCTACGAGCCGCGCGTCGAGGTCCTCTTCGCCGACACCCTCGTGAAGCGCCTCCAGCAGGATGGCACCTACCAGATCAATTCCTCGGACAAGGCGGACGCGATCCTGAACTGCACGGTGACCAAGATCGAGCGGCGCGCGCTCCGTTCTGTCCAGAACAACGTTCTGGCGACGAGCGAATTCGGGCTGCGCATCTTCGTCGACTTCGAGGTCGAGGACCGAGTGACCGGGGCCATCCTCATGAAGGGCGTGGCGTCCGGCGGCACAACGTTCTTCAGCGGAAACGACCTCCAGACCATCGAGCGGCAGGCCCTCTCGCTGGCGGCCAGCGATCTCGCGGATGACATCGCGGTCGAAGTGTCCGAAGGCTGGTAGCCGGCCGGGGGATTTCCCGTGTTGACCGTCGTCCCCACACCCATCGGCAACCGCCAGGATATCACCCTGCGCGCGATCGAAGCGTTGCGCGAGGCCGATCTGGTCGCCGCCGAAGACACGCGGCACAGCGGGATGCTCCTCCAGCATCTCGGCATTAAGAAACCGTTCGTCAGCCTCCACGAGCACAACGAGGCGGCCCGCTGCGAGGAGCTCGCCGCCCGCATGGCCGCTGGACTGCGCGTCGCACTGATCACGGACGCCGGCATGCCGGGCATCTCCGACCCCGGACACCGCCTCATCCGGACCTGTGTCGAGCGGGACCTTCCCGTTACTGTGCTGCCGGGCCCGTCCGCCGTGACCACCGCACTCGTCGGCTCGGGGTTTCCCAGCGATCACTTCTCGTTCTGCGGGTTCCTTCCCGTGAAGAGCGGACGCCGTGCGGCCGAGATCGCACGGGCTGCGGAGCGCGAGGGCACAAGTATCTATTTCGAATCCCCGCACCGCATCCTCCGCACGCTCGAGGCCCTGCGTGCATGCTGCCCGGACCGCCAGGTGTGCGTCGCAAGGGAGCTGACAAAGACCTTCGAGGAATACCGCCGCGGAACTCCTGCCGAGCTGATCGCCCACTACGAAAAGCACCCGCCCAAAGGCGAAATCACGCTGCTGGTTGCGCCGAAGCCGAGATGACTTCTGCAAAGAACCCCCTTCCCCGCCGGCGCGGACTGCGGGCGGCCATCGGCTGCCTCCTCGCTGCGGGACTCGCGTTCGTGGCATTTTGTGGGCCGTCGGCGCCTCGTCCGCTCGTCCTGCCGTGCGGGCTTCACGCGATGACCGGGCTCCCCTGCCCGTTCTGCGGCGGGACGCGTGCGGCGCGCGCCGCCCTCGGCGGAGACTGGTCCCGGGCGCTTTATCTGAACGCCTTGGCCTTCCCGGCCCTGCTGCTGGTTGCCTGCGCCGCGGCAACGCTCCTCCTCGAAGCTGGGACGTCCAGGCGGATTGTCCCGTGGGACGCCGTGCTCCGCAAAATCTCACTCTGGGGTCCGATGCTTGTGGTCCTTGCAATCATCTGGTGGATCCCGCACCTCGTCCTTGCCCTGCGCACGCCCAAGCCCGAACTGGTCAACCTTCACAACCCGGTCGCGGCGGCCCTCCACCGCCTGGCGGCTCCCGGTGACGGCGGACCGGAATAGGTTCTAGGATTTGCTGAGCCGCTCGACCGGCTTCTCAAAAAGCATCGCGTGCGCCTCACGCAGGATCGAGGGAATCCGTTCCCGGAACGGGCTGTCCGGGAGCGCGGCCAGCATTTCCGCATTCGAAAACTCAGCAGCATTCTTCCCTGGAAACCAGTGGCCCGCCTGCCCGAGCAGGTTGTAGCGCATTTTGGCAAATGCCACCATGTCGAGCGATCGCGCATACGACCAGAGCCGCAGGATTTCCCAGACGTTGATGCCACCGGGGCACTCCTCCCACGGGCGAATGCCCACCGGCCAGAGCGCCACCCAGTCGGCGCCCAGAACGTCCTCCATCTCTGCGCGCAGCCGACCGGCGATCTCCGGAACCAGCGAGCCAGCCTGCCCGAGGTGGCCGAGCGAGGCCACGTGCTCGTCGAAATCCGACGGCCGCGCCGCGCCGACAGAGAGCGTGTGAACGTCCGGATCCGCCAGGCAGAAAAGATTATTGAATGCCATCGGGCTGAGCGGGGCGCAGAGCCGCCGAACCTTCTCCGGCGCCTCGTAGAGCTTGCCGCCCTTATCGTTCGGACTGATGATGAAAACGCCCATATCCCGGGCGGCCGCGGCCCGGACCGCGGTTTCGTTCGAGCGGTTCACCCAATACCAGTGCAGGTTGACGTAGTCGAACTCGCCCGTGCGAATGGTGTCGTCGATCACATCGCAAGCCCCGTGCGTTGAAAACCCGACAAAGCGGACGCGACCCTCCCGCTGGAGCTGCCGGGCCGCTTCCAGCGGCCCGCCCGCGCCCAGCGAGTTCTCAAGGATCGTTCGGTTGTTGATCCCATGCAGCGAAAGGAGGTCGACGTGGTCGAGACGCAGGTTGGCCATCGATTTTTCAAATGTCTCGCGAAACGCCCTGCCGTCGCCTTCGGGCGCCACCTTTGTCTGAACGATCAGCTTTTCGCGGGGGAGCCCGGGCAGCACGCGACCGAGCTGGAGCTCCGACGTGCCGTAGCCGCGCGCCGTCTCGATGTGGTTGATCCCGAGCTCGAGTGCGCGTGCAATCGTCGCCTCAAGATTTGCCTGCCCCTCGGCGGTGATCGCGCCGGCATCCTCGTCCTTCCACGAATGCTGGTAGCGCATCCCCCCACAGGAAAACACCGGCATCGCAAGCCCGGTCCGGCCGAATCTTCTGGTCAGCATCATAGTCTGGTCAGCAGAGCGACGGATTCGATTTCCGCAGTCTGCGGAAACATATCCACTGGCTGGACGTGATCCAGCCGGCAGAGTGTGGCGAGCTTTTTCAAGTCGCGGGCGAGCGTGGCCGGATCGCAGGAGACGTAGATGATCGTCGCCGGACAATTGTCGAGAATGACCTGCAGCACATCGGCCGAGAGACCTTCCGCTGGCGGATCAAGGATGAGCGTTGTCTCCGCCGCCGGCTCCTGGCCAAGTACGGCGGCGAGATGCACCTCCACGGCTCCGGCCAGGTAGGTCTCGTTTTCAAGAGCTTCCGCGCGCGCGGAGCGGACGGCTCCCTCGCTCCACTCGATGCCTGTCACCGCCGCAAACCGGCCCCGCAGATCCTTCGCAAAAAATCCGGCCCCGCAATACGCGTCGACCAGGTGCGCCCCGCCCGTTCCCGCCATGCCGCGCACGACCTCCAACAGGACATCCGCGGCGCCATCGTTGACCTGCGAAAACCCCCTTGCGCCCGCCCGGTCTTCTCGAAGGGTCAGCCGCTGACTTCCGCGGGGCGGCGCGGCGGCAAGCTCCGCCAGGCGGACGTTCACAGCCTCGCTGGCGAGCGGACAATGCGCCACCTCGACAATGCGATGCGATTTCCTGTGGTGGAATCCCACCCGGCCGTCCTCCACGTGGACCGAGAGCCTGTTCCGGTAGCCCCACTGCAACGGAGAAGCCATCGTCCCGCGCACGTCCACCCCGGTCAGTCCCCCCACCCGCCTCAGCAGGTCTGCAACCTGCGCGGTCTTCAATTCAAGCTGCAGCGGATACTCCGCGTGTTGGTAGGCGCAGCCCCCGCATGTCCCGTATACCGGACAGGACGGACGCACCCGCCGGGCGGAAACCTCGGCCAGCCGGACAACCTCCGCCTCCGCATACGACTTCTTCGAACGAACCACCCGCACGACCGCCCGCTCGCCCGGCAGCGTCCCCGGGACAAAACACGCCCGCCCGCCAGGCAACCGCCCGACACCCGCGCCGCCAAAGGCGACACCCCCGATTTCAATGGTAGCTTCCAAGCCCCCAGAATACCCCGCCCCGCCCGCCCAACCAGAAAAAACCCCGCCCACCCACAACCCGCGGCCACAACATTAAATGTCACAGCTGTGACATTTAATGTTTGAGCCCATCCCGAGCGGAGGACAGGTTGCAGCCTCGCGGCTTGCGATTTTTCGCGGTTCGCGCCAGTGTCCTTGGGTGCTGAACTTCATAACGCGGCGGCTTCTGATCAGTGTGGTCCTCCTCTTCGGGATCAGCCTCGTTTCGTTTTTCATGATCACGCTTGCGCCGGGCAGTCCGTATCCGTGGGGCGAACTGAACCCGAAGATCACGCCGCAGGTGAAGGAGATGTTCCGCAAAAAGTTCCACCTCGACCGGCCGCTCTATGAGCAATACTGGCTCAACATGAGCGATCTCTTCACCGGCCGGCTCAAGAGCATCAAGGACGACCGCCCGGTCCTGAACAGGATTCTCGAGCGACTGCCTGCGACGGTCACGCTGAACATCGCCGCGATCGCGCTCTCGCTCACGTTCGGCCTGCTCCTTGGTGTGTTCTGTGCGAAGCATGCCGGGCGTCCGCCGGATACGCTCACCTCGCTTGGCGCGTTTATTTTCATTGCGGTCCCGACATTCTGGATTGCCAATCTCGCGCTGATCGGCCTGGTCAAATGGACGTCGGTCCCGGTGCTCGGCACGCAGTCGTATGGCATCGAGTTTCCGAATATCGCGGCGCTCTGGCTCGACCGCGTGTGGCATGTCGCGCTCCCGGCGGTCGTGCTCTCGCTTGGCGGGATCGCCGTCCAGTCGCGGTTTATCCGCGCCAGCATGCTGGAGACGCTCCGCGAGGATTATGTCCGCACCGCCCGTGCGAAGGGCCTCGACGAGCAAACAGTGTTCTACAAGCACGCGCTGCGCAACTCGATCCGGCCGCTCATCACCGGCATCGGCGGGCTCCTCCCCGCCTTGATCGGCGGAGCGGTCATCGTGGAAACGATCTTCGCCTACCCGGGCATGGGCCGCCTGGGATACGAGGCCGTGCTCGAGCGCGACTACCCGACCCTCGTTGCGCTCAACTTCATCGTGGCGGCGCTGGTTCTGCTCGGGAACCTCATCTCAGACATCCTCTACGCGGTCGTCGATCCGAGGGTCCGACTGGAATAGAGCCGCAAAGGTTACGCCGCGCTCAGTTTCCCGCCGGCGTCGATCACCCAGTCCCCCGGCTCGCTGATCTGATACCGGCGCACCCCGCGATCGACGATCCGGTAGCCCCGGATCCGCAGGAATTCGGGCACGTCATTGGATCCCATCTCCTCATCAGTCAGCTGGACGATCTCAAATCCGTCACCGGCCGGAACGTGGAGCCCCTGGACGCTCACGCGCGCGCCCGGCACTGCGGAGATGACGAGCGCTGCTCCGTCTGCCAGAATGACGTCTTCCAAACGGATGTCGCCACTGAGAATGAGCGTCGCATTTCCGGAGATCGATCCCCCGCGGATCCGCCTGGCCACATCGGCGGTCGTCAGGGCAAAGGATGGGCGCAGAATAGCCCGCGGTCCCGGCGTGACCGGGACGCCTCGGATATTGATCGACGGGGCGTCGGCAACCCGCATCCCGGCCATGCGCAGCTTCATGCGGCCGGCCAGGTAAAAATCGCTCTCGGCGCTGGAGGCACTCTCCGGCGGGCCGTTTTTCACCACTTTGTCGGCGGCATCGGCGAGGTTGTTTTTGCAGGCGCTGAACGCCCACGCGCGGTCGAAGACCGTAACGCCGACCCTCTCCCCGGAGGTGAATAGTTTTGGCAGATCCTGCATCATCGTCTCGAGGCGGGTCGGCTTTTTGAAGCTGGTGCGGGAGGCGTCCGAGAACTTCGGGTTCACGAATTCAGCAATGATCCCCTGCGAGGACGCGAGGACCTTCAGATACGGAGCCAGGCGGATGACGAGCAGGTTGATATTTCCAGGGAAGCAGGAGAACCCGCGCTCGTCGGGCACATCGCCATCCGGGCTCACTGTCGCGCGCAGAAGCGGGTCGAGCTGGTTGTATTCGACATTGAGCGTGAGGCTCGGGGACCCATCCTTGACGAGGGTGGCCAGCGCGCCGACCGCCTCGCCGGGAATCCGGTTCACAGCAATCGAGTTGAAATCGTATCCCTCGCGCTCGGAGATCCCGATCGCGGCAATTCCCGCATTGAACGCCTGGCCGTTCGTATCCTGGATAAACAGGAGATGCTTCACGCCGGCGGCTGCGAGTTTTGCGGCCGTTCCGGTCGTGTGCATGAGCATGTGGATGTCGCCGTGCCCGTGGGGCTTCATGACCAGCTCGTAGGGATGGTCAAGGGCAAGATGGCCGTCGAGGTCGGCCACGGCCGGCACAAGTTCCTGAAGCAAGACGGTGATCTGCCCGTCCGCCAACCCGAAGTTCTTATTCGCTGCCAGTGTGGCCAGCGTGCCGGCATTGGTGTCGCGGCTGGACATGATCACAAGTGGGATGTCGCGCCCGAGCCGGCGGGAGGCCGCTGCGATCACGGCCGCATAATGCGCCAGATAACTCATCGATTCGGTGACCTCGACGGGAATGTCGAGCTTGATGCCATGGTAGCCGAGCCGTTCCCCCAGGCCGCCCGCCACAAGAACGACAGCCGTTTCCGCAAAGGCCTTCAGACCGACCGATTCGGCCTCGCGGAATTCCGGCCCGAACCCCGAGAGATCGACCAGCCCCGGCTGTCCGGGAACGTAGCCCTCGAAAGGATTCCGCCCGCTGGCGGCATCGGCCAGCAGAACGCGGGCATTGGCCGTGTAGGCAGGAATCCCACCGGGATACGAGCGGTGAGCCGTCAGAAGGGCCGCGAGAAAGGCCCGCTTTTTGTCATCATTCACGCCTGGAGCGTCCCAGCGGGCAAAAAGGTGGTGCTGCCCGTCGGCAATCAGGGCGGCGGCCAGATCCGCCTCGTCGGCGCTGAGGGATTCCAGATTTGCGGCAAACCCTGCCAGGTCGGGCCGGCCGGCCACCAGTGAAGCGAGATCGTGAGTCATCACCTGCGATGATGCGAAATGCGCCACCGAGCGTCAAGGAGGAGGCGGCAGCCTTAAAAATTCTGCACTCGCCCCGCATCGGGTGGGCTGCTATATGTCACCGCCTATGAGTTCCAAATCCAATGCCCGCATGCGTCCCTATTCCTCGATCGTCCTCGACGGGGTAAGCCGCGCGCCGAGCCGGGCGATGCTTTATCCGGTCGGTTATAAAGAGAGCGATTTTTCCAAGCCGCAGATCGGCGTCGCGTCGACATGGAGCATGGTCACGCCCTGCAACATGCACATCGACCAGCTCGCCCGCGAGTCCGCACTCGGGATCGACGCAGCCGGCGGCAAGGCGACGATCTTCAACACGATCACAATCTCCGACGGCATCTCAATGGGGACCGAGGGGATGAAATATTCGCTCGTCTCGCGCGAGGTCATCGCTGACTCGGTCGAGACGGTCGTCGGCTGCCAGGGGTTCGACGGATTCGTCGCGATCGGCGGCTGCGACAAGAACATGCCCGGATGCATGATCGCCATCGCGCGCATGAACCGCTCGGCGGTCTTCGTCTACGGAGGCACGATCCTGCCCGGGTGCCTGGCCGGAAAAAACCTGGATGTCGTCTCGGTCTTCGAGGCGGTCGGACAGCGGGCGGCCAAGAAAATTTCCGGCGGCGAGTTGCACGACGTTGAGGCCTGCGCGATCCCGGGAGCCGGCTCGTGCGGCGGAATGTATACGGCCAACACAATGGCCTCGGCGATCGAGGCGATGGGATTCAGCCTTCCGAACAGCTCGGCGCAGGCAGCCGTCTCGAAACACAAGGTCCGCGACTGCCGTGAGGCGGGAGCCGCCGTCATCAACATGCTCCGTCGCGGCATCCGCCCGTCGGATATTTTCTCGAAGGAAGCATTCGAAAACGCGATCACGGTCGCCATCGCGCTGGGCGGTTCGACGAACTGCGTCCTCCACCTGCTCGCAATCGCGCATTCGGCGGGTGTGAAGCTCGAGCTCGGAGACTTCACGCGGATCGGCAAGCGCGTGCCCGTGGTGGCCGACCTCAAGCCGAGCGGCCGCTTCCTGATGTCCGAGCTCGTCGGCATCGGCGGCATCGTGCCGATGATGAAGGATCTCCTTGCGGCGGGGCTCCTCCACGGCGACTGCCTCACGGTAACCGGCAAGACGCTCAAGCAGAACCTCGCTCCCTTCAAGCCATACCCGAAAAAGCAGCAGATCATCCTGCCGCTCGACAAACCGGTCAAAAAGGAAAGCCACCTCGTCATCCTCCATGGCAACCTCGCTCCCGACGGCGCCGTCGCCAAAATCTCCGGCAAGGAGGGGGAAAAATTCTCCGGCTCCGCGCGCGTGTTTGAGTCCGAGGAGAAGGCACTCGACGCAATCCTCGCCGGCAAGATTGTCAAGGGCGACGTCATCGTCATTCGCTACGAGGGACCTCGCGGCGGCCCCGGCATGCGCGAGATGCTCTCGCCGACCAGCGCAGTGATGGGCCGAGGGCTTGGCAAAGACGTTGCCCTGATTACCGACGGACGGTTCTCCGGCGGCACCCACGGGTTTGTCGTCGGCCACATCACGCCCGAGGCATTCGAGGGGGGGCCGCTCGCGATCGTCCGCAACGGCGACCCGATCACGATCGACTCCATCACCCGCAAGCTCACTCTGGATATTTCGCAGAAGGAAATTGCGGCGCGCCTCACCAAGTGGAAGAAGCCGAAGGCTCGCTACCGTCGCGGCGTCCTGGCCAAATATGCCGCCCATGTTTCGACCGCCTCACAGGGAGCGGTCACCGACGCCGGATTTTAACCCCGGCCGATCATGAGAGAATTCCAAGCCAACCCGATGCAGTCCGCGGCCTTCAGCCGCTGCCGCGCCCTGCAGCCGACCGCCGGAGCGAATACCCAGATCTCGATCAGCTTCGGCGAGCGGACCGGTTCCGAGCTTCTCCGCCAGGCGTGGCAGTCGGTCGCCGGGCGCCACGGGATTCTCCGCACGACGTTCACCCCCTATGCGGGCGAGATGCTCTCGTGCAAGGAAGCGGACGCCGCTCAGGAGGATTGGACATCAATCGACTGGCAGGCCGATGCCCCCGAGTCGGTTCCGGAAAAGTGGAATGCCCTCCTCGCGACGGATGCGGCCAGGCCGTTCGATCCCACGGCGCTTCCGCTGGTCCGGTTCCATGAAATCCGCCTCCCCGGTGGCAATACCCACTTCCTGCTGAGCTTTCCCGGGTTTCTTCTCGACGAGTTTTCGGTCGTTCGGGTTCTCGCCGACTGGCTGATCGCAATCGGGCAACCGCTTTCCTCCGAGGTGCCAGAAGCGGGAAAGCCAGCACCGGGCTCACTCGCAGCGTGGAAGGAAATTCTCGGCGGCGCCGAGGGCCCGCTACAGTTGCATCCCCGCCCGGCCGGCTGGGACTCATTTGTACAATGCACATCATCGCTCGGCCGCGAGGAGACCGCGGCATTCGCGGAATTTTGCGCCGGTCGGAAGCTTGACCGACAGGTCGTCCTGCAATCGCTTTGGGCGCTCATTCAGCGGCGCTTCGGCGCAACCGGGAACATGACGCTCGGGCTCCACTCGGCCCGGCAGAGTGCCGAGGCGGGGCATTTCGAATGCTGGCTTCCAATCGTACACGAATGGACGGGCACGGTGGGCGCCTGGCTACTGGGTGCGCAGAGCCGGCACAACGCTGCGACGGCCAATGCGTGGATCAGCCCGGAACAGGCCCTGGCGGCAACCGGCCAGCCGCTCCGCCTGGATGACATCCCCTCATCGTTCGCCTGGCGCGGCGAGCCCCTGAACGACATCCTCCACTCGGCGCTGCCCCGCTGGATTAACTTCGATGCAAGGATCCAGCCGCGGCCGCCGACCGGCCTCGCGCTCGAGGCGCGCGATGGCACGCGGCTGCAACTCACCGTCTCAGCCGGCTCGGAAACGGCCGCGCGCGATCTGCTCGCGCGTGTCTCTTCGCTGATTGCGGATCTGCCCCAGCTTTTCGACAAGCCGCTCGCCAAAGTCCCGGTCCTCCAGCCGGAGGAAATCAGCACCCTCCGGGCGTGGGCGCGGGGGCCCGAGAGCATCGAGCATCCGGAATCCCTCACCGTTGCATTCCGTGGGACCGCCGCCGCACGCCCAAACGAAGTCGCCGTCCAGACCGGGGAAGATGCGCTCACCTTCGCAGCTCTCGATGCGCAATCAGACAAACTGGCCGCACACCTTGCGAAGGCCGGGCTGGCCGGAGGATGGCATGTCGGACTTTTCCTCTCACCTTCCTCATGGGTCTCCATCGCCCTGCTCGGAGCTTGGAAAGCCGGAAACCTGTGCGTCCCCGTGGATCCTTCTTCTCCGCCGGAATGGTTGGAAGCAACATTTTCCTCGAATGACGTCGGAGTGGTGATCTGCGATTCGGCCAGCGCGGCCCTGCTGGACGAATCCTCGCGCCGCAGGATCGTTATCGATCAGGAATGGGACACGCTCGAAACGTCAGATCTTTCCCAGCCGGACATCAAGACCGACACACCCGCTGCCATCCTCGTCGGGCACAGCGACGGCGAGCCGCCGATCGTTCGCGCCCTGACTCACAGCCAGCTCGTCGCGGCGGCCATCGAAGGTGCGCGCGTCTTGAACTTCGGTCCGGGCGATTCGCTTCTCGCCCACTCTGCCGCGGGAGGCGGCGGATTTTTTGACGAGTGGCTGATCCCTATTCTGGCCGGCGGAACAGTCCTCACAGCAGGGAACGACCTCCTGGACCCTGCGACGGCACCAGTTACTCACCTCCGGCTCACCGCGCCCGAGTGGCACAACCAGGCAGCCCGCTGGATGCACGGCGAGGAACAAATGGCGCACAGCCTCCGCGTCGTCGCGGTGGAAGCCGGTTCGCCCCGCAAGGCCGCCCTCGATATCTGGAACCAGCACGCAGGCTGCCAGCTCAGCACAATTGTCTTCTTCAGTCCGGCCGGGCTTTGCGGGCTCGGAGTCGCCGCCATTGCTCAGGCGGACGCCCCCCTCCTGCCGATGGGCAAGCCAACTCCGGACGTCGAGGCGTCGGTTTTTGATCCGGATTCCCACGAGATGCCGCCCGGCTACTCCGGACAGCTCGCATTCCGTTTTCCGGGCTGGAAAAAGCTGGCCGGTGGTTCCGGCCGGAAGGGCCTGGCGACCGGACTTCGGGCTTGGCGCGACAAAGCCGGGGAACTCTTCATCGAAAGCGACGCGAAGCGCGCGCCGGGAATTCCCACAGCTGCCGAGCGCCGCGCTCTTGGCAGCCTTCAGGAGACCGCTCTTGACGCACACATCGGCGCCCATTCCTGGATCCTCGGGCCTTCCGCGCCTGCGGGGGTGCTCCCGGTCGCGGAGTGGCCGCTCACACGCGGCGGCTGGATCGATGACTCTCTCCTCCCTGTTCCCGAAGTGGCCGTGCCGAAGCCGGTCAAACCGGCCCCCCCGACGGCCCGGTCCGTAGCGCCCGCCCAGCCGTGGAATCCGGTCACAGTTCTTAAGGAGACCGGCACCCTTCCGGCATTGGTCCTGATTCCATCCGCATCGGGCTCACCGGATATTTACCGGGACCTAGCGTCCGCCCTCGGAGAATCCCGGCGCGTGCTTGGAATCGTCGCACGCGGTTTCCATAGCCCCGACTCGTGCCACCCATCGGTGGAAAGCGCAGCCGCGGCCTACATTGCCGCCCTGCTGGAGGAAGACCCCTCGGTCTCGTTCGTTCTGGCCGGCTTCGGGTTTGGCGGCACAGTCGCCCTGGAGATGGCCCGCCAGCTTGCTGCGGCCGGGCGGCCGGCTCCTGAGCTCCTCCTCATCGGCACCACCGCCCCCGCGGCAGAGCAGGCCGGCGGATGGCTCTCCACGTTCAAAAGCGCGTTCAAGCGCCTCTCAGCACCCGGACAAATGGAACCCCATGCATCGAAAAGCGAACCCGCGCTCAGCCATGAGTCGGCCTGGCGAAAATACCAGTTTGAGCCGACATCGCTCACCGCACGGATCGTCATCCCGTCGGACTTTCCGCCCGATGCCGGTGCCAACTGGCTTTCCGTTCTGCCCGACGCGCGGATCGAGCCGGTCAAATGCCGGTGGGACGAGATGCTCGCCTTCCCGGCGGTCAAGCGCCTCGCCTCGATCCTCGATAACGGGGATTAGAGCATCTTGATCGTCAACGGGAACGTGTAGGGCTCTCCGTTGCTGGCTTTGATCGAGCCAAGGATGACGAAGACCAGCCAAGCCACGCCCACCACGACAGGAAGAATCATCGGGACAACAAGGCAGGACCCGACAAATGCAAGCACGACCGACACGACAAACCAGATCGTCCACGAGATCTGGAAATTGAGAACCGCGCGTCCGGCGGCGTCGATTGCCGGGCTCTCCGCCTTCTTGACCAGCCAGATGATGAGCGGTCCGAGGATGTGACCCATCGATGGGATGACAAATCCGGCCAATGCGCTGACGTTCAGGAAAAGGATCCACTGCTGCTCGGTGATTCCACCGGCAGGAGCCGGCTGGGGCGCAGGGACCGGCGCAGGCGATGCTGGCGGCGGCGTCTGAGCCGACAGTGGTTCGACCGATGGCGACGGAGCAACAGGCTCCGCGAACGGCTGATCGGAAGGTCCTGCCTGAGGTGTTGGCTCCTGTGGCACGGGTGATTCGGGATTTTGATTTTCCATTGTGACGGAAGCTAAAGCAAAGATCGTGCCGGATGCAAAGCACGGACTCGTTTTTTCTGACGGCTGACCGCGTCCTCAGGGATTCCCTGCCGGGCTGGCTGCCTTGCCCGGGTGACGATTCCCGCACGACCGCTCCAGGTTCTGCGGCGTGCGGACGATCCGCTTGGGATCGTAGCCCCGGTGCGCCGCCAGATCCAAAATCCCGGCATAGGTGGCTGCGGGCAGTTCCGGCTGGCGCGCAAGAACCCAGAGGAACTGGCGGGACGGATGCCCGACCAGCGCCCAGGTATAGTTTTTCTCATCAAGCCCGATGACCCAATAGGCCCCGGAGAACGGGCCGCCGAAGCTGACCTTCAGCTTCGCGTTGCCGCTGTCTGGCACCACGGTAGCGCGTCCGTCGACCGCGATCGGCTTGCCCCGCTTGTCTCTCGAACGGTTGACGACGCGGATGCTGCCGTCAGGATTCGGCGTGTATTCCGCCGTCGTGCCCCCGGCGCAGTTCCGCTGGAACCAGTTCGGGTATTTTGCGATCTCATACCATTTCCCGGCATAGCGCGTGAGATCCACCGACGGGACGGTCTGGAGGGGCGGACGGGAGGCGCAACCAGAAAAGAGGAGGCTGATCAGCATTGCAGCGGAGGGGAGAATCGCTTTCATAGATACATGATCCTACGCCCGGCAGCGGTTGTTTGCATTGCATTTCTGGCCTCCCTCTCAGGGGGCTGCGGACCTGGCGAGAAACGTGCGGATCTGGTGTTCATCAACGGCGCGGAGCCGGAGACGCTCGATCCTGCCATCATCACCGGCCAGCCGGAAGGCCGCGTGGTCAACGCGCTGTTCGAGGGACTCTGCTCCTACGACGCCGACGGCAAGGCCTGCCCGGGCGTCGCGGCATCGTGGGACATCTCGCCCGATGCCAAAACCTACACGTTCCACCTCCGGAATGATGCCCGATGGAGCAACGGACGCCCGCTCACGGCGCACGACTTTGTCGCCTCGTGGAAGCGAACGCTCACGCCCGCCACCGGTTCCCAATACAACTACCAGCTCTTCCCGGTAAAAAATGCCCAGGCCTTCGCCGATGGAAAGATCACCGACTTCTCGCAGGTCGGCGTGCGCGCCGCCGACGACCGGACGCTGGTCGTGGACCTCGAAAACCCAACCCCCTATTTCCTTGAGCTCTGCGCGTTTCCCACCCTCCACCCGGTGCCGGTCGACCTCATCAACCGCATCGGCGACGAGTGGATCAAACCGGGCAGCATCGTGAGCAACGGGGCCTACATCCTTGAGAGCTGGCGGATCAACGACAAGATCCGGCTGAAAAAAAACCCGCTGTATTGGAACCGCGATGCGGTCGCGCTCGACACGGTCGACGTGCTTCCGATCTCCGATGCCAACGTGGCGTTCAACTTCTATGCCAGCGGCCTGGCCGACCTTGTGATGGACAAGGGCCTCGCTCCCCCGGCCCTGCTCGACGATTTGAAGAAGCGTCCGGATTTTCATGCGGCTCCCTTTCTCGGAATTTACTTCCTGCGCTACAACTGCTCGAAAGGTCCTTTCGCCGACGAGCGCGTGCGACGGGCATTCTCTCTCGCGGTCGACAAAAACCGCATCGTCGAAAAAATCACGCGGGCTGGAGAGCTGCCCGCGCCGGGATTCGTTCCGCCCGGGATCCCCGGCTATGCCGGCACTGGCGGCCTGCCATTTGATCCTGCGGCGGCAAGGGATCTCCTCGCACAGGCCGGTTATCCGGGCGGGAAGGGGTTTCCCCTGTTCACCTACCTCTACAGTAAGAGCGAGCTCAACGAGGCGGTGGCCATCGAGCTCCAGAGCATGTGGCGCGAGGTCCTTGGCGTGGACGTGAACCTCGTGCGCCAGGAATGGAAAGTATATCTGAATTCCCTTTCGCTGCTCGACTACGACATCGCACGCTCGAGTTGGGTCGGCGACTACCCGGATCCCAACACGTTCCTCGACATGTTTCTCACCGGAGGCGGGAACAACCGCACCGGCTGGAGCTCGCCGCAATACGACAAGCTCATCGCCTCTGCCGCGCGCGAACTCAACCCCGCCCGCCGGCTGGAAATCCTGCGCGAGGCCGAGGACCTCCTGGTCGCCCGCGCGGTCCCGGTCTGCCCCCTCTACTACTATGTCGGCATCCAGCTCTACAACCCGGACAAGCTCGGCGGGATCCATGCCAATGTGCTCGACGAGCACCCGCTGCGCGCGATCCACCGGAAAAAATAGTCCCGTGGCCCGCCGCGGAGAACCTTCCATCCCTCCCGTGAAAATCCTCATCGCACCGGACAAATTCAAGGGCTCGCTCACGGCCGGCGAGGCCGCCGCCGCTATCCGCGCGGGGTTTTCCCTGGCAGTGCCGCACGCGGAGTTCGACGTCTGCCCGCTCGCCGACGGAGGTGAAGGCACGGCCGAGCTGTGCCTCAATGAGCTTGGCGGACAATGGATCGACGCCGCGTGTCTGGATGCCATCGGACGTCCGGTCACAGCGAGCTATGCCTGGGTCCCATCCCGACGGATGGCGGTGGTCGACCTCAGCGCCGCATCCGGGCTTTGGCGGATCGCACCTGCCGACCGCGACCCGCTGCGGTCGAACACCTTCGGAACGGGACAGCTGATCATCGATGCCATCGAACGCGGGGCCGAAACCGTGGCCGTCGGGCTCGGGGGCAGCGCGTCAAACGATGCCGGAGCCGGTATCGCCGCAGCCCTCGGCTGGCAATTCCTCTCAGCAGACGGGCTGACGGTCAGCCCCAGCCCGGTCAACTTCCCTGCGATCACCAGGTTCATTCCGCCTTCCCGACCACCCGGTGCAGCGATCATCGGGCTTGCCGATATCCGGAGCCCCCTGCTTGGACCGCGCGGCAGCAGCCTGTGCTATGCTGCACAGAAAGGGGCCTCGCCGGCGGATGCAGAGTTCCTGGAATCATCGCTCCGCATGCTTTCCGGACGCTGTGCGGAGGTGTTTTCCGAAAACTTTTCCGAGACCCCCGGGGCAGGTGCCGCGGGCGGAACGGGCTTCGGATTGATGACCTTCCTCCATGCCCAGGTGCTGCCCGGCTTCGACTGGCTCGCCCGGCTTGCCCGGCTTGATGAGCGCGTCGCCTCGGCCGACCTCGTCGTGACCGGCGAGGGATCGATCGACAGCCAGACCCTCGATGGCAAGGCGCCCGGCGGCGTCGCCCTCCTGGCAAGAACACATGGCAAGCGCATCATCGCGCTTTGCGGGATCGCTGAAGAAGCTGCAGCACGCGCGTTCGACGGTTGCTTTCCGCTGGCCGGCGGCCGAATTCCACCTGCCGACGCGATCCGGAATGCGGACAGCCTGCTTCGCGCTGAAGCTCAACGCGCGGCGGGCATTGTTTTTCCCCGACCATCTGGGTTAGACTGATTACATGCCATCGATGAGAGCCGAATCGCGGTTTGTCCAGCCGTCCGGATTTGCCGGGGGGGCCGATGTCGAATCGCGCCAGGAAGTCGGCGCGACTTCCTACGTCCGCCAGATGGCGGCCACAGGGATGTTTTTTCTCCTCGGCATCACTGCGTCCCCCGTGTGCTGGCTCCTCTGGAAGGCCAGCGGAGGACGAATTCCCGCCACGGCAGGCCAAAAGTTCAACCGCTGGTTTTACGGGGTCTTTTTGCAGTGGATGCGTCTCACCGGCACCCTGCGGCTCGAAACGGAAGGCCTCGAAAAGCTCGCCAACCTTCAAGGGACCGTCATTGTTTCGAACCATCCCGCCCTGCTGGACGTGCTTCTGCTGGCCTCGCTGCTTCCGCCCACCGCCTGCGTGATGCGCGCCGGACTCATGAAAAACCCGGCGCTCTCCGGCTGCGCTCGGCTGGCGGGCTACGTGACAAACGATTCCGGTCCCGCCCTTGTCCGGCAGGGGATCGACAGGATCCGGGCCGGCCAGAACCTACTGGTTTTTCCGGAGGGAACCCGGACAGTTTCCCGTGCGGTGAACCCGTTTAAGGAAGGCTTTGCGCTGATCGCCCTCCGCACCGGCGCACCGGTCCAGACCCTGCTGATCGAGCACCCGGGCCGTCACCTCACCAAGGGAGTCTCGCTCTTTTCCACCGCCGAACTCCCGCTCCGCTTCACGATCCGCCTCGGCGAATTGTTTGTCCCTGAACCGGGCGAATCCGCCCGCGATTTCAGCCTCCGCCTCGAAGCGTGGTATTCCGACCGTCTGGAAAACTCCGGCCGGGGCATTGTTTTCAAAAGCAACCGCACGCGGCATTGAAAGCGTCCCGGGTTGTCATCCTGCCGAGCTACAACAGCGGTCCCCAGCTTGCCCGCACGATGTGCGCGGCCCGGGAGTTCTGGAGTCCCGTCTGGGCTGTCATCGACGGCAGCGAAGACGATAGCGCCCGCGAGGCTAGAAACCTCGGCGATGACGGGTTCCGCGTTCTTGAGCTTGAAAAAAACACCGGCAAGGGTGCTGCGGTGCTCCATGCGTTGCGTGCCGCGCACCGCGAGGGGTTTACCCATGCACTGGTGATGGATGCCGACGGCCAGCATCCGGCCGGATCCATCCGGGAGTTCATGGAGCTTTCCGAGGCCCACCCTGAATCGATGATCCTCGGCGTGCCTGTCTTCGGGCCGGACGCCCCGGCCGAGCGTGTGAAGGGCCGGATGGTCGGGAATTTCTTCGCGACGATCGAGACGCTGGGCCGCGGCGCCAGGGACTCGCTTTTCGGATTCCGGATCTACCCGGTCGCACCAGCGCTCAAAGTCCTGGAGAGCACAAGATCCGGCCGCCGGTTCGACTTCGACACCGTTCTGACCGTCAGGCTGACCTGGGCCGGAATTTCTGCGATCAACCGCCCGGTTCCCGTGACGTATCCGGCAAAAGCCGACGGAGGGGTCACCCACTTTCGATACCTGAGGGACAACCTTTTGCTCACCCGCGTGCATGTGCGCTTGTTTTTCGGCCTCTTGCCCCGTATTCCCCGACTACTCAAAATGCAACGGACATGCCCCTGACGAAACGCCACCAGCTCCGTACCGCGCGCGCGCTTGCCGCCACCGCAACAGCCGTTCTTCCCGGCCGCGCGCGCGTGCTTGCATGGATGCTCCATGAAATCCTCCGGCTCTCCCCCACCCTCATCCGCAATTGCGACTGGCACGGCCCGGTGGCCAAACGCTTCCGGACGGAAAACCGCGAGGTCTGGCTCACAGTCGACGACGGACCGGATCCCGAGCAGACACCGCAGATGCTCGATCTCCTCGCTGCATCAGGTGCCCACGCCTCGTTTTTTGCCGTCGGCCGCAATATCGACCGGCACCGCGAGCTCGCCCGACGGATCATAGAGGGGGGCCACACGCTCGAAAACCACACTTACTCGCATCCGTCCGCATTGTTCTGGACCCTTCCCTGCTGCGCGATCCGCGAGGAGATCTCCCGCTGCAGCCATGCGATCCGCGTGGCGACCGGCCGGACTCCCACCTGGTTCCGCTCGCCGGTCGGGATGACCAATCCCTGCGTCCACCCGGCAGCCGCCGGCGCCTGGCTGCGCCTCGCCGGATGGTCCGCTGACGGTCTCGACGGGTTGGCCGGACGCAACCCCGTGGCCGTGGCCAAACGGATTATGAAAAAGGTTACCCCCGGAGCGATCATCCTCCTGCACGACGGAGGCCGCGGGCGAAGGAGCGCCGAGGCGCTTTCCATTCTTCTCGATAGGCTGGCGGAGGAGGATTACCGGTGCGTGATTCCTGCCGTCGGCCAAATCATCTAGCCGATGCCGGCGACGCCGCATACCGGACGCCTGTTTTACCGCGTGGGCTACACCGCCGGATTCTTTTCTTTCCTCCAGGCCACCGCCCGGTTGGCCGGCCGCAACGCGAGCGGAAAAATTGCGTGCTCATTGGCCCGCATCTACTGCTCCACCGCGCCTGCGATCGTGGAGGTCGTCGCCCGCAACCTTCCGCTGCTGACAAACCGTGCTGTGAGTCACACCGAAGCGTCGACGGTCTTCTCGAACTTCGCGACCACGCTGTCAGATTACATCTGGCTGGCCTCCCGATCACGCGAGGACGGGTTCAAATTGGCCGACGTCGACGGCAACTTTGAGCACCTTCGCACCGCCTGCGCAGGCGGGCAGGGTGCGATCCTCGCCACCGGACACTATGGCTTTTTTGAATTCGGCGCCCTCGTCCTCGGCCAGATGGGCTTTCCGGTGAGCATTATCACCCACCCGGAACCCTCGCCGGCACTCACTCGCTGGCGGGCCGGATATCGTTCCCGCTGGGGTGCCGAGACCATCGAGCTCGGCAACGACGCGTTCTCGTCGCTGCGCGCCGTCGAGGCGATCAAGCGTGGCCGGCTGACCGCCGTCCTGATCGACCGCCCGCAGGGCGGACCGGTCCTGCCGATCGCGCTTCCCGGCGGCGCGATTCCGTACTCCCTTGCACCGGCCCTGCTCTCCTGGATGACCGGATGCAGCATCGTGCCGGTCACTGTACGTCGAACGACCGGCGGCCGGTATGCCATCAGCTCAAGCCATCCGGTCGCTGCCGACCGCAGCCTCCCACGCAAAGAGGCCCTCGAGCTCTGCACACGTGAGGTTGCTGCCTCCCTCCATGAGGACTTCCTCAAGGACCCGCTCCAGTGGTATCACTTTGTTCCGCTGGATTCGGCGGACGGGATGGCCGCGGACTCCTCCGGACGCTGAGGGGCCGGGCACTTCCGGTCCCCGGTTGCAGGCTGTTGCCTGCTCCACTCGGAATTTTTCAAACCCGCCAGATCCTTCACAAATCCAGGGTCCTTCATCAACTCCGCAAACAGGAGGTCCCCGAGCTTCCAGCTGGCCAGGACATCGCTCCGGTAATGCATCCCGCCGATGATGCGGTCGTTGGCGATCTCATCGCCACACTTCAAGAAGGCGTCCATCTTCGCAGGATCCAGCTCGCCAAGGACGCGCGCGAAAAGCCTCGACCTGGTCGAATGTCCGCTCGGGTAGGAAAATCCATCCTCGTCGGGTACCAGTCGCCGGATCGCTTCCGGGTGCCCGCGAAATGGCCGCTCGCGCCGGAAGGTATCCTTGAGGAAATTCTTCGGTCCATTCGCCGTGTCGGCCAGCCGCACAAAAAATAGCGCGGTTTCCGGATAGTCCGCCGGAGTGAACCCCGGTCCCAGCACGTCCGCAAAAGAAAAGACGGTGAACCGGCTGGTCGCATTGGCATGGGCAACCTGCTCCGGTGTCGCTGCCGCCTGGGCATTGCGGGAATAATCGAGATCCGCACGGTCCCCATCGCTCCCCACGGTGAAAGGCGGCGGGATGCGTGCCAAAAACCATGCATTCGGCGGAAGCGGCCACGGGGAGAGGTCCGTAGGCGCCGAAACGAGGGCACCTGCGAAAAAGCTTAGAGCAAGGATGAGACGGGGGCGGACCATTCGGCTTTTTTGAGGCTTTGAAGGGCGCTGGCAAATGCGGGATCAGCTATCAGTTCACGGAAAATGAGCCGGGCGAGAATCCTGCCGGCCCTCACGTCTGTGAGATAGTGCTGACCGGTGAGGATCCGCTCGTGGCCGATCTCGCCGGCCTGCCTCAGAAGGATCGACCGGCATTCTGGCGACAATTCGGCCAGAACCCGCGCAAAAACCTCCGCGCGCGTCGTGTGCCCGCTCGGATAAGCAAACCCCGGCGGCCGGATCACCAGAAGCCTCGTCTTCCCCGGGTGGGTGATCTCCAGCCTCTCGCGGCGGTAGTAGCGCTTCAAGCGTCCGGTGATGTCATCAACCGTCCCCTGCAGGCGCTCGAAAAACCGGGCGGTCCGCGGAAAGCGGTCCACAGAAAACCCGCCCCCCACCGACGGGGAGAACGAAAAAACGTTGAACTCATTACTCGCCACCGCTCGCCGGAAATCGGCCTCCCGAGCGGCTGACTGCACGGCGATCGTATGCCGGACGTCGATGCGATCCCGGAAGGAATGGGGCTCGGGTGGTGAAGGCATCCGGGCGACAAACCAGGAAACCGGCGGAAGATGCCACGCACTGGATGGCCCCTCGCTGGCCGGCAAGGAACCGGCCCATCCGATTAAAACAAGCAGTGCCATCGAGAGACATCGCATCGCGTGGGGCATACACGGGATCCGAGCAATCGGTCAAGGCAAAGGCTTCCGAACTCATCCATCGGCCACGTGTCGTCGAGCCTCCGATCGAGCTTGCGAGGGCAGCGGAAAATGCGGCATCTTCTGCCGTGTGAAAGCCAACTCCCTTGCCGCAGCATCAATCCTCCTCGCCTCCCCGCTCTTGTCCGCCCAGCAACTCAAGTTGGAGGGTCTGCGGAATCCCGTTTGGACATCGAGCGACAACCTCCGCGATCCCTCGGTTCTGAAGGTCAAGGATGGCTACCACATCTTTTATTCACGTCTGCAGGGATCGAACTGGAGCCTGCCGGACAGCTGGTCGATCGCCACGGCGTTCACCCGCGACTTCGTCCGCTTCGAAAACGACCGCGACATCTCGCCGAAGGGCTTTGCATCCCCCGGCGACCTCATCACCTGGCATGGAAAAAAAATCCTGCCCTACCAGACCTACCCGAAACCTCCGGCCCGCCTCTGCTACAGCACAACGACGGATTTTCAGACATGGTCGGAGCCGGTGTTCTTTCTCGCCGAGGCCAACCAGCTCGCATGGAATACCTACCACCGGGTCATCGATCCTACGTTTGTCGTCGAGGGCGATACCCTGCACTGCTTCTTTGTCGGCTCGTCCGATGCCGTCAACGCTAATGGCAAGAAAATGCGCTGCAATCTTCTCGGCCATGCGATCACCAAGGATCCAAACCTGGAAAAGTGGGAGATCCTGACGAAGGACGCCCCGCTGATCGGCACGTCGAAGGAGGCACCCGACGGCGTCGAGAACATCATGATCCTCCGCACGGGCGACCACTGGACGATGATCTACAGTGAGGGCCTCGCCGCTCAGCATCTCGCTTACGCCACATCCAATGACCTCACAAACTGGAAGCTCGAGGGCCCGCTTGAAATCCCCCGCCAATCCTGGATGGCCAAAAAATATGGCGCCCCGTTCGTCTGGCAGGAGGACGGCCGCTGGATGATGATCCTCATGGGCGAAAACGCCAAGGGCCGTACGACCTTCGGCCTGCTCACCTCGCCGGACGGGAAAAAGTGGACACCGCTCCCGGAGTGATTTGAACTTCCCATTCGCCGCGCTCATCACAGCGGTCGTGACCGCCTGCACACCGCTCGCGACCGCGGGAGGGCTTACCAAATCCGAAGCGCAGTCGGCTCTGGATTCGCTCTGGATGCAGAAGCGAGCTGCCCTTGCCGGCGAGCTCCGCGGCGAGATGGCAAACAAAGAAATTGTCTGGCAGGGCAAGCGAATGCGGTGGCTCGAACTCACGTTCGGCGCTGCGCCGCCAGGCGGCCGCAGCCTCTGGATCTCACTTCATGGCGGCGGTGGCGCACCAGCGGAAGTTAACGACGGACAGTGGCAGAACCAGATCAAGCTTTACCGCCCGGCCGAGGGCATCGTCGTGGCGCCGCGAGCGCCGACCGACACATGGAACCTCTGGCATGAAGGCCATATCGACCCGATGCTCGACCGGCTCATCGCGGGATTCATCGCCACGCGCGGGGTCGATCCTGACCGCGTTTACCTGCTCGGCTACTCCGCCGGTGGCGACGGGGTTTACCAGCTCGCCCCCCGCGCCGCCGACCGCTGGGCGGCCGCCGCCATGATGGCCGGACACCCGAACGAATCGAAACCCGCCGGCCTCCGCAACCTCCCGTTCTTCATTTTTACCGGTGCCGAAGACAGCGGCTACAACCGCAACCGCGTGGCCGCCGATTGGGGCAAACAACTCGATGACCTTCAGAAGGCCGACCCCGGCGGTTACCCGCACCGCACGACGCTCTATCCGGGGCTCGGCCACTGGATGAACGGCAACGACCGTGAGGCGCTCCCCCTCATGGGCGCCCGCACCCGCAAAACCTGGCCGGAAAAAGTCGTCTGGCTTCAGGACGATGTCACCCACGACCGGCTCTACTGGCTCGCCGTTCCGAAAGGCACCGCCGTCAAAGACCGGCTCATCCGCGCCAGCATCGACGGACAAACGATCACCATCGAATCCAGCCGCCCGGGCAATGTCATCCTCCGCCTCTCCGACGCCCTCCTCGATCTCGACAAGCCGGTCCGCGTCTCCGCCGCAGGACGCACGATCTTCGCGGGCATCGTCCCCCGCACAACCGACGCCATCCGCGCCTCGCTGAATGAACGCCCCGACCCCCGCACAGCCGCCACCGCAACGATTGAGGTGCCGATAGCAACGACGGATTCGACAGGCATGGCGCGCGATGAATAAGTCGCAATGCTCATCCCGTATTCCGCAGCGATCCGCTGCGCCTCGCGATACAGATGATCCGGAAGCGGGACTTGCGTTTATGTCATGATGGCAATTTATCAACCTGACGCAAGATTGTCCGCGTTTTCATCGGGCACTGCCAGCCATGCTGTCACACGGGACGGAGGTCCCCCTACAGAGCAATGACGCGGGCGGCGAAAATATCGGCATCGGCCGAGATCCGGGCCAGCACGTCCGCATTGGGGGCGCTGTCGAGGTTCAGGAGCGTGAGCGCGCGGCCGCCCTGTTCGGTGCGGGAGAGGCTCATGCTGGCGATGTTGATATTTTCTTTCCCGAGGAGCGTGCCGATGTGGCCGACGATGCCCGGACGGTCGCGGTTCTCGAGCAGGAGGACAAACCCGGACGGCGTCACCTCGACCGACTGGCTGTTCACGCGCACGATGCGTGGGTCGTTTTTCGCGCCGAAAAACGTGCCGCCGACCGAAATTTTGCTCTCCCCGCTGAAGACGGCGATGTGGAGCCACTCATTGAAATCCGTCTGCTCGCTAGAGCGGACCTCCTCGACATCGAGGCCGAGCGTAGTGGCCATCGTGCGGACGTTGACGCTGTTGACCTCCTCGCCGCCGGCATGCTTGAGAAAGCCGGTGAGGATCGCGCGGCTGATGGCGTCGGTCGGCATCTCGACGGCTTTGCCACCGTAGGTGATGACGATGCGGTCGTTGCGGTTCGGGGCGAGCTGGGCGGCGAAGCGTCCGAGTTTGTCGCCGAGCGTAAGGTAGGGCTTCACGACGACGGCGGTTTTCGCATCGATGCTGGGCATGTTCACAGCGTTGCGGATTTCCCCCTCGAGGAGGGCAGCGCGGATCGCCTGCGCGATCTCGATGCCAACGTTTTCCTGGGCCTCAGCCGTGCTCGCGCCGAGGTGGGGAGTAAAGACGATGTTCTTTTCCGAGCGAAGGGCGAAATCTGCGGGCGGCGGCTCGACTTCGTAGACGTCGAGCGCGGCGGCAGCGACGTGGCCGGACTGCAGCGCCGAGCCGAGGGCAGCCTCGTCGATGAGCCCGCCGCGGGCGCAATTGACGATGCGGACATTCTTTTTGCAGAGCCCGAGCCGGCGGACGTCGAGCATGTGCCGGGTCTCATCGGTGAGCGGCATGTGCATGGAAATGAAGTCTGCCTGGGGCAGGAGCGCGTCGAGATCCTCAATGAGCTCGACCTGCAGGCTGCGCGCGCGGCTCACCGAGAGGTAAGGATCATAGGCGAGCACGCGCATGCCGAACGCAATCGCGCGGCGGGCGAGCTCGGTGCCGATCCGGCCCATCCCGAGGATCCCGAGCGTCTTGTTGTAGAGCTCGACGCCCTCGTATTTTTTACGGTCCCACTTGCCCGCCTTCATGCTGGCGTCAGCCTGCGGGATGCTGCGCGCGATGCTCATGAGAAGCGAAAACGCGTGCTCGGCGGTCGAAATCGTGTTGCCGCCGGGTGTGTTCATGACGATGACCCCGTGGCGGGTGGCCGCCTCCACGTCGACGTTGTCCACCCCCACCCCGGCGCGTCCTACGACCTTGAGCTTTGTGGCCGCGTCGAGCACCGCGGCGGTCACCTTCGTCTGGCTGCGCACGACGAGGGCGGAAAATTCGGGAATGATTTTGATGAGCTCGGCCTCGGGGAGACCGGTGTTGACGACAACTTCAAGCGCGCCGCCGGTGGCGAGTTCGTCGACTCCGCTTTGAGAAACTGGATCGGCGACAAGAACTTTCGGAACTGGGAATGACATTTGCTTTTTCGGATTTCAGGTTAATTAGTGGACAGCCAACGGCGGCGGTCGAACAGAACGGAAGATATTACTGTCAAATCCCGCCGACGGAAATCCAATTTTTTATGAAGTGGTCCTACCGAATCGCCCGCGTATCGGGCATTGATGTCAAAATCCACGCGACCTTCCTGCTTTTGCTGGCCTGGTTCGGATGGGATTACTACCAGGCCGGCGGCATCGCCGGCGCGATCGATGGCATCGGGTTCACCCTCCTGCTTTTCCTCTGCGTCCTGCTTCACGAGTTCGGACACGCGTTCGCCGCGCGGGCGTTCGGAATCCGGACCCCGGACATCACGCTGCTTCCGATCGGGGGTGTCGCCCGGCTGGAGCGGATGCCAGAAAAGCCGTGGCAGGAACTCGTCGTCGCGGTGGCCGGACCGGCGGTCAATGTCGTGATCGGTGGTGCGCTCTTCATCGTCCTGGCCGCCAAGGTCCGGATGAGCGACTTCACGGAGATCGACCAGTTCGGCAGCAGCCTTGTCGTGAAACTCATGGCCGTGAACATTATGCTCGTCGTCTTCAATGCGATCCCCGCCTTCCCGATGGATGGCGGACGCGTGCTGCGCTCGATCCTCGCCATGAAGTTCGACTACGTGGTGGCAACGACTGTCGCCGCACGCGTCGGCCAGGTCCTCGCCGTCGGCTTCGCGATCGCGAGCTTCTTCGGAGGAAACCCGATGCTCCTCTTCATCGCCATGTTTGTCTTCATGGGAGCCCAGCAGGAACTTGCCTATGCAAAGTTCCGTTCCGAAATTCCCCACCACCGCGTCGCCGACCTCATGCGCACGGATTTTGCGGCGCTCCCGGCCGAAATGCCGGCCGCCCAGGCGCTCGCGCTCGCCCGCACATCCAGCCAGGACGGATTTCCTGTGATCGACCACGCGATGCGCGCCATCGGCATCGTCTCCCGCACGTCCTTGGAAGCGGCTTCCGCGACGCCCGACATCCCTCTCGGCTCGCTGGCGGCTCCTGTCGCACGCGTCCGCTCCTCCGCGCCCCTTGACCGGTTCTTGCACGACTTTCCCGCCGGCTCCCTCGTCGTCGTCGAAAACCCCTCTGGCCAAATCGTCGGACTCGTCCAAAACCCGGGCGTCATCTGAGCCTGCGGCTCCCCGCCCGGACCTCAACATTAGATGTCTCACGTGAGACATTTAATGTTGAAGGATGCGGGAAACTGCGACCGCTTCCCGTTCAAGGCACCAACTCACTTCACTGCTGGGGAGGGCAATTGCAGAATACGCCATTGACACTAGTGACGAAGCGCCGCTTGCCATCTTCCCATTTTTATCCCATATTAATGGAATGAAGACGACCTTGGAACTTCCTGATCAACTTTTCCATGAAGCCAAGACCCGAGCAGCGGCTCAGAAGCGAAAGCTCAAAGATCTGGTGTCCGATGGCTTGCGGACTGTTTTGCAAAACCAGGGAACAAGTGTCGTAGCCGCGGATGAAGCACGCAATGTTTTGAACGCATTGGACGACATTCTACGTTGTCCGCCCCCGGCAGCCGGACGCACGGCCGCCCTCCAAGCGGAGGCCAGGAAGCTGCGAACCGAGGGCTGGAGCCGCGAGGAAATGTGAACACACTCCTGCACCTTGACACGAATGCGCTCATTGCTCTCGCCGACCCGTCCGGGAGCGTGGTGAGGATCGTCCGACGTCACGTTGAAAGCGGTCTCCTGCCCGCCACCAGCGCGGTGGCGTGGCATGAGTTTGTGCGCGGCCCGCTCCTGCCCGACGAACTTCTTCGTGTGGAGCGCGTCATCGGTGCAAGGGTTCAGGTGGTCTCGCGCGGCACAGCCGAACTTGCCGCCAGACTCTTCAACGCAACCGGCCGCCGACGTGCCTCGACGGCCGACTGCTTCATCGCGGCGACTGCCATCGAACAGGAAGCTCCTCTTCTCACCCACGATGCGAAGGACTTCAAAGGATTCGTGCCACTCGGTCTCAAGCTGGCGACGGCGGATAACGCGCAGGTTTTCTGAATGCTCGGAGCGGGGGCATCGGCGCACACAAATCGTCGGAATCGTCCAAAACCCGAGCGTCATCTGCGTAGCCGGTCCCGTTCCTAACCCCAACATGAAATGTCTCACGTGAGACATTTCATTTTGGGGGGCCAGGTTGCGGTGGCCGATTCTTTTGAATGAGTGATTGAGGAATCGGAATCGGGCGGACAGAATCCGCGGATATGATTTCATTGCGGGAGGACTGTGCGGGTGCTGGGGAGTCCGCGTTTGAGCGGGAGATTCACGGGATGTTTTCCGAGGACGGAAAACTTTCGCACGCCTCGAACTTTGAGTATCGCCCGGAGCAGCAGCAGATGGCCTGTGCTGTCGCGCGCTCGATCGAGCAGGGCGGGCATCTGGTGGTCGAGGCGGGCACGGGGGTCGGGAAATCGCTGGCGTATCTTGTTCCGGCGGTGCTGCACGCGCTCCGGACGAAGCGCAAAGCGGTGCTGTCGACGCATACGATCGCCCTGCAGGAGCAGCTGATGTACAAGGACATCCCGCTCGTCCAGAAGCTGCTTCCCGACGAGTTTGAGGCGGTGCTTCTGAAGGGCCGGCAGAACTACTTGTGCACGACGCGGCTGGCCCGTGCGCTCGGGCAGTCGGGCGGGGATCTCTTCACCACCGAGCAGCGCGCGGAGCTCGAGCGGATACGGGAATGGGGCCTGACCACCAAGGACGGCTCGCTGAGCGATTTCCTCGAGCAGCCGGACCCCGCCGTCTGGGAGGAGGTCCGCAGCGAACAGCACCTTTGTACGCCGAAGACGTGCGGACCGCAGTCGGGATGCTTCTACCAGGCGCTCCGCCGCCGCATCGCCGGCGCGCAGGTGGTCGTGCTCAACCACTCCCTGTTCTTCACACTGCTTGGCGCGGCGGAGGATGCCGAGAACCGCACGGCCGGCCTCCTCTTTGCGAACGATTTTGTGATTTTTGACGAGGCCCACACGATCGAGGAGGTCGCCTCGCGCCACATCGGAATGGAAGTTTCACAGGTCGGCCTCAGGAGGGTGGTCCAGCGGCTCTACAATCCCCGGACCAAAAAAGGTCTCTTCCAGGCGATGAAAAATGGCGTCGCGTGCCGGGCGGTGGCGGATTTCCTCCCCGAGGTGGACGGATTTTTTAACCAGGTGGCGGCCAACTGCGCGTTTAAGCGGGGTCGCGAGTTCCGCGTCCGGGAGTCCGGGCTCGCGGACGCAGGATCGCTCTGCACGACGCTGGCCAAGCTCGGAGAGATGATCGGCACCGAGGCCTCGAAATGCCAGGACGAGACCGGCACGGCCGAGCTCCAGGATGCCGCGCGGAAGCTGCGAAGCGCGCGAGCCTCGATCACCGACTTTCTTGCGGTCGAGCAGCCCGACCATGTTTACTGGGTCGAGCAGCTCGGCCGCCGCGAGCCATTCTGCACGCTGCGTGCGGCACCGGTCGACCTGGCGGATGCGCTCCGGCGCCTCCTCTTCCGGGAAGGCGCCTGCACGGTGCTCACGAGCGCGACTCTCTCCACGGGAACGCCGGATCTTTCCTACTTCCGCCGGCGCGTCGGCGCAGACGAGGTCCCGCCCCTGCAGATCGGGAGTCCGTTTGACTACGAGCGCCAGATGGTGCTCCACCTGGTACGCCAGATGCCCGAGCCGAAGGATCCGGGATACGAGAAGGCGCTCGAAAAGTGGATTGCCCATTTCACCGACCGGAGCAACGCGCGGGCCTTTGTGCTCTTCACCAGCTACCAGACGATGCGCGCCGTCGCCGAGGCAATGGAACCCCACTTCGCGAAGAAGGGCTGGCCGCTCCTCGTCCAAGGGTCGGGGATGCCGGCGCAGCGGATGGTGAAGGAATTTTGCGCGAGCCCGCACAGCGTGCTCTTCGGCGTCTCCAGCTTTTGGACCGGAGTGGACGTTCCGGGCGAGGCCCTCTCAAACGTGATCATCACGCGCCTGCCATTCGCCACCCCCGACCATCCGCTCACCGAGGCCCGCCTCGAGGCGATCGAGGCAGAGGGCGGTCGGGCATTTGAAAGCTACTCGCTGCCGGAGGCGATCCTCAAGCTGCGCCAAGGCGTGGGACGCCTGATCCGGAGCAAGGCCGACACCGGCACGATCGTCGTCCTCGACAGCCGGATCGTCAACAAGCCCTACGGGCGCTCATTTCTGCGGGCGATTCCCAAGTGCCCGGTGGAAATCCACTGAGGACCGCTCAGAGGCTTTCGAGCACCACCCGGATCTTATCGAAATGCGGGAGATCTTTCGGGGTCGGGGTCTGCTCGCTGTAGACGATCTGGCCGGCGGGATCGACCACAAAGGCAGCGCGGGCCGAGGTGTCACCGATTCCGGCAAGTCCTGGGAAGAGGACATCGTAAGCGTGGGTGACCGTCTTGTTCAAATCGCTGAGGAGCTTGATTGTGATCCCCTCCTTTTTCGCCCAGGCGCTCTGCGCGAAAGGGCTGTCCACACTGATGCCGATGACGTCCGCCTTGAGGTCCGCGTAGGCCTGCAGGCCTGCCGTCACATCGCAGAGTTCCTGCGTGCACACACCGGTGAACGCCAGGGGAAAGAACAGAATGACCGTCGACTTCGTGCCAGCGTTGTCCGAGAGGGAAACATCGACGAGACCGTCGGGGCCCATGGATTTGAGGGTGAAGTCAGGAGCTTTGGTACCGATTGGGAGTGCCATAGGATATTGGTTGGTTGAACCCGAAATCTGGCGGCAGATTCCGGCAATGTCAACTTCCTCGGAACTTATTCCAGGTCGGCCGCCGTCACGCTCTGCTGCGGTCTAGAGGCGAGATGGCGGGCATGCTCAACGACACGCACCGGTGATTCGTCGAAGCGGTAGCTGTGGCAGTTCGGACAGCCGACAACCCTTGCCGCGACGATCGAATCACAACCCTCGCAGACCTTGAAGTTCTCCGGGGCCCCGATGATTTTTTCGGCACGCGCGGCGCGTTCGGCAAGCGGATCTTCGGGCATCGGTCTAGTTCCGTGCCCCGTAGGCATTGTTGCGGTCCACCACAAAAAGGTCAGCGCCCCGCGATTTGAGGACAAACGTGTTATTGTCCCCGAATTTCGTCCAGGGCCCGGGCGGCACGTCCTTGGCCTCGACAAATTTCCAGTCGCAGACATCCTTGCTGCCCATGCCGAGATAGTCGCGCACGGCGGGGGAGACATCGAGGCCCGCGCCCTGGTTCAGATTCGGGCGAGGCCGCTCGTCACCGAAAACATACTGCCAGTGGTCGGTCCGAAAGGGTCCGCAGTCCTCCCACTGGGCGTAGGCGATCCTATTGCCGAGGCGGATAGCCAGCCACCGGCCCTTGCAGACTGTCTTTCCAGGCCGCTCAAAAGCCTGCTTGAACCACGGGATGACCTTTCGCGACTCCGGCTTAGTCGTTCCGCGCGTCACGTCGTTGTAGGGCAGCGCGACATAAAACGGATTCTGGCGTGGGGTGAAGCCCTTGGGGATCCAGTTCCGCCGGCTGCCGGGGTCCGGGTTGTCAAATCCGCCGTAGTTATAAGCCCACCGGCTGTCCCACGAGCTCTTGTAATTGGGGACCGGATTGTTCGCTGTCGGGTGCTCGCCGACCCAGAAAACGGTTGTCACGATATTCCGCTTCCATGGGAACCGGCTGAATCCCGATCGGAAATTCGACGAGACAACAACCTCCGGTTCGACCTTGAGGATCGCCGATTGCCTGAGGGACATCGCCAGCTTTTCAAATTCAGCAGCCGAAGGCATCTCCGCTTGAACGGAAAGCAGTCCGATTCCGGAAAACAAAATGAAAGTGAGTCGTTTGATCATGCGCAGGGCCTAGTTTCAAGTATCGTCCGATTAGCGGATGCCCGCAACCGAAAAAGCCCGCTGCGGAATGATCGAGCCCGATGTTGCGCATTGCCGGCGGACGTGCCATCCTCACCGGTTCAGTATGCCGACCTACGAATACGAGTGCCAAAAATGCCGGAAGACATTTGAAACCTTCCAGTCCATGAAGGACAACGCGTTGACGACCTGCCCGGAAAACGCCTGCCGGATGAAAAAATGGGGGAAGGGCAAAGTCAAGCGCCTTCTGGGGACGGGAGCCGGCCTGATTTTCAAGGGAAGCGGATTTTACATCACCGACTATCGCAGCGAAGGCTACAAGCAGGCGGCAAAAAAAGATTCGGGAAGCGAGGCTCCGAAGGTCGAATCCAAGCCGGCGGCCGAGAAGCCAAAAGCCCCGGCCAAGCCAGCCAAGAAAGCCGAATGAGCGCACGGATCTGCGGGGAGTGCGGAACATCGAACAACGACTCGCGCGTCTATTGCATGGACTGCGGGGCGCGCCTTCCCGAAACAAGTGAAGCAACCCCGGCTTCCTCTGCCCCTCCGGAGTTCACCTCGGCGGGAGTGAGCGCTCCGCCGCTTCCCACAGCGAGCTATCGCACGTCCGTCCGCAAGGGCCACATCAAACAAGCCAAAGCGCGGCGCCTGTCCCTGTCCGCCGAACTCCTGCTCCTCGCCATCCTCGGGTTCGCACTCGCCTGCCTGATTCAGGCACTGAGGGTGCCTGATGCGGTCGGCGCACCAGCGGCACGGGACGACCAGGCAGCGGAAAAGACGTTTGCAAATCTGGAAAAATGCGCCACCTCCCCCACTCTGGCAACATGGACGCTCAACGTGTCTGCGATCAACCAGTTCCTTGCGTCTGACGTCCCGCCAACCGGGGGCGCCGCCGACCCGCGACGTGCCTTGCCCCGGGCGTTTACCATCACGGACTTCGGCAGTCTGGAATTTTTTGTCGAGCGGACATTTCTGGGGCGCAGCGTCTATTTCTCGCTTGAAGCGACACCGGTTTCATCGGGCGGCAAGCTTCAGGCGAAGGTGACAGGCGGAACTGTCGGCCGGCTTCCGGTTCCGTCGTTTCTTATGCAGTTCCTCCTGCCGCAATTTGATCCCGCCCTGAAGCGCCTGGCGCCAGCCATCGAGCTCGCCAGAACGGCCCAATCGATCGCGATCAACCCCACGGACATCACCCTGCAATGGCCGGGAGCCGGAACAAACAGCCCCTGATCCGCAAGGTCCTGCTCTGCTTTTTGGCCGGCCTCGCCGGTCTACCGGCCAAGGAACCGGCCAAGCCGGCCCGAACCGAAAGTGCCTCCGGGCAGTTTGTCGTCTATTCGGGGGACGTCTCCCGGAGGATGTCGCTGGCGCGCCGCGCCGAGGAGGCGGGAACGGAATGGAACCGGAGGCTCCCGCGCGAGAGCGATTCCCTCCCCCCGGTGATCATCCAGGACCTGATCGGCAGCGCCCGGCCGAAGGGCAGTCCGGCCGCCGTCGCAAGAATCTTCGAGAGCGACGGCGGAACCCAGAAGGTGCAGCTCGACATTTACGATGCATCGGTCACCGGTTCGCTGGTCTTTGAAACGGAAGTTTTCCGTGCCCTCGCGCTGCAGGAGATCTACCGCAAGCAGAACGTCCGGGCCGGAAAGGCGTTCCGCCTTCCGCCGGCCTGGCTCGCGGAGGGCCTCGCCGAGGGGATGCGGGTCAAGGAAAACGGAGCTCCCGACGGCGTTTACGCGGCCATCCTGCGAAGCGAGCGTCCCCCGCGGATTGAGGAGTTCCTGAAGTCGAAGCCCGAGCTCATGGAGGCGACTTCGCTGTCGATTTACCGGACACAGTCTCTGGCGATGTTGATGGCCTTGGAGCAACTGCCCGAAGGACCGCGCGGACTGTCCACGTTTCTGGAATCGCTGGCCGGCGGGGAATCGGGAATGAAGCCCCTGCTCGCCGCCTACCCGTCGCTGCGTAATGATCCCGCACAGCTGAGCAAGCTGTGGACGCTCTCGCTGGCGCGGGGGTCCACGGCGAAGCGTGCGCAACTTTTGAGCCTGACCGAAACGAACCGGACGCTGTCGACCATTCTGACCATATCGGCGCCGTCAGACCCCAAAAAGCCCGACTCAGCCATAGTCAAAGGAGCCGGCGCCCTGCCGCTCATTGCCCGCAAGGAGGGCGGCCCGTTTCTCATGCGCCAGAAAGCCGGCGAACTACTCAGCTTGGAGATCAGAAGCCACCCCCTCCTGAAGCCGATTGTCGAGGAATACCGGAACATCACGACCCTGCTCGCTGCAAAGCCGAAAAAAGACGTCTCCAAACGCCTGGAAGAGGTGGGAAAAATCCGCGACCTCCTCGCACAGAGGAGCGGCCGCGTGAGCGACTACCTCAACTGGTTCGAGGCGACCAAGCTGGACATGCCGAGCGGAGATTTCCTCAACGTCACGTCTCCGCCTCAGGCGCCGCCGCGGAACGACCCGATCACGAACTACCTTGACGCCATCGAACAGCGCGGCTGGTAGGGTCAGAGCTTGTTGACGACCTTGCGGAGCGTGGAGGCGCTTTCCTCAAGGAGGCCTTCGAGCGAGGACTTGGCTTTTCCAATGAGGGCATGCGCCTTCTTTTTGGCTTCGAGCCGGGCCTTTTCACTGGTGTCGGCACCGGTCGAGATTCCCTTGCGAAGGAGGACGGCTGCCTCATCGACAAGCTTCAGGGCGTTGGTTGCAATCTTGTGCTCCGGGCTGGCCGGCTTGCGCTTGGCCGGGGCTTTTTTAACAGGTTTCTTCTTTTTGGTGGGCATGAACCCACAATACTCCTCTTCCTTGCGCTTGCCAAGCAGCGAGTGGGTTTCCATGATGGGCACCTCATGGATGCGATAATTGATCTCCTGCAGCAAAATGCCCTGATGCCGCGCGCCGACATGGCACGCCTCCTCGGCCGGACCCCGGAAGACCTCGACGCGGCGATCGCCAAGCTGGAGGCGGACGGGGTCATCCTCGGGTATCAGGCGATTATCAACCGTGAGAAGTGGGACACCGACAAGGTTTACGCGGTGATCGAGGTGAAGATCACGCCCGAGCGGGATGGCGGGTTTGACCGGATCGCCTCGCGCATCGCGAAGTTCGAAGAAGTGCAAAGCTGCTACCTCGTCAGTGGGGGCTACGACCTGCTCATCATCGTCGAGGCCGCCAGCCTCCGCGCCGCGGCCGGATTCATTGCCGAAAAGCTGAGCACGATTGATGCCGTGCAGGCCACCGCCACCCACTTCCGCCTGAAAACCTACAAGGAAAACGGCGCCTTCCACACGTTCGAGTCCGCTCCGGAACGGCTTTCCGTCTCGCCATGAGCATCGCCATTGCCGACCATGTGCGCGATATTCCAAGGTCGGGAATCCGCGATTTCTTCGAGGTCGTCCAGTCGATGGGAGACGTCATCTCGCTGGGTATCGGGGAACCGGACTTCGCCACGCCGTGGCATATCCGCGAGGCCGCGATCTACGCGCTCGAGCGCGGCCGCACCGGCTACACGTCGAACCTCGGACTTCCACGGCTCCGCCGTTCGGTCTCCGACTACATCGGCAAGCACTTCGGCCTGCACTACGAGCCGCTGTCCGAGATTCTGGTCTCTGTGGGCGTCTCCGAATCGATCGACCTGGCGCTGCGGGCGATCCTGAACCCAGGCGACGAGGTCCTCTACCATGAGCCGTGCTATGTTTCCTATGCCCCGAGCATCGTGCTCGCGCGCGGAACCCCGCGCGCCGTACAGACGTATGCCTGCGACGGCTTCGCACTCCGCGCCGGAGATCTCGAGAAGGCGATCGGCCCGCGCACACGCGTCCTCATGCTGAATTTCCCCACCAACCCCACCGGGGCCACCATGCAGCCGGAGGAGCTAGAGAAAATTGCGGAGCTCTGTATCCGGCAGAATCTGGTCGTGATGACAGACGAGATCTACAGCGAGCTGACGTATGAGGGGGCGAAGCACACGAGCATCGCCACCTTCCCGGGCATGAAGGAACGCACGGTCTTCCTTCACGGTGTCTCGAAGGCGTTTGCCATGACCGGGTGGCGGATCGGTTTCGCCTGCGCACCCGCCCCGCTCATCGAGGCGATGATGAAGATCCATCAGTATGCGATCCTCTGCGCCCCCGTCATGGGCCAGGATGCCGCCATCGAGGCGCTCGAGCGCGGCGAGCAGAGCGTCGCCAAGATGCGCATGGAATACGAGCGCAGGAGAAACTTCATCACTTCCTCCCTCAACGACATGGGCCTCGAGTGCGCCAAGCCGAACGGGGCCTTCTACGTCTTCCCGAAAATCTCCGCGACCGGGCTGACCAGCAGGGACTTCTCGCTCCGCCTGCTCCAAGAAAAGAAAGTGGCGGTCGTTCCCGGCACGGCCTTCGGTCCCGGCGGCGAGGGGCACGTCCGCTGCAGCTTCGCCACCGCACTGGACCAGATCAAAATCGCGATGAAACAGATGGACGAGTTCTGCAAGGAACTCAGGTAGCAGCCGGCCAACCGGCACCGGGACGCTCTGCCAGCGGTTTTCCCCCGAAAGTCTGAAAGACTTTCGGATTTTGGGCGGCGCGGGCCACTGGTCCTCAGACCGGATGCCGGAGGGATATCCCCGCCGGACGCAGGAATTTTTCCAATCGCAACGGTTTTTCATTTCATGGCCAGCCGGGCACGGGCATAATTCGTGCTCTTTCAAATTACGACCATGGCAAAATCCGAAGAACCCACAGACAAGGCAACGGCCGCACGATCGAAAAACCTCGAGCTCGCCCTCCAGCAGATCGAAAAAGACTATGGGAGCGAGGCGATCCGGCGCCTCGGTGACGCCTCGGTTTCGCCCGTCGAAGTCATCCCCACGGGGAACATCCTCATCGACCGTGCGCTTGGCGTGGGCGGGTTCCCCCGCGGCCGCATCGTCGAGATCTACGGCCCGGAATCCTCCGGCAAAACAACGTTGACGCTCACGGCGATCGCGCAGGCCCAGAAACGCGGGGGCCTTGCGGCCTTCATCGACGTCGAGCACGCGCTCGACCCGCAATACGCCCGCAAGCTGGGCGTCAATCTGGACGAACTGCTCGTGTCCCAGCCCAGCTCCGGCGAGGAGGCGCTCCGGATCTGCGAGACCCTCGTCCGCTCGAATGCCCTCGACATCATCGTCCTCGACTCCGTGGCCGCCCTCGTCACGAAGTCCGAGCTGGAGGGCGAGATCGGCGACGCGGTCGTCGGTGCCCAGGCCCGCCTGATGAGCAACGCCCTCCGCAAACTCACGGCCTTCATTTCAAAGGCGCGCACGGTCTGTGTCTTCACCAACCAGATCCGCGAGAAAATCGGCGTCATGTTCGGCAATCCCGAGACCACTCCCGGAGGCAAGGCGCTGAAATTTTATTCCAGCGTCCGGATCGACATCCGCCGGATCGGCAACATCAAGATCGGGGACGGCACGGTGACCGGCAACCGGACGCGTGTGAAGATGGTCAAGAATAAGGTCGCGCCCCCCTTCACCGAGGCCGAGTTCGATATCATGTATAACGAGGGCATCTCGAACACGGGATCGCTTCTCGATCTGGCCCTCGAGAAAGGCATCGTCGAAAAGCGCGGCTCCTGGCTGAGCTACAAGGGAAACCAGCTCGCTCAAGGCCGCGATGCGGCAAAGGAAATCCTCAAATCCGACGCTGCTCTCTACGGCGAAATCGAGGCTGAAACCCTCGCCGCCCTGAACAAGGAAGTGAAGTAGTCCGCCGATAAAACGTCCCGTTCAACCGCTATGACCGAACTCGATCCCGCTGCACTGACGATCCGATCGCTCGGGGAACGCAAGATTGCGTCCCCGCTCGAGAAGCTCATGGCCGAATCCACGCCCGGCCACACGTTTTACAGCGACGACCACAGGGTTCTGGTCAAACACGACCTGCCGGATGTCGCCCGCCGGATTGCAGAGGGGAAGGAATTCCCCTGCTTTGAGGTGGCCGGCCCCCGGAGAAAAATCTTCTTCGACCCGGCTTCGACAAATTGTGCGATCGTGACGTGCGGCGGCCTCTGCCCTGGTCTCAACGACGTGATCCGCTCAATCGTGATGCAGGCCTACTACCGTTACGGGGTGCGCCGGATCTACGGGATCCCCTATGGCTTCGAGGGCCTGATCTCCGAATACGGCCATGCCGTGATGAACCTGACCCCCGACATGGTCAGCAGCATCAACGAGTTCGGCGGCACCTGGCTTGGAACATCGCGCGGACCGCAGGACGTCCTCCGCATGGTCGACCGGATCCAGGAACTGAACGTCAACATCCTCTTCGTGATCGGCGGCGATGGCAGCCAGCGCGGAGCGATGGACATTGATCAGGAGGCCCGCCGGCGGGGGGTGAAGCTGGCTGTGGTCGGCGTGCCGAAGACGATCGACAACGACATGATCTACATGGACAAGAGCTTCGGCTACGAGACGGCCGCCGCGGCCGCGCTCGGGGCCGTGGACGCCGCGCACACCGAGGCGCGCAGCGCCCGTGGCGGCATCGGCCTGGTCAAGCTGATGGGCCGGCACTCGGGGTTTATCGCCTGCGCGGCCGCGATCGCCAGCGGCGATGTGAACTGCGTCCTGATTCCGGAGGTCCCATTCCGCCTTGATGGCGACAATGGATTTCTCGAGGTGATGCGGCGGCGGGTCGTCTCGCGCGGCCATGCGGTCATCATCGTCGCCGAAGGCGCCGGCCAGGAACATCTGGGCAGCACCGGACAAACCGACGCCTCGGGCAACGTCCGCCTCGGCGATATCGGTCACTTTCTCAAAGACCAGCTCACCGAACATTTCGCAAAGTCCGAAACCGCCCTCACCCTCAAATACATCGACCCTAGCTACATGATCCGCAGCGTGCCGGCCTCCCCGCAGGACCGGATCTACTGCATGCGGCTCGGCCAGGCCGCCGTCCACGCCGGCATGGCGGGCAAGTCCGGACTGATCGTGGCCAGATGGCACGGCACCTACGTCCATGTCCCGATCTCGGTCGCCACGTCGGCCCGGCGGACAGTCGATCCGGGCAAGGACATCTGGCTCTCGGTCCTCGAATCGACCGGGCAGCCCGCACGGTTTTTCTAGAAAGCCGCCCGCAGCAGGCGGGTTAGCTGAACCGAAAAGTTCGCAGCGTTCCGAATGAGATCGACCGCAAAACCTTTCATGCTCACCCCCGGCGACGCGATGATCAGCAGCACCGCCAGCAGGCTCAGGTTCAAAAGATAGATCAGAACCAGGGAAAAAAAGGTCCCTCCATAAGTGAGGTCCGGCTGGCCCTTCGGGATCATCCAGCAGGTGAACGACAAGTGGAACGCCCATGTTGCCCCCACCACCGCGTAGAGCAGCTGGCGGTAGGGCGCCACATCGACAAAGAGCGCAGCGACTCCGTAGAGCGCAATCGCAATCAGGCTGTAGATTGGAAAAAAATACGGCGCGAGTGCGATCCACGTGTTCGTCTTGTCGGTGACGATGTGTCCGCCGGTTTTGGAGACATGGAACCGGTGAACCCGTCCGCCAAGCATCCAGACCCAGAGCGCATGCGTCAACTCGTGGCCGAAGACATAGATCCAGAGCGGACGCGGCAGCCCGAAAAACGCGACCAGCCAGAGAATCGTCCCCAGCGAAAAAAACCAGAACTCCTCGGTCGCCCAGAACGCATCGCGCAGGGTGGTACGGGCAAACGCCGTGAAAAATGTCTGCGTCAGAACCCACGCCGGCGGCAGCAGGAAAATCCCGACGACGAACTTCACCCAGCGGGTGGGGACGTGGTCGGGGACCGCCCCGGCCATAGCAGCTTCGAACCGGGCTCGCGTCTTTTTGCGGCGTCGGGTTCCGGCCATGGGAATCGGGACCCTGCCTTACGCCCGGCCCATATAGGTGCCGTCGACCGTGCTCACCTTGATCAGTTCACCTTCCTTGATGAAAAGCGGGACGTTGATGACCTTGCCGGTCTCAAGCGTGGCCGGCTTCTGCACGTTGTTCGCGGAATCCCCGCGCACACCGTCGGCCGACTCGGTGACTTTCAGCGTCACCGAGGACGGAAGCTCGATCTGAGCAGGCCGCCCCTCGATGCTCAGAACTTCGACCTTGAGGTTCTCGACGAGATACTGCTTCGACTCACCGATCAGCTCCTCGTGCAATGTAATCGTCTCATACGTCTCCGGGTCCATAAAATGGTAGCCTTGGTGGTCGTTGTAGCTGAACTCCAGCTGCTGGCGGTTCACGTCCACCGTGTCCACCTTTTCCGTGGAAGAAAACCGGATGTCGGCCGACTTACCCGTGCCGATGTAACGGATGATGCACTGGACAAAGGCCCGGAGGTTACCGGGCGTGCGGTGTTGGATGTCGAGGACGATGGCCGGATTTCCGTTGTAACGGATCGCCATGCCTTTGCGGAGGTCGTTTGCTGCTGCCATGATAAACTTCTAAATTACCCGCACGCGCCTCCAATGACAAGCGGCGAATCGCGCCGGACACGTGGCAGAGGAAATAGACATTGACATCCGTCAATTTAACTCTTGGCTGGCCTCATGACTGCCATCCAACCAACCCGCAAGGGATTTGCCTCCAAATTCACGCTTCGCGCGGGAGCCGCCCTGGCTCTTGTCTGCGCGGCATCGCTGACATCCGCATGGGCCTCGAACCCGACGCTGAACATGCTCTTCGTGAACCAGACCGGGCTGCCGGACAGCGACGTGTTCATCACGTTCCAGGATCCGTCACTCACGTTGAATGCCACCTACTCCGGAGGCACGCCGATCGGGCGGGTGAGCGGGAACGACGTGATGACAAATTCCCTGAGTCTGACGTCCATCGGGTCAGGAGGTTTCACCATCGCGAATGCGCAGGGCCCTGTGGTCTTCGTCTCGTATGCGTCCGCCGCCCTCGGGATGAGCGGCAACCTTTCCGGAAATTCCCAGCCGAGCTACATCGGCACCGGTGGGTCCAACTACTACCAGGCCTACCAACCGTTTGAACTCACTTATGTTTCGGGCGCAACCGGCGGTCAGGGCAACCTCACGAACATCAACTATTTCGCGGCACCGATCAGCATCCAAAGCTACAACGGTGGTGTCGGCGGGACGCCGCTCCAGAGTCGCGGATATTTCGGCGGCACCGCCACCGGAACCGCGGCCATCGCCGCCGACCTGGCCGCGATGACGGCCGGGCCGAACAGCTCGTTTGCGACGGCGACCAAGAACGGCACCATTCTCCGCTACATCGGGCCATCGTCCTATGGGGCCGGAACCAACCCCTACCCCACCTTCGACAGCTACCTCGGAGCGCTGAACTCGGCGAACCAGACCACGCACATCAAAAACAGCAACGCCTTCAACACGCAGGCGAACCCGGGTCCCGGCAATATCAACTACAACTACACGCTCGACTTCATCGCGACGGTCGCCGCGGACAAGACGATCACGCTCTCGGGCAACATCACCACCACGATCATCCCCTACGGAGGAAATGCGACGGCCGGCACGACCTACACGGGAGCCGTCATGACGATCTCGCCAACCGTCGGGCCCTCGACCAACAACCAGACATTCACGAACACGATTTACGGGCAGGCTGACCCCCTCGGGTCGGGCAATGGATCCACGGTCTTCAATTCCGTGTGGGCACAGCTCGCCAGCGACATGGCCTCGGCAAACCTGACACTGAACATCACTCCTGGAAACGGCGGAACCGGAGCACCTGGAACGACGTATAGCACGACGCAGAGCCTGGCGATCGGCGAGATTACAACCGGCTTGCTAGGCGGGTTTGTGGGCAGCAACGCGACCTACTCCGGCGGGACGGGCGAGTACGCCGCCTACAACGGCCAGCTCTACAAGAACGTGCCAAGCGTTGCCTGGTGGAACACCGCAACAATCCCGTCGATGAGCACGCTGCAGCCATCAAACCCTTTCTACAGCCAGTGGTCGGAGACGATTTTCAACGCGACCGACAACGAGGTTTATTCTATCCCGTTCAGCGACCGCTTCGGGCAGGGACCTCTCTTGCAGACCCAGCTCTACGGCAACCAGACGGTGGACACCTGGGTCGTCACGCTGGGTGCGCCGATCTTTGCAGTGCCCGAGCCATCGACGATCGCCTGCCTGATTGCAGGCGGCGCGCTGTTCGCGGTTTTTGCCCGGCGCAGGTCCTGAGAGAAATTATGGCGCGGCCGACCCCCTAAGGTCGGCCGCGCATTCAGCGGCGGTCGCCTCGCCGGCTTCCTCAAGCAGGATGCTCACGCCCGGCTTGTTGGCTTCGAGCCACTGGATAACTGGCCGGTAATTGAAGTCTCCCTGCCCGGCGCGGACCGTTCGGAGGGCGTTTCCCTCAACAATGAAGTCCTTCGCATGGACGATCGCGATCCGGTCGCCGAATTGCTCGAACGATTCCTGCACCACGCGCGCCTGCTCTCGATGGTTTTCGAACGAGAGCAGATTCACCGGATCGAAGACGACCTGGAGGTTGTTCGAGGGAATCGCATCCAGGAGACGGCGCATGCGGGCGGGAGTCGAGATCGTGTGGGTTGCGACTCCCTCGACCCCGACGATCACCCCGAATTTTTCGGCCTCGGCCACAAGTTCCTCAAAAGTTCCAAGCATTTCCCGGAATGCCTCCTCGCTCTGGTTGTCCGGGTGAGGCGAGTAATCGGCGTTCAGCGAGCCCGTCTCGAGCGCGACCAGCCCGTTGCCGAAGTCGCGGGCATAGCGCAGGTGTTCCTTGAAAAATCCGATCAGCGACCGGCGCGTGACGGGATCCGGGTGGATCGGGTTGATGTAGCAGCCGAGGACGGCGATCTGCACGCCGTGGCGATGGAATGCTTGGCCGATCTCAAAGGCCAGACCGGGGTTGAGCTGTCCGGGCCGGAGGTCAAGACCCTCGATCGCCTTCGAGAGCGCAAGCTGCACGCACGACATCCCGGTCTCGGCAATCCGGCGGGCGAGTTCGTCTGCGGGCAGCTTACCGAAATCGTGAGCGCGGGCACCGATTCGCATGTCCGGCCTCAGAGCTGCGCGGGGTCTTCGAGGAGTTCGGCGACGCGCTTGAGCAGGCGGCCGGCGGCTCCCCCGTCGAGGACGCGGTGGTCGAAGCTGAGAGTGAACTGCGCCTCGATCACCGGAATGAATTCCTCGATCGCCGGATTCCAGAACGGGACGGTCTGCCCGACGCCCATGCCGATCAGAAGCGACTGCTCAGGCAGCGGGATCGGCGTTGCAATCGTCAGCCCGAACGTGCCGTAGTTTGTCACGGTCGCGATCGAACCGCCGGTGTCCCCCGGCGGCAGGCGCCGCTGGCGGGCCAGCTCGACCAGCCGGTTGTAGCGGGGCACGAGGTCATCGAGCGGGGACTGGTCGGCATTCCGGATCACGGGCACCATCACGCCGTCCTCAGCCTCCACCGCAAACCCGATGTCGACCGAGGGAGGATGCACGATCCGCTCGCCGATCAGGCGGCCGGCGCACGCCAGGTTCTCGCCGAGGGCGATGGCAAGCGCGCGCAGCGCGTAGAGGGCGGGACCGGGCTTCGCCGGGTGCGTCTTGCGGTGAGCGAGCAAATTGTCGAGCTGGATCGGACGGACGACTGTCGCCAGCGGTCGCGACCAGCTGCGGATCATCGCATCGGCCACGGCCTTGCGCATCGGCGAGGCGGGAGTCGTCTTGTTGCGCTCGATCCCGGCCATGAAGCGTTCGAGGTCCTCGATGGTCACACGAGCGCTGGCCCCGCTGCCGGCGATGCTTGCGAGGTCGGCGGCGCGCAGGCCGAACTCAGCCATGCGGGCTTTCATTCGCGGCGAGAGGTAGCTGGCTCCGCCGGCGTGCGCCGGAACAGGCAGCCCGCTTTTGACTGTTGGCTCGACCGGCTCGGGGGCGGCGGGCTTCTCAACGCGCTTCTTCTCCGGCTTTTTCGACTTCGTCTTGCCCGGCTCCTCGTCCTCGATTCCGAGGCGCTTGGCGTCCTCGGCACTGACTTCGATGTAGCCGAGCACGGTGCCGACAGGGTAGCTGGTGCCGGCCTCCGCCAGAATCTGACCGAGAATACCGGAGCAGGGCGCAGTCACGCCCATAACGGCCTTGTTGGTCTCGACCTCGATGAGGTCGGAGTCGGCCTGCACCGGGTCGCCCTCGTTGAACAGAACCCGGACAATGGTGGCCTCGGCGATCGATTCGCCGAGCTGGGGCATGTGGATAGGGACAAGAGCCATGGCAGTTTAGATGAGTAAAAGTCGGCGGGCCGCCTCGGCAATAGCCGACGCGGTGGGGCGGTGAACGGACCAAAGATCGGGATGATAGGGAACGGGAGTGTCCTTCGCGTTCAGCCGCTGGGGAGCCGCGTCGAGAAGCCCGAACCCCTCGGACGACACGCGGGCGATCACCTCGGCCGCCACGCCTCCCCACGGCCATTCCTCACTCACACAGAGGAGGCGGCCCGTGCGCGCCACCGAGGCGAGGATCGTGTCGGTATCGAGCGGCTTCACCGTGCGGAGGTCGACCACCTCCAGCTCGTAGCCGTCCTCGGCCAACTCGGTCGCGGCTGCGAGCGATTCGTGCAGCATCGCCCCGTGCGTCACGATCGTGGCGTCCCGTCCGGCGCGGGCAAGCCGCGCCTTGCCGACCGGCAGCGCGGCCTCGGGCAGCGAGTCCGCCTTCAGGTGGTAATAGAGGAATTTGTGCTCGCAGAAGATGACGGGGTCGTCGAGCGCGACCGCCTCAAGAAGCATGCTGTAGGCATCCTCAACCGTTGCCGGCGTCATGACGACGAGACCGGGATAGTGCGCGTAAAGCGCCTCCATGCTCTGGCTGTGGAAGGGGCCGCCGCCGGAGGTTCCGCCGGAGGGCAGGCGCACGACAATCGGGCACGGCACCCCGGTCCGATAGTAGAGGGTCGCCGCATGGTTGACGATCTGGTTGAACCCGCAGGTCGAAAAGTCCGCAAACTGCATCTCGACGATCGGGCGCATCCCCTCGATCGCGGCCCCGACGGCCATGCCGATGATCGCGTCCTCGCTCAGCGGGGCGTCAAAAACGCGGCCCGGAAACTCCTTGGCAAGGTTCTTGGTCGCTTTGAATGCCCCGCCGAAATTGCCGACATCCTGTCCGTAAAGAAAAACACGGGGATCGTCTGCGAGCGCTTTTTCCTGCGCGATGCGAATGGCTTCCAGATAGGTAATGGTGCTCATGCTCCGGCGTAAATTTCGGCAAAATCAGAATTGGAAAAGGCCGCCCAGTCGTCTTCCTCGGCAGTGGGGGACGGCTCGCGGCGGACCTTGTCGACGGTTGTGTTGACCTCCTCCTCGGCCTCGCGGCGCCACTGGGCGCACTCGTCCTCCGAGGCCCACCCCTGCTTCACGATGTGCTTCGCAGCCAGGAGCACGCAGTCGCCTCCCACGTGAGCCTTCTTGAGCGCCGGGTCGACGTAGCTGCCGTCGTCGTGCTCGCCGTGCCCGACAAGGCGCAGGAGGTCGCCGACCACAAGCTGCGGACCGCCACCGGCCCGCGCGGCCTTCACGGCCTTGCGAAGCGTCTTCAGGCAGGCGGCCAGATCGGTGCCGTCCACCTTGTGACCCGCGACCCCATAACCGACCGCCTTGTCCACCAGATCGTCGCAGGCAAACTGGCGCGCGTTCGGGGTCGAGTAGGCGTATTGGTTGTTGGCGACCACGAGAATGAGGGGAAGTTTTTCGACCGCCGCGGCATTGAGCCCCTCATGGAAGGCTCCGGTGGATGTGCCCCCGTCGCCGATGCAGGTCGCACCGACGATGCCGGTTTCGCCTTTCATCCGCCGGGCCAGCAATCCGCCGGCAACGGCCGGAATCATCGAGCCCAGGTGGCTGATCATCGCGTAGTAACCCTCGCGCGGACGGCCGCGGTGGATGTTGCCGTCGCGCCCGCGCATCGGTCCGAGCTGCGATCCCAGATACGTGCGCAGCGTATCCAGCACTGTGTCGCCGAAGGCCATCCTCCCCGCCTGGTCGCGGATCAGCGGCGCGTAGATGTCCCCCTTGCGGAGCGGCAGCGCCACCGAAACGCTCAACGCCTCCTGTCCCCGTCCCAAAAAGACTCCGCCTTTGATCATCCCCCCGCGGTAGAGACTCGCGAGCTTCTCCTCGAGCACGCGGGCGAGCAACATCACGCGGTAGGCTTTGATGTAGTCGGACTTTGTGACGGGCCCATCCTCCTTATGTGTTGGCATTAGAAAAAATAATACAGAAAACCCGGGCCGTCCTGCAACTCCGGATCGAGGGAACCAGGCGGTTTTTCAGCGGATTATCCGTGGAACGTCGGCAAATGCAAGTCCGACTGCCAATGAACGTCACGCACGCTACAGCCGCTCGGAGGTAATGGTTTTCACCTCGCCGTTGGCCCTGACCATGACCTGCTTGGGCTGAACGGAAGCAACCCGGTAGGCGGTAACCTTTCCATCCTTCCACGTGATATCGACCTGAAAGCCGCCGCGGGCGCGCAGGCCCCTCACCGAACCGCTGGCCCAGGCACTGGGGAGCGCTGGCAGGAGATGGATTTCGCCAAGGTGGCTTTGGAGCAGCATCTCCGCAACACCGGCCGTGGCGCCGAAGTTGCCATCGATCTGGAAGGGCGGGTGCGCATCGAAGAGGTTCGGGTAGAGTCCTCCCCCACCCTTGGCCGCTCCGACCGGTTGCAGCAGGGTGGCAAGCATCGTGTTGGCATGGTCACCGTCGAGGAAGCGCGCCCAGAGGTTGATCTTCCATCCCATCGACCAGCCGGTTGCCAGATCGCCACGCTGGATCAGCGACTGGCGGGCCGCGTCGAAAAGCTCCTTGTCCTTCGGGGTGATGTCGCTGCCCGGGTAGATCCCCCAGAGGTGGGAGACGTGGCGGTGCTTATTGTTCGGGTTGTCGATGTCCTCCATCCATTCCTGGAGCTGGCCGTGGCGGCCGATTTTGTTCGGGGCGATCTGGTCCGCCTTCGCGGTGATGTCCGCCGCGAACGCCGCATCCACTCCGAGAACCTTGGCGGCAGCGGCGGTGGAGCGAAACAGACTGCGGATGATCTGGTGGTCCATCGTAGGCCCCATGACCAGCCCGCCCTGCTCCGGGGAGTTCGACGGACCGCTGATCAGTTTTCCGGAGATCGGGTCCATGACGAGGAAGTCCTGAAAAAACTCGGAGGCGCTTTTCATCAACGGATAGGCGCGCTTGGCGAGAAAATCCTTGTCGCCGGTGAAAAGGTAGTGTTCCCAGACGTGGGCGCAGAGCCAGGCGGCGCCTGTCACCCAGATCCCGTGGTTGGAGGCATTCACCGGAGCCGTCGCGCGCCAGATGTCGAAATTGTGATGGAGCACCCAGCCACGGGCACCGTAATGGGCCCTGGCGGTTTTCTCGCCGGAGAGCTTCAGCTCGTCCATCGCATCGAACAGCGTCTGATGGCACTCCGGGAGATTGGTCACTTCGACCGGCCAGTAGTTCATTTGCACGTTGATGTTGCAGGTGAGCTTGCTTCCCCATGGCGGCACGAGCCGATCATTCCAGAGCCCCTGCAGGTTGCTCGGCTGGCCGCCGGGCCGGGTGGCGGCGATCGCGAGGTAGCGGCCGTATTGGAAAACCAGAGTGACAAGGCCCGTATCCTCTCCACTGGAAAATTCTGCCAGGCGCCGGTCGGTCGGCTTTGCCGATTGGTCGGTGGCGCCGAGCGAAAGCCCGACACGGCGGAACAGCTTCTGGTGGTCGGCCACGTGAGACTTCAACGCCTCATCAAAGGTGCGCGCCTTCAGCCTGTCCTGATAGGCATCGCAACGCGCGGCGGGATCGGCGCTGATGTCGCGGAAATTCTTGAAGCTCGATGCCCCGGTCAAAACAAACGTCACCTCGTCGGCATTGCTGACCGTGAGCACGCCGTTTTCGCTGACGATCGTGCCGCCTTTTGTTTGCGCCGTGAGACGGGCTTCGAATTTCACTCCCCCCTCCTCGACGGTGCCGGAAAACGCGATCTGTGAATCGCCCACCGAGCGGACGGTCGACATCTTGTGCGGTGTGGTGAGCTTCGCTTTGAACGTCAGCCGGCCGGGCTTGTCCGAACGGATCCGCACGAAGATGGCCTGGTCCGGGTAGCTGGCGAATGCCTCGCGGGTGAACGTCGCATCGCCGACCTTGTATTCCACCGTCGAGAGGGCCTGATCCAGATCCAGCTCGCGGCGGTAATCCGTGACTGCCGCATGCCCGGGGAACTCCAGACGGAGATCGCCGAACGGCTGATACATGGCCAGGCGGAAGGGCTCGCTCATGCACTCCTTTCCCGCGAGCCCCTCGGCCTCGCGCTGCTTGGCCCGGGCAAGATTGGCAAGCGCCTTCGCTTCCTTGGAATTTCCTCCGGCGGTCATCTTCTCAGAATCGACAAACGCCTGGCGGCCCTCCTGGAGGAGCTTCCGGATCTGCGGAAGAAACGCCGCAGCGCCTTCATTCTGATATTCGTGCGGCCGGCCGGTCCAGATGGTCGCCTCGTTGAACTGGATTTGCTCGGATGCCGGACCGCCAAACACCATCGCACCAAGACGCCCGTTACCGATCGGCAGCGCCTCGGTCCACTTTTTTGCGGGCTGATCGTAGCGGAGCTTGAGCTCCGAAGCCGAGCAGACGCCTGCCAGAAATCCGAGGCACAAGATGACCCGGATCACGGCTTGACGGGGATCAGCGTGAGATTCCGGAGGCGGAACAACTCCTCGCCCGTGATTTCCCTAGGCGAGACCCGGATCTCATAAGTGCCGGGCTCGAGCGTGACAGAGCCGAGTTTTTCCTTCACCGCACTGCCCTGCCGCACCGGCTTGCTGAACTCCTTGCCGCCCACCGTGACAGCATAGGTCCCCGCTGCTCCTTTTTGGGCACGCTGGACCTCCTTGCCCGCATCACCCTCGGCGACTTTGGATTTCTTCTCGCCCGGAGCATCGTAGTTGATCGCGACCTCAAACGTTCCCGGCTCGTTCACCCGCACCGGCCAGACCACCTCTTTGTCCGTTGTGGTCCACTCCAGCACCACGTCATCGGTCTTCTTGCCCGGACCGAACTTCAATTTGCCTTTAAGCACACCATCGAACGCTCGAAGGGTATCGGCCGCGACGTGATTTGAAAGGAGGCGGGCAGGATCCGCCGCGGGCTCGCCGGCGCACTCGACCACGACCACGCTGTCGGCAACATCCGGAGCCTCTTTCGGGATCGAAACGACGATGTCCTGGCCGGCCCGGGCCACCGGGAGCGCCTTTGCTTTGTCAGAAAGCAGATAGGCTTTTGCGACGTCGGTCTTCAACCCTCCGACCACGAGCTTGCCATCGGATGGCCACTGGAACACATGGAGGTAGAGCCGGTTGTCCTTTCGGGTGGACTCCCCCCAGGCCTGAACCGCGAGCGGGGTCCGCGCCGTTCCGCGGATCGACTCGCCGTTCACTGCCCACCACTGGCCGATGCCCTTGAGGATGTCCACATCGGCCTGGTCAATCCTGCCATCGCCCATGGGCCCGATATTCATTAGTTCATTGCCGCCCCGGGCCGCGGATTTCGCGAGCAGCCGGATGAAGTGGCCAACGGATTTATGGCTGCGGTCGTTGGCATTGTAGCCGTAGGATTCATTGGTCGTCGGCACCCCTTCCCAATCGCCATTCTGCGGGGGAAACTCGGCCGGGCGGTCGCAGGTGCTCTGGTAGTCGCCAAGCCCGCTGATCAGCCGGCCATTGATGACGAGCGAGGGCTTTGCCTTCCGGACCGCCGCGAGGATCCGCTGGTTCTCCTCAGGGGGAAGCTTGTGCGGGGTATCGAACCAAATGATATCGGGATCGTATTTGGCGATCAGTTCCTGCAACTGGGGAATCGCCTTTTCATCAACATATTTCCGTGCCTTGGGAAGAAACTCAGGAAACTTTTCCCACCAGTTGGCCCCGTGGAGAAGCTTGTCGCCGCCGGGGTTGTCAAAGTCCCAGTCATTGCCCGGGCCGTTCTCTTCGCCCCAGTCGAAGGCGTGCGAGTAGTAGAAGCCGAATTTGATGCCGTATTTTTTGCAGGCCGCCTTCAATTCGTTCATCGGATCGCGGGCGAACGGCGTCGCCTTGACGACCGTCGCATCGCTGACCTTGGAATCATACATCGCGAAGCCGTCGTGGTGCTTCGCGGTGATGACGAAATATCCCATACCGGCCTCCTTCGCGAGCTTGATCCACTCGTCGGCATCGAACTCCGTGGGATTGAATTTCCCGGCAACATCCTTGTGGTAGACGGAGATCGGGATCTTTGCCATCCGCTGGATATGCTCGCCGTAGCCGCCGTATTTTTTGCCATCCCATGTCCCGCTGAGTCCGGAGTAGACCCCCCAGTGAACAAACATACCGAACCGGGCGTCACGCCACCAGCCCAGGCGGGCTTCCCGCTCCGCTGCTGTAGGAACAAGCGACTCTTTCGAGGGGGCCCTCGCCGCAGGGTCGTCAGCCGCCTGCGCAGGGTCTCCGAGAACCGCAAGGATTGCCAATGCGGCAATGGATTTAAAGATCGGGGTGGTTTTGTTCATCATGATTGATCGCTGGGGGGTAATAGAGGCTTCCGTGCCTTGGCCCCCTCAAGAGGAGCCTTGTGACGGCTGTTTAACTGAAGACGGGGATTTGAAATTCAAGCACGTATCTAGGATCATTTCAGCTTTTTTCAGCGCCGCACAGTCGCAAAAATTAACTACACAGGCTTCATGAGGAGGTCCGGCGTTGATCCGGATAAACATCCCGATTCGCTCCAAGCGCACAAGGGGAGATCATTTCCCGGGACCGGAAAGCGACCGCCGGACGGTCCAGACGATGTCGCTCTGGCCATTTTCGCGCTTGGGATTTCCGGCATTGTTCACGCCATCCGGGCCGACGCTGTAGATCAGGATATCGCTGCCTGACTCCCGGTAAATAAAATCGCGGCCGGTGAAGGGATCAGGCGGCAGCGTCCCGCCCCCGGCCAGTTCGCGGAGGTCCCGCGGGTAGCGGCCGTTGGCGAGGCGAAATTTCTCAGCCCTCAGGCCAAGGATGGCGAGGTGGCAGGCGGCTTCCTTTGCGTCGAACCGGTTCAGCACCCCGTCGTAGGCGGGCATTGTCAGGCGGGTCAAGAACGCCGTGCGCGGGATGCTGGCGAGGATCGTTTTCAATCCAGGTCCACCAGCTATCGGATCGGACACCAGTCTCCGGACCTCCCGCATGCAGCGAAGATAGGTGGTATAATCGGCCAGCAGCAGCGGACGCAGCGGCACGCTGTAGAGCCAAAAACCGATCCGGGAATACAGAGTGCTCTTCGATGAACCACCGCCCAGGAGGACAGCCGCCGCAGCCGGATTTCTGGAGAGCAACTCCTCGAAGAACCAGGAACCGAAAAGAACCCGCTCGCCGTCCAGGGCGCGAACCAGCGACGGCCGCATCAGGGCCAGCCGGGCTTTGACCGCGCCCTCCAGCGCGTTCGCCTCTTCGACCGTGAGTCGCTCGCCTGTCGCGGCAAGCGCCGCGATAGCAGGGAAGCAGAGGATCTCACTCGCTTCGCCGACCAGCCAGGAGATCAGCAGCGGATCGTCGCTATAAAACCCGGCGATTCGCATCGCCGCCCGGATGTCCCGCGTCGCGCCGGCGGAGTCGCCGTCGCGGGCGAGAATAAAGGAATGGTTCAAGAGCAGCTTCGCCGCTTTGAGGACGTTACCAAGATCGGGGAGCATCAGCCCGGGTCCTTTACTGTAGTCCCGGTCAAACCAGCATTTTTCCTTATCGGCGGCCTGGAGCAGCAGGTTCACGGCTCCACTGGCGGGAGGCTCAGCGAAGGCGACCCTCATCCGGTCCAGTTCAGCTTGCGGGAGACGCACGGTGTCCGACTTGTCGGAGCCCGACCCTGGCCTCAATTCCAGCAAGGGGGAACCCTTGGGCAGCTTTTCGATCTCCGCATAAGCCTCCTGCAGAAGCGGCGCGGCATTTTCCTCCGCTGCGGGCACCGCTGGAAACAGGTCGGTCGCCGTCATCGGAAGTCCCTCCGCACGCATCTTCGCCTGGATCCGGGCGAGCCCGTTTTGTTCGGCGCTCAGCCAGAGCAGCCAAGCAGCGACCGGAACCAGGAAAATGGCCAGCGCCGTCAGGACAATGGCGAGGTTTGATTTTTTCATGGGGGGACGGGCTAGCAAGGGTGTTAGCCCCTTCAGCGCCGGCGCGCAAGAACTCCCAAACTGCCAAAGGAAATTCACGAGGAGTCTGCTTGTCGGCGGAGGGAATCTGGACTACATGGGGTGCTATGTCCGAACAACAACCGCTCACCGGCCATGACCGCCCCGGCGACCCCTGCACGATTGTCATCTTCGGCGCCTCGGGCGACCTGACGAAACGGAAGCTGCTACCGGCGCTTTACAACCTGAAGGTCCTCCGCCTCCTGCCGAAGGACTTCGCCGTCATCGGCGTCGCCGTCAGCGAGGGGAACGACCAGTCTTACCGGGAGAAGATCGCCGGGGACATCAAGGAATTCGCGACACGCGAAGTTGACCCGGCAGAGTGGGACGACTTCAGCAACCGGAGCTATTACCTTCAGGGGGACTTCAATGATCCCGCCACATTCCAGAAGCTCGACGCGAAACTCAAAGAGGCGCAGGCGGCCTGGAAGCTGCCGGGCAATGTCCTCTTCTACCTCGCCGTGGCCCCGACCTTCTTTTCCAAAGTCATCGAGCAACTCGGCGCCGCCGGGCTCACCAACCAGGTGACTGACGCCTGGCGCCGGGTCATCATCGAAAAGCCGTTCGGCCGCGATCTGGAAAGCGCGCGACAGCTCAACACGGAAATCGGCAAGCACCTCGAGGAGTCGCAGATTTACCGGATCGACCACTACCTCGGAAAGGAGACCGTGCAGAACATCATGGTCTTCCGGTTCGCAAATTCGATCTACGAGCCGATCTGGAACCGGCGGTATATCGACTACGTCCAGATCACGGTCGCCGAGGAGCTCGGTGTCGAGCTGCGCGGCGGCTACTACGACCATTCCGGCGTGCTGCGCGACATGGTGGCCAACCACATCCTCTCGGTCCTCTCGCTCATCGCGATGGAACCGCCGAGCTCGATCACGGGCGACAGCGTTCGCAACGAGAAGGTCAAGGTCCTCGAGGCCATCCGGCCGATGAGCCCGGAGGACGTGCTCTCAAACACCGTCCGGGGACAATACGGGGCCGGCATCATCGACGGGAAAAACGTCCCCGCCTACCGCTCGGAACCGGACGTCAACCCGCACTCGAACACCGAAACCTTCGTCGCGATGAAGTGCTTCGTCGAGAACTGGCGCTGGGCCGAGGTGCCGTTCTTCATCCGGTCCGGCAAGCGTCTCGCGCAACACACGACCCAGGTCGTCATCGGCTTCCGCAAGGCTCCCCTCCTCCTCTTCGGCGAGGACTGCCAGGAGAACGTCAAGCCAAACCGCCTCGTGCTCCATGTCCAGCCCGATGAGGGCATCACAATGGACATCCATGCCAAGCGGCCCGGACCGAACATCAATCTGGTTAACGTCCCGCTCGACTTCTCCTACAGCGACTTTGGCGAGCACACGGCCGCCACCGGCTACGAAACCCTCCTCTACGATTGCACGATCGGCGAGACCACGCTTTTCCACCGCTACGACAGCGTCGACGCCTCCTGGCGGATCGTCACCCCGATCCTCGACGTCTGGCAGGCCCTGCCCGCCCGCGACTTCCCGAATTACGCCTCGGGCACCTGGGGTCCGGCCGCTTCCGACCACCTGCTCGAACGCAGCGGCCACGAGTGGCACCATTACCCGCTCCGGACCCACTGACGTTCTTGCATGCTGAAAACCCGGATCGGGCATTCGCCCCGGATGCGCTCTGCGAGCCTTGACATTTCGCCCGAATAAAACGTTCCTATCGCCATGAAATCCCAGCCAGGTCCCGTCTCCCGATTCATCGACACGCACTACCGCCACTTCAACGCGGCCGCCCTGAAGGACGCTGCCGAGGGCTACAGCCGCCACCTGGACGAGGGCGGGATCATGCTGGTCACGCTGGCCGGAGCCATGAGTTCGGCCGAGCTCGGGATCTCGCTGGCCGAGATGATCCGGAACGACAAGGTCCACGCAATCGTCTGCACCGGGGCAAATCTCGAGGAGGACGTTTTCAATCTGGTCGCCCACGACTTCTACGAGCGTATTCCGAACTACCGCGACCTGACCCCCGCCGACGAGCAGGCGCTCCTCGACCGGCATATGAACCGGGTCACCGACACGTGCATCCCCGAGATGGAGGCGATGCGCCGGATCGAGAACGTCATCCTCAAGGAATGGATGGCGGCCGACCAGCGGGGCGAGCGCCTCTTCCCGCACGAGTTCTTCTGGCGGATCCTCGATTCCGACGAGCTCAAGGCGACATTCCAGATCGATCCCAAGGACAGCTGGCTCATTGCGGCAAAGGAGAAAAACCTCCCGATGATCGTGCCCGGCTGGGAGGACTCGACGCTCGGCAACATGTATGCCGCCCACTGCATCGAGGGCGATGTGAAAAATGTCCACACCGTCCGCTCGGGCATCGAATACATGATCGAGCTGGCCAACTGGTATGCCCCGACAAGCAGGAAGACGTCGGTCGGCTTTTTCCAGATCGGCGGCGGGATCGCAGGAGACTTCCCGATCTGCGTTGTCCCGATGCTCCACCAGGACCTCCGGCAGGACGACGTGCCGCTCTGGGGCTACTTCTGCCAGATCAGCGACTCGACAACGAGCTACGGAAGTTATTCCGGCGCCGTCCCGAACGAGAAAATCACCTGGGGCAAGCTCGGGCAGGACACCCCGAAATTCATCATCGAGTCTGATGCCACGATCGTCGCCCCCCTGATTTTCGCGAAGGTTCTCGGCTGGTAGCACGCCCATGCACATCGCCGACATCCTCCGGGCTGGCACGCCGACGTTCTCGTTCGAGTTTTTCCCGCCGAAAACCCCGCAGGCCCTCGAACTGCTTTTTGAAAACATCCGCCAGCTCGAGCCGCTCAAGCCGGCATTTGTCAGCGTGACCTACGGCGCCGGCGGCTCGACGCGCGAACTGACTCACGACCTGGTCGTCCGGCTCAAGACGACAACCTCGCTCGACCCGATCCCGCACCTCACGTGCGTCGGGCACGACGGCGCCGAGATCACTTCGATCCTCGAGCGCTACGCGTCGGCCGGCGTGAGCAACATCCTTGCGCTGCGGGGGGATCCCCCGCGCGACCAGCCGGACTACGACCACTCGCGCGATGTGTTCCCGCAGGCGGCCGACCTCGTGCGGTTCATCCGGAATTTCCAGGGCCACCCGGACCCGCGCGGATTCGGCATCGGCGTCGCTGGGTTTCCCGAGGGCCATCCCGCCACACCGAACCGGCTGGTCGAAATGGACCACCTCAAAGCCAAGGTCGACGCTGGAGCGGACTACATCTGCACCCAGCTCTTCTTCGACAACCACGACTTCTACGACTTCCGCGAGCGCTGCGCTCTGGCCGGGATCGACGTCCCCGTCATCGCCGGCATCATGCCGGTGACCAGCCTCTCATCGATGAAGCGCATGGCCGAACTCGCCGGCGGCGCGCGGTTCTCCGCCCGTCTTCTCAAGGCCCTCCAGCGGGCCGGCGGCGAACCCGAGGCAGTCCGCCAGATCGGTCTTCACTACGCGACCGAGCAGTGCGCCGACCTGCTCGATCAGGGCGTGGCCGGCATCCACTTCTACACGCTCAATCAGTCCACAGCCACACGCGAAATCTGCCAGAGACTCGGAATCGTCCGGCAATAATTTTACTTCAGCTTCGCCGCGATCGACGCGACATGCCTGCCCTGGAATTTCGCCTGGGCGAGTTCGTTGGTGCTGGGCTGGCGGGATCCGTCCGGACCGGCCACCGTCCCCGCGCCATAGGGCGATCCGCCCCGGAACTGCGAGATGTCGAGAAGTTCCGCGCAGGCATACGGCAGGCCGACGACAACCATGCCGTGGTGGAGCAGGGTCGGAAGAAACGTGAGGATCGTGCTCTCATTGCCACCACCGGTTCCGGTGCTGGTGAACACGCTGCCGACTTTGCCCACGAGCTTTCCCTCCATCCACAGCTTACCGGTCTGATCGAGAAAATTCCGCATCTGCGAGGCCATGTTCCCGAAGCGTGTCGGCGTACCGAAGATGATCGCATCGTATTGGTCGAGTTCCTTCGGGTCGGCCACCGGCGCGGACTGGTCGCTCTTCCCGCCGATCCGTTTCAGCGTCTCCGCATCCATCAGGTCGGGAACCCGCTTGATGGTGACTTCGGTTTCCGGGATTTCGCGTGCGCCGGATGCAACCGCGCCCGCCATGGTTTCGATGTGGCCGTATGTGGAGTAGTAGAGGACGAGGATCTTTGTCATTCGGTGATGATGTCCGCAGCAGCCCGCAAGGGCAAAGACCAAGATGGTTGGCAAACGATACCATTAAGGTATAGTTGCCCGGCATGGAACTCCGTCACCTCCGCTACTTCACCGCCGTCGCCGAGGAGCAGAATATCACCCGCGCCGCGGTAAGGCTCCACATCTCGCAGCCGCCGCTGAGCCGCCAGATCCGGGACCTCGAGAATTCGCTGGGCGTGATGCTGTTCGAGCGGGGCGGCAAATCCCTGCGGCTCACGGCTGCCGGGCAGTGCTTTCTGGAGGAGGCGCGGGGAGTGCTGTCGAGAGCGGACGATGCCGTCCGGGCGATCCGGGCTTTTGCCGGCGGCGGCAAGTCGCCGCTGCGCGTCGGCTATGCCCCCTCGCTCTCCGTGGAGATCCTTTCGAAAGCGCTGCGGGCGTTTGAGTCCATGGGCACTGGCACCCGGGTCGTTCTTCACGACCTTTCCACGCACGACATGCAAACCGGACTGCGCGACGGCCGGATCGACGCGGCACTCATGATCAAACCCGGAAAGTCCCGCATGCCGGGCCTTGAGTTTCACGAACTCGCCCGCTACGCGGTCTGCGTGGCGGCATCCCCGACGCATCCGCTCGCTGGCGTGAAGTCCCCCGGCCTGCGGGAAATTTTCCGCGAGCGCCTCATCGCCTACAGCCGCGAGGACTACCCGGAATACTTCCAATGGCTGGAAAGTCTTGCCGCAGGTGTTCCCCTTCCCGCCGAGGAGCACGACAGCGCAACCAGCCTTGTGGCATCGGTCGAAGCCGGCCGCGGTGTGGCCCTGGTGCCAGAAACTTTTTCCTGTTTTGCGGGGGCACGACTGACAGTGCGCAAGATTGTTCCTGCGCTTGCGCCATTTGTCGTCGGAGTCGCCATCCGGAAGGCCGGCAAGTCGGATTCTGTCGCAGCCTGGCTCCGCGCCACAAGTAGCGCCGGCAGAAAGCCGTGAGTTCAGGAGCCGTGCGGCTGGGGCCTGCAGCACAGACCATCCAACCGCCACAGCCACCAGAGGCCACTAGAGAGACTTGGCCACCTCGACGAGATGGGCGGCAGTAATGCCGAGCTGCTCCATGACGACATTGCCCGGGGCGCTGAGTCCGAAGCGATCGACAGCCACCGTCTTTCCGTCGAGTCCGACATAGCGAAACCAGGGATCGGAAATCCCGGCCTCGATCGACACCCGGTGGCGGCAGGCCTTGGGCAGAACCGATTCGCGGTATTCTTCGCTTTGGCTTTCGAAGCGCTCGAAGCAGGGCATCGAAACCACGCGCGTCCCCGCGCCCAGTTCGGCGGCGGCTTTGAGCGCATGCTGGAGTTCGCTGCCGGAGGCCAGCAGGATGAGATCGAGCGGAGCGGTTTCTTTTTTGGCGATATAGCCGCCCAGGAACGCGCCCTCGCGGCGGACGTCCACGGGAATGTCGTTGAGCGTGGGAATATTCTGCCTCGAGAGGATGAGCATCGTCGGACCGGTCGTCTTCTCAAAGGCTGCCGCAAACGCCCCGGCGGTCTCCTCGGGATCGCCGGGCCGGATCACGTCGAGCCCGGGGATTGCGCGGAGCGCGGCCACCGTCTCAACCGGCTCGTGGGTCGGTCCGTCCTCGCCAACGCCAATCGAGTCGTGAGTGAAAATATAGACTACAGGGAGGTGGGAAAGTGCCGCCACGCGGATAGACGGACGTCCGTAATCGCTGAAGACGAGGAACGTCGCGCCGCTCGGACGGAAGATCCCATCGTAGGCGATACCGTTCATGATCCCGCACATCGCATGCTCACGGATGCCGAAATGAAGGTTGCGTCCGGCACGATTCTCCCGGTTGAAATCGCCGCCATCCTTGATGTAGTTGAGCGTGGACCCATGAAGGTCCGCGCTACCGCTGATGAGCAGGGGCATCGCTGCAGCAATCGGCTGGAGGACGTCGCTCCCCGCTTTGCGCGTCGCGATATTCGAGGCCGGATCGAAGGCCGGGATCGACTGGCGCAGGTCGGGAACCTTCCCGGCGATCGCGTTGTCGAGCTCCTCCGCGAGGTCGGCATTGGCTGCCCGCCATGCCTCATATTTGCCCACCCAGTTCTCGTAGCCGGCCTTGAGGCAGGCCTTCACCTTCGAGAAATATTCGCGCGTTCCGGGGTCCACGAAGAACGGTTCCTCAGGCAGTCCGAGAGCTTTGCGCGACTCGGCGACGAACTTGACGCCGGCCTCGCCGTGGGCCTTGTTCGTCCCGGAAACCTCTGGGATGCCTTTTCCGATGAGCGTCTTGGCGATGATCATCTGCGGCTTTCCGCTCGTGGCGGCCTTTGCCGAGGCGACGGCATCCGCGATTTCCTGGAGGTTGTGTCCGTCAATCTCCCGCACGTCCCAGCCGTAGGCGTGGTAGCGGCCAGCCGTGTCTTCGCTCTGGGAAACCGGAGCCATGGCATCGAGCGTCACGTTGTTGGAATCGTAAATGAGGATCAGGTTGTCGAGGCCGAGGTGTCCGGCCAATGCGCTGGCCTCCTGAGCCACACCCTCCTGGAGGCAGCCGTCACCGGCGAGCACGATCACGTGGTGGTCAAAAATGCTGTGCGCCGCCGTGTTGAACTTCGCCTCGCTCATCTTGGCGGAGATCGCATAGCCGACCGCATTCGAAACCCCCTGACCGAGCGGTCCGGTTGTGGCCTCAACGCCAGGGGTCTCGTGGAATTCCGGGTGGCCGGGCGTCAGGCTGTGAAGCTGGCGGAAATTTTTGACCTCCTCGAGGGAAAGCGCGTAGCCGGCCAGATGAAGCCAGCTGTAGAGGAACATGCTTCCGTGTCCGGCGGAAAGGATGAACCGGTCGCGGTTCAGCCAGCGCGGCTCGTCGGGATTGTAGCTGAGTGCGTGCCCGAAGAGGACGGCACCGACTTCCGCCGTGCCCAAGGGAAGACCAAGGTGGCCGGATTTGCATTTGGCGACGGCATCCATGGCGAGCCCGCGGGCGTCCCGCGCGGCCAATTCAAGAGAGGGAATATTCATTGTCATAGTAATCTGGGAGCACCGAGGAAAGCGCCTGCCCGCTCGATTGGCAAGCGGGAACAAACCGAATTACTGCCGGTATTTCCGGATCGGGCGCTGAGCGGGAGTCTTTTTGGTAACGGCCGGCGACGAGGGTTCATCCGGAGTCGCGTCGCTCTGCGCTGCCGAACCGGCCGGAACATGCTTAGCGCCAGGCGAAGCAGGAGATTTTTTTGCCGGCGAAGGCGCCGGGACGGGGGGCTTCGCTTTCGGTATCCCCGAGCCAGTTGGCGACGTTGGACTCAGCTGAGGTTTCGCCGTGGGTTTCGCCGCAGGTTTCGCCGCAGGTTTCGCCGCAGGTTTCGCCGCGGGTTTCGCCGCGGGTTTCGCCGCGGGTTTCGCCGCGGGTTTCGCCGCGGGTTTCG
>CAYXRX010000025.1:0-80120 GCA_964467415.1 uncultured Chthoniobacterales bacterium
GTGTTGCGAGGCTCAAGCAGGAAGGACATGTAGAAATGCCCGGCGGTTCTTTCGCACCGATTCAAGTCCTGGCCGCCGAATGAACGCTTTCGCTCGGAAGGAGGAGATCCACGAGGCGCTGACCACCTTGGGAAAGCAGATGGCCTTGGCCTACGCGGGGGATGTCCAACTTCTCTGCTGCGGTGGCTCGGGCTTGTGCGTGCTGGAAATTTTGAACCGCAGCACGAAGGACGTTGATGCGCTGGCGTTCATTGTTGACGGTCACAAGCTGAAATCCATAGAGGAATTTTCCCCGGAGATGAATCTGGCGATCCTGAAGACAGCCCGGATTCACGGGCTTGAGGAAGACTGGTTCAATTCCGAGGCCACAATTCTTCTCAAGCATGGTCTGCCGGAGGGAATCCTTAAACGATCCGCCGCCCACGCCAACCAATATGGTCCCTGCCTACGGGTTCAATTCATTGACCGTGCAGATCAGGTGGCGCTGAAACTCTATGCGTCAATGGATCCGACGAAAGGACGGCGGCATGAGGAGGATCTTGTTGCCATGGAGCCCACGAGGGAGGAAATCAAACACGGATTTGAATGGCTTCACTCATGGCCGTCCAATGATGCATTCAAGAAGCGTCTGGCATTCCTTGTCGAAGGGTTGGGTTTCAGGGATCTGGTAGGCACCGATTAATCATGATGCCTTCTAGATATTAGGAGGGCCAGTTGGACATCCATTCAGGGATTCCAAAAGACATTTTCACACCTGAGCATCACTGGACCGTGGAGTGGTTGTTCGAAAATGGGGTGTGACTGGCAAAATCTCCTACTTTGGTAGGAGAAAGTGGGGCATTTTGATTTTTACCCCCCCTTGGGTGATCAGAAAAATCGCCTCCTCAATAGTAGAGTCGATCATTCGCCAAGATTGTTTTTACATTGGGGGCTGGATGGCACTGCGGATATGGATGTGCTGCAATTTTCAAAACTGGCATGGTGTGTTGAGGGGGATATACCGCCCGCCATATCATCTACCACTGCTTCGACCACGAGATGCACACACCAGTGGATCCCATAACGGAGGATCAGCGGATGATGGATCGATAGCTCGGAAATGGGGTCTGAAGGACAAAAGAAAAACTCTGAATATTTTGAAATGTCACCCGTTCATTTGGATTTCCGTCTACCTGTCGTAGACAGAAAGTGCCCCTACTCGATTTTTTCCAAAATAATTCACGCGAAAACGAACTCCTTCAAATAATTGAGCGTGCCAGAACTTGAACATGCCCAACTCCCCATCGCTGTGATCACCAACGAGATTGACTGGGCGATACATTCTCCTCCTCCCTCGCCAGCAACCAATGGTGGGTGCCTATCTGGGGGAATACCTTTCCTCGATTCTTGCCTACGGATTACAGGAGTGGATTGATGATATTAACACTGCCGTCTCTCCTTATGATGAAAACGTAGAGAATCATCTTGTCCGTATATGCCCCTGGATTGCGCTAGGATTGGCTGTATGGGCTTATACTATTGGAAAGGATGGGATGACAACATCTGTGGAGCTAGGATGTTTTTGGGGGCTATTATCTTTGATGTTTTTTTAAGCGGGATGGACGGATATGACCACACAAAGGGGGGACCGTAACAATGGTAAATCCCTTGTAGTTTTCTACGCTTATTATTTTGGGGAGGAGTTCCATAACATTTCAAACTGCTTTTATGTTTTCGACCTTTATCTCGAAAAACGGGACCTTTCATTCTTCCCTTCGTTCTTCTTTCGTTTTTTGTCTTTGGCATGAGGGCCACGCTATGCCTTTTTGAAGAGATCATTTACATCGTGTCCACCGTGTCCCCCCTTAGGGGGTGGGACACGGGGCCACGGTCTGGTTGTCCGTGTCCGGGACACACGGGGCCACGGTAGGGACACGGGACACGAAAGACTCTTCAAGACACGGACGAGCAAGGGAATATATGTGTTTCGTCCCCTCGGTGGTCTTGACTAGCTCCCCCTCCGTCAACATCAGATTGACCGCTAGATCGACATATTTTGCCTTCCCCCCTAAATCGCGGAGTCCAGTTTTTGATGACGACCCGCAAGCTGCGAGATGCTCGCGTATCTTTTCCATAATCCCAGTGGGACGGAATGGGCCTGCCTCCTCCCCCGCCGGTTGACGGAATTCAGCGACAGTTCTCCCATCACAAGGAGTGAAGTAGAGTTCTGCCACGATCTTTCCACGATGACCCGCTCCTCCATTACGATCTTTTGCGATCTTCAACTTCACAAAGCCAGCCTTCTCAGGACCATATTCAGCGCCACACACAAGCTCATAGCTCACTCCGTCGTATCTTCCGAGCTTGGCACCACTGCCACGCGAATACTGACCACGGCCTTCCTTCGACTTGGTGACGTGATCAGCAATGACGACAGCGGCACCCGCTTCAGCGAAAGGTCGAAGGTTCTCACGAAAAAAAGGCAAGACATCGAGCGCTATGTCTTCATTTTTTCCTTGGGCGGCCATTGACTCTGCAAGACCATCCAAAACGACAATTTCCGGCTTGTGACTTTGTGCCCATACCTGAGCTGCTTTTATTTCTCCCGGCTCCGGATTGTGAAGATAGAACACACGGGTTCTGATGGCTTCAGGATCCGCACCAAGCAGACACATGCGGGTGGCAAAACCTCCCGGAGTGTCTTCTGGATCGATGTAAAGGACGGTCCCGCCATCATTGAGAACGCTGATACACGCGACCATAAGCACGTTCGTCTTACCAAACCCCGGCTCGGAATGTATTTCATTCATGCGTCCGGAGTAGAAAAGACAGGTCCCAATCCATGCTTCACCCACGGTAGGAACTTCCTGCTCTGCTGTGCCGTCGAGAAATGGACCGAGGTCAACGAAGAGAGAACGCTCACCCGCATAATCCACCACACACGGGGCCACGGACACGGGATCGGGCAAAAGGTGAAGGTTGACGTTTGAGTTGATAGACGCGCTCATGATAGCACCTCCGGATTCCAGTAGAGGACTTCCTGAACATTCCCATTATCACGCATCCCGCCGGGGAACCTCGTGAATTGAGATGGGACAAAAAGAGCGGAATCAGCTCCCAGCGAATGGGCGTAGGACTGAAAGCGAACAATGTCGGGCTCGGGGACCCCCACGCATCGATACCATCCGTGGATTGATGCATTACCGCTTGAGACAGCCATGCAAAGCGGAAGGACCCCCTGGAGGTGAAAATGAAGTGCAGCGTTGATGTCCATGACGGAATATCCTTGTTCCGCCAGATCGCGGACAAACGCCTCGCACTCGGGTTTGGCATCGGGCTTGAAGTCGAATTCGATCACCTGGAAAGTCCTCGGGCCGGTATTGTCGTTGGATTTTTGGGACATATGTCCAGCAACCGTCTTGCCGATTTTGTTCGACATGGGGCTGGGCACGATAAACTGAAGCCCGCTCCAATCATTTTGCCAGACTTCCAGAAGCGAAGTGCGGAATTTCCTCTTGGCCCAACCACAGCACAACAACGGGTTGTCTGGAAAAAGACAGTCAAGGAGATCCGCTATTGATGATGGAACCGGTTTGGACACAGAGACGAGATCCGACACCTTGGGGTTTTCCAAGACGATTTTCTTGATCATCTCGTAATCCAACTCCTTCTTGATCACACACGGATAGGAACCAGCCGGAACAGCAGAACCTGATAGATAGTGGATAGCACTTTGGATCGCACCCCACACCTCGCTACGAAGTTCACCGCTTTCCCTGCCATGACCTTCAGCGGCTTCGCAGAGAGCCTCGAAAATATCATCTCTACTCATGTTTTCCGCCAACCCCGTGAGAGCAGCGTAGTAAATAGCGGCGTGGAGTCCTCCCCCAGCATTTGGGAGCTCCGTTAACTTTTTTGCGAAGGAGTCCCTGTGGTTCTGGCGATATGCAACGAGATTCGGAGCATCAAGCGGTATCCCCCCTTCGTTGACCACCCTCAATACTGAGTATTGCGCGGTATGGGAGCTTTGATCTGTTTTGCTCTGAACAAAAGCGTCACAGCGATCAATGCCATTCTCCTCTGTGGGTTGGTCGATAATTTCGTTCAAATCCAGACACGCACGAGAACGTATGAGGACAGGCGATGCATTCAACGTTTCCGTGATGTCCTGATCGCATTCCGTTGGATCGGTTATGGATGATTGCAGATTTCTGCGTATGTTTTTTCTGGGCGAAGCCGGTGTAGGCTTGCATTTAGGGCGCGAAGTAGTGTATTCTTTTATTCTCATATTAGTGTTGAAACCGACGTTGGTTGGATCCCTTCGTCGGTTTTTTTATTTTAATTTATTCTGTGGTCATTGCTTTGCTCTCGTATGTCTGCTCAATCTCCTAGCGGTTGACGAACGATTGGAGAGCCTCACGGGAAATGAGCAGGTGTCTCAGACTGCGGTTGGGTTTCAATAGACCGCGATCAATGAGACGACGAACGCTGGCCTGGGATATTCCAAGCATGACGGCAACCTCAGCTATTTTGAGGAGTTCACGTTGGAGTGGGTTAGATGTGCTGGTTGTAGGACTTTGTAATGCCATAGTTAGTAGAATAGCCGTTAGCTAATGTTAGCGCAATAAAAAACATTAGGTTGCCTTTAAATATATGACCTCATAATGTCATTTATCTTACAAGGAGGCCGTTAGCCTTTGTAAATAATAATGATTCTACCGATCGATAGAGCAAAAAACGAAAAACCGACGGACAGCACCCCGCGTTTTTGATTCGTAAGGTGGTGCCGCCGGTTGTGTTGTTTATCACGAAGGCTCGAAGAACACTCGAACCCCATGATATATTCCTGGATTATGCCACCATCGTCATCGGAACGGTGCCTTTCAATCGAGGGGTCGGAAAATTCCTGACGATTTCCCCGTCCAGTTCGATCCCCTTCTCGGTCTTGGTTGCCGCGCTTTGCTTGAAGAAGAACGCTATTCCGGCTTCCTCACACTTTTCGCGCATATCGCGAGCCCACTGGACATCCATATCACGATATCCAGATCCGCTCTCACCGCCGAAGATGACCCAGTCAATTCCGGCGAGATCGATGTCATTGAGCGGTCCCAAGGCGGGTTCGTAGCTGATGAACCTGACGGAGGCTGGGATGCCGCGAAGGTGGTCTGCGCGATCTGCAACGCGCATGTCCTCAATCGAGGTCCCCAGCCAGACGTTGTCGTAGCCCTCCCCCCAGTCATCTGGGAGATAGTCCACGATGTTCTCGGGTCGTTTCGTCAGCAGTTGGAACCAGAGGTGCGGGCACTCCCTGATCGTATGCCACATTCTGTGGCTAGCTTCGTACAAGTCTCCCCTCTCCTCCGCCCAATCCATCATCGATCCGGTGAAAACCAGATGACGACCGTTATTGAGAAGTCCCGGGGCGCCTGCTGCTGCGGCTCTTTCCCAGGATTTCACGTTTTTCCATGGTCCCTTGGTTATTTGACGAGAGGCATTTGGACCCCAGATGTTTTTCCCCATGAGGTTTGTGCTCATTGTCTCCGCGTAACAGTTCGCACATCCTGCTGACACTTTCGTGCACCCCATCCAGGGGTTGAATGTGTGGTCCGTCCACGCGATTATTGTGTTGTCTGCCATATTATTCCTTTTGCTTGGTTCCTTGGTAGAGCGTCTGCCCTGTCTCGGAGTTTTGGTTTTGGTCTTGTGCCCGTGGTTTCTTGGATTGCGCCCCAGCTCGGACACGCAGCGGGAGGCAAATGGTTTTTGGGGGGATTGTCGTTTTTGTTCCGGACTACCGTGGTGGGTTGAGAAGATGAGATTCGACGTGCACCACCTGCCTTTCCATGGATGCAGGTGATGCCGCCGGAAGCAATGTTCCCAGCGACCGGTGATCAGTCAGCCGACCGGGAGTTGCAGATTACACCGCTGCTGCTGCCGTTGCTGCTGCTGCTTTGGCCTTGGGTTTGGCAAGCAAGGCTGCAAGGGTGTCCTTGCGTGCCGACTTGGCCACCTTCCCGATGAAGGGACGACCCGTTTCAGGATTTTTGTTGGTCGCCAGGAAGTCGCAGAACTGCGGAACTCCGATAAGAGATTCCATGATTTCCATGGATTTCTGTGCGACTTCAACTCCAGCCTGGCGGAATGCCCGGTGCAGCATGGAGCGCTGAAGCGTCTGAGTCGGTGCGATTGCCGCATGAACCAGGTCCTTCTGCTCCTGAGTCAACTCGAACGTTTTCCCATCCTCATCGGTCATGGCCAAGAGGATGAGGTTGAGGAGACCGGCGTGGTCATTTGTGTTCCATCCGATCTTGTTCTCTCCGACAGCAGCGTTGAGAGCTGCTTCGAAGCCGTCTTCTTTGATTTGTACTTTCATCGTACTATTCCTTCTCTGATCCGCCGCACCCCTCAATGGAGGCATGTGTTGTTGGCTGAATGAAATCGGGCGGATTAGGCGATTTCTGTTCAGAATCGAGGCGACACGCCTCGAAATTGGTTTCCTGGGTCTGAGGCGTCTCAGGTCCTGCTGGTGGACACTGCTCGGTCTCCAGTTTTTTAAAATAGTCCGAAGCCGACTGGGCAGATATGAGCCTAACGCCCTTCACCGTATTCTTGCCCCGCAGGGAAATTGACTTTATGGGCGGCTGGTAACTGTTGGAAACGCACGCCAAAACGAGCTGATTCCACATCGACCTAGACAATCCATAGTGAGGATCCCGGGTGCCGGCTCGTGGCAGGCGAAACCATTCTGGAAGGAATGAACCAGAAGCACTCGCTTCTTGCTGGCCATAATAGGGGTCGGTGTTTCCGTTACGCGGATGACGAAGATTCTGTGCTGCTGTAGAATGGGAAACGGTGGTTTGCATAACACATGCACACTACCGCGCAGAGTGATAAAAAATCTATTGGACAATCTTACCCCAGATTCTCACTTTATTCCCTCCTGCCTGCCTGTGTTACATGCTGATATTCTGCACGTAATGAAAGATAGCAATCTCTCTGTATGGATGCCGAAAGCGGACTCGGTTCCCCCATTTATAAGCCCTGAAAAATCAGCCGGTTTTTTTACACCTTCAGCAGCATTCAAAACACCGTTCGCGAGCGGCAAGGCACCTAGCGCAGCGGGCCACTTTGAATGCTCAGTGTAGGGGGCAGAACGTATTGTAACGTGTATCGAAGTCGAACTGCGGCCAATGATCTTTTAGCGGCCGAACATTACTGGCAGCCGGCACTGGGGTTCTCTTCAATCCCGTGCGCGCTACAACTTTGCGAATTGCCTCATCCGTGGACCTTTCCGGCTTTGCCGATTCTCCCTTTGAGGGGAGAATCGGCAGTTCAGGCGAAAGATTGGCTGCGTTTACGGTGTCCTCCAAACTCAACGCACAAAGAGGAAGCCGAGGATCGGCCCAGTGCCTGAAAAGCCATGCCTCCAGATGAGTCAGCTTTTGTCCTCGACTGGGACGACGATGTCCTCCTTTGCCTTTCTTCTGGTTGTTTTTCTCCTCCCGTAGAATCGCCAGCCATTTTTTGCGAAGCGGAGAATCCTTCAGCTCGATTTCTTTTACCAAAAACGACTCCAGCGTCTCCTCTGGTATTCGCCGGTAGCATAAATGAAGCAGATCCGCGACCATTGCGTCAGGGCTTGCCTTTTCGAATGCAGAGGGAAGAGCACGTGACGCCTTTCTGCCATCGTGAAGTTTGAGATTTTCTACCCGTCTTTTGTTCAAAAGCTCCACGATAAACCTCCGTTGATCGTGCACGAAATTCTGTTCCTCCTGATCATCACAGACGGACAGTAGGAATGGATAAACCTCCTGCCTGTTCAGGTAGTTTATTACATCCCAGTAAGATGATTCTCTGAATGCCTTTCCCAGCAGGACAATCAGTTGATCATTTCGGTCTGATCCGATGTCTTCACCGTTTTCACGGATATACCACCCGAGCTTCTCGATATATCGCTCACGGTCTTCGAACAAGACCTTCTCCTCCGTCTTGATCAGAGATACGGGAATGCAAAAAAGGCTGAATGCCTCCCGAATCAACTCATCGGGCGAATCCGCGACGAAATCAATCCCTGGAATAGGTGCCCCCTCCTCATCCCACCTATTATAGACTTCGGCAACCACATCGGGGCTGGTGGGGCGGGATGGCTTCTTTTTCATTTTTCAAGTGAGAATCGCAAAGGTTTTTTGCTACGGGGCTTGAAAGAACATGATGATGGATTAATTTTTAAAATCAACCCGCTCCAAGTCGAATCGATGGCACTGCGTCCACCGCAGCTTTCAGCGAGGGGAAATCAAGGTGTGTGTAAATCTTGTGCGTATCTTTATCACGGTGGCCGGTGAGCTTCTGCCTAATTTCCTCTGGGATCCCAGCATTCGCCAGAGCGGAAGTGAACGAGTGACGCAGGCTGTGGAAGCTCAATGCGTTTCTTCCACGACCGGCGGGGCCAGCTGCTTCCAAGCGTTTTTTGAGTTTGATCCCCGCCTTGGTCATTGTTCGCTTGAACGTTTCGCTCAAGCCGCTCCTTCCAGCACCGGACTTGGAGAATAGTTCAGGAAAGACTGGAGCATCAGGTTTGTCTTGGGCAGGTAATTTAATGAGATGTTCTAGCAGATCCGGATGAATAGGTATGGCAACCCCCACGCCGGTCTTTTCTTGTTTGTCGATCAGAATCATCTCGTTCGTCAGGTCAACCTGGTTCCACCTGAGCCGAGCCAAATCACCCAATCGTTGACCAGTAAAAAAGCCAGCGAGAATCAATCCGCGCCAATCGGTGGAGGGTGCAGCGGCAAGTAACGACCTGATTTGCCGCAATGTGAATGTCCCGGCCTCGGTGTCCTCGGTTTTCAATGACTCAATCGCTGCACATGGATTTACTGGGATGTAGCCAAGGCGAACTGCCTTTGAGAGAGGAGCGGAGAGGACCTTTGCGATGAGCAGATTTACAGTGGATGCCGCTCTACCCTCGGCCACAAGCAGATCGCGGAACGCACGGATATCTGAAGTTTTGAGATTGCCCAGACCAGAATCCGCCTTCCGCCCCAGATACTTCAGGAATCTCTCTACCACCTGTTCATACTTCGCCGTCGTTGTTTTTTCTCTCGAATTCTTTTTGTCCGTCAACCATTCCTGAAACCACTCTCGGGCCTTGTAAAAGGTTATGGCATCTTGACCAGAGTGCTCCATGATCGAGTTGATGACCGCTCTTGCCTGAGCTTCCGACAAACGACCAGACGATGCTTTTTTTGCAGCGGACTCCCATTCAACAGCCATCTTCATCGCGTCAGAACGATTTTTCGTTTTCGATGACCGTGTGGTTCGTTTACCGTTTGAGTCTCGGTAGCAGGCAATCCAAAACGGACTGTTGGGATGCTTTCGGAGGCTAGCCATAATAGTAACAACAATAATAACAACACTCACCCGCGTCAATGGTGTTTGTCGATGTTGTTTATAAGCAGTTTACGACGATTATGGAGGCGTGTAAGGCCATGCGGGTTCGATTCCCGCTACCCGCTCCAAAAAATGCAACGCGGAATTGCGCTCCCTGCTTGCAAACTTCCGGCAATCGGGAGATCCGTTAGTCAGGATGGCTCACATCGAACGCCGGAAATTTTTTCAGATCGGCATGGCGGCACTTGCCGGCGCAGTGTTGCCCGCAACGCGGGCGCGGGCCGGGGGTGCCGGCGGGTTCCGGTTTCTGGTGGTGAACGACCTGCACTACCATGACGCGGAGTGCGCGCCGTGGTTCGCTTCCGCGTTCGTGGCGATGCGCGCGAGCGCGCCCGACGCGGCGTTCTGCCTGGTGGCCGGGGACTTGGCGAACGACGGGAAGCCGGATCAGCTGGAGGCGGTCAGCCATGTGATCAAGGCTGCCGCGATCCCGTGCCACGTCGTTCCCGGCAACCACGACTGGACATCGGCAACCGACCGCTCGGCCTACGACAAATATTTTCCTGCGGCGGGGAATGCCGGCTTTGAGCATTCGGGCTGGCGGGTCATCGGGCTCGACACGACTGAGAATACCGCGTGGCAGAACACGCAGATCAGCGCCGGGACGCTGCGTTGGCTGGATGACCACCTGGCGGCCAGTGACCCGGCGAAGCCGCTGATCCTCTTCACCCACTTTCCGCTGGGCCGGGGGGTGAAGTTCCGTCCGGCGAATGCGGACGAACTGCTGACGCGCCTGGCCGGGCAGAATTTGCGCGCCGCGTTTTCCGGGCACTGGCACGGCTTCACCGAGTGGGAGGATGCGGGCATTTTCTATACGACCAACCGCTGCTGCTCGCGCTACCGCGACAACCATGACGGCACGCCCGCGAAGGGCTGGTTCGTGTGCGAGGCCCGGGACGGGAATGTGAGCCGGCGGTTTGTCGAGCTTCCGCCGGAGCTGCGGACCCACGGTCTCTCGAAGGCCTGAGCGCCGGCGCTCAGCGCCCGGATGGCCCGGGGAGCCGACGGGCGGAAATCGCGTAGACGACGAGGCCGAGGAGCAGCGTGGCGACGCCAGCCAGCGATTCGACCGGCCGCTCGCGGATCGTGAAATACATCATGAAGAGGCTGAACGCCAGAAAGACCACCGGCGTGACCGGGTAGCCCCACACCCTGCACGGGCGCGGGAGATCCGGCCGCCGGATGCGGAGAACGATCAGGCCGAGCACGGTGAGAAACGAACAGAAGATCAGCGTGAACTGGATGTAGAGGAGAACTTTTTCAAACGTCGCCGTGAGGATGAGAACGTTCACGATGACGAACTGCCAGCCGATGGCCACTACCGGACGGTCATTGCCGGATTTGATGGCCAGCCAGCGCAGCGCCGGCAGGTCTTCACCCATCGTCATCGCCACACGCGGACCAACCCACACCATCGAGCTCACAGACGAGACCAGCCCGAGGCAGATGATTCCGCCGACAATGTTTCCTCCAAACGCGCCGAAGATGTGGCGCCCCGCAATGAGCCCGATCTCGACCTGGTTCCTCATCTGGTCGACCGGCGTCGAGTAAAGAAAGACCGCGTTCAGCCCGACATAGAGCGCCATCACGATCAGCGTCCCCGCCAGTAGCGAGCGCGGCACGGACCGTGACGGATCGCGAACCTCGGCCGTGATGTAGGTTGCGGCATTCCAGCCGGAATACGCATACATCACAAAAACAAGACTGACCGCGAACGGGGCGGAGCAAATGAGCGCGGCATCAGAAGCCGCCGGAAAAAACGTGACCGGCTGCCGGTGGGCGAAGGCAAAGCCCGCTGTGATGAACGCCAGAGAGAGCCCGACCTTCAGCAGCGTGAAAACATTTTGGAACGCGCTCCCGGTGCGGGCATCGCGCAGGTGGACGAGCGTGACGATCCACACGAGGACGAGCGCGGCCCAGAGCGGTGGAACCGCCGGGAAGATCCCGTGCAGATACGTGGCAAAAGCCATCGCGGAAAGCGCGATCGGCGCGGCGAAGCCAACGGTCGCCGAGATCCAGCCGGCGAGAAATCCAACCGACGGATGAAAAATTTCTGAGAGGAAATGGTATTCGCCGCCCGAGCGTGGCAGCGCGGCGGCCAACTCGCCATAGGCCAGCGCCCCGCACAGCGCGATCAGGCCGCCGATGACCCACAGAAGCACGATGGCAAATCCCGAAGGCATCCCTGTGATCTGGAACCCGAGGCTCGTGAAAACGCCGGTGCCGATCATGTTCGCAACGACGAGCGCCGTTGCGGTTGTGCAAGTGATCTTTGAGGCCGGACGAGTGGTGGTCATGCGTGGCGCCTTGAACGGTTTCTCCGGAGAAACGCCGGAGGCTCAAGGAGAAAACGTCACAGCAATCGCGGCCGGCCTGCGCGGCCCCGGATGCTATCCGAGCGCCTCGAGCTTGCGGAGGATGTCGTTTTTGCCGAGCACTCCGACCGCCTGCTCTTTTTTCTCGCCGTCCTTGAAGAAGATCAGCGTCGGGATGCTCCGGATGCCGAACTGCGCGGAGACATTCGGACACTCGTCGACGTTCACTTTCGCAACAGCGTATTTGCCGGCGTTTTCCGCCGCGATCTCCTCGACGACCGGGGTCAGCATCCGGCAGGGTGCACACCAGGTCGCCCAGAAATCCACGAGCACCGGGGTGGTCGCATTTTTGAGGAACGCTTCAAAGTCAGAATCCTTGAGTTCGGTAACGTGTGGGCTGGACATAGAATCGGGAATTGTGTTCGGAGTTGCGTCTGGCGGAAAGAAGAAACGTCAGGGGACTTTGTAGCCGACCATCATCCAGATCTGGAAGCCGAGGGCGGTGAGGGCGATGACCAGGGCCGCTGCGCCGAGGATCGGATTCACCTCGTCGACCGTCACTTCCTCGGTGGTCTTGGAGACAACCAGAGGGGCATTGGTCGAAACAGATTTGGATGTCGAGGGGGCCGGGCGCTTGAACTGGACGGTCGCCTGCGGGAGCACCTTTGTCGGGGTTCCGCCACCAACCTTCGCCGTCTCTTTTTTGGCGACGGAAGGGATCGGGGCCGGGACGACTGATGCGGGCTTAGCAAACGATACCGAAGGGGCCGGACCGCCGGGAGCCGCAGAGGCCGGCTTGGCGACCATCGGAGGCACGCTGGCGGATGGGGGAACCTGGCCGCTGGGCAGCTTCGGAATCCCGGGAGCCGACGGAGGACGGGGAATCCCCGGCACAGACGGCGGCTTGGGGATGCCAGGAGCCGAGGGCGGCTTGGGAATGCCCGGGATCGGGGCCGGCGAGGAAACGGTCGGGGGAACAGATGGCGAAGGGATTCCACCGGCTGGCGTCACTGGAACCGGCTTCGGGGGGAGATTGATCATTGCGTTTTCCCGGGGCGACGATGTCACGGGCGTGCCGTCATTGCGCGCGGGGAGAACGATGCGGACGGTTTCCTTTTTTGGTTCGGCCATATTTGTTGCGGGTGGGTATAAGAAAAATTCAGGGAACGGAAGCCGCAGATCTTCACAAAACCAGCCGGCGCTGTCAATGCCCGCTCGTAAAATTGTTGCACAAATTCCGCGCTGCGCCCGTGCTTGCATCGAAGCGGGCTCCCGGGAGATAGTTCCGGGGTGAAAACCTATATCACCCCCGATTTTCTCCTTCATTCACCCACCGGCCAGGAACTCTACCACGGCGTCGCTTCCGGCCTCCCGGTTTATGACTATCACACGCACCTTCCGCCGCAGCTCATCGCAGGCGATCACCGGTTCGCCGACCTGTTTGAGGTCTGGCTGGCCGGGGACCACTACAAATGGCGGGCCATGCGCACAAACGGAGTCGCAGAGCGGTTTTGCACCGGGAATGCCAGCCCGAAGGAAAAGTTCCTGGCCTGGGCGGACACGGTCCCCGCGACGCTGCGCAACCCGCTCCACCACTGGACGCATCTGGAACTTCTGCGCTACTTCGGGATCGACGACCTGCTGGACGCTCCGACGGCCGAAGCGGTCTGGGAACGGGCGAACGAGCAGCTTGCCGGCCCCGGCTATTCGGTCCACGGACTCCTCGAACGCAGCAATGTGGCAGTCGTCTGCACGACCGACGATCCGGTGGACGACCTCTCGCATCACCGGCGGATCCGTGAGGGGAACCGCCTCAGGACGCGCGTATTTCCGACGTTCCGGCCCGACAAGGCGCTGACCGTCGATCAGCCGGAGAGCTTCGCGGCGTGGCTCGAAAAGCTCGAGGAGGCGTCCGGTGTCGCCTGCACCCGCTTCGACGCATTCCTTGAGGCCCTCGAGAGCCGGCACTCCTTTTTTCATGACGAGGGTTGCCGCCTCTCCGACCACGGGCTCAGCCACTGCTTCGGGGAGCCGGCATCGACCGCCGATGCGGCGCGGATCTTTGACGCAGCGCGGGCCGGGCGTGCAGCCGATGCTGCCGAGCAATCGGCGTTTGCGGCCCACCTCATGCTCTTCTTCGGCCGCCTCGACGCCCGCCGCGGGTGGGTCAAGCAGCTCCACCTCGGCGCCATGCGCAACAACAATACCAGGCTCTTCCGCGCCCTGGGCCCGGATACCGGGTTCGACTCGATCGGAGACTGGCCGCAGGCGTCCACGCTCTCGCGCTACCTCGACGCCCTCGACTCCACGAACGAGCTACCCAAAACGATCCTCTACAATCTCAACCCGGCGAACAACTACGCCATGGGCACGATGATCGGAAACTTCCAGGACGGCTCCCACGCCGGGAAGATCCAGTTCGGGAGCGGCTGGTGGTTCCTCGACCAGAAGGAGGGCATGGAGTGGCAGATCAACGCGCTCTCGAATCTCGGGCTCCTGTCCCGCTTCGTCGGCATGCTGACCGATTCCCGCAGCTTCCTATCCTATCCCCGCCACGAATATTTCCGCCGGATCCTCTGCAACATCATCGGCTCGGAGGCCGACCGCGGCGAGCTCCCCCGCGACATGGAGATGCTTGGCAGTCTCGTGCGCGGAATCTGCTACGAAAATGCCGTCCGATACTTTGGGCTGCCCGGAGTGTCCTGAGCGGACCCCGCGGCAGCCCGCTCTAGTCGGCCGAGGGCGGGAGCACGGCGACACACTCGATCTCGACGTCAAAACCGAGGAGCTGCGCGCCGATCGTGGCCCGGGCCGGCAGCGATTCCGCGAAATATTTTCCGTAAACCCCGTTCATCTCCTGAAATGTCTCGGGCGTCAGGTTGGAGAGGTAGACCCGGCAGTTTGTCACGTCGTCGAACGTTGCCCCGGAAGCCCCGAGAACCTTCCGGATGTTCTCCAGAACCAGCTCGGTCTGCCGCGCGATCGACGCCCGCTCGATCTTCCCAGTCACGGGGTCGAACGGGGTCATGCCCGAAACAAAAAGAAACCGGCCTTCCGCCACGACCCCCAGCGAATAGGGACCAAGCGCCGGAGGACCATAGGGGACACTGCGGAGTAGCTTTTTCATGCGGCCGCCATCCAACGCCAGATCGCAGGGAGACTCAAGCCGAACGTGGCGCGCGCGGACGGCGGGCACCTGCAGCCGGCCTGCGCGGGCGGCGCGGGCGGGCCTCCGATTTGACCACGGCAGAGAGCGATTCGACCTCGCGCGGCTTGAGGTGGCGGAAGCCCCCGGGGAAAAGCTTGGGGTCGCGCACGTCGCCGATCCGCGTGCGGACAAGGCGTTCGACTTCGTAGCCGAGATCGTAAAACATGAGGCGGATCTGGCGCTTAAGGCCCTGCCGGAGCGTCACCTTCACCCGCTTCGACGACAGGATGACGATCCGCTCGAACCGGCCGCGGCCGCCCTCGATAAAAATCCCGCGGATCAGCTTCGCCGAGTGCGCCGGATCGTAGGCTTTGTCGAGCGTGACCTCGTATTCCTTGTCGACCTCGTGCGAGGGATGGGTCAGGCGCTGCGCCAGATCGCCGTCGTTCGTCAGCAGGAGCAGTCCCTCGCTGTCCTTGTCCAGCCGGCCGACATGACCGAGCGAACCGAATTCCGGCGGAAGGAAATCGTAGACTGTCCGTCGCCCGCGCTCGTCCGATCGCGTGACAACAATCCCTCGAGGCTTGTTGAAAAGGATGTAGACCGGCCGCGCCACATGGATCTGACGGCCGCTCACGCGCACGTCATCGTCCGGGCCGACCACCGTGGCCAGCTTTTCCACCCGGCTGCCGTTGATCACAACCGAGCCGGAGGCGATCAATTCCTCGCACGACCGCCTGGACCCGAGGCCCGCGGCTGCGAGAAATCGATTCAGCCGCATTTCTGGACTGCCCGTGGAATTAATCCTCGGGCTTGGTTTTGGGCAGGCCGATCACGCGCTGGCCCTCTTTGAACTGGCCCCGCTTCTTGAGAAGCTCGACACGCTCGAACCGCTTCAAAACACTGCGCTTCGCTTGGATCGCGCCTTTACCTTTCAAACTCGGATGCTGACTCATAAATTTTTGTGGAGAGGGAGATTGGACCCGCCCGCTGCGAAAATCAATCGCTTTCTCGCACGATTTTTTGCACTGAGGCGCCGGCGTGGCGGCAGGAGGGATGATCGAGGACGCCCAAGCCGGGGTCTAACGTCTGGCACCCTGACCCTTTGCGTGCTAAAGATATCACGGTATGCCCCCCGTTAACAGCAAACTCCCCGCCATCCGTCTTCTTGCTCTCTCTGGCGCGATGGCGCTGAGCACCGCCTTTGGGCAGAACCTTGAGCCCGCACCGGCCAATGCCAAGCCGCCGAAACCGGCCAACCCAGCGCTGATCGAAGTGGCCGACGCGCCCGGTCTGCCGGCCGTCCTACTCATCGGCGATTCGATCTCAATGGCCTACACCATCCCGGTCAGGGAACAGCTGAAGGGGGCGGCCAATGTCCACCGCCCGCTCGAAAATTGCGGCGATACCGCCCGCGGGCTGGAACGGCTCGACAAATGGCTTGGCGACCGGAAATGGGATGTCATCCATTTCAACTTCGGCCTGCATGACCTGAAATATCTGGACGCCAACGGCAAATACGTCGCGCCGGAGGGTGGCAGGCAGGTCGCGCCCCCGGATGTTTACCGGCAGCGGCTCCTCGAGGTCACGAAGCGTCTGCAGGCGACCGGTGCGAAGGTCATCTTTGCGACGACGACACCGGTCCCTGAGGGCACACAGGGACGGGTCGCCGGAGATGAGGTGGCCTACAACAAAGTCGCAGTCGAGGTGATGAAGGAATGCGGCATCCCGGTGAACGACCTCTGCGCGTATGTCCTGTTACAGCAGAAGAAACTGCCCCCACTCCCTCTCAGCGCGAAGCCCGGGCCCCCGCAAAAGCCAATGACCCGCCCGGGCGAGGTCCAGCTTCCGTTCAACGTACACTTCACCCCGGAGGGCAGCAATCAACTCGCAGCCCTCGTCACCGCAAGCATTAAAAAAGAACTCCCCGCTCCGAAGTAGAACCACCCCGCCGCTCGGCCGGGTTGCACAGCGGGGCAGTGCCCCGGGAGTCTTTCCGGCAAGAAATAACTTGCCAGTCGCGCGGCGTTGCGGTTGGTTTCTGCCAATCGGTAATATTCCACCTTCTTCCTCTCATGAACACAAAATTTTTCACAGTATCCGGAGCCAAGGTGCTCCTCACGGGGTTGGTGGCATTGGCGGCTTTTTCAAGCTCCGCTTTGGCGAGCCCACAAGTTGACCAGGTCGCCATTCAGCTCGGAGCAATCCAACTCGGAATCGATCTCGGCACCGCCACACCCCAGCAGCAGGCCAACGCGCTCGTTCAGGGCCGTGCGGTCTTCAGCGCAAGAGTGAATGCCAAATCGGTGGTGCAGACCGCAGCCGGAAATTTCACCGCATCCGATGTCCAGAAAACAGCCTTCCAGGACCAGATCTACACAGCCACGCAACGGGCGCTCAACAGCCCGGTGACCATCACCATTACCAAGCAGTCGGTCAGCCTCAGCAACGGGAGATCATCTGTCGTCTCGGCAGTGCTCACTCCCAAGAAGACAACAGCGAGCGCGATTCTCGGCCTCGCACTGGCGCGGATTCCCAACTACGGACCATCTCTGGTTCAGACGGCCGTCCAAAACGCTTTTGCCGGTTTGGACCAACCGGTCTTTAACTACAGGGGAACGACTCCTGCAAAAATTCAGGCCGCGCAGCTTGCGGATGCAAACCGTGCCGCTGGCCTCGCCCTCTCGACCGCTCTAAGGGCCTATGCTAACGGCACCCAGAACTGGGCCGGTGTCCCACGGACCGGTCCCGTCGCCTTGACCCGGTATCTTCCCAACTTCGGGCTCACTTCCCTTCCCAGGACCGGATCCAACGTGCAAGCCTCCAATCTGATCGGAATCTCGAGCGCAGCATCCGCGATCTCCGCAAATGCGATCAATGGCCTGGGCTCGATCAACGGTCTCTATGGCAAAACATCGGCCAACGTCCAGTCTCTCGTTCAGGCGCTTGTTGCCGGTGCGGGGAGATTCCAGAGGACGTCCACCAGCAACGGGGCGAGCTCGGTCGGCGCCATTGGCGGGTCGACGCTCGGAATTACGGCTCAGCTTGCAGGAGTCGACAATTCCAACTGGGGCGTTTCAGTCTCCGCCAACGATACCAATGCCATCCTTCAGGCAATTGTCACCGGCGCCGTGAGGGCCAGCCGGGCAAACTTCACCGCCATCGCGGCCGGAGTCGTCCAGGGATTCACCGGCACCTACCTGACCACAAAGCTCGCGGCGAACGCGATCAGCACGACGGACTTCAAGACTGCCAACACGGCGGATATCTTGAACTCCTTTATCAACGCCGGGGCCGTCAAGCTCGGCAGCAGCGCCGCAACAAGCCTCCAGGCGTTCATTAGCGCCTCGATTGACGCGACCTACACGGCCTTTGGATACAATGCAGCTGGAATCAATGATGGGTCGATCACCCCAGCCATTGGCACGCTCACCGGCGCCCCCGGCATCAGCAACTTCGGCCTTGTAAATGGGGTCGGCACGCCTGTTACCGATACGGTCGGCCTCTAATTTCTCAAGGATATCCCAGCCCGGGATACGGAAAACGAGACGGACTCAGGCGTGCGTTGATGCGGGCCGGCATGGGACCGCTTCCGCCAACTTCCGAAGGAAACCTAGCGGTCAGTGTGGAATGGGCTTACCAACGTGGAGCATACGCGCTCCCGGTCCTGACCGCTTATTTAAACGCCACTCCGTACCGCCCCTCAGTTCCGAATTGAACCGGCCGGCTTTTTTCCATGATTCGATCCGCATTCAAAATGAGACTCAAGCCCGGCTTTGAAGCCGAGTATCAGAAGCGTCACGACGAGATTTGGCCGGAGCTATCCCATGCGCTCACCGAGGCCGGAATTTCGGACTACTCGATTTTTTTCGACCGGGAGACGCTGACACTTTTCGCCGTGCAAAAACTTGCCAGCGGTCATTCGGCTGACCGGCTTCCCGACCATCCGATCGTCAAAAAGTGGTGGGCCTTCATGGCCGACATCATGGAAACCAACCCCGACGGCTCGCCGGTTTGCACGAACCTTCCCGAGGTGTTTCACGCCGATTAACGAACGCGAGAGAGCGTTTGCTGAGAGCCTTCCCGGGCGCCCGGACTACGGACCGCGTGTCCGTGCAATTTCCTCCGCCGATCGGATGTCTTTTTTCAGTCCACCAAGAGCTGGACGGAAGCCTCGCCGCGCAGGGCTTTTGAATACGGGCAGGTTTTATGCGCCTCCTCCATGATATGTCGAGCCTGTGCAGAGTCGATTCCGGGGAGTTTGGCGTGGAGATCCACTGCCAGCCCATAGCCGAACTGGTCATCCTCGATCAGGCTGACCAGTGCACGCACCGTCGAATCCGCAACCGGTGTGCCGAGCTTTTTGGCCGCATTGACTAATGCGCCGTGGTAGCATGCGGCATAAGCTGCCGCAAAGAACAGTTCAGGGTTCGGACCACGGTCTTCCTCACCCTTTTCCAACGGATTTCCCAAAGTCACATTCAGGAGCCGATCCGGTGATTTGACTGTTCCCGATCGTCCGCCATGGGAGATCGCTTCTGAGGTAAACAACGTTTTCACGACCAAAGACTGATACGCGATGGATTGAGACCTTCCCATGGGGTTAAACCCTACCATGCCTCGGCGCAGTTTTCGCTACAGGCTGGCGCTGGAAACTAGTAAAGGGGTCAGGCCTATATTTTAAATGCTCTTTACCAGATTGCATACCCTGCTCGGATGCCCCATTGCTAAGGCTTCGGCCAGCCAACGATTCGTCACCGTTGTTGTTCGCTTCATTTCTCGCGCGATCCGAACCTTCCAGACCGCCGACTTCGCGGACGTCTCTGCATGGGTCTTGGTCCTTCTGGCCTTCCTCAGCAAGCCTTCAAGCGCACGCTCCCATATGCCTTCGCGCAATTCTCTGACTTCCACGCCCTGCCAGCTCTCTTTCTCGGTCAGCTCCGCATACAGTGCCTTGACCTCCTTCCGGTATTCCGAAGAGGCCAAAGCCCAGCCGCTGCAATAGCGCCGGGTTAATTCCTCATGCTTGGTCGCGTCCGCTTCCTCCACTGTCTCGAGATACTCTGCGTAATTCTTCATTCCCCTCACCGTATCTGGAAACTCCAAAGCCCCCAAAAAGCGCCTTCGGCTCAGTGCCGGTGGAATCCGCTTCTCGAAATATTTCGGATAACTCGAAAAGGGATAGTCACTGAGTTCAGCGAGGCTCACAACTCCGGCACGAACAGGGTTGAGGTGGATGTAATTGATCAGGCCCAGCAACGGACGCCCCTCCTCAATCAGTATGCTTTTATATCGGCTTTGGAAAACATGCCCCCGCTCTCCCCGGATCCGGTTGAAGCGATTGGCATATGTTCCCTGCAACCAGGCCATCCCCTTAACCAAATTCGCCTTCGGAGTCTCAAGTGCCAAGTGAAAATGGTTGCTCATGAGCACATACGCATGAACAATCCATTCGCATTTCTCGCAAGCTTCAAAAAGCGCCTTCTCAAACGCTTGCGCGGCACCCTTCTCAGCAAAGACATCCTTCCGGTAATTCCCCCGATTGATCAGATGGTAAATCGCGCCCTCAAACTCCAACCTGGGTTTCCTTGCCATGAAATCACCATATCCGGAAACTCTAGGCACCTGCAATGTTTACTTTATAGGCCTGACCCCTTTGGCTTGTTCGAGGAGGTTCCAATCCGCGTAGGTGAAGAACAGGTCGCCTCCCCCGCCGGTTGTGCGGCGGACGACCCGGTTCCGGGCGTCGTAGGACATCGTTGTAGTTGTCCCGTTGACCGTCGCCGAAACGAGTCGGTTTTGCGCGTCGTAGGTGTAAGCCGCTCCGCTGGCCGAGGCGAGGTTGCCGTTGGCGTCGTAGGTCGGCGTGCTGCCGGCCGCGCTTGTGTATTGGTTGAGCGCGTTGGCCGTGTAGGGCTGTATTGTGCCGTTGTCGCTCACCGATTGCCGGTTGCCGGTGGCGTCATACGCATAGCCGACCGTGCGCGTCGTCCCGTATTTTGCCTGGATGAGTTGGTCGACTGCGTCGTAGCCGTAGGATTCCACCGCAGGTGTGGCAGTCAGGCCGGCGAGGGTCTTCGATTTCCGGTTGCCAACGCCGTCGAGCGTGTAAGCGAGGGTGGCCAGCAGGCTCGCCACGTCGCGGTGTTCGATCCCCGTGAGCCGGTGCGCGGCATCGTAGGTGAAGAACGTGTCGATTCCGTTTTGACTCGTTCGCTCCCGCTCATCTCGCCCTGCGGGCTGCCTGCGGCAGTCTTCCCCGCCGCCTCCCGGCAGCAGGGGTTCAAAATGTTTCGCGGTCGGGTTGCTCACGAGGTTGTATTCGTAGCCGGCCACTTCGCCGCCGTCGAGGTCATTTCCTTCCACCGCCCAGTCTGAATTCTGGCGCTCGCATCGTTGCTCAGAAATAGAAAATGCAATAATATGCACACTGCCCCCAGTTTCTACAGTTCTTAGGCCTGACCCCTTTGGCTTGTTCATATCAAATCCCAAGGAAGAACTTCCACAATACAGATGCAATCATCACCCCGTTAATAAATTTATTGGTTGGCATTTTTTTTAATTGTAATACACCGGCAATCGTCAACCAAATAACCACGTCAGTCAGAGTGGCAAGACTTAGAATAAACTTATCACGTTTCTCTTTACCACTTAACGCCAGTGCCTCGCGCGAATCAAGACGTCGCATCCCCGCCGGCTTTTCTATATCTTGCACAATCAGCTGCAATACTGCATTCCTATCCTGAGAAACGCGGTAGAACCCGTAGTTTATCACCCCGATAAGCGCGACAAACATCGTATAGCACAAGCATTTCACTACAAATCCATTCATAATGTAATTCCTAGAATTACTCCCACTATAGGAGAACCACACATCCACCCCACACCGAGATCGAATACTTTTGTAAACGCCCATTCGAGTTTTTCCGCGAAATCAGTAGGCGCATTGACTGCAGCAAGTGGAAATTCCCTGTCAAGAGCATCCGTCACATTTGTAGGCATAGTCGTGTAGCTCCAGTTAAACTCTTTCATTAGGTCCTGTGACCTCCTCCATCTTGCGTCAGCCTGTCTCTGGTATTCGTCACGATCACAGAGCCCATAAGGGTCCCATAGATTCACCGGATTATTTGAGGCATATCGATAAAGATTCACATCCTCAGCCTCGAACCGGATCGGGTCGGTTTGCAGGAACCGCCCGAGAACAGGCGAGTAGACGCGGTTGCGGTAATCGTAGATTCTGGTCGCGCCGATCCATTCACGTCCGGTGAACAGGAAGCGATTCGCAAAACCGGAAACTGGAAGCCTGAGACCTGAGCCATCTCGGATTGCGGCCGCTCCGAACGCGTCGTAGGTGTAGCTTTCCGCGAGCTGTCCGGTTTCGTTGGTGAGGGCGATGACGCTGCCAAGGGCGTCGGCTTGGTAATAGACGGCACCAGCTGGCGTGATCTTGACGAGGAGTTCATCGATCTGCGCCCCGTGGACGTAGGCTTGCTGGATCGCGCCTGCCGCGTTGCGTTCTTCGAGGAGGTTCCAATCCGCATAGGTGAAGAACAGGTCGGCTCCCCCGCCGGTCCGGCGGACGACCCGGTTCCGGGCGTCGTAGGACATCGTCGTTGTCGTCCCGTTGACCGTCGCCGAAACGAGCCGGTTTTGCGCGTCGTAGGTGTAGGTCGCTCCGCTGGCGGAGGCGAGGTTGCCGTTGGCGTCGTAGGTCGGCGTGCTGCCGGCTGCGCTTGTGTATTGGTTGAGCGCGTTGGCCGTGTAGGACTGTATTGTCCCGTTGTTGCTCACCGATCGCCGGTTGCCGGTGGCGTCATACGCATAGCCGACTGTGCGCGTCGTTCCGTATTTTGCCTGGATGAGCTGGTCGACCGCGTCGTAGCCGTAGGATTCCACCGCAGGTGTGGCGGTCAGGCCGGCGAGGGTCTTCGATTTCCGGTTGCCGACGCCGTCGAGCGTGTAAGCGAGTGTGGCCAGTAGGCTCGCCCCGTTGCGGTGCTCGATCCCCGTGAGCCGCTGCGCGGCATCGTAGGAGAAGAACGTGTCGATGCCATTTTGACTCGCTCGCTCCCGCTCATCTCGCCCTGCGGGCTGCCTGCGGCAGTCTTCCCCGCCGTCTCCCGGCAGCAGGGGTTCGAAGTGCTTGGCGGTCGGGTTGCTCACGAGGTTGTATTCGTAGCCGGCCACTTCGCCGCCGTCGAGGTCATTTCCTTCCACCGCGCAGGCTGATGTTTATTTTATAGGCCTGGTACCTTTCTCGATTACAAGTTATAGGGCAGATCCCGTCGGCCAGTTTCTTCGGTTTATAGGCCTGCCCCCCTATGGCTTGCCCCCCTTTTGGTTGCCTCACGGAGTAAGAAATCCTATTACTATAGCATTGACAGTTGCCACACCTGCGCAGAGCGTCATTAATATACCGCCATTCGCTCTAGCTCTGCCTATACAATACGTCATCAGGAAAATGCTAAAAACTAGCAGGGCTTTTGTTTTTATATAAATAGTCTTAAGAAGCGGCGCCATATACACATCGCTTCCAACGTTTTTCATAACAATTTCATGATATTTATTACTTTCGCTTTTCGCAAAAGCCATCAAAATTCCCACTAGACAAATAGTTGCAAAAAAATGAATTAGAATATTTTGCTTGCTCATTATTTTAACCCTAAAAACCTAACGCAGTTAGAATCGCTGCGACTAAAATACTTGCCCCTGCACACCCATCACTTGGAAGAAAAGCTCCAGGGAAAATTACAGCTGTAATTTTACTTTCCGTCTCAATTATTTTAATTGCAAGAATCAAGTCAGCACGAGAGGTTTATTTTCGTTCGATTAACGCTTCAATATCCTCCACTGGAACCTTGCCCCATGCATCAAATCTGTCGTGCAACTTCCAAGCGCTTACTGCATTTTCATAATCTTCGTCACAATTATAGTTAGATCTTTTGGGAGTGAACAACCCAAGTGGATCAATCAAGCTCACCGGACTATTGGAGGCATACCGATAAAGATTCACATCCCCGGCCGAGAACCGGATCGGGTCGGTTTGGAGGAACCGCCCGAGAACCGGCGAGTAAACCCGGTTGCGGTAGTCGTAGATTCCGGTCGCGCCGATCAGTTCACGCCCCGTAAACAGGAACCGGTTTCCGAGCGCTGACTGCGCGAGTGGCGAGCCGGACGGGCTTCGCGCGGTGGCGGCTCCGAACGCGTCGTAGGTGTAGGTTTCCGCGAACTGGCCGGTTTCATTCGTCAGGGCGAGCGTGCTGCCGAGGGCGTCGGCGTGGTAATAGACGGCTCCGGCTGGCGTGATCTTGACGAGGAGTTCATCGATCTGCGCCCCGTGGACGTAGGCTTGCTGGATCGCGCCTGCCGCGTTGCGTTCTTCCAGGAGGTTCCAATCGGCGTAGGTGAAGAACAGGTCGGCTCCGCCGGTTGTGCGGCGGACGACCCGGTTCCGGGCGTCGTAGGACATCGTTGTAGTTGTCCCGTTGACCGTCGCCGAAACGAGTCGGTTTTGCGCGTCGTAGGTGTAAGCCGCTCCGCTGGCCGAGGCGAGGTTGCCGTTGGCGTCGTAGGTCGGCGTGCTGCCGGCCGCGCTTGTGTATTGGTTGAGCGCGTTGGCCGTGTAGGGCTGTATTGTGCCGTTGTTGCTCACCGATTGCCGGTTGCCGGTGGCGTCATACGCATAGCCGACCGTGCGCGACGGCTGTCCGGTGACGGCGGTTGTTTCGCTCAGGAGCTGGTTGGCGGCATCGTAGGTGTATGCCAGGCTGGCGATCCCGTTGTTCTCGCTGAGCACGCGACCGGCGGCGTCGAACGCGCGGGTAATCGCCGGCGTCGCGTCGCTCCAGGTCGTGTTTGTCTCGCGGTTGCGGACGTCGAACGTCGAGGTGCGGACCTGTCCGGCGCGGGTCGTGTAGGTGAGCGCATTGCCCACGGTGTCGTAGGTGTAGCGTTCCTGCGAACCGTCGGGATAGGTCATCTGCGTGAGCAGGTTGCGGGCGTCGAAGATTCGCGCATACGTCTGCCCGCGGGCGTCCGTGAGGCTCGTCCACTCGCCGAGGTTGCGCGGTCCGCTGCCGCCGGGGCAGCCGCAATTCCCGCCTCCGGCTCCGGCCTCGTAGGTGAGCCGGGTCATTTGACCCTTGGCGTCCACAATGCTGGCGACGCGGTTCATGGCGTCGAACGTCCTGGTCGTGACCCCATCGTCCGGGCGCTTCTCGGTGAGGTTGTTGCCTGCCGCGTCATACGTCCAGCGGGTGATGAACCCGAGCGGATCGGTTGCGACGACCCGCCGGTTGCGCGCATCCCGTTGCCGATAAAATGCAAGTTTATGCACACTGAACCCATTTCGTATGAAAATGAACGTATGTGTCAACCCGCAGAATGTTTATTTTATAGGCCTGACCCCTTTGGCTTGTGACCCCTCGGGTTTCAACAGGTGGTTTCCTCGCTATCTCTTGAACAATCTAAGGACAACCGGAACTGCAAGAAGCGCCAGAAGGAGTAAGTTGAACCAAATGGTATCACGCAAATAGACCCAAGCGAAAGCTGACAGGACGAGAACGCCAAGCACGAGGCAAATCGATAGCTTCATGGCACCGGCTGCGCCGTGCACGGATCTACGAATCCATTCCCAGCAGCACCTTGGACGATATTGTTCACAGCAAAGCCATGAGATACGAAGCCGGCAGTCAGCCATGGAGGGCCTAACGGATTTCCGACCGCTGTCTGCGTTGCTCCGCCAATTATGGAGAACCATGACCACCCCCATCCAAGCACTCCAGCCCCAAGTCGAAATCCCGGTGAAGCCATAAAAGCAGGTAGGTATACTTCGTCGCATCCAGACATACGGGTTCCGGGTCTAGGTGTAGTGCCTCCGGGGCCAGGGGCCAGGGTGGGATAATGCTGTGGACGAGCAAGTTGCAGCCCGAGGCCATCAACATAATTCACAGGATCATTGCCCACATACCGATAAAGATTCACGTCCCCGGCCGAAAACCGGATCGGGTCGGTTTGGAGGAACCGTCCGAGGACTGGAGAATAAACGCGGTTGCGGTAGTCGTAGATTCCGGTCGCGCCGATCAGTTCACGTCCGGTGAACAGGAAGCGGTTTCCGAGTGCGGATTGTGCGAGTGTAGCTCCGGAGGCACTTCGCACTGTCGCGGCTCCGAAGGCGTCGTAGGTGTAGCTTTCTGCAAGTTGTCCGGTTTCGTTGGTGAGGGCGATGACGCTACCGATCGCATCGGCTTGGTAATAGACGGCTCCAGCCGGGGTGATCTTGACGAGGAGCTCATCGATCTGCGCACCGTGGACGTAGGCTTGCTGGATTGCTCCCGCCGCGTTTCGTTCTTCCAGGAGGTTCCAATCGGCGTAGGTGAAGAACAGGTCGGCTCCGCCGGTTGTGCGGCGGACGACCCGGTTCCGGGCGTCGTAGGACATCGTTGTAGTTGTCCCGTTGACCGTCGCCGAAACGAGTCGGTTTTGCGCGTCGTAGGTGTAAGCCGCTCCGCTGGCCGAGGCGAGGTTGCCGTTGGCGTCGTAGGTCGGCGTGCTGCCGGCCGCGCTTGTGTATTGGTTGAGCGCGTTGGCCGTGTAGGGCTGTATTGTCCCGTTGTTGCTCACCGATTGCCGGTTGCCGTTGGCGTCATAGATAAAATCACCACCCGATGGCGTCTGAGACAGGAGGAGTATCGAATACGCGTCCCTCGGGCGGGAGACTGATGACTCCCACCGATGATCCTCCGGAGAACGTGACGGATCCTCCGTAACCGGCGTTGTTCGAAAGTGTCCAGCCGCTGAATATTCTGGGGTCGAGATGAAAAACACCACCCAGCAAATTATGGTTGAAAAATCCTGTGACGGAGTTGGTTTTTTGAAAGATGATCCCGTTCGCGCCACACCACTTCCGATCGTCCGGATAGCCAAAGCGTCCGTAAACCTTTCCGGTTTTTGAGGAGAGCTTCAGTTCCACGCGATCGACGCCCTCGATGAGATCCTTCCACCCCGAGACGACGACATCCTGCTGGCGGGTCGTTGCAAGATCGGCGCCGCTGATCGACAGCGTGCCATTCCAGCGCGGGCCTTTGGGGTCCATTCCCAGCGGAGTTCGAGTCACCGCATACCGTGAACCTTTGACTTCCAGATCCATGTCAATCTTTTGGGGGTAGCTCCGGCCGTTGGGCTTGGCTGGCTTGATCCATCGGAGATTACCCGAGAAGTCGGAGTCGTCCGCATCCGCAAACCCGATCTGACCGCTGAGGAGATTGGAATGATTTCCGCACCTGGCATGGAGGTTGACAGAGCCGTCAACCGAGAGAGCCCCCGACCCGACAAGCTTGTTTCCCGACGAAAATGTCCCGTAAAACCGCAGGGCACCGGAGGCGAGAAAATTCACCGTTCCCACCGCCGGAACCGGGGGGGCAACGGCGCTGTTGGTTCCCTTCGGCGACTCGAGATAAAAGGTGTAGTGGCCTTTGTAGGGGTTCGTTTGGCGGATCAGCTTCTTCCATTCCGGCAGAAGAAGAGCGGTGTTGATTGTGCCGTCGTTGAACAGGAATGTGGCTTCATAGACGGTCGCCCCCCCCTCAATCACCGCCCGGAACTCCACGGTGCCACTGGAGGAGCCGCTGAGGACAAAATCGGAGGTTGCGCGGCCGGTGCTATCAAATTGTCCCCGCAAACGAACGGACCCAAATCCCCACCGTAGTAGACCGGAAAATGCGCCGCGCCTGTTGACCACAATTCCAACGGCCCCCAGGCGGGATCCCGGATCCTCCGCATCCTCCACCGCCCCGGAATAGGCGCCAGGGGCTGCGGGAGTCAGAACGGGCGTCGGGCTCGGTGTGGGTGTCGGGCTCGGTGTGGGTGTGGGATCCGGGTCAGGGGGCACTTCGGCATGAAATCGAATTTCCCCCGTCAATGCTGGTTTGCCACCCTCGGAGTGTTGTTCAAAGGTTGCCCAGAAGGCCACGATCGAATTGCCGGAATATTCCACCTGCTTAACTGCAAAAAATCCTGTCAGCTTATTGCTGCCCCTTGACTCTCCGGTGACACTCAAGCCCGGCTGGTTCGGGCCTTGGAAAGGCCATCGCACCGCACCGGCATATGGTTGCGCCGTGAGGGGAACATCATGCGGAGCCGCGAAATCCAGCCACCAATTCGAACTTCCGGTAGAAACCTGAATCGAAACCCCACCATCGTAATTTTTTGAAGCGCTGAAGGTCGTCCCGGGCTCGGTATAAAGGTAGTCTCTGCCCTGGCCAATATAATCACCCGATTCGCTGCGCATCGCCAGCCCGGTTTTGACGGAGGAGGGCATCGGCGCAGGGGTGGGAGCCGGGGTGGGAGTGGGAGTTGGCACCGGGGTAGGAGTGGGAGCCGGGGTAGGAGTGGGAGTCGGAACCGGGGTAGGAGTCGGCACCGGGGTGGGCGGTGCGGAGAACTCATAAGCCGAAAAATCAAACGCCGGCTTCCCATTAAGCATTGTCACGGTCAGGAGCTGGGTTCCCGTGTCGAAGAGGCGCAGGGGAGTTCCCGAAACAGTCTTTGGCACATAACTCGTGTAGTCTGTCCCTGTCCAAGCCTGGATCTCAGAATTTCCGCTCACCGGCCGGAGGGTGAACAGCTTCCCTCCCGCCCAAGCAGCGTCACTGATGCTGTTGGGGAGGCTTCCATTGAGTGCGAGCGACACGCCGCCAAAGATGCGGCCACTTCCCATGAGTACGGATGTCCCATCGGGAGACACGCGCACGGGGTGCACGATCCCTGTGCTGTCGTGATAGGGAGAGTCCATCTTCGTGCCAAGCTTCCCCTCCAGATCAATATCTTCCCAGAGAATGTCGTTGGGACTCGTATCATCCCGCGTGAAATACATCTTTCGGTTTGTGGGACTCCACACGTATTCGTTCGAGAGGTAGTTCCAGTCTTTTTGACTCAGCAAGGTGCCGGAGGGGCCGAAGACGTAGTGGGTTACCCATGCCCCGCTCGGGTCACAGGCAAAGAGGAATTCTCCGGCAGCCGCAATGCCTTTGGGTGATTGGGGCAGATTCGCAAATCCCTGTTCAATTCCGGGTGTGCCGCCGGTCAGGAAACTCACCCGGCCCGATGGATACGCCAGATAGAGTCTCTGGTTGCTGCCAGAGTAAGCCATGTATGATGGAGCCTCTTTGAGGGGAATGGTCGCCAGATATTTTTTTTCGGCCGCCGACCAGCGGAACACACTCAGGTTGCTCTTGCTCAGGAGATAAACCACCCCATCACCAAATGCCACGGAGTCCGGGGTAAAGGTGAGGCCGTTCGGATCCACGGCCTGCCCCTGTTCGGCAGGATTCAATCGGCTTAGAGGCACTTTCAGAACCCAGACGCCACGCGTGTCTGCCGGATAGAAAACCAGCACATCATCACCTTGCACAAACAGCTTCGCCGGCGAACCCTTCAGCGTGACACGCCCGGTTTCCACAAAGGCGTTCGAATGAGCTATCACCGACTGACCCCGGAGAACGACCGGGAGGCTGCCGGAGAATGCGATGTCCTGAAATGCGCCCGCGAGGCTGCCCGCGTAGCTGAGATCGCTGGTGTTGTAAATAATCCCCGAATCGTCGGCCACCCGCCGGTCATCTGGAAAAACAAAGGTCTTGGTCGCATTGGGGTAGTCTCCATGGAAGGGGCTGTCCGTCTGGGTGCCGAGTTTGCCTTCGGAATCGACACCAATGCGGAGGATGTCCGATGGGCTGATTCCCTTGGAGCGGGCGAAAATCGTGTTGAGGCTCCGGGCAACCGAGAATCCGCCCATTCCATGACTGAAATTTTTCGCTTCAATCGCCTGGCCGGTGAATTTATTTGCGGACGTCAGGGCAGCCGAAGTGTAAGTGAGGTAGAGAATATCTCCGTTCGTCACCAAGCCTGAAACGCTGCCCAGCGTGTTCAGCAGGTGAACCTCTCCGGAGCCATCGAGCGCGAACCTCGAAGTCGCATTTCCGAAGCTGACGTAGATTCCGTCGACATCGACAGTGAAGGCATTCGGTGTTTTTGCAAAGGGAATGGGGGCCAGCCAAAACCGACCTGCCAGATCAAAACGTTCCAGCCGTGCGGGAGAGGAAAATAGAAAATAGGCAATTCCGTTGGCAGTTTGGGCGTCGAGCCAGACAGATCCGGAATTTCCAACCGGAGGAGAAGCCGTCTCATCAGGCAACGGCGAGGCGCTTGGAGTCGGTGTCGGAATGGGCGTTGGTGAGGGCGAGGGAGATGGCGTTGGGCTCGGGGATGGAGTCGGCGTCGGGCTTGGCGTTGGCTCCGGCGTGGCGAGGTCGACGGTGAAAGAGGAAATACGACCAGGAGTGCCAAAATTGAGCTGACTGGCGACAAACAGCCGGCCAGCAGCGTAGGTCAGGTATCCGCCCGCCGGCAGCTTTTGAAGAAGGGCCCGTGAACTGCGGTCGAAAATGTAGGTGGTAGTGGCGCTCGCCGCGAGGACCCGGTCCTTGGTGATAATGGGCTGCCAGATCAGCGGCGAATCGCCAATATAGGTCCCCAGAAAAGCCCCGGTGGCCGCATCATAGGACAGGACAGAATTCCCCGAGAGCGCGTAAACGGCCGAGTGGTCGATGGCGGGTGTTCCTTGAAAGGAGCCGCTCACAACCCATGCCTGCGCGCGGGTGGCCAGGTCGATGGATCGCAAGGTTGAAGGACCAGCCGCTACCGCGTGACCGTCCAGAATGGCGATGGTTTTCGCCGTGTAATCCACTTCAAACTTGCGGGACCAAAGCGAGGATCCGGTCAATGGCATAACAGCTTTGAAATCGTCGTTCACCCACGCGTATACGACATCTCCATCGTAGGCCGGTGTCCATTGATCCTCCTGCTGAAGAGCCATGAAGAAAAGTTGACTGCCGGTGACGCAGTCGAAGCCATACATTCCTCCGTAATAGCCGCCAGCCACCCAGACAGAGCCTTTGGAAACCGTTGGGGCCAAGTAGCGTTCCCATTGGGCGGCGTGCGGTGCCGCCCAGAGCAACGAGCCATTTTCTGCATTCAGGCACCACAAGTGAGTGTCGGTGCTGTGGTTTCCCCGCTGAAAGTAAAGCCGCCCATCGGCATACGTGGGAGGGTTTACGGAATGGGCTGCCGCAAGCGGGTATTTCCAGACCTTTGCTCCCGTCGCAGCGTTCAACGCCCCGGCGTGCATTCCCTCTGTGGAGTAACCGTTTGTTGTATAAAAAACACGTCCGCCAGCGACCACGACCTGGTTGATCGGCACGGAAAAGTCCACATTCCAGTCAGCAACAAATGCATTTGGGCCAATCGTTGCGGGATAATACCCGGTGTGCTCCGGGCCATTGCCGAAGGTTTCCCAGCTTCCCGTTGCCGGCTCGATCGCGGATGCCACGCAGAGGCCTGCGGCAACGACACAGAGCCATCGAAAAAAGAGACGTAAGGGACGCTGCGGGATTATGGAATGGACTCTTGGGAAGGGCATGAGTTGCTCAGCACTCGTAGCTTGCCGGAGCGAACTTGGAAGCTCAATTGTGCAGCAAATGAAACCGGGTTGACGCAGATCAAAGAACGCTCGGGCGGGAATTGCAGGAGGCGGAAAACCGGCTCAGCGAAGTCGTGGAGTTGGCATGGATCGACGGCTTACAGGTGGCTCCGCGGCACAACCGGGCCATGATTGTTGTTGTTGCCGCCGGTCATTGTGCCCGGGAGACAAAACTGCGAAATGCCAGCGGCGGTCCTGCGCGCGTTGGGCAGAGGAAAAAGGTGATCGCCGCAGGGATTGAGCGTCCGGCAACCGCGGTGCGCTACTCGGCTTTTTTGTCTTCGCTAATTTTCTTGGTGGCGGACGGGATTGCAGCCGGTGCGGCAAAAGGGCTTGCCGGCACCTGCGGGGGGGCGGACTGCTGTTTGACAGGAACGACCGGGCGAAGCTGGCGTTCCGGTGAAGGCTGGCGCTGCGGTTGGACGATCTGACGTTCGACGACGGGCTGGCGCTGCGGCTGAACGCGTTGTTGTTCCGTTATGATCTGCTGTTGCGGTTGAACCAGCCTCTGCTCCTGCCTGACTTCCGGAGCCGGCTGTTTCGGCTGGTTGACCGGTCTGGCAGCGGGAGTCTTCTTTGCGGGGGCTTCGGTGATGGGGTCCGTTGGGCGGGTCTGTGCCGGCTGGATCACACGCTCTGCCGCCGGGGCCGGTTGTAGAGGAATGGCCGGACCTGGAATAACGGTTGGCCGGGGGCTGGAGGTAGTCGGAGTGGGCGGATGCACGGGGCGCGGGGCGTGCGTGGTTTCTTGGCTGGAGTTGCGGGCCGGGCCGTTGAGTTGGCCCGGAATTTTGGGGGCGGCCGTTGGGACAGCGCTGTGCCGGGAAGGCGTCGGGCTTGCGGGTGCGACGCGGGGAGGTTCGGTGCCTGGCTGACTGGCTGGTGTCACCTCCGGCACGAGCGGCTTGTCGGGGGCATTGAGCGGCGCTTGAGGGGGGACCGATGCGGGCTCATTTCCTGTGGTGGCGGGAATGGCCGGTGCGTCCACGGCGCCCGGCTTTTTAAATTGCGGGCTGTCCGAAGCCTTCGGACGAAACGCGCCTTCGGGAACAACATGCGGCGCATCGGGAGTCAACGGAATGGAGGGCAGAGTGCCTGCGGGACTGACGGGACGGACATGCCCAGCCTCGTTACTGCCGTCCGGCCGCCGGGGCTGCGAAGGACGCGGAAGGGCGCTTTGTGCGCCGGGATTGAGCCGGGCGGGCGGGCCGCTCGGAGAAGTGGCATTATGCGCGTCAGCCTGCTGCTGCGGAGCCGCGGGGCGGGCTCCCACATAGCGGGCGTTCCCGTTATTGTTGCGCTGGCGCTGGTTGGTCTGGCGCTGGCCGTTGGCGCTCGGGATCCAGGGATTGGCGTCGTTGATGTTCACGACATTGATCTGGTTGCCGCCGTGATTGCCGTTCCATCCATGGTTTCCGCCGCGATCCCAGCCGCGCCAATTGCCGTGATAGAAGCGGCAGCGGTTCCAGTCGAAATCGTAGGCCAGCCAGGCACCGACCGCGCAGCCGAAGCCGAACGTCACCAGAGGAACGGAAGAATACGACTGCACAAAGACGACCTGGGGATCGTATACCGGAACATAGATCACCTGGGGATCGGCAGGCACGATGCGCACAACCTGCTCCTCAACGACCACCCTCTGCTGCGGTGTGTCCTGGAGGTTTCCGGCGGCTTTGGCCTGCTGGCGCAAGGCCTGCACGGCGTTCATCACGTCCGCCGGCTGCTCGACAAACGCCTCGCCGACCGACGCGGTCCACTCGAGATTCTGGTCCAGCCATGTCAGCACTTCCGGATAGCGGAGAAGTGATTTGACGCTTTCGTCCCACGGCTGCTGGCCGGCAAGGTCCGCGTTGCCATTGGCGGCCAGGTAGCGGGCGCCGAGCACAACGTCCGAAGGCACGGTCGAGGCCGGCAGGATGAGAGCGATGAGCGCGTCGGGATAAAGCGCGATCGGCGCCAGAAGCTGCGCGAGTTCGTCGGGGTTCAGCTTGTGGGAAACCGGCTGTGCCGCGGCCGGCGGGGTCTGCGCAGGGGCGGGAGTGGTCCCCACACAAAAACCCATCAGGACGAGCAGGCCCGCAGCGTGGGTGAGAGCGGGAAGGAACGGGCGGGGGACACGACAAGACATAGGGAATAATACGCGGGATTTGCAAAATGCAAAATGGCGGGCTTCCCTGCGGGGGCAGAAAGGAGCCGGACGTGCGTCGAGCCGCGCCTTGGAAACCTCCGGATGAAGCGTGGATCAAACCTTGTGGAGCAGGGTGCGGAGGTCGCTGCTGGCGAGGCTGGCGGTGATGATGTCGATGAGTCCGTCGTTGTTGAGATCGGCGAGGGCGATGGCGCTGGTGGGGTTGGGCTTGGTGTCCCGGCCGAGATCGAAATCGAAGGGCTGCGAGAAAATGCCGGCGCCGAGGCCGCGGAGGACGGTGAATTGCGTGCCGAGGCTGTTGCCGAGGCCGAGATCCGCGATGCCGTCGCGGTCGAAGTCACCGATGGCGATGGCCGAGGCCTGGTGCTGGCCGGGCAGGGCGGCGCGCAGCTGCGGCGCAAACTGGCTGGCTGCCGCGACATTGCCCGCACTCAGGAGCACAGAGACGTGGCGGCTGGCGGCATTGCTGACCGCGAGATCGATGTCTCCGTCGTTATCGAGGTCGCCGGCGGCAAGCCCGGTCGGACGCCCGCCGGCGGCGAAGCGCACGGCAGCGGCCACGCCGCCGAGACCGTCGCCGCGGAAGAGGCTGATATTGTTGGTGAGCGTATTCGCGGTGGCGAGGTCGGGGCTGCCGTCGTTGTTGAAGTCGGCGATGACGATGTCCACCGGCCCCTTTCCAGACGAGCTGACGGCGGTGCCGGCAGTGAAGGCGCCCGCTCCGTCGCTGAGCAGGACGGCGACGGAATTGGTATCGCGCGAGGTCACGGCGAGATCGAGGTCGAGGTCGCCATCGAGATCCGCCGCGGCTATGGCAAAGGGCTTGAGCTTGGGCGTGGCTGTCCCTGTGGGCGCTGCAAAGCTGCCAGCGCCGTCACCCTTGAAGAAGGCGATTTTACCGGCCTTCGGGAAGGTGACGACGGCGTCGGGATTGGAGTCGCCGTCGAAGTCGCCGATCACGATATCCTGGGGATTCGCGGTGACGGTCGAGAAACTGACCGGGTCGAGGAACGTGCCGTCGCCCTTGTTGATGAGAATGCTGAGGTTGGCGGTCTTCGAGTTGACGAGGACGATGTCTTCAAAACCGTCGCCATTGAGGTCGCCGCTGGCCACGGCGGTCGGCGCTTTGCCCGGGGCGGGCTTGTTGCCGTTCGTGAAAAGTGTGGGGTCGTAGATCTGGGCGGTGCTGTAGGCGGCGCTGCTGCCCGGGATGCCGAAGTTTCCGCCCCCGCGGATCTCCACCTTTCCGAGCGCCGAGGTCTTGCGGAAGACGTCCGCTCCGTCGAGGCCGTCGAGGATGACGTTCCTCGCATTCGTGTAGGCGACCGGAGCCGAGCCGGTGATCGTCACCGTGCCGTCTGTCGCGCTTGTGCCGGAAAAAGTGAACGTGTCGGCTCCGGATGTTCCCGCGACCACCAGGCGGTCGTCCGCGCCCGGGGAGCCCGCATTGATGACGAATCCCCCCGCGCCGGTAAAGGTTCCGGGCGTGACGAGAATCATATCATCGCCCGCGCCGGCCATGACATTCAGCGTGCCCAATGTCCCGGCAAAGGTGACGAGCGTGCTGTCGTCGACCTGCACATCCACGCTCGATGCGCCGGTGCCGGTGAGCGTGATCTGGTTGGCCGCGCCGTTCGCCTGGATGTTCGCCCCAAAGGTCGGCCCCACAAAGGTTAGCGTGGCCGTGGCGATGTTGGTGAAAATCGTCTCCGCAGCACCGGTGAAGGAACCGTTGGGCCCGCCGCTGGGAACAAATGTCTGGGGAAAGGACGTGTTGAAGAGCAGCTGGTTCGATCCGACGCCGCCATCGAGCACCAACTCGATGTTGTTTAGGACGGCGCCCGTCTCGCTGATGGAAAATAGATCAGATCCCCCGCCGGCCAGCACCTGCCAGCTGGCGAAGTTGCTCGGTGAGACAACCTGCCGGCCTGATACAGCCAGGCTGAGCGAGCCTGTGTTCCGGGAGATACTGAGGAGATCGCCGGCCGCCGTGCCGTGGAAGGTGAGCAAATTGGTGCCCGTGCCGCCGGCCACAGAAAGGGTGGCGCCCACATTGGAAAAGTTCACCGCCGGCGTAACGCCCACGGCTGGATTGCTGCTGGCGAGAACAAAAGTAACCGCATCGGTGCCCGTGGGCGTGACGTCCACTTCGTCATCACCGCTTGTGGCGGTGAGGGTGGCATTGTTCGTGCCGGCATTCGGGTTGAGGTATTCGATGCCGAGGAGCGAGACGGTGGATCCGTAGCCGGTGACTGTGGAGGTCGCGGCGAGCGTCACGTTCACGGCCCCCGTGGCACCGCTCAGATTGACCGTGTCGTTGGCGGACGGATTTCCGCCATCGATGACTATGCCCCCGCCGAATGTCGCCAGCGAGCCGGTGACATTGAAGGTGTCGCTGCCGTCGAGCCCGCGGAGTTCGGCGTTGAAAATATTCGAGAGGTTGAGGAGAACCGAAGTGAAGCCTTGGGTCGTATTGACCAGCTGCACCGTGCTGCCGGTCACGTTGAAGGTGTCGCTGTTGGCGGTGCCGTTGATCTGCAGGATGTCGCCGGAGCCGGCAAAGGTGATGCTGCCAAGGGCCCCGATGTGCGCAAAGCTGAGCGGCACCAGGCCGGTGCCCGTCCCGAATGCCGCCATTTCGATGATCCCGCTATCCGGGGCGCTCCCCGGCGTGTAGGTGACGCGGTGCCCCGAGGCGCTGGTGGTCGTGAGTGCATCCGTGCCGCCCTGGCCGTCGATGCTCAGCTGCTCGATCGTAAAAAATGTCACTGTCGGCGCCCCGGCTGTGGTCACGCTGCCCGAGCCCACGGTGTTCGATGGCGTGAAGTTGAACGTGTTATTTCCCGTCGTGCCATTGAGGATCAGCGTGTCGTTCCCGCCCGGCTCGCCGCCGTTGACGGTGATGCTGGTCAGGCCGGTCGGCGTGGTCGGGTTGCTCAGATTGATCACATCATCGCCGCCGAGCGCGTTGATGGTCAGCGACGTCTTGTTGCTGAACTCGATCGTCTCCGCGCCGTCCACAGCCACAAGGCCATTCGCCGCGACGGATCCCTGCCGGTAGGTAATGGCGTTGCTTGCGTTGGTTCCGGTCACCGTGAGAGCACCGGCCACCGTATCCAGGACCGGCTCGAGTCCGGTGAAGGTGATGCTCTCGGTCACGCCGCCGATGACCAGCGTCCGCGTGCCGGCGTCGGGCGTCATGCCGAGCTGGTAAACGTTCGCCGTCGCGGTGCCACCCTGCGTCACCAGCGTGTCGAAGCCATTGCCGCCATGATATGTGATCGGCACCGCGAACGCGCCGGCTCCGCTGTCCACCGTGAGCGTGTCGTCGCCACCGAGCGCCTCGATCACGAGGCCCGCCGTGGTTCCATCCACCAGCGTCAGCGCCTTTGTCCCGCCGATCTGCACGGTCGGCGTCGTGCCACCAGTCGCCAGGATCAGGTTATTCAGCGAGTTGCCAGCGAGGGTGATCACGTCGCCGCCGCCTCGGGGGTCGATGGTCAATGCGCCCGCGATGCCCGAGAATTGGATCGGCGCGCTCATGCCGTCGGCGGTCACCGTGCCCGAATTTAAACCCGCCGGCGTGAACGTGAGAACATCCGGGTCCGACGTTCCCTGGATTGTCAGCGCCACGCCTGCGGTGATCTGGATCCCATCTGCCCCGGAAAAATCGACCGGGCTCCCGGGCGCACTGCTGTCGGTGATCGTGTGGGCGGCCAGATCCACGACCACTGTGCCGCTTCCGCTGAAGCTCAGGAGTCCCGCCGGTGCGATCCGGGGCTCGAGCACCTCGACGACATTTCTTTGGTTTCCGGTCGCCGCGTTGAGGGGTTTGACCAGCATCAACGATTTTGTGCGCGATTTCATTTGGGGAGACTCGTCCAAACGAGAACGAAAGCGAGTGAAATTCACCATCCGCGCTGGTGGAACGAACCGCTATCCGCCAAAGAACTCGTCAGGGTTGGGTGACCCTCAGACGGACGAAGCGTTTACCGGAGGTGCCGGAGGGAACGATCGCTCTGACGGTTTGGAGAACGCCGTTGTCCGCGATGACGCTTTCGCTCACGCCGGCGGAACTCCAGGAGCCGGGGGCGAGCGAATCACTCCATTCGACGGCATATTGGAGTCCGTCGGTCTGGGCCGCCAAGCTGCGAACGTAGGAGAACTCGAGGGTTGCACCATTGAGCGCGATCGTTCCCGGCCTGGTTGTCGCGGCTTTCGGGTCCTGTCCGGTCGCGAATTCCATGAGGTTTGTCTCCCCGTCGCCGTTCGCATCGAACGTATCCGCAGCCGTGCCCAGGTTGGACGGGCTTCCGAAATAGAGCTGCCGCCAGGATTCCTGATTCGAGAGCGCGGCATCGGAATTGATGACGACTGTCGTGATGGAATAGGGCGCCAGGACCAGGTTGCGGTTTCCCGTGAGAGCGGCACCGCTCAGGTTTTCGGTCAAGGTCAGACGCTGCTGGGTGGACCCGTCGTTGGCAGTTTTGTAGACCTTCCAAGACCGGCGGGCCGGGTCGGCCGCCCAGTGTGCGGAGGTCTGCACCGTCTGGTAGCTGTAGCTCGCGCTCTTGTTGGTCATGACCAGGACGAGCTGATCCGGAACGCCCGACGCAACCGGGTGGCGGTAGAGCGACACCAGAACATTGGCATCGGTCGTTGTCGCGGCGGACCGCCAGTCGTTTGGACGGATGAATTTGCTGTAGTGGCCGAGGGCGCAGTAGGTGTCGCTTGTGGGGGTGAGGGACAGCCCCCACATGAGGTAGGTGTTGGCCTTTTCGATGGTGAACACATTGTGGATCGGGAGGCAGTGCTGCATCCAGCCGGGGATGCCGGCTCCGTAGCTGTCATCGCCGAAAAATTCGGTCATGTAGATGGTCGAGGTCGGATAGGCCGCGCGGAGGCCCGACAGGGATGTGGTATTGTTGCCGACGTTGTTGGTCGAGCCTTGATACGGGTGGTGGGCGATGGCTGCGAGCGAGCCCGCCGGAATGTTATTTAGGTAACCGGAAATAACGGTTGGACTCGCGGTTGTGGTATCCGGGCCGATGAATTTCACAAACCCGAATCCGTTTGCTTGGAAGGAGCTTCTTACCGCAGCCAATGCCTGGGGATAACCGGCCTTGGTGCTGGTCTCGTTTCCGCTCAGATAGTTTCCGGCTTGCCAGGCGGCATAGAACGTCCCGCTGGGGGTGAAATCCGATTCGTTCTGGATTGAGATGAAGTCGGGAATGGCCTTCTCCACCGGCAAGGTGGAATTGTCGCGCAGGTATTGCAGGGAGCGGAGCCACCAGTCGGCGTAATCGGCATAGCGGTAGGCGGTGCCGTTTTTTGCGAGCGTCCCCCCCTGGGCGCTGCCCGTGCTCTTGAGGCGTCCCGGCGGCGACCATGCGGCCATCGTGATCAACCCGTCGGGCTGGATGGCGCGGAACTTTTGAATGAACTGGACGTTGTCCGAGTCCCAGCCCGACCAAAAGATGTCCGGCTCATCGAGCGCACATTCAAACGAGTTGGCCAGCCGGGCGAAGCTGATGTTGAGGCCGGCAGGGGAGAAGGCCTGATTAAACTGGGAGGTGTTCCATGCGATGTTCTGGGGGCCGAGACAGAAATTGGCGCCAACGCCGTGAATCTGCTGGTTGGTGGTTGCCGGTGTGAGTGTGGTTGTTGAAACCGTGAAGCCGGAGTTGGTGACCACCGTGATTGTGCCGGCGGATGCGAACTGGCTGGTATCCCACGCCAGTCCGTATCCGAGCGCCGGAAGGAGGGTGCTGGCAAAACTGCCGGTCTGGGTCCCGGCGGAAATCGTGACCGTGAAGCTGTCGCCCGCCTGAAGTTCCGGGCCGGTATTAATAACCCGCAAAGTTCCGCCGCGGTTCAGGGTGCCCGGGATGACGAACTGGCTGGCAGAAGGGACACCGGCGCGGTTGATACTGAGCTGCAGCGTGCCGTTGAGTGTGAGGCTGCCAGTGATATCCGGCGAGGCCAGCGATGGATCCGAGGCATCCAGGGTGCCACCATTTTCCACGGTGACCGGACCTCTGATCGTCAAGGGACCTTCGAGCGTGCCTCCGGACGAAACCGTGACGGGGCCGTGGATGGTTCCGTTACCTCCGAGCGTGCCGCTTCCGCTGATGAGAACGTCGCCGGCCGCCGCGAGCGAGCCGGGGCTGTTCACCAGCAGCGTTCCGGCGCTGACGGTGGTGTTGCCGGTGTAGGTGTTGTTGCCGGTGAGAGTGATCGTGCCGCTTCCCACCTTGCTGAGGCTGCGCGATCCGCCGGACTCGCCGATGGTGCCGCTGATCGTTCCGCCGCTGCTGGCGGATCCAACGGTTCCATCGCCGGTGCCGGTCATATCCCCCGCGAGGGTCACATTCCCGGCCCAGACGGACGCTCCCTCGAGGCGGAGCTGGCCGAGCGACTCGCCTGTCCCTCCGCCGTTGAGGACGAGCGAGGCATTGTGCGTGCCCGCGCTCACGTAAAGTGTGGCATTCCCAAGCACGTTGATGGTGGCCAGCGGACTGTCCGGGCCGTTCATCTGGACCTTGCCGGCTCCTGCCGCTGCCCCGATCCCGATATTCCAGATTCCTGCGAAAGCCGAATAGTTCCCGTTCAGGACGGTTGAGCCGGTCCCGGTTCCCAGGGTGACGTTGATCGTGCCATTCCCGGACAAGGCGGTTGAAAGCCCGGAGTAGGTGACGGCTTTGGCGGTGAGATGCAAAGTTGCGTTATTGGTTACCGCGCCCGCACCCAACGAGGATGCGGTGGAGGCGATGACCTCGCCGCCGGTGATCGTGGTTCCGCCGGAAAACGTGTTCGCTCCGGCAAGCAGAAGAGTTCCTGATCCGGACTTCGTGATCGCCATCCTGGCGGCCGTCGCGGGGGCGAGGTTGCCATTGACCGTGATATTCCCCGAGCCCCCGAACTTGAGCGTGCGGAGGAGATTGTTGCCGCTGTTGAAATTGACGCCGGAATCAAAGAGCAGAAGGCTCGACGAATTGTTTGTGAATTCGTGGCTGGTCGGAGCGGAGGCACCCCCAACGATCATCGAAATCGTGCCGCGCAACGTGACATCGCCCGCCCCGGCGCTCACACTCAGGCCGGCCGTGCGGAAGCTGGCCCCAACTGCTCCGGTGATCGTGAGGGGATTGATCTGGTTTCCCGCGACTCCGATCAGGCTGCCATCGGTTCCGACTGCCCCGCCCATCCCGCTGGTCAGCGTCAGATCGGTCGCCGCCGGGTCCGAGCCGTTGAAAACCGCATTGAAGGCTGCGCTCGTGCTGGCAGCCGGGCTGTAGTTCGTTCCGGTGGCGAGGTCGGTGCCGGTGCCTCCCGGGCCTCCGGTCCAGATGTTGGAAAAAATGATATTGGCCGTCAGCCCGGCCGGCTGGGTGAACGAGTAGTTCGATGCCGCGGCTCCGCCGAGCGTGGACGTGGAGGTGACGGCGATGCCGGTGCCGACGCTGGATGATGCGAAGGTTCCGGCGGGGTTCAGCGTGAGGACATCTCCGGCTTCAACGCCCCCCAGCGTTCCCTCAAGCGCGGCGGTGTTCGTACCGTCGTAGAGCTTATTCGTGGCGGTCCAGGTGATGTTCAGGAGCTTGGGCGCCACCGACTGAGCAGGGGCCAGCGCTGCCGACGTGCTGGCAAGATGGCTGGAGGTGCCGAGGTAGCGCGCAACGATGTTTGCGTGGGTTCCTGCCCCCAGAGCCGTGGCCGCCGGCGTGATCGTGCAGTTGCCACCGGCAAGCGGTGCGCTGCCGATCAGCGTCCCTGCGGCACCGCCGTCGCGCAGTTCGACCGTGCCCGTTGCCGTGGACGGACTGACTCTGATGTCAAACGTCAGCGCGGCGCCGTAGGTGGTTGCTGAGGCTGTGCCGGCATGGCGGGAAAGAGTGGTGGTCGTGGAGTAAGGCGCCCTCACAACCATCTCCAGCCGGCTGCCAGTCAGCTGGAGATAAGCAAAGTTTCCCGGCTGGATCCCCTTTCCGCCCACGGACCCGCTGAACGCCGGAGTCCCGGAGGCAACCCCGCTTGCCTGCGTGGCTAGCACATACGTTCCCGCCCCCAGCGGCGACGCCCCGTTGTTCGTCACGGTTACCGGACCGCCCAGGACCAGCGAGCCGGAGGAAATGGTGAGCGCCGGGTGCGTGGCGTCGCCGGTAAAAGTTGCGGGAGTATAATTCAGAGCCAGCGGGCCGAGGCTGACCGTGGCGTTGCCCTTGATCTCAGCTGCGGTGGTTCCCGGGGTGACGCCAGTTCCGCTGGCTGTAAGCGTGGCATTCGCGCCGGATGAATAAGCCGGCAATGCGCTGACATCGAGGGTCGCGCCGGCTGCGATGCGGACATCGGTGTCAGCGGACAGCGAACCGCTCAGAGTCAGGGTGCCGTCGGAGATCGTTGTCGGTCCGGTGTAGGTGCTCGCTCCGGAGAGCGTGAGTCTTCCCGCGCCATCTTTGGTCAGTCCTCCTGCGCCCGTCCCGATCACCCCCGCGATGGTCACGTTGCCCGAACCGCCGACTGTGAGGTTGAATGAGGCTCCGGCCAGTGTTCCGTTATTGCCCAGAACCAGGGCACCGGCATCGGAGTTGATCCGCGCATCACCAGCCAGCGCCACCAGTCCGGCGAACGTGTTGTTGCCGCTCACATTCTGCAGGGCCCCCACACCTCCGACTCCGCTGCCCCTGAGAGTCACAGCCTCGGCCGTCGTGTAGTTGATCCCACCCTGGATTTGCAAGGTCGCGCCATCGCTCACCGACGTGCCGCGGCTCGTGCCGCCGAGCGCGTTGTTGACCTGGATGTTCAGGATACCGGCGGAGATCACGACGCTGCCCGAATAGTTGCTCGTGGCGTTTGTCGAGATCGTCCATGTGCCGTTTCCCTGTTTTGTGAGGAACGTCCACGCCGCGCCGCCCGCCGCGTTGCTGATCTTTCCGGTCAATTGATTGCCGGTGCTGGTCCCGTCGAGCACAAGCGTGACGTCGCGGCCGCCGCCTGCTGTAAAGCCGTTCACGTCTCCGATGGTGGCGCGGGCGGTGGTCGGATTGAGGACCAACCTTGTCTGCGTGAACCCGCTCGCGCCCGTATTGGAAAGGTTCACGGCCGGCACGGACAGAACATAGTTGTTCGATCCGGTCACATTCACGGTGCTCGTCGAACTGCCGTTGGCCGTGAACGAGAGCGCGCCGCCCAGCGCAAGTGTGTTTGCCGTCCCGGCCGAAGCCGGCCCCACTTCCAGCGTCGTCACCGCTCCCGGGCTCAATGCGACGGCGGGAATCGCAAATGTTTTCGAACCGTCCGAATGGAATCCCAAAGTGCTCCCGCCGCTCAGCGAAAGCGCGGAGGCTACGGCCAGCGCGCTGGCGCTCTGCAGTACCAGACTGCCGCCGGCAACCGTCACGTTTCCCGAGAACGTGTTCGCCGCAGCAAGCGTGAGAGTTCCGTTGCCGGCCTTCACCAGGCCGGCCGAGCCCTCGACGACCGCGGAAACCGTAGCCGCCTTGCCCGCTCCAAGCGCGTTGACCGTCACGGTGGGGACGGTGCCGGCGAGGATCAGGTTGTTGGTCACGGTGCCGTTGTTGTCCAGGATCCACCCCCCGGCGGTCGACGTGCCGGTATCCCCGAAAACCAGATTTGTCAGCGTGCGGTCGCCATCGAGATGCACGGTCGTGTCGGCAGTCAGATCGACCGTGTTGAAATTTGCTGTGGATCCCGCCCCCGAAGCAATGACCCCGCCAGCCCACTTGCCGGACGTGCTCCAGTTTCCGCTCGAGGCGCTGGCCCACGTTCCGTCAGCCGCAAGGGCTCCCGAAGCCGTCGCGGCCGCAACGACCACCGCCAGGCAAAAGCGCCGGACGTCAATATTTGAGAGACGCGTCACGAGGGGGATTTTTCCTTTAGATCTGCATAAATATGCGCATCATCAGAGCGCTCCAGCTTTAGAGCATAGCCTGATTTGCCTCGTTGTCATGTCGCACAAAGTGGGGACATGATTTTTTGTGAACAAACCAACGCCAGCGACTCCTTGAGACCAGCCGTGCGACCGGCACGCTGATGCTATCGCTGGCCTATGAGGTGGTTGAGAACTCCGCCCAGTGGAAGATGCTGGAGTAGACCGAAAAGAAGACGCTAAGCGGGCACGAGGCTCTGGAGCTCACCGAGGCCACCGCCACACCCGAACCGGGCACCGTGGTGCTCCTGCTCCTGGGGTTTTGCGCATTGCTCTGCAAGCTGTTCCTCCCGATGAAAAAATTGCATTTCCCCGGGCGATGAAATACCCATTCCTACCTATGCACAAACTCCGCATGACCCGGTTCATCCTGCTCCTCAGCCCCCTTCTCGCCGCCTCGGTCGCTCCGGCTGCCGAGGATGTGATCGCCCGCGTCGGCGACACCGAGATCAAGGCCGCGGAGATCAAACCCTATCTCGCCAACGTGTCCGCCCAGGAGCGCGAGGCCCTCATGAAAAATCCCGCTGCCCTCAGCCAGGCGGTCCGCACGCTGATCCTGCAGCAGATCCTCTTCAAGGAAGCTCTGGCCGCGGGTTGGGACAAAAACCCGGAGATCACCGGGCAGCTCGAACGCCTCCGGCAGGGCGCGATCGCAGAGTCGTATCTCCAGTCGATCGCGAAGATCCCCGACAGCTTTCCCTCCGAGGAAGAGGTCAAAACGGTCTACGAGGCCCGCAAGGACGACCTCAAGGTGCCGAAGCAGCTGAAGCTCGCCCAGATCTATGTCGCCGTTCCGCAGGACGCCGACAAGGCGGCACAGGACAAGGCGAAAGCCCGGATCGACGAGGTTGCCAAGGCCGCGAAATCCGGCGACTTCGCGGCGGTTGCCCGCGACAAAAGCGACGAGCGCGAGACCGCTTCGCGCGGTGGCGAGGTCGGCTGGCTCCCTGAGGCCCAGATCCAGCCCGAGATCCGCTCCAAGGTGTCCGCCCTCGCCAAAGGTGCCGTGACCGAGCCGGTCCGCCTCGGCGACGGCTGGTATGTCGTCAAGGTCGTCGACGTGAAGGAACCCCACACGGCCACGCTGGACGAAGTCAAAGACCAGCTGGTCCGTGCCCTCCGGGCCGACCGCGCCCGCGCCACACGCGAAGCTTACCTCTCCAAACTCCAGCAGCAAACCCCGATCGCGCTCGACGAGCTCGGGCTCACGAAACTCCTCAAACCGGAAAATTGACGCACGGCGAGCCCGCCTTGAAGGCGGCCCCTGAACACCCCGGATCCTGATGGATTCCTTTCCCGCACCAAACCGTCCGCCGGCCCGGGCGGTGAGCGGTTTCAACATTGCCGAAGGGATTTTTTCCCGAGCACAGCCGGAGTGCCCAGCGATCCTGGCTGGGGACATTATGGTGTCCTATGGTGATCTGGATGCGCGGAGCGCGGCGGTGGCCGTCCGGCTGCGCGCGGCGCTCGGGAAGACCGGGTCGCCGCGCATCGGCCTGCAATGCCGCGACGGGATCGGCTACGTTGTCCTGGCGCTCGGGATTTTGCGCGCCGGCGGGTGCCTCGTTCCGGTTGCCCCCGAGCTGGCTCCCGCCGAGAAGGAGACGCTGGTCTCGACCGTCGCGCTGGATTTCCTCCTGACCTCCGGCGATGGAAGCGAGGACGGCTTGGCCTTCGAAACGATGGACCGCAGCGCGCCCCCTCCTTGGGAAGCCCGGTTCGCCGCCCTCAACCCCGCGTTCATCCGCTTCAGCTCAGGCACAACCGGCCGCAGCAAGGGAATCGTCCTGTCCCACGAAACACTTCGGGCGCGCGTCGAAGCGGCCAATGCCGGCCTGCAGATCGGACGCACGGACCGCGTGCTCTGGGTTCTCCCGATGTCCCACCACTTTGCAGTATCCATCATCCTCTACCTCTGGCACGGCTCCGCGATCATCATCCCGGTCTCTGGCCTGGCGGGCGATCTTCTGGGCGCTGCGGTCCGGCACCGCGCGACTGTGGCCTACGCCGCACCGTTCCACTACGACCAGCTGGCCGGAGACCGGGGGCGAACACCCTGGCCGTCGCTCCGGCTCGCGGTCTCCACAACGGCAGCGCTTCCTCCAGAAACCGGCGCAGCCTTCGACGCGGCCTTCGGCATTTATCCCGCCCAGGCGCTCGGCATCATCGAGGCCGGACTTCCCTGCCTGAACGTTCCTTCTCCCCGCGACCGGCCCGGATCTGTCGGACGCGTCCAGCCGGGGTTTTCCTTCGCCCTGGTCGATCCGGAGGGCCATCCCGCTCCGCCGGACAGCCAGGGTGACCTGCTTGTCAAAGGCCCCGGTTTTTTTGACGCCTACATCGAGCCCTGGCAGGAACGCGACGAAACCATGCCTGACGGCTGGTTCACCACCGGCGACATCGCCCTCGCCGATCCCGGCGGGTGGCTCTACCTCCTCGGACGCAGCCAGGCGGTCATCAACTCCGGCGGCATGAAATTCTTCCCGGAGGAAGTTGAAGCTGTCCTCCTCTCCCATCCCGACGTTGCCGGGGCGCGCGTATCCGGACGGCCCCACCCCTCACTCGGCATGATCCCGGTCGCCGAAATCGTTCCGAAAAACCAGCACGCCGTCCCCACGGACCTCCCCGCGTTCTGCCGCAGCCGCCTCGCCCGATTTAAAATCCCCGCCGACTGGACCCTCGTCAGCTCCATCCCTCACACCGCCTCCGGAAAAATCAAACGCACCTGAGCATTGCACCAAGCAGAGGGACAAAAGCAATCAATCGTTTAAAACGTTTGTTTTATTTTTCTGTTAGTCACCTGCCGCCTCGGCCGTGACGGATTCCGGGCGGCGGGGGCAAAGGCGGGCGGCGGGGGAGACGGAGCGGGGGCAGGGGCTTGGGGGCGGGTTTGCGGGGGTGCAGGAAATCCCAGGCCCGGGGGAGGAGGAAGAGCGAGATGAGGGCGTCGATGAGGAGGCCGAGGGCGCAGGTTTTGCCGAGGGTGGCGAGGCCCATGTTACCGGCCCAGGCGAGCGATCCGAAGCCGGCGGCGGCGGAGGTGCAGCAGAGGAAGATGACAAGGCCGAGATCTTTGCGGGCCTTGGCGGCATCGCCGCCGTTGCGGCGGATGGCGAGGAGGAGGAGGATGCTGTAGTCGGTTCCGGTGCCGAGCAGCAGGAGGACAGCGGCGAGATTGAAGAACCCCCACTTCATGCCGAGGAGGGCCATCGCTCCCGCAAGGCAGGCGAGGACGAGGGCGGTGGTGGCAAGGAAAAGGATCAGAGCCCGGACATTGCGCAGGCCGATCCCGAGGATCAGGAGGATCCCGCCGAGGAGGCCGAGCGAGACCTGCATCATCTCGCGCGGCATCGTGCGCTTGAGGTCGGCTCCCAGCGCGCCCCAGCTTACGAGATAGACGCCGTCGGCCTTCACCGCATTGGCCAGCTCGCTTTCCCGTCCTTGCGCGGGCTCGACCATGCCGAGGGCAAGGAACGATCCGTCCTGGTGGCGGGCGACCCGCCGGAGGATCCAACGGCTTGTTTCGCTGTCCGGCCAGAGCGGGACCTCACGGTTCTGCCAGGCGGTGGCCTGCCGGAAGACAGCGTCCGTGAGGGCGAATGCATCCTCGGTGAAACCGTTTTCCAAGAGGGTCGCGCGCAGGCGGGGAACGTCGGCGGCGAGGGCTGCCAGGGCGTCGAGGTTCTCCCGCTGCCGGTTGGCATCCGGCCAGAGCGGCAGGGCGGAAAAGAAGCCTTTCACGCGGCCGCGCTGGATCTCCTCGTCGATCCGGGCCTGGACGGCCTGGAGGCGCTCCAGCACCTCGGCCTCGGATTTTCCGGTGACGATGAGGCTGAGGAGGCCGCGGTCGTCGGCCAAGCGGCTGCAGAGATGCTCGAGAGCGGACTGCGCGCCGCTCTGGCGGGGCCGGAAGGTGGAAGCCGAAAAGTCGGAATCGGGAAATCCCTTGATGGCGAGTGCAGTGAGCAGGACGGCAACGAGGCCGATGGCGACGCGCTCGCCGATGGCCGCGAACCTGTCCGATTCGAAGAGCGGGTCGAGGCGGGATGGGATCGCGGGCAAGGGGGCACGGCGCCAGCGCATGGCGAGCGGGGCGAAGACGCCGAGCATGACCAGCGCGCCGACGCACACGCCGATGCCGACCATGTTGCCCAGCTGCGAGAGCCCGGGCATGCTGCTCAGGTTGAGCGCAAAGAAGGATGCCGCCGTCGTGCTGGAGGTCCAAAGGATATTTTGCAGGCTGAGCCACTGGAGCTGGCGGACCGTGCCGCTGTGCCGCAGCGACTGCTGATAGATGAAATACCCGTAATCCACGCTCAGGCCGATCATCACCGAGGCGAACCCCGCGCCGACCACCGTGATCTCCCTCAGGAACAGGCCGGCCGTCGCCAGCGACAGGACGAACGTGAGCAGAAGCATCCCGAGCAGACCGCGCAGCGGCGCAAGCTTCCCGTAGCAGAGGTAAAAGATCAGGCTGATCAGGACCAGCGTGCCGAACGCGGATGTCATCATGTCCCACTCCATCCCGGTCGAGATCTCAGCGACGAACGCGGGCTCGCCGGTGAAGCCGAGGACCGCTCCCCGGGTATTTGCCGCCGCGCAAATCCCGCGGATCTTATCCAGCCAGGCTGCGGTGTCTTTATAGTTGGCGAACGGCTTGGCCGCCTCGACATAGACCGCGCGGAACTTCCCGTCAGCCGAGGAGAACTCAGACTTCTGTGCGCCGGCGACGACGTCCGAGCCCACGATCACCGAGGAGAGGCCGTAGGGGTCGTAGCTCAGGAGCGCGATGTCCCGCGGCGAGACCGACGTGTTCAGCTCCTCGATGGTCTCCTGCAGTGTCGCGGCCGCCTGCTCCGCCGAGATCCTCCCGCGGATCTCGCCCATCCTGTCGCGGGACTGGTTGAGCAGAAGAAACGTCAGAAATTCGGACAGGCCCGCCGGGTCGCTCTCCCACGGCGGCCGGGAGACGGCGGTCTTGACGAGCTCCGGGTGCTTGCGCAGTCCGGCCGCCAGAGAGTCCGCGGTCTCCGCCGCGGCTGCCGAATCCGCGGCATCCACCGTGATGATGAGCTCGTTCGGGAGCGCGAAATTTTTCAGGAAGAGCGAGAGTCCCTCGACCTGCCGGAGGTGGCTCGGCAGCAGGCGGAGGACATCGATGTTAAACGAGATCCGGGAGAGCCCGGCGGCAATGTAGATCGCTGCGGCAACCGCCACCAGGATCCAGAGGAGCCTAGTTCTCTTCATCGGTGACCTTGAATCCCTTCAGATCATAGTCGAAGAGCGCCTTGTCGAGCGGCGGGTTCACGCGCACGTTGCGGAAGTCGTTGCGGATCGACGAACCGTCGCGCGTCACGATCTCCATGCGGATCCAGTGGCCGGTCTCCGTATCGAAATCGAGCTTCACGGCTGCCAGCGCACGGGTCGACTCCGCGTCACGGGGCAGCAGTTCGAGGTGGCATTTTGCGCCGGATGCCTCGATCCCCAGGACCTGGACATGACGCTGAAAGTCCTCAAGGCTGCCCTCACCCGGAAAGCGCAGGAAGGCCATCGGCCCGGAGTCCGGACCAGCTCCCGCCGCTGCGGGCGGCTTTCGGACCGCCCGCTTTTTTCCTGGCTGGATGACCGTCACTCCCTTCGGGGTTCCGATGATGATCGTCTTTGGCGGATCGCCCAGCTCCCATCGGAACCAGTCCGGGGCCAGAAACCACAACCGGCCGGTCGTCGTGAGCGGGCTGCGCAGCGTGTGCAGCGAACGCGTCTGAGTGAAGTCCGCGGAGATCGAGCGCACGTCCTTTTGCTTTGCGATCCACTGCCTGAGCGGAGCGAGGTCCCCCGGGCCGTCCGGTGCCGCACCGGCCACCTGCCCGAGAGCAAGCCACAACAGGACCGCCGGGACGACGGATCTCCAATGCGCCACCGGCAGCCTCACGGCGCGATCTGCTCCAGCCGCACCGGACGCGAGAAATTTTTCACGAACGGGATCGAGCGCGAGAAGCTGCCGGTCAGCACGTTCGGGAGCGGCCGCTCGAGGACGGCGCTGTAGTAGTTCCACCCCCCCTCAGAGAGCAGGAGATACGCCCGGCTGCCGCTGGCCACGCCCTTGACATCGTAGTCGCCCAGCCGCCCGCCAATCGTGCGGCCGTCCTGGGTCAGCACCGCGTTCCCCCAATCCGAGCTCTTCCAACCCCCGGCCACATTCACCCCCGCCGGATCAAACTGGTCGGACAGCCAGGATTCGCCGGCTTTCGTGTTCTCATTGTAGCGCCCGGCGTTCACCTCCCGGATGGCGGAACAGCCGGAGAAGAGCACGATGGCCAGCGATGCGCCGGCAAGCAGGGAAAGAATTTTCATAAGAAAAATGTTTGCGGAACCTATCATCCCGCGCGGGGATCGTAAAGACCCTGAAATGCGGGCCGCCCCGTGGCGCAAGGATTTTCGATCCAGTTCACGCCATCACAAACGAAACGCAGCAGAAGTTGCGTTCTCCGGAGAAACCCCGCGCATCGTGCGCGCGGGCCGCTACTTGGCGTCCCAGGTCTCCTTGGTCTTCAGCCATGTCGGATTGATGTCCTCCATGACCTGCTGGCCGTTGACAAAAATGCGGAGCCAGAGCCCGCTCATCGAATCTTTTGCGCGGGCGTTGGCCCCGCTCGTGTAGGACCAGCCCGGCTGGAGCTTCACGCCGGTGAGCGTGACCGGCTCGGTCGTGAACGTGTATTTTTCGAAATTTTTGATCGAAGGGACCTTGATCGAACCCTCCTTGCGAACCAGCTTCTCATCCCGCGTCCGCTCGCCGGCGGCATCGGGCTTCATGAACACAAGGTATTTGATTTCGACGTTATCGGCGTCCTTGAACGACTTGTTTTCCAGCGTGACTTTGTAGGCCCAGACGTCCTTCGTCTGCATGGTCACGCTTTTCTCCTTGCGCTCACCGTCGAGCTTCTTGGATTCCCGCGTCACGGCAAAACTGTAGCCGCTGTCGGCAAGCACCGGGGCCGCGATCACGAACGCGAGGGAAAAAATGGTGTGAAGGAATTTCATAAACAGAATTTAGGTGCGTGGACTATCCCGGCCATCATCCGGAGGCGCATGCGCCTCCGGATGACCGGAAATGCTAGCCGAGCATGTCGGCGACCATCGCGCGCTCGTCGGTGAGCTCCTTGTTCGTGGTGGCGATTTTCGACTTGGCGAACTCGCACATCTCGAACCCGGTGATCACCTCGTAGCTGCCGGGGGTCGTCGTCTTGACGGGGAGACCGGCCCAAACCTCGGGATCGAAGCCATAGTGGCCCTCGGACTTGACGGCGACCGAGTGGATCGCGCCCGGGGTGAAGAGGCTGCGGACGTGGTCGACGAGCGAGCTGGCGGCCGAGGCGGCCGACGAGGCCCCGCGTGCCGCGATGATCGCTGCGCCGCGTTTGCCGACAGTTTCGCAGAACGGTCCCTGGAGCCAGGCGTCGTCGTTGATGACTTCGCACGCCGGCTTGCCGCCGATCTTGGCGTGGGCGAAAGCCGGGAACATCGTCGGGCTGTGGTTGCCGTAGATGAAGATGTCGGTCACGTCGGTCGTCTGGACGCCGGCCTTCTTCGCGAGCTGGGTCTGCGCGCGGTTCTGGTCAAGCCGGACCATCGCGGTGAACCGGTCGGCGGTGAGGCGCTTTGCCTTGCTGGCCGCGATCATGCAGTTCGTGTTCGCCGGGTTTCCGACCACGGCCACGCGCGCGTCATCCGCCGCCACTTCGTCGATAATCGTGCCCTGCGAGGTGAAAATTTTCCCATTGTCCTTGAGGAGGTCGGCACGTTCCATGCCGGGCCCGCGGGGCTTCGCGCCGACGAGCAGGCTCCAGTTGGCGTCCTTGAAGCCCACGCGCGGATCGTCGGTGAGGACGATGCCCTGCAGGAGCGGGAACGCGCAGTCGTCGAGTTCCATCGCCACGCCTTCGAGCGCCTTCATGGCCTTCTCGACCGGCACTTCGATGAGCTGGAGGATCACCGGCTGTTCAGGACCGAACATCGCGCCGGAAGCGATGCGGGGGAGGAGGGCGTACCCGATTTGACCGGCCGCACCGGTCACAGCAACTCTGATTGGAGATTTCATAAGGCCTTTTAAGCTGATCGATCAGCCGCCTGTGACCAAGAAAATTTTCTGCTCAACAGAAGAAAATCTGATGTTTGTCAGAATTCAACCTCCCCCCTCAAAGACAGTCGATGAGGGCCGGTAGGGCGAAAAGTCCGTCGATCGTATGGTCGGGCTCCACGTCGGCGAATTCCTCCGAGCCGGCAACCCGGAGCCAGATCGCGGCGGCGAGCCCGGCATTCTTCGCCCCGGCGATGTCGCGGTGGAGGCTGTTCCCGACCATCGCTGCCTCGGATTCTGTGAGCTCGAGCTGCGCGAGGACCGCGCAGAAGACACCGGCATGGGGCTTCCCGATGCCCAGCTCGCCGGAGACAACGACCGCATCAAAAAATTTGCCCAGTCCCGAGGCGGCGATCTTTTCGCGCTGCATGGCGGAATCCCCATTGGTGAGCAGGGCGATCCGGTAGCGGCCCTGCAGCCGTGCGAGGGTTTCTTTGGCATCGGGCATGAGCCGCTGCAGCCGCCGACGCGAGTCTGCAAAGGCGTCCGCCAGCGCATCGGCCGCATCCTCATCCGAGATCCCCTGGGCGCGGAGAACAGCATCGAACAGCGCCCCGCGGTAGTGGAGTGACCACTCGCGCAGGGTCGCGGTTTCGGGCGCGTCGCCGGGAAAATCCCCCCACAGGCACTCGTGGTCGATGATCCCGATCTCCGTGCAATACCTGTGCACGGGCGAGGCCTCCCACTGCGCGCGGCCGAGACGTGCGGCGTCGGCGAGAAATGCGGCCTGGCTCGTGCCGTGCAGCCGCGTGGCCAGTTCCGCCGTCGCCAGCATGGCGTCCTTCGTGATCGCCTCATCAACGATGAGCGTGTCGTCCAGATCAAAAATCACCGCTTTGATGGCCATGCCACATCCCCTGTCAGATGGGCCTCGATCTGTCGATCACGGAAACGCGAAATTTCCGTTGCCCGCGGCCATCCGCCACACGGAGGCGGACACGGAATAACCGGGAAACCGACGTGGGTTTCTGCTAGGATCGGCAGCGATGAAACCCATGCACATTGTCGTCATCAGCGGGGCCGGGATGAGCGCGGAGAGCGGGCTGCGGACATTTCGCGACCACAACGGGCTCTGGGAGGATTACCGGATCGAGGATGTGGCGACCCCGGAGGCCTGGCGGGACGATCGGGAGCTGGTCCTCAGATTTTACAACGAGCGCCGGAAGGCTCTGCTCACCGCGAGCCCGAATGACGGCCACCGGATCATCGCGGGGTGGGAATCGGTTCATCGCGTCAGCGTCGTGACCCAGAACGTGGACGACCTTCACGAGCGGGCCGGTTCAACCAGTGTCCTCCACCTCCACGGAGAGCTCACGAAAGCCCGGTCCACCCGCAACCCGGACCTCGTCTATCCGATCGAGGGGTGGGAGTTGAAGGAAGGGGACAAGTGCGAGCTGGGTTCGCAGCTGCGGCCGCACATCGTGTGGTTCGGCGAGGCGGTGCCGCTCATGTCCGAGGCCGAGTCGCTCGTCGCCTCGGCCGATGCGCTCGTGGTCGTTGGCACCTCGCTGCAGGTCTATCCCGCCGCCGGCCTGGCATGGTGCGCGCCGCCGACCGCAAGGAAGATTCTGATCGACCCGAATCCGCCTTCCGCCCCGGGATTCACCGTCATCGCCGCTGGGGCCTCAACAGGACTTGATCAGGCGGCGGGCCGGCTCTTCGCCTGAACTTCTCGCGGCAGGAGCAGAGAGCAGGCGAAGGCGCCGGCGAGAACCAGCGAGGCCGCCCAGAGCGCAGTCCTGGCGTAGGAGGTCCTCTCATCCACAAGATCGAAGGTCAGCAGCCAGCCGCCAAGAAGCGGTCCGAGCCAGCGAGCGAGGCTGCCCAACGCCTGGAAGACACCGAGGGCACGACCCTGCCAGTCGGCATCGACCGCGCGCGAGGCCATCGCGGTGAGCGTGGGCGCCGTGAGGCTGTTGCCGACCGCCACCAGGCAGCTTGCCAGAATCACAAAACCGATCGACGGGCACAGCGGCAGGAGCAGGAAGGCAACGGACAGCGCCGCGGCTCCGGTTGTCGCCAGCCGGGCATCGCCGAAACGCTTGGAAAGCCGGCCGATCAACCCGCCCTGGATCACGGCGTTGATAACCCCGACAAGAGCAAAGAGAAACCCTGTGCCCTTTTCATCGAGCCGGAACCTGTGCCAAAGAAAAAGCGCGAAGAGGGTCGTCATGATCGAGAACCCGGCAATCGTAAAAAAATAGGTCAGCGCGGCTGCGCCGTAGGTGCCCCGCCGCATGTGCTGGAAAAGGCCCGGGAATAGCGGCACTCCGGGCAGCAGGCGCCTGCGCGAACGGACGTCAGCGCCAAGCGACTCGGGCAGGATGGCGACGATGAGCGCCGCGTTCGCCAGCGCCAGCACGCCGGCAAGATACATCGGCGCCGCAAATCCAAAATGGCTGGACGTCCATCCGCCGATCGCCGGTCCGAAAATGAACCCAAGGCCGAACGCCGCACCCACCAGTCCCATCGCCTTCGATCGCTCCCCGGGCGCGGTGATGTCGGCGATATATGCCTGCGCCGTGCTGATATTTCCGCCGGACACCCCCGAGATCGCCCGCGCCGCAATGAGCAGCGCGACCGAGCCCGCCGCCCCCATCAGAAAAAATCCGAACGCCGTTCCGAGCACGCTGATGATAAGGACCGGCTTGCGCCCGATACGGTCGGAGAGCCCGCCCCACGCGGGCGCGGCAAACACCTGCATGAGCGAAAAAATCCCCACCAGCCAGCCGATCTCCATCGGCGTCGCGCCAAAGTGCTCGGCATAACGCGGGAGCACCGGGATCACGATCCCGAACCCAACCAGATCGATGAAGATTGTCAGGAAGATGATCCCGAGCTGGGTTCGTTTGTTGCTCATGCCCGGGTGGACGAATAAAGGAAACAGCCAGCGGTGCAAGACCCGTGAGGGGGCGGATCTCCGGCTGCCCCGACCGCCGCTACCGCACCCAGCGCGTCAGAATCCGGGGCTTCGGCTCGGGTCGCCGGAACAATTTTCTCAGGAGAGCAACAACAGTTTTCATGGACCCATTTTGCCAACGTCCCGCAGACGGATCAAGGGGATCCTGCAAAAATCCCTGCGATCGTTAAAAATGAGGCGGGATGACCTGCCCTTCGCTGTCCCGACGGGCCCGGCAGACTCACGGTTGTCACCCGGCTCCGCATCCAGCAGTCCGCTTTGGTAACCAGCGGCCGGCGGCTCCAGCTCAGCGGACCCTGCGTTGGGTCAGCATGAACTCGTTGCCCTCGGGGTCGATGCACATTGCCAGGTGGAGCGGGTCCTCCGGGGTGTCGACCGGCTCGCTGGCCAGCCGTCCGCCGCATTCCACCAGGCGACGGATTCCCTCCCGCAGGTCGTCGACCTGGAACGTCAGCCCGGTCCAGGTGCGTTTGCCCTCGCCGCCACCGTGGATGCCGATCGTCGCGCCGGCGATGACGATCTCACTCCAGACCTCCATCTCCATCGTCACCTCGCCGCTGAAGAGCTCGCGATAAAATTTGAGGCACCTCTGCCAATCGGCCGCCCAGAGGGCGTATTTGACCTTCGTGACTTGCATGGCGGCAGCATAGCCGCCAGCCCGCTGCCGGCCAGAATCAAAAATTCGCTCATTGCACCGGGTGCGGGATCGGTGGGATAACCCGGCGGGTGAATGTGCGGGCAAAAGAACCATCAGGCCGGGAGCAGGCATACGACGTGGCATCGGAGGGCGCGATCTCACTCGATCTCACACTCCGCAGCGGTCAGGTTTTCCATTGGGAACGGTTGCCGGACGGCACGTGGGACGGACTCATCGGGAGCACCCGCATACGCGTGAACGAAATTCCCGGCGGGCTGAGCGTCCGGGGAGGGACGGCGGAAACTGTCGCCCGCTACTTCGCCCTTGATCATCCGCTGGAGGAAATCTATGCGGCTTTCCCGACCGACCCGCTCACGGGCGGGGCGCTGGCCATGTGCCGCGGGTTGCGGATCATCCGCCAGCCGCGGTGGGAATGCCTCGCCACGTTCATCACCTCGTCGATGAAGCAGGTCGCCCACATCCGCGCGATGTCGCTGGAGATCCGGAAGTCGTTCGGCCGTCCGGTCGGCCCGCATTTTTCTTACCCGGAGCCGGACGTTCTCGCCGGGGCGGACGAGACTTCACTGAGAGCTTGCGGGCTGGGTTACCGCGCCGCCCACCTCCTCGCGACCTCCCGCCGGATTGCCGAGGGCGGCATCGACCTCGAGAGCCTGGCGTGCCTGGAAACGGACGTCCTCCGGCGGACGCTCACCGGACTGCCCGGGGTGGGCGTGAAGGTCGCCAACTGCGTTCTCCTCTTCGGCTACGAACGGCTCGATGCGGTGCCGATCGATGTGTGGATCCACCGCGTGCTTCTGGCGATGCGCCGGGGCCGCAGCGGGACGGCGTCGCAGCTGGCCCGCTACGCGCGGAGGCGCCTCGGACCGTATGCCGGCTACGTCCAGCAATACCTTTTCCATCGCGCGCGCGCCGCCGCGAAAAAAAACATGCCCGCTGCAGCCGGCCGTTGAGCGGAAGGCTGCGCGCAGGCTTTCGCGGGTGCCTGCTTGACATCTTCGGCCGGATCGGAAACCACATGGGGAAGCCATTCATGTCCGCAAAAGTCCCCTCTCCGCCCTGCTTCCATGCGCTGATCAGCGACATCCATGGAAACATCGACGCGCTCACAGCAGTTCTCGCGGATATCGGGCAGTATCCGTGCCGCGGGATCATCTGCCTGGGCGACATCGTGGGCTACGGACCGGAACCCGCTGCCTGCGTCAAGGAGGTCATGAACCGCTGCCAGCAAACCGTCCAGGGCAACCATGAGGCAATGCTCCTGATGGCCAGCCAGTTTCCCTCGTGGAATCTCGGGGATGCGATCGCGGTCCCGATCGAACTTGCAAGGCTCGAGCTCAGCAGCGCACAGATGCAGTGGCTGCATGCGCTCCCGGCGGTAGCCGGGCTGGAGAACATGACATTTTCCCACGCCTCACTCAGCGAGCTCGCCCGGTTCAACTACATCCACGAGCCGGAAGATGCCCGCGAGCATTTCGTGCTCCAGAAATCCTTCGTCAGCTTCCAGGGCCATACCCATGTGCCCGCCCTCTGGCAGGAAAAGCAGGGCGAGATCCTGTGCTACTCACCGGGGACGACGGCGATCAAGCTCGATCCCGGCTGCCGCTACGCGGTGAATGTCGGCAGCGTCGGCCAGCCCCGCGACGAAATTCCGGACGCCTGCTACGCGCTCTACGACTTCGAGCGCAACCTGCTCCTTTACCGCCGGGTGGCCTACGACATTCCCAAGGCGCAGGCCCGGTTCCGCCGTGCCAACCTGCCGGAGGTCAACGCCCGCCGGATCAAGCTCGGGCAATGAGCCCGGCGCCATCCGAGCCCGTTCTGGTCAACTCGCGCTCCGCATTCGATGCGATCGCCGGTGCGATCCACGCGTCGCGCAGTGTTGCGATCGCCCTTCAGGTGCACGGCTCCGGGATCGAGGCGGGGCCATGGCGCGGCGGGATCCGGCTCCTCGCGCTCAGCTGGCCGGGTGAATGCCCCCGGCTCCTGGACCTTGAACAGACCGGCTGCGATCTCGGCCCGGTCGGCGCGGCAATCCAGAGTGTGCGCGTGACCGCTCACGGGGGCTGCGATGCCCTCCTCTGGCTTGCGGTGAAGTGCGGAATCCGCCCGCGCAACGTCTTCTGCACCAGGACCGCGTCCCGCCTGCTCACAGCCGGCACGCAGGGCGGTGACCGGCTCGATGATCTGCTGCTGCGCCATCTGGACATCCCCGCCGGCGAAGACCATTCGGCCTCCGACTGGGGCGGGCTCTTCTTTACCGAAGGGCAGATCGCTCATGCCGCCCGCGAAGCAGCCTTCCTGCACGCGCTCCAGAAGGTTTTGGCAAGGGAGCTCGGCAAAGCCGGGCTCAAGCAGGTCGCCGCTCTCGAAATGGAGCTCCTCCCCGTGGTCGCCGGGATGGAGGAGTCCGGCATCGCCGTCAATGCCACCCGCCTGAAGGCGCTGGCCTCCGGGGCCAGGCGGCAGATGGAACACTCCGCCAGAGCGCTTGCCGACGCGCTCAAGCTTCCGTCCCTCAACCCCTCCAGCCCCCAGCGTTTGCAGGCTGCTCTGGCGCGGGCCGGCATCGCGGTTCCCGACACCGAGGAGGCAACACTGCTCGCCGCCAATGACGGAAGGATTGTTCCCGAAATCCTCACCTATCGGGGCGCGGAGAAGACATTCCAGCAGGCGGAGGGGCTACTTCAATCGATTCAGCCTGACGGCAGGATCCATGCGCGCTTCGATCCTACCGGCACGGATACCGGCCGCTTCGTTTGCCGCTCGCCGAATTTGCAGGGAATCGGCCGTGGACCGATCCGCTCCTGCTTCGTTGCCGCTCAGGGTTCCCGTCTCGTCGTCGCCGACTACAGCCAGATCGAGCTCCGGGCGGTTGCGGCGATCGCCGATGAAAGGTCGATGAAGACCGCACTCGCCGCCGGCGACGACCTCCACAAGCTCACCGCAGCGGCGATTCTCGACAAGCCGGTGTCCGCCGTGAACAGCGCTGACCGCCAGATTGCCAAGAGCGCCAACTTCGGACTCATCTATGGCCAGGGGGCCAACGGACTCGTCAAATATGCCGCCAAGGCATTCGGCGTCGCCCTCAGCGTTCAGGAGGCCAGCCGGATCATCAACAAGTTCTTTGCCGCCTACCCCGGCATTGCCCGCTGGCATGCGGCCTGCTGGAAGCTGGCCCGCAGCAGGGCCCCGGAGGCCCGCACAGCGCTTGGAAGACGCCGCCTCATCGCGGACAGCGCGGACGGGTGGGCGCGCTTCACCGCGCTGGTGAACGCCCCGGTGCAGGGCGGGTGCGCCGACGGCATGAAGCAGGCGATGCTCGATGTCGCACGTCTTCTCCCCGAGGGCGCCCGCATCGTCTCCACCATCCATGATGAGCTGATCATCGAATGCCCGGAGGCCGCCGCTCCGGAAACTTGCGAGGTCGTCAAAGCAAAGATGATCGAGGCGATGCAGGCGCTTTATCCGGACGTCCGGATCGAGGTCGGCATCGCAAGCGGCACCGACTGGGGCGCGGCCAAATAACTTTGCGGGTAGCCCCGCGGATGTCCCACCCGTGCGGGTAGATTTGTCTGCGAACCCTGACGGATCCCAGCGATCCGTCAACCAAACGACAAACAGCCATGTGGATTGCAAAACCCGAAGGATTTTATTCGATCACCAAATCGCCCGATGGGCGCTTCGAAATCTGTGCGCCGAAGCTGCGCGACCTCGCGGAGCTTTTGCGGAAGGCCGGACTCACCGGCATCCTCCGGCACACGAGCACAGGAGAAAAAATCTGGGGCATCTCCGTTGAATCGGACCAGCTCCCGGCCATCTTTTCGGTCCTGATCGCGTCGCTGCGCGAAGGGGAATTCCTCGATCCCGACCGTCCGGCCGGGCCAGCTCGCGATCTGGAAGGCCTGCTCCTGTCCATGATGCCGCGCCATCACGAAGACGCTTGCTGCCCTGTCGGCTCAGGCGCGATCAAATGCGAATGAGGTGGATTGCACCCGGCCCGGCGGAGACGGGGAATTTTTATCGCCTTCGGACCAGCGATCTTCTACAGACTCGCGGCATCAACGCTCACAGCGACCATGAATAAAACTCCACTCCTGCTGGCGGTCCTCGCCGCCATTCTGCTCTCCACAGTCCCGACCGCCCTGGCGCTCCAGATCGAGGGGGTCAACGTCGCCCCGCAGGTGACCGTCTCCGGCAAGACACTCCCGCTCAACGGCGCCGGCGTCCGCACGGTCGTCCTGCTCGTCGTTCCGATCAAGGCCTACGTCGCCTCGTTTTATGCACCGGCTCCGCTGCGCAGCGGAAAGGCGGTCATGGCCTCCCCGGGGCCACTCCAGTTCAATTTCACGTTCCTCCAGGGCGTCGGCCAGGGTCAGGTCACCGATGCCTGGACCGCCCAGTTCAAGGACAGCGTGACATTCACCTATCCGGGGTTCGAAGCCGACCGCGACAAGTTCATCAAGATGTTCGGTCCGCTCAAGAAAGGCGGAGTCGAGACCGTCGTGATCGACGGCGACGACACGCGGGTCTACGACAGCGGCACGCTGAAGGGGACGATCGCCGGCCGCAACTTCCAGAAGGCGTTTCTCAGCCTCTGGTTCGGCTCCAACCCGGTCATGCCCGAACTCAAGAACGCGCTACTGGGAAATTAGATTTTGGGCCCGCCGCCGCGGGCGGCCAAAAGGCCACGCAGGCTTGCTGTCGCTTCGAATTTTGAGCGGCTACCCGAAGATCATCTTGATCAGCACCTGCAGTCCGCCGCCGCCCTTGAGCCAGGTCCCGTAGCCGATGATGATCGTCGAGAGGATGAGGGTGAAGATGCCCAGCGCGATGAGCAGATGGGTCTTCTTGCTCGAGCCCTTCCACTCGTGGAAAATCCAGCCCCACATCGTGCTGAAGATGATGATGCTGGCCATGTGGAGCGTCCAGCTGGCAAACCCAAATTTGCCCATCTGCGTCTCGCCCATCGTGTAGAAGAAAAACTGGAAATACCACACCGTGCCGGCCAGAGCGGAGAAGAAGTAGTTGCCCGCAACGGGGACCCGCAGGTCGCCATCGGCCGGCGCTTCGACTGTGGCGGAGGGTCCGTGCTCGCCGCCGGCACCACCCAGCCCCGCGTGCTCGGCCTTGATCGTCCCGCTGAAATACTGGTATCCGGTCCGGTTGCGGAAATTCAGATAGGCGCACCAGACGAAGTTGGTCGTGAACCCGCCGAGCAGGACGACGATGAGCTTCGGCAGCCCGGTCCAGATCTCGCCCGTTCCCGCGGCCAGCGACGCCTCGCCGATCGGTTTGGCCGCCGTGAGCGCAAAGGCGAAGCAGGCGCTCATCACGCCGGAAAACGTGGCGACCAGAATCCCCTTCGTGAAGTTGAACTCCTTGATCGCGGAGGTCTTTTCCTTCGCGTCCATCTCGCGTTCCTTGTTGAGCCCGGCCAGCGCGGCCAGCGCAATGCCGAGCAGACAGACTCCGACGCCCAGGAGGGTGATCTGGCCTGGCAGGGTCGCGGCGATCTGGCCGATCGTCTCATCGACCGGGATTGCGGCGAAAAACGTCTTCGCCACCGGCGGCAGAAGCGTGCCGAACGCGGCGCAGTAGCCGAGCGCCACGCCCATCCCGAGCGACATCCCGAGGTAGCGCATCGTGAGCCCGAACGTCAGCCCGCCAAACCCCCACAACACCCCGAAGAAATACGTCCAGAGCAGCGTGCTCGCCGGCTGTGCCAAAACCACAGCATGAGGATTTTTCGTCATGATCAGGGCCAGCAGCGACGGCATGATAATCCAGGAAAAAACCCCGCCAACGAGCCATGCGGTCTCCCATGACCACTTTTTGACGAAGCGGAAAGGAACGTAGAAACTTCCGGATGCCAAGCCGCCGAGCCAGTGAAAAAAAACGCCGAGAAAGGGATTCATAATGAGGTGGGGAGGTGGAAAGGGCTCCGTGTATAGCCCAATTCGTCAAAGAATGGCAAGCCGCGCGCAAACTTTGTTCAAAACGCCTCGGCCGAAAAAAGGCGCGCTTCCCGGAGAAACTGGCGCCAACACCGATCGCGATCTCGGGAGAGGAAGGATTGAAGCCGGCAGGGGCTCAACATGGGCCGCTGATTTCTGCCGCACGAAATCGATTCCCTGCCTCCGTTCGCAGCCGGCATGCAAGAATCGCAGTGACTTCATTTTTATCTTTGCTAAGGTAGGCTTATGAGTGCGGACCAGCGGGAACAAATGCTATTGGCAGTGGTTCGCCTGGGTGAGGCCTGCCCGCATGACGGGACGAACCCGGAATTCTGCCCGCTGCATGAGGTGCGGAAGCTGGACCGGGAGGGCCGGATCCGCTGGAGCCACGGACTGGCGGATGCGGATCTGGAATACCTGGCCCTCTACCATCAGGTCTGCCTCCAGTGGCGGGCAACGGTCGCCTGCGTGTGAAATTTTGCGCACGGGCTTGAGTTCCCGGAGCGGATCAGGTTTCCTTTGCCGATGAAAGTCCGTACCCGCTTCGCCCCCTCGCCCACTGGTTTCCTGCACGTCGGTGGGGCCCGCACCGCGCTCTTCAACTGGCTCTATGCACGCCAGGCCGGCGGGGAGTTCATCCTGCGTGTCGAGGACACCGACGAGAAGCGGAACACGGCTGAAGCCCACCAGGTGATCTACGACGGCCTGAGCTGGCTCGGGCTCGACTGGGACGAGGGCCCGGACAAGGGCGGGCCGTTCGGACCCTACCGGCAGAGCGAGCGCTCGGCCATCTACGAGACCTACCTCGCTAAGCTCGAGGCCGGCGGCCATGTCTACGAGGACGGCGGCGCAATCCGCTTCCGCTCGCAGCGCAAGCCGGTCGTCGTCGAGGATCTCGTCTGCGGCCGCATTGAGTTCGACATGTCGAACCCCGCGACCCACCCGGACATGACGATCCGGCGGCCGGACGGCTCGTGGATCTTCCATTTTGTCAATGTGGTGGACGACATTGAAATGCAACTCACACACGTGATCCGCGGCGAGGACCACCTCTCGAACACGCCGAAGCACATCGAGCTCTACCAGGCGCTCGGGGCCACGCCCCCGAAGTTCGCACACATCCCGCTCATCCTGAACCATGAGGGGAAAAAGCTCAGCAAGCGCGACGGCGGATCGAGCATCACGTATTTCCTCGATCTCGGCTACACCCCGGAGGCTGTAGCGAACTACCTCTGCCTGCTCGGGTGGTCGCCCGGCGAGAACCGCGAGTTCCTTTCGATCGCTGAGATCGTTTCCCTCTTCGACCTTGCGCACGTCAACCGCCGGAACGCGATCTTCGATCTCGACAAATGTTTTTGGCTCAACGGCCAACACCTGCAGCATATGACGCTCGAGCGTTTTGCCGGGCTGGCCCTGCCGTTTGTGGACAAGGCCGGCGTGCCGTATGGCACCCTTGAGGCGCTCCTGCCGGCGTTGGCGATCGTCAAGCCGAAGGTCAAGCACCTCAGCGATGTTCCGGGCTGGATCGGATTCCTCTTCACCGAGGACTATGCGTTCGACCCCGAGGCCGTCGCCAAGAGCCTGGCCAAGCCCGGAGCGGCAGACCGACTCGAAGCGCTCGGCACCGCGCTCTCCGGTCTCGACGACTGGACGCACGCCGCGATCGAGGCCCGGCTCAAGGAAACCGCAGCCGCCCTCGGCGTGAAGACCGGCGAGCTCGTCCATCCGGCCCGCGTCTCCGTGAGCGGCCGCTCGGTCGGCCCCGGCCTCTACGAGATGTTTGAGGTGCTCGGCAAGGCCCGCACGCTCGCCCGCTTCGAGAAGGGCCGCGCGCTGGCAGCGCAGGGCTGACCCCCGGCGCGCGGACGGCTCTCCCGCGAATGAACACCCGCAACCAAAGCCCGGAGCAATTCCTCCCGTGGGGCGCAAGCTCCGCCTGGGTGGCCGCCGGCGGTGTGCTCGGCACGCTGGCAAGGTATGGGATGGACCACGTCTTTCCGCCTCCGCAGATCGCTCATCCCGGCTTTCCGTGGACGACGTTTGCGATCAACGTCAGCGGGGCGGCGCTACTGGGTTTCATCATGGCCTGCGTCGAGGAGAACCGGCGCCTTCCGCTGTGGATCAAGCCGTTTGCGGCCGTCGGGTTCTGCGGGGCCTATACGACATTCTCGACGGCCAGCGTCGAGATCCTGATCCTGGCACGAAGCGGGCTTCATGCCTCAGCGACCGCCTACCTTGTCGCAAGCCTGGTATGCGGGATCCTGGCCGTGGCGCTCACGACGGCGCTCGGCGTCTATCTTTGCGGAGCGGAAAATCCCGGACGCCCCGGAGCGCGACCATGACCGGGCTCCTGCTTCTTGCGATCTTCGGGGCGGTCGGCTCGCTCATCCGGTTCCACCTGGGCGGCTTCGTCCACTCATCGGTGAACAAGGCGCTCGCATCGGAAACCGAATTTCCGTTCGGCACGCTGTTCGTGAACGTTGCGGGATCGTTCCTGCTCGGATTCCTGGCGGGCGTGGCCGTCTTCCGGTCGCTAGACCCGCTCGTCATGACCGTGCTGGGCGCCGGCTTCTGCGGAGCGCTGACCACGTTTTCGACGCTCGCCGTGGACTTGCAGCGCTTTCTACGCGACCGCCGCTACGTCCATGCCGCGACGAATTTGTTCCTCACGCTGACCGCGGGCCTTGGGGCCTCTTGGGCGGGATTTGTGCTGGCGCGGCCGTGATCAGGACCGGTCAATCCCGGGAAAGCATCTCGCGGAGCGAAGCGAACTGCGCGGCGAGGTCCTCCTCGGCGACCGGCCGGTTCACAATTTCCTCGTAGCCTTCGGAGAGCACACCCTCGCCCTCGATCTCCTTGAGGAACGGGCTCGGAAGACAATACATAGCACTGCCGAACTTCATCCGGTGGCTGCAGTGGGTGATCGTGAGCGACTTCATCGCGCGGGTGATGCCGACATAGAAGAGCCGGCGTTCCTCGTCGACCGTGCCCTCGGATTTCGACCGCTCGTGCGGGATGAGGCCGTCCTCCGCGCCGATGAGGAAGACGTGCGGGAACTCGAGCCCCTTGGCGGCATGGAGCGTGATGAGCGTGACGCCCTTGGCGTCGTCCTTCTTGTCCTCCTCGCGCTCCCGGTCGAGCGACATGCTGTCGAGAAAATCCTGGAGCCCGCCCTTCGAGCGCTTCTGGTGTTCGGCGAGCGAGCGCAGGATTTCCTTCGCGCCGGACTCGCGGTTGAGCGCCTCCTCGGGGGTTTTGCAGGAACGCTGGAGGTCGTCGAAGTAGCCGGAGGCGGTGAGAAATTCCGTGACGATCTGCGCGACGTCGGCGCCGGGCGTGAGCGCATGGATGCGGGCCACGGAGAGGTCAGCGGCGAACGTGCGGATCGCCTCGGCGGTTTTGCGCGAGACCTGCTCGGCGAACTCCGGCGCGGTGAGCTCGTCGAAGAGGCTGCGGTGGGCCTTGGCGCTGCGGTCGAGCGCGAGCTCGACCGTCGTCGCACCGATCCCCCGCGGCGGCGTATTGATGATCCGCAGGAGGGCGACATCGTCGGCCGGGTTGACCAGGCAGGTCATCGTGGCGAGCACGTCCTTGACCTCGCGCCGGTCGAAGAAGCTCTTCCCGCCGACCAGCCGGTAGGGGATCCGCATCCGGCGGAAATTCTCCTCCAGAAGGCGGGACTGGGCGTTCATCCGGTAGGCGACCGCAAAGTTCTCCCACGGGATGTTGTGCGTCGCGCGGAGGGCACCGATCTCGTTGACCACAAACTCGGCTTCCCGCTTGTCGTCCGGCACCGAGACCACGTGGACCGGATCTCCGCCGTCCTGCGAACTCCACAGGTTCTTGCCACGCCGGCGCGGGTTGTTTTTGATGAGGCGGTTGGCAGCGCCGAGGATGGCGTTCGTGCTCCGGTAGTTCTGCTCGAGGCGGATGACCTCCGGGTCGCGGAAATGCTTTTCAAACTCGAGAATGTTGGAAACCTCGGCGCCGCGCCAGCCGTAGATGCTCTGGTCGTCGTCGCCCACGACGCAGATGTTCGGCGGCGAGCCGGCCGCCAGCAGGCTCACAAGGCGGAGCTGGAGGCCGTTGGTATCCTGGAACTCGTCGACGAGCATGTGCTGGAAGCGCGAGCGCCATTTGTCGCGCACGAGGGGATGTTCCTCAAGGAGCTTGACCGCCTGCACGAGGAGGTCGTCGAAATCCATCGCGTTGAGCGCCTTCAGCTCGCGCTCGTAGCGGGCATACACCGCGCCGATGATGGTCTCCTCGTCCTTCGGGGCCGCCCAGCCGTTGTTCTTCGCCTTGCTGATCATCGCCTTCGCGAGGCCGGGATCGAGCTTCTCGTCGCGCGCGGTCACGCGGTTGATCACCTTTTTGATGAGCCCGGTCTGGTCGCCCTCGTCGAAGATGCTGAAGTTGTTTTTGTAGCCGATCTTGTCGGCATCCGTGCGGAGGATGCGGACGCACAGGGCATGGAACGTGCTGGCGGTGATCTCAGACGCCTTGTCGGCGCTGATCATTCCGGCGATGCGCTCCTTCATCTCGCGCGCGGCCTTGTTGGTGAACGTGACGGCGAGGATGCCCGCGGGGCTGACCCCCTGAGCGACAAGCCAGGTTATGCGGGCGACAATCGTCCGGGTCTTGCCCGTGCCGGCCCCGGCGAGGATCAGGAGCGGCCCGCTCTCATGCGTGGCCGCGCGCTGCTGCTCGGGGTTGAGGTCGTAGAGTCGGAAACGGCTCATGGAAGCTCGCGGGCCGCAAACCGGCGGATGACGTCGGGGTAAAGCGCGTGCTCGGCCACCTGAATCCGGGCATGCAGGGCGGCCGGCGTATCGCCGGGAAGCACCGGAACCTCGGACTGCGCGATGATCTCGCCGGTGTCCATGCCGCCATCGACAAAATGGACCGTGCAGCCGCTGACAGCTGCGCCGGCCTCGACGGCCTGGCGCCACGCTTCGAGCCCCGGAAAATGAGGGAGGAGCGAGGGATGGATGTTGATGACCCGGCGCGGGAAGGCCTCGAGCAGAGGGGCCTTGATCATCCGCATGTAGCCGGCCAGCACCACCAGGTCGACGCCGGCCTCCTGAAGGATCTGCACGACGCCGGCCTCCACCTCGGGGGAAAGCTTCGTGCGGTAGCGCGGCTCGCGGATCACGTGCGCCGGGATCCCTGCCTCCCGCGCGAGGTCGAGGATGCCCGCGGATTCGACGTCCGCAAGGACCACCGCCGGCTCGGCATCAAGCCTCCCGCCTTGGATCTCCGAGAGGATCGCACGGAAGTTCGATCCCTTTCCCGATCCAAGAATTCCGAGTTTTAGGCGTTCCATAGAGGCAGGCGATGATGCACTCCCGACCGGCATTGGCAAGCGGAGGTTGGAAGGATTTTTCGACCGAGCTGGAGGATGTTTAAGAACCGGAAAGCCCGACCTTCACGACGTCCACCTCCGGCGTGCGGAGCGCATCAGGCAGGGTGATCGTAAGCGTGTTGTCCTTGTATTCGAAGGGGACCGCCTGCCCGGTTCGCAGCAGGGTGACCTTCTCAGGCTTGGGCGCATTTTTCCAGACCGCAGTATTGGTAAACTCCGGCAGAGAGGGGATCACCTGTTTCGTGCGCGTGAATTTTCTCTCCTGGGCGGGGACATGCGGGAGGGCGTCTGGAAGCCTCGGCAGGAAATGGATGTAGGCGGTGTCCTTGCCGAGCGTGACCGGCAGGTTGACGTCCGTCGGCCAGGGTCCGGGCTGCACGTCATAGAGCGACTCCCGGCTATGCGCCATCCACCGGGCCATCGCCGCCCAGCAATCGAGCGCGGGAGCGGGCACCGTGCCGTCGCCCTTCGGGCCCACATTCGCGAGCAGATTGCCACCCCAGGCGCGAAGGATGCTGAGCATCGACAGGGTCATCGGCGCGTCATTGAAACCGTATTCCTCGGAATACGACCACTTCCGCATCGGCCAGCAGGTGACGCATGATTCGAACCAGCCATCAAACCGCTTCGCCGGAAGCGCGCCCTCACTGTCCGCGTAATCCCCCGCGCCGCCGTTGCGCTTGTTGATCACGATTCCGGGCTGGAGGCGGCGGACCTCCTCGTTCGGAAGTTCCCCCTTGCCTCCGTCGAACCAGATCAGGTCGATCTTTCCGTAATTGCCGAGGAGTTCGCGGAGCTGGCCGCGGACCAATTCCGCGCGGGCCTGATCGTGGCCGGGCGGTTTGGGCGGGATCGGATTCGGTTTGTGATCCATGTCCAATGCCGGGCCTTTCAGCGCCCAGCTCCGGTAATTCCGATCGAACCCCCAATCCGGAGGCGAATAGTAGAGCCCGACCTTCAGGCCGTGCTTCCGGCAGGCGTCCACGTATTCCTTCACGAAATCGCGTCCTCCAAAACTGTGTTTCGTTCCGAAGTCCCCGTAGGCCGACGGCCAGAACGTGAAGCCGTCGTGGTGCTTGGTGACCATGACGGCGTAGGTGAAGCCGGCGGCTTTTGCGGCGGCCAGCATCTTGTCGTAGTCCATCCGGTCGGGGCGCCAGTCCTTGATCGACCCGTAATACTCGTTGGGCGGGACGGTGGCATCATACCAGGGCTTGTTCGCCAGCATGCACCAGGAGAGGTCGCCCTTGGCCTGAACCGCAGCAATCCCCCAGTGGATGAAGAGCCCCAGCCCGGCCTGCGGGAACCATTGCGCGTCGGGATGGGTGTTGGAGGCGGAGGTCTTCTGCTGCGCCTGCCCGAGGGCCTGCGCCTGCCCGGTGGCTGCGTCATCGGCCGCAGGGAGAAACGCCGGCAGCGACAGGGTGAAAATAAGAAGGGAAACAAGCGGCTTCATAGGCGGAACGTCGGGGAGGGAGCGGCTAAGGAAACATCAGTTTGCCGACCCCGTCAATCCGGGCGGCAGCCCGTTTTTGTCTTCGGAGCACCGCAGCGATCACGGGACCTGCGCCCGGGGGATCCGGATTTCGGCAACCACGGTGGAGCCGTTTTCCCGGAGCTCCAGTGCGGCGCCGGTACCGAAAAACAGCTCCAGCCGCTCACGGGCATTTCTCAGTCCGATGCCTCCGCGCTCGGTATGTTGCGCGCTGAGTGATCCGGTGTTTTCGACGCGGAGAAAGGTTTCGGAATCACGGTGCCCGGACGAGATGCGGATCTCGCCGCCCTCGATCCGGTGCGCAATCGAATGCTTGACCGCATTTTCAACGAGGGTCAGCAGAACGAGCGGCGGGAACTCAACGGTGAGGAGTTCGGACGGCACATTGATGTGCCAGCGAAGGCGCTCCTCGAAGCGGAAGCGTTCGACATCCAGGTAGTTGGTCGCGAGCTCCAACTCGCTTTCCAGCGGAACGAGGTGGCGCTGGTCGATCCGGAGCGAGGCACGGAGGAACCTGGCAAGCTTCGTGGCAAACTCGACGGCCTGGTCGGGATCGACCCGGATCAGCGCGCGGAGGCTTGTCAGTGCATTGAAGAGGAGATGGGGCTGGCTCTGGATCCGGAGCTGCAGCCACTCGGCCTCATGGCGCAGAGCCCGCTCGGCGTGGCCCTCGATGCGCTTGCGCTCCGAGATGTCCCGGACGATCGCCCAGATCCCGGTGGGAACGCCGTCATCGCCCCTGATGAGATAGGCCCGCAACTCGACCGGGACATGGCTGCCGTCCTTCCTCCGGTATTCCTTCTCATAGACGTCCGTGTATCCGCGAGGCAGAATCTGGTCCCGGAGAAGATTTTCAAGCATGGCGTGCCATTCCGGGGGAGTGATGTCCGAATAGGTCAGAGCGGAAAGCTCCGTGGAATTATAGCCAACGAGTTCAAGGTAGGCCTGGTTGAACTCCATGAAGTGCCCGTCCATGTCCACGCTCGCATAAGCGTCGCGCATGCTGTCATAGAGGCGGCGGATCCTGAATTCCGATTCCCGGAGGCTTGCCTGGGATTGGCGTCCTTCGAAATGGCTGGCAGCAACCAGGAGACCGGTTGCCGCGACGACCACGTTGAACACCACCAGCAGGCTGAGGCTGCTGACGAGTTCTCCCTGCAGGAAGACTCCTATGCCGAAAAGCGTGGCGCAGGTTGCGACAGCAATCGTCGCGCACGTTGCGAGCGCGGCTCCGGGAAACCCCTGCCGGAAGGCGGCCCACAGAACGACGGCAAAGGCAGTCCAGGACAGCGGGTAGCTCATGGCAGATCCGGCCGGCAGAAGCAGGGCGGCCGCGGTGGCCAGCGCAGCCAGAAAACCAAATCCCAGGCATTCGCCGCGGGCAGCCCAGTCGCTTTCCCTGACAAGAATCCAGAACGCAATGCCTGCCGGAGCCACAAGAAGGATGCCCTGGCTGTTCCCGAGCCACCAGAGAGCAAATGTCGAGCCCAGGCCCGACCAGGAAACCACTCCGGCAAGGTGGAGGACCCCGACGCTCCAAACACCGCTGGCAGCAGCAGGCAGGGCGCAGACAAAGATCAGAAACAGGGGGACGTCCGCGGGCTTGCGGAACGGCATTTTAAGATCAAACCTTCGGGCCAACCACAGCGCGGCGAGCGTTTCCGCAGTGTTCCCCCATGGACCGAGGATGGTAAAAAGAAGAGGATCCCCGGAGAGCAGGTTGCTGGCGGCCGTCCCGATGACGATCGCCGGCCAGCGCGACCGGCCGAGCAGCCAGAGCCCGGCCAACGCGGCACCCGACGCCGGCCACAGGGGACTCACCGTGTGGATACTTCCCATGCTCAGCGCAACTCCCAAGCGGCAGAAAAGAAAAATCACTACCGCGAGGGACAAGACCTCCAGAGCGGGCTGAAGGCGGGTTCTTGCTGCGGCGTTCATGGTTGTCGGGCCCCGGATTGGACTGGTTGGAAAGGCGGATTGCCGGTCCCCGGGGGAATCAGGCCGAGTAGTCGGTATAGTCGGCCCGGAACATCCGCTTGCGGATTTCCTCCTCGATATTCTCGGGCTGAGGCTCTTGGGCAAGTCCGGAACGGAAGGCCTCGCGGGCCACCGCCACGGCGATCGCCAGGGATACCTCGCGGATGCGTTGAAGTTTCGGGTAGATCCGCCCCTCGGCCAGTTCCCCGTCGGTGACGAGCGCCGCCAGCTCCCGCGCGGCAGCCAGGAACATGGCGTCTGTCACATGCCGGGATTGGAAGGCGAGCGCTCCAAGCCCGACGCCGGGAAAGATGTAAACGTTGTTCCCCTGCCCGGGAACGATCCGGCGTCCGTCATGCTCGACCGCGGGCATCGGGCTTCCGCTGGCGAAGATCGCGCGTCCGCCGCTGAGCGCGATGGCTTCCGTCGACGTGCACTCCGCGCGCGAAGTGGGGTTGGAGAGCGCAAAGATGACCGGACGCTCGTTGAGGTCGGCCATCAGGCGGATGACCTCCTCGTTGAAGACACCCGGCGTCCCGCAGACGCCGATGAGCGCGGTGGGGCGGATGGCCCGGATGGCACCGGGCAGGTCCCGGATAAATTCTGCCTCGTGCGCATAGGGCCGCTTGTGCGCGACCAGATCCTCCCGGCGCGAGGCGACGAGGAGGCCCTTGGAATCGAGGAACCAGCAGCTCTGGCGGGCCGCCTCGGGGGCGACGCCCATGCTGCTGAGATGCTCGACAAAAAGATTTGCGATGCCGAGGCCCGCCTCGCCGGCCCCCATGAAGAGAAGCCGCTGGCCGGCAGCCGTGCCGCCGCTCAGACGCATCGCCGCAAGGACTCCCGCAACCGCCACGGCCGCCGTGCCCTGGATGTCGTCGTTGAACGTGCAGGCCCTGGTCCGCCAGGTCTCCAGCAGATGGAAGGCGTTCTCATTTCCAAAATCCTCAAACTGGATCATGCATCCCGGAAACACGTCCTGCGCCGCCTCCATGAATTCCGTCGTGACCGCCTGATACTCGGCACCGCGCAGCCGGCGGCGGTTCAGTCCGATGTAGAAGGGATCCTTCAGAAGCGCCTCGTTGTTGGTACCGACATCCAGGACCACCGGCAGGCAGTAATACGGATGCAGTCCGGCGCACGCAGTGTAGAGGGACAGCTTGCCGATCGGGATCCCCATGCCGTAGGCCCCGAGATCGCCGAGCCCGAGGATGCGCTCGCCGTCGGTCACAACGATCATCCGCACGCCGACATTCGGCCAGTGGCGCAGGATTTCACGCATTTTCCCGCGGTCGTCGGCCGTGATATAGAGCCCGCGCGGACGCCGGAAGATGCTCCCGAACTCGAGGCAGGCCTGGCCGACGGTCGGGGTGTAGATGATCGGCATCATCTCCTCGAGGTGGTCGTGGAGCAGATGGAAAAAGAGCGTCTCGTTCCGCTGCTGCAGCATTGTGAGAAAAATGTATTTCTCCAGATCGGTCGTTTTCCGGCGGAGGTTCATGAGAGCCCGTTCCGCCTGCTCCTCGATCGTGAAGATCCGTGGCGGAAGCAACCCGCGGAGTCCGAGGGCATCGCGCTCCTCCTCCGAGAAGGCGGTGCCTTTGTTCAGCAGGGAGTTCGTGATGAGAGTCATCCCCCGCGGAAGGGGACGCTCGCCGTTTGGGCTGATCGAATTGCGCATAGGAGAAGGGTGGGTTTCTCCCATGTAAACAGACGACGATCAGGAAATCTATTAGAAAAACTAATTAAAAGCGTAAATAAAAAGAGCGGGCGGCTCTCCGGTGAGAACCGCCCGCTGAAAATTTTGCCCCGCTCGTGCCGTTTCGAAGCATATCCCGTTCCCCAGTATAAGGGTGGATGACCGCTTACCCTGCGCTCTGACTTCCAGTAAAGGCGTGTCATGGCGCCGGGAGCCAAGCCTCCGGGATGATTTGTTATTATCGGTCCGGGAGTTTGCTCCGTGTAATCGCGAACACAGAAGGGCAAATCGTGCGCGGCAGATGTGGTCCCTGCCGCAAATTGGAAAAATTTTAAAAAGAACTATTCCCGGAAATCGACCCCCAGGCGCTCTTTCAATCCGGCTTTCAAGCGGTCTGTGGAGGCGTTGACTTCCTCTGCTGTGAGCGTCCGCTCAACGGACCGGAATGTCAAGGAGATCGCGAGCGATTTTCTGTCGGCGGGCAGCTTGTTCCCGCTGGCATCTGTGAACAGATCGAAAAGGTGCAGGGACTGCAGGAGCGGCTCCTTCTGCGCGAGGACGGCCTCTCGCACGGCACCGAACGAAAGCGTCAGCGGCGCGGTGAGGGCGATATCGCGTGTCGACCCGGGGAATTTCGGCAGCGGCGCGGTGGCGGGGAGTCCGGCGGCGGACTCCTGCCAGGCAGCCGCATCGAACTCGGCGGCAAGGACCGGGGCGGTGGCATCCAGCTTGCGGGCTTCGGCCGGGTGCAGCACTCCGAAGACACCGATGCGGCGCCCGTTCTTGAACGCTTCGATGGCCGCGCCGAATGGCTCAGGCGCATGCTCGAGAGGGACCAGATCTCCTTCGCCCAACCCGGCGAGCCCGCAGACCGCCCCCTTGAGATCGAAGAGGTCTGAGGCCCGTCCGGATTCGCCGCGCCAGGAGCGCTCCGCGGCAGGACCGGTGAGCACAAAGGCGATGCGCGGGGATTCTCCGGAGGGCGAAAAGACGCGCCCGCATTCAAAAAGCCGGATCGACGACGCGCCCTGATCGAGGTTGCGCCGGAGGGCGGACAGGAGTCCGGGCAGCAGGCTGGTGCGCAGACGGGACTGGTCGTCACCGAACGGGTTTTTGAGTTCCACGGCCGGCCCGGCCCATGCGGCCCCGGATGCTGCGACGAGCGTGCTGGTGCGGGCCTCGTGGAATCCCAGCCCGGCCAGACGCTGGCGTGCGGACATCGCAAAGTCATAAGCGGCATCGGGGGCGGAGGACGGGGCGAAGACCGCCGATGTGCGCGATGGGATGCGCTCGATCCCGACCACGCGCGCGATCTCCTCGATGAGGTCGACCTCGCGTTGGAGCTCACGGCGGAATCCCGGGATCTCCCACGAGGAAACGTCTCCGCCGGACAGCTTCACAAGGCCGATCCGAGCAAGCGATTCCTCGATTTCGGCATCCGCCAGTTCCACGCCGAGGAGCAAGCGCACACGGGCGTGCCGGAGCGCGATGCTTCCGCGCACCCAGCGCGTGCCGGTCTCAAGAGTCACTTCCTCCGCCACTCCGCCGGCAACCTGAACGATCAGCGCTGCGGCACGGCTCGAGGCGGCGGCGATCATCTCGGGATCGACCCCGCGCTCAAACCGGTAACTGGAATCGCTCAGGAGCCCGAGCGCGCGCGAGGTCCGGCGGACGCTCGCCGGATCGAAGGCGGCACTTTCGAGAAGGATGTCGGTCGTACCGTCCGTGACGCCCGAATCCTCGCCGCCCATCACGCCGGCGAGCGCGACGATCCGGCGATCGTCCGCGATGGCAAGGCTCCCTGCAGACAGGCAGTAGTCGCGGCCGTCGAGGGCGCGGAAGGCCTCACCTTCAGAAGCGTGACGGACCCGCAGGCCGCCGGAGACTTTCGCCGCATCAAACGCGTGGAGCGGCTGTCCAAGCTCGAAGAGGACGTAGTTGGTCACGTCCACCACGTTGTTGACCGGGCGCAGCCCGATTGCGGCCAGACGGTCGCAGAGCCATTGCGGACTCGGACCAACCTTCACTCCCCGGATCCTGCGAAGCGTGTAATGCGGGCATTCGGGGGCATCGAGGCGCACGGCATCGCCCGCCGGGGCGTAGGCCGGAGCCGGAATCGCGGGCGGGTTCACCGGCAGCGCGGCGAAGATCCCGACCTCGCGCGCGACACCGAGGTGGCTGAGCCAGTCGGCACGGTTCGGCGTGATCTCGAGCTCCAGGATGACATCCGGAGGAAACAGGTCGGAGAGCGGCGTTCCGGGCACAGCATCCTGAGAAAGAATCAGGAGGCCGTCGGAATCCTCCGCGAGACGGAGTTCCTTCGCGCTGCACATCATGCCTTCGCTCTCGACGCCGCGCAGCTTGCCGGTCTTGATTTTGAAATCGCCGGGCATCACCGCTCCGGGCAGCGCCAGAGGCACCTTGTCCCCGACCTTATAGTTCTTTGCGCCGCAGACGATCTGCCTCGGCGTGCCCGATCCGTCGTCCACCCGGCAGACGCTGAGCCGGTCGGCATTCGGGTGCGGGTTCGACTCCAGGACTTGCGCGACCACAACCTTGTCGATCGCCGCCCCGCGCTCCTCGACCGATGCAACTTCCAGCCCGGCCCGCCGGAGCAGGGACTCGAGTTCGGCGGCCGGCAGCCGGCAGTCCACAAAATCACGAAGCCAGTTGATCGAAATTTTCATCAGGGGAACTGCCTCAAAAACCGGAGGTCATTTTCGACGAGCATGCGGATGTCGGGGATGCGGGCAAGGTTCATGGCGAGGCGGTCGAGGCCGAATCCGAACGCAAACCCCGAGATGCGCTCGGGGTCGTAGAGGCGGTCGCCGCGGCGGTCGCAGATCGCCTCGAAGACGGCCGGATCAACCATCCCGCAGCCGGCGAGCTCCATCCAGCGGTTGCCAAGGGCGGCGGTCCGGATGTCGATCTCGTAGCTCGGTTCGGTGAACGGGAAAAAGTGCGGGCGGAACTGGATGTCGGTCCCGGGCCCGAAGAGCTCACGGAAGAAAAATTCGAGCGTGCCCTTGAGGTCGGCGAGGCTGACGTTCTCCGCCACGTAGAGCCCTTCCATCTGGGTGAACTGCGCCAGGTGGGTCGCATCGACCTCGTCCCGGCGGTAAGCCGAACCGGGGGCGATAATCCGTACCGGGGGCGGACAGTTTTCCATCACGCGGATCTGCACGGTCGAGGTGTGCGAGCGCAGCAGCCGGCCGTCGGGCAGGTAGAAGGTATCCTGCTCGTTCCGGGCCGGGTGGTCGGGCGGGGTGTTCAACGCGTCAAAGCAATGCCACTCGGTCTCGATGTCGGGGCCGTCTGCGATCGCAAAGCCCATGCGCCGGAAGCACCGCACCGCCCTGTCGAGCAGCTGCGTAAGCGGATGCAGGGTGCCGGGGGATGGAAATGTCCCCGGAAGCGTGAGGTCGAGCGATGCCACCGCCGAGGCGTCGGCCGCCTCCAGCAGGGCAAACTCCCGCGACTCCAGCGCGGAGGTCACCGCCTGCCGGAGGTCGTTCAGCAGCTTGCCCACGCGCGGCCGGTCCTCTTTGGCCACGGTGCGCATGCCCTCGCTGAGCGCGGTGATCGCCCCGCTCTTGCCGAGAAATCGCACGCGCACGGCTTCGAGCGCGGCACGGTCAGGTGCCGAGCCGATTGCCGTCAGGGCATCCGCCCGCAGGGCGTCAACTTGCTGCTCCATCGGATGATTCCGCGGCACGGACATCCCGCCCGTGCCGCCGTGGATGAATCAGGCCGCCTTCTTGGCAGCGAGCGCCGCAACCGCCTTGTCGGCGATCTGCTTGAACACGGCCTCGTCCTGGATCGCGATATCCGAAAGAACCTTGCGGTCGATCGTGATGTTCGCGGCTTTCAGGCCCTCGATGAACCGGCTGTAGGTCAGGCCGTGCGCCCGGACCGCCGCGCTGAGGCGGGTGATCCAGAGGCTGCGGAAATTGCGCTTGCGCGTCTTGCGGTCGCGGTAGGCCCAGTATTTCCCCTTCATCTGCGCGTCCTTGGCGTAGCGGAAGAGTTTCGATTTGCGGCCGCGATAACCCTTCGAGGCATCGATGACGCGCTTGCGGCGCGCGCGGCTGGCGGGAGCATTGGTTGCTCTTGGCATGGTCTGTCATCCTGCAGTGAAGCAGGGTCTCCTTGGAGCGGCTGTTCGTTTCATGGGATCCCCGGACTCGCCGGCTCCGACATCCCGGAAAAACTCCCGGGAAGTCCAAGGGATCGGAAAAAATCTAGTGGCTGAACGGGAGGTTCGCCTTGATGCGGGCGACGTCGGTCGGATCCACGACGGCGGACTTGGCCATCTTGCGCTTCTTGTTCGCGCTCTTGGTTGCAAGAAGGTGCCTGCGGCTGGCCTTGGAGCGGAGAATCTTTCCGGTTCCGGTGACCTTGAACCGCTTGGCGACGGACTTGCGGGTTTTACTGCGTGCGATTGATTTTGGCATGGGAAAAGTTCGTAAGAATATCAAAGGTTCTGCCCCGCGCAATCACAAAATCGGGAAATGTGAGGCGCGCGGGTCAGGCGCTCAGGCGTTTTTGAGCGATTCGTTTTCCAGCACCTCGCGGCGGACGCTTTTCCCGCGGAGCTTCGAAGCCCAGAGAACGATCGGGGCGGCGATGAACACCGACGAGTAGGTGCCGATGACAATGCCGACCAGGATCGCGAACGAGAAGTCGCGCAGGACGGCGCCGCCGAAGAAGTAGAGGGCACCGACCGAGAGGAGCGTCGTGCCGCCGGTGAGGATCGTCCGGCCGAGCGTCTCGTTGATGCTGTTGTTCATCAGCGTCTGGATCGATCCGCCCACGCCGGCTTTCAGGCCCTCGCGGATCCGGTCGTAGACGACGATGGTATCGTTGATCGAGTAGCCGGCGATCGTGAGGATCGCGCCGACCATGACGAGCGAGAGCTCGCCGCCGATGAGCGAGAAGATCCCGAGCGTGATGATCACGTCGTGCAGGAGGGCGACCAGCGCGCCGAGCGCGAAGGAAAACTCAAACCGCAGAGTCACGTAGATGAGGATGCCGACCATGCCGAGGCCGAGCGCGTAGAGAGCCCGCTTGGCGAACTCCATACCGATCTGGGCCCCCACGGTATCCTGCCCGACCTGGACGACCCCGCTGTCCGGAAAGGCCGCCTTCATTTTGGCGAGGATTTCCGGAGACGTGCCCTGCGGGCTCCGGAAGGTGAGCATCTGCTTCACGCCCTGGCGCTCGAAGAGGATGACCACATTCGGGTCGTTCAGCGCCTTGCGCGCCTCCTCGACGGTGAGCGGCTTCGATGAGTCAATCACGAGGAGGTCGCCTCCCCGGAAGTCGATGCCGAAATTGTGTTCGCCGCGGATGGCGAAGATGCCGATCGATCCCCCGATCAGGATCAGCGAGAAGACCGCCGCCGCAACGCGCTTGCCAAGGAAGTTGAACTGCCGCTTGGGGGCGAGGTCGAGCATGCTGAGCTTCTGGAGTCCGCCCTTTTCCACCATCCAGCGGAACGCCGTGCGGGTGAAGAGGAGCGCGGAGAACATCGAGGCGATGATGCCGAGCGTGAGCGTGACCGCGAAGCCCTTGACCGAGCCCGTGGCCTGCCAGAAGAGGATGACCGCTGTGATCAGGGTCGTGGCATTGGCGTCGAAGATCGCGCTGAACGCCTTGTCGTAGGCGCCGGTGAGCGCGGCGGCCAGCGATTTGCCGGCGGCCATCTCCTCGCGGAGGCGCTCGTAAATGAGCACGTTGGCGTCCACCGCCATGCCGATCGTGAGCATGATGCCCGCGATGCCCGGAAGCGTGAGCGTGAAGTTGAACATCACCATCGCGCCGAAAAGGATGACGATGTTGATGAGCAAGCCGAAGATCGCGATGAGCCCGGCGAACCGGTAGTAGAGCATCACGAACGCCATCACGAGCAGGAGGCCGACGATGCCCGCCATCACGCCGCTCTTCACCGAGTCGGCACCGAGCGTGGCCGAAACGCTGCGCGTCTCCTGGATCTGAACCGGGACATCGAGCGGGTTCTCGAGCGCGCTCGAAAGATCGCGGGCTTCCTTGTCCGAAAAGTTGCCGGTGATCTGGGCGCGTCCGCCGAAGTGGTCGGTCTGGAGGACGGGAGCCGAGATTACCTCGCCGTCGAGCAGGATCGCCATCTGCCGGCCCTTGTTCTGCGCGGCCACATCATCAAAAATCTTCGCGCCCTCTCCGTCGAACTCCAGCGAGACGCCGTAGCCCTGCTGGTCGAAGAAGGCGAACGCCCGCTTGACGTGCTTGCCGTCGAGCGCTGCATGCCGCTTGACGAGGATCTGCACGGCCTCGGCATCGGTTTTCTTTTGCTTGTAGGGCTTGAGCACATACGAGGGATCCATGACCTCCTCGCCGGCAAGGATGCGGGCCACATTGCCCTCACCCACAATCGCGAACTCGAGCTTGGCCACGCGCTGGAGCTGGGCCTTCGCCTCGTCGAGCTGCTTGGTGTCGAGGCCCGCGATCTGCACGAGGATGCGGTCATCGCCCTGCGGAGTAATGACCGGCTCGCTCACGCCATACTGGTCCACGCGCTTGCGGATGACCTCGACCGCCTGATCCAGAAGGTCCTTGGTGATCTTGCTGCCCTCCCTCGGGATGAGCTGGATGAGAAACGATGTGCCGCCCTGCAGATCAAGGCCGAGGCGGATCCTCCCGGGAACGATCACCTTCCCCTCGGCATTCTTGACATCCATCGGCGGCCAGACCTGCTCGAGACAGAATGCGGTCAGCAGGACGGTGAGAACGAGGCCGAGCCAGCGCTTCCTCGCCGCCAGCTCGGTTGCAAAATACCAGCCGAAGAGGATCAGGAGGACGAGCCCGAAGGAAAATGTGAGGATGGGAGACATCGAAAAATGAGGAAATGGAAACTGCGAGGGATATCAGGATGCCGTCAGGCGGCGGGGGAATCGGTCTTCTCGACGGTGACGATTGCGCCGCGGTCGAACTCGATCTTCACGTTGTCGGCGACCTTGACGATGACCGTCTTGTCCTTGACGTTGGCGACCGTGCCATGGATGCCGGCGTTGGTGACGACGCGGTCTCCGGTCTTCACCGACTCAACCAGCTTCTGGTGCTCCTTGGCCTTCTTCTGCTGCGGGCGGATGAGCAGGAAATAAAAGATGACGAAGATGAAGACCAGCGGCAGCATCGACATCAACATGTTCGGTTGCTGCCCGGCGGGCGCGGCCTGAGCCAGAATCAAGAGATCAGAAATATTCATAAAGAGCCTGCCAAGATAGTGGGCCGCCACCGGTTGGCAAGCACTCACTGAAAGTTATGAGAAGCACCGTCCCGGGACCATGGGGCCCGGCGGTCTCCAGCGCGGTCCCCTTTAGAGACGGAACCCGCCGGGGTTCCGGATCAGGCCTTTTCGACCTGCCAGTATTCCAGGTCGACCGGCGTGTCGCGGCCGAAGATGCTGACGGAGACGCGGAGCTTGCCGCGCTCGGGGTCGATTTCCTCGACGATGCCGTTCTGGTTCTGGAACGGGCCGTCGGCGACCTTGACCTTGTCGCCAACCTCGAAAATAATTTTGGGTTTGACCATGTCCTCGCGCTCGCGGACCTGGGCGAGGAGGCCTTCGACCTCCTTGGCGCGCATCGGGATCGGGTGGTCCTTGGTCCCGGCAAACCCGAGGACGCCGTTGGTGTCCTTGATGAAATACCAGGTCTTGTCGACGAGCTGGTTGTCCTCATCGAGGAGGTGCATGTTCACGATCAGGTAGCCGGGAAAGAACTTGCGCGTGGTCTCGGTCTTCTTGCCGCGCTTGATTTCCTGAACGCGCTCGGTCGGGATGAGGACCTCGTAAACGAAGTCGGACATCTCCTCGGTTTGGATGCGGCGGACGATGTTGTCGTGGATCTTCTGCTCCTGTCCGGAGAGAACATGAACGACGAACCACTGGTCTTTCGGGGCTAATGCCATGAGAGGTGCTACTCGGGGGGGTGTTAGGCGCGTGTCAGAAACGCCACAATGTGAATCAGAATAAAATCGAAAAACGCGATATAGCCGCCGATGATCACCATGGCAACGAGCACCACGACGGTTGAGTCGGTGAGCTCCTTGTAGCGGCGGAACCCCTTTTCGTTGGGATCCCACGGCCACTGGGCCTTGCCCAGCTCGACGCGGACCTCGGATATGAATTTGCGGAGTTTGGAAAACATCGGGTGAAATGCGCGGGTGATACGGAAACCCGCAGGTCAGGAGGGACTTGAACCCCCAACACCCGGTTTTGGAGACCGGTGCTCTACCAATTGAGCTACTGACCTTTGAGTTGTTCCCGGACGGTTTAGTCCAGGATTTCGGAGACGCGTCCGGCACCAACCGTGCGTCCACCCTCACGGATGGCGAAGCGGATGGTCTTTTCCA
>CAYXRX010000026.1:0-76583 GCA_964467415.1 uncultured Chthoniobacterales bacterium
GCAGGCGGCAGGAATTCGATGGCGTGACTGAGGATATCCTGCTCGGGACGAACCGGCGGGGTGAGGCGTGTTTCGATATACGCCTCGCTGGCCGGAACACTATACCGGTAGTCAGTCACATGCACGACGTCAAAGAGCATTTTTCGGGCCGGGAAAGAGAGGCTTGGTTTCGTCTCTCATGTGAATCTGATGGTTGAGAAAGCCGTCGGCGATCAAATCGTGGACGCCCAGCACACGCTGGAGCAGGGAATCGCAGTGCTGCTGGAGCGCGGATTTCTTTTTGCCCTCCGGCGGCGTGGCCATCAGGAGGTTTTCCCAGTCGGTTGCGAGCACGGCCTGGATGAGCGACTCGATTTCAGCGACCGCCCGGAGTGTCGCCGGCGAGCTGGCCTCCTCGCTCTCAAGGATCCGTGTCGCGCAAAGGCGCAGGCAGCGGACGACCGAGCGCGGAGCGACCGGGTTCTTCCAGAGCAGGTCGAGAAGAGGCTGGGGCTCGATGCGCATCTGATAGACCCTCCGGTAGGCATCGCGGCTGTTGAGCAGGCGAAGAAATGCCGAGAGGCGGATCTCGACGGCGTGCTCGCCGACAGCGGCATCGTCCGGCTGGAGGAGCGGGCCGGTGATCGAGGCCACGGCGTTCGCCGTCACCGCCGCACGCTCAAGCATCTGACCGATCTCGCAAAATTTCCACCCCCCGTCGGAGAGCATCGTGCACTCGGCGGTTCCGAAGAACTGCGGGATGAGCTGGCGCGCCTCATCGCAAAGCTTCCGGCTGGAAGCGGTGAGCACCTCCTCCGGCGCACCGGGACGGAACCGGGTGCTCTGGAAGGTATTCCGAAGCATGCTCATCACGCCCCAAGCCTCGAGGCTCAGGGTTTCGAGGACGGTCTCGGCATTGCGCGCAGCGCGCAGGATGGTGCTGACCACAGAGCCCCTCTCGTCGATGTCGAGCGTGAGCCGGTAGCGGCCTGCCGGGCTGGAGATTGTTCGCCGCGTGCCGGTTCCGGCCCCTTCGAGCATCGGGAGGATCCGGTTCCATACCGGGCGATAATGGGTGCGCTCGGTGGCGTTGAGTTCCTCCAGTTCGAGCGACTCAATGACGCCCACCATGCCAGACAGGTCATAGGCCCGCTCGAGGTAGCGTCCGATCCAGTAGAAGGCCTCCGCCACGCGGCTGGTGACATGCTGCGCCGGCATCGTCGACTCGGAATACCGTGGGGGCTCGAGGTCCTTGTCCTCCTCCTCGAATCCGACCTGCACCCAGGTGTCCTTGCTCCCGCCCCCGAGCTCGGACGCCGTGAACCGTGAGTCGGCGGTCGAGACCCGCGTGAGCGCTCCGGGAAAAACATCGTATTCGCCATCCGCGCGCCGCAGCGCGAAGAGGATGTGATCCTGGCGCCGCCGGGCTCGCCTTCCGTCCTGAAAGCAAACCGTTTCGGCGTCGCAGTCCTGCGGCTGCGCGACAAACTGGGAGGCGCATTTCATGATCTCCTTGCGGGCGCACTCGACCGCATCGGGCTGAGGCAGGCACCCATCCCCGCCGAGCAGGATCCTTTCGCCGTAGAGCGGCCGGATCGTATAGTTTGCAAGATCGGCCAGCACCATCTCCCTCTGGTCGATGTCGCCGAGCCAGTAGGTGGGCAGCCCCTTGAGGATCGGGCGCTCGCCGAGGTAGTGGCGGATGATCATCGGTGCGAACGGCAGCAGGCTCCGGTCATCGACCAGCTGCGAGCCGATCCCGTTGACGACCGACACTGTGCCCTTGCGGATGCAATGGACCAACCCGGGAACGCCGAGCACAGAATCCCTCCGGAAAACCATCGGATCAAGCCACTGGTCGGACACCCGGCTGTAGATGATCTCCACACGCTGAAGACCGGAAACGGTTTTCAGGTAGACGGCATCGTTCAGCACCAGCAGATCGCCGCCCTGCACCAGCGCGATGCCCATGCGGCGCGCTAAAAAGCTGTGCTCGGAATAAACCGCGCTTCCCGGCCCGGGGGAGAGCAGGACAGCGGTCGGTTCGGGGGAGTCCGAGAGCGATCTCAGCATCTCCAGAACATCGATCGGCGCCTCGGCAATCGAGTGGATCGAGGTCTCCTGGAAGGACTGCGGGATCACGCGGGCCAGTGCGCGGCGGTTCTGGATCATGTAGGACATGCCCGAAGCGTTGCTGAAGTAATGATGCTTCACTGCAAGCTCCCCCGACGGGATCCGGCAAACGCTGATTCCGCTGAGGTGCAGGTAGGCTCCCCCGGGGGGCGGGAGGTTCGCGGCCGCATGCTGAAAGAACGTGCTTCCAAGGACCGGCTGGATCGGCACATCCTCATCGCGCAGGATCTGCTTGCCCGTGTAGACGTCCTGAAGGAAAAGCTCGAACGCCTTCAGCCGCTGGCGAATCCCCGCCACAAGTGGCTCCCACTCATCCGGCGTAAAAATTTGAGGCAGCAGATCGCAATACCACGGCCGCTGGCCCCAGGGACGCTCGCGTGCGACATCGAACGTCACGCCCATCTCGCGCATCGTCGCCTCGAGGTGCTCGTCCAGCGCCCGAACGCGCGGAGCCGGCATTCCGTCAAGGCGCTCGAAAAGCGAGCGGTAAACCTCGCGGGGAGAACCACCCGGGCCGAACGTCTCGTTCCACGAGGGAAAGCCCCCCCGGCTCACGGTTTTTGATGTCTCCTCCACACGCACGCCGTAGGCTTTCCGTCCGCCCCCCACCGGTCAAGTGCAATCGTCAGGAATCCCCTGCTGATCGGGAAAAACCGATCCCCCGGCCAACAGCCACGGCGCGCGAAGCATCAGTCCGCAAAAACGTCCCTGCGTGCCGATTCGATGTCGGCGGCAATCGCCGCTTTCAGAGCTTCAAGACCGGCAAACTTCTGCTCACCACGGAGAAAGCGGATGAACGAAACTTCGAGATCGCGACCGTAAAGATCGGCCGAGAAGTCGAGCAGATGAATTTCCAGCAGGCGCTGCCCCGTCCCGGAAACAGTGGGGCGCGACCCGATATTGGCGACGCCGGGCACCGTCCGTCCATCCAGTCGCACCCGGACAGCGTAGACGCCGTCTGGCGGGAATTGCTCGTTGTGGGCAGCGAGATTCGCCGTTGGGAATCCCAGCGTGCGGCCGATTCCCTCGCCCCTCATCACCGTTCCGAGAATGCTGTAGTCCCGCCCGAGCAGCACGCGCACGCCGGACAAATCGCCGGCTTCAACCGCCGCGCGGATCAGGGTGCTGCTGACCGTCCGGCCATCCACCTTCACAGAGGGGACTTCTGTTGTGACAAAATTATTAACGGCACCCAGCCGCCTGAGCAGCTCGCCATCCCCCTTCCGGGCCCGTCCGAACAGCCATCCCTGGCCGACGCAGATCCGCGCCAGCGGACGCGCCGCCGCCACCAGGCGCAGGACAAAGTCTTCCGGCTCGATTTCGGCGAACGCCCTGTCAAACGGCACCACAAGAACCTCACGAAACCCGAAATCCTCCATCAGCCTCAGTTTGTGGGCCGTCGATGTGAGCAGGCGCGGGGCCTGCGAAGGCCGGAGAATGCGGGCGGGATGCGGATCAAACGTGAGGGCGACAGCGGTTCCGCCAACACCGCGCACGGCATCGAGGGCCGAGCGCAGCACCGCCTGATGGCCCAGGTGCATGCCATCGAAGACGCCTGCGGCGATGACCACCGGTCCCTCAACCGATGCCAAATCCTCGATGGACCGCAGGATGCGCATCAGGCTCCGCGCAATCGGGAAACAGCCGGGAGACTCAGGATCCGCTCGACAACCGCCTCTCTCGGCCCCGCTTTTAACTCCTCCACCGTCACGGCACCCTCGACGCTGAAGCGTCCGGACTTCGTGCGCCGGAGCGACTTGAGATGGGCGCCGCATCCGAGCTCAGCCCCGATCTCGTGCGCATACGTGCGCACGTAAAAGCCCTTGCTGCACACGACCCGGAACTCGATCTCGTCGGGCCGGATGCTGAGGATCTCGTGGGCATAGACATGCACAAACCGTGGCTCGCGTACGACCTCCTTCCCCTGCCTGGCCAGCTTGTAAAGGGGCACACCGTCCTTCTTGATCGCGCTCACCATCGGTGGCGTCTGGTAAAAATCGCCGTGGAATTTCGCAAAGGCGGCATCGATCTGCTCGCGGGAAAATTCGGGCACCGGCACAGATGCAAGGACCTGACCGTCGGCGTCCTGGCTGTCGGTAACCTCGCCGAGCTTGAGCGTGCCCACATATTCCTTGTCCTCGCTCATGAGGAGATCCTGGATTTTCGTACCGCGGCCGAGGGTGATGATCAGGAGCCCGGTCGCAAGCGGGTCCAGTGTGCCACAGTGCCCGACCTTCCGCGTGTCCAGCGCACGGCGGGTGATCGCCACGACGTCGTGCGACGTCATGCGGGCCGCCTTGTCCACCAGTAATACCCCGTCAATCCCGCTTTCTGATCTCATCGCTCAATGCCTTTAAAAAATCACTCTCTACCGCCTCCAGGGTCCCGCGCACCCGGGCGCCGGCAGCCATCGGATGCCCTCCGCCTTTGAACGCCTGGCAGACCTTGCACACATCGACCGCCGGGTCCTTGGAGCGGGTGCTCACGCGCACTTTCGTCTCGGGCAGTTCCTCGAAGAAGACCGCCGCCTCCACGCCCTCGATCGAGCGGAGATTGTCAATGATCCCCTCGTTGTCCTCGGGAAGGACGCCCAGCCGCCGCACGTCATCGAGCGTGAGCGAAAATGTCGCGATCCGGTCGCCGCACCAGAATTTTGTGTTGTTCAGCGCGAACTTGAGAAGCTCGAAGCGGCGTCGCGGCTGGTTGTCGTACATCGCGCGGGAGAGCGATCCCACCTCCACCCCCCGGCCCACCAGATCGGAGGCGGCATCAAACGTGCGGGCATTGGTTCCGGAATACTGGAACGAGCCGGTATCGGTGGAAATGGCGGCAAACAGGTTGTCGGCCATCGCCCGCGTCACGGTGACGCCCGCATGCCGGAAAAATTCAAAGAGGATCTGTCCGGTTGCGGGAGCGCTGGGATCGACATAGTTCAGGTCGCCGTAGAGCTCGTTGCTGACGTGGTGATCGAGATTGATCCAGAGGGCGCCGGGGGCAACCGCCGGGATCACGGTTCCGAGACGTTTTCTAGCCGAATTGTCGAGGGCCAGCAGAACATCAAACGTCTGCGGCGAAGCGGCAGGCACAGTCACAAGCTCGTGCCCCGGAAGGTAGGAAAACTTGGAGACCGCACCGTCCTCGTTCCAGGCGGTGACCGATTTTCCGCAGGACTGGAGCCAGAGGGCGGCCGCGATGGTCGAGCCGAGGGCATCGGCATCCGGACGCAGGTGGCTGGCCACCGCGATCGTCTGCGCCCCGCGGAGCGCCGCGGCAATTTCCTCAAAGCCGGCGGTTTTCAAAGGGACTCTTCCTCCAGGCCGAGCTGATCCATGATGCTGATAACCCGCGAGCCCCGCTCGATCGCCTCATCGATTTTAAAGTGCAGGTGCGGGGTGTTCTTGAGCGTCACACGCTTGGCAAGCTCGCTCTGAAGCAGGACACGGTTGCGCTCGAGTTCCTCCAGCGCCTTGCGTGGAGCGCCTGCGGGTCCGAGCGCCGAAACAAAAACATGGGCCTGCTTCAAGTCCGGAGTCACATCCACCGCGCTGACCGTGACGAGCGTGGATCCGAAGCTCAAATCGCGGCAGATGATGATGCCGAGCTCACGTTTCAAAACTTCGCAGACGCGTTCGAGGCGGTGTTTCATGGTCGTGTGCGGACCCCGGTCCGCCCGGGATCAGAGTTGTTGAGGGACCTTCTCGAGCGTGTAGCACTCGATGATGTCCTCAGGAAGGTATTCGGAGAAATCTCCGAGCTTGATGCCACACTCCAGGCCGGCCCGGACCTCCTTGACGTCGTCGGTGAACCGCCGGAGCGTCGCCAGTCCGCCGTCGTAGATCGGCTGCCGGCGGCGCAGCACACGGGCTCTCGCCGTGCGGGCGATCCGCCCGTCGGTGACCATGCAGCCCGCCACTTTTCCCTTGGTGAGATCGAAGACCTGCCGGACCTCGGCGTGGCCGATGACCGACTCGCGGAGGTCGGGCGCCAGCAGCCCGCTCATCGCCTCCCGCACCTGGTCGAGGAGCTCGTAGATGATGCTGTAGAGTTTGATCTGGACGCCCTCGCGCTTGGCGGCCTGCGCAGCCGAGTTCTCGGTCTTCGTGCTGAAACCAATGATGATCGCGTTCGACGCGCTGGCGAGGAGGACGTCGGAGTCGGTGATCGGACCGACCGCGGCGTGGATCACATCGAGCGAAATCTTCTTTTGAGGGATATCCTTGAGCGAGCCGACAATCGCTTCGAGCGAGCCCTGCACATCGCTTTTCACGATCACTTGGAAAACCGGTTTCTGATCGGCAGCCAGATCGGCGAAGAGATTTTCCAGCGTCGCACGCCGCGGGGCTGCCAGCTTACTGCCGCGGATCGCCTCCAGTCTCTCCTCGCTCAGCAGGCGGGCGGATTTCTCCGATTCCATGACCATGAGCTCATCACCCGCATTCGGGAGTCCGCTGAGGCCGAGGACCTTCACGGGCATGGCTGGGCCGGCTTCCTTCACCGGCTTACCCATATCGTTCATGAGCTGTTTGACCTTGCCCCAGTAGTTTCCGCAGATAAATGCATCACCGACACGCAGGGTCCCCATCCGGACAATCACGGTTGCGGTCGGTCCCCTGCCCTGCTCGACCTGGGCCTCGATGACCGTGCAGCGTGCGTCCACCGCCGGGCTTGCCTTGAGCTCAAGCATTTCGGCCTGAAGGGCCATCATGTCCAAAAGCTCATTGACGCCGGTTCCCTTGGTCGCGCTGACCGGCATGCAGATGATCTCCCCGCCCCAGTCCTCGGGCACAAGGCCGTGCTCCTGAAGCTGGGTCTTCACCCGGTCGGCATTGGCGGATGCAAGGTCGATCTTGTTGATCGCCACCATGATCTGAACTTTTGCCGCCTTGGCATGCGAAATCGCCTCGAGCGTCTGCGGCATCAGGCCGTCATCCGCGGCCACAACCAGGACGACGATGTCTGTGACATTCGCCCCTCGGGAACGCATGGCCGTGAAGGCCGCGTGGCCGGGAGTGTCGAGAAAAGTGATTTTGTGCCCATTGCGCTCGACGCTGTAAGCGCCGATGTGCTGGGTGATCCCACCGGCCTCCCCGGCTGCGACGCGGGCCTTGCGGATGGCGTCGAGAAGCGACGTCTTGCCGTGGTCCACATGTCCCATGAACGTGATGATCGGAGCGCGCAGGTGCAACTCGTCGGCTTTGGGTTTTTCCGGCTCCTTCGGGGCCTCGACCTTGACCTCGACCTTGTGGTGGCCCTTCGATGTGTCCTTGCGCTCCCGCTCGAACACAAACCCATGCAGTTCGCAAACCTTCGCCGCGACATCGCCTTCGAGTGTCTGGTTGATATTCGCAAAAATCTGCAGCGCCATCAGGTCCTTGATGAGCTGGAACGGCTTCAAACCGAGGTGCTCGGCGAGTTCCTTCACGATGATCGGCGGCTTCAGGTGCAGGACCTTCCTGCCGTCCTCCTCCGGGGCGGACTCCTGCTCGCCGGATGCCGGTGCCGGCTCTTCGGCGGCAGGCTCAACCGCTCCCGGCTCGGGGGCGGCGACCGTCTCAACGGGATCGGCCGGCGGAATAATGACCGGCGTCGTGCCGATCTTTGCCAGAAATGGTTTGAACCCTGCCCGGCGCGGGTCCGGCGCCTTCTTGACCCGTTTCACCGGCTCGAGCAGATCGACTGTCTCAACCGGCGGTTTTGGTGGTTCGGGCTTCTCGGAGGGAACAGCCGCCTCGGCGGCGGGTTTCACTTCACGCGCGGCAGCAGATGTCCGCCGGGGTTTCGCGGATCTTTCGTCGTTCGGGTTTTTTTTCGCTTTCTCTGCCATAAATCGTTCTTTTCCGTGGGGAAGATTTCATACGCCTAGGCGGCGCTCTTTTTGCCGGCGGCTGTCGCAGCCTGTGCGGCATCGAGGATCTTCTGTCCGGCCTCCACCGGGACGCCGAGGATTTCGGCAATATCGGCGGCACCGCAGATCACGATGACGTCGATGGAATTCATTCCCTCGGCGGCAAGTTTCTGCGCCTCCTCCTCGCTGATTCCGAGGATGCCTGCCAGCGAGTGGGCGGCCTCGGCGGTGCGGGATTCGATCACCTGCGCAGCGGTTTTGTCCTCGGAGATATCGATCTCCCATCCGGTGAGCTTCGCGGTGAGGCGGGCGTTCTGTCCGCGGCGGCCGATGGCGAGGGAGAGGTCCTCCTTGTTGACGAGCACGTGGATCGTCTTGTTTGCCTCGTCGGCGGAAATCGTGCGGATGTTCGCGGGCTTGAGGGCACCGGCGGCAAACTTCACTGGATCGGCGTCCCAACGGATGATGTCGACCTTCTCATTGTTGAGTTCCCGGACGATATTTTTCACCCTGGCACCACGCATTCCGACGCAGGCCCCCACGGGATCGACCTTCGAATCCGCGCTGTGCACGGCGACCTTCGTGCGGTATCCGGCCTCGCGGGCGATCGCCTTGAGCTCCACCGTGCGGTCGGCAATTTCGCTGACCTCCAGTTCGAAGAGGCGGCGGACAAAATTCGGGTGGCTGCGGGACAGGATGATCTCGGGTCCGCGGGATCCGTTCTCGACGGCGACCACATAGGCGCGGAGCCGGTCGCCGATATTATAGTCCTCGGTCATGACGCGTTCGCGCTGGGGCATGATGCCCTCGAACTTGCCAAGGTCGATGATGACGTCCGACTTTTCGAAGCGCCGGACGGTGCCGGTGACGATCTCGCCGGCGCGGTCCTTGAACTCCTCGTAAATCATCTCGCGCTCGATGTGGCGGATCCGCTGGTTGATCGCCTGGCGGGCGGCCTGGGCGGCGATGCGCCCGAAATCCTTCGGCGTGACCTCGACCTCGATCTCCTCGCCTGGCTCGGCATCGGCCTTGACCGCCTTCGCCTTGGAAAGCAATATCTCGTCGTGGGGGTTGTTAACCTTTTCGGCAACAATCAGTTTTGCGAGTGCGCGGATCGACCCGTTTTGCGGGTTGATCTCAATGCGAAGTTCCCGCGTTCCGGACGTGAAGCTCTTTTTTGATGCGGCGAGGAGGGCGTCGGAAATGGCATCGACAAGCACCTCGCGTTTGATGCTTTTTTCCCGCTCGAGGTAATCGAGCATTGCAATGAGTTCGGAATTCATAAAATCGTTGTTTCCCCAGATGAAAAGGGCGGGAACCAGTCCCGCCCTCGCCGATGCTTTGGAATCGAACACTATGAGCGTTTCATGCAAGCTGGTCAAGTCACAAGCTTGGCAGTGAAACTATCCGCGGTTGCGCACGGGAAAAGATCCGGCATAATCGCGGCATGGCTGCAACAGAATCCCCCTGCACACCCGTTGGAACTGCGATGCCCGGATTTTATCTTCCGGACGTCGTCACCGGCCGCAATTTTCAGCCGGCCGATTTCCGTGAATTCAAAGGCACGCTGGTTGTCTTCCTCTGCCGGCATTGCCCGTATGTCGTCCACATGCGGGAGGAGTTTCTCCGGATCGCCGGCGAATTTGCTCCGGCCGGACTCGGCACATTCGCGGTCTGCTCGAACGATTCGGTAAAATACCCTGACGACTCGCCCGCGATGCTGCGCGAGATGGCGATGGATTTGAAGTGGCCGTTCCCGCTCCTCCACGATGAGAACCAGAAAGCCGCCCGGACCTTTGGTGCGGTCTGCACCCCGGACACCTTCCTCTACGACGGCGCCCACAAGCTTTTCTACCGCGGACGTTTTGACGCAAGCACCCCGGGCAACGGCAAGCCATCGACCGGTGACGAACTCCGCGCGGCGGTCACCGCCCTGCTTGCAGGCGACCCGCCCCCGGACGACCAGCGCCCGAGCATCGGCTGTAGCATCAAGTGGAAATAGTCAGGAGCGCGACCCTCCGGGATCGCCGGAATCGCCTTCCTATCGTGGTGCTGGACCAGCGAGCATGGCGGCGGTCTGGATTGCCACCTTGCTGATGTCCGAGGCATACCGCCAGTCCATCTTCTTCGAATTGTCGGTGGTGTGGTGGTAGCCCTTGCGGAAAAAATTTTCCAGCCGGTTGATGTGTTCGTTAAAATAGACGACCGGATATCCGGCCTCCGAGAAGATGAGTCCGTCGGTATTGTAGAGGTAGCTACGGGGGTCGAAGCGGGTTCTGAGGACCGGTTGGAACGCCGTGATCGCGGCGGAGGCATCGATGGCGGTTTTGGCCATGCGCAGCGAGACATCGTCATCGCCGGGGCTGACCTGAAAAACCAGATCGTCCCCGCTCTCACGGTGACCGATCATATCCATGAGGACCAGGCCGCCGATGTCCCGCCGCTCCCGCAGGAGTCGGCTCACAAGATGTCGCGCGCCAAGGTCGTCGGCGGGAAATTCCTCGCCCGTCAGGTGCACCAGCCAGATATCGCGTTCAAACTTCCTGTTCCGCAATACCTCGGCCGCCCGCAGCAGAGCGCCGGTCGCGGAATAGTTGTCGTCGGCACCCGGAGCCGAAACACGCTTCCCGTTTTTTACATAAACGTCCTCGCAGAATGCGGTATCGATATGGTCAGCCATCAGCACCGGTCGGCGAGAAGCGCCCTTTCCCGTGCCGGGAATGATCGCGATGAGATTGGCCTGCGGAATCCCCCTCCATGTGAAATTCTGCCGGCGGGTACGGATGCCGAGCTGGCGGTAGCGTTCCTCAAGAAAGCCCACCACGTCCAGGAGCTGGTTTAGCGGATCGACGCTGTTCTTCCGGGTGAACCGCACAGTGCGGCGGCTCAGCGGAAACGCGGCCTCCTGCTCGCCGTCGAGAGCAAGAATATCCCGCCGGTATGCGGCAGCGAAATCCCGCGGCCAGATGGTGATCGGGGAGGCTAGCGGGGCGGCGGCGGGTAATTTCGTTCGGGCGGATTTCCACTGGATTTCGGCGGGCCATTTCACACCGGACGGATCCGCCGTGATGACAAACGTTTTCGGACGTCCGTTCAGCCGTGCGGGCTGGGGCAGGATCCTGCACAGGGGAGCACCCTTCCCTTGCGCCAGCCGGCGGGCGAGATTTTTTCCGTAGCTCTCTCTCTGATTGACCGGAAGCCAGGCCTCGATCACCGATTCGTTCCGCCTGGGGTCGGTCCAGATACACTCACCAAAGAGCGGCTTGTCATAGAGTTCGGCGAACTTCAGCATGTCGTCGAAGATCAGAGAGAAGTCCGCCTTCTTTGCAGGGTCGAGCCGGAGCGGGAGAAACGGAGCCGGTTGTCCCTGGGAGCCTTGGGAAAGCATGGAGGAATCCAGCCACTGCCAGGATGTCCCGCCTTTCGCACGCCAGCGCGCATACGCCCAGTTGTATTCCCCGAGATCATCGCGCACCGGCCATGCCTCGAACTCCACAGCTTCGGAGGCGCCAATTTTTTTCGAGCCGACCAGTGCGCGGCGGAGATCGCGCGTCTGCCGCTCGAGGCTCCTCCGCAGCGAATCAACCAGGCAAGCACGCCCGCCGTCCAGCCGCTCCAGTTTCAGCGCCAGCTCGCGCGGTGTCGCACCAAGGTAAACTGGCTGGCGCTGCTCGGAATTCGCGGGCATGTGCAGCCAGGGGCCTGGGTCGCGAACATATCGGGACAGGGCATCCGGGCGGCTCCGGACTTCGGGAGCGGGTTCTGCCGAAGTGCCGGCGATGGTTTCATTATTCAGGCCGATCAGGCCGACGAGAACCGCAAGGGGGAACAAGCGCGGGGAACTCATAACAGCTTCAGAATCGGAGTTCGGAAGCCCGATTCAAGATAATTCAAGAAGCATTAGCTATGGAACAAGCGCCTCATCGGGTGTACAGGCTTGCGAAGACAAATGTGCCAACTCCCCCGGCTTCGCGCCGCACTCGTCATCTTCCTCATGCTCCCGGCTTTGACCAGCGCTGCCCGGGCAGACGCTCTTCTGGAGCGGCTCTCAGCCCTGCGGCTTCTGCAGATTCAATCCACCCTCTGGAACCAGGAGGTCAAATCCGGTCTCCTGCTGAGCGGAAGCTTCGAGCAGCACTACACCACAAATGCAGCCCTCGCCAGCGGGGGAACCAGCGACTGGTATGAGTCGCCGGCCGCGGCCTTGACTTGGAGCCACGACATTTGCGGCGGCTGCACGGCTTCCGTCGGTGCCGATGCCGGCGGCTTCCGCTACCTCAAGCATCCTGACCTGGGATCGTCCTACGTCGACGCCTGGGCGGGCGTGGAGCGGGACATCCAGCTCGGCCCCGTAGAAGCGGGCGCTTACATCACCGGAGTGCAGCAGTGGACCCAGTTGAAGAATTTTTCCAAGAGCAATTCGAGCAGCGAGATCCTCGCCGGCTTCAAGGCTGGCAGCGAAATCCGGCCAGGCCATTCCGTGTCGTTGAATGCGATGGCCAGCGCGACGCCCTACGCATCTCCGTGGGACTCGGGCTACCATTCCTACGGAGTCCGGACCGCCTACGACTGGAGCGTGAGCCCGGCGTTGGAGGTCTCGGTCTTCTACACCGGCTACGTGACCGCCTACTTCAGTGGGCAGACCGACCTCACACAGTATGTCGGAGCGGGAATTGCGTGGAACATCAGCGAGCATCTGTCGATATCCGCATCCATCACCCGAACGTGGAATTCCAGCACCGATCCCGGAAGCGACTATTCAGCCACGGACACCGGGGGAACGCTCGGATTGCAGTGGAGGTTGTAGACCGGCCGGGGGCTCGTCTCTGCAACTGCTCCAGAGCAATGCCGGCTGCCGGATGTCGCGACCACCGCGCAATTCACCAGTCGACGTCCTTGATGACCGAGGAATAGACGGTGTTGGGGGTCGCCTGGATGGTGAACTTGCGGTCTGCGATCGGGACGGTGGACTGCAGGAACTGGGCTTTGCCGTCGGCGCTTGTGCGGGTGACCTCGGCCACAGACTGCCGGCAGTTGAACGCGGCGAGGTCGTAGGTGATCGCCTGCGGGGCGGCAAAGTTTGCGGTGATGAACGTGAGCTCGCGGCGTGAGCGGTTGTAGGCCACGATCGAGTTGTTGTCGCTGCTGCCGATGACCTGGCTGCCGGGGGTCAGAAAGCGGGTGAACTGCGCGAAGATAAAATATTTGTTGTGGATGCGGATCGGCTTCCCGCGGTCCGGCATGTCGGGTCCAGCCGCAAAGTTCGCATTCACAAAGCACCAGGCCCAGTCCGGCTCGACCGGCTGCCAGAAGATCCATGCGGTGGGCCTGAGGTGGCTCATATCCTCGAGAATCGACTGGGCCAGCCCGATGCCCGAGACCTCGCCGTCGCAGAACTCGGACATCCAGAGCCGCTTGCCGGCCAGCGTCCGCCAGAGGTCTGCCCGGACCTTGTTGTCGCGCCAGGGCTTGATCCCGATGTAGCCGTGCACGTTGACCTTGGCCACAAGGGCAGAGGTATTTCCGGAAAGGAAGAATTTCCATGTCTTGATCGCCTGATCCATCGAGTTTTCATCGGAGGCGGTGATCTTGGTGTCGGGGACGCGCTGTTTGACGAGTTCGCGGGTGAGCTCGTTAATAATCGGCTTCTGCTGCTCCTTGGGAATGATGCAACCTTCCTGGTTTTTTGCGAACGTCCACCAGTAGGCCGAGGGCTCGTTGAACGCGCTGATGTAATGCACCGGGATCCCCCATTTCTCGCGGGCCTGCCGCACGACCGCCGCCAGGTAATACGCAAAGTCGGATTTTCTGGCGTCGAGCAGCTTGCCGCCGGCTGAGCTGCGGCTGTCGGTCATCCACCACATTGGCGCGTTGGAAAAAAATTCCACCTGATTGACGCCGCGGTCGACTGCCGCCTTGAGCATCGAGCGCTGGTTGGCGTCGCGCGTCCAGTCCCAGCTTTTCGAGTTCGGGTCCCGGCTGTCGGGATTGATCCAGAACCCGTCGATGTCCTTGAACCAAACCATCTTGGGCGAAAGCATTTCGTCCGGGCTATCGCCCGATCCCCCGCCGCCGATGTTGTAGCGGACGATGTTCATGCCAAGCCCCGGCAGCTGCCTGTTGAGGTAGGGAACCGTCTTCGTCGTGAAGAAGAGATCCGCATGGAGGTCCTGATAGGCGCTGCCACCGATCCCCTTGCCCCACCACGAGATCGAGCACCCCCAGCCCTCCCAGAGGCCCCGGGACTCCGCCTTGTTCGGCGTTACAACATAGTCGGCCGATGCCTGCGGCATGATGGCAAAGAGGGCGAGTAAAACGAGAATTCTCATAGATTGCGAGTTAGACTGACCTGCAGGCATCGGATCCGGGCCGGTGGCCGACGGTGAGTCTGCCCGCCACCAGCCCGCACCAAATGGATCGGGCAAGCTGCCGGAATGGTTTCAAAGATCCAGTGCTGAGTCATGTCGCATGAAGTGGTGACAGAAGCGGGATCCTGCCGGGAGAGAAGTGATTATCCGCCTGGCGCGAAAACATGGAGTTCACCAATTGGAGCATTGATCACGAGCCGGACCCGCTGCGCGGTCACGGGTGCGAACTTTTTGGCATAGATATTTCCATAAATTTCCCCCTTGTGAAAGGTCTTCCAGTCACCATCCGCCGCGGCCGCCTGAAGTTCGAATCCGATCGATTCGCCCCGCCGCCGTTCAGGCAGTTCGATTGTAAACTCCGCACGATCAAACGTCCGTTCGCCACCCAGATCGACCACGCCGCCAGCCAGCTCCCGTCCGGCGGTCAGGGAATCCTTGAGAAACGTGCGGCGCGCGATCGGCTCGATCGGCTGGTCGTAGTCGAACTGAATAATCGTGACCGGCGACTCGCCGGGCTTTGCGAGGACCTGGCGGGAAAGGAGGGTGGCCGGAACGGCCGGCGCAGGTGCCGGATCGCCGGATGAAAAAGCATAGAGCGTCCTGTCGCGGAACGTCGTCTGCGGCCAGGGGCCGCCTTTCGTTCCGGCGAGCGACTCGCCATACTTCTTCAGCCACCCGGCGGTAACCGGTCCGGGCGTGGGCAGGCCGTCGAGCATTGGCGGGAGCCCGAACAGGTAGTTGCGGTCGTTGCAGGCCACGGCAACCATGTTCCTGATCCGGTTATCGGCCGTGCCGAGGTCGACGATATCCGCCCGCCGGGATTCCGGCGTCACCTTGAGCGATTCCCATTTGCCCGCTTTGTAAACGCCCTCCACAGTGGTGTTGCGGGCGGCGCGGAGCTTGAACGACACATCCCAGTCCTCCGGCCAGGCGGGCAGAAGGAAAATTTTCCTGTCATCGCTCTGGAGGATCATGCTCTGGAGGGTGTTCACGCTGTTGGCGCCGTGGTCGTTGTCGGGGGTGCCATCCATCTTGCACTCCCAGAACCCGGGGAAGCGCGCGCGTGGGCGGTTCGGATACGGCGCCGCCGGGTCGAAATTTTCATTCCAGTGGATGAACCGGTCGTTGAAGTTGATGCTGGCAAGCCGTGCGGACTCCCGGGGAAGTCCGAGCCAGGCGGCCTGGACCGGCGACGACTGCCATCCGCCCGTCTCGACCGGCTGGTCATCCTTGGTCCCGTCAAGGCTGGTTGTGCGGACGTGGAACGACTGGCGGGCGTTCGCAAGGAGATCGGGCCGGCCGAGCCAGACCTGCCGGAACGGGTAGATCGAATAGAGCTCCGGGCTCTCGCAGATCACGCGGCCGGAATCATAAACATCGCCCACGGCCAGCAGGTCGAGGCCGCGGATCCTGCGGAGGGGGACGCCCGGCATTTCTCCGAGAAGCTTCGTCCATCGGGCGCGGCGGGCGGGATCGATGTCAAATGTCAGAAGCTTTTGCAGGAGAAACTTGATCGCCCCCATTTCGGTACAGGGGTTGGTGACTCCCTGGTATGTTTCCGCGCAGCCGACGCCTTCGATGTGCAGCCGCCCCCGCGCATCGCGCTTCGGGTAGCGGTTGGTGTAATATTTGACCGCCTCGTCCGCACACGGGATCAGGACGTTATCGAGAAACGCCCGGTCGCGGGTGTGCTCATAATACTCGGCCATGATCGCCGGCAGCTCGACCGTCGCGATCTGGTGGAACTTCAGGTGTGCGGGCATCCGGTCCCAGTTGAAATATCCGACATTATACCACCAGCTCGCCTCCATGATGAACGCGCCGTCGATGCCGAGAAGCTTCCTGCTCCGGTCGCGCCCGATGTCGAGGCCGGACCGCACGAATTCCATGCCGGGCCGGATCGTATCGTAGTCGCCGCGTGCGGCCATCGACCAGTAAGGGTGCCTGGTATTCTGCCACATGAACGAGAGCTTTCCCCAGTCGCGTCCGTCAGGTGAGACCGGAGACGGCTTGACCTTGTCAAACCCGAGCACGCCCGCCGGCATGTCCATCGTGAAAATCGAGCCGTTATAGGGCGGGGGCACTGCCCCACGACTCGCGGCAGCCTCGCAAAAGCGTTCGAGCGCATAGCGCTGGGTGATCTGGAAGGCGTTGGTCTTCGCGTCGATTTCCTTGTGTCCCTCGTAGCCTTTCGATCCCTGCGGATACTGGCTGAACCGGCACTGGTCGAGGTTGAATGTCCCCTCGCCCGCACGCGTCACGAAGATATGGCTCCGGTTCCAGAATGCCGCCCACCAGGCCTTGTGGGCAACCCAATCGGACTTCAGCGGCCGCGAGGCCTCCGCCAGCCATTCGCCGGTATCGGCAGGCTGGCCGGAGAGAACGTTGATTGAGATGTCGAACGGTCCGACCGGTTCCTTCGACCGGAGTGTCGTGGGATTCTCGCGCGCAAACCCGGGGGCTTTCAGCACGCACCCGGACGTGCGGCCGAGGATCGGGTCCCTGGTGGCGGCCACCATCGCGGGGGTGTTCTGGGAGGCCAGCCGGTCCGCCCACTCGGAGCTCATGTTACGGTAGCACCAGGCGAGCCGCGGCTCCGCATCGGAAAAGAGCACGGCGGCCGTGCCCTTGCCGGGGAGCGGCTTGCCGTCGGCGGCGAACGGCCTCAGTGATTCGACGGCAATCTTCATTCGACGCGGGGTGAGGCTTTTCCCGTCCACGCGGATCACCGGACAGTTGGCGTCGATCCAAACCCGGAGGTTCACATCGCCGCCCTTGATCGCAACCGCCCCCTCGCGCAGCTTGAGCGTCTGTCGAAAATCCCTGACATCCATGGCGGGATCAAAAGTGATCCGCACCCGGCCGAGCTTCGGCAGCATGTGCCCGGCATCGTAGGCATCGACCTTGCTGACATACAAAACGACATCGCCGCCCGGTTCGACCCAGACATTCGCGCCGACATCCCCGTTGCCCAGCGGCATCGAGCCGAACGACGTCCCGCCCGGCGTGCTCCACGTGACATCGCAGGCGTCGAGGCTGTCTGCCACCGCAGGGGCTGCCGGCTCCGCATGGACACTGCCCGCAGAGACAATCAGGGCAAGCGCCGGTGGAAGCAGGAGAGAAAAAAATTTCATTCCCTCGCCCGGCTCAATTGACCGGGGTGAGCCGGATCGACTCGAGGCTGGCTTTCGCGCGGTCGCCCTCGACAAAGCTCACGGTGATCGAATGGCGGCCGGGTTTTTGAAACCTCAGGATTCCGAACGGATAGGCCTGATAGACGCCGGTTCCACCCTGCTGGTTTTGCAGCGAGACACCCTCGCCGGTCTTGATCGCCCAGGCGGTGCGGCCCGCGCCGCGGTAGATCAGGTCGAGATGGTAGGGTCCGGCCTCCGCCACGTCGACGTCCCAGGTCGCCGTGCCATTCTCCGTCCAGCCGTTCACCTGGTTCGCAAACTTCCACTCGCCGAACTTGTCCATCCAGCTGATGTGCTTTTTGGTGGCATTCTGGACGGTGGCGAATTCGGCTGGCAGCGGCGAGATCACATTCGGATAAATCCCGAACGTTTGGTCGGCCGCGGGCGCGGAAGCAAACGTGAGGCGCACGACCGCGGCCGGGCTGTCCGGCGGAGCTGTGGGCACTTGAATTTCCGTCCAGCTTCCCTTCTTCGTCCATTTGACAGGCACCGGCTTGCCATTAACAATGAGAGCGGCTCCGGTCGGCGCAGTCTTCAGGCCTGGGAGCATGAGCTTCCCGTCACGCGGCCAGTCGAAGACGACGAGGTTGAGGGTATTGCCTTCGGAGGTGACATCGCCCCACGCCAGCGCATGTCCCCACGGCGAGGGACCGGCCCCATAAATCACGTTCGGGTAGCGCTTGATCCACTGTCCGCCCTCGACCAGAAAATCGGCTGCCTGCTTTGGGATCCGGCCCTTTCCATCCGGCCCGACATTCAGGAGATACGTGCCGCCGCGTCCGATCGTCGCGACCAGCCGGCTGAGGATCTGCTTCGCATCCTTGAAGTTCTGGTCATACCACGCATACGACCAGGAATCGTTCGTCGTGTCGCAGGTTTCCCAGAGCCCGTCGAAATTCCGCACAGGCACTTCCATGTCCCCTCTGCTGGTGTAATCGCCCAGACCATGTCCGACCCGGCTGCACATGAGCGCGTTCGGCTGGGTTTTATTGACGAGGTCAACGAGTTCGAGAACCAGTTCCTTCGGCATGCCTCCGGGAGTGTCAAACCAGACAAACGCCAGCGGTCCGTAGTTTGTACAGATTTCCTTGACCTGCGGGTAGCACTTATCGCGGAAGTATTTTTCGAATGTGGCCGGCGAGCCATCCGGGTTCTTGCCGGGTCCCCCGCTGCCACCGGGCGCGATCCAGTCCTGGTTGTGGGAGTAATAGAATCCGAACCCAAGCCCGGCCTCCTTGCAGGCGGCGGCCAGTTCCTTCATCGGATCGCGCTTGAACGGTGTGGCGTCGACGATGTTGAACGGATCCGAGGATTTGAACATCGCAAAGCCCTCGTGGTGCTTCGAGGTGATGATGATCCATTTCATCCCGGCCTCCTTGGCCACGCGGACGATCTCTTTGGCGTCGAAATCCGCCGGATTGAACTCCCCGGCGATCGCCTTGTATTCCTCATCGGGGATCTTCATCTGCCGCTTGATCCACTCGCCGATGCCGTAGAACGTTTTGTCCTTCCACTGCCCGCCGAGGTGCGAGTAGAGCCCCCAGTGAATGAACATGCCGTAGTTGCCATCGCGAAACCGCGCGACGCGTTCGCTCTTCGCGATGCCGGACTTGGCAGAGGAATCGCCCCACATCTTGTCCATCGACTCCTCGGCTCGAAGAAAACCGGCGGAGGCGAGCAGGGCCAGCAGAACTGCGGGAAAAAGCGTGCGTCGGATCATCATAGGGGAGAAAGCTTCGTTGGGGACGGCGCGGATCGTATACGCACCTGCCGCCCCTGCACAATCAGGATTGGATGGGTTTTCCTGAAATGTTCTCAAGGCGATGAAGAAACAACCCGGAGCCGGACAAAGCGACCGGATCCGGAGCCGCGGGGAATGACGGCCTTGATTGTCTGCAGGGGTGAATCGGGAACCGGGGAAATGTCGGTTTGTGTGACGCCCGCCGCCGACCAGCTCCCGGTGTCAAGGGAATCCGACCAATCCACACTAAAGGTCACCCCGGAGACCGTGCGGCTACGGGAATAGGTGTATTCCAGGACCGCCCCGCCATCGCTGAGCTGAGCGTCGGCAACAGACGGGAATTTGGGCGAAAGCCCGAGCGCAAACTCGATCAGGTTGGCCAGCCCGTCGCCGTCGGGATCGGAGGCGGGTCCGACAACCGCGGGATCGGTCACAGCCGGCCAGTGAAGCTTCTGCCAGTCGGCAAAGACATCCGGGTCAAGGGGCGGTAGGACGTTCACCGCAAGGAGTCGGGAAACTTCCGCCGAGGCATTCGATGCCGTCCATTTCAGAACATAGCTGCCGGCTTGGCCGAACGTCACAGTGGTTGCAGGCTGCGACGCGTTTCCAAAAGAAGCCGATCCGGGCCCTGACACCAGCGACCAGCCGACTGCGATGGCTCCGGACGCCGACCCGGAGAGCGGGGCCGGAGTCCCCGCGTAGGCAGTTGGAGCCGTCCCCGGTGAGAGGGCGGGAGCGGCTGTGGCTGCCCACGTGATATTGAGTCGCGGACGCACGGCTTCATTCGGGCAGTCATCGGAGCTGATCCTTGCATAAGGGAAGGTTGCACCGGACTCCGTCGCGGGGGAGATCATGGCCAGGTCCAGCGGCTTGGCGGCCAGATGCGCGGCTTGTGCGACGGCCAGCCAGGCCGGGGAGGACGGGAAGGCCTTGGGGCTGCCGGTGACGGTGGCATCGAATCCGGCGAGACTGGACAACGTTGCATTTCCAAAATCCCCTCCCCCAGAGTTCCAGAGGTCGCCAGCCGCTGTCTGTCCGGTACGTGAATCCCAAGTCGCCCCGGTACCGTTACCTGTGATGTTGCCTGCGCTCGCGCTGGCTCCGACCCCCTCAACCGGCGTGTCGGAAAGCGCGCGCAATTCAATACCCGCGAGCGATCCGGCCCCCGCAATGGCATCTGTCCAGAGATCGAGCGAGATCCCGGTGAGCGTCGCGTTGGAAGGAACGCCGGTGAGTGGAAACGAGAAGACCGTGCGGAAGCGGGAAGAGGCGGAAAGCTTTCCAACAAGCATCTGGTCGCGCGCGCCGGAATTCCACGTGGGAACATCCGAGCGAAGAAAGGAACCGGCATGGCTGTAGCCATCAACTCCCTCGCGAAGCGTGAGCACGGGCGACGACGCGACGGCAACCCCGATGTCCGCAGCGGTCGAACCGCCGGCCGTCGTCGCCGTGCAGCGGAGCACGTAGCTGCCCGGAGCGGAGAATCCCGCCGTGGTGTCGGATGCCGAAGCGTTGCCGAAGACCACGGCTCCTGGCCCGATGAGTTTCGTCCACGCAAGGGCCGGCGATGGTCCGGCGAGGCCGTTGGCGCTGGCGCTGACGGCGATGCGCAGGATGTCGGCGGGATCTGATAACGAGACTGGCCCGGCTGGGTGCAGGACGGTGACAACAGGGCGCGGCAGCGCGGCATTCACTGTGATCTCGTCAAATGCCTGCGCGGAGGCATTGGTCGCCGTGAGGCGCAGGACATAGGTGCCCGGCTGGTCGATCCTCAACGTCGTGTCGGGCGATGCCGGATTGCCGAAAACCGCAGCGCCAGGCCCGCTGACTTTGCTCCACGTGACGGAGGCTGTCCCGGCTTCGCTGGACACGATGCCGGAAAGATTGCACGCCACGCCGGTCGTCGCCGCGGGTGCAGGCCCCGCCGAAACAAAGGGAGCAAAACTTCCGGCCTCATCCTGCACCCCGGCGACCTCGGCCGCATCGAGCGCTCGCCGGTAGAAACGGACATCGTCGATCTGGCCGTCGAAAAGCGTGGTCGCGCCGGCGTGCAGGATCCCAACGTTCAGCGGCGAGTTGTAATTCGGCACCGTGACGCTCGTCTCGTCCGCGGTGGTATTCAGCGATCCGTTGACGTAGAGTTTGGACCGGGATGCGGCCGGCTGACTGCCGTCGAAAACAAGCGCGATGTGATACCAGGCCCCGATGTTGAAGACCGCCGCGCTGGTGAAACGGTCGTTGTTGCTGTCGATGTCGACGTTCAATTTCCCGTCCTCGCCCAGAAACGTGGAAAACGAATTGTTGTCATTGAAGTTGACCCGCTTGGAAACCAGTCCGGCCGAGTTGAACGAATTCGCCTTGAACCAGAACGTGAGCGTGAAGGCCGGCGTTCCATCGAGGGATGCCCGGTCGGCGAGGCTGATCGAGGCATTGCTGCCATTGAAATCCGCGGCTCCGCCGAGCAGACCGCCGGATGGAAGCCAGGAGACGCCGCTGGACACTGTCCCGTTGAGTCCGTTGCCCGAGCTGTCGGAGGCGATCGCTCCGGCCGTCTCGTCCAGCTTCCACCGGAGTGTCAGCGAGGCATCTGCGGTGGGATCCGATGTAACATAAACGGTGATCTCATCGCTTCCGCTGCCGGCTGTTGTCGTCGCCGTGCAGCGCAGGATGTAGGTGCCTGTGGCAGAAAATGTGGCGGCAGTTGCGGCGGAGGCGGTATCGGAGAATGTCACCGTGCCCGGCCCGCTGACCTCGCTCCATCCGACGGTCAGGGTGCCCTGTTTGCCGGAATCGGCAACCGACGCAACCAAAGCCAGCGAACTCCCGAGCCGGACTGTGGTCGCATTGCTTGTCGGGGATGTGATCAGAACATCGGGGACCGGAACCCCGACGCTCACATTATCCAGCGCCACCTCGACGAGCGTTCCGTTGTTGCCCGAGCAGACCGGGATGCCGGCGCTCACGCTCGCGTTCATGCTAATGGTCTGCGGCGTCCCCACCCTCGCCCACGTGACCCCGTCAGTCGATGAGTAGGCGGTGAAGACATTTCCCCGGCGGGCAAGCCGGACCCATGGCGGAGCAGTCGTTCCGGTGACGGTCTCTGAGGTGCTCGCGGCGCTGGCGGCAGTACGACGGATGAAGTCGAGCGTCTGTCCGGGCGTCCAGCCGACCATGGCGCTGCGCACGAAGCTGCTGTTGCTCTCGCGGATCATCACTCCGGCCCGGGCGGAGGAACTGGTCGAGTCCACACCGAGGATCCGCGCAGTGATCATCGTGTCACCGGTCAGCGGCTGCGAGACGAAGTGCATCTTGTCCGAGGTGCTGCCGATCCCGGACCCGGAAGCCTGGATGACAAACTTGTCGCCGAGTCGCCCGGAGGTACCGGCGAGCGGGATCGCGGTCACGTCCTGAGCAACCCATGGCGCAGCCAGGGGCTGGGACAAAAAAAGCGCATCGGCATAGCCGGCCGCTGCGCCGCTGGTACGGTAAGCAAAAATCGTGGCTGTTGTATTTCCTGCCCCGGTCGTGAAGTTCACTGTCCCCTGCGTCCACGTGCTGGCGGGCACGCTGTCAACCACCTGCGCGCCTCCGTGATTTTTGACCCCGAACGACATTCCCGATCCGCCGTTCGTTGTCCAACCGGTGAGCCGGTAGGCGGTATTCGGCTGGAGACCGGCCACCTCCTGCTCCGCGCCGGCACTGGAGGCGCTGACCGGAAATGTCAGGGCGTAGTCCCCACCGAAGGAATCGCCGGCAGACGAAACAGTTACGCCTCCGTAAGGCGAGCTCCAGCCGCTGGAACCGCCGGTTTCGAACTGGCCGTTGGTCACCGTTGCAGATCTGCGCAGAAAAAAGTCGTCCGCATACCCCGTCGATCCATTGCTGGAGGACGATGCGAATACCCTCGCCGTGCGGTTGCCCGACCCGGTGGTGAATGGCACGGTGGCCTTCGCATATCCATCAACGGTCAGCGTCTGCCCGGTCTGGTTGCCCCCATGGTTTTTCACCCCGAGCGTCAGCGAGGGCGAAACCGCTCCCGGATCCCCCCAGGCGGTCAGCACGTAACCGGTCGACGGCATCAGCCCCCGCACGGTCTGCTCAACCGAGGCACCGGCCGCCGTCGTCGGCGCAACCTTTCCCGAAGCGGCGGCGGCATGCCCGCCCGTGGCTGACCAACTGCCCTGGTTGACGGAAAAAAACGGGGCCAGTTGCCCTTCGAAGTCGCCGTTCACGACCGTCTCCCGCCGCTGGTAAACGCGCACGTAGTCGACCTCCATCTTCGCGGTCGTCGTCGCGAGCGACCCATATCCTCCCGCCGGGATCGCCCCGGCCCATGTCGTGCTCGTGTCGTCCACCTCGCTGCTCAGGATGAGAAACTCGGTGCGCTGAGAGACCGGCGAGTTGCTCGAATCGTTCACCGTCCACTTCAGCACGCCGTCCACATAAAACTTCTGCTGGGTCGGCGTCCACTCCAGCCCATACACGTGAAAGCCTGTCCCAAGCCCGATGTCGCCGGTATTGTAGCCGACACTCCTGTGGCTCGCGCCGTAGCCGTCCCAGTGAATGTTGCCGATCACCATCCCGTCGATGTTCGTGGTGGCATCCACCTTCCGGTGCTCGCAAATGTCGATCTCGGTGCCGGCCGCGTTCGGCGATCCGATCGGGTTGCCCATCGTCGGCGACTGCATCCAGAAGGCCGACCACATGCCCGGCGCACCGTCGTAGTTGATCCGCGCCTCAATATAACCATACGCCGGATTGTAGGTGCTCTCGGTCGAAATCATCCCGGTGTAGTGGGTCCCGCCAATGGTATACGTGGAAATTTTCAGCAGCCCGCCGCCCACCGAAACCGCGCCCGGTGAATTCACCGCGTTCCGCCGGGTCCCCGGCAGCCAGTGCCGCCACTTCGCCGTATCCATCGTCGACCCGCTGAACTCGTCGTTCCACACCATCTCCCACCCCACCGGCGACGGAGGCCCCGCCAATAGCTCCCCCGCGCACGCGATCACCGCGCACACAAATAAAAACCAATGAGTTCTGGAGAGAATCGAAGGCATCAGCATTTCTATTCACACTCCGCCGGCCCCGGGCCCGACAGCCTGTTGAATACGTCGTCCACAATACCCACACCTGCTCTTCTGTCCAGCGCCCGCAGCCCCCCGCCGCTGACCCCAGACCGACAATTACCCGATTTCATCTTGACGTGGATATTTAAACGACTACTTTGGTCGCATATCAATTCCAGCCGTCCGATGAATTTACAAACCACTAAAACGATGAAGAAGAAGTCCCTGATTCTGACAACCCTCCTTGCAGCAGGCAGCCTTTGGGCGGCGAACGGGCAGGCGGCCGAGATCCTGAACGTCTCGTATGACCCGACGCGGGAACTTTACACGGAGTATAACCAGGCGTTTGCGGCGCACTGGAAGCAGAAGACCGGGCAGGATGTGACGGTGAACCAATCGCACGGGGGATCGGGAAAGCAGGCGCGGTCGATCATCGACGGGATCGAGGCCGACGTGGCGACTCTGGCGTTGGGGTATGACATCGACGAGCTTGCGACGAAGGGCGGGCTGGTGCCGACGGACTGGCAGAAGCGGCTTCCGCACAACAGCTCGCCCTACACCTCGACGATCGTGTTTATCGTCAGAAAAGGAAACCCGAAAGGCATCAAGGATTGGTCCGATCTGACGAAGGAGAAGATGGAAGTCATCACGCCCAACCCGAAGACTTCGGGAGGCGCGCGATGGAATTTTCTGGCGGCGTGGGCCTGGGCGCTGAACCAGAACAACGGCGACGAAGCAAAAGCGAAGGAATTTGTGACAAGCCTTTACCGGAACGTCCCGGTGCTGGACTCGGGGGCGCGGGGATCGACGATCACGTTTTCCGAGCGGGAGATCGGGGACGTCCTAATCGCCTGGGAGAACGAAGCCTTTCTCGCCCTGAAGGAAAAGCCAGGCCAGTATGAGATCGTCACCCCCTCGCTCAGCATCCTCGCCGAGCCGCCGGTGGCTGTGATCGACAAGGTCGTGGACAAGCGAGGGACGCGCAAGGTCGCCACGGCCTACCTCGAATTCCTCTACTCCGACATCGGGCAGGACATCGCCGGAAAAAACTTTTACCGCCCAACGTCCGAAGCCGCCCAGGCGAAGTATGCCGGACAGTTTCCGAAAATCGAGCTCGTGACCATCGACCAGACCTTCAGCGGGTGGGCGGCTGCACAGAAGCGCTTTTTTGCGGACGGCGGCGTCTTCGACGAGATCTATCAGCCGCAGAGGAACTGAGCGCCCGCGCACCTCTCGCATGAAAACGATTGGCAACCAACAACAAACCGTCCGTGAGCCCGGCGCACGGAATATCGCGGCGCTCCTGGAGCCGCTGGAAAAGCTCGCATCAAGATCCGGCAGTCTTTTCACCGCACACCTCCGCCACGAAGACGCGAGGGGAAATGCCGTCACCATCCCCCGCTTCCTCTTCACGGGTCCGGGCGACCGCGGCAGCTTCCTGCGCGTGGGGATTTTTGCCGGGGTGCACGGGGACGAGTCGAGTGGAGTCGCAGCCGCCATCGAGCTGCTGCACCGCCTGCACAGGGATCCTCAGCCGGCGCGCGGATACGAGCTCTTCGTCTACCCGGTCTGCAACCCATGGGGATTTGCGAACGATGCCCGCTGGCTCCGGAGCGGCACCGACATGAACCGCGAATTCTGGCGTGGCACCGAGGAGGTTGAGGTCCTCATGCTGGAGGGCCAGCTCCTCAAGCTGGCGTTCGATGGAGTCGTCGCGCTGCACACTGACGATACGTCCAGCGGGCTTTACGGATTCGTCAAGGGCCACCAGCTCACCCGCCATGTGCTCGAGCCCAGTCTCGAGGCCGCCTCCCAATTCCTGCCGCGGAACTTCGACAAAAGCATCGACAACTTCCAGGCCAACGCCGGCATTATCGAGAGCGGGTACAGCGGAATTCTTGGAGCGCCACCAAACCAGAAACCCAGGCCGTTTGAAATCGTCTTCGAAACCCCGCATCACGCACCGCAGGAGTTCCAGATCGAAGCCCACATCGCCGCTCTCCTCACAATGCTCGACCGCTTCCGCAGCATGATCTCGGAAGGTCAGAATATCTGATGTGCGGGCCTGCGGTCCGCGGCATTCCCTTGATCCAGGTCAACACTATTAGCATAGGCATTAGCTTTTCTGACCGTTCGTCACATAATAGGGCCGTTCATCACATATCTAACATTATTCCTCTAGAACAGGAATACGCTGGCACCGATGAAAAGTATAACGGTCCAGCACTCAGGCTTCTTAGCCCTCCTTTTGGGATCGCTTTTGCTGCCCGCTCCTTTGGCCTCCGGGCAGTATTCCTGGAATAAAAACGATGATGGAAATTGGAGCAAAAGCTCGAACTGGAGTCCCAGGGGCGTTCCGGATGCGATCGATGCGGACGTGACGCTCGGCGATGTGATCAGGTCCGCCACAACGGTGACCGTTGATCGGGATGTGACACTCGGCACGCTCAACCTCGAAGGCAACTACGACTACACGCTGAACGGGACCAAGTCGCTCATCTTCGACGTCTCGGCAGGCGACGCCAAGATCAATATCTCCGGGGAGAATTCCTCACAAATCGGCACCGCGCCGACAAACCGGCTGACCGTGAAAACGGTTCTCAACGACACTCTTGTCATCAATCACAGCGGATCCGGCGAGTTCACTTTTGGCGGAGCCATCAGCGGGAGCGGGGGGATTGTGAAGAACGGAAGCGGGACTGTTAATTTTTACAACTATGATGAAAACACCTACACGGGGGCGACGGCCGTCAACGAGGGAACGCTCGTCCTCGATACCCTGACCGAGCGCAACGGCTCGATCAAAGGGACAAGCGTCACCGTGGGCGACGGGATCGGTTCCGCGGGATCCGCTGTCCTGCGCAACGGCCCGCTCGTAAACCCCTACGCGGATGAGATGATCAACGATGCGGCCACGGTCTCGCTCCGGAACGACGGACTCTGGTCGCTCAACAACGAGAACGAAACCGTCGCGGCGCTGCAGTTTACCGGCGGCCGGGTTAGCACTGGAACCGGCTTGCTCACCCTCACAGCGTCAGCAGCCTTGAGCACCGCCGCCGCCACCGACACGGCTTCACTCGACGGAAATCTCCGCCTCACCGGAGGCGGACCCGGAGAAGCCCGTTTCGATATTGCCGATGGCGCTGCCGCGATCGACGCGGATATCGCTGCATCGGTGACTGGCGATGCAAATTTCGTCAAGCAGGGCGAAGGGACGGCGCGCCTGTCCGGAACATCCGCCAACACACTCACTGGCACCACAACAGTTGCTGCCGGCACGCTGGAGCTGGCAAAATCGGCCGGAGTCGAATCGATTGTTGGATCGGCGCTCACCGTCAATTCTGGCGGCACACTCCTTCTGGGCAATTCCGAACAGATTTCCAACTCCACCGATCTTTTCCTTGATGGCGGCCTGTTTAGCACAGGCGCTGGCTTCGATGAAACGCTCGGAACCCTGACGCTCACCGCTGACTCAGCCATTACGCTCGGCGACACGATTCACAACCTCCGGTTTGGCGCAAGCAATCTGTCGGGATGGGACATCGCGGCCACCCTCACCATTTATGGCTGGATGCCCGATGCATCGGGCGCAGGACTCTCGAAAATCTTCTTCGGAACCAATACCGAGAGCCTGACCAGCGGGCAGCTCAGCCAAATCCGCTTCGACGGGTATGCCGGCAGCAGGCTGCTCACCAATGGCGAGCTTGTGCCGACAGCAGTCCCCGAAGCCGAGGAGTATCTCGCGGCTCTCCTCATTGCCGGCATGATCCTCTGGCGGGAGCGGGCACGCCTCATGCCGCGGCTGCTGCGCCTCTGCGTGCGGTAAATGCCCGCATGGCGGCTGATCCGCCGGGTTAAGGAACGACCTCCTGCAGGCGGAAGTTCACCGACGGCCCGAGCTGGAATGATCGCGGAGCGGCCTCCGGGGGGACGACCGAATTGCCGATCTGGAGGCTTTCGACACGGGCGGCGGCGATGCCGTTCGGAACCGCCGCACCCACGGTGCCCTTGATCACAATTTTCGCGATCGTAGGGATGATTGTCCCCGGCTGGGTGAGAAGCGTGTTCGCACCGTCCGCCCAGTTGCCGTTCACCCGGCTGACGCCAGTGGCAATCGAGCTGCTGGTGAAGTCGCCGCTGATGAGAATCGTGCCGATCTGGGCGCCCCCTCCATTCAAGCCTCCGGCCCCGTTGACCGCATTCGACGACGGATCGTATCCACCGAGAATCTCGGCATACGTCACGCTTCCTCCGATGGTAAGACTGCCGATCGCCAGATTCTTTCCGGAGGTCTTTGTTGCATCCCCCCGGCCCGTGATCATGGCGTAGCTGGCCGACGTACCCGAACTGTTCCCGGTGATGCTCCCTGCGACACTGACATCGCCGAGAATCCCGGCACGGACCGAGCCGAGGTTGAGATCGCCCGCATTGTTCGACTCGCCGGTGATCAGGCTTCCCTTCAGCGTGAATTTGCCCAGAGTGCCACCGACGCTGGCGAAGCCGGAATACTGCTCGGCAGTGCCCCCCACAGAGCTGCCTCCCTGGATATTGCCGCCGACAAAAATCGCCGCCACATTGCCGCTGAAGTCGATCCCTCCTGTGAGCGATCCACTCCCGGCGCCCCCGGCGAGTGTGCCGTTCACCGTCAGGAGCTTCTTGACCGTTGTTCCGGTGATGAGCCCGCTGCCATCGCTTGAGCCGGTCACGCCGCCATCAACAAGGATTGTCGTTGCGGTCCCAAGAGAAACCGTCCCGGATGAGTCGCCCGCACCGCCCTCGATGCTCCCGCAGTCAAAGGATTTGACGGTTGTCGCCGAGACACTGCCGCTATCCTCGCCGCCGGCTCCGAGGATTTTCCCGCCAATCGAGATTTTTCCGGCGGATCCGACAAGGCGGACCGCGCCCGAGCGGTCACCAACGCCGCCGAGAACGTCGCCTGACACGGAGAGGTTTTTCACTGCAGATGTTCCAGCGCTAAGCACAATACTCCCCGAGTCCGGCCCGTTCGAGCCGGACAGCGCGCCCTGGATGGTTACCGATTTCAGCTGCGTGTCTGCGGAGACCGCCCCCGAGAAGCTTCCTGCCCCGCCGCGGACCGCCCCACCCACCCAGACGTTCCCGATCGATTCGCCAATGATTGAAGCTGACTTTTCGCCCGAGTCCCCGAGAAGGCTGCCAGAGACTTTCACTCCCAGGAGCTTGCCGGTGTCAATGAAACCGATTGACCCGCTCTCCAGTCCGGAATCCCCATCCAGGCTGCCGCCGACGGTTACCATGCCGAGGTTTTGAATGGCAAAGATCGATCCCGATTGCTTCCCGGCACCGCCGAGCAGGGAGCCACCAACCCAGACGTCCCCAACTTTTCCGGATCCTGTGTTGAGGATCGATCCGGCTCCGACTCCGGCACCGCCGATCAAGTCGCCGTCCACATGCGCGGACTTCAGTCCGGAGCCTCCGTAGATCGCCCCGCTATATTGTCCGTCCCCGCCGGCGAGCGACCCGAGGACGGTGACGCGGCCGAGTTTGGCGGATCCCACGACGGTGCCGCTCATGACACCGGTGCCCCCGGTGAGGCCGCCCCCGACGAAGACGTCCCCCATGTAACTCGATCCCATGATCGTCCCGGAGTAGTCCCCCGCCCCGCCGGTGAGCGAACCATTCACCGTTACCTTCCCGATCTTTGTCGCCAGCACACTTCCCGTTGAGGAGGCGTTGCCTTCCAGTCCGCCGCCAATAAAGAGCGAACCGATTTCCGTTCGTCCGAATGTGGTAAAGTGAATCGAACCCGCATTGGCGGCCGCGCCACCGACGATATCGCCGCCGATCGAAACCGTTCCCACCTTGATCGCGCCGCCGTTCGGATCAGTCCAATCGATGTTGGCCTTGTCCAGATCCCCCGCCACAAGGAAGGACTTCGTTCCTCCGACCAAAGCCCACGCAAGATCGGGAGCCCCGGTCGTCACCCCGAACACACCGATCGACTGCACATCGACCGATTTCACAGAGCCGTTCGCGGCCCTCGCGTCACCGGCCAGCAGCTTCGCAAGATCCCCGCCCACCTTCACCGCGCCAAGATCGAGGCCGGTGGCATCGATTTCGCCAACATTCACCAGCCCGTCACCAGCGGCGGCGCGCAGAGTGACGTGGATGTCCAGATTGCCGCCCGCAAACGCCGACCCACCCGGTCCGGTCAGATCGATCGTCGTCAACTGTTTGCCCGCGCCGGAATTGACCAGGCCGGCATCGACGATGGCCTGAAGATCGTTGCTCGACCCCTTGGAACTGGTGACGGCAACCGTATCGCCATCGACGTCGATGAATGTGGCAGAAGCCGGAGCGATCCGGGGTTCGAGAGACTCGAGCAGGGATGGGTAGTTCATGGGGTGGAACAAATCGGCTTTGGCCTGCGCCACATTTCCACCTGCCGGCGGAAACTGTCAAGCCGCCAGGAACTCAACGCCCGGGGGCCTTCAGCCTGCGATGGCCGCCGGAATGCCCGCCTCGATATCGTCCAGCACGATGCTCAGAGGAAGCTGGATCACATGGCGGCAGTAGGCAGTCTCGGTCGAGTCGAACGTGCCGTTCTCGAAATACTTGTTCGCAGGGGCGCCACCGCCACAAAGGTTGAAAAAGGCGCACTCCCGCTGGCAGCGCTCGACGCCCGCCCGGGTGTCGGTCAGAACCGACAGGAAAGCCTGCGAGGAAAGAACATTGTCCAACCCGCCATTGAGGAACGACCCGAAAGCAAACGTCCCGTATTCGGGGGTGGCGACACCGAGCATTTCCGGGGAAAACGTGGAGAAGTTCCCCTGCCAGTCGACGCTGAGGATACCGAACGGGCGGACCTGCTCGTTCTCATAGACAAATTCCTCGGAGGCGGCCTCGCGGCTGCACAGGATCCGCTGCAGCGCAAAGTCGAATTCCCGGATGCGGACCGCCCCGCCGGATTCCTTCTGACGCTCGAACATCCTCCGGAAAAAGGCGATGACCCGATCGTCCGAGCCGGCGTCCAGCGAGCTCGTGGTATGGATTCCCTCCTGCTCCTCGATGTTGAAGCCGAAACGGACGATCCCGTTGCCGGTAAAAAAATCGAAGATCTCATCGGCATGATCGAGCGCGTCCTGCGTGACCACCGCGATGACATGAAACCCGATCCCGTGCGCGTTCAGGAGTGAAACAGCGCGCATCGCACGCTCATGCGTCCCGCGGCCCTGCCGGGTCTTCCGGTGGGCGTCGTGGATTTCCGCCGGTCCGTCAATACTGAGGCCGAGGCAGATCCCGGTCTCTTTGATGAACGCACACCACTTCTCATCGAGAAGCGTCCCGTTGCTCTGAAACGAGTGGATGACCTTCAGGCCCACGGGCGCTTCCTGCGCGATGATCTCAAACGCCTTGCGATACCAGTCGATCGGAACAGCCATCGGCTCGCCGGCATGCCACACAAACGTGAGCGACTCCCGAACGAGGTCGGTGGTGAAGATGCCCCGAACGACCGCGCGCAGTGTGTCGTCTCCCATCCGCCGGGCGTCCGTGCGATCCGGGAGGTAGCAATAATCGCAGTTGATGTTGCAGAACGGCGATGGCTGAATCACAGCCAGCTTGAGCCACTCCTCACGGTTCGGAGCGCTGCAGTCCGCCTCGGAGCTGGCTGGTTCCATTCCGCAGGAACCGGCTACCAGTTGTGCCAGTTGCCCCAGCCGCCGTTGTGCCAGCCGTTGTGCCAGTTGTGCCACCCGCCGCCATTGCCCCAGGCGTTCCGCCACCACATCACACCGGCCGCCTCGTCTCCTGTCACTTGGCCGGGCTTCAAGGCTCCCGGACCCTGCGCATCAAGAGCCTCGCGGATCTTGGCAACACGCTGGTCGACCGGGGACTCACCGGACGGAGCAGACGGAATGGCCGCGGCCTTGGCAGATTGGCCGGCCGCCAGCGCAATCGCCCCGCCGAGCATCAGGGACTTCAGATGGTTCGTGAATGTGGGTTTCATAGTTTTCCTTGGATGAGCTGTTGGGCGGCCTCGCTGGCAGACGCGGACTGCTCGGCCAGGCAGGCGTCGTGAAGCTTGATGTCGAAGAGAAACGCACTCGACTCCCCGGTCGATGGGTTCAGATCAAAGAGCAAACCGTTCTTCTTGGTCAGCCACAGCGTCGACGGTCCTTCGTCGACGGAGTTCTCGCCGGTGCCAAAGGCGTTCACCAAAACGCTCTTCAGGGCCAGCGAGTCCTGGCCGTCTTCCGTGTGAAAGGCCACCCCGTAGAATTTGCCCTGAAAGACGTAGTAAAGGACTGTCTCCAGCAGTGCCGGCCCGAGAAGAAGCTTTTCCCCGGTTTTCTTGTAGATCTTCAAGGCCCCGCGGTCCTGCTCGACCTCGAAGCCGGTAGCAGGAAAGTCCGCCCCAAAATCAATTCCGCCAAATCCGGCCAGCTTTTCCAGGTTGGCCATCTTTGCCCGGTCGGCCGCCTCATCATATTTGGCCTCCTGCTGGCCGGACTTGGGACCGGAGGACTTGGTGGGTTCATCCTTGGCAAAAACCGGGGTGAGCGAAAGGGCCCCGGCGGATACGACAACGAGCCGCTTGATGGTCGAAATCATGATGCAGGTCAAATATTTCTTTCTCGCCGATTTGGCAATAGTTATTTTTGTGACGGTTTTGTCACAATCCGGCGCACAACATTGTGGTCGTGCGGGCGGCGATGAAAGTCAAACGTGGATCGGGCTCTCCGGGCACGATTGGATTGAGCGGCGCCAAATCCGCTGGGATTGTCTGATACGGCTTGGAGAGCCCGATCCACCCCGCCCGGTTTTTTTTACCCCGTTGCACCTGCACATCCCCGCTTGCCACTTGGCACGATTCAGCCTCTAGTGCCGGATGAAGAAATCGTTTGCCGAGCTGACACCGAGCGAGATTCTCGCCTTGGCAATCTCATTGGAGGAGGACGACGCGCGGATCTACGGCGACTTCGCGGGCCGGATGAAGGAGAAATATCCCGCGACCGCGCAGATGCTGGAATCAATGCGCGACGAGGAACGCACGCATGCGACGCGGCTGATCGAGATGCACAAGCAGCGCTACGGGGGTCATATCCCGTTTGTCCGCGGCGAGGACGTGAAGGGATTTCTTCACCGCAGGCCGCTCTGGCTCGCACGGACGCTGAGCATCAAGCAGGTCCGTGACATGGTCGGGGTCATGGAGGCCGAGTCGCTCCGCTTCTACCAGACCGCCGCCAAGCGGACAGCCGATCAGGAAGTGCGCATCCTCCTCAACGAACTCGCCGCGGCCGAGGAGGTCCACAAGGGCATGGCAACCGAAATGCGTGAGACCCTCGACGCCTCGGGCGCAAAGAAGGACGAGGATGAGACGGCCCGGAAACTCTTCGTCCTGCAGGTGATCCAGCCGGGCCTGGCCGGACTCATGGATGGCTCGGTGTCAACGCTCGCCCCGGTCTTCGCCGCAGCTTATGCCACCAAGGACAGCACTGACGCGTTTGTCGTCGGGCTGGCCGCATCGATCGGCGCCGGGATCAGCATGGGGTTTGCCGAGGCGCTCTCCGACGACGGGGTCATCAGCGGGCGCGGGCATCCCTGGACGCGCGGAATCGTTTGCGGGATCATGACGACCATGGGCGGCATCGGGCACACGCTTCCGTTTTTGATCAAGGATTTTCACATCGCCATGCTCGTCGCTGTCGCCGTTGTCGCTGTCGAACTCGCCGTGATTTCCTGGATCCGCCACAAATACATGGACACGCCTCTGCTGTCCGCCGCCTTCCAGGTGGTTGTCGGCGGGGTTCTTGTCTTCCTGACCGGGATTCTGATCGGCTCTGCCGGCTGATCGCTGACGGCTACTGGACGCCGGCAGCAAGTGCGGCCTCAATGGCTGCGCGGAGCTCCGGACTGTCAGGCGCAACCTTACTGGGAAACTCGCCGACGACCTCGCCGCGGGGATTGACGAGGTATTTGTGGAAGTTCCACTTCGGTTCGCCGCGGCCTGCGGTCAGGAAGCTGTAGAGCGGATGCTTTTCCGGACCCTTGACGCGGACTTTTTCTGTCAGGGGAAAATCGACGCCGTAGGTTTGCTTGCAGAACGTGGCAATTTCCTCCGGCGAGCCGGGCTCCTGTCCGCCGAAATCGTTCGAGGGCACCCCGACAATGACGAGACCTTTGTCCTTCAGCTCGGTCTGAAGTTTCTCAAGCCCGGCATACTGTTTCGTAAAGCCGCAGCGCGAGGCGACGTTCACAAAGAGCACCGCTTTACCCTTCAAAGCGGAAAGATCAAAGTCCGAGCCGTCGAGCGCATGGATCTTCTGCTGGTAGAGGTCTGCGGAGGCGGAAGAAACCATGGCGACAAACGCGAGAAACAGGAGCGGAAAAAATTTCATACGCGGGACACTGCCACGATTTTGTTTTTCTGCAAGCGGCTGGTCGGACGCCGGCGGGCGAAACGAAGAACCCCAACGAGCCCAACGCCGGCAGCCAGGAGCGCGAGTGCCGAGGGCTCGGGCACCATGGCAACCGTCTTTGTGACGGCGGTCCCATACACGTCCCACGCCGTGACTTCGACTTGAAACCGGGCCTCCTCGTAGGCAGCCAGCCAGGCGGACGGCAGGACGAGGCCGGTTGAGAATGAGGCCGCGGTGTCGCCGAACGGAAGAGGGTCGACATAAGGCACCGACTGGTCCCGCGAGTCGAGCAGCGCGGTGGTCGAGGCGTTGTAGCCGAGTCGCTGGTTGTAATCGAGCACCTGAACCTTCTCCACGCTGGCATCCAGCGAGTCGACAACCCGGACTTCGATCCGGTTCAGGAGCGGAAGTTCGTCGGCGTTCACGGTGTAGGTCAGGCGTAGATCGTGACCGGAGGAAGGTGCTGCCGCCAGTTCCAACGATTGGGAATATGCCGCTGCTGCAGCCGGGGCAAAGGTTGCCGGATCAAAGAGCACGAGCGGGTTGATGTGTGGATCGAACCCCCACTGGGTTGTTCCGGGGTTCGCTAGCTGGAATTCGAGCGAGGCATTTGTTCCGACCCGGAGCTCGAAATGCAGGTGCGGCGCGTAGGTGCCGCCGTTGGCTGGCGCCCCCGAGCTGCCGAGGATGCCGATGGTGGTCCCGGCATTGATGGTGTCGCCGACCGCGTAGGCGGACATGAACTGGTCGCCGGTCCCGGTTCCGTTGCCGTCGATCCCGTCGTCGGAAAGATGGGCATACCACGTGTAGAACCGGGTGATCGTCTGGCCCCCGAGCGTCAGGCTGGGCGTTCCGAAGTCGCTCATCTCGTGCCGGAGGATCACCGTGTAGCCGGACGATGCGCTCTCATACTGGTAGCGGTGCAGGTAGCCCTTGAGCGGGGCGACGATGAGATCGGTGTCGAGCACGCCGTCGATGTCGACGCCACGATGCCAATCGTAATTCCCGCCGGACGTCTGGATTCGTGGCCCGAACGCGCTCTCGATGTCGGACAACGTGCGGCCCTGCACCGGAAATGTGGTCGTGGCATTGATGCCGTCAAAAAAGTTGATGGCGTCCTGATAGGCGGCATCGACCACGCCGACGTGGGCCAGCAGCGCGGCCGCCACGGCGGCTAAATAGTTTTTGGAATTCCTCATCGAAAGATTGGCAAATCCGGAAGCGGAGATACGCGAGGATCCGGCCGATTGCAAGGCCGGGCCCGCCTACTTGTCCTTGATCCAAACCACCGAGCGGCCGCCACGGTTGAGGCGCGCGTAGTTCGGGATTGCCGTCAGCTCGGAACCGTCGGCAAACCGCCCCCCGATCACGACCACCCCGTCCAGGAGGTCCGGCTTCCATGCGGAGGAAAGCGGGGCCACGGCCGGCAGCACGGAATCCACGTTCTGATCAACCGACTCGATGTTGTAAACCAGCGGACCGTAGCGCAAGGCGGTGCGGTCCCGGTTGGCAAGAACCTTGTCACTCGATGACACCCGCTGGACGGCGAGCGGCAGGACGAGGTCGATGCGGTCGCCGGGCTTCCACTCGCGCGTGATCACGGCATAGCCGTTTTTGATCTCCGGCTTGACCGCCACGCCATTGACCGCCAGCGAGACGATGCCTTCAGCCTCCGGTTCGCCGCGGTAGAGCGTGCTCACGTCACGCTGCGGCGAGCGGATATGGACAGAAAACGTTTTTTGTTGATCCGGGTTCAGAGTGATCGCCACCTCCCCCTTCCAAGGGTAGCCTGTCTTCTGGACCACCTCGACATTTGTTCCCGCCACCTTGCCCACGCGCACGGTGCTGCCGATGAACTAGTTCACGTAAAGCGAATCGGGTCCCCGAGCGTACATCCACTCCGGCAGCATGAGAAGCGTGCGCGGGATGTTGCCGATGCAGCACGGACACCCGTGCCAGGCGTAGCGCGGCTTGTTGCCATCGAGCTCGTTCGTGTAGGTGAAATTTTTACCTGCCAGATCGACGCTACCAAGGATCGCATTGAAGAGCGTCGTCTCGGAGATGTCGGCATATTTAGCGTCGCCGTAGGCCATGTTCATCTTCTGCTGGAAGAACAGCATGCCGCAGCTCGAACAGGACTCGCAATAGGCGTTGTGCCGGAGGGAGTAATTTCCGCCGAATCCCTCGGACGTCTCGCCGCTGCCAACGCCGCCAGTGATGTAATACTTTTTGTTCACGAGGTTCGACCAGAGCGAGAGCGCAGCGCTCTGGTATGCAGCGTCACCGGTCTCCATGGCCACATCCTCGATTGCGGAATACGTGTAGACGGCGCGGACCGCATGGCCGAGGGCTTCGTATTGCCGGGTCACCGGCAGGTGCGACTGGTCGTAGGATCCTCCACCGCCGCGCTGGTCGAGCAGGAATTTTGCCAGGGCGACATAGCGCGCTCCGCTGCCCGGCCCGTCCTTCTGATCAAGGATCCGCGCGAGACGGATCAGCGCCTGCTCGATCTCCTGGTGCCCGTCAAACCAGGGCTTTTTCGGTGAAGGCCCGAGGTTGCGGTCCCAGCAATCGGCGAGCCGGACAGCCGCGTCCAGCATCCGCGTCCCGCCGGTGAGGAGGTAGTGGGCGATCGCAGCCTCGATGAAATACCCGGCCACGTATCCCTCGTGCTCCCCTCGCATTGTCCAACGTGCGGGTGGCCGGTCCTTTTCCTTTTTTGTGCCGAGCGTGAAGCGCGTCTGCAGGTAGCCGTCCGGCTCCTGAGCCGCGAGCAGGATCGGAACCCAGGCGTCCATCGTCTTGCGCAGCGCGTCCTGAGCGGTAACGATGCCGGCGTCCCCGCACGGATCGACCATGAGCGCCATGCAGATCGCCTCGAACGTGTTCAGAGTGTAGGCATCCGACCATGGGGCGCCGGCATGCGGGGCGGCCGGCCGGCCGGCCAGCTTGTTTGCCGCCTGGACAAAATTTTCCACCCCTCCCTCGGCGAGGCCCGGCTCGGAAAGTTTCCTGATGCAATGCGGGATCCATTCGGTGATGAGCGCCTTGGCCCGGGCGCTCCAGAGCGGGCTGTCCAGTTTGTAGGGCGTGGTAAAAACCGGTTCGAGCGGAACCGCAGGGGCGGGCTCGACAGCAAGAACTTTCAACGTATCCGAGCCCTCCGCTGCGCCCCCAGCTGTCAGCTTCAACACGTATTCGCCCGGCACGGAGAATTCTGCCTGCGTCTCAATCTGCGAGGGATCATCAAACACAACGTCCCCGGGACCGGATTCCTTCGTCCACTGCAGCCGGCCGTCGCCATTCCGCACGCTTCCGCTCAAAAAGGTTTTTAAGCCGGTGACGACCGAGCGATCCGGTCCCGCGCGGACGACCGGCGGAAATCTCGGAGAGCCGCCGGAATCGTAGACCTTCCATTCCAGAATTCCGGTCGAAAAGTTGCCGTCGCCATCGATTTCCAGCCGCAGCCGGGGGGTGGTAACCGCATCGAATGTCGTTGTTTGGAATTTTCCACCGCCCACCCCCAGGCCGGAGACCTTGGGCACAGGGACAAAGCCCGCACCGTCCCAATAGAGCAAGCGGCACGATTTGGGGAGTCGGACACCCTGCTTATCATCCCACCAGAGGACATCCACCTTGCCGGTGCTCACCGGCTGTGGCCACGTATATTCGACCCACTGCAGGCCCTTCTCCGGCCAGTTGCCATAATGCGGATGCCCGGAATCGTCTCCGGTTCCGGGCTCGATCCCATCATTCAGAGCCCCGAGGCTCTCGTGTCCCGACACAAACGAAGTCGAGGCTGTGGCGTCCGGTCCAAGGTTGCGCGGCTGCAGAGCTGCGGACCATGCGATCTCAGGAGCAGCAGTGAAAGCCACCGCCAATAAGAGGGGAAAGAACCGGTTCATAAGGATGGGATCATTGGGTTAGAATTTGGAACAATGGCCGTCGACGAGCCGGACGTAGTGCTCCACCGACTCGTCCAGCCCGGGCTCCGCCTCCTCCCCGGGCAGTCCGAAATACCGCCCCTCGTAGAGCGACGGACACTGCGGCGAGGCGGCCAGTTCGCGGTAGGAAGCCCATGCGGAGCGATAGGCTTCTGCCGCAGAGAGGATTTTCGCACGGTCATAGTGGCCGGATTGATCACCCTCGGTCCCCGCGGCAAGCACGCGCCATCCTGCGTGAACAATGCCGAAGAGCCTGAGCCCATACCCGGCCGAGATCCGCACAAATTCCGCGCGCGCAGGATCCGGCCACCGGATTTCCCCCGCCAGAGCAACGATATCCTCCCAGATGGCAACCGCCCCGGCTTTCTCGGAAAGGGCCTCATCGAGCAGGCCCCGTTCCTGCAGATAGCGCAGCACAACATCGAGCTGGTGGCGTCCGCCAAGGCGATCGTCCCGCATCCAGTTCGCCACCGGCAGAACAGCTTCCTTGAGGACCCGGTCGAAACTCTCACAGTAACGCCCTCGGAGAACGGCCTCTGCCGACAAGAGGCACAGCCGACGGAACCTGACGGCATCCTCCGCGCTCAAACCCAGAACCTGAACTGCATAGTCGCAAAAAATCTCCTCCTCCGAACGCGCGGGATCCTTGACGAACCGCGCCAGCACGAATGCGTTCAGGTCAGGCCAGAGTTCGTCGCCAATATACGGGCCATACCATCCCCCGCCCCGCGACCACGAGTAGACACCGAGAATTTTCGGATCCTTGAGCAGCGCACGCACTCCGAGCGGACACTCATTTTCCTCGAAGCCGTCGATCACGCCAGCCATGACGTAGTTGGGGTAGGCGCCTTTGCCCTCGTATTCCCGCTGGCACTGGACCTCGATGATCTGGGGATGCGCGCCCTGCCCGAGGCACTGGTTCACCTTCACCCGCCTCCAGAAATCCAAGGCGGTATGCTTGATCGAAAACGCGAGCCCCGGATGCGGCTCGATCCGGCCAGTAACGTCGAGGTAGTGCTCCGCGGAGGCATGCAGCTTGTCGGGGAAAATATCCCACGTGCGGAAAAAGAGCTGCCGCCCGTGGCGCACGCAGACCTCCTCTCGCAAAAACCGGATGAGGCTCACATAGGCATCGGCCAGCGCGGCCGTCCACCGCGGGTCGGACGGTTGACGCCCTCCGATTGTTTCCTGATAGAGATAGGTCGGCGTCCATGCGGGCCCAACCCGCGGAACCGGCCCGTTCCCTACATGGAACGGCGTGTCAAATAGGTACGTCTCCCCGACCCGGACGATATAGCCATCGACCTCCGGAAACCGGGAGGTCAGCTCGTCAAAGAGGATCCTGTGTAGCTCCAGCGTGCGGCTTCGGTCCAAAAGGATCCGGCCGGTCTCAGGATCGCAGATCTCCTCTCGAAAGTGGTCCACCAGCCGTTTCGGCAAAACAAAAAGATCAACGTGGTAAAACACCTTCAGCCCGCAGGCCTTCGCCGCCGCGATTTCCCGCTCAATGCCGGGAGTAAACCGGTCGAGCCACTCCCGCTCCGGCGAGCCGGCAGGAAAGCAGTTGACCCCAGCGGCTGCATAGGTGGCAACGCAGTTGATGTGCTTGAAAACCTGGCCGTTGAATCCATATCCCGACAGGTGGGCCGGATCCGAAAACGCGGACCGGAATGCGGCCTCCCCCGGGTTGTGGTGGACCATGTCGAGAATGAATCGGCTGGACGGAAACTGGTTCATGCGTTGCTCGGCTTGGCGCTGATCGCGCGCTGCCGCGCCCTACATGCACAGGACAACGCCAGGGATTGGCAACACAATTCGCAACAAACCTGCACAAGAAAACGAATACCCTCCTAACGGGCGCAGAACGCTTGCCTGCCGCTGGGAAATGGGGGAAGATCGACGGTTTTCATGGCAAATCGTTCACGCAACAATTGGACCGCAACATTTTTTCTCGGGCTCGTCCTGCTGTGCGTCGGCGCTTATCTCTTTCTCTCGCTGGCCACCTACAACCCGAAGGACATCCCGTTGTGGGCCCCGTTTCTCAACGCAAAAACCGGCTCGTCGGTCACCCACAACCTGGGCGGCATGCTCGGCGCCCTCTTCGCCGGCTACTCTCTGTTTTGTTTCGGAGCGGCCGCCTACCTGCTCGCCGTCGCGATGCTCGGCTACGGCCTCGCAAAATGGTTCGTCCGCGGCTATTCACTCAAGGACAAGGCGGGCTGGGGCCTGCTCATGGTGGTCCTTGGCGCCTGCCTTCTGGAGATCGTGCAGCCACGGTTTTTAAAGGACTGGAAGCAGGTCATGCACATCGAAGGACCAGGGGGATGGTTCGGGCTCTGGATCGGCGGCAAGGCGCTTGCTCCCGTCCTGGGACCGGCCTCCGCCGTGCTTCTTCTCATCCTCTACATCATCAGCCTCGTCTTTGCCGTCTCCACCCACCCGATCCGCGATGTCCGGATGGCTTGGAAATCGTTCCACACATGGCTGGAGGCCCGGCGGCTCGCAAGGCTCCAGCGGCTCGACGCCGAGCGCCGGATGGACGAGGAGCGCCGCGCCCTTGAAAAAAAGGCACAGAAGCTGGAGAAGAAGCTCAAGAAAAAGGGCGAGGACGTCCCGGAAATCCTGCCTCCGTCCGCCGCACGGCCGCCGGCCGCCGAGCCGGAAATCATCGATGCGACCGCGCCCGTCCCGGCCGCCAGGAAGCCGAAACTCGCCGAGCTCCGGCCTGGCAAGGAAGCGTCGGAAGCACTCAAGCCCGGACTCACCGGCCTGCACCTGGAAAATTATGTTCTCCCGGAATTCGATCTGCTCGACGAGCAGGACGATGCCGACCGCATCCCGCTCGACCGCGGCGAGCTCCTCACGATCCAGGGACTGATCATCGAAACCCTCCAGCAGTTCGGCATCAAGGCCACTCCCGGCACGATCACCAAGGGACCGACGATCACCCGCTACGAGGTCTACCCCGACATCGGCGTGCGGGTGGACAAAATTGTCTCCCTCGAGCGGGACATCGCCCGCGCAACCAAGGCCGAGCGGATCAACATCCTCGCCCCGATCCCGGGCAAGGACACGGTCGGCATCGAGATCGCCAACTCCAAGAAGGTCAAGGTCACCCTGCGCGAACTCTTCGAGAAGGAGGCCTGGCGGGACAGCACGGCCAAGCTGCCGCTGGCTCTGGGCATGGACGTCTACGGCCACACGATCATCGGCGACCTCGCCAAGATGCCCCACTGCCTCGTCGCGGGAACGACGGGCAGCGGCAAGAGCGTGTGCATCAACTCGATCATCGCCAGCCTCCTCTTCCGCTTCACGCCCGAGCAGCTCCGCTTCATCATGATCGACCCGAAGGTTGTGGAGATGCAGATCTACAACTCGCTTCCTCACCTCATCACCCCCGTTGTCACCGACCCCAAGAAGGTCCTGCTGGCCCTGCGATGGGTGGTCGATGAGATGGAGCTGCGCTACCGGATTTTCGCCAAGTGCGGGGTGAAAAACATCGGGACATTCAACGAGCGACCGCTGCCGAAATCGCAAAAGGAACTCGATGAGGAAGCGGCCGCCATGGAACCCGAAGCTCCGGAGGTCCCCGAATCCGAACCGCCTGAAAGCGATGCCGGAAGCGAAGAGGAACCGGAGGACGAGGAGCCGGTCGCGCCGCCTGTCCGCAACTCCCGCAGCGACGACATCATCGTCCCCGACCGCATGCCCTACATCGTCGTCATCATCGACGAGCTGGCCGACCTCATGCAGACCGCTCCGGCCGACGTCGAGAGCGCGATCGCGCGGATCACCCAGATGGCGCGTGCAGCCGGCATCCACATGATCGTGGCCACACAGACGCCGCGTGCCGATGTGGTCACCGGAATCATCAAGGCCAACATCCCGAGCCGGATCGCATTCCAGGTCGCATCAAAAATCGACAGCCGGGTCATCCTCGACGAGAACGGCGCCGAGAAGCTCCTCGGGCAGGGCGACATGCTCTACCTTCCTCCGGGCACCTCGAAATACACGCGCGCCCAGGGCGTCCTTGTCACGGAGGAGGAAATCCACCGCATCGTCGAGTTCGTCTCCAAGCAGGCCGAGCCGAAATTTGATGCCGGCATCCATGAAAAATTGACGAGCACCGCACTTCCGGAGGAGGATGTGAGCGACGAGGACGAGGAACTCGTGACCAAGTGCATCGAGATCATCCGCCAGGAAAACCGGGCGTCGACATCCATGCTCCAGCGGCGCCTCAAGCTCGGATACACCCGCGCAGCCAGGGTCATGGACATCCTCGAGCAACGCGGCGTGGTCGGACCGAAAGACGGCGCCAAGGACCGCGAGATCCTTGTAGACCTTAACGAAGATAACGAATTTTGAAAAAGCAGCCCACAGCACAAAACGCAGAGCTCTTCGTCGGAGCGTTCCTCGGGAGCGCCCGGGCGAAAGCCGGCATCCCGATCGAGCAGGCGGCGAAGGATACGCGCATCCGGACCCAGCGGCTGCGCGAGATCGAATCCGACGACTTCTCGGGTTTTGTCCACCCGACCTACGTCCGACTCTTCCTGCTTGATTACGCGACCTACCTCGGTGTCCCTCTGGACGAGATCCGCCCGATGCTGCCGGACCGTCCCGGCATGGCGACCGGCGGCTTCGACTACCTGAACGTGCTCGCCACCGAGGACAACATCAAAACAAAACCGGAGCTCAAACGTCCGCACAACCGACTACTGGTCCTGCTCAGCGCGCTGGCGGTCACGATCATCGCACTCATGATCGGTTTGTATGTGCTTCTGACATGGAGGAAAATTGAGAGCGTGGCGCTCTCGGCCCCGCTTCCGCTCGCCGGCCAGGTGGTGCCAACCCCCACCCCGCAACCAACCCCCGAGCCTCCGCCACCCACGCCGGAACCGGCTCCCGTCATCGAGGAGTCGACCGGAGAGGAAATGGTTTTTGCGGTCGACGCCCCCTATCCGCCTGTCCTCGTCGAGCCAACGCCGCCTCCCGTCCCCGACCCGGCCCAGCCATGGCCCGACGTCGCCGTGTCGCCTTTCGCGACCCCCGTGCCGGATGCCAGCCCGACTCCTTCCCCGTCGCCGACTCCCAAAAAACCCCGCCGCAACGCCCGATGAGCCCGGCCGCCACGGATAGTCCGCGAAAAATCGGCATGATCAGCCTCGGCTGTGCCAAGAACCTGGTCGATGCCGAAATCATGCTCGGAGGCGCACGCAAAGAAGGATTTGAGATCACGGCCGATCCGGACGAGGCAGATCTTCTCGTCGTTAACACCTGCGGGTTCATTGACTCGGCCAAGCAGGAATCGGTCGACGCCATCCTGGAAACCCACCGCCTGCGCGGGCTCCGCACCCGCCCGGGGCAGAAGCTGGTCGTCAGCGGCTGCATGTCCCAGCGGTTCTCAACCGAACTCGCCCGCGAACTGCCGGAAGTCGATGCCTTCATCGGGCTCGACCAGGTCGCCGACGCCGGCCGGATCTTCCGCAACGTGCTCGACGCCGACGGCGGGGTGATGAACCTCGTCACGCCGAAGTCCCGCTACATCCCCGACTACTCAACGCCGAGGTTCCGCCTCACGCCCGGCCACACCGCCTACGTCAAAATTGCCGAGGGCTGCAACCATCCCTGCAGCTTTTGCGTGATCCCTCAAATGCGAGGACGCCACCGGAGCCGCACTGTGGACTCGGTCGTCCGCGAGATCCGCCAGCTCGTCGCGGATGGCACAAAGGAAATCAACCTGATCAGCCAGGACACGACGTATTTCGGGATGGACTTGTGGGACCGGAAGCCCGGCCCGCGCCAGCCGGTCGATCCGTCGCGCGGCCCCACACTGATCGACCTCCTCGACGAAATCGCGGACATCGGCGGTGATTTCTGGGTCCGCCTGCTCTACACCCACCCGGCCCACTGGAGCGACGAGCTGATAGCCGCCATCGCCCGCAACCCGAAGGTCGCACGCTACGTGGACATGCCGCTCCAGCACATCCATCCCGACATACTGTCGCTGATGCGCCGCGAGACCTCGCGCGAACACATCATCGACCTCATCGCCCGGCTCCGCGCCGGCATCCCGGGGCTCGCGCTCCGCACCACATTCATCGTCGGATTTCCCGGAGAGACCGAGGAGCATTTCGATTCGCTGCTCGGGTTCATCGAAGACACCCGGTTCGAGCGCCTCGGAATCTTCAACTACTCGCAGGAGGACGGCTCCCGCTCGGCGAAAATGGATGCCCAGGTTCCCACCCGGATAAAAAACCGCCGCCACCGTGAGGCGATGAAGCTGCAGCAGAAAATCGCCATCGAGACGGCCCAATCAATGGCCGGCCGCAGGCTTCGCGTCCTCGTCGAACGCCCGGGCATCGGGCGGACCGAGTTCGATGCGCCGGAGGTCGATTGTCGGGTCATCCTCACCGGGGACGTAACGGCTGGAACATTCGTCGAGGCGGAAGTGACCGGCGCACAGGTTTACGACCTCGTTGCGCGGCCTGTCGCCTGAATCCAGCCTGAGATTGCCAGAACCTTCCGGGGCTGATTTGCTTCGGGGGTGACGCCGGAAAAATCCAAAGGTCTTGATCGCGGCATGGTCCTTTTGGCGCTGGGGATCGTCTTTGGCGATATCGGGACCAGCCCGCTTTATGCCTTCGAGACCGCGATCGGCGAAACCGGTCGCGGAGCAGCCGCGGCACTGGGGGTCGCCTCACTGGTCATCTGGACCCTCTTCTTTGTCGTCACGATCAAGTATGTCCTGCTCGTCATGCGGGCGGACTACCAGGGCGAGGGCGGGATCTTTGCCCTGATGTCGCTGCTCAGGAAAAGCGGGGTTTTCAAAATGAAGCGATGGGGACTGCTTTCCGGGCTCATGGTCTTTGGCGCGGCCCTTCTGTTCGGCGACGGCGCGATCACTCCGGCCGTTTCCGTGCTCAGCGCCGTCGAAGGTCTCGAGGCCATCCATCCGGAATGGGAGCACCTCTGCCTCCCCGCGGCCGCGGGAATCCTGACCGTTCTGTTTCTGGCGCAGCGCTACGGCACCGGGCGGCTCGGGAGCATTTTCGGCCCGGTCATGCTGGTCTGGTTTTTCAGCCTGGCCGCGATGGGAGCAGTCCAGATCTTCAAGGCGCCGCAGGTCCTTGCCTCGTTCAACCCGGCCCATGGCATCGGACTCCTCCTTCATGGTGGTTGGCTCGCATGGGCAATCGTCGGCGCGGTGGTACTGGCAGTCACCGGCGCCGAGGCGCTCTATGCCGACCTCGGGCATTTCGGCCGCCCGGCCATCCTCAGCGCCTGGCGGTGGATTGTTTTCCCCTCCCTCGTGTTGAACTACCTCGGCCAGGCGGCTTTCCTCCTGAGGCACCCCGAAGCCGCGAGCAACTCGAACCTCTTCTTCCTTCTGGCGCCGGACGGCTGGATGCGCGTGGCCCTCGTCGTGCTCGCCACGCTGGCGACCGTGATCGCTTCTCAGGCCCTGATCAGCGGCGTCTTTTCCCTGTCGAGCCAGGCGATGGACCTCGGCTACCTTCCGCGCTTTTTTGTCCAGCACACGAGCACAACTACGCGGGGACAGATCTACATCCCTCTCGTCAACGCCCTCCTCGGCATCGCCTGCCTCATGCTCGTGCTGAATTTCCGGACCAGCGCAGCCCTGGCCAACGCCTATGGCATCGCGGTCACCGGCGCGATGGCCGTCACATCCGTGGCTTTTGCGGCGGTGGTTTTCTTTTCCTGGAAGCGCCCGGTCTGGCAGTCTGCGATCCTGCTCCTCGGGCTTCTCTGCCTCGACCTGCCGCTCTTTGGCGCCTGCCTGACGAAGTTGTTCGACGGCGGCTTCGTGCCGATCCTGATCGCCGCCGCGGTCGGCGTCGTCATGCTCACCTGGCGGAAGGGCCGGGTGCTGATCCGTCGGGTGATGCTGCTCGATGCGATCCCGGTGGCCGATCTGGGCGCGAAGATCGAGGACGATCACTTCCGGCGATCGGAAGGCTGCGAGATCTCGATCGTCCGCCGGCCGAACCCCGAACACGCTGTCGCGCGGATCCTGGAGCAATACCGCAGGGTCAAGGTGCTCGGACAGCAGCTCGTCATCCTCCTGCTCGAGCCGAGCTGGAAAAATCCCCTCGAAAAAGTCCAGGAAATCACGATCCAGGAATTCCGCGGCGGGCTCTGGCAGGTGCAGGCGGTCCACGGCTACATGGTCGAACCGGACGTCCCGCTCATCATGGAGCGAGCGTCCGCCCAGAGCGGCGGACGACTGGTCTTCGATCCGGCCGATACGTTTTACGTGGTGTCGCGCGAGATCGTCCTCTCGTGTCCTGAAAAGGAAATGCGCTCGTGGCAGCGACATCTCTTTGCGTTTATGAGCCGTAACGTTGTCCCGGGCCCGAACTACCTCAGCATCCCCGCCGACCGCCTGATTGTTTACAACTGGCTTCTGCGGTTCTGAACCCCGTGGCGGCTCGTTGACTCACCGGGCGAATCCCGTGGCAGCACGCGCGGCAGAGGGGGTGAATCCGTCCCGGATGAGGCGGGCTTTCAAGGCTGCCGCCGGCACCGGCCCACCATCAATGGCTGCCCACTCGGCCAGCAGGCGGAACGAGATCCTGTCGAGCCGCTGGCGCAGCGCGCCCAGCGCGGGAGGCTCGCCCGGCGGAAGACCGTTCCCCGCTTGCCAGGATTTCATCCAGAATTCCTGTTCGATGCACGACGCCTCGATTTGCGCGCGGATCAGCCAGCCGGCCGCCTTGCCGTTGAGCCCGGCGGACTCGGCCTGCACGACAAATTTTGTTACGACCGCGTCCTCGCGGGCGCGATCGCGCACCGACAGTCCGTCCGCCCACTTTGCCCAGGCGACTTCCTTTGCCATCCCCAGCCTTGCCGAGAGGACATCGGCAAGCGGAACGCTGTCCGGCGGCAGCGGCTGCGTGGCACAGCCCGCCAAGGCAAACAGCAGAGCAAATAGAAAAACCCCTCTCCGGGTGCGATAAAAGCCGGGAGCAGTTGGCGGAGCCTTCGCGATTCCGGCCAGGGGACTGGATGTGAGTTTGAAAAAGCCGATCGGATTCATAAGACAGTGCGTGTCAATTCCCGGCGAGCAGTGCACGGGCATGGCGGATGGCGGACTCGGCCCTGCCTCCGAGCATGCGGGCAATCTCCTCCTCGCGCGCGCTGCCCGCGACCGCAAGCAGTTCGGTGCGGGTCCGCTCGCCGTCGGAATTTTTTGTGACGACAAACTGGGACGAGGCCGCTGCAGCCACCTGAGGAAGATGCGTAATGCACAGGACCTGATGGGAAGCACCCAGCTCCCGCATCTTGGCGCCGACCTTCGCTCCGATTTCGCCGCCGACATTGGCGTCGATCTCATCAAAAATCAGGATCGGAACACTGTCCTGCACGGCGAGCGACGTCTTGATCGCCAGCATGACCCGCGAAATTTCTCCGCTGGACGCGATGGCCCGGAGCGGGTGTTCGGGCTCGCCCGGGTTCGGGGAAAAGAGAAATTCCGCCAGCTCGAGCCCATGGGGTCCCGGTTCCGCCAGCGGCTCGAGCGAGATGGAGAACCCCGCCTTCACGAAGCCGAGGTCCGCGAGATGCCGCTTGACGAGGGCGGCCAGCTTGGGAGCCGCGGATTTGCGGGCCCGCGTCAACTTGGCGGCAGCGGCCTCAAGATCGGAATAGGCCCGACCGATCTCCCCATCGAGACCGGCACCGCGCTCCTCGCGGGACCGGAGCTCCGCGAGCCGTTCTGCCGCCCCGGCACCAAATGCGATGACCGCCTCGACGCTCGAACCGAACTTGCGTTTGAGCGACTGGATCGCATCGAGGCGTGACTCGATCGCCGCGAGCTGCCGGGGATCGGTCTCCAGCGACGACGCGTAGCGGTCGATCCCGCGCGAGAGATCCTGAACCCCTTCAAAAACCTCTGTCGCCGCCCCGGCCAAGTGCCCGGTCGCGGGATCAAGGCGCTGAAGTTCCTTCATCAGACGTGTGACATCGCCCAGCCGTCCGGTGAGGGAATCCTCAGCCTCCGAGACCAACGCCGCGAGCGCCGCACAGATTTCGGCGATCCGATGGCCGTTTGCCGCGGCCTTCTGTCTGGCAAGCAATGGCTCCTCCTCGCCCGGCTGCAGGGCTGCCGCATCGATCTCGGCAACCTGGTGGGCAAGAATGTCGGACTCCCGGGCGAGCGCCTCGGCATCATCGGAAAGACGCTTTTTTTCGGCGGTGAGCTGCATCCACCCCTTGCGGGCGGTTTCATACCCGACCCTCAGGGCCTCTGCGCCGGCGAACGCATCGAGCAGGCTGAGCTGCTGCTCCCTCGAAAAGAGGCTCTGGTGATCGTGCGGTCCGTGCAGGTCGACCAGGAGATCGCCCACCTGGCGCAGCAGCGCCAGCGTGCACGGCGACCCGTTTGCGTACTGCTTGCCGCCTCCGGCCAAGGTCACGGTCCGGCGGATGATCAGCTGTCCGTCCTCGCATGGCTCTACGCCCCCCGCATCCAGCAACGCATGGGCAGGCGAATCCGCCGCAAGCGCAAAAACGCCCTCGACCGTGCAGGTCTCCTCACCCGATCGCACAAGGGATTTGTCGGCCCGCTCGCCGAGAAGAAGCTTCACGGCGCCAATGAGAATCGACTTGCCGGCGCCGGTTTCGCCCGTGATGGCGACGCAGCCGCCGGGCGGCTCCCACAGGAGGTCCTCGACGAGGGCGAGATTTCGGATGCGCAGGGATGTCAGCGTTGCGGACATCCGCCGACTATGCCACTCTGCCCCCCAAAAGCAAAGCGATGCAGGACATGGAAATCACATTTTTGGGGACCGGAACATCGCACGGGATCCCGGTCATCGGATGCGGGTGCCGGGTCTGCCATTCCATCGACCCCCGCGACAAGCGCCTCCGGACCTCGATCCTCGTCAGCACCCCTGAGACGGCCTTCACCGTCGACACGCCCCCCGACTTCCGCACCCAGTGCCTGCGCGAGGACATCACCCGCCTCGATGCGGTCGTCTACACCCACTCGCATTGCGACCACATCCTCGGCTTCGACGACCTCCGGCGGTTCTGCGAAATGGAGGACAAAGCGATTCCCGTTTACGGCTCCCGCCGCACGCTCGACGACCTTGCCCGGATCTTCAGCTATGCCTTCGATGCCAGCGAAAAATTCCGCACCTACGTCCGGCCGTCGCCCTCGGTGATCGACGGTCCGTTCCGTCTCGGAGAAACCGAAATCGTTCCGGTCCAGCTCCCGCACGGCCGCACCACGACGAACGGCCTCATCTTCTGGCGGGGCGGCCGCAAACGCCTGGCCTACATGACAGACTGCCAAGCGGTTCCCCCGGAAGCCGAGGAGGCGGCGAGAGGCGCGGAGGTCCTCATCATCGATGCCCTGCGGCATGCCGCCCATTCAACCCATCTCTCAGTCGAGCAGGCGCTCGAGGCCTCGGACCGGATCAAGCCGGCCAGGACGTATTTCATCCACATGTGCCACGATCTCGGGCACGCCGAAACCGAAGCCCGCCTCCCGGCGAACGTCCGACTGTCCTATGACGGCCTGCGCATTTCGATTTAGCACCCTCGCCGCTGCGGCTTTGCTGCTCGTCGCCGGTCCTGCTCGGGCCGAGCGGACCCCTGAGGCCAATGCCACCGTGGTCGTCTTCAACCGCAACGACCCCGACTCGGTCAGCCTCGCAAAATACTACGCCATCCGCAGGGACATCCCCTCCGACCACCTCGTCGGACTGGTGTGCCCGCTCACGGAGGAAATTTCGCGCGCCGATTACGAGCAGACGATCGCCGCCCCGCTCCGGACGCTTTTTCAGACCCATGGATGGTGGTTAGCCGGCCGCGACCTTGATGGGAACCCGGTCATCCGCAGCACTCAGATCCGCTTCCTTGCAATCATCCGCGGGATCCCGCTGAAAATCGCCCCCGACCCGAATATCCCGCCCTCGACATTTGTCCCCGGCCTGCCCCCGCAGATTGCCACGCGCAACGATGCCTCGGTGGACAGCGAGCTCTCCACGCTCGGGATCCCACAGCCCAGCGTGGCAGGAATTCTTCCCAATGCTTACTTCCGCAGCTACAAGCCCGTCCTCGACGATTCGATCTACCCTGGACTTCTGCTCCCTGCCCGCCTCGATGCCCCGACGCCGCTCATCGTTCGCGCAATGATCGATGACTCCATCTCCACCGAGCGGGACGGTCTCTGGGGATGGTCGTATGTCGACGGACGCGGGATCACCGAGGGCGGATACGCGGAGGGCGACCGCTGGATGACCCGGGTCGTTGCCTCGATGCGCGCGCTCGGGCTTCCGGTGATTTTTGAGAATACCGAGCCCACGTTTCCCCCCGGCTATCCGATGACAAATGCCGCCGTCTATTACGGATGGTATGCGGGCGCGGCAGATGGTCCATTTGCCGGCCCCGGCTTTCAGTTCCGGCCCGGCGCGGTGGCTGTGCACATCCATTCCTACAGCGCGAACACGCTCAGGAGCACGACCGACAACTGGTGCGGACCGCTCGTCGCGCGCGGGGCCGCCGCCACCCTGGGGAATGTCTACGAGCCCTATCTTGCTCTCACCGCCAACCTCGATGTCTTTCAGGACCGGCTGATGACCGGGTTCACCCTCGCCGAGAGCGGATATATGGCCCAGAAGGCGCTGTCGTGGATGGGCATTGTTGTCGGCGATCCGCTCTACCGTCCTTATGCATCCTGGAGGGATCCGCGTGACACGCTCTCCCACTCGCCAACCTCCTGGGAAATCTACAGGCGGATCATCCAGTCCTCCGGCGGCGATGTCCTCAAGGCGGCGGGTACCCTCCGCAAGGAGTCGGAGCAATCGTCGGACAGCATGTTCCTCGAGGCACTCGGCGCCGCCCAGGCAAATGCCGGAGATTTCGCCGCAGCAATCAAAAGCTTCCGCGAGGCCGGCGACCTCGCGAAGGATCCGGCTGTCCGGTTCCGTATCAAATACGAGACGGTTCTTTCGTTGCTCGCCATGGGACGCAAAACCGAAGCGAAAGCCATGGCGCTCGCCGCTGCCGGGCTCTGCGCCCCCGGACCGCGTCAGGAACTCTTCCTGCAGGCGGTCGCCGAGCCAACTCCGGTGCCGACACCAACACCTGCTGCGCCCGCTGCATCCAGTGCCCCGGCTGGCACGCCCCAGCCCCGCGATCCTCAACAGCCGCCACGCCGGCAGAAGCCCACCCGGCCATGAACCGTTACGACCGGGCCCGTTTATCCCAAACAATCCACGAGCAACCATCCTGCGGGGATTCCGAGCTGGAAATCCAGGCCCGTCTCTTTGCGGGCGAGTATGGCACGCGCTGGTCAACGGTGGATGGAAGGGCCATCGAGGTCGTCCACTTCGGGGAATGGAACCGGGAGGCCGGGCCGGATTTCAAAGGCGCCCGTGTCCGCCTGGACGGTGGACCGGAACGCACCGGCGACATCGAGGTGGATATGGATGCCAGAGACTGGGAGCGCCACAGCCACGCGACGAATCCGGCGTTCTCTGGTGTCGTTCTCCAGCTCTTCGTCAACCCTTCGCCTGCAGCCGCCTTCGCCCGAACCTCCGACCACCGAGCAGTGGACCAGGCGATGCTCGTCCTGGAAGGTCCGAAGCCAATCATCCTCCGGCATCAGCCGGGTGCGGTCGGACCAGCCGAGGCGCTCGCCATGATCGAGGAGGCCGCCGATTTCCGCATCCGCGCAAAGCATGCCGCGCACACCCGGGCGGTCTCGCTGCACGGACCCGATGCCGCGCTTTTCCATGCGATCGCCTCGGGGCTCGGGTATAAGAACAACGCGATCCCGTTCCTGCTCGTCGCCCAGCGGACCGGGCTGCGGCGCGCCTCCCGCCCCGATGGCGAGGCACTCCTCTTCGGGCTCGCAGGTTTTCTGGAGCCCCGGACCTTCGACTCGGTCGACGATGTCACACGCCTCTACCTCAAGCCGCTCTGGGACACCTGGTGGACGGAGCGCGACAGCCACGAGCGGCTCATCCTCCCAAAAGGATCCTGGAGGTTTTCCGGACTCCGCCCCTCGAACCACCCGCACCGCCGGATGGGCGCACTCGCCGCGACCGCCGCCGGCTTCTCAAGACTCAGGAAGCAGGTCCGCGAGAGCGGACGCAGCGGGTTTCAGGACTTCTTTGCCGCGCTCGACCATCCGTATTGGACCCGGCACTGGAACCTCTCGGCCGCACGCCTCGATCGCGACCTCGCCCTGGTCGGCTGCGACCGCGTCACCGATCTCCTCGTCAACGCATTCCTCCCGTCCCTGCCGATCGAGAAGGCCCGCGAGGAGATGGCCAAATTGCCCGGCACGACACCCGGCGGCCGCGTCCGCCGCGCCTGCGAGTGGCTCACGGGCAACGCCGATTCCCACCTCATGCGGGGTGCCCTCCACCAACAGGGGTTGCTCCAGCTCTACACCGACTTCGGCTCGCTGACAGCCCTCGAGGCCTGGGCAATAATCCAGGTGCAATGACCGCCTGACCCCGGGATTGCGTTTTGGAAAAATCCAGCCATGTTCTGGCATGTTCCCTCCCGCAAACCATGACATCGCCTCTGATTGACGAACTCCTCCGCGTCTCCGTGGAATCCGAGGCGTCCGACCTGATCCTGCACGCAGGAAAGCCGGCCCTCCTGCGGATCCACGGTGAGCTGAGGCAGCTGGACGGCCCGCCGGTGAGCGAGGCCGATCTTGAGGATTTGCGCGAGCGCTCGGGCGGAACCGGAGATGCCCTCGACCACGATGGCAGCCTCATTGCCCACGATGGCTCGCGCTTCCGCGTCAACCTTCTCCGACAGCTTGGCAGGCAGGCCGCCGTCCTGCGCCGGATCCGGAGCCAGATCCCCGAGCTCGACTCACTCGGGGCGCCGTCCGAGCTCCTTCGCGAATGGAGCAGCCGGCCATCGGGGGTCGTTATCGTTTCGGGACCGACCGGCTCGGGCAAATCCACCACCGTCGCTGCCGCGCTCGAATGGATCAACCGGACGCTCCACCGCCACGTCGTGACCATCGAGGACCCGGTGGAATATGTCTTCGAATCGAAGGAATCGCTCTTCACTCAGCGGGAGGTCGGAATCGACACGCCGTCGTTCGCCGAGGGCCTCCGCCGCTCGCTGCGCCAGAATCCCGATATCATTTTTCTCGGCGAAATCCGCGATGCGATCTCCGCCTCGACCGCCATCCAGGCCGCGGAGACCGGGCACATCGTATTCGCCACGCTGCATGCCTCGACATGCGCGGATGCGATCGACCGCCTCCAGCTTCTGTTCGCCGCGGAGGAACGCGAAGCCGTACGCAAGACGCTCGCCTCCCAGCTTCTCGGAATCGTTTGCCAGCGCCTGATCCCCGCAGCCGGCGGCGGCCGCGCGCTCCTCTGCGAGTATTTTTCCAACGCGGCGTCGTCGCGGCGGATTATCGCCGACGGCCGGATGACCGACCTGCTCGACTTCATCATTCGAGGAGATCCCCTCGCCGCCCGCTCGTTTTCCGAGTCGCTTCTCGTCCTCGTGCGGGCGGGCCGCGTGTCAGAGGCCACGGCGATGGAAATCACCGACAACCCGCAGGAATTCTCGCGCATGCTCCGCGGGATCAGTTCATCCACCCAGGCCACCCGGAGATAACCATGGAAACCCCGTTCGAACTTGTCGATCTGCTCACCCGCACCGTTGCGGCAGGCGCCTCCGACCTCCACCTCTGCGCGGATGCACCTCCGATGGTCCGCATCAACGGCGAGATCGCCGCCCTGGAGGACCGCGCGGTCACTGTGCCGGGCTGCCGCGAGCTCATCACGGGAATCCTGACCGAGGCCCAGCGGGCACGTCTCGAGGAGGAATGGGAACTCGATTTCGCCCTGCATGTCGAAGGCGTCGGGCGGTTCCGGGGAAATGCTCATTACAGCCGCGGCGCCCTCGAGGCGGCCTTCCGCCACATCCCGCACAAGATCCCCGAGCTGACCGAACTCGGCCACCGCCAGACAATTTTCGACCTCTGCGAGCTCCGCCGCGGCCTGGTCCTCATCACCGGCATCACCGGGGCCGGGAAGAGCACGACGATGGCCTCAATGATCCAGCACATCAGCCGCCGGCTCAGCGGGGTGATCGTCACGGTCGAGGACCCGGTGGAATACGTTTTCGCCAACGCGCGCAGCGTGATCAAGCAGCGCGAGATCGGCAGCGACACAAAATCCTTTGCCGAAGCCCTCCGGCACGCGCTGCGCCAGGATCCGGACGTCATCCTCGTCGGGGAGATGCGCGATCCGGAGACGATCAGCGCGGCGATCACCGCAGCCGAGACCGGCCATCTGGTGATCGCCACCCTCCACACGATCGACGCACCGAAGGCGATCGACCGGATGGTCGATGCATTCCCGGGCGACCAGCAGCCGCAGGTCGTCGCACAGCTCGCCAACTCGCTGGAAGCGGTCGTCTCCCAACGCCTCCTCCCCCGCGAGGACGGCACCGGCCGCGTGCTCGTCAGCGAGACGCTGGTGGCCAACGCCGCCGTCCGCGCCTGCGTGCGCGAGCGCCGCTGGGAGCAGCTCGTCGGCCTCATCGAAATCGGGGCCAAGGACGGGATGTTCACCATCGATGACGACCTCTGCGGGCTTTACCTGTCGCGGCAGATCTCGAAGGAGAGCGCCATCGCGAACGCCCGCGACAAATCCCGCATCGAGGCCCTCCTGCGCGAGCCCACCCAGAAAAAGAAATCGCTGTTCTCATGAGCCGCCCGGCTCCCGGCCGTCCGCGATTCCTTCCCATCGCCTGGCTGGCAGTGATCCTCTGCATCTCATCGCTTTCCGCCCAGGACATCCGCCGCCCGCCGGCACCCGCCGACATCGATGCGATCGTGGCGGAAGGATTTCCGGCCTCCCGCGACCGCCTCTCCAACTTGCTCACGGCCGGCTACCAGCCCGGTGCCATGGGGCTGGCCGGCTCATCCGGCAGCCCGGCATTCACGTCGTGGCTCACGCTCTGGCGGTGGTGCGAACTCCTCTCCCGCACCGAGGAGGATGAGGCCACCGGGCTCGTCCGCCGTCACGTTTTTGTCGACAAGGCGACCGGCAAAAACGGACTTCTCCCGCCCGGCGAAAACCCTGCCACAGAGCTGAGGGAAATCCCTCTGGAAACCGCCGGGCAGATCGCGCGCCAGGAGGGGCCGCAAGGGAGGCTCTTCCCACGCATTCTTCCGCCCGGAGCAGCCCCCTCGACGGGACTGATCGCCGGTCGGCTTAAACCGGATTTTACGGCGGCCCTCCTGCGCGATGAAAAATTCTCCCGGACCTTCTTTGCAACCCTCGCCCCGTCCGACTATGCGCCGCTCGTTCTCGCCAACCTCCAGGCGATCCGCGATGCCAGCCCCGCAAAGTGGACGGAATACGCGAGCCTCGCCATCGCGCTCGCTGTGGTCAACGATTCGAAGTTCCCGGGCTACTGGCCGCACCCGCAGGTCAGGAAGGACCTCGTCCCGCGCGAGGAGTTGCCAGTCCCGGAGCAATTCGCGGCATGGGTCGCCGCCAACGAGAGCCGGACGCTGCTCTCCGACCTCCGCAAGCTCAGCCCGGGGCGCCTCAAATTTGTCGTCGACGCCCCGGTCGCCCGCTCGGAGCTCGATTGGGTCCGGAAAAACATCCGCCTCCCGCGCGTCAATTTCGACCGGGCGTTTTCCATGGTCAAATACCGCACAGACCGCCTCTCCAAGCAACAGTATGAGTGGACGGAAGCACCCTACCAGCTGCAGAAAATCCTGGAGCTGGGAGGGATCTGCGTCGACCAGGCCTACTTTGCAATGCTGGCCGGGAAGGCTCTCGGCCTGCCCACTCTCTTCTTCACCGGACAAGGGACCGACGGCGGGCATGCCTGGTTTGGATTTCTCAAGGCGGACGAACAGTGGGAGCTCAACAGCGGACGCTATGCCACACAAAAGTTCGCGACGGGACAGGCGCTTGACCCCCAATCGTGGAAGCCGATCAACGACCATGAACTCGGGATGCTTGCCGCAAGGTTCCGTGACCAGCCGGCATTCCTGGCCTCATCGGCAGACCTCCAGATTGCCGCGTTGCTCGAGAAGGACGGCGACAATGCCAGGGCGGCCAAAGCACTCGAGAGCGCGGTGCGGACGTGCCCGCTCCACCACGAAGCCTGGCAGGCTCAGGGGGCATTCCTTGCTCGCACCGGGGCCGCTCCCTCTGTGCGCAAGACATTTCACGAGGCCGCGCTCAAACAGTTTGGAACAAACCGCGACCTCAAAACCGAGCACCGGCGCGAGCTTGCCGGAATCGCCCGCGAGAGCGGCGACATAGCAGGGGCGAGCCGACTCGAACGGCTCATCCTGATGGAGAACCGCACCAAGCGCGCGGACCTCAGCGTCGGCATCGCCGCGCAGCAGCTCAACGCGCTTCTCGCCGCCGGGAAGCTCGACGAGGCCGGCAAGGAATTCCGGAGCCAGCTCGCATCGCTCGGCGAATCGGGTGGAGGCAATCTGTTTTACGATGTCGTCTCGCCCTACGTCCTCGCGCTGATCGAGGCGAACAGAAAGCCCGAGGCCCGCCGCGTTCTCGAATCCGTCCGGAAGAAACTCGCTCCGGAAGATGGCGGAATTCTGGACGTCGATCTGACAACCCTTGAGGACTCCGCGAAATAAAAAAGATACAGCCCGGTCGGACCCTGAGCCACTCGACATCCCCCTTGCCTGTGGCCCCCTCCCTCCGACCGGGCTGTTTCTGAAGGTGATATAGCACACGCCGTGCCAAGTATTCACAGGGCTGAAAACACCTGACAAAAAAATCTGGATTCAGCGGGTGGAGCCTTCGTCTTTCTCCCAGATCGTGAGGCGGTTGCGGACGAACTCGGTATACCGGGGATACGCCCACCAAGGCATAGCGGGACTCTCGCTGTCGAAAACAATCCGGAATCCGTGCGGGTTTTTGATCATCTCCCGGTAGACCGGCTCAGTGCTCGGGTCGCAATCGATCGAGCACCAGGTCACCCACCGTGGATCGCGGGCTCGGCGGGATTCCCCGGAGAACCATGCGATCGACTCGGACGTCTCGAAGCGCCCGACATTCTCACGGATCCGAGCGTCGCCGGAAAATAACTCAGCAAACTTTTCCTTCCGGGCGATGCCGGAGGGCATGCGGATCACGGTAAGCTTCCGGCCGGGCAGTTCTTTCCAGAGCGGACAGGCCCCGCTGGACTCGATCACCGCCTCGCCGACGAGATTGGTATCGGCCCAGGCGAGCCCCTGCATGCGCGGGTCGTCGCGGAAGAGGCCGCCGGTCAGCCAGCCGCAGACGAGGTTGTAGGAAAGCAGCAGGGAAAATACTGGGATCACAACAATGCGGGCTCGAAGCAGGATTCCGAATCCGGATGCCCCAAGCAGGAGGAGAAATGGCGCGCTGGGCAGAACGAACCGGGGCTCCAGCCGCGGGAATGCGCCAAATTTCCATGCGTAGAGCCCGAGCACGGCAAGCGCGAGAAGCCAGGGCTTCCAAACCCGGTCCCGCCCGTCGCGCCAGGCAGCGGCTGCAGCCACGATGCCGATGATCACCCCCACACAAATCAGGAAAAATCCCGGCCACCCGAAGATCTCGGAGTACATCCGGAAAAAATCCCCGTATCGCGAGCCGGGGCCCTCACCGCCGTAAACCGGTGTGGTCGAATAGTTATATAAAAAATCTTCTTGAACCTTGCCGAAACGCAGCAGGACGTAAGGGTTCGCAAGTAAAAAACCGAAAGGAACACACAGCCCGCAAATCCAGGCGGCCGGCCGCCGCAGGCAGGCGAGCAACGCATTTCCCCGGCTGGCCAGCAAGTGCGCGAGCGGCAGGCTCGCGGCCACCACGAGCGCGTTGTATTTTGCCGCCGTTGCGACTCCTGCAAGAAGCCCGGCGGCCACTGAGATTCCTATCCCGGGATTTTCCAGGATCCTGACCGCACAGGCGAAGGCCGCCACCATCAAAAAGATCATCAGCATGTCGCAGGTCAGGAAGATCTGGTAAGGAATAAATCCCGCCGATGTCGCCAACAGGAGCGCGGCCATCCGGGCAGGATTGCGCCCGTGGGCAAACGTGGTGATCCGGTAAACCAGAACGATCAGCCCTGCGAAAAGCGCCAGATTGATGGCGCGGGCAATGTGGCAGCGAACGCGCAAGCGCAGGTCCTTCCGCTGATCGGGTGTGAGGCCTGGAAGATTGCGGGCAAGCGTGTCGGCCGGCCAGCGGGAGGCAAAGAAGTTGACGTAAGTGTAGAACGGCGGCTTCCGGAAATCCTCCGGCTCGAAGGGCAGGCGCTCCTTCGACATCACGCTGCGGAATGCCATCCGGTCCTTGTTCAGGCAGTCGTAGCGGCCCCAGAAAAAACCCTGCACCCCCGAAAGCATGCCGAGCGCCAAAGCGAGCAGGAGCCACCGGTCGATTGAAAGCAACCAGCTCCGCATGGTCCCCATCAGAGCAGGCATCGACAGCGCAGATCGGTAACCGGTCGGCCCAGGAGATTCCATCATTCCGAACGGTTCAAGCAGCCGGCACCTCAGCCTGAGCGGTAGCGCCGGTCGGCGGTGGGCACGAAGACATGGTCCATCCCGGCTGCCTCGGCGGCCTCGATCCCGGTCGGACTATCCTCAAAAACAATGCACCCGGCCGGGGCCACTCCCAGCCTCCGGGCCGCTTCGAGGAACGGATCCGGGGCGGGCTTGCCGTGGACGTAGTCCTCGGCGCAAACCACCGCGTCGAACATCCCCAGAATCCCGAGGGTGTTCAACGTCGCCTCGACAAGCTCGCGGTGACCGCCGGAAGCAATCGCGATCGGCACCGTGCCTTGAAGCGCGCGCGCAAACTTCAGCACCGGTTCGACCGGCTGCACTCCGGATAGCATCTGGAGGTAGTAATCCTCCTTCTGCCGGACGGTGGTGGCCACATCCAGGCTCAGGCCGTAGAGTTTGTTGAGTTGGGCGACGATGACGTCGGTCGGCTTGCCTCCCCACTCGTAGAAGAGTTCCTCGGGAAACTGCCCGCCGGCCTCGGTGAGCGCCCGCGTCCATGCACGGAAGTGGATCGGCATCGTGTCGGCGATGGTTCCGTCACAGTCGAAGATGTAGCCTTCGTAGCGCCGGACGGGGAGTTCAATATCAAGTTCCATTGCCGTTGGCTCAGCGCTTGCGGATCGCCAGGAAACGGTCGAACGCGTCCTGCCACGCCGGATTGCCGGCGGAGACAAACTCGGAGATCGGAACCGACTTCTTCACCGTGGCGCGGAGTTCCTGGAGCGATGCGAGCTGTCCGTCCGCAATCGCCTGGACGAGGATGTTGCCGATCGCGGTCGCCTCGACCGGACCCGCAAGCACCTTGCGGGCGATCGCATCCGCAACGAAGCCGTTGAAAAGCTTGCTCTGGCTTCCGCCGCCCACGATGTGCAGCGTGCCGATCTCGCGTCCCGTCAGCTTTTCGATCGCCTCGAGCGTGTGCCGGTAAAGAAGCGCGAGGCTCTCGAGGATCGCACGCGTGAATTCCCCGGGCGTCGCAGGAACCGGCTGGCCGGTCTCCCGCGCAAAAGCCTCGATCTTGGCCGGCATATCGCCCGGCTTGAGAAAACGCGGGTCATCCGGATCGATCAGCGTCCGAAGCGGCTCGGTCTCCTCGGCCAGCCGATCGAGTTCCGGATACGAATACTTGTTCCCCTGGTTCTCCCACTCGCGGCGGCATTCCTGCGAGATCCACAGCCCGACAATATTTTTCAGGAAACGTGTCGTCCCGCCAAACCCTCCCTCGTTCGTGAAATTCGCGGCGCGCGAGGCCTCATTGATCAGCGGGGCCTCAAGCTCGACACCGATAAGCGACCAGGTGCCGCAGCTCAAGTAGGCCCAGTCGTTCCCGCTCCCGGCCGGAACCGCCGCCACAGCCGCACCGGTATCGTGCGAGCACGAGGCCACGACCCGAGTTCCCTTGAGCCCGGTCTCAGCCTCGATGTCAGCGGTGATCGGCCCGAGCGTCGTGCCCGACGGCACGATCCCGGGGAATGCCCCCGGCGGAAACCCGAAATCCTTGATGAGTTCCTGCGACCACGCGCGCGTCACGGGGTTGTAAACCTGTGTGGTACTCGCGAGGCTCTCCTCAGCGCGCCGCACCCCACTGAAGAGGAAGTGCAGGAAGTCGGCGATGTTCAGAAATCCGTCCGCCTGCCGCATCAGCTCAGGGCTCGTCTCCAGATCGGCGATCAGCTGGTAGAGCGTGTTGATCGCCATGATCTGGATGCCCGTCTCGGCAAAAATCTTTTCACGCCCGACGGTGGCGAGCGCCTTTTCGAATGTCGCATCGGTCCGGTGGTCGCGGTAGATGTAGGCGGGCGCCAGCATCGGCTGCCCGAAGCCGCTCCACACATAGTCGACCCCCCAGGAATCGACGCTCAGGCTCGCCACCGGAATCCCGCGCCTGGCCACCTTCGCGAGCCCGGTCTTGAGCTCCCCGAACGTGCGCAGGATGTCCCACCGGATCGAGTTCCCGAGCCTGACGTTGATGTTCGAAAACCGGTGGATTTCCTCAAGGGTGAGAACGCCGTTGCTGAGGGTGCCAAGCATGACCCGGCCGCTCTCCGCGCCCAGGTCGCAAGCAATGTAATGGGTGGTCATGGAACCGCGCATCCTGCGCGATTCCTCCTGAAAAATCCAACCGGATTTTTGGCGCCGCTCAAGATCCCTTGCCCGCCGGCTGTCAGTCCCTTAAACTGCCTGCAGCATGAGGATTATCGTGACGGGCTTGATCGGGCAGTATGCGTTCGGAGGGGTGACCTGGGATTACATGCAATACGTCCTCGGCTTCCAGGCCCTCGGACACGACGTCTGGTACCTCGAGGACACCTCGACCTGGGCCTACGACCCGGTGAAGATGGAACCGAGCGCGGACTGCTCGCACAACACCAACTATCTCAACCGGGTCATGCGTGAGTTCGACATGGGAGACCGCTGGATCTACCGCAACGGTGCCGACGACACCTACCACGGGGTCGGAGACGCAACCGAGGCCGAGCAGATCATCGCATCGGCCGACGTCCTGGCCAACGTCTCCGGGGCCTGCTGGCTTCGTCCGGCGACAGCTGCGATCCCGCTCAAGCTCTTCCTCGACGGCGATCCGATGTTCACGCAGGTCGGGCTGGCCTCAGACCCGGATTCCGAATATGCCCGGCGGGTCGCCGCCCACGAGCGGCACTACTCGTTCGGGTTGGGCATCGGCCGCCCGGACTGCGAGATCCCCACGGCCGGGCTCGACTGGCGGCCGACCGTCCAGCCGATCGCGCTCGACTGGTGGAGCAAAACCCTCATGCCGGCCGGAGCTGGTCACATCGCCCACGACGCGTGGACGACGGTCATGAACTGGGCAAGCTACCCGCCAAAGGAATTCGCCGGAAAAAACTACGGGCAGAAGGATCTGGAGTTCGCGCGATTTCTCGAGCTCCCGGACCTGACCGATGAAAAGTTCGTCCTGGCCATGGGCCAGGGCGTCGGCCAGGGCCGACCGACCGCGATGCTCGAGGAGAAGGGCTGGACGATCATCGAGCCGGACATCCATCTTCCCGACTACGCGAGCTACCACGATTTTCTCACCAACTCAAAGGGCGAGTGGAGCATTGCAAAAAATGGTTACGTCCGCTCGCGCAGCGGGTGGTTCAGCTGCAGGAGCGCCTGCTACCTGGCCGCAGGAAAACCGGTTGTCGTGCAGGACACCGGGTGGACCGACCACCTGCCCTCCGGCGACGGTGCGCTCGCATTTACGACTCCGGAGGAGGCAGCAGCGGCCGTCGACCGGGTGGCGGGAAATTATTTGCATCACAGCCTCGCCGCACGCGCGTATGCAGAGGAACACTTCGACGCGGCAAAAGTCTGCGCCGGACTCCTCGAGTGAGCACCCACGATTTTTCCCAATCCGCCCTGATCATCGCCGGACACGGTTCGACACTGAACCCGGACTCCAGCGCGCCGACGCTCGTCCATGCTGCGACGATCCGGAGAAAAAATATTTTCCGTGAGGTTGCTAGCTGTTTTTGGAAAGAGGAACCTTCGTTCCGCGAGGTGCTGAGGATGATCGACAGCCGGGACGTTTTCGTCGTTCCGAATTTTATCAGCGAAGGCTATTTCACCCGGACCGTGATCCCCCGCGAATTTGAGCTCGACGGACCGCTCACCCGCCGCAACGGGCGGACGATCCGCTACTGCGAACCGGCCGGCAATCACCCCCGGATGACCTCCCTGCTCGTCCGCGAGGCAAAGGCGGTCGCCCCGGATGTGGCTCCTGGCGAGACAAGCCTGCTCATCGTCGGACACGGCACCGGCCTGAACGACAACTCGGCCGTGGCGGCCAAGAACCAGGTCAGAGCAATCGCCGCCGAAGGCGAATATGCCGAGGTCCTTGCGGCCTACATGGAGGAACCCCCACTCATCGCGGAATGGGATCAGCTCACAACCCAACCGAATGTCGTCGTGGTTCCGTTTTTTATTTCCGACGGACTGCACAGCTACCAGGACATCCCGGTCCTGCTCGGGATTGCGGAGGAAAACGGCCCGGCGGCTAGCCAGTCGGCTGTCTTCCGTCACAACCCGCACCACCTGCGCGGGCGGAAGCTTTACTACGGTGGGGCCATCGGGACCGAGCCGGGCTTTGCCGATATCATCCTCGACCAGGTCCGCGCGGCGGCAGGCAGCGACTGAAATCCGCACGCATCCGCACGGGGCCCGGCTCAGGCGATGGTCAGGGTCTCGTAGAGATCGTGTGTCTGGCGGGCGATCGAGGCCCAGGAGAAAACATCGATCGCGCGTTGGCGCCCGGCCTTGCCGAAGGCCGCGCGCTTCACTGGATCGGCCATGAGTTCATTGACTCGCGCGGCAAGATCCCGCGCGAAGCGGTCGGGGTGCAGGGGCTCGAACGGGCTTTCCTTCATCTGCTCGACCGCAACAAGGTATCCGGTCTCGCCCTGGCGCACGACCTCGCTGATGCCGCCGACCGCACTCGCAACCACCGCGGTCCCACAGGCCATCGCCTCCAGGTTGATGATCCCGAACGGCTCATAGATCGACGGGCAGACGAAGACACCCGCATGGGTGTAAAATTCGATTTTCGAGCGGTTGTCGAGCATCTCCTCGATCCAGATCACGCCCGGCCGCGTCTGCTGGGCGGCAGCCACCGCGCGCTTCATCTCGGCCGCAATCTCCGGCGTATCTGGAGCACCGGCGCAGAGAACGACCTGGAAGCCCGGGTTCATATACTTGATCGCGTTCACGAGGTGGATGATTCCCTTCTGGCGGGTGATTCTTCCAACAAAAAGGATGTAAGGCTCGTGGGGATTCACGCCCAGCCGCCGGAGCGCGCAGTGCGAGGTGGCCGGCTGGTATTCGTCCGGATCGATACCGTTGTAGATGATGTGCATCTTCGCAGGATCGACGTTGAAAAGCCGGTTGATGTCGTTTTTTGTCTCCGAAGACACGGCGATGACGGCATCGGCCATTTCGAGCGCGGTCTTTTCGAGCCAGCAGGTGAAATCGTATCCCCCGCCGAGCTGCTCGCGCTTCCATGGCCGGAGCGGCTCAAGCGAATGCACGGTGATCACCAGCGGGATGTTGTAGTTAAGCTTCGCGAGGATGCCGCCGAAATGCGAATACCACGTGTGGCAGTGGACGACATCCGCCCGGACGTCGGTCGTGTTGAAATCCAGGCAGCGCTGGAGCGCTCCCAGAACCGGGCGCAGCGGCTGCGGGCACGTGTAGGCATCTGCGTTCAGCCCGAAGCCCATCGCCGACAGGTTACCGGAAACTGAATTCTGGTCGCCAAAGCACCGGACTTCGACCGGCATGAGCTTGGCGAGTTCGCGGCTGAGATACTGGACATGAACGCCGGCGCCTCCGTAGATGCGCGGCGGATATTCGTTGGTGAGGAGGAGGGCTTTCATAAAAAATCAGGCGCCGCCGCCGAGGAGCCAGGTCACGCGTCCGTCGGTCGGCTGCACCGCCGCGCAGGGATACGATGACGTGCCGCTGAAAACCTGTTCGAGGATCGCGTCCTTGCCGGGGCTGCTCACAAGAAAACAGACCCGCCGTGCGGCATTCAGGAGCGGATAAGTGAACGTGATTCGGTGGGTCGAAAATTTGGGAACGTAGTTCGCGACGACGAGCCGGTCGGTGATCCCGAGCGCTTCGGTTCCGGGAAAAAGCGAGGCGGTGTGCCCGTCGTCTCCCATGCCGAGCAGGATGAGGTCGTGCCGGTAGGTGCCCCCGCCGGCTCGCCGGAGCAGCTCCGACTCATATTCGGCCGCTGCCGTTGCCGGCTCGGCCTCGCCCCGCATCCGGAGGATGTTCCCGGCCGCAACCGCAGCAGGCGCAAAAAGCGATTCATTGGCCATCCGGAAATTGCTCTGGTTGCTGTCCGGCGGCACACACCGCTCATCTCCGAATGTGAACTCCCACCGGCTCCAGTCGAATGGCATGGCCGCCAGCTGACGGTAGACCGGACGCGGCGTGTTCCCCCCGCTCAGTGCGATGCGGAAAATCCCGCGGTCCTTGATCGCGGCCTCGGCCTCTCCGGCGATCAAATCCACCGCCTCTTCAAGAAATTTGTCGGTGTGGCGGATCTCGGGCGGCATCATGCTCACATTAAGCGCGCTGGAACCAAAAATTGCAACTGCGCCGAACCGGCTTTTGCCTCGTGCAGAACAAGGGCAGCCAGCGAAGCCTTGCGGATGTTGAGGGCATACGGACCGGCGGCCCCCAGAAGCAGCGCGATCGCCGCGCTGAAATCCGGCTCGTGCCCCACAAGAAGAATCGAGGACTTTTCCATGTGGGGAGCCAGCTCACGGAGGAGCGTCCCCGGGTCCATCCCGCACGCCAGCCAGGAGTTCATGACCAAATCCGCGCCAACCGCGTCGGCCACGGTCCGGGCGGTCTGGAGCGCCCGCAGAACCGGACTTGTCAGAATCAGGTCGGGGATCAGTTTTTCCCGCCGCAGGAACTTCCCGGCCTTGGAAGCCTGCTCCCGGCCCTTGGGGGTCAGGCTCCTGTTGAAATCGGAATCCGCAGCATCCTCGGCTTCCGCATGTCTGAGGAAATAAAGCGTCATCCTACATCGACATGCCGCCATCGACCGCCAGCACCTGACCGGTGATAAAGGCGGCTTCCTGGCTGGCAAAAAAGGCAACCGCTGCCGCGATGTCGTCGCCAGCCCCGAAGCGGGAGAGCGGAATCTGCGCCATGGCGCCCTTGCGGATTTCCTCGCTGAGGACGGAGGTCATGTCGGTCTCAATGAACCCCGGGGCCACCACGTTCACGGTGATCCCGCGGCTCGCGAGTTCGCGGGCGATGCTCTTGCTCATGCCGATCAGTCCGGCCTTGCTGGCGGCATAGTTCGCCTGGCCGGCCAGCCCCATAAGCCCGCTGACCGAACTGATGTTGATGATGCGGCCGGAGCGCTGCTTGACCATCGCGCGCAAGACCGAGCGCGTGAAGTTGAACGCCCCCTTGAGATTCGTCTGCAACACCGCATCCCAATCGTCGCTGGACATCCGCATCGCCAGCGTGTCGCGCGTGATCCCCGCATTGTTCACCAGCACGTCGCAACGGCCGAAGTCCGCAAGAATCTGCTCGCCAACCTTCTGGACGGCGTCGAAATCGGCCACGTCGACCGCATACGGCCTGGCCACGCCAGGGTCGACAGCATTGATCGCCTCGGCGGTGCGGACAGAATTCGACTCGGTCCGGCTGACGATGGCGACCCGCGCGCCCTCGGCGGCAAATCGTTTGGCGATGGCTTCGCCGATCCCGCGCCCGGCACCGGTGACAATAGCTACTTGGTTTTCAAATCGTTTCATAATTTCCAGAACATCAAGAGGACACCGAGAACCCGGCGATGAAAATACTTTTTTATCCCCCGGCGATCCGTCCGGGCTCGGGAACGGTGAGCTGCTTGATAACCGTCGTGAGGTAGACCGCCTCCGGATGCTTGCCGCGGTATTTTGTGATCTCCTTCTTCTCGATCACCCGGAACCCGAAGCGCTCGAGGACCTTCGCCCCGCGCCGGGACTCAAACGTCACGAGCTGCCCGAAGACCGCTTTCTCCCCGCGCGAGCGCAGGTAGTCGAAATAGGAGTTCAGCATCACATGCGTGCCGGCAAAGCTCTGAGCCTCGGGGAGGACGTTGAAATGAAAATGGGCGGTCCGCCGCGGCGCGGCGGGCACTTCTTTCCAGGAGTTCTTGAGAATCCAGTGGATGAACTCGCGCGTAGCCTTGTTGTATCGCGGGTAGCGGCGCATCCCCGCAAGAAAGAGGCGGATGTTATGAAAGAAGCTGTGCCACTGCTGGCGGAACGGCCGCCTCGATCCGAGCAGGTAGCCCTTCACGACGCCGTCCTGCTCGAGCACGAACGAGGACTCGGGCTCGATGTCGGTGTAGTAGGCGGTCAGGTAGTCCGCAAAGAGATCCCGGTCCTCAAAGACCGGGTCGATCGGCTTGCCAAGAAATCCCGTCTCGCAACAGAGACTTCGCACCGCCGCGCGGTCGCGCGGCTCATACGGACGGACGTTGATTCCTGGGGGCAGTGCCACGGTGATGTTTTAGGTGCAGATCGGGCGGTCGTAAATCGAAAATACCGTCAGCGCCCGGACTCCAAAAGCTTATGAACCTCAACCCCCGCGAAAATGACCGCGAAAAGACCGTGGGTGTCGTTGTCGTAGAATGGCCGCTGCACATAGTATTCGACGTCCTCCGAGCACATCGTCCCGACGCAGATCCCGTGGACCGTGCCGTCGGGCTCGATCTCGGTCTCCAGCGCCTTCCAGGCATTGAGCACGACCGGGCGGTAGACCGCCGCATCAAGCCATCCGTGACGGATCCCGCGCGCGATCGCCATCGCGAAGATCGCGGTCCCCGACACTTCTTTCGCTGAGTCCGGCCGGTCGAGAACGTTGAGCCAGAAGCCGCTCGGATCCTGCAGGCGCCGGAGAGATTCGATGTGCGTGCGGAACTGCGCAAGGATCGTTGGAAAATCCGGATGATCATCAGGAAGAGCCGCGAGTACGTCGCTCATCGTCCAGGCCGCCCAGCCGTTGCAGCGCGACCAGTGCGGGAGCTTGACGTCCTGGCCGAAGTAGCGGGCGTGCATGTAGAGTTGCGCCTCCTCATCCCAGACCTGCGAGTTGAACGCCAACGTCTGGCTCGCGGCATCATCCAGGAAGGCTTTCCTCTCCTCGGGAGTTGCGGCATAAAGTGCCGCCTGCACGAGGAACGGAATCCCCATGAACATGTCGTCCACCCACGTCGTGAACTTCACGGGCGTCGTGCGGGTGTAGATCCCATACCCGGGCAGGCGGACCTGCTCGTCGCGCGCATACTGGAGCATCCGGGCGATGTACGCGGCATAGGCCTCCCGGTTCGGAAAGGCGGCTGACTTCCGAAGCCGGTAAATAAACGGCAGAGCGGGAGCCAGAGTGAAGTCGAGCAGCGGCGTGTCGATGATGAAGTGGTTCGCCGAGTTGATGTAATTGAGGTCCTTGACCTGGTGCTGAACAAAGGGAATCCCCTCGATGTGGTAGTCACAGAACCGCACAGCGTAGTCGTCGTATTTCTTCTCGCCCGAGACCTCGGCGAGCTGCTGCATCGCCCACGCGACACCGCCGTTGTGGTAATTCCACTGGTAGTTCGTCCCCCAGGGCAGCGGGTCGATCATCGCACCGAGAACCTCGATCTTCGGAATCGTCCAGGTCACCGGTCCCCCGGCACCCTCATACATCCGGCCGAAAACAAATTCGCTCTCCGGCGGGTAAACCGTATCCAGCCCGCCGTCCGACGGGTTTGCAAACGGTCCCACAACGAGCCAGTTCGTGATGCCGGCCACCCGTGCATCGACGTCCTGCACCCCGCTGAGACCGATCTCCGGAGTGGGCCGGCCGGACGCAACCACCGCCCCCTTCAGGCTGGGCGGCTGGAGGAAAACGGTCCACTCGTCGCCCTTCGTCTCGGATTTGATCAGGAGGTTGTTCGTCCCCTTCTTAAGGACCGCTTCGAACGACCCGGACATTTCGACGCTCCGCTCGTCAAAGACGAGGTTGATCCTCCTGTCGCCACGGGCCTCGTAAACCAGCTCCCCGTTCACCCAGACTTTGCAGCCGTCGTTGTGCTCGATCTCGACGGGGACGGTCATCGCCTCGGGCGCGGTCAGCTGGGTCAGCGCGTAGGCGACCGCAGGCCGGCCGAGACCGAACGTGCGTCCGAAGTTCACAAACTGCATCCCGCCGGACGTCTCGTTGCTGAACGACCGGTTCACCGGGGCCACTTCCAATCGATAACGGAACGGCGTGTCCCGGATCAGTTTGTCACCGATGGATTGAACGACTTGGAGTGCAGTGGACATATTGGAAAATCGGCTGCGGCGGCAGAAAATCTCCCATTGAGAAACCCGGACGCAGAATCGCAAACTCTTATACGGCACCCTGCGGGGGAACAAGTTGAATCTGGACGCCCTCCCCTGCCGGCGTTGACGCAATACGCCCATCGTGTAGGTTTCCAGCAATCAAACCGATCCTGATGGAATCTCCTTTCAACCCCGTGCCCGGGCAGCCGCCTCTCCCCTCAAAAATGCGCAACCCGCTCGTCCTCGGCTGCGCGGGACTCCTCATTCTTCTGCTTCTGGTCGCCGGCTCGATCGCGGCAACCGTCTGGTGGATGCAGCGCCCGATCACACCGGTCGTCCTCAGCGCGGAGGAGAAGGCGGTCGTGGAATCCAAGATCCAGCGGCTCGGCTACGAGCCCGGACTCGCGGTTTCCGGCAACGGACTGCGAAGGCCCGCGGTCCCCGTCGAGAAGCCGGATCAATCCGCGTCTCCCTCGACGGCCATGACGGGCACCTATGTTCCCGGCTCGAAGGTTCTCAAGCTCTCGGACCGCGAGGTCAACGGGCTTCTCAACCAAAACACCGAACTCGGGAAGATGGTGCGCATCGAGTTTGCGCAGGATGCCGTGCACGCGTATTTCGCCATTCCGATCCCCGAGGACTTCCCGGTCGGAGCCGGCATGGTGGTCAAGGCCCGCGGCCGCTTCAAAATCTCCATCGGCCCGACCGGCACCCCCTACGCCATCCTGGACGACATCACCGTCTTCGGGATCAGCCTGCCGAAAGACTGGCTCGGCGGCATCAAAGGCGAAAACCTCCTCGGCGAGGCGATGGGCGGAAATGGCGGCTCCCCGGTTTTCAGCGGCATCAAAAGCCTTCACGTGGAACCGGGCGCGCTGGTTCTCGAGGTGGAGGATTGACGGCTCGCCCGGCCCGGGGGCCGGCACCGCCAGCCACATGCTGACGTCAATCCTTTCAGAAAACCGCCGCACGCTATCGCTGGCGGCACCGATCGTGGCCGGCCACATCGGGCAGATGCTCATGGGATGGGTCGACACGATCATGGTCGGGCGGATCGGAGTTATCCCGCTCGGCGCCTGCGCGTTCGCCAACACGCTCATTTCTGTCCCGCTGGTATTCGGCTTCGGCCTGCTCTCCGCCGTGAGCGTGCGGGCCTCGCACGCGCACGGTGCCGGCTGCCCGGAGGATGCGGCGGGGAGCGTGCGGGGAGGCTTTGTCATCGCCCTCATCCTGGGCCTGGCAACCGCCCTCATGATCCATGCAGGACTCCCCTTTGTGCCGGTGCTCGGCCAACCGGACGAGGTGAATGCCGCTGTCGGCACCTACCTGCTCCTCACCGGATGGTCGCTCATTCCGGTCTACCTGACCTGTGTTTGCAAAAACTTCTGCGAGGCGTTCGCCCGGCCTTGGATCCCGTTCTGGATCCTTCTGTCGGCGGTCCTATTGAACGCCGCTCTGAACTGGGTCTTCATCTACGGCAACCTCGGCTCACCAGCCATGGGTCTGGCCGGCGCGGGCCTGGCCACCCTCATCGCGCGGATGGCCGCCATGGCGGCGGTGTTTGCCTACCCTTCGCTATCGCATAGGCTGCGCTCCGGCTGGCCGCGCCCGCTGTTCGTGCCGGGTATGGCGGCCTCGGCGCGAAGGATCCTTGCAATCGGCCTTCCGGCCGGCATGCTTCACCTTTGCGAGGTGAGCGGGTTTGCCTTCGGCTCGCTCATGATGGGTTGGATCGGCGTCACCGCGCTCGCAGCCCACCAGGTCGCCATCACCTGCGCGGCAACCACATTCATGGTCCCGCTCGGGCTGTCGCAGGCGGCCTGCGTGCGCGTCGGGCACGCCCGCGGCTCCCGCCAGACCAGCCGCCTGAAGCCGATCATCTTCGGGGCGCTCGGGCTTGCCATCCTCATCATGTCAGTTTTTGCCATTGCGTTCGTTCTGTGCGGACCCCGGATCGCCGGGTGGTTTGTGGCCGAACCGGATGTCGTGAAGCTTTCCGCCAGCCTGCTTGTCCTGGCCGGCGTCTTCCAGATTTTTGACGGCATCCAGGTCGTATCCTCGGGCATCCTGAGAGGTTTTGAAGAGACCCGGATGCCGATGTTCATCGGCATTGTCTCCTACTGGATGGTCGCACTTCCCGTCTCCTGGGCGGCCGCGTTCAAATTCGGCTACGGAGCCCCGGGGATCTGGGCCGGATTTGTCACCGGCCTCGCCGTCGCCGCCGGCGCCTTGCTCTGGCGCGTTCTCCGGAAGTGCCGGTTGTCCGCCTGAGGCTTCCCTCAAATAATCGATTCGACTTGATCCGCCGGGTCATTCACGCTTCCCCGATGCCGGAACCCACTCCAGATGCCTTGCGCCAGCTCCTTTGCGAACTGGGCGCGACGATCCGCGATGCCGTCCTCGCCGGCCGCGGGGGGCTCGATGCCTCGACGCTCTCAGCCATCGCCGCACAGGCGGGTGGGGACACCATCTACGCGATCGACAAGTTCGGCGAGGAGGCGGTCTGCGCATGGTTCGAATCCCGATGGCCACACGACTGGCCGATCCAGGTGGTGATGGAGGGGATCGATCACGAGCTTTGCTTCCCGCACGGAACAGATGTGGCGGACACGCACTGGAAATGCCTTCTCGACCCGATCGACGGCACCCGCGGGATCATGTATGACAAGCGCAGCGCCTGGGCGCTCGCCGGGATCGCCCCCCAGTGCGGCGAAGACACGATGCTCTCGCAGATCGTGGCGGCCGCCATGACCGAGATCCCGACATCGAAACAGTGGCGCGCCGACCAGCTCAGCGCCGCAACCGACGGCCCGCTCGTCGCCAGCGCGTTCGACCTCAAAGCCGGCGGCTGCCACCCCCTCGACCCCCGGCCCTCCGCCGCCACGTCGTTTGCCCACGGGTTCTCGTCGCTCGTGAAATATTTTCCAGAGGGCCGGACGCTCACCGCACAGATCGAGGAGCGGCTCTGGGACGAACTTATCGGCCTCAACAGCTCGCCGTCGCCCACGGTCTTCGACGACCAGTATATCTGCACCGCCGGCCAGTTCTACGAGATGATCTGTGGCCATGACCGAATGGTCGGCGACCTGCGACCGCTCATCTTCCGCACGCTCGACATGGAATCCTCACTCGTCTGCCATCCCTACGATGCCTGCGCCGCGCTCCTCCTCGAAAAGGCGGGCGTTATCTACGAGCACCCGCTTGGCGGGTTCCCCGACGCCCAGCTTGATACCTCGAGCGGTATTGCCTGGATCGCCTACGCGAACCCGGCCCTTGCGGAAATCGCGCGTCCGGTCCTTCAAAAAATCCTCAGGCAGTTTCTGGCATGATGCGCGAACGGATCCTCGCATTTATCGGCGCCTCGATCCTGCGCCTTTTTTTCATCACGCTCCGTCTCAAGCTCGACGACCGCAGCGGGATCTCCACCAACGGACTCCCCACCCCGGCCATCCTTTGCTTCTGGCACAACCGGATCCTTGGCATCACGTTCGGGTTCCAACGCTGCTACCCGAAGCGCAGGCGCGGCGGGGTCACCGTGCTCACCAGCCCCAGCAAGGATGGAGAAATCCTCGCGCGCTTTGTCGGCGCATTCGGCATGCGGTCGGCGCGCGGCTCGAGTTCCCGCCGGGGATCGCGCGCCCTCCTCGAACTCGTGCGGGTCCTCCGCGGAGGCGGCGATGTCGCAGTCACCCCCGATGGCCCGCGCGGCCCGCGCTACAGCCTCGGACCCGGCGTCATCCTGCTCGCGCAGACGACCGGCGCCACCATCCTTCCCACCCACGCCAGCTTCTCCCGGTGCTTCCGAATGAAAACGTGGGACGGCTTCATCATCCCGTTGCCATTTTCCACCATCTCGGTCAGGATCGACGAGGGCATCACAATTCCGGAAATCCTCAGCGAGGCGGAATTCGAGGACGCCCGGAAAAACCTGGAGGACCTACTGAAACATGGCGCGGATTGATGGCACCGCAATTGCGGCAAAAGTATTGGAGGAAACAAAATCCCGGGCGTCCGCGCTCGCAGCACGCGGGATCCAGCCCGGCCTGGCGGTCGTTCTTGTCGGCGACGATCCCGCGTCGAGGGCTTACGTCCGTTCGAAGGACAAGCGGGCAGCCGACCTCGGGTTCCACTCGGTCAAAAAGGAACTGCCGGCCGACACGAGCCGTGAGGAACTTCTCGCCCTCGTCGCACAGCTCAACGCCGATCCGGCGGTCCACGGGATCCTCGTCCAATCCCCTCCCCCGCCCCACATTGACGAATCCGAAATCGTGCGCGCCATCGACCCGCGCAAGGACGTGGACGGCTTCCACCCGGTCAATGTCGCCAAGCTCGCGATGGACGATCCCACCGGATTCGTCCCCTGCACGCCGCTCGGCTGCATCCGCCTGCTCGCCGAGGCCGGCATCGAAACCTCCGGCCGCCACGCAGTCGTCGTCGGCCGCAGCATGATTGTCGGCAAGCCGATGGCTCTCCTTCTCCTCCGGCGCGGGCCAGGAGGCGACGCCACCGTCACCGTCGCCCACTCGCGCTCGCGCGACCTCGCCGCAATCACCCGCAACGCGGACATCGTGATCGCCGCCGTCGGCCGCCCGGAATTCCTCGGCGCCGAACACATCCGCGAAGGCGCCGCCGTCATTGATGTCGGCATCAACCGGATCGATGATCCATCCAGCCCGAAAGGCTACCGCCTCGTCGGGGATGTGGATTACAACGCTGTCGCCGCCCGTTGCGCCGCCATCACTCCGGTCCCCGGGGGCGTCGGCCCGATGACGATCGCGATGCTGATGGCCAATACCGTGACCGCCGCGGAACAGCTCACATCCTGAGTCGGATCCGCCCGGCTATTGCAGGACCTCGTCCGCAATGATCCGAAGTCCCGCCCGGACGTCTTCATCGGCCATGGCGAACGAGATGCGCAGGCACTCGTGGCGGTGGGACCAGCCATCGTCGGGGAGGCCGAAGAAAAAATATTCACCGGGGACGACGAGGACGCCGCGGGCTTTGAGGCGCTCGTAGATTTCGCGCGACGTGCGCGGCGAGCCTTTGAGCCAGAGCCAGAGGAACATCGCGCCTTCGCTCTCGTGAAGGGCATATAACGCTTCATCGGGAAAAAATTCCGCGACGGCGGCGAGGGCGTTGTTCCGTTTTTCCAGGTAGTAGGGCCGGACGATCTCTTTGCTCAGGCGGGTGATCTCGTTGTTTGCGATCAGCGGGCCGGCGATCGCCTGGCCGAAGTTGCCGTTCGCAAGACCGGTTACGGCCATCATTGAGGAGATTGCCGATGCGACTTCCGGGGGCGCGACGACGAATGCGGTGCGCGTGCCGGGGAGTCCGAATTTCGAGAGGCTCATCACGTGGATCGTGTGGCTGGTCCAGAGCGGGGTGGCTTCGCCGAAGACGATGCCAGGAAACGGCCACCCGTACGCGTTGTCGATGATGAGCGGGATGTCACGCGCAGTGGCAACGGCCTCAAGGCGTGCGAGTTCGCCGTCGGAGAGAAGGTTGCCGCTCGGGTTCGTCGGACGCGAGACGCAGATGGCGCGCACATCCGCGCCGGGGTTCAGGTTGGCAAAGTCAATGTGGTATTTGAACCGGTGGGGACCGGTCTCCTCGATGCGGGGGCGGAGGCCGGTGAACGAATCCGTCTCCAGCGCCTGGTTCGCGTAGCCGATATACTCGGGCATGAGAGGGAAAAGGATCCGTCCGGGTGAGCCGTCCGATCGGCGCCCGCCGAACAGGTTGAAGAGGAAGAAAAATGCCGTCTGCCCGCCGGGGGTCACGGCGATATTTTCGGGTCCGACCGGCCAGCCGAATTCGCTGTTGAGGAGGGCGGCAAGCGCTTCGAGGCAGGCGGAATTTCCGCGCGGGGGATCGTAGATGGCGAGTGTACGCCGGAGGGTCGCCGGGTCGTCAAGGATCTCACGCATCCGCCGCGCCCAGATGATCTCCATTTCCGGGATGTGCGCGGGATTTCCCCCGCCCAGCATGCGGGGAGCCGGGGAGGCCGATGAGGCGAGCGCATGGCCGAGGTCGTGCATCAGTTTTTCGATGCCGCTGCCGCCGGCGAACCGGTGTCCGAGGGCGGAGAACGTCATGCCATTTCCGCCTGGATGGCGACAAGTCGTTCGTAAAGCGGCTGCAGGGCCTGGGGGATGATCCTCGTGCCGCCGATGGTGGCGATGAAGTTGGAGTCGCCGACCCAGCGCGGGACGATGTGAATGTGGAGGTGGTCGTCAACGCCGGCTCCGGAGGCGCGTCCGAGGTTCCAGCCAATGTTGAAGCCCTGCGCGCGCACGGCTTTTTCGAGAAGGCGCTGGGCATGGATGGAGAGCTGCCACAGCTCGAGCACTTCACCGTCGGTGAGGTCGGCCATGTTGGAGACTTTGCGGTAGGGGACCGCCATGAGATGCCCGGAGGAATACGGGTATTTGTTCATGATCAGAAACGCGGACTTCCGGCGGGTCACAACGAGGTGCGAGGGATCGTCGTCCGAATGCGCGGCCTCCAGAAGAAAGTCTTCGCCGGTGCGGTGCTCGGCCTCGTAATATTCCACGCGCCACGGCGCCCACAGCGATTCGAGGTGGGCCTTGGGGAATTCGTTGGTCATGGGAAAAACTATCGTTCGGACGGAGGGTTCAGGCGATCAGATTTTGCGGGGCTCCACGGCATCGAGCAGGGCGGATGCCGCGCGGTGGCTGGCCCCTTCCGCATCGAGGGCGGACACGATCGCGTCGAGCTCCGCGACCAGGGCGTCGCGCGCGGTGGCGTCGCGAAGAAGGCGAAGCGCCTCGGCAGCGACCGCTTCGGGCGTGGCCTCGTGCTGGATGAACTCCCGCACGACGTGCGGCGCTGGCATAGCCGGCTGCCGGGGATCGGACGGCGGGTTCACCCGGTAATTGTTCAGGACATTGATGATGCCGAGACCTCCGACCTTCACCAGCCGGCGGCCGATCTCGTAGGTGAGCCACGCGATTTTGTAGATCAGGCAATAGGGGAGTCCGAAAAAAGCCGCCTCGAGGGTTGCCGTTCCCGAGCAGACAACGCCCGCCGAGGCCCGCTGCATGAGCTCGTGCGCCCGGCCGGCGCGGATATCGATGTCGACGCCGCCGCACATCCCGCGCAGGATCGCCGCGTGCACGTCGCTGGCGGCGGCGGCCTCGAAGCGGATGCCGGGACATTCCGTCCGGATGATTTTAGCAGCTGCGACCATAACCGGAAAAATCCGGCGGATCTCGCGCTCGCGGCTGCCGGGAAAGAACCCGAGGAGCCCGGACTCGCGCAGGGTGCCCCCGCGCTCACGGCCAAGCGCCTCGAGAAGCGGGTGCCCGGCGAAGACGGTGTGCAAGCCGCTGGCCTCATACATCGGCGCCTCGAACGGAAACACACAAACCATGAGATCGAGATACACTGCCATCTTCGGGATACGCCCGCGGTTCCATGCCCACACCTGCGGGCTGATGTAGTAGAGGATTTTCCCCGCATAGCCCGCCTTGCGCAGCGCCTTGGCAAGACGAAGGTTGAAACCCGGG
>CAYXRX010000027.1:0-73887 GCA_964467415.1 uncultured Chthoniobacterales bacterium
CAACGCCAACGCCAACGCCAACGCCAACGCCAACGCCAACGCCAACGCCAACGCCAACGCCCGGAACGAGCTCCCCGAGCGTTACTTTTCAGGTCCAGAGCGACTGGGGCAGCGGATACACGGCCAATGTGACGATCAAGAACAACTCGGCGGCGACGATGAGCGGGTGGACGGTCAGCTTCGATCTGGGAGTTCCGATCACGAGTTTCTGGAGTGCCAAAGGCGGGCAGGTAACCGGATCGCGCTGGACCTTTTCGAATGAGACCTGGAACGGGACGATCGCTCCCGGCCAAGCGGTAACGTTCGGCCTGCAGACGGCTTCGAGTGCCGACAAGGCGGCAAAAAATATTATTCTCAACGGAACGCCGTCCGTTGAGCCGCCCGCCACCGGGGGCGGATCCAGCGGAGGTGGCGTGATCATTCCGCCAGTCGCGGGAGGCGGAGGAACGGTTCCGGCAACCGGAAGAAGGGTGGTTGCTTACTATCCGAGCTGGGGGATTTATGAGAAAGGCTACCAGGTCTCCGATATCCCGGCGGACAAGCTCACGCACATCATCCATGCGTTTGCCCGGATCTCGCCGGCTGGGGAGATCGCGATGATCGATTCCTGGGCCGATGTCGAAAAGCCGATTGGAGCGGACACGTGGGACTCCCCGCTCCGCGGGAACTTCGGCGCCTACAAGCGCCTCAAGGCCACCTATCCGAAACTCCGGGTGCTCATCGCCGTTGGCGGGTGGTTTGATTCCGGACGCTTCTCCGATGTGGCCGCCACGGCGGAGGCCCGGGCGAAATTCGCAACGAGCGTCCGGAACTTTGTCGTCAAATACGGATTCGACGGGGTCGACCTCGACTGGGAATACCCGGTCGTGGCAACCGATGTGAATGCCAACGTCCGGCCGCAGGACCGCGGGAACTTCGCGCTCCTGGCAGCGGCGATCCGTACGGAGTTCGACGCCCAGCAGGCGATGGATGGAAAGACCTACGAAATCACGGCTGCGACGCCGGCGGGCTTCGACAAGTTTGAGAAGATCGACCTCGCGGCTCTCGCCGCGAATCTCAGCTTCATCAACCTCATGACGTATGATTTCCATGGCCGGTGGAATGCGGCGCAAACCGGTCACAACGCGCCGCTCTTCGCATCCGCAGCGGCCCCGAATACACGCTATACCGCGGACGAGGCCGTTCGCGGCTACCTCGCCGCCGGCGTGCCATCCAACAAAATCGTTCTGGGCGTGCCGTCCTACGGATATGGCTGGGTTGGGGTGAAGTCGTCAACTCCCTACGGTAGCGCGTCGGGCACCGGTCCGGGAACGCTCCCCGCGGAGCCCGGTTTCTACGACTACCGTACAGTGGCCGAACTGGTACGGACCAACCCGGCGGCCGAAAAGTGGGACGACCAGGCCCAAAGTTCCTACTACTATGATGGCAACCTCTGGATCGGCTACGACAGCCCGCGCGCCCTCCGCCTGAAGCTCACCTATGTCGCCGACAAAAACCTGGGCGGAATCATGTTCTGGGAAGCGTCAACAGACATCCGGGACAACAGCTCGGCCGCCCAGCTCATGCGGATCGCCGGCAGCGAAATGCCCTGACTTCGTGTATCACTCGCCGCCGGCGGGGGAACCCGTTAGAAACCTGACGACCGCCTGATGAATGCCGGGCGAGACGACCGGCCAGGCGTGGGCCGGCACCGGGCTCATCAGCTGGACCGTCGCACGCTTCCAGCAGGCCGAGGACCCGGGCACGACGACCCCGTCGAGCGCGCACCATGTGGCCAGGGTGGGAATATTCCAGGCGGCCGCATTCAGCCGCGCAAGGAAGCGGCTGCCCGGCCGCATTTCGCGACAGGCTGTGAGGGGAAATAATCCTGCGGCCAGCGAGCCGTTGTGCGGGCTGTGCAGAAAAACCGCACGCCGGACGGTGACGCCGGCAGCCAGGCGGACGGCCTCGCGGACGACGAGACCACCCATGCTGTAGCCGATGAGGTTGACTGGGGTCTGCGAAGAAGTGAGTTCCTCGCGCAGCTCGCTGCCAAGGTGCTCAAGCGAGGTCTGCCCGGAATTGTCATACCGCCAGATCCGGCACGGGCCGACGGACTTCTCGATCCTGCTCCGCAGAATGTTCCACCGGGAATGGCCGCCCCAGATCCCGTCGAGTATGAATGTTGTCATGGCTTCGATGCTCAAGGGTGCTGCCGTTCGGCTCATTCTGCAAGTCCGCCGGATGTTCGGGGAAGAATGGGGCGATCCGCTCTGGGGTGCACGAACAATGGCGCTTGCGTGTCGCCCGCAAAGCCGATACGCCCTCCTGCGCGATGAAGACATGCTGGAGATGGCTTGTGACGGATTGGAACTGGCCGGGGGCTGCGGCTTTCTGCGGGGCAATCCTGCTTCTTCTCTTTCCGGTTGTTTTCCTCACCGCAGGCTGGGCCATCTCCCTGGTTTTCCTGCAGCTTCCGCTCTACATGCTCCACCAACTCGAAGAGCATGCGGGCGACAGGTTCCGGCTTCATGTGAATGAAGTCATCGGCGGCGGGCTGGAGGTACTCTCGCGTCCGGCGACGTTCGTGATCAACTCCCTGGGCGTCTGGGGAGTCGATCTGCTGGCGATTTACCTGGCGGCATTTGTCGCGCCAGGCTGGGGCCTCATGGCCATCTACCTTCCCATCGTCAATGCCCTCGGCCACATCGGGGAGGGCCTCGTCCTCCGGCGCTACAACCCCGGGCTGTGGACAGCGGTTCTTCTCTTTGTGCCCGTCTCGGGGGCAGCGCTCTTCCTCCTCTCACGCGGAACTTCGGCGAGCCACCTCATGCAGTTCGCCGGATTCGCGGTCGCCCTCCTTGTTCACGCCGCGATCATCGTCCACGTGAAATCGCGGAAGCGTGCGCTGAGCGCCGGCAGCCGGGCGCACCCGGCACCCTGAACCCGGACCCGGCATTGGCGTGGTCCGGGGTGAACAACCGGCTTGCACGCCGAGGGACCGCAGGAGATATTCGTTCGCCATGTTTCGAAACCTTCCTGCCTTTTGTCTGTCCGTCATCCTCTCCGCTTCCGCCACCTCGCGCGCCGCGGATGTCCCCAGCCAGCCCCATGTTTGGAAAAACGTTCAGGTGGTGGGTGGCGGTTTTGTCTCCGGGATTGTGTTCCACCCGAAGGCCAAGGACCTCGTCTACGCCCGCACCGACATGGGCGGGGGATACCGGCTCGACCCGGCCACGCGCACCTGGATTCCGCTCACGGACTTCCTTGGGGGCTACCAGGACATGGGGATCGAATCGATCGCCCTCGATCCGCAGGACCCTCAGCGGGTCTATTTTGCGATCGGGAGCGAGGCGGCTAAGTGGGCGCCGAATGGCAATCTCCTCCGCTCCTCGGACCAGGGAAAATCCTGGGAGCGGATCCCGTTGCCATTCAAGCTGGCTGCCAACTGGGACGGGCGCGGGATCGGCGAGCGCATGGGGGTCGATCCGCACAACGGGAAGGTGCTCTATTTTGCAACCCGGTTTGCGGGCCTCTGGCGCAGCGCGGATTCCGGATCGACCTGGACAAAAGTGGATTCGTTTCCGGCCGGCCCGGACGGGAAGCCGCTCGAGCTCGGGCTCGTGCTTTTCGACGGGCGGAGCGGGGCTGCGGGCAAGCCGACGCCGGTGATCTATGTCGGAGGCACGAACCTGAATGCACCCGCACTCTGGCGGAGCACCGACGCCGGTACCACCTGGCAGGTCGTGCCCGGCCAGCCGGAAAAGCTCATCCCTCACAATGCCGTCCTGGCAAAAAACGGATTTCTCTACCTGGCCTACAGCAACGGCCAGGGACCAAACGGCGTGAGCAACGGCGCGGTCTGGAAACTCGATACCAAGTCCGGCGCCTGGACGGATATCACGCCGGTGAGACCCGGCGGAAAGGGCGAGCCCGGGTTCGGCTATGCCGGACTGGCGGTGGACCCGTCAAATCCGGAAGTGGTGGTCGTGAGCTCACTATGCCGCTGGGCGCTCCATGATGAGCTTTGGCGGACGGTGGACGGCGGGGCGACCTGGAAGCCGGTCTACAACACAGCGAAAATCGACTTGTCGCTGGCGCCGTATACAAACCGGGCGCATTGGATCAGCGATGTCGAGATCGACCCGTTTGCTCCGAACCGCCTCCTTTTCACGACCGGCTGCGGGATTATGGGCACCGACGACATCGACGCCTCCGACAAGGGCGGCGTCCCGACGTTCGCCGTGCGTGCAGGCGGGCTTGAGGAGACCGCGCTGCTGGAGCTGATCTGCCCACCGCGGGGTGCCACGCTCTTCAGCGGGATGCTGGATGTCGCCGGCTTCCGGCACGATGACCTCACGGTCTCCCCCCGGGCAGGCAACTTCGACCAGCGGGCCGACACGCTCGACTATGCCGAGTCAAACCCCGACCTGGTCGTCCGTGCGGGCAAATCCAAAGATTGTGCCTGGATGTCCACCGACAACGGCGTGACCTGGTTTTCCCTGAAGGCCCCTCCCGGACCCGGCGCCAGCAAAAGCATCTCGATCTCTTCCGATGGAGGCTCGGTGGTGCTTGTGCCGTTTGCCCAACCCGCTCTGGTGACGCGGGACCGGGGGACAACCTGGACGCCCTGCAAGGGGCTCACCGCCAACGAGACACGCGTTGTCGCAGACCGCGTCGACCCGAATGTCTTCTACGCCGTCGGGATTGAGGTGCCCGAAGAGGTCCGCCTCGCCAAGCTGAACAATACCGGACAGCAGTTCCCCGGCAACATCAACTCCGCCCGGTTCTTCCGCAGCACCGACGGAGGCCAGAGCTTCGAGCCTGCCGGCGCGATCCCCGGGATCAACGGGGTTGGAAAAGTCCGGGCGACTCCCGGGCAGGCGGGTAACCTCTGGGTTCCGGCTTTTGGCAGCGGGCTTTTCCGCAGCACGGACGGCGGCAAGACATTTGCCAAGGTTGAGGGGATCGCCAATGCCGAGACGGTCGGATTCGGAAAAGCTGCTCCCGGAGCAACCTACCCCGCGGTTTTTTTTACCGGCACGATCAACAAAGTTTACGGGGCCTTCCGCTCTGATGATGGTGGCGCCAACTGGGTCCGAATCAACGACGACAAGAACCGCTTCGGAAACCTCTGCTACGCGATCACCGGCGATCCCCGGATTTACGGCCGTGTCTACATCGGAACCAACGGCCGGGGGATCGTCTACGCGGATCCGGCAAAGTAGCCGGCCCGCCGGACGGATGGGCGCATGAGCCAGCGGTGCCGTCGATTTATGGATTGCCGGCCGGCCGTCAATCTTCAAGCCAGGAGAGCGAGCCGACCCCAAATGGCACGCGCCGTGCTTCAACTCCGTCGAATGAGGACTATTGCTTATGACTACTGAGGACGACGGGCAGCTGATCCCGCTGAAACCGATCGGAACCATACGCAGCCCGTTCTCCCACGCGGCCGGCACACCGATCCAGCCGCGCTTCGCAGGCGCGCATTCCGGCCGGGCCGAAATTTTTCCAAAATATGCGGAGGGTCTCGCAGATCTCGAGGGCTTCGAGCGGATCTGGCTGATTTTTTTCTGCCACCGCGCCAGCGCGCCGAAGATGCGGGTCGTCCCCTACCGCGATACCGTCGAACGGGGAATCTTCGCCACCCGCGCCCCCTCGCGCCCTAACCCGATCGGGCTCTCATGCGTCCGGCTCACCGGCATCGATGGCAACATCCTGCATCTGGCCGAAGTCGACATCCTCGACGGATCGCCGCTGCTCGACATCAAACCCTACGTGCCGGAATACGACATCTACCCAGCCGGGAAAACCGGCTGGATCGGCGAATACGGGCTGGATGTCAGCCGGGCAGACGGACGGTTTGAGCAGGAAGGTTCCTGACATTCCAAGTATGCCCTGTCGCGCATGGAGATCGCGATCCCGCTCCTCAACTGCGTGGGGTCCCGGAACAAAAAAGTGCCGGCGCGGGGTGCCTTACGCCCCGCGCCGGCTGAGCTGGCACCCCCCACCCATGAGCCGGACCTTCAAACCGGCCCTTCAGAAGAGGTGCCAAATGGATTGCGTGCCTATTGTTCAGGCAGGCGGCTGCGCTTGCGGTAAAGAAGGAACGTCAGACCGATGCCGACCAGAAGCCAGGTGGCCGGCTCGGGGATGGCAACGAAGTCACTCAGGATAACGTTGTTGGCGGTGAGGCTGACCAGGAATGATCCCTCATTTCCGAGCGTTGTCACGCGGTTGCCGAATGCCACGTTGCCGAACGCTCCGGACGTCGCGGCACTGGTGAGCACGGTGAACGTATCCGTGTTGAGCGGGCTGAATGAGTCGATGAGCGAGACCGTGAGGTCTCCCCCGAGAAGCAGGCTCGCCGTCACCGAAATGTTGTCGAACTTGTTTGAGGAGGCGGCATCCTGCCAGGCCGTCGAAGCAGTGGTTCCGCCGACATCGAGAAGCAGTGTCCCCGTGGTGAGCGTGAGATTGCCGGTCACGGCGGTCTTGCCGGAGAACCCGATGTCGCCAGGGGCGATCGCCCCGCCATTATTGACAAATGTTCCGTTCGTCCCGCCGACCGAGCCGCGGAGGTTGGTGGCCTCGATGTTTCCCGTCACCAGCGTGCCGCCGGTCATCGAGAAGACTTGGGCCGGAGCAAAAGCCGCTGTCGCCTGGGCGCCACGGATGCCAAGACCGGCCGTGCCGGGGGTCGCTTTGACGATGAGCTTGCTGGTCCCTGAAAGCGTGAACGTCGTCGTGCTGTTGCCGAATGTGTTGTCGGCCCCGATCTCAAGGCGTCCGTTGGAGGCTGCATTGCCATTGATGCTCAGCGTGCCGCCGGAGAATGCGTAGGAATTCGTCACGTTGGCTGTCGAGCTACCGAGGGAAAAGACCGCATTCGCAGAACCGCCACCTGTGACAGTGAAATTTCCACCCGACTGGGCCGCGTTGAAAGAAATACCGGCACCTGCACCCGATGCCGCGCCATTGTCGCCTCCGAAGCGCACTCCGAAACCGCCCACCGTAGCATTAATCGTTCCGCTCGTCATTGTGAAGGTCTGGCCATTCACGTTACCACCCATCGAAAAACGGCTGCTTGCACCGCCGGTCAGGCTGAGCGTGCCGCCATTGACAAGTAGACTATTGGTGTTCGAATTAGCTCCCAGACGGGCATCCAGCGCGCTCAGCGTGCCTCCGCTGAGTTCGAGCACCGCGGTCGGATTCCCACCCATCCAGTTCGTTCCAATGGCAACGCCGAGTGTCGTCGTGCCCCCGGCAACACGAATCACCCCGCCGACTTCGTTGTTGTAAAGATTGTTGAGGGTATTTGTCCCGGAGATCGTCACCGTGCCGTTCCCGCGATGGTTCAGGGCGATCGAGGAAGCCCCGCCCTTGGTGACGTTGCCCGAAATCGTGTAGTTTCCGTTTTTTCCACTTGTGCTTCCCAGCGAAAACACCAGCGCCCCGGGAGTTCCTCCCGTGCCGCCTGTAATGTCACCCTTCATGTCCACCACCGACCCGGCAACGTTGGCAGTCACTGAGATGGTCGATGCCGTACCGTTCCCGAGAATGATATTGTCGTTGACCGTCAGCGTCGTGCCGGCCACACCGTTCAGGATTCCGTCGCCCGTGCCGTTGAAAAGCGTGATCGTGTTCGCTCCCACGCTTGCCCCGAGTGTGTAAGGAATCACCCCGCCGGTCGCAATTTTCCCGCCTGTTCCAATCATGACAATGTCGCCGGTGATCGTTGTGAACCCGGCCCCGTTGAACTGGGCGGTCTCGTTGCCGCTCGTTGTCACGTTGCCTGTCCAGTTGGTGTTCAAATTGTAGTCCCCGCTGGTTGCGCCGGTCCAGAGCAGCGCGTGCGCAGGAACAGTGAGCGCAGCGAAGGCCGCTGCTGCAGTGAGAGTCAGAATGGTTGTTTTCATGGTTTTGTTTATTGGGTTGAAAGGCGCCGAAGAGCCTGAATTCATCAGGCCTGGTTTGCGTGAGGGTGAAGCTGAAGCCAACATTTTTGCCAAGTAAAGAGGGGTTGAAGAATTCCGTTTGATTATTAATGCTCAAATGCCAGCAATATTTCAACGTATTTTTTGCCTATATTTGCTTTTTATTCAAGCGCGCCATTCAGGGCATTCAAACTCCTGCATTCGAACGTCTCACTCAGGAAGGAAGCGGACTTTACAGCAAATATCTGTCAGACAGAAAATAATGCCACCTGGCGGACCTGCTTACAGAGGGGCGGAACACGCGTGCACGAAGGGTAATTTTATGCAATTTTTCGTGCATATATCATTTTTCTCTGCCGGTGAGTGGCGGGGATTACTGGTGGACGGCTTTGGCAAGCGTCGGAAATTCGTAGGGATACCCCCTCGACACAGCGACAGACGGAACGACGCGGGCGCTGTCGAGCATGATACCGGAGAGTTCGCCGAGCGCGAGGCGGAGAACAAAGGCCGGAGCCGGGAGGATGGCCGGGCGGTGAACGGCGGCGGCGACGTCCCGGGTGAAGTCGGCATTGCGAACGGGCTCGGGCATGACGGCGTTGATCGGCCCCTCGATAGATTCGTTTTCAATAGCCCAGAGGATGAGGCCGGCGACATCATCGACGTGAATACAGCTCATCCATTGGCGGCCGTTGCCAAGATTGCCGCCAAGCCCCATGCGGAACACTGGCAGGATGAGCTTCATGGCACCGCCCGGACCGACGACGAACCCGATGCGGAGCCGGACGACACGGAGGCCAGCCTCCGTAGCCGGTGCGGTGGCCGCCTCCCAGGCGCGGCAGGTTTCCGCAAGAAATCCCGTGCCGCACGGCGAGGACTCGCTCACGGGGTTTTCGCCCGTGTTGCCATAATAACCGATGGCCGATGCATTCACGAGCACGCGCGGGCCATCGGGCAAAGCCGCGAGCGCCGAGGCAACCTGCGACGTCGAATTCACCCGGCTCTCCAGGATTTTTTTCCGCTTGTCGGCTGTCCACAGTCCGAGGATCGGCTCCCCGGCCAGATTGACGACGGCATCAAGTCCGGAGAGGTCGGGGGGACCGTATGGCGGCAGCACCCGGAAGCCCGGACGGACGGCGCGGGAGAACCGGGCGACTGTGTGGCCACGCGCTTCCGCGATCCCGCAGAGCCTTGCACCCACATAACCTGAGGCGCCCAGGACGCCAATGCGGAGAGTTTTCATATCAGTAAATATAACGCCTGCCGGAGGATTGAAGACTCAATTTATCGGGCGATGAGGTCCTGCGGCCTTTGTGCCCTTCCGGACTGCCGGTGCAGGGCCGAGTCTCATGGAGTCCCCGGATTGCGCCCGGGGCAAAAGCCGCCCAAACCGTGGGCTCGACAATCTGCAGAAGCGGGGTGCATGATTGCTGCATGGCTGATCCCGGACGCAGGACGATTTCGCAAATCCGGCAGGAATGCCGGGCCGGGTCACTCATGGCCCGGGTGCACGGTCAGGCGGAGGAAGTTGTCAAAAAAGATTCCTCCAACGGCAAGCCGTATTGGGAGCTGAAGCTGCGGGATGCCGCGGATTCGATGATCCTGCGGGCCTGGAGCGACACGCCGGCATTCGATTTCTGCGAAGAGACCGCACGCGGGGACTGCCTGGAAATCGAGGGTGAGTTTTCCATCAATGGCACCTTCGGTCTGGACGCGCGGCGGTGGAAGGCACGAGGGCTTTCGCCGGAAGAGGCGCGCTCGCTTTTCGAGTGTGAATCCGCGGCAAGCGCCTCGCTCGATCGGGACCTCAAGGACATCCGGGAATTTGTTGCCGGGCTGGCTGACCCCCGGCTGCGCGCCCTCTGCGCGTCATTTCTCAACGAGCACGGCGAGAGATTCAGCCGGGCTGCTGCAGCCCGTCAGAACCACCACGCCCACCGCGGAGGACTGCTGCGCCACACCGCCCAGATGATGAGGGCGGCCGCTGCGCTCTGCACCGTTTATGGGGACTTGAACCGCGATCTCCTCATTGCCGGCGTGCTCTTTCACGACTCGGGGAAGCTCTGGGAGATGTGTCCACCCGAGGCGGGGTTCGAGATGCCGCGCGAGCTTCGCGGCGAACTGCTCGGGCACATCAGCATCGGCATCGAGCTTGTCAACGCGCTGTGGCGGAAGTTGCCGCTCGACGAATGGAAAGCGTGCACGCCCGCCTCGGAGGATGTCCGCCTCCATCTCCTCCATCTCATTGCGGCGCACCACGGCGAGCTCCAGTTCGGTTCGCCGGTCACGCCGCGAACCCCCGAGGCGATCGCACTCCACTTCGTGGACAACATCGATGCGAAACTTGAGATGTTTTTTTCCGCCTACGCCACCCAGCCGGAGATCGCCCAGGGGATCTTTGAACGCGTTCGTCCGCTCGGCAGTTCGCCGGTCCGACCGCTGACAAAATCCGTCGGACCAGAGCAGCCGGACGATCCAGCGTCGGCATCCATTCCGAGCTGAACGCAGCGGGAGCTGCATTCTCCGGAAAAGCGTTGCGCCGCGGTCTACTTCGGGCGGTCGAGAATGTCGTAGCCCAACCCCTCGCCAAGGCTGGTGTGCGCGCAGGCCCGATCGAGTTCAGCCTCGGTCGGAAGTGCCTTGCGATACTCGTCGAGCTGAAGCCCGATCCTGTCGACCGGGATGGCAGGAAAGCCGGGCAGATCCTTCAAGAGCTGAGCGCCAGGCTTCAGGCGGAAATCGAGCCCGGCCATGTCGACGAAGCCCGGGTCGCTTTCGTAGACCATATTTTTTCCTGTGGAAAAATCTGCAGTAGCAACCGTCTTGCCTTCCTTGACCTCCCGCCACGCGAGTGGCGTCTTGCAGGCGATCGCCACGTTGTTTTCGATTTTCCCCTCGTGCGGGAGGAGGCTGACGAACTCGAAGCCGGTCGTGCAGCTTAAAGCGATATTCCCCGTGCAGTCGAACGCCTGCGAACGTCCGGATTTGCCCATCGTGCCGATTTTAAAGAGGTAGCCGGTCCCGCGCTTTCCATCACTTTTGAGGAACGCGATATTCCCGGTGACGTGCATGTCGGGATGGTCGTTGTCGAAGTAGATGCCGTCGCCGATCTTCGAGCTGTGCATGAGGTTGTGCCGGAACGTGATGTTTCCGAAGTTTCTGTCCCGGGAGTCATAAGAATAGAATGCGCCGAGATCGTTCGAGACAAGGCAATAGCGGAAGACCTCGTTGAGCTCGAAGATGCTGTCCATGCTGCCGTAGAGGACGCCTCCATGTGGCGTGTCGTGGATCAGGTTGTGGGCGACATACATCCCGATCGCTGTGTGATGGCCGCCTCCCCCGCCGCCGGTGAACCCGCAGTTGATCCCGGGGGCGTAGACACGCTCGATCTCGCCGAAGTGATGGATGTGATTGTTCACGGCGCGGTGGCCAGCCGCAATGCGCGGGGTCGACTTGTCATCGCCGCCGCCAAGCCAGATGCCGCCGGCGCCCAGGCGGGAGAGATCGTTGCTCTGCGCGGTGTGGTTTTTTCCGCCGTCGAGAACGATCGCGTATTTGTTGACTCCGTGAACTGTGCAGCCCGCGATAAGGTTCCCCTCGCCGCCCGTCACGCGGATTCCATCACCCAGATTCGCCTCAATCGTGAGACCGCGCAGCGTGATGTGCGACGCCTCCTTGAGGGCGATCACGGGAGCTGCGGAGTCGAGCAGAAGGGCCCCGGATCCGGAAAATTCCGCGGGTGGGTAGAAATAGATTTTCCCGTCCTTGAAATCCATCGCCCACTCGCCGGGTTCGTCGATCTCCTCAAGCAGGTTCATGACCCAGTAAACCTCGCGTCCGTTACCCTTCGGGCGTGTGTATTTGTTTCCGATCCCGTTCGGGATCGGCTTGGCAAACGTCACGGTGTGGGCGTTCGTGTCCATCGCACCGACGCGCAAGGCCGGGTTTTCCCAGGCGACACGCCAGTAGCCTTTGAGCCAGACACCGCGTTCGATCTGCTGCGCCCAGAGCGCGTGTTTGTCGTAAAATTCCTCGCGGTATTCGAACATGCCGCCCGGCGAACCCGGCGGGAGCTTCACGTTGTCGGCCGGATTGTTCCAGCTGCCCTGCGGCCCGCCACCGGTATTGTGGACGATCTTGAACCGCATGTAGTTTTCGCCGTTGGGAAAGCGCGAGAGCGGCATCCGGCGACCGCCGCAGTAAAGCCAGGCAATGCCTCCGCCATCGGTGAAATTGTCGGCGAACGGCTTGGTGTTTTTTACACCTGCGGCCTTGAGGTCGAGCGCGACGACCCTGCCCTTAGCCGCAGGAGAGATGCGGGCAAGCGTCGCCTCGTCGGTGATCGCCACAAAGTCGGAGGCGGCCAGCTTTCGAGCGCCGAGCAGACGTGGCGTTGCCCCCTCACCTGCCCTCCAAACTGCTGGAGCCTTCTCCGTGCCGGAGTCCTCCGCCGTCAGTTCGAACGGCTCGTCGAAATAGTAGTCCCCCGCACCAATCCAGACAGTAACCGGCTTTTTCGCCGCGCGCGCCACCTCCCGGGCCTTCCCGAGCGTTGCAAACGGCCGGGCTGCCGTGCCGTCGGCCGAGTCGGAACCGGCAGGAGAGACATGGATGTCAGTGCCGGATTTCCCGCAGCCGGAAAACGCGAACGAAAAAACGAGGAGGGATGCCAGTGGGAGGAGTTTTAAAGGACTCATGGGCTCGGGGAGATTGTTGGTAAGTCTGGCAGCGCTCATTCGGAAAAGCGATGAAGAGAAATTGTGAAATATTCTTCGGAACCGGATCTTCGCGCAAAGAAATAGGATGCGGGAAGGTCGCTTCACTGCCAGTCATCCGTGCGGAACGGTGCGGCCGGCAGACCATTTTTATTATAGAGGTTGCCGCGCGGCGAGTTCGCCCACAGATAGCGGACGGCGGACGGCTTGGGCACCTGCGGGCTTGAGACGACCACGCCATCTCCCGCAATCCGGGCGTCGGCCTCAACCCATTTCCGGTCGTCCCCGGCGATATAAAACCCGATCAGCTTGTCCTGCGGAAACGGCTGCGTGCCGGGCGCCAGCCAGGGCGTCTGGCCAATGGCGAGCCCGTCGCCCGTTTCGCGGAACCGGACCTTCACGGCGTTTCCATCAACTGAAGAGTCCTGGTAGAGCGGACCGGAAGCCACGAGGTTTTCGCCGTAGGCAACCTTCCGCCCGACGAGGGCGAGGCGGTTTCCGACATGGATTTTGTTGTCGGGATGGACCTGCTTCGGGTCACCGATGTCCACCGTGATCGCCATGCCGGTATTCGGTAGTTTCAACGTCAGGAACTGCGCCTCGCGCGTCGGGGGCCAGCCGGCTTTGGCCACAGGTTCTGGATCCTTGCCGTTGGCCGGAAGCTGGACAAAGAGAAACGGAAAGTCCCCCTGCTTCCAATGGCCGCGCCAGTCCTCGATGAGGCGGGGGAAGAGCTGCCGGTAAGGCTCAAGGCTCGTGGTTTGTTGCTCACCCTGATACCAAATCACACCGCGAATCGCATAGGGTATGAGAGGGGCGATCGTGGCATTGAAGGCGACCGAGGGCGTCTGCGGTCGCCTCGATGGGCTCGGCATGCCCATGGGATCGGGGTTGGACGGCTCGGGCGTCGGGGGCTGAGGTTTGGGTCCGACCGCTTTCCCGGAAGCGACATCCGCATTGTAGGCTTTTAGCTGTGCATTATAGGCCGGCTCGACCTCGGCCTTCCACTTCTTAAGATCCGCCTCGTAGTCAGAAACCAATTTGGGATCGGCCTTCACCTTCTCGTATTCTCCGACCGCCGCATCCCACTTCGCAACCGTCTTGGGGAGCGCCGGATCGCGGCGCAGTCCCTCAAGACTGATCCACGTTTCGATCGGCGTGCCGCCCCATGAGGAATGAAGAATGGCAACCGGCACGTTCTGGGTGCGGCGGATCTCCTGCGCATAGAAGAAGGCGACGGCCGAAAAGCCCTTCGCCGTCTCGGGAGTCGCAAGTTCCCACTTCCCCTTGAGATCGGGCAGCGGCTCCGGAGACGTGTTTTTTGTCACGGAAAAGAACCGGAGGAGCGGGTCGTTGATCTTTGGCAGAAGTTCGGCGGCGTTCGAGACCGATCCGACCGGCGAGCCCATATTTGACTGGCCGGAGGCTAGCCACACATCCCCGACCAGCACATCCCCGACTTGCAATGACTTGTCGCGCGATTTGACTGTCAATGTCCGGGCATCCGCACTGGCCTTCAGGGGATCGAGCTTCACCATCCATTTGCCGTCTGCTCCGACCGTGGCGGACTTGGTTTGTCCGGCAAACTCGACCGCGACGGTATCCCCCGCCGTGCCCGTGCCCCAGATCGGAACACCAATGTCACGTTGGAGGACCATGTGGTCGGAAATCACTGCAGGAAGTGTGAGTTCACCGCGGGCGGAGGCTGCGGCAAGAGTGACGGCTAAGATCAAAAGGCGGGGGATTTTCATTTCGTTGTATTTTATAGTGTTTTGTTGCGAAAACAAGGCAACTTTTTTCTTTTCAACAGAAAAGCACGATGGCGCTATGGAAAATACCGTGTGGCATCGATATTTCGGAAAAGCGGTGTAGAGAATTTTTGAAAAATTTCGGCTCAGGATCTTCGCGAAAAGAAACATGGCCCACGCTTCTCGACCTGAGCGGGTGTATTTTCCGAATACGGGTTACGCGGAAGGCCAGAGTCCGCTCGTCCGGTCGCCCCCTCGCTAAAGAGCGAGCGGCTCGTGTGGCAGCGCAAAGGTGCGATCCTATTTTTGGTTGGTGAAAACCCTGAACTCGGCAATCGCCAGGGTGCGACCGGCATCGATCGTCACGCGGAGGTGCCGGACCGGTTCGCCTTTAAAATTCAGACGCGACAGCTCAGACGGGCTGTCCGGCGAGGTCGGGACGGCGGAGGACTGGTCTCCCAGCTTATTCCATGTCTGTCCGTCAGCGGAGCCGTCGATCGTATATTTGTATTCGCGCGAGGCCGATTCCCAGAGGATCTCGACGATGTCGGCAGCGGCGGGCTTTCCCAGATCGACGGCGAGCCACGGCCCCGGCACGCCGGACTCGATTTTTCCGGCCGCCTTCCAAGCGGTGTCCGGATTGCCGTCGGTGGCGCGTGGAGCCGGCGTCGCCAGGTTCTCCTCGCTCGAGGCGCTCGCCGCAGCACGAAAAGCAAGGTTGCCCGCATTCATTGCGACCAGGTCGCGGACGGGAAATTCCTGCGGCACGACAAATGGTGTCGAGGGGGAGACCGGCTGACCAGCCACCGCAACCTCGCGACTTGCAGGATCGACGACTAGCCGCACACCGGCCGGCGAAGCGCCGGCCTCATCGAAGACGACCACATCGTTCGATCCATCACGGAGCCATGGCTCCGGCACATAGAGCGAATCCACGCGGATTTTTTCCGGATAGCGTCCGAGGCTGTGACCGTTAACCCAAACCATGCCGCGGGTAAGCCCTGTCCACTTCAGCCGGAGGATCGGGTGGAGCCCAGTGTCCTTGGACGTGGTCGACTGGAATGTTGTATGGAAGAAAGCGGGGGTGCCGTCCGAGGCAGCGAGTGGCTTCCATCCGGAAGTTCCTGCGGGATTGGTCCAGATGGCGCTATCAGGAGCGGGACCGCCGCGCATTTTCCAGCCGGTCACCGGGAGCTGCAGGCTGTCTACGGTGACAGTCACCTGATCAAGCAGACCCTTGGGATCGAGTTCGGCTGCCGGCTTGAGGTAATTGTAGCCCTTGTTGCGGCCGGCATGTGATACGAAGACCGCGATCGTGTTCTTCCCAGCGACAATATCGGCCTTGAAATCGTTGCCCGTCCCCATGGCCTGCTTGCCGTTTACAAAGACGGCAGCCTTGTCCTTGGCGCGAAGGCGGACGGTCCCCTGCCCTGCTTTGGGTGCGGTGAATGTCGCGCGATACCAGGCATGGGAACTGTTGTCGCCGTCCGCCCCCATTTGCCGGGGCTGCTCGGAGGTGAACCAGTCCTTGTCGTCGAAGGCTGCCAATGCCGGCGCGCCGGCCGGCAGCATCTTCCATTCGCCGAGGACCGGAGCGGTCGCCTTCTCCAGAGCGGGGTCCGCTGGCGCGGCGAGGTGCCATTCCTTCGAGCCATAGACAGCAATCTGCCCGCAGGACGGCTGTCCGAGGTACCGTTCGTAGGTCACGAACGGTTGCCCGCCTTTCATTTGGACGTCTTGAACGAATGCGGGACCGAAGACGAGGAACTGGTGGCCGGGTTCACCCACGCGCCATGTGCGCAGCGAGAGGTCCTGCGGGATCACGAGGAGGCGGACGTGGCGGCCGGCGAGTTCGAGATTTGTTTCGGAAATGGTGTCTGTGGGAACGGTCACGCTCACCGGCTTCTTATCCGGAGAGGCAAGCGTGATGGTTCCCGTCTCGCCGGGCTGGCCGTAGAAGACCGCGGTCGTCGTCGCCCCGTTGTCAGCCGTGCAAAGGATCGGCAGCGTCGAACTGGCGATCCGGATGTCCCGGGCAATCTCTAGATCGCGCGGCAGGGCGACGGTCGTGTATCGGGGGAGGCGCAGGGAACCTCCATCGCCCAGCGTGGCGAGGCTCTCCTCGCTGTCATTGTTCCGGAGGAAGATGAGCGTGCCGGCCGGACTGCGGCGCGCACCGTGGACCTCGATCTTGTTTCCTTTGGCGGCATTTTTGAATTCGGCCAGCGCGCTTTTACTGTTGGCGAGGACCTCGGGAAAGCTCTGCGCAAGGAGGTTGGCACGCTTCATTTTGTAATAGGCCGGACGCAGGTCGCCTGCCTGCCCGATGGCGCCGCCGAAGTCGTAGCTCGATCCGGTGCTGTTGTCGCTCCACAGGTCAAAGTTGCTGCCGCCATGCAGCATGTAGAAGTTGTGTCCGCCGCCGCCATGAGCCATGACCGACCAGTTCGCCTTCTCGACGGCACGGAGCTTCTTGTCGGCGACAAGCCCATAGGTATCGAACCATCCGGCCCAGAATTCCGTGCTGAACCAGGGATTTTTGCGCTGAGCGGGATCGATGTCGGAGGGAGAGGGATTCGGGCCGTGGTTGAGCCCGCTGAAGAACCAGGGGACCTCGATCCCGTGCTTCAGCGCCTGGTCGCGCAGGCGCGTGAAATACGGATCGCCTTCGACCACTCCCCAGCCGAGCGGGTGCTCGTTTTCCAGCTGGACCAGGACGACGTTTCCGCCCTTGTGGATCTGGTGCTTCGCGACGAGCGGCAGAATCTTGTCGTACCAATGGTCGTTCCACTTTAAAAATTCCGGTTCGGCGGTGCGGAGGTTTGTCGGCGGCTTGAACCGCAGCCAGAGCGGCCAGCCGCCGGATTCCCACTCCGCGCAGACATACGGACCGACGCGCACGATCGAAGTGAGCCCGAGGTCCTGTGAGGTTTTTAAAAACCGCTCGAGATCGGCGTCGCCCGTGAAATCCCACGCGTTCTCGCGGGGCTCGTGGAGGTTCCAGAAGCAATACGTCTCGACAGTCACAAAATCCGCCCGCTTCATCCGCAGGAGGCGGTCGCGCCACAGCTCGTGCGGCACGCGCGGATAGTGAACCGTGCCGGAGGAGAGGTAGCGGCGCTGGCCGTTGATCAAGAAGCCTGCCCCATCGAAGCCGATCGCCTTCTCTGCCGCGGCAGCCGGCGGGTAGATCCGGTCGTTGCGAGTGCCTTTCGGCTTGGGCGTCGGTGAGGGCGCTTGGGCATGAGCCCAGGAGCCGAGGGCAAGGAGGAGGGCAAGGACGATTGGCGTTTTCATGTTTGCAGCTGGATGATTGCGGGGAGCAGCCTGAAAGGGGTGGTAGAGCGTCGTTTCGTGTCGGAAAACGCAGCCGGCAATGGAACGGCAAGCTACGTGCCGGCAAACTTGAACAGGACGGGGACTTGTTTGGAAGCCGCAATATTTCCGGCTCGAGGACCCTGCGCCAATCCCTTGAGCCGGCCAACCGGCAGGGGCTGGCCATTTCCGCTTTTTCAAGCAGACTGATGACGATGACAAAGACGCGATGCAGATGGTGCGGAAGTGATCCCCTCTACGTTTCCTACCACGATGAGGAATGGGGGGTGCCGGTCCATGATGACCGCCTGCTTTTTGAACTTCTCATCCTCGAAGGAGCACAAGCCGGCCTGAGTTGGCTGACAATCCTGAGAACGAGGGCGAACTACCGGACGGCATTCGAAAACTTCGACGCCGAACGCATTGCCCGGTACGGGGAAAAAGACATCGCCCGCTTGCTTGCCGACCCCGGAATTGTGCGGAACCGCCTCAAAATCGAATCCGCAATCAGGAACGCGCACGGAGTCCTGGCGATCCGCGAGGAATTCGGGAGCCTTGACGCGTTTCTCTGGCGTTATGTTGACGGCGCACCCAAACAGAACGTGTGGAAGCGCATGGCGGATCTTCCCGTCAAGACAACGGAATCCGACACGATGAGCAAAGATCTGAAACGTCGGGGGTTCAACTTTGTGGGCTCAACGATCTGCTACGCATTCATGCAGGCAGCGGGCTTTGTTAACGATCATGCCGCCGATTGCTTTCGCCACAAGGAAGTCGCCGGCTTGCGGAACCGCTGAGGCATCCCATCGAACGGGCGATCGCTACTGCCCTGCGGAATAGTCGGGGGTGGCCAGGGCGGCCACAGCCAGCGGAAGCCAACCGCTATACCAGTTGTGCTGCATGTTGGAGCCCAGGATGTAAATAAACGGGATCTTATTGTCGTGAAGCTTCGTGCGGTAGAGATCGACGCCCACACGCGAGCCGGGGCCTCCGGCCAGGAGCGTGATCCGGCGCGGGCACTTTTGCAGGTCTTCCTTCCTTTGGCCGAGCAGGACGAGCGGATCGTAGTTGTCGTAATTTTCCCGCGTGCCGTAAGTCTCCGCGAACCCCCATGTCGTCCACTGCTGCTGGGTGGGCGGTCCCTGGTAGCTGTCGAAGATGGCCACCTGACCGAAGAGGTCAAGGTGCCCGAGGAAGAGCGACCAAGCGCCCAGTCCGGATTTACTGAACCCGACGAGCATTCGGCCGTCCGCCTCTTTGACCGTGGAAAATTCCCTGTCGATAAAAGGAATCACAACGTCGAGGATATAGGAATTCTGCCGGATCTCCGGGCGGTCCGGATTATCGCCGAACCACGGCTGGGTGTCGAATGCCGGGGCAACAAAAATCATCTGGTGCCGGTTTTGCAGGTTGGCCTTCCTGGCCTCGACGATGGCACTGCCCCAGGGTCCGGACGTTCCTGTGTTAACCGGAAGCAGGTAAACGACCGGGTATTTTTTGTCCGTCGAATAGCCGTCCGGCAGCAGGACCTCGAGTGCATTGGCGCCCTTCTGATACGCGGAAATCACGGTAAACGAGCGGATGCCCGGATTCACGCTTTGCCGGTCGGAGGTAATGGATATCTGATTGCCCGCACTGACGGGCACAGCAGCTGGCTTGTTGTTATCAGGACCTCCGAGCGCGGCGGCATTGTTGGCCTTGGTCAGTGTGGCGGCCGACAAGGCTGCGGCACCACCCATGAACAACATCAAAAATAAAATCTTGGATCGCTTTCGAAAACAAGCGATCCCCACGACTCCAGATGAAACGGCAGTGGACATCGCGGGGAATCAAGGACTGGTAACGCGCAGCCGAATGAAGCGGCGGGCTGCGTTCATCGAGGGCAGGTCAACCGTGTCGGTGACCGTCACACTTTGCCCGACACTGCCGGGATTGATTGCAACGGTGGTCCACGAAGCGAGGTCGGGAGAAGCCTCGACAATATAGGTCAGGTTGCCGACTGCGCGGAAGAAAGTGAGAGTGAGCCTGTTCCCGGACGTCCCGGCCACAGGCAGGGCTTGCGAAGCTGACTCGGCCGGCAAGGTTCCGAGTGCATACTCCAGAAGGTTGGCAACGCCGTCCCCGTCGAAATCGTAAGTATCCGAGGCGTTGCCAGAGTTCGACGTTGTGCCGAGTGTTGCCAGCCGCCAGGTCTCCAGGGCGGTAAGGTATTGGGAAAGCGTCACAGAATTCCCCGACTGCGAGACGAGGAAGCTGCCTCCGCTCCCGGCAATTGTAATGCGCTGGCCGAAGGCGGCGTTGGCAAAAGCTCCCGACAGCGCACCGGTGGAACTCAGCACGGTAAACGTCGTCGCGTTGCCTGGGGTAAAACCGCCAATGATTCTGACGGCGAGATTCCCGGCGAGCGAAGTCGCTCCGGAGACAGCAACGAGATCATACTGTCCGGTCTGGAATCCGCTGCCCTGGGTCGTGCCGCCGATGTCCAGTGCCAGCGTTCCATTGGCGCCGAGCGTGTAGTTGCCGTTGATCGCGATCTTCCCGGCGGTGCCATCATCGCCCGGCGCGAGCGTTCCATGATTTTGAACAAGCGAGGTCGCCGTGAGACCGCTTCCAGTCGCGGGGTTTGAAAACCCGGCGCCGGGGGTGATGGTTGTCGCGGTGAGCTGCCCGCCCGTCCACTCGAAGAACCTCGTCTGGCCGGCAGTCGCAGCCGCAGCCCCGAGAGTCCCGTTCAGGATGAGCTTGCCTCCGCTCTGCAGCGTTACCGTGTCGGTCTCCGCCGTGCGTGCGGTCGCGCTGCCGATCGTCAGCTGCCCGCTGGGCAGGATCTGCACGGTTCCGCCGCTGCCGATGGTGATGGCGTTCGCGTTTGCTGCCGCTCCCCCGTCGGCCAGGGTGATCGTGCCTGCGGCCCGGAGCAGACCGGGACCGCCGCCGCTGTTGTTCACATTGAGAACCAGCGAAGTGTTATTGCCGGTCGCGCTGCCGTTCTTCTCAGCGATTGCTCCGCTGAAAATCAGGCTGCCATTAATCACGTTCCATGTGCCATGGGAATAGTCAGTGGCGGTGGAGACGGTGACATTCGCCCCGCCGGTCAGCGTGACGTTGCCGCTCACCTGGGTTCCGGTGTTGTTCTGTCCGATTTTTCCGAGCGTCCAAACTCCCCCGTCAAATGTGGTCGACGAGGCTGGCGCAGTGGAATTGTAGCCGAAGGCGCTGAACGTGACCCCGCCGGCACCGGTTTGCAGCAGTCTTGCGACGGCGCCGTTCTGGCCGGTCTGGAACATCGAAAAGCTGCTCCCGCCCACAAAGGTGAGGACGTTTTCCGATGTACCGCTGCTGAGGATCATGCCCTGGCCGCCGGAGCCGGATAACTGCCCCACACTGACCGCCCCCAGCAAATCCAGCCTGCCATTAGCCGCCACAGAACCGATCGATGTGCCGGCCGAGAGCTTCACATTCGGTGCGGGATTGTTTCCTCCAAAAACGTAAACCGGCAGACCACCGGCTGGACCGTTGATGGCAAGGTTGCCGATCGAGTGGGCCATGCCGCCGAGCACGATCGTCCCGTTCCCTGCTGCCGTGAGCGTGCGGTTTCCTCCTGCATCGCCCACCGTGGCATTGACGGTCAGCGTGCGGCCGCCCGCCACGTTCCAAATCTGGGAAGCGGTGATCGTGACCGGCGCGTTGGACGTGAGGTTCTGGGTTGCGGCCGACATGTCGATCCCTCCGCCACCCGGGGAGAGCACGCCGGTGCCGGCACTGATCGTGACTGCCACAGAAGGCGATGCAACCTGGACTTGCGTGACCTGAAGTCCGGAGCCGATGCTGACCGTCCCGTTGGCATATGTGCCGCTCCAGAGCACGGCATCCTGCGTGGTCGGCACGACGCCAGTGCTCCAACTCGCCCCGACATCAAGGGGCACCGTGTTGTTCGCCTTGGTCGCAATTCCCGCGACGGGCGACCCGCTGCCTGCCGACGCGGTGGTTGATTCGCTGCCCTCGGCCAGCGACGAGACTGAATAAAAATAGTTCGTTCCGGTGACCAGCCCGCTGTCGACATAGTTCGTCGCAGCAACGTTCGTGGCGATGACTGTGAACGGTCCGCCAGCGGATGTCGCCCGCCGGATCGTGTAGGTTCCCACGCCAGGTGCCGCCGTCCAAGCCAGCGCGTTCACGGTAAACCCGGGCGTCACCGTGAGCCCGCCGGGCCCGGGAATGGACGCGATCGCCGCCTCAACCGGGGATGAGTTCGAGGATTCGTTCGGCCCGCTCACCGAGCTGACGACGTAATAGTAAGTTGACCCCGGCGTGAGGCCGCCATCCGTGAACGTGAGTCCGGCCAACCCCGTTCCAACAGAGGTGAACGGCCCGCCTGGTGCTGCTCCGCGCTTCACGTTGTAGCTCGTGCCGACGGTTGCGGCATTCCAGGCAAGCGTCGCGCTGGCGAATGTTGTTCCCGTGACGGCAAGGCCTGATGGCACCGTCGGAATGGCGTCCGGCGTCGTCACGCTGAGCGCAGCGAAACCCGAGAGGCCGCCCGGTGCCAAGGCCGAAACCCGGTAGTCGTAGGTGGTCGATGGCAGCGAAGTCGTATCGGTGTAGTTGGCTGAGCCGGCCGGCAGCGATCCGCCGATGACCGCCCACTGGGCGAGCCCGGCGGGACTGCGCTCCACGCGGTAGGCGGTCTCGTCGCCCGCGGCGTCGGTCCAGGAAAGCCGCACACGGAATCCGCTGACAAACGTCGAGGAAAGCGCAGCAGGCGTTGCCGGCGGCTGGATCGCCAAGCGGACGTTATCGATGAACACGGTGGCGTTGGCACTGTTGACCGTGCCGCCGAAAACAAGCTGGTGCGAGGCTGCGGTGGCCGGGAACGTCACGGTGCGGTCAACATACGGCTTGTTGCTGGCAAGCGTTCCGTTGGTTGTGACCGTCGAAAGCGTGGTCGCATCGCGCTTGACCACCCAGCTCTGGAGCACGCTGCCGGAGCTCTGCCGGACAGCCGCCGAGTAGGTCAGTTGGTACGTGGAGCCGGGGTTCAGCCCGGTCAGGTTCTGCGAAAAATAGCCCAGACCCTGGGCAAATGCCACCTGCGTGCCTTGTGGGGCTGCATTGTTCGAGGAGGTGAAAGAACTGCCATTGGCGGAAACCCCCGAACCGCTCGGGCTGGTAAATGGGAGGAACGTCCATGTGGCATTCGCCGTGTTGTAGCTATAGGCGTTTGTGCCGGTGCCTTGGGAGGGAGTCTCAAACCCGTAATTCGAAGCCGGCAAGTAGGGCGCGGCAAATGCCACCGGGGAAGCTGTCCCGGTTCCGCCGTCGCTGCCGATCGCAGCGACACGGTAGTAATACGCGCGGCCACCGACGGCCGTCGCATCAGAATATCCGGTGACGGAATTCGCCACGCTCGCCAGTGCGGCGAATGGCCCGTCAGGAGAATCCGAACGCAGAATCACATACCCCATGGCACCGGGGATCTGGGACCAGCTCAAGCTTGCCTGCCCCTGCCCGGGAGCTGCAGAGATGGCCGCGGGAGCGGCAGGCGCGCCGGAGGGACCAACCAGATGAATCTCATCGACCACGGCATTCCCAACCGCCTGACCGACCGTCACCGCATCATTGGTCAGAACGAGCTTGTAGTTGCCCGTCGGCAGAGCATTGACCAGCGCGGTCTCCACCCCGCTCCAGAAGCCCTGCAACAAAATCGGAAACGTCTCGTTCGGATCGGTTGTCACCGCATCGGTCGTGGCGGTGACAACCCCCGCGTAGGAGGTGGTGAGATTGCCCGCCGGACGGTTGAACGTGAGCTGGAAGCCAACCGAGTTGAGCACGATGCGCATGTCCTCGCCCCGGAAGGCCTGCGTTCGCCCGGCGTAGTCGGGGGCGGTGGCGGCATTCCAAAACGTTTTTTCCGTGACCGTCCCCTCGCCCGCCTGCGGCGAGGTGACGCTAGCGGTGAGGCTCATCGGATGCGTAGCCGCGTGCTGCCAGGTCGCAAGGGTTTTGCGCGTTCCGTCAGCCCCGACGATCTCCGCACGATAGGGCTGCCCGTAGCACCAGTAGACGTGAAACCCCGGCTGCGAGGCGGCGGATCCACTCGCCGCCGCGGGCACGATATGCACGCCGATCTGCTGGTTTTGTCCGGCTGCGGTCTCCGCGCGCAGGCGCGCGTCGAGCAAGATGCCCGAAACGTTCTGCCAGGTGAACGTGTCCTTCGACTCCGCCGCCGCGCCGCCACCACTCAAGCGCAGGACCCCGTGCGTGGAGGAATTATAGGAGTAGCTGGTCTCGGTGACGTTCCCGGAAACCGCGGTGAATCCCGTCCCCGCCACCACCTTGTTGCCGGACTGGGCGTTCACTCCCGGGTTTGCGTTTTCAAAGCGGTCCCAGATCACGTCCACCAGCGGGTGGTACAGAAAATCCATCGCTTCGGTGAAGCTCGGCCCGACCTCGTCCGAGTGACCGCCCGGACGCATCACCATGCGCGCGGTATTCCCGTGGTTGAGGTGGCCGTAGCGGTAGATCGCCAGATTCTCTGCGCGGCGGAAGTCACCGTATTGCGACATCAGCGCGACCCGGAAATAGGACGGGAGCACGACGGACGGAAACGTGGCAGTGCCCATGATTTCATAGTCGGCGTCGTAGTTGCCAACCGCCGAACTGGTCCCAGCCGTCTGAAATCCAGGAATCACCGCCGGGATGCTCGATCCGACACGCCCGATGAAGCCGTGGAAAAAGTCGCTGCGCAGGTAGGCGAGATCGCTGGCCGTCCGCCCGCCGCCAGACAGGCCCGAGACGTAGACCCGCGCTGGGTCGATGTTGTAAAGCTCGCTCATCCGGAACGCCCCCATGATCGCCACTCCACGCCGCAGGTTGGTCGCCTGCGTATTGTCGATCCCGTGCCCGCCGATCCAGATGACGTCGTGCGCGTCGAGCGCCGCGGCGTAGGATGCGGGAAAGGAATGGGGAGTGCCGGAATCGATGTAGGTCACGATACCGTATTTCTTCGAAGGATTCGCCGCATCGAATCCGGCGGGCAGACGGACGACATACGAACGCGTCGCGAGATCGGTATTGCTGTAGCTGATGTCCGCAGAGCCGGTGCTGGTGTTGAATGCTGAAAGATTCGAGAGCTGCCCAAGGGTCACATTGGCCGAAACTCCCGGAGTAAGGCTGAGGGGATTTTGCGCGTTGAGTACGCCCGGACACATCGCGCCCACGGCAAACAGACCCCAGAAAAACAGGGCCCGCCCAGTGGCAAAAAAATGCCTGGGAAATTCCTGCAAAAAAACAGATTCGCTAAGTGAGAGATTCATTGGAGGGAAAAAAGGGAGGCGAAAAGCACCAAGAAGGTTCGGGTTGTGAGGTCCAAAAAATATACGGTCCGAGCAAAATACTCAATTGATATTTCTTTTTGTTGCCTTTTGTTGCGCCGGCGCCTCAACGAGGCCTAGGAGAGCCACGGGCGTGGAGGAATTTCAACGGTCGTTTCGAAGGGGGCGCCTTAGCGGGACCGGTTAATGGAGCTGCGAAACTCTGGATAGACGAGCGGGTTGGTGACCGGGAAGCCATCGGCGGAGCGCCCGAGAAGCGAGGCATTAAAAACCCCGTTGAGAACCCAGGGTGTGGCGTCGAACGTGACCGCATTGGCGGTCCAGGGATACCGCGGCGGCTCCTCGATCCCATAGGTTACTGCATAGACCCCCTCGGACTCGAATGCATCAATCATCTTCTGAAACCAGCCGGAGTGATACCAGCCCTGCGACCGGAAATAGGCGAGAAATTCGCTTTGGCTGAGCGGCGTGCCGGTGGCGGCCAGGCCGATCGTGTTGTTGATAAACTGCCAGAGCGGAGGCTCCTTTGAGCCTAGCGGGATGGGGTTATTCATGTTCGCCTCAAAAAGTTTGATGATCGAGAATTCGGTTGAGATGAGCTTGTAGGGCTGGACGCGCGATTTCATGCGACCTTTGACGAACTGGATGTCGGTGAGGACATCGTCGGGATCGAGCACGTGCTCGTGGAGATCGACACCGTCAACCAGAAGGTTGGCAGCCGCCACGTCAAGGACGGCATGGATCAAAACGTTGTCCTGCGCCGTCTGATCATTCAGCGGAGAATTCAGAGCACCGACAAAGATCAGGAAGTTCCAGCTGTACGTGGTTCTGAGACCGTCCAGGCGGCCGATCAGGTAGTCGAGATAGCTTTTGTATTTGGTCGCCGTGTGCTCGATGTTATTCGGCTGGATTTCAAACATCGGCTCGTTGCCGGTGACCAGGATATCGATGGCGGCCCCGCGGTTGTTCGTGGTCAAAAGGTTTTCTATCGCCGTCACCATCTCGTCGGCCTCCGCGAGGCCATCGGGTGTGGTGACATCCGGAAACTGGTCCAACGGAACGTCCGCCTTATCCGGGTAGGGGTAGGAAAAGTCGTGCTTCAGGCTGAGGATGACCTTGACGGGATTGCCGTCGACGGCCACGGTTTTTGCATTGATGAGCTGGTCGAGAGCAGCCACCGCGAGCGTGTCGGCGTCGCTGCTGACATTCGAAAGATCCTGGATAATGTTCCCTTCGACGAGGCCCACAACGGGATAGCGGGGCTGAGGGGCCGGAGGAAGCGGCTTGATCGACGGCCCGCCGAAGACCCAGTAGTTCCTCGCAAGATTCACATAGGCACGGACCCACCTGGCTCCCGATCTTGCAATGATCGCATTGTTGATGTTGGCGATCTGCTCGTTATAGCCGGCGCCGATCTGAAGATTCAGCGGGGAGGGAGCAGCCGCGGCAGTGGCGGCAGCCTGAGGTGCCTGGGCTCCCACGGATTGGCTGGCCTTCGCAGGTGCGTCCTCCTCGTTACAGCCCGTGAGAAATAGAAGGCCGCAGAGCAGGGTTGAGCAGAAAAACAAAGAGGGCTTCACAGGATCATCAAAGGCTCAGAAACCTCCATCAGTCCGGTTTTTGACGCAAGTCAATTCAGACGGACTTCATTTCGTGATTCTCTCCGTGTTGCACATCACAGAGAAGCCAGAGCGCAACAAACAAGCCATCTCTCGTCGGAGGAAGCGGGATACCACGGTTCCAATGGACCGCTTAGTGGCGCGAAGGAAAAACGGAAGGGTTGTCGAATAAATTGGGACCGTATGACGAAGCAAGGAAGGCAAGGTCTCGGGCGCTGCCTTGGGCCTTGCCGGAGGCGAGGATTTGTTCATGAAGGGAGGCGGTGACCTGACTGCCGCGAAAAGTGATACACAACGTATGCGAGTCCGTCGGTTTGAATCCGGAGAGCCGCCCCCCGGCGACCAGAGTGGATGCAGGGAGCTTGAAAGGGGGCATCACCTCGACATCCTTCCGCCGGGATGCCGGCGTGACTTCGAGCCGGGTGACGACGCCATTTTCCACGCAGCCTTCGACCGTGGTATTGAAGGGGGCGGCGAACTTGAAATCGGCATTCCATTCTTTCGGCCAGGCGGGGAGAAGGAGGATTTTGCGACCGTCGCATTGGGCGAGCATTTTTTGGAGGCCGAGCTCGCCGTGTCCGCCATTATCCTGATCCGGCATGTAGTCGTGGCCGCGCGCCCAGAATGCAGGAAACCGGAGGCGCTTGTCGAAGCTGGTGAAATTTGTCGTGACGTCCTTTTTAGCAAGGTCGGTGAGTCCGAGCATGGGAGCATGAACAACATCCTGATGCCAGCAGCCGGTACGCTTGTTGAGTCGGATGTCAAACGCATTGCGGGCGAGATCGAGTCCGGGCTTGCCGACGCCGTAGAGGCGGAACGGATAAAGCGCATAGAGTTCGGGATTTTCGCTATTGTGCGACTTGGCGGTCTGCTCGCCTGCATAGGGCAGGAGGACGGGCTTGCCATCCTTTTCGCCGATGGGAACGGGAGGAAGGATGGATTGGAGTTTTTTCCACTCGTTACGCGTGGCCCCGTCGACAAGTGCGGGCGGCAGCTCGAGCAGGCGCCCGAGCACGTAGTGCAGGCCGGCGATATCGGGCAGCGGATTGGTCACGTCCCAGAACATCTCGATGGAATTGTCGTTTTCCAGAAGCAGCTTTCCCTGCGGATCGCGCGGGAAGTGCTGCGAAAAAAATGTGAGCCCGGCCTTCGCGACCGGCAGGAGTGTCTCGCTCGCAAAGGCGTCGTCCCCGGTGTAGGCGTGGTAATCGAGCATCATCGCCGTGAGCTCCAGGATCGGAGTGAAGTAGCGGAGGGTGTAGTTGCCTTTGTCGGTCGGCTTGATGGCGGGAAGCTGCGCCCAGAACGGGGAGGTCTCGGCAAAGTAAGCGCCGTCGTGTCCGTAGGTGGCTTTTACAAATGCCAGGCTGTCGGGCAGCTTGTTGGCATACATGGTGAACAGCGGCTTCATCATGTCGAAGTCGCCAGCCGCCAGCCGTGGCCAATACATCGGGCGCGTGTTCTGGAACCAATACTGGCCGCCCCATGCGCGGAAGTCGGCGTTCACCGGCTCGACAATATTATGCCCGGTGACCTTGTCCTTGCCTTTGCCCTCGGCGGGATTGTCGGCGGTGAAAATCGAGCCGTTGAACTTGATCGGGTAGGCACCGCGGCCGGCACAGGCGGTGACGAAACGCTGAAGGACACTGCCCTGCGTGACCTTTTCCGCGTTGGCGTCGCCCTGGATGAAAAGCCAGCTCCGGTTCCAAAACTGACGCCACCAGGCCTTGTGTTCGGCCCAGCACTTCGCCGCGTCGAGCGGGGCGGTTGCCGCGACAAGCTTGTCAAGGCTCGCCCGCCACTCGGCAACGTCAGCCACGGTCGCGGTCATCGGATAAACTGAGATCAACTGAGCGGTGGACGGCTTGGCAGACTGGAGGGTATTCCCTTCGCCGCGCACAAAGCCATCGCCCTTCATAAGCGCGCCAAAGGTTATATTGTCGAGGTGCGGGTTTCTGGACTTGGTATTGTGGTGGTACCAGATGACCGCATTTTTATCATCGGGAACGACAACGTCGGCGGAGACTTTTCCGTCCGGCGCTGTCCGCCAGGGATCAAGTGTGACCTTCATCGACACGGGCTGCGCGGAGGTGGATTCCAGACGGACGACCGGGTAGTTGGCATCCACCCAAACGCGCACGACAATCTTGGTGGGCCCGGCCCCGCCGGTGATCTCGACGGCACCGTCCTGCAGACGCAGTGCCTGGCTAAAGGCGGTGCCCGGCGTGAACGGATTCGGGGACAGCGCGACGCGGACGCGTCCGATCTTTACAAGATTGCCGTCCTCGTTCCATGCGTCGGTCTTGCTGATATAAAACAAGATATCGCCGTTTTCCTCGGTCCAGACATTGAGGCCGATGTCCCCGTTGCCGAGCGGCATCGAGTCAGCGGAATCTTTGCCAAGGGTCGTCCACATGACATCGCAGGCGGCCAGCGCAGCCGGAAACGGACCGGCGGGCGCCCCAGCCGCACGCGCGGGCAGGACGCTCAGGGCAATACACAGAACAGGAAGCAGGGGGATTTTCATAATTTAAAATATCGCGTTCTACTGTGTCGCGGCTCCGAATTTTCCCCAGAGGTAAAGGTCGTTCACCGCATCGGGGGTGAATGGAATATTGTAGAAGAAGATGCTCTGGGCCACCACCCCGGGGTCGTCTTTGTAGGCCATCCCGCCGAGAGAAAACTTATTCCCCCAGCCGTATCTGGCGGCTTCTGGCACTGGTGCTGAAGAAATGAGGTTGCCGTTGCGGTAGGCACAGACTTGCTTCCCGTCACAGGTAAAAGTGAAATTCGTCCAGCTCGAGAGCATGGAGGACGGCCAGCTGTCGTTCAGTGCCTTCACAACATTCACCCCCAACCTTCCCTGGGTTAACCCCGAACTGAGAAGTCCGTCCACGCTGACAATCCCACCCATGAACGGCCCGCTTTTGGTTTTCAGCCAGCAGGAAATGGTGAATGCCCCCTGCTTGATGTCCTTGGCAAAGCTCAGACTCCCTTGAAGCGGATCAGGGCCAGTCAAAACAGCCTTCTGACCGTTCATCCCCTCGACGAGCGTGGCGTTGCCCATGAGTACGGGAGCCGCGGCCGGAGAACTGCCGGCGAGAGGAGGCAGCGACCCCTCAACCGCCTTGTCAAAGTTCCAGCCAGCCATGAAGCCAGGCTGCTTGGCGGGGTTGTAGCCCTGCTGCCGCAGCGTGGCGATGCGGCCGGGAATCAGCTTCAGACGGGCGGTTGCGGCATCCGATTCGGGATCGGCGAGCGGCGCAACCGGCTTGTTCACTTTGGCAATCACGTTTCCGTCACGCACGACCGCGAGATCGGTCTTGCCCGAGACCGAGGGCGTGAAGGAGATCGTATCTTTTTGGCCGGGAAACTCGACCGTCACCGCGCTGTGTTTGGAGTCCCACGCCGTTTTTGGCAGGGGCTCCCCGGAGCGGAAGGCGTGCATGAGCACTTTGTAGTCGGGCGACGCGGCTACCGTCCGGACCGACAGGACGTTTGCCCTCTCGCGCAAGCCGATTTCCGTCGGCAGGCGCTTTCCCTCGCAAGCGAGGATCCGTATGAGGAGCGCGGGCTCGCCGGCTTTGATTGAGCCGTCGGGCTCAATGCTCGCCTTGCCAGCCAGGATGATGTCGTCGACACCCGCCTTCTGCTTCACCTGGACCACGTCGTCCGGAAGCGTGAGGTTCCAGTCGTAGCGGGCGGGCATGGCGTCGCGCTGCGCGTCATCGACCACGAGCACGTAGGGGTGCGCGCCACGCACGATTCCGGCCGTGCGGAAGGATTTCAGCACCGGGGTGTTGATCTGGCGGATAAACGGTGAGAGCACGCCGTCGAGGGCGATCCAGTGGGGGCTGAACTTGAGCGGGCGCTTATAGATTTCACGCTCGCTTTTCGTCCAGGCGAAATCGTTGAAGCACTGCTCCACCAACTTCCATGAGGGACCGGTGTCCACGTTGCTGTTGAGCACGTCCTCGCGCCTGATCTCCCCTCCCTGCTTGTTTTTCCCGGCACTGCCCCAGACCCAGTCCCAGCAATACTTGGCGTCGCCGGTCATGAATGTCGCACTGGGCTGGTCGACAAAATCGACCACTCGGGCCGGTGTCGTGGTGTTCTGTTCGGCGCCGTCGATGAGAACGGTGTCGCACGCCCACCCTCCGATGTTCTTGCCCGGGATCGTGACCCACGTCCGGCCCTGGCCGGCGAGCATAATCCCGTTGCGGTCGGGATACGGATGCCCGCCGCTCGCCCCCCGCACGTGCATCGTCAGCATCGTCGCATTTTTGTCCCAAGACGAGCGGGTCATCAGCAGCGCCCGCTGTCCGCAAAAGAATGTCAGCGGCAAGTTCAGGTTTTCCGGTGAGACGTCCGGGCTGTAGGCCGCCGCAAAGACAGCCGAGGTGATCGCCTGGTGCCAGTGGAAATGCAGCGAGCTCGGCAGCGTCTTGTAATCGTCCCCGACCAGTGCCCTGTAAACAAAATCGATCGTCTTGTCGTTTGGGAAAAGATACCGTGCGACCATCAGATCCTGCGGTGTGGTGAACCCTCCGCCCATGCCCCCGAGAATGTCGAAAACCGCGAAGCTGCTACGGGCCGGAAGCATCGCGCCACTCGAGAATTTGGCATAATAAAACCTCGGCAGCGGATGCTGGGTGAGTGGCTCCAGGCCATACTTAGCGCCCACGCGATCCATGGCCACAGCCGCATCCAGACCGAAGAGCAGCTTGCCCTCCGCCTCGTAAGCCGCCCCGCTGTCGAAAAACGAATAGGTGAAAAAGTTTCTCCAACCCCGGTAGAGCCCGAGGAACTTAAGGTCGTTGAACCCCGGCTCGCCCTCGATCGCCATCAGGTCGAACACCCAATACGAGAATGTCGCCCAGTTGCTCCGGCTGGCCTCCGCGTTATTGAACGTCCCGTAGTTGTCGGCACCGGACGAGAGCGTTACCAGTTCGTCATGCACGATCTTCTTCTGCTCGGGCGTCATCCAGTTGAAGATGAAGTCGTAGATGAAGCCGAGCGCGCAGGCGTCGGACCGTCCGGTGGACGGACGCGGCGGCTGGCCGGGCAGAACCGGCTTATCCTCTTTGGCGCGCCGCTCCTGCTCAAGCTTGACGGCTGTCACGGTGGCATTGGCCAATGTTTTTGCTCCCTCCGCATCGTCGTCGATCAGGCATCGGAATGCCTCGGTGGCGGCAGGTTTGAAAAATCCGGCCGGAGAACCTTTTTCGTAGATCTTCGGTTTCCCGCCGGCGGCAAGGATGGCAAAATAGTTCTCCCGCTTGGGATCGTAGCCGCCGATCCGGTGCAGATCGACAAACCTCCCGTGGATATGGAATCCGCCGTTCGCCCAGTCCGGCTGCGCATAGTCGGCCTTTTCGTCATAGGTGAGCTTCAGCGCGTTGCTCCAGGCAAGAATATTCTTCCACGCCTCCTGCGCACCGCGGTCCTCTTTGAACCGCTTGCGAATGGCTGGCAGGTCCTCCGGCGAGAAGAAGATGCGCGGATGCACCCCCGGCGCAGGCACCTTCCCGACCGGACGGACGCCGTCCGGGTTGAAGAGGATCTTTGAAGAGCCGTAGTCCTTCGGCTTGAAGATACTCCAGGGGAGTGGATCTTTTCCATGATACGACCACACGGTTTTGTCGCCGTAGGCTGAGGCTTTGACGAGCGGATCGACATCGACCGGTGGGGTTGGCGCTGGAGTGGGGTCCGCGGAGAGGAGCGGGCGTCCCAGAGCTAAAACAAAAAGCGCGGCAAGCACAGTGCGTGTGCTTTTATTCATTAGATTCCAGCCTCGACGGCCGTCAGCAGGGTTCTTCCTTCGGGGGATTTTGTCAGCCGGTACACGTCCTTGCGTCCGCCGATCGCGACGGTGAGTTCGGTGCGGTCGGCGCTCCATGTGGTCACCGGCAGCAGGTCTCCGGCGCGGTGTGGAAAGAGCAGGATCTGAAAATCCGGGGAGACCGAGCGGCTCGGGACGACCAGTCGCTTGTCCAGGCCGAACGAACGTCCGCCGGAAAGCGCACCCGCCTTCATCTCCGGAACGAGCGTATCACGCCGTTCAAACGTTTCGAGACGGACGGACGGACGCGTCTGGTAGTCACGCTCGAGCGCGGGCTCGTTCAGGTTCAGGATGCGGACGAGGAGCTGGCGGTCGCCCTTCTGCGGTTTGACGAGACCGCTGGCATCGCGCTTCGCCATGGCATCGCAGAGGATGATGTCGCTGTCTGTAAACGATGCCATCTCTGTATCCGGACCGGTCTGCATGAGCCATTCGTAAAGGCGCTCCTGACCGTCCTTCTGAAAGTCGTCCACGACCAGCACATAGGGATGCTGACTGCGCGAGAACGCGAGGGTGCGGAACGCGCGTTGCACGGGGTTGAAGGGATAGCGCACCGGGCGGGCGTCCTCGTCCCAGAGCCGCGGGCCGCCGCCCTTGTCGGCGAAGCCGTCCCACTGGGCTTTGACCGGCCCGCGCTGCTCAGGTTCCGGCGTGAGGCCTTCCATGCGTTTGCGCAGCTTGGCGGACGCCTCGCCGTAATCCTTCCACCTCTCGAATCCGAAGCGGATGAAATCGGGAGGCTCGCTTTCCAGTTGCTTCGGCCACATCCAGTCGTAGGCCTCCTTGGTGTCGCAGGCCGCCATGAGAAGGTTTCCCTTTTCCTCGAGTCCAAGCCATTTGCCGGGTCCCGGCCAGAACCCCTGCCCCTTGCCATCGACGAGGATGTTGTTGTGGTGCCGCGTTTCGACCGAGCGGAAGTTATCCTTCGCCCAGTCGCGCCCGTCGGCGCTGAGGCAGAAATTTCCGCGGTCCGCATGCTCGTGACTTGCTCCGAACGAATCCGTCCGGCACTCAAACTGAACGGCGGTGGCATTCGCTGACCATGCGCTGCGGGCGATCAGCGAGCTCCTCACGGGATCGAACCAGATCAGCGGCTCGTTCAGCCTGGCCCCGGCCGAGTAGTCCAGCGGCTTCCCGCTTGCATCCACGAGCCCGTCCGAGCACCAAAGCAGCGGCTCGATCATGTGGGGCTTGGTCTTAAAAGGATCCCCCGCGCTGGCCTTCATCAGGTTCTGCCAGAGGAAGTCGGCCTTAGCGTCGGCGGGCAGGAAGAATTTCCACATGGCCAGCGAGCTCGGGGACGGACCGGCATCGCCGCCGTCGCCATGGCTGAGCCACCGGCCCCCGGATGGCACCATAGAATGCAGATACCAATCGAGCATCGCGCGGAAGTGGGTTTTCGTCAGAAGGCTTTCCCCGCGGCGCGAGGCGGCGATGACGAACGGATTAAACCAGTTGAGGCCGAACTGCGTGTAGCCGACAGCCTCGGTCGAGCAGCCGCTTGGGGAGATCCCGTAGGTCAGGTAGTCGCGGGCGATCTCGACGCCAAGCTTGTAGACACGGGGATCGTAGCCCGCCTCCCCCTCGATCGCGAGCGCCAGGAGCGGTGTCTGTGTGCCGAGGGCCACCCAGTTCCAGTCGCGGAAGTGGTGGGGGAGGCGGGCACCCATCCAGAGTTTTCCTTTTGTAGCCTTCGAAATGAGTCGCCGAACATCCGAACGCTGTCCGTCGCTCATGAACGGATGCGCGAAGTCGTAGGCGTAGCCCAGAAGGTGGTATCCCACGATATCGCGCAGGTTCAGGGTGTCGCGCCAGTTGTTCTTGTCGGGGTTCGGGATCCTCGTGCGCCAGACATCATCGTTGAGCGGCGTGTTCGCATACCGGTCCAGATAAGGTTCCATCACGCGGGCATAGGTGTCGATCGCCGTCGCGACCTTCTGTCCGCCGGCTTTGTCGTCCTCGATCAAGCAGCGGAGCGCCTCCAGTGTCAGCGCCATCAGATACGGCTGGTAGTGGCCGAGCCCGGGCAGTTCGCCCTTGTGCGCATCGAGCCCCGCTTCGACCGCCTTGGTATCACCGGCCGCAAGAAGCGCATAAAGATCCTTCCCCCAACCCGGTTGGCCGATCGCCTTGTCGAGCCGCTCCTTGAGCGAAGCCATGGCCATCCGTCCGGTTTCGGTGTCCTTCAGACGTCGCCGGAGGTCCGGCAATTCCTCCGGGCTGATGAGGATGCGCGGGTGCACGCCCGGGGGCGGAGTTTTTCCGAATCGGGATTTATCAAGCCCGGCACTGTGGTCGACCGCTGGAAATGCGGGCGACGGGGGGAACGGATACTCGCCGTCCAGGACAGCCTCGGCGGACAGCTCGCCTGGAAGGTGCGCGGGGACAGGCTCTCCGGCCCACACCGGGATTGTTAATAGGAGCAGTGACACAAAGCTAATGATTTTCATATTGATTAAGTTGAGGGCCTCTTATGGGAGCAGCGATCCGTAACCGGTTTTCGCTGTCTGGACCCCGAAAACAATGGCCTCCTTGCCGACGGGAAATCCCGGACAAGGGGGGATCGGACCGGCTTTGAGCTGGAAGACCGGATATCCGGCGGGATAGGCCACCTTCTCCTCCTCGAGACAGAGGATGCCGTAGAAAACGCCGCCCGGCATTTCGCCGATGATGAGTTCCATTTTCATCGGGACCCCCTTGCGCATATTCATCCATTTGCCGCCGCGCAGCTGGTCGTTTGGCTCGGTATCGACCTCCTTCCTGCAGATGTCATGCAGCGAGCCGTCGAGCACAACCTGCCCGTTGATGCGGACCATCATGATGTCGTCGCCAATCCCTCGGAAGCGGAAGCGCCCGTCGCGTGGCGGAACGATGGTGGCCTCGTAGTAGGCGATCCAGCGCTTGGGAGCGCACTCTTTTTCAACGCCATAGGCCTTGGGGGCCGCATCGGCGGTCATCCTCGGAATAACGATCTGGTTCGCCACGAGCTTCTGGGGAGCCTTGAAAAACCTTGGAAGGAAGTTCTTGCTCCAGGCCTTGTTGAACTTTTTGACGTTCTCGATGTATTCCTTGTTCTCATCGCTGCCGACAATGCATGTCTTCGGGTTCGCCTTTTCGAGCGCCGAGAACTGCATGCTCGTCGGCTTGCCATCGGCGGATTGCTTGAGATCGTAAAACGTTCCGACGAGCCCATCGGATTCCTTGCCGCCATTCAGCCCGAAGAAGGTGATCTTCGAGAACCCGTTCCCCTGCCCGCTGCCGGAGCCGCCACCCCCTCCCCCTCCGCCGCCACCAAGACCTCCGGCGGACCCGAAGCCTCCCGAGCCCATCGCTCCCGCGATCGACGGCCCCATGTTGTTGGGAATGTCCGGCATGTCCGGCAGGGCAACCGTTGCGATGCCGGTCGTGGTGATCCGCTTCGTCGGAGCGGGAGCGGTTGTCGTCTTTGTCTTCACCTTGTGGCGGACCTCGGATTTTGGCCCCGACTCGCCACCGCCGAACGAAATTTTCCGCTCCTCGGCGATCTGGCTCACGACGAGATAGGCGCCGATCAGCAGGATCACAGCATGGACCGCAATGCTGAGAAGCAGGCTGCCTCCGCTGGCTTTTCGGTAAGCCGCAAGGAAACGCTTCACAAGGGAAGGCTTCTCTTCCTCTTCAGGAGTTAGATCCACGGTCTCGCCGGGGGGTGACTGCTCGAGGCTCTGGTCGCTCATGCTCAAAATGCGCTATTTGGCGCGCGCGATTTGCACCTGGGTCCTGCTGTCGCGGCCGGTTGCAAACGTCAGAATGTCGGTCTGCCCATTCCAGGAAACCCGGGCGGTTTGCGCGCCAGCGTCATAGGTCACAACAGGCAGCGGCTCTCCCGAGCGCACGGGCAGGAGGAGCACTCGGTAGGCGACAGCTTGATCCCGCCGGTTGATCACCAGGCGGTCAAAGAATTGGGAATCGCCCTTGCGATCCTTCTGTCCCTCGCGCGTTTCCACCTGGATGATCGGCAGCTGCGGATCGCCGCTGGCCTCCATGCCGAGCGCATACACAAGAAGAACCGGATCTCCGGCCCGGGGCACAAGTGGCGGCTTGAGTGCTGAGGCTTTGAGATCGGGGTCCTGACCGGAGAAAGCCAGTGCAACGGCGTTTGCCGGCAGACCGTTCACCTCTGCTTTCCAGACGCCACCATTCAGCATCGCGACCCACTGGTAGAGATGGGGCGTGTTGTCCTTCTTAAGATCATCGATCACAAAGCCGAACGGATGGCTCCCCCGAACAACCCCCGCACTCCGGAAGACATATTCCATCGGGTTGAACGGCGCGCGGCTGGTCGGGATGTAGTTCGAATAGGTGTAATTTGTCCACCACGGGCGCATCTTGTAGCGGTCGGTGCCGGCGAAGATTTTTTCAATCTCCGGAGAGGGATCGAGTTCCCAGCCCATCGCTTTGAGCTCGTCCGACCAGACCTGCGGCGGCTGGGTGAGCCAGCGCCAGGAGTACGCGTATGTGAGGTCGGCACTCCCGACGGCGAAGCCTGGTTGGCTTGTCGAGCCAAGGTATTTGGCAGCGCCATTGTAGCCCAGGATGCCCGAGGACGGCACGGCGGTCGGCTCGGACTCGCCGTCAACCTGCACAAGGTTGAAAAACTTCCCATCGAACGCCTGGTGGAACGGCGACTGGGTGAACCAATCGACACCGAGAGCCGAGAAATGAAACATTCCGGCATCGGCATGATGGTGCCCGGCTCCGAGGTAATGGTTCGGGCGGACATTGATGTTCATCCAAACCGCGTCCGGCGTCCGGTCGCTGTAACTCGAAAAGACTCCCTGCACCGGATCACTGAAATCGAGCGGCAGGTCAAGGTCCGCGCGCGTGGTGGGCTGGCAGTCGCCGTCGTATAAAACCCCGTTCACAAAGCCCGGGTATGTCACGCTCGGCAGACGCAGCCGCTTGAGGCTGGCGACCTCCGCGGCATAGGTATCGGGGCTGAAGCCCTTGCGGGGCCAGTTGCGCAGGTATTCATCGTCCGGGCCTGCGGGCGCTGCCAGAGACTTCGTGATCAGGTAGTCGGCGAGCCGGCTTTTCGGGTAGAAGGCTTTGAGCTGGTTCACGAGCCCGAGGGAAATCGCCTGCCGGCTGTAAGGGGAATACTGCGTCCCGCTGTTGACGGTCACCTTCCCGTCGGGCGATGTCATCTGGATCTGGCCCTCGAGCAACTTGCGCCAATGCGGATGCCCGAAGAGATTGTCCCCCCGTCGGGCAAGTGCGATCATGGAGAGCAGCTGGAACTGGAGGCTGCCGGCGGTCTTACCGTTGCTTTCAAAGATGACGCCGGACTTGTCGATTCCCCAGTCACAGAACGCTCGGACGCTCTCCTCGCCGGATGCGGCGGCTTCAGGATCAAAGCCCGGCAGGCCCTCGATGGCGGTGACCGCAAGGTAGTGCGGAAGATCCCACGCCATCCAGTTGACGTCGCGGAAGCGGACCGGCGCGTCCTGCGCGTAGGACCTGCGGCCGTAGGTGGCCTTGGCGATGACGCGGCGCATGAGATCCTTTTCCTCCGGGGTCATCCACTTGCCCGCAAAATCCAGAGAGAGCGCGAGGTTCATGTTCGGGATCACGCCATGGATGTTGCGCCAGTGGGTCCTGGCGCCGGCGCCGTTGAGGACGACGACCTCGCCGCGCTCGTTTGTGTAGGACGTTCCGAATTCCGAATCGCTGATGAGCAGCCACTGGTCGAGGAGTTTCTCACGCAGCTTGAAATAGTTGGCGACAGCGGTCGCAACTTTTCGGCCGAGCCCGTCGTCGCCGGTGAGCAAGGCATACATGGCCATCGCGGTCAGGCATTCGGGCACGTAGGCGACATGGGAGTTGTGGATCCCATGCTTCTGACCCTTGAAGCTATGTGGGTAGCTGTTCAGAGGCGCACCGGGCGGGGCGTCCCACTCCAGGCCTTCCAGATCGCCGCTCGATAGCTTTTGAAAAACACGTCCGTCGTCGGTGGCCGGGTCCCACCAGCTTTTTCCGAAGAGGTGCTTCATCTCGATGAGCGACTTCTGGCCGATCTTCGTCCCCTTGACCCGCCCGGCCAGCATCGGCACATCCCCGGGGCTGAAGAGGAGGCGCGGGTAAACGCCGGGCGGCGGCACTTTCGAGCCGAGCAGTTCTTTGTTGAAGCCGCTGAAATCAAATTCGGATTCCGGCACCGTCGGCCAGACCGTCTCGCCGCCGCCAAGCTTTGCGAGCTGCTCGGGTGTGACCTTCACATGATCGGTCCACTTGCCCTGCCGGGTGAGGTCCGGGATCGAGCGCGTGGCGATATCCGGATCGGCCAGCTTGTCGGGCGTATCGAAAAGCGCGATGACGCTGTCAAGAAGCTCGCTGTCCTTTTCGGAAAACGTGAGACCGCTGGCGCCAACGAAGACGAGCCCGCGCGGAAGGATGGAAACGGTCAAGCCTTTGGCCTTGGCCACATCGGCGAGCGAATAGAATTTCGATCCGCCGACATCAATGCTGGCAATGCCAACGGGCGAAGAGAACCCTGGCTTCGGCGACTTTCCCGGCAGCAGGTCCTGCGGAGCATAAACCCAGCGGTCGGCAATCGGATGGAGGTCGGCTGGCACTGCGGGCGGGTTGACATCCTTGAGTCCGACGAGTGCGGCAAAGGATCCGGGCACATAGATGACGCCGTCCCTTGAAACCGCCTCCCCGCGCAGAAGATCGCGGTCGCTGAGTCGCACGCGATAGCCGTTCACATAACCGTAGCGGCTTCCCGCAAAGACGGCCACGCCGTCCTTGATTTTCTCCAGAGCCCGCGGCTCGGCGCTCCGGGTGTAGGGCAGGCCCTGGTCCTGGGGCGGCGGCGAAAGCGGCGGGGGCTGGGCGTGCAGCGAAAGTGTGAGACTGACAATGACGGGGAGGAGTGTGCGTTTCATGATTTTGAGAAATGGAAGTGATCGAGCCGGAAGAGGTAGCGGCCGGGGCCGGCGAAGCGGAAGCAAAGCGGTTGCAGGCCGGAGAGCGGCCGGATGGGAAAGTCATAGTCGGCGAATGGCGCCATCCACGGCTGGAGATGTCCGCTGGCCGGGATCCGGCATTCCGCAAGAAGCTCGCCACCGGGATCGCCAAGCCGGACTTCGATTGTCCCACCTTGGGCGATGGATGCCGCCCGGACATGGATCCGCGCGGCGCCATCGCCGAAATCCATCTGGTCAAAGCGGACCCAGTCGCCATGGTTGATATCGACGAGAAATTGCGACGGCCGCTTTTCCTCAATGCGCTGGGTGTCCGTTCCGAACTCGGCATCGTAGTTGCAAAACGGAATCGGACCACAGGCGGAAAGGCGGTTGTCTTTGCGCAGGCATGCCAACTCGATCCCGTCAAAATCCGCATGCCCGCACAGACCGTCCGCCACGCTGCGATAGCAGAAAAGACCGAAGCGGTTTCCAAGAAATGTTTTCACCGTGAACTGCATCAGAAACGGCCGCCCGAGCGCACTGAAGTTCACTCCATCCACGCTGAAAGAAAACCGAGCAAACCCGTCCGCACCGGCATCCGCCCGGAAATGGATCAACGGAACCCGTGGCAGCGTGCGGCTCTCAACGACCTCACCATCGTCCTGCATCAGAACGGTCAGTTCATCGCCTCGCACGGAAGCACCAATGAGACCGTAGGGGATATTCAGGATGCTGAGTCCGGCAAAATCGTGTTCGGCAATCGCGGACAAATCGAGCGCGGTCGTGGCCGTGCAGGCCGGGCCGGGGATTTTTTGCGTCAGCGTGTTGCGGGCGCGAAGGAGGTCGGGCGCATGGCTGGGACGGAGGCGCAGCCAGCCCGGCCGCTCGGCGAGCGACCACCGGGAATTGTCCGGGTTGTGGTTCCATTGCCATTGGAGCCCAAGCCCGGGCTTGTTGAAATCATCCGGCCGCTCCGGCACCGATAGCGCGGTGGCTGGCAACGCAGGTTTGCGAGCCGTCACGACGGCCTTCCCGAAATTGGCGGGATCGCCGATCACTGGCCAACCATCGACCCACTCGACCGGCTGCAGGACGGGCACCCGTCCGACCCAGTCACGGTCCTGGAACAGGAAGAACCAGGTTTCGCCACCCGCAAGCTCGACGAACCCTCCCTGGTGCAGGCCAGCGCCGGCATAGTTCATGTCATCCGCAGAAATGATCCGCCACTCGTACGGCCCGTGAATATTTTTTGAGCGAAGGACAGTCTGGATGCCGTTGTAGCCACGTCCGGTCAGGCAGAGGTAAAACCATCCGCCCCGCTCATAAAGGTGGGCTCCCTCCAGCGGCGTGCCCGCGGGCGATTGAAACACAAAGACCGGCTCGGATTTGAGCGCACGCGCATCCCCGGTCAGCTCGCTGATGAAGATCCCGTTCGATCCGTGGGCGATAAAAACCCGGCCATCGGAAGCGAAGAGGAGGCCGGGATCGTAGAGTTCGACGCCAAACGGAAGGATCTCATACGGACCCTCCGGCCTGTCGGCGATGCACATGAAAAACCCTTCCGCAGGGGTGCAGAAGCCGATGAAAAACTTTCCATCGCGGTGGCGGATGAACGGGGCCCACGAACCGCCACGGTAGGCCACCTGCCCGGCAACCATCGAGTAGGCCGGATTGGAGGCGGGCAGCCGGTCGTAGGCATGCCCGATGATCGTCCAGTTGACCAGGTCGCGCGAGTGGCAGACCGGAATGCCAGGGACGGTCGTGAACGACGAACTCACCATGTAAAAATCGTCCCCGACGCGGATGATGTCGGGGTCCGGATAATCCGCAAAGATCAGCGGATTGGTGAACGTGCCGTTGGAATTGTCAGCGTATCGCATTCGGGGAGCGGGGGGATAAATCAAGCGGACTTCTACTTTTCGCCCTTTATCGACCAGACGTCGGTGCGGAATGGTTGCGTCGGCAGCCCGCTGCCGTCGGTAAGGTTCACTCCGGCCGGGTCGTTGATCCACGCGTAGCGGACGGCTGCCGGCTGCACGACGGCGGCTGCGGAGACAACGATGTCGCCGCCCTCGATCTTCGCTTCGGCGTCGACAAATTTGCGGTCATCGCCCGCAATCGCAAACTGCCGCGGGGGTTTGCCGTCCGACGTTTTCAGGCCGCCGGTGCTGCGGAATTTCAGGCGGAACGTTCCATCAGGCAATTTTGTCGCTGACTCGAAGACCGGCCCGGCGCTTGCAGTCTTTTTACCGTAGACCTTCTCCAGTGCAACGAGCGCCAGCCGCCTCCCGGCCTCCCGCTTGTTGGAAGGATGCACGTCGTCCGACTCGCCAATATCGATCCCAACGGAGATCGCGGTGTTGGGCAGCTTGTTTGCGGTCATCCACTGGGCCTCGCGGACCTCCGCCCACGAGGTGTCGTTGGCTCCGCCGGCTTTCCAGTTGGGAAGCTGCTGGATAATGAACGCAAAATCCCCGCGGCCCCAGCGCGCCCTCCAGTCGTTGATCATGAGCGGCAGAAGCTGCCGGTAGGCCAGTCCGCGGCTGCTGTCCTGCTCGCCCTGGTACCAGAGCGCCCCCTGGATCGCGAAGGGGATGAGCGGGTTGATCATGCCGCCGAAGAGAGCTGATGAAGTGTGCGCTGCATCACCTTCCGGAACTTTCGGACGGGCCGCCAGCCCCGCCGGGTCGAGCGGCGGAAACTCCGCCTCGACGCGGACCAGACAGCTGTCATCGATCGGCCCGAACTGCTTCAGGGCCGTCCCGCTGAACGTGCGCATGAGCGGCGGCCGGTCGCCAAGGTGGCTCACGAACCGCATCGCCAGAACATTCGCGCCTTCTTTGACCTCAGCGGCGGGCACGTCGAAAAAGGCATAGCTCTTGTAAAACTGCGGTGCCTTTTTTCCGAACTCGCCGATCTTTTTTCCGTTCCAGTAAACCGTGACATACTGCTCATTGATCTGGCCGACATCGATGCGGAAGCCCTTGCCGGCAAGGTTTGCGGGAACATTGATCTCCTTGCGGACCCAGGCGACACCGCCGTTCGGCAGACCGAGCTCCGACCATTTGGATTTGATCTGGCCGGGCTTCCATCCGTCCGCCGCGCCAGGGTTCATCCAGCCCTCCTGCTCGCCCATGTTTGGAGGTTCCTGACGCGCGTTCTTCTGCTCCCAGGCAGCGATAGCCTTCGGGAACGCCTTGATCTGCTCAGGAAGCTGGGAAAGGTTTGCGATCTGGGTTTCCACGCGCGCTTTAAATTCCGGCACGGTCTCGAGCGCCGTTTTGCTGGTCCAGCTTTCTGCGGATGTTCCACCCCATGCGGCGAGGATGAGTGCGACCGGAACGCCGGTTTCCTTCTGAAGCTCACGGGCGAAGTAGAATCCCGCGGCGGTGAACGATTCGACAGTGGCAGGCGTGCAGACGGCCCAAGTGACCTTGCGGGTGTCCACCGGATCGACGGAGGGCTCGCGCGGCACGGTCCCCTGCCGGATCAATGGAAAGTTGGCGGACGTCAGGTCGCCGGCATACTCGGGTTTGTTTTTCAGCGCCGACATCGTGTAGGCCATGTTCGACTGTCCGGAACACAGCCAGACCTCGCCGACGAGAACGTTCTGTATGGAAACCTCATTAGTTCCCTTGACTTTGAGCACTGCGGGCGCAGTGCTCGCCGGCATCGGATCGAGCTTGAGCGACCACTTTCCGTCCGCTCCGGCGACGGCGGATTTCTTCTGCGATCCGAAGGCGACTTCGACCTTTTCGCCGGCACTGGCAGTCCCCCAGACCGGAACTGGTGAATTGCGCTGCAGGACCATTCCGTCGCCGAAGACGCCGTTGAGTTGGACTTCGGCATGGAGTGTCGAGCACACGCCGACCAAAAGAAGGGAGCGGAAGAGCGGGAAGTTCATGTGATATTTTAGCTAATGGTATGAATGATTTCAGAGGACCGGCGGCGGACTAAACCGGAGGAAGTCGAAGTCGGCAAAGCCGCGGGGAGACCCTTCCGGCACGGAATGGAAGAGCCCGACTTTGGCTCCGATCCAACCACCCTCGGAGGAATGGAACTCGCGGGGGATTTCGGCGAAGATTTCCGCATCCCCGGCGAAGGAGAAAACAAAGGAGCCGTCCGGCCGGATGGTCGCCCGGAGCCGGATCGACTGGCTCATGCTCGCGCCAAGGACCTCAAGCCTGTCTGGACTGCCCAGCACCAGATCGCATGCCTGCGCATTTTTTCTCAGACCGAGGAATTGCGCACCGCTGCCGCTGACGACCGCCAGCCCGGCATACCCACCATCGGAAGCGCCGGACATATCAACGAGCGTCTGTGCAGCGAAAGCTCGCGCAGGGTATTTTTGCCCGAGGAAGTGCGGGGTGCGGGAAATATCGGATGTGGAGGACGGACGCCCGAAGAGCCGGAGCCATCCCGGCCTGGTCTGGAGGGAAAACCAGGACGGGTCGTGGTTGGCATGCCACTGCCATTGCAGACCGAGGGTCTCCGCGTCGAACTCATCCGTCGTTGCCAGAACCTCGGCTGGATGCCCGAGGATCGGCTTTTTCCATGTGGCGACCGGCTCGCCGATCCCGTTACCATCATAATCCTCGCCCATCAGCGGCCAGCCGCCCTGCCAGCGGACCGGCTGGAGATGCACGATCCGTCCAAAGGGTCCGCAATCCTGAAAGTGATAGAACCACCATGTGCCATCAGGCAGATCGACCATCGCCCCCTGATGCGGGCCATTGATGGCCGTGGAACCGGTTTCGAGCACAACCTTTTCCTCGTAGGGGCCCCGGAGGTTCTTCGAGCGGAAGGCAACCTGCCAGCCGTTTTGCACCCCGCCGCCGGGGCAGAGGATGTAATACCAGCCGTCGATTTTGTGGACTTTCGGTCCTTCCAGATAGAGGTGGTGTGGCGTGTGGAAAAGCTCCTGGCCTTCCCCGAGAAGCGTGCGGCAGTCTGGCGACATCGGCCGCAGGTGGATGCGTTCCTTTTTTCCCGAACGCGAATTCGCCCAGGCGTGCGCGAGGTAGGCCTGGCCGTCGTCGTCCCAGAACGGGCACGGATCGATCCAGCCCTTCGCCTCCTGCAGGCACCAGGGCTCGTCCCACTCCCCGGCGGGATCGGTTGCGCTCGTCACATAAATCCCTTCGTCCGGCATGGGAAAAAAGACCCAGAATTTCCCATCATGAAACCGGATCGCCGGCGCCCACACGCCGCTGCCCGCCTGAACATCTTTGTAGCGCGGATGCGGGACCTGGCGGATCGCATGGTTCACCAGCCTCCAGTTCACCATGTCCTTCGAGTGGAGGATCGGGAGGCCCGGCGTGCAGTTGAAGCTGGATGCGACCATCCAGAAATCTTCTCCATGCCGGATCACATCGGGATCGGAGTAGTCCGCGTGTATGATCGGGTTCGAGTAGGTGCCGTCCCCGTTATCGGGGGTCCATGGGTAGCTGTGTCTGGTCATTCCAAATTGTTGAGAAATCCGGTTCGGTTTAGAAGGATGAAGGAATGGCGACCTTCCTGGTAAGTTTGTGGCCGAATCGCTGCTTGGCATCGGCCAAGGTGATTGCGCCGCTCTCCAAAGGCTTCACCGCGCCGTCCTCGACCACGGTGAGTGTCACCTCCGCCCATGTCACCGGCCCGTTCCGGTAGGGGGTGCCGTTCACCGTTGTGGCGTTCCCCCCGATCCGCACCGGCTGGATGGCAGAGCCCCCGTTTGCGGGCACCTGGCTTCCGGCCGCGTAGAATTGCACTTGAAAGTCCACAACGTTGCCGACGACAAAATCATCCAGCGAGACGGCGAGGGCGCCGAACGGCGCTGTGAGATCGGGCTGGCCGGAAAAGGTTTCAAAGGTGTTTTTCGCAGTGGCCGCTGAGCGGTAGAGCCCGTAAACCTTCTCTGAGCCTCCGGCGCTCACCGGGTCCTGATGCAGGAGCCGGTAGGAAATCGCGCGCACCTGACCGGCATCCGCCTCGTCGGTGTTGTCCTGGCTTGCCACGGAGAGCATCAGAAGCCTGGTCACGCCGGTGACCTCATCGACATCCTCCTTCACCGTCTGAAGGAATTCGAACGGCTGGCGGGTCACGGCGAGCGACTCGAGGTCATGGGCGATGAGATCAAGCGCGGACGAGGCCGCGTTAAATGCGAGCAGCGCGCTGTTCGCCTTCTTGGAGACCGCGGTGGTCTGCGAGACGATTCCCACGAGGATCAGAAGCAGAACCATGGAGATCGCGCAGGCGACAAGGACCTCCACGAGCGTGAATCCCTTGGCCTGGCGAGCAGCAGTCCCCTCCCCCATACCATGGCCGAACCTACTTTTTGACCATCGTATCATAGGTGAAGAGCGGTTGCAGGTTGGTCACAGGAATGCCGGGTGCCGGCACACTGAACATCCGGATCTGGATGGCGAGCGAGGCATCGTTGGTGAGGAGTTCGGGCGTGGCCGGCAGATCAGATGCGACCGGCCGGCCGACCACCGACCCGTCCACGCGGCGCAGCGGCATGTTCGGCGACAGAGAAATCTGCATCCGGAACAGGCGTCCGGACCGGGAGGTGGTCGCGCTGACAAAGGCCTCATCATCCCCGAGTCCGTTTGTGATCTGGCCGTTGCTCTGAACAAACGCGTAGATCCCGGGGTCGGAGTTTGTACTCTGCACCCAGCGGTAGACATTCGAGAAACCAGCGACCGAGCTTCCCGAACCGAGGAAGTCGGCAACCGAGCGGCTGATGCCCATGACCTCGTGCTGGGAAATCGTATCGCTGTTGGAACGGAGGGACGTCCCGAAGAGTCCCAGGATGGCCACCAGGGAAAAGCTGATGATCCCGATGGCCAGCACGACCTCGATCAGGCTGAATCCCGTCCTCCCGCGAGGCCCCTCCCCCGGGGAGGTTGATGGACCGGGCACCCTCACAGCTTCGGGATGCTTGAGGCGTCAGCAAAGAACGTTTGCTTGCCCATTTTGTGGATAACGAAGCCGTAGCGGGAATTGGTGCCCTGCTCGAGAAACGAGCCATTCCGCACCGAACCCGCGGAGATGACGAACTGCGCCCGTCCGTCCGACTGTCCGTTCGGCTTGAACTTGTAAAACGTGTAGGTCCCCATGCCCGTCGAGCCGGGAAGGTTCGGGATGTTGGTTGTCCCCGAGGCGAGGCTGAGCGCCTCATTGAAGTAGGCGTTGCCGGGAAGCGTGGTCCACTTGGCGATCTGGCCGGCACCGTTGGTGGCCTCGGAATAAACGGCCATCCGGCGGAGGTAATTGTCGGGTTTGGCGGGGTTGAACGAGGTGTCGACCAGCACGAGGACGTCGGAATTCCGGAGGATCGCCTCGGTCCGCGCCAGACCGAAAATCGTGGATGCGGCGGCGGCCGATCCCTGGAGCGACTTGGCGCCGCCGCCGAGGGCGACAGCTCCGGCGCCGGCCATTAACCCAAGGATCGCCACAACGACCAGAAGTTCGACCAGGGAAAACCCGCGGGAAATTTGGAATGTGCGTTTCATGTTATTGGGCTTTGGGTGGAGGTTCGGAAAGGAGGCCGACACTTTCAGTGATCCGGCGGACCGACGGTTGCTTGGATGGCGGCTCGGCCGCAGCCACGACGACCATCGTGCGCGCGTCCGGGAAGACCGCCCAGTTGTTGGAGTAGGCGAGCTGGCGGCCGCCGGATCCGAGGCGGAAAAGCTGAAAAAAGACCGTGGTGCGGCCTTCCTGGGGTGTGGGTGCGATCACAACCTCGGAGGCGGCGGGCACGATCGTCGGCTTGTTGGCGAAGTAGGCACCGAGTTGCACGGGCTCCCGGTTCAGGATCCGGAAGCTCCCGGCAGGAAATGCTTTCAGATCGTCCTTCAGCACCTCGACTTTGAGGCCACCCGGGAGCTGTGGGTCCTTCGAGAAGAGCAGCAGCGGCAGCATGCCACCGGCCGAGAGGTCGGCCTGAATGACCGGCACCCGCTTCTGCGTTCCGTCGGCCAGATCTTCCACGCGATAGAAAACAACGGGATTCGCAGGGGGAACCTTGTAGAAGACAGAGCGCGAATCGGCGAAAATTCCGACCGTCACATCCTTGTCCTTCAATGAATATTTCAGGTCCGCGACATTCACATCGAGCCCGAGGGTCCGGAACCGCATCTCGGCGGGAGCGGGCGACGGGGACTGCGCCGCCAAGGGACCTGCCGGCAGGAGCAGCGCAAGAGCGAGAAGGAGAGGCAGGCTTTTCATTTGGCGGGGGTGGGCTCGGAAACCCTGAGCGCGGTCACGCGGAGCGGTTGCGTGACATCGTTGGAGAGCAGGAGCAGCGTCCGCATCGACGGGTTGTTAGCCCAGTTGTTGGAGAGCACGGGCTCCATGCCGTCCGGTCCCTCGCGCAGGATCTGGACAAAGCTGGTCTTCTCGCCGGACGGCGGGACCAGCAGCTGGTCGTTCGGCGGAAGTGGGGATTCGGTGGCGGCCACGCGAACGGTCAGAGGGATCGTCCCGGCATTCACAAAAAGCGTCGAGCCCATCGGGAAGCTTTTCAAGTCGTCCTTCAGGATCCGGACATGGGGCTGTCCATCGGCGCCCACCCCCGGAACCAGAAGAAGGAGGTCCTTGGACTTCGGCAGGGTCGCGGCAAAGCTGCGGCTGCCGGGCGCCGGTTCCTGGAGCACGATCGTGGCAGGGCCACGGTACGCCTGGATCGGCGAACGTGCGTCGGACTGGACGCCCAGGCGAACAGGTTTGCCGCCCTGGACATACTGCCACTCGCCGGACGTCAGGTCCGGGGTGATGATCACCCGGAATTGGGCGGCCACCTGATCCTGCGCGGCACCGGCGGTCAGGGTGGGAAGCAAGCAGACAAAGAGTGCGATCCGTTTAAATTTCATTTTCATTGAGCCAGCGGAACGCGACGACTTTGAACCGTCTTCCGAGGGTCTTGTTGGTGGGGTTGAGGCTGGAAATTTCGGCCGCGGCGCCGGGGCTGTCGCCCGCGGTGAGGGCAGGATCAGACTGGTCGACAAAGTCCGGCACGCGCTGCACGACCGCCTCCCCCCAGGCCCGCCCCTCGATCGCAGCGCTCTTGGGATTGCGGACCTCGCCGTAGCAACGGACAACAAACGTATCCGAGCGGGCGACCATCACCGGCGAGAACGCCTGAACGAGGTCCTGCTGCATGAGGTAGCCGGGGATGCCCAGAGCGGTGTTGTAGGGGTTGCCCTTGGCATCCTGGAGGTTGGCGGTGATGATCGCCGGCGCGCCGACCGCGACGTTGATTGTCATTCCGGCGGCTTTGGCCACCGCGTTGATGTCGGGCGTCGTGTTGTCGATTGCCGCCTGGAGCGCTCCGCAGCGGCTCAGCGGGCTGTTGGCGCCCATCCGGCGGTTCAGAAAATCCGACATCGAAAGGAAAGGCCCGCGCGTTTTCACCTGCTCCACAATCCGCTCGGCCAGATCCTGCACTTGCGAGTCGCTCAGCGCCCGCATCCCCTCCCAGGCGCGGTTGATGCCCCCCTTGAACGAGGCCGACCAGAAGCGGGGGATCGGGTTCGACAGCGTGCCGGCCGAGAGCGTTTCCGCAACGCCAGCCGTCGCGTTCCAGACCTTAAGGTCATTCCCGGACAAGCTCGACAGAAGCGCCTTCCAGGCTTCCACCGACGTCGAGTTCACGTTGAACGCACCCTCCAGCATCAGGCCGGCAGCCGCCTTTTTCACGTCCCGCAGGTCCGCCAGCCGCGGGGGAACTCCGTTCCGGAAATACGGCGTCATCCGCGCGTTCAGAAGCGGAAGCGTTCGGTCACTCAGTTCGGCACCGGAGTTGGCGGCGTTGAAGTCGGTCCAGTATTTGGGATATGTCGTGCCGGTCGCGTTCAGGACGCCCGGGGGCATGGTGGACAGGAAAAACCGGTCGAACAGTGCCTCGTTGGATAAAAAGGAATCGTCAAGGTAGAGGGTATTCGACGTTGGCCCCGCGCTGTCCACATAGGCATTCTTTTCGGTGGCGATGACCGGGGAGGCCAGCGATCCCCCGACAAACATCGAGCCCATGGCAAGGTAGGCATAGTTGCCGATCGTTAGAAAATTCAGCGCAGGCATGTGCATGAACTGGCCGAGCGACACCAGCGGCTGGCGCGGCACATCCCGTAGAAAAATCCGGTTTCCTGGGCTTCCGGCTCCGGCGCTTTGGTCGCCGAACGACGTCTGCCAGAATTGGGAGCTTTCCGGCGGATGGGTGATCTGGACGTCGGTCTGGCCGTTCTGGTAGTTCCCGCCGAACGGGCTGAGGTAAACTTCTTTCCAGGGCGTGGAGGCGGTATCCTCCAGCGGGGTGAACTGGCTGTAGTTGCCATGGAACACCGGGATCTGAACAGCGGCATTCGCATAGGTGTAGGAGGATGCAGAAGGCAGAAGGCCTTTCTGACGAATGTAGAATCCGATGATCCGGCGTGGCTGACCGCTCATCTGACTGATTGTGATTCCGGCAGGCCAGACGCCCGCCGCCGCCTTTTGCTGGTAGGATCCGCCAGCCTGCACACGCACCGAACCGTCGTTCACCGGCCATTTATATCTGGAGGGGTTGATGAACGTATCCACCGCCTGGCACCGCAGCATCGGCGCGGCCAGATCGATTCGGATTGTGGTGTTGGGGTCCGGGGTGGAGAAGGCTCCCCCCGTGCTTGTCCCATTGTTGCTTCCGGTCAGCACGTCGCAATACTGTGAGAAATCGGGCGACATGTTCTCATTGGAAACCAGATCGGTGAAATTGATGGCATTTGCCGGCGTGGTTTTGGAGACATCCGCAGCGAGAGCAAAGACGCGGGTTTCCCCCGGCTCCATCGTTGCGCAGTCGCCGAGCTTGGTCTTGAGCGCCAACCGTCCGGCGCTCGCCTGGTTCACCATGAAATAAGGAACAACTGTCGTTGCCCCGGCCGCCGTAGTCGCGGTCACTCGAATGCAGGTCACCGTCGGGTTGGTGTCATTATACGTTCCTGCCGTTGCAAATGCCCCAAAGTTTCTCTGGAATTGGTAATCGGCCGCGCTGATCCGCACGCTGTACGGGTTGTAGAGCACGAGCTGCGGGTAGTAGTGGAGCCTCAATCTCCAGTCGGGGGCGGAGGCGGATCCGTTGTTGTAGCTGGAGAGGGCGATATCCACGCGGAATGCGATCGGCATCGGCGCGATGCCCGCCTGCTTGGTATCGACGGAAGCAGGACCCATCTTGACTCCGTAGAACCGCGGAGACAGCACATTGGGGAATGCCTCGGGATTGCCCGAGCTGGTAGGCGCGACCGGGGCGGGATTTCCGCTGGTGGTGCCCGGCGCGGGCATGGTGCCTTTGTAGGCGTTGTAGTGGAAGTAGAGCGAATACCAAGGGAGCCCGTCGGTCACCCCTGCGTTGACCGCTTGGTCGCCGGCGGGGACTGTCATGTTGGCGCTGGTGGCATAGCGGTAGAGCATCCCGGCCCCGTTGCCGTAAACCGCCGCAAGGGCGGCGAAATTCTCCGGCGTTTCGAGTGCGGCGGTGAGGTCCTTCTTGAGCCCCCCGTTGCGCACGTCCGCCAGCACGCCGTAGCTGTGCGTGGTCGCGTCGGGCAAGTGCGCAGAGGTCGCATTTCCTCCGACCCCCTCGATGCCGGAAATCCGACTGACCGACTGTAGTGTGGTGACTTTCGTCAGGTTGGTCGAACCCCGGATGTCGGTCTTGTTTTCCGTGCCAAGAATCCCCTTGGTAATATCCAAGCCCTGCGGCGCGTGAAAGTGCAGCTGCCCGGCGCCTGTTCCGGCCGGCTCCCCGAGCGTCGGATCCTTCACATTCACCTTTGCCTTCACCCCCTCGTCGCTCACCCAGTAGGCATAGGCGCCGTTCGTCGAGGCCCCGGACTGCATCGTCACCAGCGGAACGGCCACATTCGCGGATCCCGCACCATGGTTTCTTGCAAGGACAACGGCATCGATTTTTGCAGGATCCGCGTCGCTCGTTGTCCCGTTGAAACTGATCGGATTGTAGGCCGCATTGGTGCCGGACACGAGCCAGACCGCGTTCGTGGCCTTCTGCTCGATCGATGGCGTGATGCTGCCGAGGCTGATCTCGCGCTGCGGCTTGCCGGCATTCACGACATCCAGTCCGCTCGATCCCGTCTTCCAAACACCGGCCCAGTACTGCTGGCTCACACCGGTCACATTGGACGTAGCCGGCGTGTCATCGAGAATTTCCGCCCGGGCGGTGATCCGCTGGTCGGGCCCCGCCTCGCGCTGGAGCTGGTTGATCGCGGCGTCCAGCGCAAAAATCGCGTTCCCCCTCGCCTGCTCGATCTTCGCAGAATTCGCCGCCGCCCGCCGCTCGATCTGCGACATCATGCTCGCCACCACCACCAGGATCGTGACCAGCGCGACCAGGAGCAGCACCGCAACCAGCACAAATCCGTCTCTACGGATCAGATGCCGGACTGAATCTGCTTTGGATTGGGGTGACAACATGGATAAGGCTTCACTCGGCGCCACAGGGGTGTGTGGGTACATTCGTCTTGTAACTCCTTTTTATCAATTGGCAACTTTTTTTCTTATTGTTGCTTGTTTTTGCTATACATTCGCACGACTAATTGCGATACTTCTCACGCTTTGAGACCGTTATTCATCCCTCAACCAAGGATTTTCGACCTATGAATCTTCTGGAGATTTCCACGAGGCTGGGTGTATCTGTCTCAACGGTGTCGAGGGCTTTGAGGAATGCGGAAGGCGTGGATTCCCGGACGCGTGCAAAGGTTTTGTCGATTGCAGCAAAGGGAGGATACAAGCGACCGGCCCGCACTCGGCAGCAAAAGGCTGGGAAAACCCGGACACTTCTGGTGTTGTCGCGGCAAGGCAGCACCACCTTCCAATATGGTTCGATGGCCGGGATGAGCCAGGCTGCGATCGGCCTGAACGTCTCGATCCTGACACACCAGGCGCCGAAAGACGCGCCGGAGAGCATCCTGATCCCGAGGCTGCAGCCGCCGGCAATGAGGGCCGGACAGATTGATGGCATCATTCTCCTGGATGAGTGGCCGGAAGCCGTGGTCCGATCGCTGCAGGACTGGCGTCCGGTCGTCGCGCTTCTCCACGACTACCCGTCCGTCGATCTTGTGGGGATCGATGCGGCTTCAGGAATGGACCTGCTTGTCGCGTACCTTATGGAGGTCAGGCACGGTCTCTGCGGATTTTACGGTCCCGGCAGGGACACCGCGTTTTCCCTGCGTCTGAAGGCTTCCTTTCTGCTCGCTTGCATGGCCCGGGGCATCGTTCCCCATTTGGTTTCCGAGCGTGGTACGGACCCGCACGTGGGGCCTGCGCCCAGGGATCCGGCGGATACCGTGCGGCACCTTTCCGGGCTGGGCGTCAAATCGTGGATCTGCCCGGACAGCGACAGCGCGGAGAGACTTCTGGGCATCGCCACGGTCCACGGCCTGCGCGTGCCGGACGATTTGGGCATTGCGGTCTTTTCGCCAACGGGAACCGGGACCCGGACTCTGCGGCAGTGGACATCGCTGGATTACAACGCCGACGACCTGGGAGTGGCTGCGGTGAGGCGCATCCTCCACCGGCTGGAGGCCCCTGAGGAATCGCATCGCAAAATCCTTCTGGACGCCCGGATCGCCCACGGGGATACCACACCGGCTCCGACAAACAGGACATCTCCATGAGAATCACCAACCCGATCTTGCCAGGCTTCTATCCGGACCCGAGCGTCTGCCGGGTGGGCGGAGACTATTTTCTGGTCAACAGCAGTTTTGAATACTTCCCGGGGGTTCCGATCCACCACAGCAGAGATCTCATCAACTGGCGGCAGATCGGGCACTGCCTGACAAGGGACAGCCAGCTCCCGCTGGCGGGGGCCCCAGCCTCCGACGGGATCTACGCGCCGACGATCCGCCACCAGGATGGACGGTTCTACATGGTCACGACGAACATCCGGGGCGGAGGGAATTTCTTCGTCCACACGGACGATCCGTTTGGCGCCTGGTCAGAGCCGATCTGGCTGAAGCAGCGGGGGATCGATCCCTCCCTGCTCTTTGACGGGGGCAAAGTTTTCCTCACCTCGAACGGCACGAACTGGGCGCCGGTCCGCGGGATTTACCAGTGCGAAATCGACATCCGCACCGGCCGGCAGCTCACGGAGACGCGGTTTCTGTGGCCCGGAACCGGTGGTGGCTACCCGGAGTCCCCGCATCTTTTCAAGCGGGGCGGATACTACTACCTCGTCGTCGCGGAAGGCGGAACGGCGGAGTGCCACATGGTCACCGCAGCCCGCTCGAGAAGCCCCTACGGCCCGTTTGACCCGTGCCCGCACAATCCGGTCCTCACCCACCGGAGCCTCATGAACGAGGTGCAGGCGACCGGACATGCGGACTTTTTTGAGGACGCTGATGGAAACTGGTGGGCGGTTTTCCTCGGATTCCGCTACTGCGAATCCGGCTGGCACAACCTTGGCAGGGAGACGTATCTCGCGCCGGTGGAATGGACCGCCGACGGGTGGCCGGTCGTCAATGGAGGGGAAAAGCTCCCTCTCGAACTGGAGGTCGACCGGCCCGGCCAGCAGCATCCTTGGCCGGCCGCACCAGCGCGCGACGACTTCGACAGCGGGGTCCTCGGACCGGCTTGGATCCATTTGAGGAACCCGGACCCGGACAACATCTCGCTCGCTGATCGCCCGGGCTGGCTGCGCTTGAAATGCGCCAAACCCACCCTCGACGAGCAGTCGAACCCCGCGTTCGCCGGCCGCCGCCAACAGCATTTCGAATGCGCCACCACGGCGAGGATCGACTTCCAGCCGGCCTCGGAGAATGAGGAGGCCGGCCTGACCGTTCTCATCGACAACCATCACCACTGCGAAATCGTCATCACCCGCCGGAATGACCAGCGCTGCGCGATCGCGAGGCGGCGGATCGGTCCGCTCACCACAGAGACGCCCCCCGTTCCGCTCGACGGAGGCCCCCTTGACGTGGCCATTCAAGCGGACCGGATGAGCTATCAGCTTCTTGTTGCCAGCCCCGCCGGGCCGCTCCATCAACTCGCGTCGATGGAAACCCGCTATCTCTCCACCCAGGTCGCGGGCGGCTACACCGGAACGGTCTTCGCACTCTTTGCCTCCAGCAATGGGCAATCCTCTTCCAATTATGCCGACTTCGACTGGTTTGAATACTCTCCAACGCCATGCATGCCCTGAAACCCAAACGCCCGGGCCGGATCCCGACAGCAGCTGCTCAGAAGAGGCCATGACGCCGACCGACCATCTACCGGCAGGAACCGGTAACCACCACGCATCGGGGTCATCCGCCGCTTCCGCTGACGGCATGAACGGATCCACTCCTGCCACGCACGGGGATCCTCCCACGCTGGAACTTGAGGTGCAAGGCGAGGACGGCCTCCTCAAATGTGCCGCGATTCAAAATAATGGCCAGCACCGGATCGACGGGACCGTCTGGAAGACGGAGAGCGTTTGGGACCCCGTCCCCGGCCGACACGGCTGCCAGGAGTGCACGACGGTTGTTGAACTCGTCGCCGGATCGACAGACCACGCAACCGTATCCTGGGTCTGGAACTGCAGCCAGGCAGCCGGAACATGGTCCCCACAAGCCCATGTTTTCGTCCCCGCCATGGTTTACAACGGAAACCGGTTCGAGCATGTCAATGTTCCGTATTCCCCGTTCTGGCCCGGCCCGGAATGCTATGCCATCAATCAGGAAACAACCATTACCCCGCAGCCCGGTCTGCGGCGTGATGGCGGCGCTGAGATGATCGAGCTCAGCAGCGCCGACGCGGCAACGCCCTGCATCGGCTACCGCCTGCCCTCAGGCAGAGCCTTTCTGCTCCTCACCCCCTCGCGGAACGAGCTGGGGCTCTTCAAATTCACCCTGGATGAATCTGCCGACGGGCGGCAGGCCCGGATGTCGCTCTCGACTCCGTGTGTCTTCGATCGCGCCCCGGGCCACATCGGGTTCCTGCCGGGTGATCCCCCTCACCCCTGGAAGGCTGGCGACCGGGCGACCATCCGGTTCCGCGTGTGGACGTTCGAGGCCGCTTCCCAGGAAGTCCTGCACGAGCGCTTCTGCGAGGCCCGGAAAGATTTTGGAACGTCGGAAATGCCGCACGTGCTCCCGTTCAGCGAAGCCTTCCGGCTCATCAGCGAGAAGCTCGACGCCCGGAATTGGGATGAGGAGTTCGGATATTACCGGCATGGCATGGACCGCAACAGCACGAACATGGTCGACTTCTGGCAGCTCGGCTGGGTCAGCGGCGGAATCACCACCCTGCCGATGCTTCTCGCCGGCACCCCCGCGATGCGCGGGCATGCGCTCAGAAACCTGGATTTCATGTTCACCCGAAGCCCGGAGCCGAACGGCCTCTGGCGGGCCCACCACGACGGCAGCATCATGCGATCCGATGACCCGCGCCCGCTGCGCCCGGGCTACCAGGTCAGCGTCCGCCGCCTGGGCGACGCCCTGTTTTACGGCCTGCGCCAGGTCCATCTGCTAAAAACGCAGAATGTCCCGGTCCCCGCTGCGTGGGAGGATGCCCTCCGCAACCTCGCGGATGCGCTCATCCGGGTCTGGGACAAGCGCGGCCAGCTCGGACAATACCTCGACATCCGGAGCTGCGACGTGCTCATCGGAGGCACGACCGCCGGAGCGTTTGTTCCCGCCGGGCTCGTCGTGGCATCCGGATTTTTCGCCGAGCCACGCTACCTGGAAAAAGCCGGGGAAATCGCACGCCGTCTGAGCGACGATGCGCTCGCCCGTGGGTTCACGAACGGCGGCCCCTGCGACGCCCTCGCGGCGCCGGACAGCGAATCGTGCTACCTCCTCTTTGCCTCGCTCTCCTCGCTCGCCGTCAGGACCGGATCCCCGGAATGGGCTCACGCCGCTCACCGGATCCTCCGCCAATTTGCCACATGGGTCACATCGTATGATTTTGAATTCCCGCCCGGGTCGCAGTGCAGCCTCGCCGGAATCAGAAGCTGCGGATCGGTCTGGGCAAATATTCAGAATAAGCACGCCGCCCCGGGAATCTGCAACGCCTCGGGAGAGGCCCTCTTCCGCTACTGGCGGCTCACGCGCGATCCGCTGGCGGTCGATCTCCTGCGCGACATCGCGCACGCCCAGCCGCAGTTCGTCTCGCACCCCGCACATCCGGTGGGAAACCTCGGACCAGGCATGATGTGCGAACGAGTGAATATCAGCGCCTGGGAGGGCGCCGGGGCCGTGGGTGGGCACATCGATTTCTCTACAATCTGGGTGGAAACCGCAATGATGCTCACGGCCTGCGAGATCCCGGGAATCTATCTCCGCACCGACACCGGCGAAACCATCGTCTTTGACCATGTTGAGGCCAAGTGGACGGGCGGGGGCGAGCTGAGGATCTTCAACCCGACAGGCTTTGATGCTGTGGTCACCGTGCTCGCCGAATCCGCTGCGGATCTTGCCGTCCCTCTTCCTTTGGACCTCCTGAGCGCCGCGCGCCGGGTGAGCGTGCCTGCCGGCTCCGAAATCCTGGTGAGGTTCCCCTGAGCATGCCAGCGGCCGCATCCCCCGTTTTCATCCCTGCGGGTTGCCGCCGGCTCGTTACCGCCGTGTCGCTCGCGGTCACGGGATTCGCCGCACCATCCGGCGCGATCACTTTCCGTGAACTGGAGGAGACGCCGCCTCCAGTCCTCCTGGCCTACAAAACCGCTGGCGGCACCCCTCTTTTTCTCCATATCTTCCGCCCGCCGGGATGGACCGCCGGACAAAAGAACCCGGCCATCGTCCTGATTCATGGCGGGGCGTGGGTTGCAGGCGGGGCGGATGTCTTCTACCCGCACGCCAGGTATTTCGCTTCCCGTGGAATGGTTGCGATCAGCATCGATTACCGCCTCCTCAAACCGGATGGCCCCCCACTCGCAGACTGCCTTGCCGACTGCAAATCGGCCGTCCGGTTCATGCGGACACACGCTGAAGAGCTCGGCATCGATCCCCGGAGGATTGCCGTGATGGGAGACTCCGCCGGCGGCCACCTTGCCGCGGCGCTTGGCACCGTGCCTGGATTCGATGATCCGGCCGACGACCTGTCGGTCAACCCTGCGCCGGATGCCATGATCCTCTGCAATCCGATCTGTGACTTGACCGGAGGCTCCTGGATCAAATTTGTCATCGGGGGAAATGCCCTGGACAAAAAGCCGGCGCCGGAAGCGCTCGTCCCGACCGAGGCGCAGAGCGAGCTCGCCCGGCGGCTCTCGCCTCAAGACAACGTCAAAGCCGGACTTCCCCCGACGCTCCTCATGCACGGGCTTGCCGACCACATCGTGACGCCCGACCAAGCGGAGAAGTTCGCTGCAGATATGACCGGATCCGGAAACCGGTGCGAACTCGTCCTGCTCGACGGGGCCCGACACGCATTCATCGTTCCCAAATATACCGCGTCCGAACGCTCGGTGGTGGATCACACCCTCCGGGTGGAGGGATTTCTCAAATCCGCTGGCTTCCTCAATGGCGACCCGACGCTCATTCCTTCCGATCCCCCGGCCTGGCAGGGAAAATATTGAGCCCCGGCGGCCCGCTGCGAACCGGGTGAAAGTCCGGAGAGCATCTGCAAACCGGAGACTTGCCCGCATTCGCTATTGACTCTCCGCGTCTGGAACGACAAATGCTCTTGCTTGCACCGGCCTAACTGCTGATATCAAACTTTTTCCAACCATGAATCCTCTACGCATTCTGATGCTCTGCACTGCCATTCTTATCCTTGGAACGGCCTCGACACTCTCCGCCGCCGACCCGATCCGCGTCGGGGAATATGCCTCGATGACCGGAGCGAGCGCGAGCTTCGGCCAGATGTCGCACCGCGGGACCGTGCTCGCGATCGAGGAGATCAACGCCGCAGGCGGCGTGCTGGGACGCCCGCTCGAGCTCATCTCCGAGGATGACCAGTCCCAGGCCGGTCAGCCGGCCACCATCGTGCGCAAGCTGATCTCGCAGGACAAGGTCGTCGCGATCCTCGGTGAGATCGCCTCATCGAAATCGCTCGAGGCCGCGCCGATCTGCCAGCAGGAAAAAATCCCGATGGTCTCGCCGGGCTCGACGAACCCGAAGGTCACCGAGGTCGGCGACTACATTTTCCGCATCTGCTTCATCGATCCCTTTCAGGGGGTCGTCGTCTCGAAGTTCGCGAGAGAGAAGGGCTGGAAAAAAATCGCCGTCCTCACGGACGTGAAGCAGGACTACAGCGTCGGCCTCACGGAATTTTTCATCAAGGACTTCAAGGCGAACGGCGGCGAGATCGTCCGCGAGCAGAAGTATTCCAGCGGCGACAAGGACTTCAAGCCCCAGCTCACTTCGATCAAAGCCTCCCAGCCGGAGGCGATCTTCGTGCCGGGCTACTACGCCGAGGTCGCCCTGATCGCCAAGCAGGCGAAGCTCCTCGGCATCAAGGTTCCGCTCCTCGGCGGCGACGGCTGGGTCGGCGATTCGCTGCTCAAGGTCGCGGGCAAATCGCTCGACGGCTCGTTCTTCTCCAGCCACTTCTCCGCCGCCGATGAGTCCCCGAAGGTCCGGAATTTCGTGGAGAAGTTCCGGGCGAAATTCGGCGAGGCCCCGGACGACATGGCAGCTCTCGGCTACGACAGCGCAATGATCCTCGCCGATGCAATCCGGCGCGCCGGGACCACCGACCCCGCGGCGCTGCGCGATGCCCTGGCCGCCACAAAGGACCACGACGCCGTCACGGGCAAAATCACGCTCGACGCCCAGAGAAACGCGACGAAATCCGCGGTCATCCTCACGATCGCCGACGGCGGGTTCCAGTTCGTCAAGTCCGTCGCACCCTAGCATTCAAAGACCCGACCGGCCTTGATCGAATTTCTTCAACAGCTCATCAACGGTCTGTCGCAGGGCGCGATCTACGCCCTCATCGCCCTCGGCTACACGATGGTCTTCGGCGTCCTCCGCTTCATCAACTTCGCGCACGGTGACATCTACATGCTCGGGGCGTTTGCCGGATTCTATACCGCCCCGAAGCTCCTCGCCCTCACCGGGGGCGGTCCGTCCTACGCGGGTGCCGCCCTCGTGCTGGTCGTCGCGATGGCCCTCTGTGCCGTGGCGGGGGTCCTCATCGAGCGGGTCTGCTACCGGCCGCTCCGCGCCCAGCCGCGTCTCACCGTCCTCATCGCCGCCATCGGCGTCTCGCTCTTCCTGGAGAACGGCGGGCAATTTTTCTTCGGTGCGGATCCGCAGGCGTTCCCGGAGATCATCGCCGACTCGGCGATCGAGCTACCGGCGTCGTGGGGCGCTTTTTCGGCGCTCACGGTCACGGTCGGCCAGGTCATCGTCATCGGCTCCGCCATCGTCCTGCTCGCCGCTTTGCGCGCCGTCGTCATGCACACCCGCACGGGCATGGCGATGCGCGCGCTGTCGCTGAATCCCCTCGCCGCCTCGCTTATGGGTGTGAACACCGACGCGGTCATCTCGTTCACGTTCGGCATCGGGTCGGCACTGGCGGGCGCTGCCGGCATCCTTACCTCGATCCAGCAGCCGAGCATCGACCCGCTCATGGGGATCAATGCCGGTCTCAAGGCGTTTGTCGCGGCGGTACTCGGCGGCATCGGCAACATCCCTGGGGCGGCGCTCGGCGGTGTGATCATCGGGATTCTTGAGGCTCTCGTCGTCGGCTATGTCAACCCGACCTACCGAGACCCGCTTGTCTTTGTTGTCCTCATCCTCGTCCTGCTGGTGAAACCGTCCGGCCTGCTGGGCAAACCGGAGCGCGAAAAAGTATGAGAGGCCCGAAGGTTCTGCTTCTCATCGCCCTCCTCGTCTGCGCGGGAGCCTCGGGCTTCGCCGGGGCGATCAACCCCTATTACTACGACATTCTGATCAGCATCGGGATCAACATCCTCCTGGCAGTGAGCCTCAACCTGGTCACCGGATACACCGGCCAGTTCTCCCTTGGCCATGCCGGCTTCATGGCTGTCGGCGCCTATTTCTCGGCATGGGTCACGCTCTCCTACGGGCAGGCGCTTGGCGGATCCGCACCCTCCGCGACCGGCATGTTCCTCCTGGCGCTGGTCGGTGGCGGGTTTGCCGCGGCTGCGGCGGGACTGGTCGTCGGGGTGCCCTCGCTGCGGCTGCGCGGCGACTACCTCGCGATCGTCACGCTCGGGTTCAGCGAAATCATCAAGGGCGTGATCCAGAATGCGGAGCCGCTCGGCGCGCAGCGCGGGCTCGGCGGGATGGTCCAGCACACGAACTTCTTCTGGACTTACGCCTTCGTCGCCCTCGCGATCTACGGCATCCTCACGCTCGTCCACTCGACCTACGGGAGCGGGTTCCTCGCCGTCCGCGACGACGAGATCGCCGCCGAGTCGATGGGGATCAACACCACGAAATACAAGGTTCTCGCCTTCGTGATCGGAGCGTTCATGGCCGGGATCGCCGGCGGGCTCTACGCCCACTTCAAGCAGTTCATCCACCCGGAGGGGTTCAACTTCCTGAAGTCCGTGGACATCGTCGTGATGGTCATCCTCGGCGGCATGGGCAGCACGGCGGGCGTCTGCCTCGCCGCCGTCATCCTCACGATCCTGCCCGAGTTCCTGCGGACCGTCTCCGACTATACCTGGCTCCCGGCTCCCGTGCGCGAGCTGGCCGAGAACCGGATGATCCTCTACTCGCTCCTGCTCATCGTCCTCATGCTCACGCGCCCGCAGGGGCTCTTCGGCAAGGTCAACCTCGGAAGGAAAAAGTCATGAGCCTCCTGGAGATCGAGAACGTGACCATGCAGTTCGGCGGGCTCAAGTGCGTGAACGACCTCACATTCCGGATGGAGGACGACGAACTCGTCGGGCTCATCGGCCCGAACGGCGCAGGCAAGACCACCGTGTTCAACCTGACCACCGGAGTCTACCGCCCGACAGCCGGAGCGATCCGGTTCCGGGGCCGTAGCGTCGCCGGGCAGAGGCCGTATAAAATCACCGGCCGGGGCATCGCACGCACGTTCCAGAACATCCGCCTCTTCAGCTCGCTGAGCGTCTTCGACAACGTCCGCACCGCCTGCAACATGCACCTCCGGCACGGGATCTCGCACGCGCTCTTCCGCGGCCGCGGATATGCCGCCGAGGAAAAGGAAATCCATGCCACCGTCATGGAGTTGCTCGACATTTTCGGCCTCGCCGGGATGAGCGACCGCCCGGGCGGCTCGCTGCCCTACGGCGACCAGCGCCGGCTGGAAATCGTCCGCGCCCTTGCCACACGTCCGAAGCTTCTCCTGCTCGACGAGCCCGCCGCCGGCATGAATCCTTCGGAAAAAGAGCACCTCATGCAGCTCATCCGGTTCACCAAGGAGAAATTCCGCCTCGCGATCCTGCTGGTCGAACACGACATGAAGGTCGTCATGGGCATCTGCGAGCGTATCGTCGTCCTCGACTACGGCAGCAAGATCGCCGAGGGCACGCCGGAGCAGATCCGCCACGACCCGAAGGTGATCGCCGCCTATCTTGGCAAGGAGGCCGCATGAGCCGGCCGATCCTTGCGGTGCGCGATCTCGTGGTCTCCTACGGCTCGATCCAAGCTCTGCAAGGCGTTTCCCTTGAGATCCCGAAGGGCCGGATCGTCACACTCGTCGGTGCCAATGGCGCCGGAAAAACCACCACCCTCCGCGCGATTTCCGGCATCCTCAAGCCGGTGTCGGGAACGATCGAGTTTAACGGCGAAAACATCGCCGGGCTCCCCGCCCACAAGATCGTCGCCCGGGGAATCGCCCAATCCCCCGAGGGCCGCATGGTCTTCTCCAACCTCACCGTCCTCGAAAACCTCCGCATGGGCGCCTACCTCCGGCGCGATAAGGCCGGCATCGCCCAGGATATCGCCCGTGTCTGCGCGATCTTCCCGCGCCTCGCCGAGCGGGAGAAACAGGCGGCCGGCACGCTCAGCGGCGGCGAGCAGCAGATGCTCGCGATCGCCCGCGCGCTCATGAGCCGCCCGGAGTGCCTCCTCCTCGACGAGCCCTCGCTCGGCATCGCCCCGATTCTCGTCCAGGCGATCTTCGAGAAGATCGTCGAGATCAACCGCGAGATGGGCCTCTCGATTCTCCTCGTCGAGCAGAACGCCAACCTCGCCCTCGAAATTTCCCACTTCGGCTACGTCCTGGAAACCGGCCGCGTCACCCTCGCCGACTCACCCGCCGCCCTCCGCGCCAACCCCTCCGTCCGCGCCGCCTACCTCGGCGGGTAGCAACCACAAAGAATTTGCCCTGCATGTGCTTTCTTTTTCCAGCCACCACAAGGCACACATGACCCGCAGGCGCCACCTTTCTTGCTTCTTTTGAAAACGAGATTGCTAACAACCCTGATGCTGACACTACTTGCAGACATGGTCACCGCCCGACAAGCGGACATGCAGAAACGCGCCACGGAACTCAAGGACCTGCGCTGGGGCATGTTCATCTGCTGGAGCTTGTCGACCTTCTCCGGCAAGGAATGGACGCCGGGCGTGAACGATCCCGCCGCATTCAAGGCCACCGGCGTCGATACCGACCAGTGGGCGCGCACCGCGAAGGAGGCGGGCATGGGCTACATCCTCTTCCTGACCAAGCACCACGACGGCTTCTGCCTCTGGGACACCAAAACCACCGACCACAAGGTGACTGAAGCACCGCTGGGCCTTGATGTGCTCGCCGAGCTCAAGAAGAGCTGTGATAAATACGGCATCAAGCTGGCGCTCTACTTTTCGGAGGGCGAATGGCGTCAGCCAGGAGGGCTGGATGACCCCGACACGCCCGAGCCCAAGACGCGCAATCAAGGCGGTAAAAACGCCGGATTGAAAAAGGCCCAGCTCGAAGAGTTGCTCACCCGGTATGGTCCCATCGAATACATCTGGTTTGATCATGCGGTCGGAGACGGCGGGCTCAGCCACGAGGAAACCATCGCATGGTGCAAATCATTTCAGCCCGGCTGCTTCGTCGGCTTCAACCACGGCAGCCAGGACGGCGCCGACATCCGCCTCGGCGAAATGGGCAGGCCCGGGCCGCTTGACGACCACAAGGCTGCCGGACCGCACATGAAGAACGCGCCAGGCAAAAACTACCTTCTCGCCGAATTCACCTACCCGATCCTGCCGGATCACAAGGGCGGCGCGATGTGGTTCTACTCGCTGCCGGAGCATGACAATCTCTGCCTCCCGGCTGAGAAGCTTTACAGCGACTACCTCGGCGCGGTGCAATTTGGCAACATCTTCTCCCTCGACGTCGGTCCCGGCTACGATGGCAGGCTCCGCAGTATCGACGTGGAGACGCTGCGCAAAGTCGGCGAAATGATCCGGGCAAAGGCGCCCGATCCGAAGGCCACGAAGCCGGAATGACCAGCCGCTGACGCGAGATTCCGGGTGAGGCGCAACTCGAGGAAGCGGCCCGGGTTCGTCAAAAATTGTCAGCGTGCACGCTGAGGAATCAGTTGCTGTATCCGGCGATCACATCCGCATAGATGGAGAGCTGCCGGGTGAAGACGGTTTTCCAGGAATAGCGGGTGCGGGCCTCCACGCTGGCGAGGAGCCCGGCCGAGCGGAGGTCCTGGGTGAATTTGGCATCGACGGCATCCGCGAGAGCCGCCGGGGAGTTTTCCGCCGCCCACTGCTTTTGGTCGCTGAAGATGATCCGGTCCATGTAGCTGCCCCGGATGCCGACGACGCAGGTGCCGCTGGCCTGGCTCTCGAGCGCCACCAGGCCGAACGTTTCCTGAACACCGGGATGGACGAAGAGATCGGCACACCGGTAGATGGCCGCGAGCTCGACGGGGTTCGTGCAGTAGGGCATCCAGTGCACGGCGCCCGTCGACCGCTGGAGTTCGACCACCGCCGGACGCTGGGTGCCGTCACCGAGGCAGAGCAGGTGGTAGCGGCCGGGTGAGCGGGCGTGCAGGATCCCAAACGCCTCGAAGAGCGCGCGCACATTCTTCTCCGAGGCGAGCCGGCCGACATAGAGCAAGAGGCGGACATCCGGATCGATGCCGAGCTTGCTGCGGGTCGCGTCCCTGTCGGTGCCGGGAACAAAGACATCCGCATCGACGCCGAGGTCGACGGTGTGGATCCGCTCGACCCCCCAGTCCCCCAGCAGACGCGCCAGCACCGGGCTCGGCACGAACGTGCATTCGAAATGGTTGTAGAGCGTGCGGACATACCGCCGGCAGACATCATCGGTGATCGAAACCGCCATCCGGCCGAAGAATTTTGCGATCGTGCGGATGTAGGATTCCGGAAAATGCGAGTGGTAAAAGCCGACGACCGGGATGTCGAGTCCACGTCCGGAGGCGACCGCCTTCCAGGCGACCTGGTAGGGATCACCGGACTCGATGATATCCGGACGCTCTTTTTCGAGCACCTCCTCGACGAGGTGCAGCTTGGTGAGGGCCCGGTAGCGGGACGTCCGCGAGACCAGCGGCGACGCGATCGTGTAGGTGCGCGCCAGCGCGTCTCCAGTGAACCCCGTGGATTCCCCGGGCACGATGACCACGTGCTCGCAGTCCGGACGGTACCTTCGAAGGAAGGCCGTCTTCTGCTCGATGTAACGGCGGACCCCTCCGCTGACAGGCGAGTAAAATTGCGTGAGGTCGCAGATCTTCACGGATGCTCCGCAAGCCAGCGCTCGGCGTCGATCGCCGCCGCGCAGCCCTGACCGGCCGCCGTGATCGCCTGACGGTAGACATGATCGGCCACGTCGCCCGCCGCAAAGACCCCCGGCAGGTTCGTGTGGGTTCCGTGGGTCTGGCGCAGGTAGCCATTCCCGTCGGTCTCAAGCTTCCCGCGGAATGCCGCGGTGTTCGGTTCATGGCCGATGGCGGCGAAGACGCACTTCACGTCGAGCGTGCTCTCGGAGCCGTCGACGGTATTCCGCAGGCGCACGCCGCTGACCTCGCCCGCATCGTCGGTGATATAGGCGGTCACGACCGAGTTCCAGACCGGCGTGATCTTCGGGTTGGCGAGTGCGCGCTCGGCCATGATCTTCGAAGCCCGGAGAGCATCGCGGCGGTGGATGAGGAAAACCTCGGAGGCAAACCGCGTGAGGAACCCGGCCTCCTCGCAGGCCGAATCCCCGCCCCCGACCACGCAGACAGGAACGTTCCGGTAAAACGCGCCGTCGCAGGTTGCGCACGAGGTAAGGCCGTGGCCGATCAGGGCGGATTCGCCCTCGATGCCAATGTAGCGCGGCGAGGCGCCGCTGGCGATGATGAGCGCCTTGGCCTCGATCCAGCTTCCGTCGACCTTGACCCGGTTCGGGGTGCCGGGTTCGAACTCCTCGACTACCCCGTATTGGAAGCGCGCGCCGAATTTTTCGGCCTGCTGGTGCATCCGCTGGATGAGTTCGGGTCCGTCGACCCCCTCGGGGAACCCGGGGAAATTTTCCACGGTTGTCGTCGTGGTGAGCTGGCCGCCGGGCATCCGGCCTTCGAGAACGAGCGGTGAAAGGTTGGCCCGGGCTGTATAAATCGCGGCGGTAAGTCCGGCACATCCGGTGCCTACAATGATCACGTTTTCCATAAGCGGTGGATTAGAGCATGTTCACGCCCGCGTGCGAATCCAATTTTGGCCGCCGTTACGCGCGCGGCGCGCGACCCGGTTCAGGAATCCAAGACAAGCGATGCCGGGAATCCGGCGGGCAGGCGGACCGGCCGGCCCTCCGGCATCTGGACCAGAGCAAGGGCCTGGCGGCACTTCACCAGCAGGGCGCCGTCGGAGGGCCGCACGACCTCGAACTCGACCCAGAAGCGGATCCCGCTCCACTCGGCGATCCTTCCGTCGACCCGGAGCTCGTCGCCCAGGCGGGCGGGGCGCCTGTAGTCAATCTCGGTGCGGGTAACGACCGGGTGGATCCCGGTGCGCTCGATCTGGCGGAAATCCATGCCCATCTGGATCGCGAGGTACGTGCGGGCGGTCTCGATGAAGCGGAGGTAGACGATGTTGTGCACGACGCCACCGGCATCGGTATCGAAATACATGACGCGGATTTCCGTCGAAATGCGGCACTGGTCAGGCAGATCCACGGGATTGAAATCTACGCGGCGTGAAAGAGGAGGCAAGCCGGCCCTGCTATTTTTTCAGGGTTTCGATCGTGGAGGCGACATCCTTGTCGGGCATGACCGCCCAGGCCTCGCGGTATTTCATGAGGGCCTCGTTGACCTTGCCGCTGGATTGCATCGCCTGGGCCTCGTCCCTCAGCGACTGGAATTTTGCGATCTCCGAGTTCGCCAGATTCTGAAGCCCCTCGACGACCGCCACGGTCTTCGGTCCCACGGTTTCGGCCGGAGCGACCAGTCCCGCAATCGTCACCTTGGCATCGAAATACTCGCGGGCTTCGAGTTGCTTGGCCAGGCCCGCAAGACCGGCCGAACACGCCACGAGCGCCTCGGCCTGCGCGGCGGGGATCTGGATGACGGAGGGCGGGGAGCCGGCGCGGTAATCATTCAGCTCCTGGCTGACGACATGGATCCGGGCGGCAATGTCGTCGCCCACCACGGCGGAACCGGCGGGATCCTTTTTGCCGGCCATTTCTTTCTCAAAGCTTTGCTTGAGTTCCTCAACTTTCGACCCGAGCTTCGCAGCCTTTGCAAGCGAGCGGTCCCAGAGTTCGATGAACTGCCGGGCAGCGGGATCTTCCTCGGGTTTCAGGGTCTTGAGCGTGCGGACATAAAGCTCACAATTTTCAAACCCCGGATCCGGCGCCCGGAGCTTGGCAAGCAGTTCATTCCGCTCCTCCTTGCGGCGAAGGCTTTCGTATTGCGCCCGGACGCCATCAAGCTGGGCCTTCAACGAGGGCTCGGTTTTGGCCAGGTCTTCGAGGCCCACGTAATACTGGTTGTTCGTCAGGTTCAGATCCCTGACTCGCTGCGCCCCGGTGATCTCCATGCGAAGAAGGTTGGCCAGCTCATCGGCCTTTTTCTTGCGGTAGTCCGCGCCGGGGATCCACTTGCCCTCGTCCTTCACGCTCCCCGCGTCGAACTTGGCGGCATCCGAACGCAGGACGGTCAAATATTTCTCCAGCACGGGCACGGCCGCGGGAAACTGCACGCCCAATGCGGCATGCTCATCGATGATTTTTTTCAGAGCGGCCCGCTGCTCGGCCCGTGCGATCTGGGCGGGCACCGGTGGAAAAACGACCAGCTTCACCATCTTCCCGGCAGGCACCTGCGAGTCGGCGGTCTTCCCGTTCCGGAATACGAAATATCCGGCAATCTGCCGGCCTTTAACCGTGCGGTCGGTGAACGCTTGGAACTCCACGACGGTGGCAAGGTTCTCAGGCGACCAGGGCTGTGGCTTCACGAGCGCAAACCCGGTTTTTTCCTGCCAGCTCGTGCCATCCACGTCTTGCGCCCCCAAGGGAAGCAGGCAGGAAAACAAGCCGCAAATGAGAAGCACGGTGCGGCAACCAATGGTGTTAAGGCGTTTAGGTGTCATTACATTGTAAACTACAAATTCAAGAACCATGATGCAAATAAAGAATATCAACCGACAAGCTTAACTCCAGCCGCGACAAGTGCCCCGAATAAGACGCACCACGGCACCACGCCCAAGGAAAGACTCAGGACCACGCTCAACGGTTTCTCCCCTGCTGCGAGCGCCAGCAGTCCGCCGATCTGCGGCCCGATGGTAACGGGAGCAAAGAGCCCCAGCCCGACCAGTCCCCAGCGGTCCCAGATCCGCCAGATCCGCTTTTGCGGGTCTTTCTCGACAGGAATGCGGAAACGACTAACCAGCCAGGCTCGCGCCGGAGCACCCGCCAGCACCACGGCAATAGCGCCGGCGGAGTAGCCCGCCCATGCAGCGAGCGCGGCAAGAGGGACGGACGCCCCGGCCGCTGCCCCGCCGGGAATTGCTCCCAGAAAATAGACAAACCCCAGCCCGAAGGCCACGAGCGCACCCGAGATCGCCTCAGCCATGTCGGTTACCCTGCAGTGTGTGGCAGGGGCGCATCAAGGCTTGACCGGACGTTGCGCGGGAACCGCCACCATGGCAACCCGGTTGACCGGGTCCCAGGCGGTTTTCGCCCCGGGGAGGATTTCAGCCAACTCGACCGGGACATAGAGATGACCGCCCTCCGCCAACGGGACGCCTTTCGAAGCGACCATGCCAACTGAAGGCGAGGCCACGCATTTTCCCGGTGCCAGTTCGAGTTTCAGGCCGCCCAGGGTAGCGGTCAACTTGTCCCCGCCACCGGAGACCTGGAATCCGAGCGCTTCCAGAAATTCCTTGCCGGGAACAAAAGCGCGGCCGCCCTTCACGATCGGCTTCTGGGCACCCTCCAGCTTGTTTCCGTTGATGGTGACGATGACTTCGGCGTCCGCAATGGCCGATGGATTCGAACGTCCGGTCAGCACCGAGAGGTCTACGGGGCCCAAGACGATTCCGGCGCCGGTTTGCCCGGCCCCGGCCATGGCCGGAGCGGCCAGTTCATTGAGATATTTCTCGAGGTTGGTATAGCCGTCACCTGTGATGTCGCCATTCCTGTCTTCCGGATCGCGGGGATTCAGTCCGTGCCGGGTCTCCCACTCATCCGGCATGCCGTCGTGGTCGGAATCCGCCGGTGCGGGTGTGGACTTGAGGACCGGGGATTTGAGTTTCACCAGTTTGGCATTGTGATGGCGGAGCGTCTCCTCAACCTTCGCGCGCTGCTCCTCATTCTGGGCGAACTCAATCGTTGCCGGACGGGTGTAGATGAGGTTCCCTGTGCCGGTCCGGACCTCATCGACATAGCGCACATCGACCTCATCGCGCCGGGCGGGAATCGCGCTGGCTCCGGCGAATTTGAGGACGAGTTCCTTGGCCTCCTCTGCGGGCTGGGTTTTCACCGGGCTGATCACCGGCACCTCCTTGGTAAGCAGGATATACCGCTTTTCGGGATCCATGCCCGAAGCGCCAAGGAGGTTGTTTTTTGTAACCGCCTCCGAGCCCTCCATGACATTTCCGTTCAGATACATTCCGAAGCCGCGCCAGCTCTGGAGTTCGAGCGGCTCCGCGAGCCGGTCCCGCACGCCGGGAAGCGTTCCGCTGCCCGGCTTGTAGTAGTTGCCGACAAAGTTGGCCAGGTTGTAGTCGCCGTATTCCGCTTTGTAGCCCCAGTTGTAAAAAACGTTGTTCCGGAAGTCGATCGGCCCCTGGTTGAACCGGGGCATGCGGCTCACATGGTGGAGGAGGAGGTTGTGGTGGTAGGTGGAATTCCGCCCCCCCCAGATCCCGCCGAAGCCATGCGCTCCCTTTTTGTGCGTCGAGTGCAGGTTGCTCTCCCCGACGATGCTCCACTGGAACGTGAAATTCGTCACGTAGCGGAACGAGGCCGCCTCGTCGACCGACCACGCGACCGAAATGTGGTCGCAGATGATCTGGTCGCCGAACCCCGCACCAAATGAATCGAATTCCTTTTCGATCTCATCCCCCGGCCGGGAACGGAGGAACCGGATGATCTTGTTGTCCCCGGAAATCGAGATCGGATACCGCCAGACGCCAATGCCATCGCCGGGCGCAGTCTGCCCGGCGACAGTGATATTCGGGGCCTTGATCTGGAGCGGCGACTTCAGTTCGATCGTGCCCGAGACACGGAAGACGACTGTGCGGTTCGGCTTGCTGACGGCGTCCCGGAACGTGCCGGGAATCGGCTTCGCCCGTGGATCATAGTCCTCGAGATTGGTGACCTCGTAAACTTCGCCTCCCCGTCCGCCGGTGGCATACATCCCTCCCCCCTCCGCTCCCGGGAACGCGGGAATCCTGCCGGGGACGATCCCCTTCGGAACGACGCTTGCGACCGGCTGGCCGGTCGGCGGACCGATAAAAACCAGATAGTGCGCATACACGCCGGTGAGGAGGCCGGTGGCCGCATTGGCGGGGAGCGTCACCCGCCCGGCCTTGAGCGTCTTGCTGAAAACCCCGTATGCCTGATCGCCCCCGCCGGTCACCTTGATGTCCTTGCGAAGATTTTTCCAGCCGCCGGCCGGGTCGGCCAGCCAGTGGTCGGTGGTGAACGCCTTGTCGAAATCCTTCAGTTTTTTGAAGTAGGCCACGTAGATGGTGGCGTCGCGATCGATGTCAAATTCCAGGAACCGTTTGGACGTTTCGAGGTTCCACCAACGGGTGTCTGTCCTCAGGTATTGGAGACCGGCGAACTCACCGACGTCCTGAAACGTCCGGTTCCCGCTGGCCTCGGTGGAATAGACGGGAGCGCCTTTCCGAAGGTTCTGCTCGAGGAGGATCGGGTAGCCGGGATCCGAAAAATCCACATTCGCGCGGATGTTGGTCACAGCAACTTTGTCCGGCGCAGCCGAGAGGCCGCCGGAGGCGGAGGCAAGAAGACAGGCAGCGGTTAGAAGGCGATGTCGGAAGAATGGGGGGAGCATGAAGTGATGATTGCGGGGGTGAATGACAACTCGGGGGGACCACACGGCTTCAGACACCGTGGCCGACGTAGGGGTTCGATGTCCGTTCCAGGCCGACGGATGTTGCCGGTCCGTGCCCCGGTAGGACAACGGTTTCCTCGTCGAGGGTAAATATCTTTTTCCGGATGCCCTCGAAAAGGAGCTCACCGTCGCCGCCGGGGAGGTCCCAGCGCCCGACCCCGCCGCGGAAGAGGACGTCGCCCCCGATCAGGATCCGGTCCTCAGGAAAGAAAAAGCAGATGCTCCCGGGGCAGTGGCCGGGCACGTGGAGGATCTTCATCGAAACCCCGGCCACCTCGCAGGACTCGCACTCGTCGAGCAGCCGGTCGCCGACAAATGGCTCGATCTCCAGCTCAAACCCGTGCCGCCGGAAAAAGCCGGCATCTGTCACCATCGGTGCGGTATCCGGGTGGTAGGCGATCCGGCAGCCGTGCCGCCGCTGCATCCTGGCGGCATCGGCCACATGGTCGAAGTGGCCGTGGGTCAGCAGGAGCCAGTCGATCTTTTTACCGGCAAAGTGCTCGTCGGCCCCCTGCGGTGCGTCGAAGAGAATGTTCCCCGCAGGCGATTCGAGGAAAAATGCGTTGGTATCGAGCGGCCCGCCGGTAAACGATTTGAACTGATTCATGATTAAATGGTCTGATGTGAGTATGAAGTTTGATTTTCCGCAGCGGCTCTGCAAGGTTTTCAGCAACTTTCCCATGAATTTTCCTCTTTTGACCCGGTCCGCACTGGTCCTTGCCGTCGCCGTCTCCGCCGTTCAGTCGTCCAACGCCAAGACCTCACCGGATCCCGGTCAGGTCGCGCTCGCTGTCGCCCGCTGGCTCGAGCAGGCCCATTATTCCCGCAAGAAGCTCGATGACGAGGTGTCGGCGAAGCTGCTTGCCACCTACCTTGAGCTGCTCGATTACAACCGGCTCTACCTCACCCAGGCGGACGTCGACGAGTTCCAGTCGAAATACGGCAACAGCCTCGACGATGCCATTTTCCGCGGCGACCTCGACCCCGCCCGCGAAATCTTCGCCCGCTTCAAGCAGCGCGTCGAAGACCGCGTCAATTCGAACAAAAAGCTCGCGAAGAAGACCTACGACTTCAAAAGCTCGCGCTCAGTTGAGCTCAACCGCCAGAAGGCACCGTGGCCGAAAGACGAGGCAGAAGCCGACTCCCTCTGGCGGGATCGGGTCGAGGCCGAACTCCTCCAGGAGCATCTGAACGAATTCAAGCTCCGTCCGCCAGAGCAGGCGGTCACCCGTCGGTATGACCAGGCTCTTAAGAATGTCCGCGAGATGGACGACGAGGATGTCGTGAAGACGTTTCTCAACGCCCTCGCCCAGACGTATGATCCCCACTCGGAATACCTCAGCCCGAGCGACATGGAAAACTTCAACATCTCGATGAAGCTCTCCCTGGTCGGCGTGGGGGCGGTCCTCCGCACGGATGATGGCTATGCCCGCGTCATGGAGGTCGTGCCCGGCGGACCGGCCGACCGCGAAGGCCATCTCAAGGCCAACGACCGGATCGCCGCCGTGGCCCAGGGCAACGGGGAGTTTGAGGACGTCGTCGACATGAAGCTCGACAAGGTTGTGGAAAAAATCCGCGGCAAGAAGGGCTCGGTCGTGCGGCTGCAGGTGATCCCCTCGGACGCCACCGACCCCTCGAAGCGCCAGATCGTCACGATCACGCGCGACGAGGTCAAGCTGAAGGACCAGGAGGCCAAAGCCGAGGTCCTCGATCTCAAGGATGCGAATGGGAAAACCACCCGAATCGGCTGGATCACCCTCCCCTCCTTCTATGCCAACATGAGCGGGGGCGGCCCCGCCAAGAGCACGACGGAGGACGTCGCAGCCCTGCTCGAGCGCCTGAAAAAGGAAGGCATCGAGGGTCTCGTCATGGACCTGCGCAAGGACGGCGGCGGATCGCTCGAGGAGGCGATCAACCTCACCGGCCTCTTCATCCCGCGGGGTCCGGTCGTGCAGGCCAAGGATCCGAACGGCAAGATCACCGTCTCCGAGGACCGGAATCCCGGGCTCACCTACAGCGGGCCGATGATCGTCGTCATGAACCGCCTCAGCGCCTCCGCCAGCGAAATCTTTGCCGCCGCCCTGCAGGACTACGGCCGCGCCATCGTCGTGGGCGACGAGCGCAGCTTCGGCAAGGGGACCGTCCAGACGGTCCTCGACATCAGCAAGGTGATGCCGTTCTTCAGCCTCGGCTCGGCCGATGCCGGCGCGCTCAAGCTCACCATCCAGAAGTTCTACCGGGTGCTCGGCGGATCGACCCAGCTCAAGGGCGTGGAATCCAATATCGTCCTGCCTTCCCGCAGCGACAACGCCGAGATCGGCGAGGGATCGCTCCGCAACCGCCTCGAATATGACGAGGTCTCGCCTGTGCGCCTGCCATCGTCCGCCGTCGCCGGCTCCCCGTTCCTCGACGAGCTCAAGGCCAGATCCCAGGCCCGCGTGGCCGCCGACCCCGAGTTCCTCTACGTCAGCGAGGACATGAAGCGCATCCGCGACCGGATCGAAAAAAACCGGATCTCCATCAATGAGCAGGTCCGCCGTCAGGAACTCGCCGACGACAAGAAGCGCAAGGAGGCCCGGAAGGAGGAACGCTCCCGCCGCGGGCCGCTCGTCCAGGCGGACGTCTGGCAGCTCACGCTCGACGATGCGCGGAACAACCGCGAAAAACTGGAGCCGGTCGCCTACGAGCGCGAGCGCGAAAAGCGCTACGCCGAGGACCCGGAGGATGCCGAGGCCACGAAGCATGAGGGCCCCCAGCCGCCGGAACCCGATCCGATCCGCAACGAGAGCCTCCGGATCCTCTCCGACCTCGTCGACCTGATCCGGCAGACCCGGACCGCCAGCACGGCTCCTTCAGGTTCCTGATGTTTTCCGTTTGCTGTTTGCGCCGTCTTCAGGGATAGTATCGCCCTCCAACAGGCACCCGTAGCTCAATTGGATAGAGTGACGGCCTCCGAAGCCGTAGGTTGTGGGTTCGACCCCCGCCGGGTGCACTTCTCGGCTCTCCGCCAAAAAGTGGGGATGAGGTCATTTGTTGATGTTTTTGATTAACC
>CAYXRX010000028.1:0-68628 GCA_964467415.1 uncultured Chthoniobacterales bacterium
TGATCGCGATCACAACCAGCAGCTCAACCAGCGTGAATGCCGCCGTGCGGGTTCCTGTTCTGGAGACCAATGTGAGGGGAGTCGGCATGGTTTGACAGAAATACTCTGTGCTCACAATGTGTTTACAGATTTTAGCAAATCATGGCAACGGAAAAGTTCAGGAAAATCTCTTTGGAGCGGGGTCTTCGCGAAAAGAAACTTGGTCCATGTTTCTCTACGGGAGCAGCGTCCGATCCCCCGTAGCGAAAGTCTGAAAGACTTTCTTCGGTAGGCAGCTCGAGATCCCTCTTCGCACGGTCCCAAAGAAACATGTTCCATGTTTCTCTACGTGGCCGGGTGCAGCAGGTTTTGGGTCGGGCGCACTTGGGGATGCCTCTGGTCCCAGTGGACTCCTGAGAAGCTTCACAAACCGAACTTCTTCGTGCTCAGGACGCGGAACTTGTAGGCGCTGATGAATGAGCCCGGATTTTTTGGATCGGGGAAGTGGTCGAGCGAGGCGCCATCGGCACGGTTTTCCTCCAGCGCAAAGTCGGGAATTTTGGGATCGGAGGGGTCGATGTAGCGCTCGATGAGAGTGGCCCCCCGGTAGTCGCCGAGGACCGCATCCTTGGACTCGTCCCACTCCTGCCAGCGCGGGTCGGTGGCCGGGATGCCGGCACCGAGCCGCTTCTTGAGGGTCTGAGTGCGGAAGTGGACGGTGTAGGTGTTCGATTTCGTCGTGAGGAGAGGATAGAGGTGGTTGTAGGGCATCTCGCGGACATTGTCGCCCGTGAGAAGCCGCGCCTGCCAGTAGGCGTCCATGCCTTCGGCTGTCGGGCCGCCCTCGGGAACGAGTTCCATGTCGCAGATTTCCGACGCTGAGACGAAGAGGCGGTTGCTGTCGAACATCTTCTGGAACTGCGCGAGGGTTTTGGACGCATCGATCCGCGAGCGGTAGTTGTCCGCACGCAAGCTCGTTGGGTCCAGGCTAAACATTTTATAGACGTTCCCCTGGGCATGCAGGATGCCCATCGTCAAAACCGCCTGGAGAGCAGCGCGAAGGGCGGTTTCGCGCTTGATGTAGGTGAACGGGGCGATCTGGTAGTTCATGTTTACCTTGCCGGCCGTCGAGCAGGGCTCGCTGATGGCGTAGGGCTCGACGACCGGCATCCAGAACAGATCGAGGAGGAGATGGTCCTTCGGTTCGTCGCTTCCGGGGTGGACGCCCTTGGCCCCGGGCCGGAACAGAAGCGTCTGCCACGGTTTCCCGCGAACCACCCCGGTGGGGAGCGAGCCCAGCATCACAGGCGAGGCGATCTGCCGGTTCGGAGAGAACAGCGCAATCGCGTTGATGAACGCATCGGTGTTCGAAAAATAAGGGGTATCGCTTGCTGAACTGGATTGCCCGGAGGTGGTTCCCTCGTCCGGCTTGTTGATGTAGGGGCCATCAATAAACCAGGACATGCCGTTGTCCCAGTCGCCGGGAGTCGTTCCGCTGCCTCCGCCCAAAATCGCCCCCTTAGTCAAACTCGCCGGCATGTCCGGCTGGATGTCGCCCACGTATGTGGCGGCTGGGACCAGTTTACCCTTGGTGCCGGTTTGGCTCCCCCTCCATGGATAGCTGAATCCCACTCCCGCCCGCAGGCTGTGCGCTTGCATCAGCGTCGTGCTGGTATAGCTGGGATGCGGGAGAAAGTAGTCAACGGGCACGTCCTCGCGTCCTGCGACCAGCCGCAAGTCGCCCTCGCAAGGGCCGGAGGGCTCAAGGCTCCGAACCGTATCCGCCTGGTCGATCAAACGGGCGAAACTCTGGAACGGATACTGAGATCCCTCTCTGATGTCATGCTTGTTGAGACCGGCGATCCGCCAGTCGTAGTTGAGGCTTTCCGGCTTGAGCGGATCCTTGTTGGTAGGCGAACCCGCCGGGGCCTTGGGAAGCGGCCAGTTTTTCCCCTCAGGAAACTTTAAATTGATCACCTGAACCCTCTCGCCCGGCTGACCGACGGCGGTACTAGGGGCGCAAATCTCCAGCGTGATATCGCCACCGGAAAAGGTGAACGCCTGATTGTTCGTCGATGTATCGATCACGATATCGGACTGGCTGGCGAACGCGTAATTCGTCTTCGGGTTGGTGCCGCCGATCTTTTTGTCGGGCTTCGCGGGCTCGCTAAAAAATGTCGGCCCGCAGCCTTCCATGCCTGACCAGATGCGGCCATGCATCGATTCGAGTGTGGCGATCCTGTTCGTGGCGTTGGCAGGGAAATTCAGGCTCGTGGTTGAATTGCCTCCAGGAACCGTGACCTGGAGCTTTTCCAAGCCTTTGACGACATGGTAGTATTCCGGCGTGATTCCCGAGCAGCCATGCGATGGCCCGAAGGTTTCAAAAACCAGCACGGCCCGCATTTTGCTGGCACGGTATGCCCCGTTGACCAGCTTCAACTCAGTGGCATAAAACTGCAGCGCCGCCTCGGAGATCGTCGCGAAGCGTCCGAACCCCTTCGTGTCGCCGGCCGGAGTGGTGATTTTGATCGGCACGACCTGAGCCGAGCCCGGGGTGAGCAGGGCTTTGCCGGTTTTATTATCCATCTTCGGAGGGGTGTAGGGTTCCCCTGGTGGTCTCTCTTCTTCGCTGGAGTTCAGCAAGCCGTCGACAAGGTTCGTCGAGCGGATGTAGTCGTAGATTTCGGTGAGGATCTGGTCGCGTTCGAGCGTCGTAACTTTTGAAGCGAAGGTGTTGCCACCGAAGCCGGGCACCGGCTCGCTCGTGAGGTCGCGGAGGTAGTTGTAAAGCTCCTGATTGCGCGCGTTGAAGTCGAGCGTGCGGCTGCCGTTGGTGCGCACTCCATTGGCGAGCCCCCGCGAGAAGTAATACCGGTAGGGCTTTGAATTGGTCGGATTCACCCCGACGTTCGAACAGAACGCGAGCAACTTGTCGCTCGCTGTGCGGTAGATTTCGGTATCCAGAATGTGGATCGGCCACATGCTCACGCGCGGCAGCCCGAAGAGGTTCAGCTCGGGCGCACGGCTCTGTGCGGTGAGGAAAAACCGGGAGCGCTCGATGGCTTCCGGCGTGAGGATGGCGGCCAGGTTCTGCACGCGTGTGGACGAGGTCTCCGTGGACACCTTGAATAACAGTTCATCCACCGAGGCGTAGAGCCGGTCGGCATCGGGCTTGATCTTCGTGTAGGGCTTGGTCGAATCGCTCCTGTTTGTCACCGTCGTGCCGCCCTCCGATCCGCCGAAGGCGACCCGTGGCGTGAGTAATGCAATCTCGTCTCTTTTCAGCTCCGGAAAAACCGTATTGAGGGCCACAGTGGACGGATGGCCGGGATACCGTTGGAATTCACGGCGCATGACCTGCTTACTCGCGAGGTACCAATCAAAAGCGGTGCTTGCCCTCGGGATATCCCAGAAGGAGCCAGGGGTGGTTAAAGGCGCATCGACATCGGGCTTTTCATCGCCGGCCGCTGTGTTGATGTTGATTTTCGAGGTTTCATCGTCGGTCCAGAAAGCGACGCGGCCGACGATCGGGTTTTGCTGCGTGGGCTTTCTGAAGCCATCGGCCTCGATGAATGAGGCGGTCTTCGACGCCCCGGTCTGCTTGTCGGGCGTCGTGAGCGTGCCGTCGCGGAGGATGTAGATCCAGCGGACCGGCATCGGGATTTTGTTTGGTTCGGCTGTGCCGCTGCCGGTATTGGCCTCCGGAGCGTTTTCGACTTTAAACCCTTCCACATTCTCCAGCGAGGCCGGGTCGAGAATCGGATAGCTCTTGGTGAGGCCATCCTCCTTGGCGACCGGTGCGTTGAGGTCGGTGTAGCTGGCGGGCAGCTGCGCCCAGTCCGTCGGAACATCGTCTGCAGGATTGAAGCCGTCCAAGCCATTTGTCACGACCATGTCGTCCGACGAGTACAGCTTGTAGTAGGCGAGCGGAGAGGATGAGGCCTTGCCGTCGGGGGTCCCGTAGGTCCGGATCATGCCCGGCTGGGAGGCCCAGGCCACGCCCGAGCCGCCGGAGGTTCCCGAGCGGATGGCGCCCATGACGATCTGCACGGCGGTGTCGGCAAGCTGCTTGGTATTCGCCCCGCTGGCGTAGGCCTTCGCCGAGGCGAGCTCGTTCTGGACGCTTGAGAAGAACGCGAGGACGAGGCCGGAGATGAGGACGAGAAAGCCGAGGACGAGAACGAGCGCCATCCCGCGCTGGCGATGGGACATGTGGCGATTGGTAGGGGAAGCCTTCATGTGCTTACAATGACATTACAACAAATGTTTTCGGTGAGAATAAAAATATTCAAGAAAAGTTTCGGGAAGACCGTCTGGCTTTCTGGAAGCCTGCTCGGCAGTTTGGAATTTAGCCCGACTTCGTCGGAGCGAAAGAAACAAATTGTCGCCAATTCGGGGGACAAGAAGCAGGTCCTGAAACGGGCGAATCCGGTGAATTTCCGGGCCCGGTGGAACACGGGGAGGGCATGATTTCCAAGTTTCAGAGATCCAGACAGCATCTGAAAAAATAGGAACGACGAGGAAAGCCGATGTCCCGATTCGAGGTGAAAACCTCAGTCCACATGGTTGGGAGGACCATGACCCCTGGAGCTGAACAGGATCATCGGGCTGCCATCGCGTCCAGAATGGCTGAGCCGATTATTTCTCAAAAACGGAATTTGCCGGAGTGATGCTGCCCAGTGGGGCGGTTGCCGCCCGAACGGTCGCCGGTCAGCCGTCAGCGGGACGAGAGGACTTCCTTTTCGTAGGCCTTGACGGCGCTGAGCGAAGCTGCCTCGCCGGGGACATCCCTGCGGCGGCAGTATTCGTCCCAGACCACGCCCCAAGGCATCGTTTTGGCCATCTCAAGGAGGGCAAGCCGCGAGGTGAAGTCTCCGGCCTCTTCTGCCGCACGGAGCTGAGCAAGGGGATCGAGGAGCGCGACGAGCAGGGACTTGAGGGCATTGCGTGTGCCGATGACCCAGGCCGCGATGCGGTTGATGCTCGCGTCGAAAAAGTCGAGGCCGATGTGTGTGCGTCCGAGGAATTTCCCGCGGACGAGTTCCTCCATGATCGCGCGGGTGGGGTCGTCGAGGAGGACGACGTGGTCGCTGTCCCAGCGAACCCCGCGGCTCACGTGCAGGAGGAGTTCTGGGGTGAACTGGAGGACCGAAGAGATTTTGTCCGCGAGCGATTCGGTCGGGTGGAAGTGACCGGCATCGAGGCAGATCAGCTTCTGGTTTTTCACCGCGTAGGCGAGGTAGAACTCGTGCGAGCCGACCACGTAGGACTCGGATCCAATACCGAAGAGCTTACTCTCCACGGCATCGAGGTTCAGCGCCGGATCGAGAGCTTCGGCGAAGATGGTGTCCAGCGAGGCGGCGAGGCGCTCGCGCGGCGACTTGCGGTCGACCGGCGTATCCTTAAAGCCGTCCGGAATCCAGACGTTCGTCACGCAGGTCTTGCCGAGCTGGCGACCGATATCGGCGCCGATTTTCCGGCAGGCGATCCCGTGCTCGATCCAGAACTGCCGGACGCCGGCATCCGGGTGCGACAGCGTGAACCCGTCGTTGGCGAGCGGATGGGAGAAGAACGTCGGGTTGAAGTCGAGGCCGAGGCCGCGTTCCTTGCTCCAGTCGATCCAGCTCTGGAAATGTCCGGTCGTGTAGGCGTTGCGCTCGACCTTTTTTCCGCCGAGGTCGGCGTAGCAGGCGTGGAGGTTGAGCCGGTGATGGCCGGGGATCAGCGAGAGGGCCTGGTCGAGGTCCTGGCGCAGCTCATCAAGCGTGCGGGCTTTGCCGGGGTAGTTTCCGGTTGCCTGGATCCCTCCGCCGGTGAGGCCGGCTTCGGGGTTCTCGAAGCCGCCGACATCGTCGCCCTGCCAGCAGTGGAGGGAGATCGGGACGGTGGCGAGGGTTGCAAGCGCGGCTTCGGTATCGACGCCGGCATCGGCGTAGACTTCTTGAGCGAGGGAGTAGGGGATCATGTGCGGTCGGGGAATGACTGATGACGGGACTAGCCCCGGAAGTAGAGGTAGGCGCCGATGATGAAAGCCATGATGACGCAGGAGTAAATGACTTCCTGGGCACCCCAGCTGGCGCGTGTCTCCGCCTTGTCCTGTGCGGAGGCCGTGGCAAACGTCAGGCCCTGGATCTGCTTCTGGTCGGGCTCGGCGGTCATGTAGCTCACCACGACCATGACGACAGCCGAGATGAGGGTGATGAGGATGCTGAAATACTGGAAGTTGATGTTGTTGACGATCCAGAAGAGCGAGCCTTCGGGGTAGCTCTTGAAGAGCCCGAGGGTGATTGGCGTGTCGACCGCCATGCGGAAGGCGCCGACGACGAAACCGACCATCATGGCCCAGAAGCAGCCTTGTGCGTTGAGCCGCTTCCAGAACACGCCGAGGAAGAAGACGACGAAAATCGGAGGAGCGAGGTAGCCCTGCACCGATTGGAGATACTCATAGAGGCCGTGGGCGCCCTTCACGACCGGGATCCAGAGGAGGGCGATCAGAACCATGACCGCTGTGGCGATCCGGCCCATGTTCACCAGTTCGGCCTGAGTGGCCTTCGGGCGCAGCTTCTCGTAGATGTCCACGGTGAAGAGCGTCGAGCAGGCGTTGAACACGCCGGCGAGCGAGCCCATGAGGGCGGAGAGGAGTCCGGCGACGACGATGCCACGGAGTCCGGGAGGCAGGAGATACTGCACCATCAGCGGGAACGCGCCCTGGGAGCCTCCGGCCTTGTTGAATTCGGCCGAGAGCTCGGGGATCATGTCCTTCTGGACGATCGCGTAGCAGATGAGGCCGGGGATGATGAAGAGATAGACCGGGAACAGCTTGAGGAACGCGGCGAAAATGCTGCCCTGGCGGGCGACACGCTGGTCCGGGGCGCCGAGCGCGCGCTGGACGATATACTGGTCGGTGCACCAGTACCAGAGCCCGATGACCGGGGCGCAGATCGCCATGCCGAGCCAGGGGAACTGGTTGTTAAAATACCAGGCCATCTTCGTGATCTCGCCGCTGGCATTGACCTCGCGGACGGGGGCCCAGGTGCTCTCGACGCCGGCCGGGATGAGCGGCTTCCAGAGGTTGAACATGTCGGTGCCACAGACTTCGCGCAGGACGTTCCAGCCGCCCAGCTTGTCCAGACCGTAAAATGTCAGGAGCGCCGAGCCGCCGATCAGCACGACCACCTGCACGGCGTCGTTGTAGGCGACCGCACGCATGCCTCCCAGCATCGTGTAGAGACCCGTGAGGATGATGACCGAGATCGAGCCGATCCAGAAGCTGTCGATGACGATGCCGCCGACGGTGATCTGCAGTTCGGGCAGGAGCGAGCCGAAGACCACGCCGCCGGCGAAGATGCCGACCGCGATCTTGGAGAGGATGAAGGTCACGATCGAAACGAGGGAGAGGACGTAGCGCGAGCCGACCGAGAACCGCCGCTCGAGAAACTCGGGCATTGTGAAGACCTGCGAGCGCATATAGAACGGCACGAACACCCACGCCAGCACGAGAAGGCACCAGGCGTGCAGTTCGTAGTGGGCCATGGCCACGCCATCCTTGGCGCCCGACCCGGCGAGGCCGACGATGTGCTCGGAGCCGATGTTCGACGCGAAGATCGAGGCGCCGATCACCCACCATCCGAGGTTGCGGCCGGCGAGGAAGTAGTCCTCGGCGGTGTCTTTGTTTTTGCTGACGACATACCACGCGACTCCGAGGAGGAGTGCGAAGTAGCAGCCGATGGCAATCCAGTCGATGCCTGCCATGTGGGATTTGGCGGCGGCGAGGGGGAGGAGCGGAATGATGTGCATGGTTGTATTTGTTTTATCGCTGGCGGGTCAGGACAGGTTTCAGTTTTTCTTGGCGAGGAGGGCGGGGATGAGCATCAGGAGCCCGAACACAAGCAGGATGATGCCCCACCAGAGGTTGATATTGATGTCGAGGGATCGGTGGTACATGGCGGCGTCGGAGCGCGTGAGGAACCCGCTGCCGGCAAGCAGCAGGCCGATCAGGGTGAACATCATGCCAATTGGAAGTCGGATATCGAGGCCCATAATAGTTGATTTGGTGTGGGGTGGAGTGTTGAGCGATTACCAGAAGATGATGTTCATGACAACGCAGATGCCGAGGAGGACGACGCCGATGAAAGCCGGGCGGAGATACCATTCCTTCTCCTCGTCCACGAGCTTCGGCGTGAGCGAGTAGACGAGGCCCTTAAGGTCCTCGTCGCTCTTGGTGCGTTTCGTGGCCAGCGAGATGGTCAGCGTGAGGACAAAGCAGACGGTGAACGCAAACGTCGCGAGCCAGAAGTTCTGCGCCATCTCGCTCGGGAAGACGGAGACGACGGCGAGGTAGCCGCCCTTGATGCCGGGGGCATTGCCCGCGGCGATCGTGGTCGCGTGGAAGAGGGCCGAGGCGCCGGTGCCGGCGAGGAGGCCGAAGAACGCGCCGTGGGAGGTGGTGCGGGCCCAGAACATGCCGAGCACAAACGTGGCGAAGAGCGGGGCGTTCACAAAGCCGAACACGAGCTGGATGATATCCATCGCGTTGTTGTAATTACTCGCCACATAGGCGCAGGCGATACTGAGCAGGACCCCGACGACCGTGATGATCCGGCCCATGTTCATGTAGTGCGCGTCGCTCTTGTTGGGGGCGATGTAGGCCTGGTAGAGGTCGTAGGTCCAGACGGTGTTGAACGCCGTGACGTTGCCCGCCATGCCGGACATGAACGAGGCCAGCAGCGCGGTAAGCGCGAGGCCGAGGAGCCCGGGCGGGCAGTATTTCTGGACCAGCGAGAGGATGACGCCGTCGTAATCGTTTTCGGTTACCGCACCCTGGATGCCGGCTTTGATCTCGGCCGGCGGGAGCGGCTTGGCGGCAACTTCCTTGAGGAGGGCCGCAATTTTCGGTTCGCTGAGCCTGAGCCCGACGACCTCGCTGATCGCCTTGGTGGCAGCGGCCGGATCGAGGTTCTTTGCAGCGGCGTCCTGAACAGCCGCGACCGCCTTCACGGTGGCCGAGCTGGACACCGCGCGTTGGGGGAGGCTGTAGCCGTCCTTGTTCGTGTAGGCGAGGCCGACGGCGATCATGCCGGGGAGGATGACGAGGACGGGGAAAAGCATTTTCGGCACGGCGGCGATGAGCGGCGTGCGGCGTGCGGCGCCCATGTTGCGTGCGGCCATTGCGCGCTGGACGACGAGGAAGTTCGTGCACCAGTAGCCGAACGAGAGGACGAAGCCGAGACCGAAGACCATGGCGAAGAGGTCGACGCCCATCGGGTTGGCCGAGGGGCCGCCGAGGAGCGGCGTCCAGGCGCTGGTCCATGCATCGGGGGCGAACGTCTTCGTCGAGAGGTCAAGCGAGGAGGGGTTGACGGCCACCTTGGAGAGGGTGCCCTTCAGGCTGCTCCAGCCGCCGACGTCCTTGAGGCTGAGATAAACGACCGGCGCGAAGCCGAGGACGATCATGAAGAACTGGAGGACCTCGGTGTAGATGGCCGAGGTGAGTCCGCCCTTGAGGACGTAGACCAGGACGACAGCCGAGCAGATCCAGAGGCTGAAGTCGTAGTTCCAGCCGAGGAGCTGGTGGAGGAGCTTGGCCAGGGCGTTCATCGAGATGCCCGAGGCGAATACCGTCATCACCGCAAACGACAGCGAGTTGAAGCAACGGATGCGCTCGTCGAAGCGCAGCTTCAGGTATTCCGGCACCGACCGTGCCTTCGACCCGTAGTAGAACGGCATCATGAATATGCCGAGAAAGACCATGGCTGGAATCGCGCCCACCCAGTAGAAGTGGCAGGTCATGATGCCGTATTTCGCGCCCGAGGCGGCCATGCCGACCAGTTCAAGGGCGCCCAGGTTCGCCGACAGGAATGCGAGTCCGGTGACCCAGGCCGGTATGCTGCGCCCGGACATGAAAAAGTCCGCCGAAGTCTTCATGTATCGCTTGAGGGCGAAGCCGATCCCGATCACGAAGAGGCAGTAGAGAAAGAGAATGGAATAGTCGATCCAGGCGAGAGAGATGTTGGTGGGCATGGGGCGGGTTGTCGTCGGTTAAGTTGTGGCAGCAGGGTCATGCTCCGCCCGGACGCCGCAGAGCGCCGCAGGGGCTGACGCTTGGGAGGGATGGGACGGGGGACGATTCATTGCCGGGGAAAAACGCACAATGTCGGGTCTGGAGAGCCGGTCTGACAAGCACAAAAATGGATTCCCGCAAGTAGGAAAAATTTTTCCACTCAAGCGGCATGTATTGACTCTCGGAATCGTGTCCGGCAGCGTTTGCAATTTAAATATGAAGCCAGCCCCGACCCCCCTGAAAATCACGATCCTCACCGTCCTTGCCATTGCCGCCGGACCGCTCGGCGCCGCCGAGTCTGCGAAGCCGGACGGGTCGGCCCCCGGCATTTACCACGACGGCTGGATCGACTTTAACAAGAACGGAAAGAAGGACAGTTTCGAGGACCCTTCGCAGGCGGTGGACAAGCGCATTGAGGATCTGCTGGCGCAGATGAGCGTGGAAGAGAAGACGTGTCAGTTGGCCACGCTTTACGGTTACGGCCGCGTGCTCAAGGATCCGCTGCCCACGCCGGGCTGGAAAAACGAGATCTGGAAGGACGGGATCGCTAACATCGACGAGATGCACAATGCGGTCGGGAAATTCAAGAACCCGGAACTGAACCCGATCCTGGCCACGCCGGCGACGACCGCGCGCGCGATCAACCAGATCCAGCGCTGGTTCATTGAGGAGACGCGGCTCGGGATCCCCGTCGACTTCACAAACGAGGGTGTGCGCGGGCTGAACTTTTTCCGCTCCACAAATTTCCCCTCGAACATCGGGATGGGCGCAACGTGGAATCCGGAGCTCTTTGCGAAGATCGGGCACGTGATCGGCCGCGAGGGCCGGGCGATCGGCTATACGAACATCTACGCGCCGATCATGGACCTCTGCCGCGACCCGCGGTGGGGCCGGGTTGTGGAATGCTACAGCGAGGATCCCTACCTGGTCGCCTGCATGGGAATTGCCATGGCCAGGGCGCTCCAGTCCGAAGGCGTGACATCCACTGCGAAGCACTTCGCGGTCTACAGCGAGCCGAAGGGCGGTCGCGACGGCGACGCGCGCACCGACCCGCACGTCGCCCCCCGCGAGATGGAGATGCTCCACCTCTATCCTTGGGAGCAGCTTGTGCGCGAGACCGGGCTCCGAGGTGTGATGAGCTCGTATAACGACTACGACGGCATCCCGGTGTCCGGCGCCCGCGAGTTCCTGATCGACCGGCTGCGTGACCAATGGGGGTTCCGCGGCTACGTGGTCTCCGACAGCCATGCGGTGGAGTTTCTCCACAACAAGCACCGGGTGGCGGCAAACGCGGCCGAGGGGGCAGCGATGTTCCTGCGCGAGGGAGGCAACGTGCGCACCAATTTCACCCCGCCCTCGGACTTCATCCTCCCGGTGCGCGCGGAGATCGCGAATGGCAACCTGTCGATGAAGGTTGTCGACGAGCGTGTGCGCGACGTCCTTCGCGTCAAATTCGCCGTCGGGCTCTTTGACAAGCCCTTCGTTGCGGATCCCGCTCTTGCGGATAAAATCCTCCACACGCCGGAGTCGGCCGCACTTGCCCTGGAGGCCGCCCGCCAGTCGATCGTGCTCCTGAAGAACGAGCGGAATGTGCTTCCGCTCTCCAAATCGCTGAAGCGGATTCTGGTGGCCGGGCCGATGGCGAACATGATCGAGACCTCCTACGACCGCTACGGATCGAGCGGGGCGCCGGTGGTCTCGCTTCTCGAAGGGATCAAGTCCGCCGTTCAGAAGGCGGAGGTGGTCTTCAGCGAGGGGGCGGCCGTCGCCGATGCCGGCTGGCCGCAATCCGAACTTTATCGCGATGCGCCGGCTGCGAAGGATCTCGAGACGATCGCCAAGGCAGTGAAGGCTGCAGCGGACGTTGATGCGATCATCGTCGGGGTGGGCGACTCGAACGAAACGATCGGCGAATCCAAGAGCCGGACGAGCCTTGACCTGCCCGGGCTCCAGACCGACCTGGTCAAGGCGCTGGTGGCGACGGGAAAACCTGTTGTCGTTGTCCTGATGACCGGGCGCCCGGCGTCGATCAACTGGATCCAGCGTCACGTCCCTGGCATCCTCCAAGCCTGGTTCCCCGGCGAGGCCGGCGGCACGGCGGTCGCGGAGGTCCTTTTCGGCGACACCAATCCCGGCGGGAAGCTTCCGATGACGTTCCCGCGCACGGTCGGCCAGCTCCCGTTCAACTTCCCGTTCAAGCCGGCGAGCCATGCCGGGCAGTCGAAAAAAATCGATCCGAACGGATTCGGCAACTCGATGGCCGAGGGGGCGCTGTATCCTTTCGGGTTCGGCCTCAGCTACACGACCTTTGAGTATGCAGACCTGAAGATCAGTCCGGATAAGGTGAAGGCTGACGGCGAGGTTGCGGTCTCGTTCACGTTAAAGAACACCGGCTCACGCGCCGGCGACGAGGTGGTCCAGCTCTACATCCGGGACACAGTCAGCTCGGTGACGACCTATGAGCTGAACCTCCGCGGGTTCGAGCGGGTGCGGCTGCAGCCTGGTGAGGCGAAGACTGTCTCGTTCAAGGTTCCGGCCTCGGCGATGTGGCTGATCAACCGCGCAGGCAAGCGGGTCGTCGAGCCCGGTGGTTTTGAGGTCTTCATCGGATCGAGCTCGGAGGACCTCCGCCTGAAGGGCGGCTACGAAGTCGTCGAGTAGGCGGTTTTCTCCTTTCATCCGGGGCAGAGGATCGGTCATGCTGTGCGGCCATCGGTGTCCAGCATCTCCTTTATCTACGCGCTCATCACCTTCGTTGTCGAAGCGGCCGGGATCGTCTTTGCGCTTCGGGCGATCCTGATCGCGCGCACCCCGCAGTCCGCCATCGGCTGGAGCCTGGCGCTGGTCCTGCTTCCGATCATTGCCATCCCGCTGTTTCTGGTCTTTGGAGAATCGCGGTTTTCCGGCTACGTGAGGGCCGGGAAGGGTCAATCGGCCCCGCTCGATGACGCCCTGCGCGCAACGGTCGGGCATCTCGACGGCTACCGCGCCGCGTTCTGCGGGCTCTGCTTCGACGGCGCCAGCGTCGCGGAAAATTTGTCCGGCCTTCCGCCGACCGGCGGGAACCGGGTGAAGCTGCTGGTGGACGGGCAGGCGACGTTCGACGCAATTTTCCGGCAAATTGACCAGGCCCGCGAGTCGCTCTGGGTCCAGTTCTTCATCATTCATGATGACAACCTCGGGCGCGCTCTGGCGGAGAAATTGCTGGCTGCCGCGGCGCGCGGAGTCGCCTGCCGTGTGCTTTACGATCAGGTGGGTTCGAAGGCGCTGCCGGACTCGTGGGGCGAGCGCCTGATCAGCGCTGGCATCGAAGTCCGCGCGTTTGTCACAAACCGCCAGCACGGCCGCAGGTTCCAGATCAACTTCCGCAATCACCGCAAGCTCGTGATCGCGGACGGGCGTGTCGCCTTTGTCGGCGGGCTCAACGTGGGCGACGAATACATGGGCCTGAGCCGGCGCTTCGGCCCCTGGCGCGATACGCACATGCGTGTCGAAGGCCCGGCGGTCGCCGGATTCCAGATCTCATTTCTGGAGGACTGGAACTATGTCACAAAGGAGGTGCCCGACTTCCGCCTCCGGGCCGCTTCCGAGCCCCCTGCCGGGCCTGCAGGCTCGGCTGTCGTCTTCCCCGTCGCCTCGGGCCCCTCGGAGGATTGGAACGCCTGCGCGGCGGTTTTTCTCTCGGTCATCCAGGATGCGAAGAACCGCCTCTGGCTGGCGAGCCCGTATTTTGTCCCGTCAAGCCCTCTCCTCTACGCGATCTGCCATGCGGCGCTGCGCGGGGTTGACGTCCGCATCATCCTGCCGCAGATGGCCGACCACCTTCTGCCTTGGCTCTCCTCTTTCACGTTCTACCCGAAGCTCCGGGAGGCGGGCGTGAAGGTCTGGCGATACCAGCCCGGTTTCATGCACCAGAAGGTTCTCCTGGCCGACAACGACTTCGCGATCGTCGGGTCGATCAACCTCGACTACCGTTCGTTCATGCTCAACTTCGAGCTCTCCGCGGCCGTGCAAGACGCCGGGTTCGCCGGCGAGGTCGAGCACATGTTCCTTGCCGACTTCGACCGGAGCCGCCGGGAGGACCTCGCATCGTTTGACAACGGCTCGCTCCTCTTCCGGCTCAAATGCCGGGCGGCCGCGCTGATGAGTCCGGAGCAGTAGCGATTGTTGCGGCGGCCGGATTTGACAAATCGGCCGGATGGATTCAAAATCCCACCATGTTCAAGCGACTTTGCTACCTGGTGGCCGAGGGGTTCGAGATCTGCTCGATCGCCGGTTACGACCACGATGCGGAGCTGAACGCAAAGATCCTCTACCGGTTCCGGAATGCCGGCGGCCAGTGGCGCCTGCGGTCCGAAGAGTTTCGCGTGAACGCCCGCGAAAGCGAGGCCTGCGCCGAATTCTTTATCGACTACCTCCACTCGGAAGGTTCGAGCTGAAGCCTCGCTTGCAGGTGCTCCCGACAGGCATCGCGGAGCACTGAATGGTTTAGTTGCCGGACGGAAGCCGGCCCGCTGCAAAAACCGCCGCCAGGGCGATGACGATGAACAGCACCGACAGGAGGAGTGCTCCGGAAAAATCGCCCGCCTGCACACGGTAAAAGATCGCGATCGGAACGGTTTGGGTTTTTCCCGGAATATTCCCCGCGAGCATCACAGTTGCGCCGAACTCGCCGAACACGCGGACAAATCCCAGAACCGCGCCCGCGAGGATCGCCGGCCAGATCAGCGGGGCGACAACCGCTGTAAGAAGCCGGCTGCCAGAGAATCCAAAGACGCGCAGGGTATCGAGGAGGTTGTCGTCAAGTTTCTGTATGGCCCGCTTGGCGGCCAGATACACCAGAGGAAAGGCAACGAGGGTTCCGACGATCACCGTCGCGGGCCAGGAAAAGAGGATCCGGCAGCCAAGTGATTCGAGGCCGGCCCCGAGGGGCGACCCGCCGCTGAAAATCAGCAGGAGGATGAGGCCGAGGACGGTAGGAGAAACAATCACGGGAAAGAAAACAAGCGCATCAAACATCCGGATGACCGGGCTCCGGCGCCGCGCGCTCCAGAGCGCGGCCGGAACGCCAAGGATCAGCGCCGCGGAAGTTGCCGCCAGCGAGGTTTCCAACGAAATGAGAACAGGGGACCAGTCGATCATGGGCTTGGATGATACCAGAATTCCCGGGTTTGAAAACCCCTGTGGCTGAGGCTACCCGGTCTCCGCGATGCGCAGGACGAGACGGATGGCGTCGGTGCGGAGTCGGGCGGCTGAGAGGGCTTTGCGCAATTCCGTTTTCTGATCGCGGACCGCCTGGATTTCCTCCGGGCGGACGTGGTTGTTGATCTGGCGGAGGTCCTCGAGGCGTTCGATCTCGGACTGGAGGCCGAGCTCCATCGCCGTGTCGGCGGCATCGACGATCGCCTTCATCTTTTCCGTGGCGATCGCCTCGACCTTTGCGAGCATTGCCGGCAGATGTTTTTTCTTCAGCACCGGGGTGTCGAGAAGGGGAAGGACGTCGCCGGGCTCAAGGACTGCGGAGCGGAAGCCCTCGTCATCGGACTGGTCGGTCAGCGACTGGTCGACGACTGTGCGGATCGGGGTGCCTGGCAGGAAGCGGTCGATGTGCAGCGCAGGCGGGGCGATGCACTCGACGACCGAGTGCACCTCGAGAAAGACTCCGCCACGTCCTGGAGACTTCCAGACGCCGAACGATGAGTTGCCCGTCTCGCCGCCTAGCAGGGAATCGAGGGCACCGCGGACGAGCGGGTGATCGGCCGTAACGAAGCCGATATCCTCCCGGGCCAGCGCCCGCTCGCGGTCGAGCGTTACGATCTGGCCCTCCTCTGTGAGCCCGGGCAGCGCGTCAGCCTGGAGGTTGCCGGCGCGCAGGAGGTAGCCGCGGTTTCCCAGCTCCTCGATATGGAGGCCGAGCTGGTCGAGCATGCGGATGAAAAATTCCTCGAACCCGGTGTCGGCGTCGAGCCCGCGGATCTCGCCGATGCGCTGCATGGCTGATCCGGAACGGCACGAGTTCAACTCCAGCAGACGGTCGTGGCCGCGACGGAGGATTTTCGAAACTTTCTTTCTTTCCTCCATCGATCGCTTGAGGAACCGGTCCAGGCGGTCCGTGTCGAACGCGTCGAGCAGGGCATTGCGCTCGGGCTCGAGGCACTGGAGGATCGCGGTCGCGCCGTGCAGGTTGTTTTCAAATGCGTCGAGGCCCTCGTGATACCAACGCGCGAGAACCTCGGATCCGGTGCCGGGAATGTAGGGGACGTGGATCGTGATCGTGGCGGTCTGGCCGATGCGGTCCAGCCTGCCGATCCGCTGCTCAAGCAGTTCGGGGTCTTCGGGCAGATCGAAAAGCACGAGGTGGTGGGCGAACTGAAAGTTCCGGCCCTCGCTGCCGATTTCCGAGCAGATGAGGATCCTTGCGCCGTCCGGTTCGGCGAAAAAAGCGGCGTTGCGGTCGCGCTGCAGGAGCGTCAGTCCCTCGTGGAAAAGACCGGCCGCAACCTTCAGCTCGCGCTGGAGCCGGGCGGAGATCTCCGCGGCCAGGTCGGTTGTCTTGCAAATCAGGAGAACCTTTTCGCTTTTCAGCTTTTTGAGCAGCCCGGCGAGCCAGCGGATCTTTTCGCCAGTGTCATCACCCCCCAAGTCAAGCGGCGCGAGGCGGGCCTTGCGCTTCGGGAATCCGGTGAGGGCGGCTCGCGTGTTGCGGAACATCACGCGGCCGGTGCCAAACTCATCAAGCAGTTCGGAGACGAGTCTGTCTCTGGCGGCTTCATCTCCTGCGAGGAGGGCGTCGTAGTGGCGCGCGATCCGCGTGCCTCGGAACATCGCGGCGTTGGTCAGCGGCTTGCCGGCGAGGATCTGGTCGATCGCTTTGGCCACGGATTCGTATTGCTTCGACTCTGCGACAAACTCCGCGATGTCGGCATAGCGGTTCGGATCAAGCAGGCGGAGGCGGGCGAAGTGTCCTTCGACGCCGAGCTGCTGTGGTGTCGCGGTCAGCAGGAGCAGGCCCGGAGCGGCGGCGGAGAGAGCCTCGACGGTCAGGTATTTCCGGCTCGGGTTGTCCGGCGTCCATTCGAGGTGATGGGCCTCGTCGACGACGAGCAGGTCCCAGCCGGCTTCGCAGGCCTGGCGGGCGCGTTCAGTGCAGGTTGCCAGGAAGTCGGTGCTGCAGAGGACAAGCTGGCTGTCGAGGAAGGGATTTTCTCCCTCGCCGCCCTGCTGGATCGCCGTGCAGCGCTCCTCGTCGAAAATGCTGAACGAAAGATGGAACCTGCGGAAGAGCTCGACGAACCACTGGTTCACGAGCGGCTCAGGAACAAGAATGAGGATGCGCGCGGCGCGGCCCGTGAGGTGCAGCCGGTGGAGAATCAGGCACGCCTCGATCGTCTTTCCCAGACCGACCTCGTCGGCCAGAAGAACGCGGGGGACAAGGCGGGAGGCGACCTCGCCGGCGATCGACATCTGGTGGGGGATGAGGCTCACGCGCCCTCCAACAAACCCGCGCACGCTGCTCTGGCGCATCCGGCACCGGCGGTGGAGGCACTCCACGCGAAGGTCGAAGGCGCGCAGATCGTCAACCTGTCCGGCGAGCAGTCGGTCCTCAGGTTTGCTGAAGCTGATCAGGTCGGAGAGCGCCGCCTCGGCCACCTCGCGCTTTCCAGCGCGGTAAACCAAAAGCCCCTTCCGTTCCTCGATCGATGTCACGGTGAGGCTTTCCCCCTCGTGGGTCTTGATTTTGTCGCCCTCCTGGAACTGGACCCGGCGGATGGGTGCCGAGGCCAGCGCGTATTGGCGGTGTTCGCTGGCGGCAGGAAAGAAGATTTCCGCACGTCCGAATTCGGCCTTGAGGACGATGCCAAGCCCGAGCTCCGGTTCGCTATCGCTGACCCAGCGCTGGCCCGCCACCGGTGTGATCTTACTCATTGGGCGAGTTCCTCCCATCTGGCGTAGAGCTGCTCGATCTGTGATTTTGTCGTTTCGATCTCCGCGACGAATGTCCGGCCCTCCGCCGCGCGTGTGGCGAAGAACGCGGGATCGCTCAATGTCTTTTCCAGATCCACAAGCTTCTGTTCCTTTTCCAGAATCGCGGCCTCCATGCCATCGAGTTCCTGCTGTTCTTTGTAGCTCAGGCGTCGCGCGGCCACAACCGGTTTCGGTGCCGCGGCAGGCTTGGCCGGCGCCATGAACGCCTGGGCCGCGGACCGCGCCTGGCGGTCGCGCTCCTGCTTCTTCTCCAGGTAGTAGGAAAAATTCCCCGGCTGCACGAAGACCCCGCCGTCCTCGAAGGCGACGACCTGGTCGCAGATCCGGTCGAGAAAATACCGGTCGTGGCTGACCACAAGCACCGTGCCCGCAAAGTCCGCGAGTGCCTCCTCCAGCATACGCAGGCTGGCGAGGTCGAGGTCGTTCGTCGGCTCGTCCAATACGATGACGTTGCCGCCGCGGCGCAGGACCTTGGCGAGCAGGAGGCGCGCCCGTTCGCCTCCCGAGAGCTTGTCCACGCGTTCCTTCACGCGCGACTCGTCGAACAAAAACCTCCGGAGATACGAGCGCGCGGTGAGCGTCTGTTCGCCGAACTGGACGACCTCGCCCGAGTCCGAGACCTCATCCATGACGGTCCCTCTGCCGTCGAGCTGCATGCGTGACTGGTCGATATAGTTGAAGACGACGCGCTTGCCGATGGTCGCGGTGCCCTCCGCCGCTTCGATTTCGCCAAGGCACAGCCGCAGGAGGGTTGTCTTGCCGACCCCGTTGCGGCCGACGATCCCGGTGCACTGGCCCGGTCGCAGCGAGAGGTTCAGGTTCCGGAAAAGCCAGCGCGCATCGCCGCCATTGCCGACGCGCATCCCCGCCTTCACCAGCTCGACCGCGGTGTTGCCGATTTCCGGAGCGGGCGGAATCAGGAGGTCCATCTCGCGCTCCTCGGGAGGAGCTTCCGCGCCGGCCACCTTGTAAAACGATTCGAGCCGGTGCTTGGATTTCGAGCGCTGCGCCCGCACGCCGGCCCTTACGTATTCGAGCTCGGCGCGGATGAAGCGCTGGCGCCGCCGCTCCGACTGCTCGCTGATCTGCTGGCGGAGCGCGCGGGACTCGAGGTAGGCGGTATAGTTGCCCGGATGCGAGAACGCCTTGCCGTGCGAGATCTCGATGATCCGCGTCGCGATCGTCTCGAGGAAATACCGGTCGTGGGTGACGAAGATCAGCGCTCCGGGAAAGGACTGCAAAAATTCCTCCAGCCACCGGATCGACTCGGAGTCGAGATGGTTCGTCGGCTCGTCGAGCAGGAGGAGGTCGGGCTGGGAGGCCAGCGCGCGGCAGAGGGCGACGCGGCGCTTCTCGCCGCCCGAGAGCGGGCCGACCAGCGCATCGAGCGGAGGGGCGGCCAGCGCACCGGCCTCGGCCTTGATCCGGGTCTGCAAATCCCATCCGTCGGCGTGCTGGATGAGGTCGAGCAGTTCGGCCATCTCGGTCTCGCTGCCGTCGCCTTCCTCGTAGCGCCTCATCCATTCCACGAGATCCGCCGCACCGGACTCGATGTTTTCCAGCACGGTGCGGCTGCCATCGAGCTCGAACTCCTGCGGGAGATATCCGACTCGCAGGCCGCGCCGTCGCGAGATCTCGCCCGAGTCGGCGTCATTTTCTCCGGCCAGGATTTTCAGCAGGCTCGTCTTCCCGCAGCCGTTGCGTCCCACGAGCCCGACCTTCTCGCCGGGCGCCACGGTCAGCGACACGCCGGTGAGCAGGTTCTGAAGGCCGTAGGCAAGGCAGAGTTCCTGTGCGGAGAGAAGCGATGGCGTGGCGGACATGCGAGAGAGTTAAATCAAGCCGGGCGGCTTGTAAAAGCATTGGGATTGCAATTCAGGCGAGGCGGACGACGAGCCGGTGCTCGCCGAATGTCACGAGATCCCCGGCAACGAGCTTGCGACGCTTGCGGGTTTCGACCTCCCCGTTCAGGGTGACCAGGCCCTGCACGATGAGCATTTTCGCTTCGCCGCCGGTCGAGGCGGCGCCGGCGAATTTCAGGAACTGGCAGAGCTCGATCGGCACTTCTCGCACGGTGACCGGCCGGTGGCCGGTGTCGTTCAGGTCATCCATAGCGGACATGGTATCTGTCGGGCAGCCGCTGTCGATGCGCGAAAAGAGTGTTGTCCCCCGCGGGCGGGATCTCCATTCTCCTGCGATGTCACCTGAATTTTTGTCCGCTGCCGCCCGTCTCTGTGCGTCGTGCGGGCTGTGCTGCAACGGCGTGCTCTTCCACAGCGTCGCCCTTCAGCCGCTCGACGACCCGAAGGCTCTTCTCAGCCTCGGGCTGAAGTTGAAGAAGAAGCGGAAGCAGGTGTTCATCATCCAGCCGTGCCCGGCCCACAAGGAATCCTGCTGCTCGATCTATTCCGACCGCCCGCAGCGCTGCCGGCTCTTCGTCTGCCGGCAGCTCGAACTCGTCCGGGCGGGCGGAACCAGTGAGCAGGCCGCCATGGAAAAAATTGCTGCCGCGAAAGCCCGCGTGGCGGCGGTCGATGACCTGCTCTGCCTTGCGGGATCGCCGAACCGCAGGCGTTCGCTCAAGCGCCGCCAGCAGAAGGTTCTCGACGAGCCGCTCGATGGCCCGGAGGGGGAGTCACTGCGCGGGCAACTGGCCGCTGCCATGGCGCAACTGGAGGAGGTCCTGGCAAGCGACTTCCGGGTGGACTGATGGATCGCCTGAACTTTCGCGTCGAGGCGGTGGCGGAGGGGTCGTGCGCCCGCGCGGCGGTTTTCCGCACGCTTCACAACGAGGTGCTCACGCCTCTCTTCATGCCGGTTGGCACGCAGGCAACGGTCAAGGCCCAACTTCCCCAGACGCTCGAGGATTCGGGATCGCAGATTCTTCTGGCGAACACCTACCACCTGCTCCTGCGCCCGGGGCCGGAGGTCTTCCGGCGCACCGGGGGGATCCATGGGTTCATGAGCTGGAAGCGCTCCGTGCTCACCGATTCCGGCGGCTTTCAGGTCTTTTCGCTGCGCCATGCCCGCTCGATGAGCGAGGAGGGAGCCATCTTCCAGAGCTACATCGACGGGCGCACGATCCTGCTGAGCCCGGAGGTGAGCATCGGAACGCAGGTCGCGATCGGAAGCGACATCATGATGGCGCTCGACCAGTGTGTGGCCTCGACGTCCGATGAGGCCACCGTGCGAGAGGCCATGGAGCTGACGCGCCGGTGGGCCGCCCGCAGTCTTGCGGCGCGGGGCGATTCGCCGCAGGCGATGTTCGGGATTGTGCAGGGCGCGCTCTTCCCGGCGCTCCGGCGCGAGAGCATGGCCGGCCTGGGGGAGATGGATTTCGACGGCTACGCGATCGGGGGGCTCGCGGTCGGCGAAACGAAGGACGAGCGCGAGGACATGTGCGCGTTCACGACATCGCTGATGCCGGCCGGCCGGCCGCGCTACCTGATGGGGGTCGGAACTCCACTCGACATCCTCGAGGCCGTCCACCGCGGCGTGGACATGTTCGACTGCATCATCCCGACGCAGGTCGCGCAGCGGGGCGGAGCCTTCACGTCGCGCGGGTTTCTGCAGATGCGGCGCGGGGTTTACAAGTTTTCGCAGGAGAAGCTCGATCCGTCCTGCGACTGCCCGACATGCGCGCGCTATTCCCGTGCCTACCTCCACCATCTGACCAAAACCAAGGAGACGCTGGGCTGGCAGCTTTTGGGCAAGCACAACATCCATTTCTACCACCGGCTGATGCGCGAGATCCGGCAGAGCATCCTTGACGGACGATTCCTCGAGCTCTACCGCGAAAAGCGTGCATTCCTGCAGGAGGACGACCTCGACAACCCTGTCCGTGATCCGGGCCCGAAGCGCAAGAAGCGCCTCGTGCTCGGCGACTACGAGGTGCACATCGCCCGCGAGGGCTTCGCGAGCATTCTTCATCGCTCGTCCGGGGAGATCATGCACTCGCGCACGCCGCCGATGGACGAGGCGAACCGGCTCTACGTCGAGCAGTCCGGCCTCGCCTCGCGGTTGGCGGGGGAGGGGAGCCTGGTCCTTTGGGACGTCGGCCTCGGCGCGGCGGCGAATGCCATGGCTGCGATCCGCTGCTACGAGGCGCAGGCGGCTGCGGGCCCGGTCCGCGCCATGCATATCATCAGCTTCGAAAACGATCTCGACTCGCTCCGGCTGGCGTTTGCCAATAATGACAAGTTTCCCTACCTGCGCCACAGCGGTCCGGCAGGCATCCTCAAGAGCGGCCGCTGGCAGTCGCGTGATTATCCCGGCCTGAGTTGGGAGCTCCTGTCCGGCGACTTCATGGAGCTGATCGAACGGGCGCCCGCTCCGCCGGATGTCATTTTTTACGACATGTTTTCGAGCAAGACGCACCCCGGTCCGTGGACATGCGCGGCGTTCCGGCGGCTTTACGCCGCCTGCGGCGGCCGGGCTGCCGAGCTCTTCACCTACACGGTCTCGACGGCGGCGCGCGTCGCGTTGCTGGCGGCAGGATTCCATGTCGCCAAGGGCCGGAGCACCGGGGACAAGGTGGAGACCACGATCGCGCTCACCCCGCAGGCGCTCACGCTGCCGAACGGCAGGGGCCGCGACCTGCTGGCGGCGGAATGGCTGGCCAAGTGGAACCGTTCGCGCGCCAAGTTTCCCGACGGGATGACGCAGGAGGAGCAGGCCGCTTTCGAGCAGGTCATCCGCGGGCACCCGCAATTCGCCAACACCAAATGCGGAGAGGCCGCTTGAAGAAAAAGCGCAAAATGCCAAAGCCGGTCCGGCTTCCGTCGGTCGTGCTGAGCCTCGACCGGAGGCTCATCGTCATCGACCAGGTTCCGCTCCGCCGGGAGGCCGAGAAGAATGCGAAGGCCGGCATGAAAGCGGTGGCCAAAATCCGCGCCGAGCTTGAGGAGTTCGAAAAGAAGATCCTGCCTGAATTCCAGCGGTGGGAGTCGGCTGCTTTCGGAGCGATTCTTACCGAGGAGCGCGAGCTCAATGCGCGTCTCGACCGGACGGAGGCCCTCATCGAGCGGGTGACGATGGAGGCGTTCTTCCGCGGATGCCCGCATTACGAGGCGTACGCGCTGGTCATGAGCGCGGACGAGCGGGAGCAGAACCCAGCCGAGGGCGATGATGGAGACTGGGAGTTCGGCGGGGGGACGCCGCCAGGGGAGGACGAGGACGATGGCCGCACTCCGGAGGAGCGGATCTTCCACGAGTTTCTGCGCGGCGCACTCGGGGTCGAACCGGAATTCCTGCACCGCTCCGAATACCAGAAATTGTTCCGCGAATTCCAGCGGATGACGGGAGCCGCTGGCGGCTCCAGGCCGCAGGGCGGACGGGGTGTGCAGCGCGTAGCGGGGCCGCCGGACAAGAGTTCGCGGATCAAGGAACTCTACCGCATTCTTGCGCGCCGGCTTCATCCGGATTCCTGTGATTCGGATGCCGCAACCGCCGGTCTCTGGCACGACCTGCAGGAGTCCTACACCCGCGGGGATGTCGAGCGGATGGAAATCCTGCTCGCCATCACCGATCTCCACGAGGGAACCGGCGGCTCGCGCACGACCCTCTTTCACATGCGGCAGGTCGTCCGCGAGTTCGCCCGCGCCGTCGCCGCCCTCAAGAGCCAGCTCCGCAAGGCAAAGAAGTCCCCCGCATGGAAATTCTGGAACCATCCTGACCGCGCCTCCCTCGAGAAAATCATCCGGTCGGAGCTTGAGGAGAGCCTCGGCTACCTGCGCCGGGAGGTTGCGGATTCCCAGGCGGTGCTCGACCGGTGGGAAAAGCAATCCGCGGCCGGCAGGGGCCGGCCCGCTCCGAAGCCGCCGGCTGCGCGCAGGCGGACTTCCGGGCCCTCGCGCCCGTCCTTTCCCGGGCAGTCGTTTTTTGATTTTTAGCAGTTGGGGTTGCGTCCGCTCAAAATTGCGTTCAAAATTGACCGTTCATTCTAAAAATTATGGCTGATTACGATTTGATTGTTGTGGGCGGGGGACCTGCCGGATACGTGGGTGCAATCCGCGCTGCCCAGCTCGGCAAAAAGGTGGCGTGCGTCGAAATGGACCGCGCGGGCGGAACCTGCCTCAACTGGGGCTGCATTCCCACGAAGTCGCTCCTCAAGAACGCGGAGGTCTACCAGATGATGGCCCACCATGCGGCCGACTTCGGCATCAAAGTCGAGGGCCTATCCTACGAATGGGACAAGGTGATCGGCCGCAGCCGCAAGGTTTCGGACCGGCTGGCCGGTGGCATTGAGATGCTCTTCAAGAAAAACAAGATCGACTACATCCGCGGCGAGGCGGCGATCCCGAAGGCCGGAGCGGTCGAGGTCACTGACAAGGATGGCAAGAAAAAGGAATACACAGCCGGCAAGATCATGATCTCGACCGGGGTTGTCACGCGCGAGATGCCGGGGTTTCCGTTCAACGGGAAGAGCGTGATCGGTAGCAAGCAGGCGATGGTCCTCGCCGAGCAGCCGAAGGACATCATCATCATTGGAGCGGGCGCGATCGGCGTCGAATTCGCTTACTTTTTCAACGCATTCGGCACAAAGGTGACGATCGTCGAGATGCTTCCGAACATCCTCCCTGTCGAGGACACCGAGGTCAGCGTGACGCTTGAAAAATCCCTCGCCAAGCAGGGGATAAAAATCCTCACCGGCACGAAAGTTGAGAAAGCCGAGACGACGAACAAAGGCGTGCGCCTGACCCTCAGCGGCAAGGCGAATGAGACGATCGAGGCGGCGATCGCCCTCGTCGCGATCGGCGTGAGCCCGCTCATGCCGCAGGGGATCAAGTTCGAGACTGATGCAAAGGGCTGGCTCAAGACCGACGGAAATTATGAGACGAGCGTGAAGGGGATCTACGGCACCGGCGACATCATCGGTCCACCCTGGCTTGCGCACGTCGCCAGCTTCGAGGCCGTCCAGGCGGTCGAAGGGATGTTTGCGGGCAAGAAGCCGAAGAAAGTCACCCTCTTCCCGGGCTGCACCTACTGCCAGCCGCAGGTCGCAAGCGTCGGCCTCACCGAGCGCGCCGCCACTGAAAAGGGGCTCAAGTTCAAGGTCGGTAAATTTCCGTTCATGGCAAGCGGCAAGGCGCTTGCTGTCGGCGAGAGCGAGGGCTTTGTGAAGCTGCTCATCGGTGAAAAATATGGCGAGGTCCTTGGCGCGCACATCATCGGGGCCGACGCCACCGAGATGATCGCAGAGCTCGGACTCGCGATCTCGATGGAGGCGACCTACGAGGAAATCATCGGGACGATCCATGCCCACCCGACACTGAGCGAGGCTGTCCACGAGGCGGCCCATGCCTCGCAGGGACACGCGATTCACTTCTAAAGCGGACTTGTTGTGGCAGGGCCTCGCCGGCCCTGCCACAGATCCGCGCTACTTCAGAAAGGTTGCGGTTCCCACCGGCGAGAACCGGCCGACATTGGCTTTCGGCATCCGTTTGTCGCGGGTGGATTCATCCATTTCCAGAAACCCGGCGCTCCCGTTCGCAAACGAGACCATCGCCTTCCTGTGATGCCGGAAGTGGATCGTCGTCTCCCGCGCGTCGATGCCGTAGAATTCCTCCAGCATGGGTTTTTTTCCGGTGGCCGGTGACTGGAACGTGTTGACCTGCGCCGAGGTGACGAAGACGACGACCTTCGAGGGATCGCTGAGCTGCAGGTGGTTGACGCATGTTCCCATCCCCAGGAACCCGCCTCCCAGCAGCACATTGTAGCCGGTTCCGATGTAGCCGTTCCGGAACTTCGGCTTGAACGCGTGCCCGCCGAGCGCAAAGCTGGGATCCGGGCGCAGGCTCTTCGGGACGTAGCCCCCCAGCGGTCCCAGCGCGGCATTGAAGTCCCGCTCGCCCTCCGGCTTCGCAAGGCTGATCGCCGATTCAAACCCGAACCACCACGTGATCCCCAGGCCGTTCGAGCGGTCGTTCGAGCGGTAGGGCCAGTAGACGTAGTCGTGCTCGGCGAGGTAGTTCAGCCCGCCGGCGGCGAGCTGCCGGATGTTGCTGGCCGAGACCGCCAGCGAGGCCGACTCGTAGACCTTCCATCCCGCACCGGCTCCAACCAGGGCGAGCGTCAGGACTATCGAGACGACCGCCAGCAACTCAACAAGCGTGAAGCCTTTTTCGCGCATAGGTCACAAGGAGGATGCCGCCCGCTGCAAGCAGGGCGACGGCGGACGGTTCGGGGATCGGGCTAAGCGAGGGAGGAGCGGAAATCACGTCGTAGGGAGGCTCGACATCATAGGCGCCGTTGAACCGGAAGCCGTCCCACGAGCCGGGGGCGATTTCCCGGGCCGTGATCCCAAAGCCAGCGCTCCAGACTCCGTCGGGCTTCGACTCCAACGGGATTCCGGATTTTCCCCCGCTGACCCACTGGGCCCAGAAGGGAGCATAGGGCGGGTTAAACTCATTGGTGAGCGTGAGGCTCGAATACTCGATCGCATCAAGAAATGTTCCGCCGTAGAGAAGCGTGAAGTTGAGCCCGCTGATGGCGGAGTCCACGGCCGCGATCAGGTCCGCAGTGCTGAACGGGGCCAACGGATTGTAGGTATAATTCCACTGATAAACCTGCGGAGGTCCGAACTCTGCGGCCTCAATGACCAGAATGGAGGAGTCGGGGCCTGTTCCAATTTGGATTTGGCCGTGGATGATTTCAGTGGTTGCGCCTGTAAAAAACGCCAGAAGCAGAATGCCCCGGGTCCAGGTTTTGATCTTTTTCATTTATCTGTCTTTCAAAAATACGGGGAATGTCTCGGGACAGCCTTTTCCCCGTTTTGAAAAGGACAACCCCCGCACGGACGTTTATGCGACGCCGTTGTCCATTGCAGGACGGTGCGGTTTTCTCCGCCGGTTCGAACCCGGACTTTAACCTTTGCGCGACAGTGGGGGAATTTCACCCCGCAGTCTGCCCGGATGGGCGGACCGCTGACTTTCCTAGGCCGACGGATTGGTAATGAAAAGAACAGGCGGGGGCGCTCGGCCCCTGATGCGAGGAGAATGCCTGTGACGCGCTTATGCGTCAAGCGGTTTATTAGTAATTCTAATGCGCTCGCTTATTGCGTGGCCAGTTTGACCAGACGTCCACGCTCCCTGGCGCTGCGGAGGGTTGCGGCGAACAGAAAACATGCCGCTGACAGCCAGACGATGTTGAGTCCGAAGGCGGCGGCCAGGTGTCCCCAGGGAGTGGGGGCGTCCAGCATGACGGCGCGCATGCCCTCGAAGACATGTGTGGCCGGAATCGAGAGGGCGACCGGCTGGAGCCAAGCGGGCAGAACGCTGACCGGGTAGAAGACCGCGGCGAGCGGCTGGATCATGAACGGAACCGCCCAGGCGAGGGATTCGGCCGCCTGGCCCCAGCGCAGGATGAGCGCCACGGAGACCATGCCGAGTGCCCATCCGAAGATGAGAAGGTTTGCGAAGAACGGGAGCAGCAGGAAACGAAAATCCCAGAGCCGGAACGCATAGGCCAGCCAGGCCAGCGTGGTCAGCACGGCCACCGTGACCGCGACGCGCAGGAGACCGACGATCGCGGTGGCGGTCACATACTCCAGCGGGCGCACAGGGGCTACAAAAACGTTGAGCAAATTTCTGGTCCACACATCCTCGAGAAACGAGATGGCGAGCCCCTGCTGAGCGCGGAAGAGGACGTCCCAGAAGATCATCGCTGCGATGAGGAATGTGATGAAATGGGGGAATGTGCCCCCCGTGTTTTCCTTGAGGAAAAGTGTCAGGAACCCCCAGACGAGCAGGTCGACCGCAGGCCAGAAGACCAGTTCGACAAGGCGCACGGCATTCCGTGAGTAGAGCAGGACGTGGCGGAGCACGAGCCCGCCGATGACGTGGAACTGGATCATGGTGCCTTCGAGCGGGCGAGCTGGATGAACATCTCCTCCAGCGAGCCATGCTCGGAATTCCTCGCGACCTCGGCGGGAGTGCCCTCGGCAACAACCTTGCCGTGGTGGATGAAGAGGATCCGGTCGCAGACCTCCTCGATGTCGCGCATGTTGTGCGAGGTGTAGAGCATGCCGATGTTCTGCTCCCGCTGCACGTGGCGCAGGGTCTTCCGGACCTTGTCCGCGATGTCCGGGTCGAGGCTGGCCGTCGGCTCGTCGAGCATCAGGAGCTCGGGGGCGTTGATCAGAGCCTTGCAGAGGTTGACCCGGGTGGACTCGCCCGACGAGAGCTCTCCGGTCACGCGGTTGCGGAGGTGGGGGATCTCAAAAAGTTCGAGCAGTTCGTCGATCCGGCGGCGGATGCCCCGGACCCCGTAAATCAGCCCGAAGACGAGGAGGTTCTGCCAGACGAGAAGGTTCGAGGGGAGGGAGGCGTAGGCCGAGCAGAAATTGCTCCGTTTGAGGACGGCAATCCGGCACTTCGGCATCGGCAGGGAAAATGCGCGGATCGAGCCGGAGGTTGGCAGAGTGAGCCCGAGAATCATGTTCATCGCCGTTGTCTTCCCCGCGCCGTTCACGCCAAGGAGTCCGAGGATTTCCCCGCGCTGCAGCCGGAAGCTCAGATCCTCGACAGCCGTGGTTTGGCCGAACGTTTTGCGGAGGTTGTCGACTTCGAGGAGTGGTTCGTTCACGGGGTGGGGGTGCGCCTACAGTCCTTTGTAGTGAAGGCTGATGATGCGCAGCGCGTTCGCGCCTTGCTCGGCGGTGTAGAGGAACAGCTGCAGCGAGGTCCCCGACTGCATCCACTGGTAGCCGATGAGGGTCTGAAGGACGTCGCCCTCGCGGGTCTTCTGCCGCGCGATCACACGGCCCATCCCGTATTTGTTGTCCACGTTCAGCCGGGTCTGGTCGAAGAACTGCGCATACTGCATCGCGTCCCAGTTCCTGTCGCCGTAGTGGAGTTCAATCTCGTTGAGGGCGTCGCCTTCAAAATAAAAGAGCGCCCGCTGCAGGAGCCGCTGGGGAATTCCCTCGACGACGAGGACCGAGCGGGTGCCGACCATCTTGCGTTCGACCACGCGGGCCTTCACCCGCAGGAGGCTGTCCTCGAGGCGCCTCGCCGATTCGCCCCACTGGAAATTGAAAGGCACACGGATCTCCTCCGCGGCCGGCGCGGCAAGCGCAGCGGCGGCGAGCATCAGCATGACAAGTGGTAATCTCCGGAGCATGAAGAATGCACTCTCCAAAGATCGCGGCCGCCCGTCAACCGTGCCAGTGAACTTCCGTCAAAAATCGTTCAAAAAATCAGTTGCCAATTCCCTGAAAAAGGGGAATAAGCAGGCCTCAGCAGATGTGGTCGTGATTTGGTGGACGCTGTGCGGAAGATTCCGGCAGTAGTTTGAAACCCGGAATTCGGGAACAGTCTCAGATCCCAATGCGTTAAAAATACTAAAACCATGGGTAATAAACTATATGTCGGCAATCTGTCGTTCAACACGACCGAGATCGCCATTCAAGACCTGTTCTCGCAATTCGGTGCAGTTTCCGAGGTGATGTTGATGCAGGATAAATTCACAGGCCGTTCCCGCGGGTTCGCCTTCGTCACAATGGGTTCCGACTCCGAGGCACAGGCCGCAGTGGCCCAGCTCCACGGCAAAGAACTCGACGGCCGCGCGTTGACCGTCAATGAGGCCCGGCCCCGCGAGGAGCGTGCTCCCGGCGGCGGTGGCGGCGGACGTTTCGACGGACCGCGCCGCGATTCCCGCGACGATCGTCGTGGCGGCGGCGGTGGCGGGCGTGGTGGCGCAGGTGGCGGCGGACGCCGCGACTTCCGTCGCTAGACCGTAATACCAACAATTCTCATTCGAGCGCCGGGCCTCTTGGTCCGGCGCTCTTTTTTTGCAAGGGGGACTGTTAGGAATGGAACCCATCTTGCCAGATCGCTTCAAGACCGACTGGCTGTTGTGGGTTGTTCCGGATTGTGGAGAAACCTTAGGGGGATCAATACGGGTTGCCAAACCTGAGCACGGGAGGCAGTTGATCCGTCTCCTCAAGGAAAATGTCTGCCTGTCCCGGCTCCTTTTCCCACAACAATGTGCTGCCCTCCGCCTTGGCTTTTCGGCACTCGGCACCGAGCGATATTTCGCGTGCGGCCTGTCCGCTGACGAGCGCGCTCGTCCCGGATTGATCATGCACGGCAAGATAGCCTGGCTTTGAAGGATCCAGCTCGGCGGACACCTTGTAGCCGCCGAGATTCAGGCAAATGCGCCCACTGCCGTCAGCGACCGGCTCAACCGGCTTGGCAGCGCCTGGAAGCACCTCGATGACCGTGAGGAACCGGGTGGCTGGCAGTTTTTCGTTTGTGGAGATGGAAGCGTGCCAGTTCGGCGGGTTTTTGCCGCCGCGCTTATTTTCCTCATCCACCGGGGGGCCGAAAAACTGATCCGTTACGCTGCCATGCACCGCCGACGAGCAGAATAACCGGGCACTGCCGGTTGCCTTGCCATTGGCTGTTGAGAACCAGCTGTTGCCGAGCTGCTCCACCGGCTTGAGGGAGTGCAACATGAACGTCCAGGTCACCGGCTTGTCGGCCTCCAGCTCGTCGTAAATCAGCACGTGGCTCGGACGCATCATGACCATGTGGCGGCGGAACCGGGTGACGCCCGGCATGCCGTAGCCGTTCTCGCGAGTGATGAATTCGTCGCGGTTTTTGCTCTTTGCATTGCGTGGCTGGTTCGGCTGATCGATGCCGAATTTGGGGAACCTGCCGTTGTAGGCGTGGGAAGCATCGCCCATCACATAGCTGATGCGTTTTCCCGACACGAAGCGGGGGAGCCAGCCGTAGGCGCCCAGGTCGAAGCCCTGAACGAGACCGTCCACCAGGATCGTGTTGTGTGCGCGGGAGCATTTGTAGCTGAGGGCGTCGTGGATCGGCCCGCCGTTGTAGTAGCCGGTGCGCCAGAACAGCGGTTCGCCGCCGTAGGCGATGCAGAACGCATTCTGTGATGGATGCAGATGCTGGAAGGATCCATTGACTGCGGAACTGAATGTCACCAGCAGATTGCGTGATGGATCGAGGATGTCACTGTGCATTGCCGCCATGCCGACATCGCGGAATGCGGCGGCCGACTCCGTGGGAGGCTGCGCACCGGACAAGTCAGGCGCCTTGGAATGCTGCCACAATTGCAGCACGGCCATCGCCTTGTAGCCTTTGACCAGATCCTTGCTGAACTGGGCGGCATCCCGGCGGCCCTGTGATTGAAAACGCCACAGATTCGCGGGTTGATCCGGGCAGAGATATGCCAACATTTCCGTGAGATAGGGGACGCCGGGACTCTCGTCGCCGCCGTCGCTGAAAGGCACGCCTGGATTGCCTGCCGCGTTCATGTAGGACATGTAAGCGGGAAAGCTGGAGAACCATCGTTTGGAGTTGAAGTAGTTGAATCCGGTCAGCCGGTAGAGCATCCAGTTCACATGCGTGAGGGGTTCATCGTGGACTCCCAGATAGCCGTTGCCGTCCATGGACCCCCCATCGCCGCGGCTGAGCGCCGGGCTGCGGTAGAGCCAAAGCTCGTAGGCATACTTGAACCAGTCCTCGATTTCCGGGCGATGGCGGCTGAGGATGGCGGAACCGATGATCAAGTTTTTGACTTCGCCCTGCCAGTCGTGCTGGTTGAAGTGAGCGTGCTCGAGTTGGTCATGCAAATGCGGATGGCCCGCATGGTGCTTGTCCATCAGATCCATCACCGTCGCCGTGAAGGTCCGTTGCTGTTCGGTCGGCAAATCCTCATAAAACGCATCGAGCACCAGCAGAGGCACGCTGTTGTAGTAGGCGGCATAAGTGAGCGGCACCTGTTTTCCAAGAATCGAATACGTCCGGGTCAGCCGCTGGTTTTCCAGTTCGATGGCCCGCTGAACGCCCAGTTTCTTGAACTGCTCCTCGCCGGTGAGCAGGTAGCCGCGGAGCAGCCAATCCACTCGGCGTTCCTCGACGCCGAACAAGCCACGCAGTTTGACCATGAAATAATTCTCCTTCGGGTTCTTGCCCATGTAGGCCGGGTAATCCTTGTCGCTCATGTTGATGTTCACCGGACGCTCGCCGTCCTTGAGTGCCTTCCGGGCATCTGCGAGCATCTTTTGGGCAAGTTCGGGCCAGGTCTTATCCGGGAGCATATTGCCGATGTCCTCGCTGGAGCAAATCGCGACCGGACCGGCGGTGCGCTTTTTCAGGATCGCAAGCACGTCGTCGGCAGTCGGAGGGATGGGCGGGGCAAACTCGCTGCCGTTGATGACGAAGGAAAAGATCTTGTCATGCCAAACCGGGGTGTCCGGTGATTCGGCCGATGCCACGCCATAGGTCCAGAACCAGGTGCCTTTGCCCAGCATTCGGAACGGACTGAAGAACGACCAGCGCTTCGGTCCGCTTTCGATGACGTCTTTCTTCATTTGCGGGTCCTGGGACAGCTTGAAATAAAAGCGACGGTTCCACTCTTGGCGGGTCCGGGCAGCCTTTGGGCCATCCGGCAGCGGTACCTCCACGTGCAACCAGGGCGGATTGACATCCACGACTCCCTGCGGGACGGGCCGGGCCGCGACGGATTCACCGATGCGGTCGCGCTCAATCCGGAATTCGGAAGGACTGACCCGCCTGACTCCATCCGGCAAATTGGCAGCGTGGAGCGGCGCCAGCAGCAGGGCGGCGAGGAGACAGCGGGCTAGGGGTGAAGTGGTCATTTTTTCAATTCCTGGCGCGTTGCGATGGGGACATAGCCAGCTTCCATGCCGGGCGGCGGATTGACAAGTAAAGCCGGGTCCAGATGCGCGAGTGTGCCGGCATCGGGCGGCGCGAGGTAGGTGCGGTCCTTTGTCCATGCGCGGTGGAGCATCTCCACCCGCTTCTGGACCATTTCGCGTTCTGCCGGCGTGAGGTCCGCATTGAGCATCGCTGGCTGGTCGGCGAACCGGTACCAGTAGTAGGTGACCACGCTGCCATCGCCGAGGTGTGCCTGGAACGGCCCTGCGGCGGGACCGGGCTTCTTCCAGCAGCTTGAGGCGTCATCCGGCGTCGTGCGGGGTAACTGGGGTTTCTTCTGCGGAGTTTCAAAGACGTATTGGGCGAGGCCGGTTTCCTGCGGTACGTCCTTGGGGGCCACGACCGACCACTCAGACTTCTTCCCCTCCGAATCGAGCCGGAAGTATTCCGGCAGGGTGACGAGCGGGCCGTTCCTTTTCGTCAGCTGTTCGTTCCACCGATAGCCGAACGTTACGGGATCCGGCGTGAAGGAAGTGGCGAAGGACTTCCATGCGATGGGAGTCTTCGCTTCGCGGGGCGTTTTTGGGGGGTAGATGCTCCAGTTGGAGCCTCCGCCCTGCCGGAACGTGTGCACAGCCGTTGCTTCGGCTTTGATCAGTCCCGTGGACGGAGCGCCGCCATCGAACCAGCATTTTACACCGTCCCAGAGCGCCGCTTTTTTATAGGCGCTCAGGCGGTGGAGCACGGTTGAAGAACCTTCCGGACCGACGGGAAATGACATCGGAGCGACGCGCGCAAAAACCTTGCCGTCCGCAGCCGTGCCCAGGACGGCCGGGATGTGCTGAGTTTCCATCTGGATCGCCTTGTTCGGGCCGACAGGATGCGAATCGAGCATCAGTCCGGCCCACTCCGGATTGGCGATAGTCGCCTGGGACCAGAAAAAGGGGGTGAAGAAGGCCACCGGGCCCTTGAAGTTGGCCGTGTTGAGGAAGAGGGTCCAGCACTGGTTGCCGGTCGGCACGTTCCTGCCAGCCGTGGTGGCTTTCGGATCGGTGAGCGGCAGCGGAAGATAGCCGTAGCCAAAGAGTTCGCCGCACGTGCCTTGTTTCAAGTTCAGTCCGTCGAGCGGGAATAACAGCCACGGGCTGAGTTGTGCGACACCATACTGACCACGCGGTTTCTCCCAGGTGCCCGCGCCGTATCCGGGACCGTTGGCGATCCACTGGAAGTTCGGCCCCACGCCGCCCATGATGAATTTCGGCGTAGTCGTTGGAAAATGCGTGTCGCGCCACCAGCCGAGTCCGCCTTCGACGTCCGTGTAGCATTTGCCCCCGGGCTTTTTGTCCGCTTCATACTGCGGATGCATCCAGGTGCCGCAAAGACCGGTTTGGAATCGGTGCCCGGGGTAGCTTGCAACGAGCGGCCACGCCGCGGCATAGAGCGAGAAGCCGGCGTTGAACTCCTCTGGCACCTTCTCCGCAGGGCCGAAGAGGTAGCCGGCCATCTCGGCGTTGTGAATCTTGTCGCCGGTAAGCGCGGGTAGCGCGGCGGGAACATTTCCGGAACACAACGCGAGCAGCAGGGCGGTGAGGAGCGGGAGCAGGGTTTTCATTTAGGCATCATGTTATTGCGATGAGGTGTCAGGGGCGCCGGGCCTCCAGCATCTTGAGGTTGGCCTCGGCGAACGCTTTGCCCATCAGTGCGAAGGTTTTTGCGCAGCCGAGGTAGTGGTAGCCGGCATTCGATGCGCCTCGCCTCCAGAGCGCGGCTTCGGCGGGAGTGATGAGATCTGCTTCGAACTGCTTCAGATAGTCTTTCTGCTGCTGGTCAGTCATGGTGCCGTCCTTGTTCGGGCCGTTCTTGTTTTTGTTTTTCAACGCGAAGGCCATGGCTCTGACCTGCTCACGTTTGTCTGCGATGGCGCCGAGTTCTTCGGACCAGAACGGCGCAGTCGGCACGGCGATGACGTTGCCCTTGAACTCCGGCAGCAGCGCGGGCGTAGTCATGGCTTCGCGAAACGCGTCCATGTTCTCGTTGGCCTTCGTGCCGCCCACGCCCATGACGCCGATGACGAACGGCATCTTTGGTGCGCCGAGGTCTTTGCGCACGTCACGGATGAACGTGGCCAGCCACTCGCTATATTTCGCGTAGCGGTTCTCTTTGCTGTCCTTCGGCGGCACGGGATAAATGTTGCGGTCCACCATGTCGTTCCAGCCTTGCAGCCACACGAACCCGGCAACCTCATAGCCCTGTGACGCGTCGTAGGCCGGGCAGACGCGCTTCGGGTCGGCGAGCACCTTTTTCACATGCTCAATCATGAGCCGGTAGTAATGCCCGGAGCCCGATTCAGAGTTGCGATTCTTAGCGATGTCGTCTGCCGAGCGCGGATATGCGCCTGCACCCGGCGGCCGGAAGTCGTAGGAGAGAGATTTGCCTCCCCACGCGGTCTTGATGATGAGCACCGGTTCCTCGAGCGCCGGTTCCATCGTGAGACCGAACGTGAACTCGGGGCCGATCTTGCCGCCGTCCTCTGCGGGATTGCGCCGAGCGCCAAATCCCGCAGTGAGTTTGCCGGTGCCCTCGCCGTTTTTGTCACCGCTGCCGGTCAGATAAGAAATCCACGTGTGGTCGGAGACGCGGGGTTTGCCATCAGCGCCGAGCATTTGCTTGAGCAGCGGGGCGGTGGCCGGGTCGTCGCCAAGGTAGTCGAAGGTTTCGACTCTCGCATGGCCTTCCATGTTCGACTGGCCGGCGAGGATGAAGACTTTGAGCGGCTTCGCTTCCGCGTTTGTCCAGGGGAATGCGGAGAGCGCAGCAAAAAGGAATACGGGAATGAGTGAATGGGGGGGCTTCATTGGTGAGTCCGGATTCGAGGCGTTTATTCTTTTGTTTCTTGGCGGGTGACGATGGGCACGTAGCCCACCTCAAGGCCCATGGGCGGTGTGCAGCGGAGCCAGCAGCACGGGCACAATGACCAAGGCTTTTCCTGACAAATTTACTTCGCTTTTCCTCCCTGGTTGATGAACTCATCGCTCGTGAGGAAACCTTTTTTGTCAACGTCCCATTGCTCAAAGCGATTCTTTGCGACTTTGGGATCGGGCTGGCTGGCCATGAATTCCTCGAAGGTGAGCTTGTTATCGTGGTTCTTATCCTTCTTCTCGAACAGCGCGACTCGATCCACAATCGGTTTCGGGTCTTTCCCTTTCGCCTCACCAGGCTTTGGGAGCGGAGGCAGAAACCCGCTTAGACGGGTGACGACGTCGGGATTCGCGCCGGCCAGATTCTTTGACTCGGCCGGATCGTTTAGTTCGTCATAGAGTTCCGTTGGCACGGAGGCGCCGTCGTGCCGGTCGCGCCAGACGGTCATCCGCCAGCGTGCGTCGCGGATGCTGTAGCCCATCAGCGAACGATTGCCGGTCTGGGCGCCGCCGCGCGGGTATTGGCTGATGGCGACCTTGGCGGCTGGGGTCGCCGGGTTTTCGAGCCAGGGCTTGAGGCTCACCCCGTCGAGGCCGGCGGGAATTGGCAGCCCGCAGACGTCGGCGAGCGTCGGGTAGACGTCCACGAACTCGACCGGGGCGTCGCATTTTTGGCCGGCCGACTTCAGTCCCGGCACGCTCATGAGGAGCGGTGCGCGGGTGGCGAGTTCGAAGTTGGTGTGCTTGTGCCAGAGACCGTGGTCGCCAAGTTGCCAGCCGTGGTCGCCCCAGAGCACGATGACGGTGTTCTCGGCGAGGCCTTCCTTGTCGAGCGCGTCAAGCAGCCGACCGACCTGGGCGTCGGTGTAGCTGACACAGGCGTAGTAACCGTGGCGCAGCGTCTTTGCGAAATCCTCCGGGATCGGGTTGCCTTTCGGTACGTTGGCGTAGGAATGCAACTCGCCATTGGTGTGACCCGCGAACCCGGGGGCACCTTCGGGCAGGTGGTCGATCAGCGGTTGGGGAATTTTGGCCGGATCGTAAAGGTCCCAGTATTTCTTTGGTGCGACGAACGGCAGGTGCGGCTTGAGGAAGCCGACAGCGAGGAAGAACGGCTGTCCCTTCGTTTTTAACTCGTGCAATTTCTTGATCGCCGTTGCGGCGGTGAACCCGTCGGGCAATTCATCGTCGCTCTTCGGGCTGACCTCGAACGCATTGCCCTTCGCGCCCTTGGCACTCTTCCCGCCGCCGGGTTTATCGTTGTCCGCGGGCAGCGGCGTCTTGGAGTATTCCTTGACGCCGTCGCCGGTTTTCCTGGTGATGCGCTTGGTCCAATCGAGCGGGTCGGTGTCGATCGTCTGGCCGCTCGGATACCAGTGCGGCTCGCTCCATGACCGGCCATCCTCGAAGCCGTGATGGTAAATCTTGCTGAACGCGACGCAGTGGTAGCCGTTGGCCTTGAAATATTGCGGCAGCGTGATCGCGTCGGGCAACGCGACCCGGAAATGCGTCTCCAAATCCCACACGCGCGTCGCGTCCGGCCGCCGGCTGGTCATGATCGAGCTGCGTGACGGGCTGCAAACGGCTTGCTGGCAGTAGGCGCGGTTGAACACGATCCCGCGGGCGGCGAACCGGTCGAGGTTCGGCGTCTTGACGATATTGTTTCCGTAACAGCCCATTTCCGGCCGCAGATCGTCCACGGCAATGAACAGGACGTTGGGTCTGGCGGATGCGCCAGCTGCGGTGGACTCCGGCACCGTGAACGCAGCCAGCGGTAACAGCGGCAAGGCAGAAAGCAATGCGAAGGGTTGGTTCATCCCGGTTCTTTCGTGATCGAATGTGATTTCATACTGCTCGTCGCCCTGGGACGACACCGATGGGAACATTTAACGCATCAGCGCGCAAACTCGACCTCCATCCTGGTCGATGTGATGCCCTCCAGGTGGACCGCCAACTTGCTGAGCTTTTTGTTGTCTGCCTGTTTCTTGATCTGAGGTGAGCTTGGCAGGGGAGCCGCCGGCATCACCGTGAGGGTTGCTCCGTCGGGGGCCAGCAGTCGCACCGTCAATTTCTTTCCCTGGTCCGTCAGCGTGGCAGAACGATTATCCCCAGCGATCTCCACCTTGGCCTCGGTATGGAAAAAAGACCAAACCGTCGACGGCTGTTTGCAGGTGATTTCATCCACCACCGAAAAGCTTCGGCCCCGGTCGAGGGTGAATGTGCGCAGCACTTTGGTGGCATCATCTGAGTAGACCTTGGTCAGATCCAACGTCGTTGTCGCTTGGGCCGCTTCCGATCGGACCGGGGTGAATGCCACCGAACCCTTGAGGTTCTGATCGGGATTCATGTGCGGATTGAACACCAGGGTGTTGTGTCCTTCGGCACGGGTCCGGTAGAAATCCCAACGGTTCTGATGATTCTGGTCCCTGTGGTAGGTCTCCTGCTCCTTGCCGGAATCACAGATCCATCGCACCCCATCGCACTCAAGGATGAAGCTGCCCAGATCGAGATGACGGTGGCTGCCGCCGTTGCTGCCGCCTTCGAGCGCAACGATAAAGCCTTTCCCCGGTTCCCAGCCATCGCGCAAAGAACCGCATTCGACTTTACGGAACACCCGGTCGAGGGGCATGTCCCGGTCAGCGGGTGGGGTCGCGATGGGATTCCACCACAGCAGGTCCATGATGCCGCCGGTCTGGCCTTCGACCAGTGCGCTGTAACGGAACCAGGCATAGCGCGGGATGTCATACTTCCGGGCCATCCAGAAGTGCTGTGCCGAGGAGACGGGGCGCCTGCCGCAGTCTCCAAAATCAAATGGCATGCGTCCGGTGCCGCACAGGAAGATCTGGTAATCGCCGCTCTGCCGGAAACCATCGACCTGACTCAGGCCGAAGTCCGTGCCCAGCGCGCTTTCCAGCGCTGCCATGAGCAGCACATTATAGCTGCTGCCGAAAGCCCAGTAGGTGAGGCCTTCCTCGCCACCGCCGTCCGGCGCATAGAATGACATGGCGCGCGGAATGCTCTTCACGGCATGGGCCAGTATGGCGCCCGCCAGTGCGGGTTCCTCGTCGGCGATGGCCAGCGCACCCAGGCCGATGCCGCCATTGCAGACCTGGTTCCAGTTGTTGTCTCCCGCCGCCCAACCCTTTCCTCCCTTGTAAACCCCCATGGCCGGCTTCAGCCCTAGGTCGACGATGGCCTGTTTGATGGTCGCACGCTGCTGGGGCGTCCATTCCTGATACAGCCAGTCATAGCCGAGGGCGAGGGCATGAGTCATGACGGCCGTGTCCAGGAAGTGCTTCGGATTCCAGTCCTTGAACTTGGCTGCGGCCTCCAGTTCGATCCAGGCTCGGTTGACGTATTTTTTGTCGCCGGTCATGCGGTAAGCGAAGGCGAGGTTCGTTACCCGTTCCATCACCTTGTTGCTGATCGTCAGCAGGCGTCTGCCATCCGGCAGTTCGTAGATGGAGGGCTTCTCCTCCAGGGCCTTGTCCGCGGATTTCAGGATAGACGCGTAGATCCGTGCCGCCAGCGCATCCCGGGCGATAAGCGCCTTTGTTTCCTCCATAATGCTGGGGGAGATGAGGAGACGTGGATGCTCCTGCTTGAGCGTCTTCAGCACGACGTCCGCGGTCGGCGCCCGAAAGGTTTCCGCGGCCGTAGCGCCGTGCCAACTTATCAGAGCCAAACCTACCATGAGCATGCGGGCGGTGGAGCTTCGTCCGACCCGGGTGACACGGTACCACGGTGTCAGGAACTGTGTTTTGGCACGCATGGAAATGATGAGCATGTCTTTATCCTGGAATCATTGCGGTTTCTGGCGGCTCCGGATAGCGCGGCCACGAGCTCGAGCAGAGGGCCGGTGAGGGCATAGAGGGCGGGTCATGTTCGTTCCATTCGGTTTCAATTGATTTGTCAGTTCCTGCCATTGGAAAGCACCCCAGAAATTGCTCCAAAGACCTGATAACAGCAGTCTCGACGCATTAAACCCGCGAACACCACTAAAGTTTCACCTGGTGCGAAGCCCGAACAGGGGCGCAAACCTCAAAGTCGGGAAAAGTGCGAGATGAGAGGGGGGCATGAACAGATTGGTGGCAGCACTCAAGGTGGGGGCGCTGCGGCTGGTGTGAGGACGATTCCATCGACGAACTCGTTTGTTTTAAAAAAACCGCTATCGCGCACCGGTCTCCCGGCGAGTGTGAGGTTTTCAAATGTGAGATTGCGGATCCTTGCATTGGGCTGGCCCCAGAGGATCTGTGGTTCGCCCAGAACGCTGGGAGCGGCGATCGAGATGTTTTGGAAAATGATGCCCGACAAGTCTCCGGCGCCGCGCTTTTTCGCGTTCTTCGAATATGGCTCCGGCATGCTCATGCAGAGAAAGAATTGCTGGAGCGTCGGCCTGGGGTCTTCGATGTTGATGTTGCGGAAGATCACCCCTGCTCCGGCTGCGCCTCCTCCTTCACCGCGCATGTTGAAGACCCGGCCACCGCTCCAGTGGTGCCATTTGGCCCGCGCATAAATCACATCGCAGTCCTCTACTATCAGCTTGCGGTTGGTGAGTTGCGGCAGGCCACTCAGCACGAAGGACGAGCCGTTGGCGTCGTTCCAAAGCACGGTGCGGCGGATGCCCAGGCCGCTCACATAGAGCGAATCGTCCTGGGTGCGTAGGAAGCAGTCCTCGATGAGCGTGTTTCCAAAGGGATTGATCCCGTCGCCATTGGCGCGCCAGGTGAAGATCTTGGTCCACTTCACTTCGTTGGGATGCCCTGCTTTGTAGGGATGGATCAGCATCAGCGAGTGAGTCGCCGAGTCGGCGATCGTGATGCCTTCCACGCGGGTGTCGGTGGTGCCGACCAACTCGATCGGACGATAGCGCCCATGTTCCTTTTCTGAGGCCGCCGGTTCCACATACTTCGGATGCTTCGTCCGGGCACCAGACAAGGTGCCGTGCCCGAAGATGCGGATATGATGGCCATCGCCCCATTTCGTATTTGAGAGGGTGCCGTAGACCATTGCGTCTCCGGGGATGTAATATTGGCGGTTGGCGTGAAGCGGGAATGCCAAGCCGACATCGTGAACGCCCGGCAGGAAATAGAGCGTGGTCCAAGGCCCGTCGGAGGTCGGGATTTCACCGGGTTTCACGGCCAACACGCCGGGATCATCGGGCTTGGGTTTGCCGGTCAAAAGTGGATTGGCAAAGAGGGAGATCGTGTGAATCGGCGGTCCATTGTAGCCTTTGCCCGTGTCCTGCCCGTCCATCTGGCCATCGATATCAACGGCTACCAGGCAGGGTTGATCGAGGACGACAAAAACCCTGCCGTCCTTGACCGAGCACGCAGAGACTTTGCGATGGGGATGCACGGCTGCGGCATGAATCGGCCGGCCGTCGACTCGGACGATCTCGACTTCCACGGCGCCAGCGGTCTCGAAGTTCACATAGGTGTGCGTCCAGCCGGCCAGATGCTCAAAGTAGGCATCGGTGTTCTTTTCGATGGCCTTGCAGACGGTCTCCCAAGCGAAGGCGCTCTGCCATTTGCTGTCCTTGCTGGCGGAGCGCACGCGCACGCTGTAGTGCGCCGAGGCTGCGAGTCCAGGAACCGGTGGATACACTACCAACCCATCGGCTGCATCCGCCACAGCCAGCGGTGCCAGAAGCAGGGCGGTGAGGAGGGCAAGTCTGTTCATTGTCGCGTCCCAGCTGTTTTCGAGCTGCTATTGGTCACTTGGAAAAATCCAGTAGCCGACGGAACGGGCCGACACTCACAGAAATCTTGTCGCTGCCGAAGTCTGCGTTGAGGTAGGGGCTCTGGTAGGTTGTCGCCGGGTGCAGGTCAACCGGCTTGCCGTTGATAAGGGGTAGTGCGAAGCGCCCGGGGGCCTTTTCATCGTAGAGCGTGACTTCGAGGCGGTTGGCTGACGTGCCGAATTGATAATCCACCTTGTCTGCGGTGACCTGGAGGCGGTTGGCGAGCACATCGGCCTTGAATTTGTCGAATGATCCATGGCTCGCGATGTCACCGGCGTGAAGGATGACGCGTGACTTGTCGGTGGCTTGGTTAAAGCTCTCCGGCGTTGCCAGCTCCCGCTTCGCGTCCCAGGCATATCCGCCGTCGAGGAACTTCACTCCGACAAAGGCCTTGCCATCACTGGCGAAGATCCATCCGTTTTCCTCGATCTTCTCCAAGGCCCTACCCGCGAACCCGATGCCGATGGCATCCGTTTTGTAGGACCCGAGGGAAGAGCGGCCTTCGGGTGCGATCCGCTGCAGGATGAGGACGTTTTCGTGCTGAACGCTCCAGAACGAGTGTTGCGGACGGCCGCCGCTCCCGTGTCCGATGACGGCAGAGACGCTGCAGACCTCGCTGGCCGAGGGCCCCTCGAAGAGCATCCCGCACGCACGATTCTGCCGGGAGATTCCGGTATACTTCAGGCCCTGGGCGCCGGTTTTGGGGTCGGGGATGGCGAGGGCGGGGTTCTGGAGCGTGCTGCCGAGCAGGTAGTAAGGAGTGCGGTAGGCGTAGTTGACAAGGGCCGGATCGGCGGCGAGTCGTTGGCCCGGACCCTCTCCGGGTTGGGGCGTTTCAAATTCTCCGAGGACGCGATTGCGGATGACAAAAGGCTTCGCGGCCGGGAGGGCCTGCTTGCGCAGGAGGATCGCCTCGCGAGGTGGTTGATAGCGGCTGGTCTCGATGACACGGGAATGCGAAGAGCCCGAAGGCTGCCCTTCCGTCGCGAAAAGCAGGTTTTTGTAGGGCTCGAAGCCGTTGGAGCCGGGTGTCGCGCGGCTTCTGCCGCCGCCGCGTCGGCCATGCACGGAAATCTGCTCTTCCTCGATTAAGGCCAGGTCGAGCAACTGGCCGAAGCACTTGCGGATGACGGGATCGGGGGCGAGTTCATGCAGGTTGAACAGTGCCGGCCAGGAGTATTTTTGATAAAGGTTCGAACCGACCTCGACCCAAAGCCCCGTCCCCGCCCGGCGCCGCGGCCATTCGCGAAAATATGCCTCATAGGCAGCCGCGTGTTCTGCAACGGTGTGGCCGTCCGCGAGCTTCCGGTTGCGGTAAGCCGGGTCATCGCTCAGCAGGGCGGTGACCAGATAATAGTTCGGGCGCCTGTTCAGGTCATGGTTCTCCGTGCCGAGCAGGAGGAACAGGTCATCCTGGCCGGCCTCGGCGATCCGGCTTTCTGCTTTGACCCAGAGCCAAAGGGCCTCCTTCATCGCGGCTTCCGTCTCGGGCTGGAGGCGGCCGGGAAAATGCGGACTCTTCGAGTGGAAGAGCAGAAGGGTCCGCACATAGTCGGTCGTGGTAAAGAACGTCCAGGGCGCGTTTCCAGGCTCCTCCGGCGTAGCGGTGGGCTGGCTCCCCTGTTTCTGGATCATATCGATGTATGCGTTCGCCTGCGCGAGCAGTCGCGCGTTGGCGACATCTACCTTCTCATTCAGGTAGAGGGCCGAAAGGGTCCACATGTTGTCGCCCCAGATGCCCTTGGGCCAGGCTGAGTCTTTGGCGATGGTTTTGTGCAATGCCTCGTCACGAAGCTTGAGCGAGGCCTTGTGGGTTTCCGCCACAAGCCTGTCACAATCCGCAGAAGCTTCGGTCTCCGGCTGGTTGGCGGCTTCCGGCGGGGGATCGTTCGCGCGGATCAGGTCAGAGGCGGAGAAAATGAAGACCAAGGCCAGGCAGAAGCGTCTCATGGATGTCAGGATTGAAGATAACTCCTCAGCCAGCAAAGTGAAGGATCCCGGAGGGAGTCACGAGAGCGTTCAGGCGCAAGTCATGGGGTTCGAGGGGAAGCTCCTGCACGACCTGCTCGTCGAAGCAGATGCCAACGCGGACAGTTTCCGGATGCTGCGCCAGAAAGCGGTCATAATACCCGCGCCCGCGTCCGAGGCGTCCGCCGCACCTGTCAAACGCGAGCCCGGGAACGAGAATCAGATCCCACGGACCTTCAGATGCCGGCGCTTGGATTGAGGGTTCAAGGATGCCGAATTTTCCAGGATCCAGTTCGTATGGGGAGCGAACCAGATGCATGGCGATCGACCCGGCTTCGACGCGAGGAAGCGAGAGCAACTTGCCGTCCGGCCAGGGCGAGAGGATGTCGGGTTCGCCCGGAAGGGCCGCAAATGCGGAGAGGGAAGCGGCCGATTGCCACAGCGGCCAAGCGCGGAGGGCAGCTACGATTCTGGCCGAGAGGGACTCCCTGTCCGACGGGAGGAGGGTTCTTAAAATCCCTCGCATTTCGTCGCGCAGTCGTTGCTTTTCCAGCCGGATCATAGAGAATCGATGTTGAGATGGTTGCCCGATTAATCCGCAAAAAACCTGTCCGGAGCAAGCCGGCTCACCATGTGGACATGAGGCTCGGCGACGGCTGGCACAAGCGGAATTTTCTTGCGGAGGTGATCATCCCCTCACTTTTCACAAAGCGCCACGGGAAAAAGCTGAAGCCCGAGTTTCCGAAGCTGCGCATAGGCGAGATTTGCATCACCTGGATCGGGCATGCTTCCTTCCTGATCCAGACTCCTGAGCACAGCGTTCTGATCGATCCGAACTGGGCCAAATGGCTCAAGGTTATCAAGCGGATCAAGCAGCCGGGAATCGCGATCCACGATTTACCTGCGATAGACCTCGTGCTGGTCACGCACGCCCATTTCGACCACCTCGACCGGCGGACGCTGCGTGCGGTGGCGAGCGACCAGGCGATCGTCGTGCCCAAGCATGTCGGAGGTCTTGTTCACGGACTGGGGTTCCGGCACGTGCACGAGCTCGACTGTTGGGAGAGTTTCCAGCACGGGGAGATGAAGATCACGCTGACCCCGGCGCGTCACTGGGGAGCGAGAGTTTTGCACGACAACCACCGTGGGTTTGGGGGCTTCCTGATCGAGTATGCCGGGCGCTCGGTCTTCCATTGTGGCGACAGCGCGTATTTTGACGGGTTTAAGGAGATCGGTGCCCGCATCCCGGTCGAAATCGCGCTGCTGCCGATTGGTGCATACGACGCCCCGACGAAACGCGACGTGCACATGAACCCCGAACAGGCCCTCCAAGCATTTGTCGAACTGGGGGCCAAGACAATGGTCCCTATGCACTTCGGGACATTCCGGCTCAGCTACGAGCCGCTCCATGAACCTCCCGAGCGTCTGCGTAAGCATGCCGGCGCCAAGAATCTGCTCGACCGGATCTGCGTTCTGAACGAGGGCGAGCCACGGGTGTTTTAGCGCGATGTGCCGGGCCGGCATGCTTCGTAAAAGTTCTTGATCCGATTTTCCGGCGACAATCGTAGGAATGGGTGTGGATAGTTCGGACCAGCCGGTTTTTCCAGATTCTGTCGGGTTGATGATTTTGCCCGGGGTGAGCCTTTTTCCCGGGGCGCTCCTGCCTCTGTACATTTTCGAGGACCGATACCGGCGGATGCTCGGCCAGTCGCTCGGCAGCGGACGGATGTTTGCGATCGCCCATGCCGGTGAGGACGGTGAGGTTGCCGCCATTGGAGGACTCGGGTTCGTCCGGGCCTGCGTGACCAAGCCGGACGGCACGTCAAACCTGATCCTGCAGGGTGTCGGCCGCGTGATGTTCTCGGATGTCCGGCTGACACCGTTTCCGCGCGCGGTAATCAAAGTTTTGGCCGACGAGCCCGGCGATCCCTCGGCCATCCAGAACCTGCGGTGTGAGTTGGACGAGATTTGCCGGCACGTCCGGGCTTCCGGCTCCGTGCTGCCACAGGGTTTCGAGACCTATCTGAAGCAGGTTCATGCCGGCGGCGCCTATGCCGACGCGATCGCGGCAGCGCTCATCACCGATCCCGTGGAGCGGAGGGGCTTGCTGGAAGAAACCAACGTTGCGGTTCGCCTTGAGCGCTTGTTGCGCTGTCTGATCCGGCAACTGCACCAGCCCTGAGTTTTCTCGACAGCGGGAAATGGAACAATAGTAATACCCGGCACATGATGACACTTTCGCCCGAGAAAAAGATCGCCGGGATTCTTGCCCCCGTCAGCGCGCTGAGGGGCGGGGACGATCTCGGGGTGGGAGATGCGGCCGCTGCAATCGAGCTTGTGCGATGGGCTGGAGCCCATGGGTTCGGGCTGGTTCAGGTGCTCCCTTTGAACGAAACGGGCAGCGATCATAGCCCCTACAATATCATCAGCTCGATGGCGATCGAGCCCTCGACCATCGCCACGACACCCGCATGGATTCCCGAGCTTTCCCCCACGGATTTCGAGGCGATCTCCGCCCGTCATGGAGTGGGTGCGCTGCGTGAAGGCCCGGTACGCCATGCCGCCGTGAAAGCGCTCAAGAGGGAACTGCTCGAGGCTGCGTTCAAAAAGCTCAGCTCGCGTGGCGGTGACCGGAAACGCCTGCAAGAGTTTGCTGCTTTTGAATCGGAATCCGTTGAGTGGCTGGAGCCCTACGGGCTTTTCCGTGCACTCATCGCATGGAACGACAACTCGGAAATCGTGACAAGCTGGCCTCAGGAACACCGCACTCCGGAGTCGGCGCGGGACTGGGCCGAACTCCTGTCCGCCGCCCAGCGCCGGCGGTTCCGCGGGCTGGTAAGGTTCTTTTGCTATGTCCAGTGGATCGCACACACCCAGTGGAAAACCGTGCGGGATGCAGGAGAGGCGGCCGGCGTCGCGCTGATGGGCGACATTCCGGTTGGCGTGAGCATCTACAGCGCTGACGTTTGGGAAAGGCCGGAAATCTTTGACCTCACGCGTTCGAGCGGCGCGCCCCCGGAGAAGGTGTTCAAGAGCGATCCATTCACCGAGAAGTGGGGGCAGAACTGGGGGTTCCCGCTTTACAACTGGCAGGCGATGTCCCACGACAATTTCGCTTGGTGGAGGCGGAGGCTCACCGCTGCGCGCGATATTTTCCATTTTCTCCGGGTCGATCACGCGCTCGGATTTTTCCGGATCTACAGCTTCCCCTGGCGCCCGGAGGAAAACGCACGCTTCACGGCGCTGACTCCGGGCGAGGCCCGCGAGATCACAGGCGGACGCCTTCCCGGTTTTGTTGAGCGGGACGACAGCTCGGAGCACAATCGCGACCTAAACCGTTACCAGGGAGAGATGCTGCTCAGGATTTTTCTTGAGGAGACCGGCGAGCACCGTTTGGTGGCCGAGGATCTCGGGGAGGTGGCCCCCTACGTCCGTCCGACGTTGGCGGCCTTGGAGGTGCCCGGCTTCAAAATCCCGCAGTGGGAACGGCTTTACGACAACGGTCCGATGGTCCCCGGCACGGACTACCAGAGGCTGAGCCTGGCAACGTTTGCCACGCACGACCACCCACCGATCCGGCAGTTCTGGAACGATTGGCTCGAAGCCTCCTCCCAAGTGGAGTCCCGGGATAATGCCCTCAAAGGAATGCGCGAACTGCTCGATTTCTGCGGGCGCCCGGACATTGACGTCCCCTGCGAATTCTCCCCGGAGATTCATGCCGTTCTCCTGCGGGGGCTTTTTGCCTGCAACTCGTGGCTTGCCGTCCACCAGATCACCGATCTTTTCGGGCTCGCAGACCGGTTCAATGTGCCCGGCGCAGTCGGGGACGCCAACTGGACCGCCCGGATCGACGGAAAAATCGGGGACTGGGATTCGCTCTACGCCTCCGCGATCACCTCGGCGGTTAAAGCGGTTCAAGCCTCCGGACGGTCGATCTGATCAGGGCTTTGCGGAGCCGGGCGGGTTCGTGCTTTTGATGTTGGATCCAGGGGTGGGGGATGGTGTGGCTGCCGCCGGCTGAGCGGGCGCTTTGGCCGGGGATGCGGCAGGCAACGGGCTCGCCGCCGATCCGGTTGAATTCCCCGAAAGTGCTTGAAATCCCGCTTCGTTTTCCCAGGACGCAAACGCCGGGTTATTCAAAACCGCGTCACGCATCTGCTCGCCGCCGGTCCGGATCGCCTCCGCCGCCGCGGAGAAGAAGGTTTTCTTTTCATCGTTGGCAAATGCCGCGGAGGCGTGGAGGAAATGGTTTTCCGGGTTCATGGGTTCGATCGCGGCGAGGCGGCCCACAGCGGCGAGTTGTGCCTTCGGGAACTTGTTGCTCTCCGCGTAGGCTGCCGCGGTGCGCAGGAAGTCCGGGTCGTCCTGGAATGTGCCGATCGACTGGTCGAGCAGCTGGGAAGCCTTGTTGGTGTCTGCGACCGAGGTGTAGATTTTAAGGAGATTCTGAACAGCTTCACGGGACCGGGGCTGGAGGACAAGTTTGGATTTCAGCGCGATGATGTCCCCCTCGATGGCCTTGCGCTGCTCGGTGATCACCCAGAGCCGGAGGAACTGGCGGTTGTTCGGATCCGCCTCCAGTGCGGCATCCAGCAAGATCTGCAGGTCATCAAAGTCGCCGCGCTCCCAGAGCACGGTGGTGAGCGCCTGAAGGCTCTCAGGGTTTCCCGGCCAGAGCAGGAGGGCCTCCCGGTAGGCCTTCTCCGCTTCCTTGTCCATTTTCCGGTGGCGGTAGAGATTGCCGGTGGTCGATCGCAGCTTGGAGAACGAGCGCTGGGCATCGAAGTCCTTTTTGAAATCCGGATTCCCAAGCAGTTCCGAAATGTATTTCTGCCAGAATGCGAAGTCGTCCTGAACCGCCTTCTCCGGGATTTCCTTGAGCGGCTCTTTGTTGATTTGATAAATCAGTCCGCGGGGGATGGCGTGGTCGTAAGACCATTCGAGGGGATAGCTTTCCTCAACAAAAAAATCGTGTTTGTCGCGGTTCTTCTCCCAGATCAGCCGGGTTACCACGCTGTGCGCAATTGCAGGACCGGGCGTTTCTTTGCCCGGTTTGGGCGTCATTTCTTTGGTCATCGCTTCCTGGATTTCGTTTTCGCTGGGAAGAGCGAGCGGCTTTGAGGGGTAGGCCTCTCCGCGGCCCAGCCATTTCTCAAATCCGTTTCCAGGCCCCGGGCGGTCGGGACCATAATGGTCCGCAATATATTTGCGGTAAAGCGGTTCGCCGACTCCGTTTTGCGTGATGATATATAAATCCCGGCGGTCGAAATCCGGGTCGCGTTTCAGGGCGCGATCCTGGCCGCTTTCTCCGAGGATCATGTAAGTCGGCACGAAGCGTCCGGGATCCGTGCCTCCGAAGACGACGCTTCCACGGGGAAGATCCTTCAGCATGTCGTGGCCGAATTGCCATCCGAACCAGCGGTCACGCTGGCTGCACCCGTCGTAGTTCAAGGCCAGAGGAACCAGCGGCAACAGGAGCAGGGCATGCCGGACGACTGCAATCCGCGGAATCCGCGAAAAGAGGGAGGTGGCACCAAATGCGATTCCCAGGGCGGCCAGCAGGGCAAAGAGAAAGTTTGTGTAGGAGTGGTAAGGCATTTGCAACCACCATCCGGCGGCATCGATTCCTGCTCCGTCCAGCATCGGCTGCAAAAATGCCGCCAGCACGAAGCCGAACTCCAGGAGGTAAATCCAAGTCCGCTGCGCCACGTCGCGGAGGCGGAAAATGAGAAAGAGAGCCCCGAAATAGCCGAGAATTCCGATGGGGGTGAAACTTTTCCCGAGCTGGATCCAGAAGAATCCGGCCCATTCCTGAATCAGAACAAAAAGCGATTTGTTGGAATCCGGGGAGGCTTCCGGATCGGCCGGAGGAACGGTTTCGCTGGTGGGCACGGTTCCCAGAAACCGGCCGAGCGTGCGCAGGCTTTGCTGGGCGAGGCTGCCTCCATATTGGGAGCGGTTGAAAGCGTAGAAAAAACCTTCTGGCGTGCTGGTGTAGGACCAGTTCATCGGCGGGTTTGTTGAGGAGGCGACCGGCATGTAGGCGTAGGGCAGCAGTCCCAGCGCAACGACAAACGGGAGGTAGGCGATGAGCCTCCACTCGACGCGCAGGCGGCGCACGGCTGCGAGGACGAGAAGGCCTGCGGCAACGAAGTAAGCGAACCGGAGTGCCGTCTTAAGCAAGGGGGCCTCATTCGAAAGGATCGCGAATCCCAAATAGGCGATCAGCGCTGTCACAAGTGATGCGACGAGCAGATCCCAGAACATCTCTTTCCTTACCAGCAGGACGGCCAAAAACGGCAGTGGGCACATCGCGATGCTCAGGTGGTGGTTGCTGAATGAGAGCGCGAGCAGAAAAAAAGCCAGGAGAAGCATTCCGAGCCTGTCCGGAGATCTCAGCCAGCAGTAAAGCGCAGCGAGGTAGGCCCCGATGAGCAGCGCATGCAGGGTGTAGACCTCCGCGATCGTCGCCTGTGACCACATCGAAAAACTGAATGCGAACAGCAGTCCACAGGTGACGGAAACCGTTGTCAGCAGACCGGGCCACCGCTTTAACTCGTCTTCCATCAGCCACCGCAGGGAACTGCGCGTGAGGGCGGTGAGCAGAGCTGCAGCCAACCCGCCGCACACACTGCTGAAGAGGTTGACCTCCCAGGCCGCATTGCCCAGCGGCAACAGAGTGAAGAGCCATGTGAGCAACGTCCAGAGCGGGTATCCCGTCGGGTGAGGGACCCCGAAATGCTGGGCGGCCACGATGAACTCGCCCGAGTCGAGAAGGGTGACATTCGGGGCAACCGTCCATGCGTAGACGGCAAAGGCGGCGAACCCGGTGGCGAGCCCGGTGAGCAGGTCCGCGCGGGACCAGATTTTTTCCTTGGTAATCATCGTCTGGCAAGCTGGAGAACGCGCAGGAAGGCCTCGACGGCGATCCCGGCGCTCATTTTGGTCTGCCCGTCGCGGCGCTCGGTAAAAACGATCGGGACTTCGACCAGGGAGGCTCCGGATTTCCAAAGCGCGTGGTGGAGCTCGATTTGAAACCCGTAGCCCTGCGCCTTGAGCGCGCTCTCCGGGACCGAGTCGAGGGCTTCGACACGCAGGGCTTTGAACCCGCTGGTGGCATCGGTGAGCGGCAGGCCGGTCACGAGGCGGACAAATTTTGAGGCGAAGGCGCTGAGCATCAGCCGGTGCTCCGGCCAGTTGATGACGCGCACGCCTCCGATGTAGCGCGAGCCGACCGCTGCATCCGCTCCGGCATCGAGCGCGGCGAGCAGACGGGGGATGTCGGCCGGGTCATGGGAGAGATCGGCGTCCATTTCCAGAACCGCATCGTAGCCCTGCGACTTTGCCCAGGAAAATCCGGCCTTATACGCGCTGCCAAGGCCAAGCTTTCCCTGGCGCTCGAGCAGGTGGATCCGCGTTCCGAACCCGGCAAGCGAGCGGACAATCCCGGCGGTGCCGTCCGGTGAACCGTCGTCCACAATGAGCACGTCCAGGTGCTGGGTTTGCGCGAGCGTCTTATCAAGAATCGCCTGGATCCCCTGCGCCTCATTATAGGTAGGGATGACGACCAGCGGGCGGCGGATCTGTGAGCGGTCGATCCTCAGGCCGCCGGCAGCAGCGACTGCCTGCGCTTGGCGGCGGTAGGAGTCGGGGATAAGGGGGGCGAGCAACCCCAGCAGAAGGCAGGCGATCCATCCGCTCACGGTGAGCATGGCGCAGACGGCATACCACCAGGGCTGAACAAAAAGAAAGGTTACTGGCTCCCTCCCAAGGGCGCGGACTGCTGGAAAAGCGACAAATGCCCGGCGGATCTCCGCAGGTTGCAGTCCATTGAATGCGCGCCAGTCCGGATGCCACGCCTGGTTGAGGACAACCCAGCCAGGGGATCCAGTCGCCGCGAGGGTAACGCGCTGGCTGGTTTGCGGGGGCAGGCTGGCAAGTTTCAGAAAATCGGGGGCGGGTTTCAGAAATGATCCGTCGAACGGGACGGGACGATTCTCGATGACCTTACCCTTCAAGTCCGGGTGCTTCCCGGCTAGGAGCGGTACCTCAATGGTTGCCGCGTTGAAGCGTGCCGCAGCGAGCGCTGCTGTGGCGGCCTCCGGACCGTTTCCCGTTGATTGGAAATACGACCGGGCGAGAAACCCGAAGCCGAGGGATTCCTTGTTCTCGAGGACGAGAAAGCTGCTGTTTTCAAAGGCAACCGGGAAAAGCTCGCGCAAACGGCTGACCAGTTCCTTTGGCGTGTCGGGATCCTTTCGATCCACCAGAAGGTGCGAGATTCCTGAGATGCGTGCATACGCGCGCAGCTGCTCGTCGCTCGCGAAGCCGACGCCCTGCAAGATGGCCGCCCCCCGGAGTTGCCGCTCGCTGCCGAATGCGCTGCCGACCAGCGGCCTGCCGCTGAGAAACGGCGTCAGCATGGTCAGCTCACGGCCGGAAAACGGATACACCCGGCCGGAAACCGGGGATGATTTGAGGAAATTCTGGGCCTCAAGAAAACGAGCGTAGGTTTCGCTGTCGAGCGCCGGCGTGACGAGTGGCTTCGCGTAGGGAAGCACGTCAAGAAGCGCAAGTGCCAGGACGCCGGCCGCCGCAGCGGCCCGCACGGTCCGCTTTCGAATTCCGGAGAGAAGAAGGCTCATCAGGACCGCGGTCGCAAGCACGAGACAAACCGCCCCACCGGCCTGGTAGAATTCGAATGGCGCCCGGATCTTGCTGTAAATAGGAACCCACTCGATGAGGCGGAACCCGGGGACAAAGAGGTAGACCGCCGCGATCCCGGTCGCCACAACGTTCCTGCCAGGCCACTCCGGTGGAATGAGGCAAAAAATGATCCAGACCTGCGCGGCCAGAAAAAACCAGGCGAGCGCCGGCGCAAAGTCTGGAGCGCCGGCCGCGTGGCCGAGGAATGCCAGATGCCCGCCCATGATGCTTCGCGGACCGAAGGAGAGCCAAAATGCAAAGAGAGCAAGGGAGAGGAGCGTCCGCGCCTGGCGGCCGGGCAACGAATCGTGGAGCGTGCGTTTGGCAAGAGCGAGAACAACCAGCGCGAGGGCGACGATGCCGGGGTAGGTTCCCCCGTTGGCTGTCGTGGGGGCATATCCGGCGCCCATCCCCTCGGTCAAAATACCCTGGCGGTCGATCCAGGCGAGAGCCGATTTTGTGCTGAAGACCTTCTGCCAATCTGCGAAGGGCGCAAATTCGAAGCCGGCAGCGAATTGGGCCTCGCGGAGCGCTGGCAGATTCGGAACGACTGCCAGAACGAGGAAAATGAGGAAGGCGAGGCCGATGAGGCCGATGGTCGGCCGCTGCTCGACCGGGCGCCCGAAGAACTGTGTGATTCCGAACAGAACGACCAGCGGGAGAGCCATCAAGCCGGTCGGTCCGCCTGTGAGGACGAGCGCGGCGAGCAATGCCGCTGAATACATCGCGGCGAGCGGCGAGGGGGAATGCAGGAAAACATGTAGGCCGAGGAGTGCCCATGGTAAAAAGGCCATCGCCCAGACCACAGAAAAGTGACCGAAGGGAGCCGCGTGCGTGAGCACGGATGGACAAAGCGCAAAGAGGCCCGCGCCGAGCGCAGCGCACCGCCGGTCACCGGTAAACCTGCGCAAAAACCAGAAGCTGCCGACAGCTCCGAAGGCGATTCCCGACAGCAGCGCCGCAAAGGGGCCGGCGAGGGGGCCCATCGCAAAGCTGAACAGGAGCATGAAAACGCCCGAGAAAAGCGCGGACCAATCCGTGGCCAGGCTGGCTCCGGACAGAAAGACCGGCGACCACCATGCAAGACCGTCCACGCTGCGCATTGCTGCGACAAAGTCCCATGCTCTGGCAAACGTCGCGGACGCCACGGGGCTACCGTTGCCAGCCAGCCAAACCAGCGCGGCCGGGACGAGAAGGCTGGCCAGAATAGAAGCAGTGAGCGCGCCCCTGTGCCTCATGACACGCCGGGACCATCCTGCGCTCCTGCGAGGACGTTCATTCTGGAGGTGTATGGGGTTGTTGATCTCATTGGCAGGTGGCCCGCCGCTGCTTCCGTGCCATCGGGCACATCGCAAGGCGGAATAAAAATTGAAGCAGAACGGGCGGGGTTTGCCACGGAGAAATTGGCCGGCGCGAAATAGTGCTCCCGCAGGGGCGTCCGCTGGTGTATGGGGTGTTGCTGCCGCTCATGCCAAAAAATTTCAGCCTTTTCCTGGCGCTCCGCTACCTGAAGCCGAAGCGCACGTTTGTTTCGATCATCACGCTCATTTCGATTCTGGGGGTCACGCTGGGGATCATGGTCCTCATTTTGGTGATCTCGGTGATGACCGGCTTTGAGGAGGAACTGCGTAGGAAGGTGATCGGGTTTGACGCGCACGTCGTCGTTGGCAACTCGGGAGTCCTGGAGGACTGGGTTGCCACGGGAAAAGTGTGCGCGCAGGATCCGCGGGTCGTCGCCTCGGCTCCGTTTGTCCAGGGCCCGGTGATCATCGAGTATAAAAACCGCAGGCTGGCTCCCAAGATCCGCGGGGTGGATCCGGATCTGGAGAAGAACGTGGTGGACGTTGAGAAGACCCTCATCGACGGAAAATACGACCTTGACGGGGACAAGACAGTCCTTGGTTCCGAATTGGCCCGGACGCTTGGCGCCGGGGTAGGGGACAAGATCACGGTTTTCTCGCCGGGGAACTTCAATCAGATCCTGGCCGAGCTTGACCGGATCGAGAAGGAAGGCGGCGACAAGGCAAGCGCCGCCTCGCTCAAGCAGATGATCCTGCCCACCGAACTTGAGGTCACAGGGATCTTTGAGAGCGGACGCTACCTCTACGACAGCGAGTTTCTGATCGTCCCGCTCCACATCGGGCAGGAGCTCTATAACCTTGGGGGTGCTGTTCATGGCCTCGCCCTGAAAACGACCGATCCCTACCTCGCGCAGGACGTGCGCACGTCGCTCAACGAAAGGCTAACCCCTCCGGAGTTCGCTCTCACTTGGATCGATCTCAACAAGCAGATTTTCGACGCGATCCGGATGGAGCGCAACGTGATGTTCTTTCTCCTCATGTTCATCATCCTCGTCGCCGCGTTCGGCATCATGAATACCCTGATCACCGTGACCGTCCAGAAGACCCGCGAGATCGGGGTAATGAAAGCGCTGGGTGCGCAGACCTGGCAGATCATCGGCGTCTTTGTGGCGCAGGGGATGGTCGTCGGTGTTTTCGGGACGATCACAGGCCTGGCCACAGGAATCAGCCTGATCCACTACCGGAATCAGGTCAGCCAGTTTCTCGCCGAGCGGCTCCATATCGAGATCTTTCCGCGGTCAATCTACCAGTTCAGCGAGATTCCGGCGCAGGTCGTCCCCTCCGATGTTGCCATCATCTGCGTGAGTGCGTTTGTGATTTGCTCAGTGGCAGCCCTCATCCCGGCCTGGTTTGCCGCCCGCCTCGATCCGGTCAAGGCTTTGCGCTACGAGTAGGCAGCCCGCACCCGGGCGGCCGCCCGTCCGGTTCCGATTCCGGGTCGTCGTCGATCTCCCCGCGCGCTTTGGCCGCCTCCGCGCAGAAGCACGCGCCAAGGATGATGGCGACGCCGGAGACATAGACCCACAGCAGCAGGAGCATAATGACACCGACCGTTCCGTAAATCGCGTTGTAGTTTACAAATCTCGGCAGGTAGTTCACGAAAGCGTTCTGGAATGCCTGGAGCGCCAGCGTGACCAGGAGTGCCGGCAACCAAACCTGGCGGAACGTCACGCGCCGCCGCGGAGCCAGCATGTAGAGCAGCGTGAACGAATAAAAGAGGACCCCCCCGGCCACCGCGTAGCGGCTCCAGTCGAAAATTCCTCCGATCATGTCGATGTTCAGAGCTGGAACGTGGGACTTCACGAAATCCTCAAAGGCCATGAGGATTTTTTTCGCGGCCTGGAGGATGGCGGGAGCGACCAGGCCGATGAGAAGCGCGCTAGCAACAACGGCGATCATGAGCAGGTTTTTCAAGGGCAGTTGCCACCAGGGGATTTCGATCGTGTGCCAGGCGCGGTTCACCCCCCGGACCAAGGCCTGAAAAAATCTCAGCGACGACCACAGCAGGATCAGAAACGAGACGGCGGTCACGCTCCCTCGCGAGCGTTCGAGGGTCTCCACGGTTTTCCAGACCAACGCCTGCTCATCCGCCCCGATCGGAAAAAACCGCTCGAAGGTCGCGATGACCGTTTGCGAGTCGACAAACGATGCGCCGACGGTCAGAAGCAGCGCAAAAAGAGGAAAAAGCGAGAAGAGGGCGTAGTAAGCGAAGGCGGCCGCCCGCTGCTCGCCGTCAATTTCGACGAATGTCCATACCGAGGACCAGGACGTCCTGCCACATCTGCGCAAAAAATTGAGTATCTGTCCCGGCACTTCCGCAGACTAGAGGAAACGGCTGCCGGCGCGGGAGAAAAATCCGGCCGCCCAGACAGAAAAAACGCGCGGCGGGCCACCGGCCCGCCGCGCGGTTGAGTGGATCGACAGGAACTACAGGCAGACGTGGCAGGAGATCGCGGACTCCTTGGTGCCTTCCTTTTTCTTGTCGGTTTTGTCTTTGTCTCCGCCGCCGCATCCGCCGCCGCCGCAGCCTTGGGCAAGGGCGGAGGACACAGTGAATGCAACGAGCGCCAACAGGGATAGTGCGAGTGATTTCATACGCTGACAAAAGTCGCTCCGATCTCCCTTCTGTCAAATGGATTTTGCCATCGGCGTCAGACGAAAATGGCCAGCCTCCGCGTTGACTTGGCGGACCCGAGCGGTTATTGGTCAGGGCTGATCCCGATGACCATTCTTGACCGTTATGTGCTGCAGAAATTCTTGCTGCCCTTTCTCTACTGTTTTGTCGGGTTCATCGCGATCTGGTTTATTTTTGACCTGAGCGACAACCTGCAGGATTTTATTCAGGGAAAAGCCGAACTGCCGGTATTGATCGAATACTACGCATCCCAGATCCCCCAGATCGTGGTGATCTGCCTTCCGATCGGCGCGCTTTTGGCGCTGCTCTATTCCCTGACGGCGATGTCCCGTTCGAACGAGATCATCTCGATGATCGGGGCGGGGTTGAGCGTCACCCGGATCCTCCTGCCCCTGATGGTGGTGGGGCTTGTTCTGACCGGGGTGACAGCGTGGTTCAACTACGAGGGGGCTCCCCATGCGGCGGCGGCCAGGAAGCAGATGTTGCGCGACATCAAGCGCGGGCAGAAGCGCGAGGTGAGGATCGAGGGGCATCTTTTTCGAAATCGCGAGCAATTCCGGACCTGGTTTGTGCGGAAGATCATCGTGAGCAAGGAACGCCTACAGGACGTGCAGATCCTGCAGCAGAATGCAGCCAGCGACATCCTCAAGGAATGGTATGCCACCGTCGCGGAATATGACCCTGCGAGCAGGAAGTGGACGCTCATTAACGCGCAATATATCGAGCTGAGTCCCACCGGCGAGGTGCTCAAGTCGGAGAAGCAGCCCTCGATCGTGATCGAAGGCTGGAACGAGACGCCCTGGAGAATCATGAGTTCCGTGATGAACCCTGACTTCCTCTCCGTGCGTGAGCTGGAGGACTACCTCAAATACAACAGCGATTTTCCTGCGATCCGGCTCGCTCCGTATCGCACGCAGCTCCAATACCGCTGGGCGCTGCCATGGGTTTGCTTTGTTGTGGTCTTCCTGGCGGCTCCGATGGGGATCGTCTACTCCCGGCGGGGTATTCTGGGAGGCGTCGCCGTGGCGATTGGATTGTTTTTTTCGCTGGTGTTCGTCAGCAGTCTTTTCATCGCGCTCGGGAAGGGCGGACGTGTCTCGCCGTTCACGGCGGCCTGGATGCCGATCATCGTATTTTTCTGTATCGGGCTTCTGCTCCTTTGGTTCCGCTCAACCAACCGGGACCTTCCGAAGCTGAAGATCCCCGGATTTTAATATGCAAGCTGACTGGGAAATCAAATCGCGAGCACACACGTGCGCCCGGACCGGGCGGGAATTCCTCCCCGGAGAAAGTTTTTATACCCTCCTTGTCCGGCAGGGAGACGGATTTTTGAGGGAGGACATCTGCGAGGAGGCCTGGCAATCGCGGAATGAGAATATCCAGCCGTTCTCATTCTGGCGATCGAAATACGAACCTCCGGCCCCGCCGCCTCCTGAGGCACTTCCGCGGGATGATGCGGAGGGGCTGCTCCGGCGGCTCGTGGCGGAAAACGATCCGGCCTACGGGAACGTGCGCTATATCCTTGCGCTCATGCTCGAGCGCAAGCGCCTGCTCCGGCCGATGGAGAGCCAGGACGATGACATGCTGGTTTACGAGCACGTGGCCACCGGCGAGACGATCGTGCTGGCAAACCCCCACCTCGGCTTCGACCAGATTCCAGCCGTGCAGAAGGAGGTTGGAGATCTGCTGGCTGCCGGCGATCCGGTTTGATGAAGCCACCCACCGCCGGCGGGGGGCCTCCGCTCCTTTTTCTTGCCCCGATGGCGGGTGTCACCAACACGGTGTTCCGGCGCCTCTGCAAGGACCTCGGCGCCGACGTGCTCACCACCGAGTTTGTTTCGGCCGAGGGGATCCTGCAGCGGAATGAGCGGACCCGTCGCTACCTCGAGTTCCATGCCTCGGAGCGGCCGGTCGGCATCCAGCTGTTTGGCGCGGATCCGGACCACCTCGCCGAAGCCGCCCGGGCGGTCATTGGCTGGGTAGAGCCGGATTTTATCGATCTGAATTTCGGGTGTCCGGTTAACAAGGTTGTCTGTCGGAATGGTGGTTCCGCACTGCTCCGGGACGGTCCGCTCCTGGCCCGCGTCGCCCGTGGCGTCGTCGCTGCGGCCGGCCGGGTGCCCGTGACGGCCAAGATCCGGATCGGATGGGATGCCGGTTCTATCAACGCGGTCGGGACGGCAAAGATTCTGGAATCCGAGGGGGTTGCGCGCATCACCGTGCACGGACGCACCAAGGCGCAGGGCTACTCCGGTTCGGCGGACTGGTCGGTGATCGCCGATGTGGCGGGGGCCGTCGAGATTCCGGTCATCGGGAACGGGGACGTGAGCACAGTCGAAAACGCTTTGCTCCGGCTTCGCGACCCGCGGCTCGCCGGGCTGATGATCGGACGTGCCGCTATGAACCACCCTTGGATATTTGCCGAAATCCGCGCAGCACTGTCCGGCGGCTCGCCACCGCCTCCTGTGCTGCCGGACGAAAAGTGGGCATTTATCGCATTCCACTGCGCAAAGGAAATTGAATGGTGGGGCGGCAACGAACTGCTGGCCATGCGGGCGATGCGTGCGCGGCTGATGGCCTACACGCGGGGCATGCCGGGTGGCGCGCGTCTGCGCTCAAGCCTTCAGCGGGTCGAGTCTCTGGACCAACTCCGCAGGATTGCCGATGAGCATCTTGCCGGAATGGCGGCAAAAGGCGATTGAGGTCTTTTCGGATCTATCGGCCCAAGCGGCCTTAGAACAGCAGGACCGCCGGCGTTTCGAGGCTTTTCTTGAGGGTGCCAAGGAATTCCGCTCCGGCCGCCCCATCGACGACACGGTGGTCCCCACTGAGGGAGAGGGTCATTCTTTGCCCTGCGACAACCTGGTCCTGCGCGTTGACAACCGGCTTCTTGACGATGGCTCCGACAGCGAGGATCGCGGCCTGCGGGGGGTTGATGATCGCGTAGAAGCTCTCGACGCCATAGGCGCCAAGGTTCGACACGGTGAATGTGCCACCCTGGTATTCCTCCGGCTTGAGCTTTTTCGCGCGGGCCCGGACGGCGAGATCCTTGACCGCCGCGCTGATCTCACGCAGCGTGAGCTTCCCTGCGTCCCGCAGCACCGGAGTAATCAATCCGTCGTCGACCGAGATGGCGACCGAGAGGTTCACTGTCGAAAATTCCACGACCGAATCCCCGTCGAAGGCCGAGTTGACCTTCGGATGCAGGGCAGCGGCACGTGCGGTGGCCAGCAGGACAAAATCATTGACGGTCACCTTCGGCTGACCCGCGGCTTCGGCCGATGCATTGATGTCCTTGCGAAGCTTGGCCAGAGGGGCAGCGTCGATTTCGACCGAGAGGTAGAAGTGGGGAATCTGCGTTTTGCTGGCAAGCAGGCGTTCGGCAATCGTGCGGCGCATTCCCGAAAGCGGGATCCGCTTGTCCGCCGCGGTTGAGGGGACCTCGATGCGGGCGGCCGGGGCGGCCGGTGCCGGGGCAAATGCCCGCGGGGCCGCGCCTTTTTCCGGGACGTCTGCCGCTACGATCCGGCCGCCGGGGCCCGAACCGGCGAGTCCGGAAAGATCGACGCCGCGCTCGGCGGCAATCTTTTTGGCGAGCGGGGAGGCTTTGAAACGGGGGCCGCTGCTGGCTGCGGTCGCCCGCTGACCGGGCGTTGCTGGGGCAAGGGTCTTCGGGGCGGCTTTCGGGGTGGCAGGAGCCGGGGCGGCTTCCGCTTTTTCCACGGTTTTTGCCGGCTGCTTTTTCTCCTTGCTGCCGCCATCGAGCACGGCCAGGCGTTCCCCGACCTTCACCACGCCGCCCGCAGGCACAAGGATCTCGACAAGCGTTCCCTCGTCGAACGCCTCCATTTCCATCGTCGCCTTGTCGGTTTCAACCTCGGCGATGATGTCCCCGAGTTCGATTTTGTCCCCGGGGTTTTTGAGCCATTTAGCGAGGGTGCCTTCGACCATCGTGTCGCTCAGCTTGGGCATGGTAATGTCGGTCATAGCAGTGGAATCGTGCGGGTTGTTCAGCAAATATCGAGAGCTTTTTTCACGACGCGGTCGGGCGTCGGAAGCTGGAGGGGTTCGAGGGCCGGAGAGTAAATCGCCGGGGCGTCGAGCGAGCAGACCCGCTGGACCGGCGCGTCGAGGTCGTCGAACGCCTTCTCCTGGATCGTGGCGGCGATTTGCGCGGAGACACCGCAGAACGGCTTGTTCTCGTCCACGAGCACCGCGCGGTGGGTCTTGCGGACGGTGGCGAGAATTGCCTCCTCGTCGAGCGGACGAATTGAGCGCAGGTCGAGGACCTCCGCATGGATGTTGTATTCCGCCTCAAGGATCTCTGCGGCCTTGAGCGCGGTGATGACGGCCCGGCCGTGGGCGATAAGCGAAATGTCAGTGCCCTCGCGCTTGATGTCGGCGACCCCGAGCGGGATGACGTATTCTTCCTCGGGAACCTCCCACGTCTCGCCGTAAAGGAATGTGTTCTCCATCACGCAGACCGGATCGTTGTCGCGGATGGCCGCCTTCATCAATCCCTTGGCGTCGTAGGCCGTTGCGGGGCACACGACCTTGAGTCCCGGCGTGTTGGCGATCGCGTTCTCCGGCGTATGCGAGTGGGTGGCCCCGACGTTCGTTCCGCCGTTTGCGGGCCCGCGGATGACGATCGGGCAGTTGATGAGGCCGCCGCTCATGTAGCGGACCTGGCCGGCGTTGTTGATGATCTGGTCCCAGGCGACATAGGCGAAGCTCCAGAACATCAGCTCGAGGACCGGGCGGACTCCGAGCATCGAGGCGCCGATGCCCATGCCGATGAATCCCGACTCGCTGATGGGAGCATCGACCACGCGCTTGTCACCGAAGCGTTCCCAGAGACCTTCGGTGACCTTGTAGGCGCCGTTGTAGCGTGCGACCTCCTCCCCGATGATCACGACATTTTCGTCGCGTATGATCTCCTCGGCGAGGGCTTCATTGAGGGCTTTGCGGTAGGTGATAAGTGCCATGCTAAAGGATTAAGGAATGTGAATTTGCAAGTGCGTAGCGGGTTTCCCGTCTAATCTCCGAAGAAGTGCCGTCCCGTCTGTCCGGCTTCGGTCGCATTGTCGACCTCCCAGTAGACATCCTCGAAGATGGTTTCGGGGGCGGGGTCCGCGCTGTCGAGGGCAAACTGCGCGGCGGCGGCAGCTTCCTCCTTGATCGACTCGTCGAGTTCATCGGCCTTGGCGTCGGTGATCACTCCCTCGTCGATGAGTCGCTTGCGCCAGAGGCGGATCGGATCGTGGTTCGTCTTGTAGCGCTCGATCTCGTCCGCGCTGCGGTATTTTTTCGCATTCGCATCGGCGACCGAGTGCCCGTAGTAGCGATAGGTATCGATTTCCAGGACCATGGGCAGCGAGTCCTCGTAGGCGCGCTGCATGGCATTCCAGGTCTTTGCCCGCACCTCGTAGAGGTCCTCCCCGTCGGCGATATCCCAGGCGATCCCGTATCCGTCGGCCCGCTCGGCGAGGCGGGTCCGCATGGCCGATGAGCGTTCGAGGCTGGTTCCCATCGAATACTGGTTGTTTTCGATGACGTAGATGACCGGAAGCTTCCAGAGCGCTGCCAGATTGAGGGATTCGTGGTAGACTCCCTGGTTCACGGCGCCGTCGCCCATGTAGCAGAGGCAGCAGCCCTTCAGTCCCTTGTATTTCAGGCCGTAAGCCAGGCCGAGGCCAAGCGGGGTCTGCCCGGCCACGATGCCGTGTCCACCCCAGTAGTTTTTGTCGGGCGCAAAAAAGTGCATCGATCCGCCCTTGCCGCGGGAGCAGCCGGTCGCCTTGCCGAGGAGTTCGGCCATGCACTCGTTCATCGACATCCCGACCGCCAGCGCATGCCCGTGGTCGCGGTAGGCGGTGATCACGTGGTCATTTTTGCCCATCAGCATGACGGTTCCGACAGCTACCGCCTCCTGGCCGATGTAAAGGTGAAGGAAACCACCCATCTTGCCTTGGTTGTAATACTTCAGGGCGGTTTGCTCAAAGCGGCGGATCCGGAGCATCTCCGCAAGAAACCGGATTTTTTGCTTCGCCGTGAGCTTGGCGTTCACTTCGGCCCGCGCGTAGTCCACCGGGGCGGGCGCGGAATCTTTCTTTTTCACACTCATGAATGGTCAGTTGATATGGGTTCTGTATCGGAAAGCCCTCGGAACAGTGATCCGGATCGGCAACTCAGAAACGCGTGAGGTTCCCTGAGAACTCGCCCGCTGGCAATTCGGAAATTGACGGGAACTGCGATTTCTTCCCGTTTCCACGCATGGCATGCGGAATGCTTGCGAGGTCTCCCGGAGCGGGTCCCGCCGCGCGGAGTCCGGGTCCGGAGCCCTGAGCGGCTGCGGTCTCGATGTCCGATCTTGTAAAAACCAGCAATTCATTCGTGAAAAAGATCATTTTTATTCAGCATGGAGAAACGGATAAGCCGGGCTTGTTGGCGAAGGCACTCGAGAGTTGCCGGATCGGAATGGACATTGTTCATCCTTACGCCGGCGACCGGCTGCCGGATTCGCTGGATGGCTATGCGGGGCTCGCCGTGGGCGGTGGGGCGCAAAGTGCCTACGAACTGGACAAGTATCCGTATCTTGTGGAGGAGCTGGCGCTGGTGCGCGAGGCGGCCCATTTCGAGAAGCCGGCGATCGGGCTATGCCTCGGCGCACAGCTGATGGCCTCGGCGCTCGGGGGGAATGTGCGGTCTGCCGGAAGCCGGGAAATCGGTTTTTTTCCCGTCACCCTCGACCCGATTGCGCGATACGACCCGCTTTGGTGCGATCTGCCCGTGCAGTTCCAGACCACGCATTGGCATGGCGATGTCTTTGATGTGCCGCCGGCGGGCATGTATCTTGGGTCGTCCGCGCTCACGCCCAACCAGATCTTCCGCTACGGACGGGGGCTTTACGGCCTCCAGTTTCATTTGGAGATGACCCCCGAAATCTTTGAGGAAATGGTCGAAGATTCCCGCGAGTATCTGGTCGAATCCGGCGCGGACCCGCAGGCGCTCTGCCGGCAGGCGTGGGATGTCCTGCCGCCGCTGCGCGAGACCGCAGAGACAGTTTTTTCCCGCTGGGCGGCGATGCTTTAAACCGCCGACCCGACCATTTTCCTGAGGCGGAGCATGCCGCGGCGGATGCGCGCTTTCACGGTTCCGAGCGGTTCGCTGAGGCGGGCGGAAATTTCCTGCTGGGTGAGGCCTGCGAAATAGGCGAGCTCGATGACCTCCCGCTGCTCCTTGTTGAGTTTCATCACCGCGGAGCGCACGATGTTGCCTTTCTCCATGGCATCCAGTTCGTCCGCCGGGCGGCTCGCATTCAGAAGATCGCCTGCCCGGGTTTCATTTTCGACCTCATCCTGAAGGCGGAACCGGCGTTGAAGCGAGCGGAGACGGTCGATCGCCTTGTTCCGTGTCATCGTAACCGCCCAGGTAATCGGTTTGCCGCGGGCCGGATCATACATCGGCGACTTTTCCCAGATCATGAACATCACGTCCTGGGCGACATCCTCGGCATCGCTCGGGTTGTTGAGCACCCGGTGGGCGGTCGAGTAGATCAGCCCGGCATACCGGTGAAAAAAGATCTGAAAACTCTCCCGGTCGCCCATTCCGATTTTCCGGATGAGGTCGATATCGTCTTCGAGCCGTTCGGTTGTTTCCACTGGCGTGATTGTAGCCGGATTCCTTTCCGGCGCAAAGAAAACCTCGCGCCAATTCCTCCGGGAAGGACGAAGCCGGGGAGGGAATGGCGGAAAAAATCCCGGGGAATTCCGTGGGAATGGGAACCCCGAATTCGAAACCGCTTGCACGTTGGGTGGTGAAGTATTTTGATTACTGTACCCGTTCGTCAGGCATTCCGCCCGGGCGGGAATAACCAACGCATCACATTTATTTCATGGCCAGCACCCCTCCTCCTTTTGAATACCAGAAACCTTTTCCACTCGGGGAAGACACGACTGAATACCGCAAGGTGACGGAGGAATTTGTTTCGGTTGCGGAGTTCGAGGGGCAGCCTGTGCTCAAGATCGAACCGGAGGCTCTGACGCATGTGGCGCAGGTTGCGATGCGGGATATCGCGTTCATGCTCCGACCGGCGCATCTGGCGCAGGTGGCGGCCATTCTGGATGACCCGGAGGCGAGCGAGAACGACCACACGGTGGCTCTCACGATGTTGCGCAATGCGGAGGTCGCGGCGCACGGGGTGCTGCCGTTCTGCCAGGACACCGGAACGGCGACGGTCGTTGCCAAGAAGGGCCAGCAGGTCTGGACAGGTGGGCACGACGAGGAGGCGATTTCCAAGGGGATTTACAATACCTACACCGGGGAAAATCTCCGCTACTCGCAGACGGCGCCGGTGACCATGTATGACGAGGTCAACACCGGGACGAACCTCCCTGCTCAGATCGATCTCTATGCAGCGGATGGAATGGCCTACGAATTTCTCTTTGTGGCGAAGGGTGGGGGCTCGGCGAACAAGACCTACCTCTACCAGGAGACCAAGGCCCTTCTGAATCCGGCGAGCCTGGAGAAGTTCCTTGTCGAAAAAATGCAGACGCTGGGCACGGCGGCGTGTCCGCCCTACCACCTCGCGTTTGTGATCGGCGGAACATCCGCCGAGACCTGCCTGAAGACGGTGAAGCTGGCCAGTACGAAGGCTCTGGACGCGCTGCCGACGACCGGAAACAAGCTCGGCAGGGCATTCCGGGACGTGGAACTCGAACAGAAAATTCTCAAGGCCGCGCAGGAATGCGGGATCGGCGCGCAGTTCGGCGGAAAGTATTTTGCGCTGGACGTGCGGATCATCCGGCTTCCGCGCCACGGGGCCTCGTGCCCTGTCGGGATCGGCGTCTCCTGTTCGGCGGACCGCAACATCAAGGCGCGGATCGACAAGGACGGGCTCTGGGTGGAAAAGCTTGAGACGAATCCCGGGCGGTTCATCCCCGACCGTTACCGGCAGGCCTCGGCGAAGCACTCGGTGAAAATCGACCTGAACCGCCCGATGGCCGATATCCTGGCCGAACTTTCGAAGCATCCGGTCACAACCCAGCTCGAGCTGACGGGAACGATTGTTGTGGCGCGTGACATCGCGCACGCGAAGCTCAAAGAGCGGCTCGATCGCGGCGAGGGACTGCCCCAGTATTTCAAGGACCACCCGGTCTATTATGCGGGACCGGCGAAGACGCCGAAGGGAATGCCGTCCGGCTCGTTCGGTCCAACCACCGCCGGGCGCATGGACAGCTACGTCGACCTCTTTCAGGCGAACGGCGGCTCGATGGTCATGATCGCCAAGGGAAACCGCAGCCAGCAGGTCACCGACTCGTGCAAGAAGCATGGAGGCTTTTATCTCGGCTCGATCGGCGGTCCGGCGGCGATCCTTGCACAGGACAACATCCGCAAGGTCGAGGTGCTCGAATATCCTGAGCTAGGAATGGAGGCGGTCTGGAAAATCGACGTCGTGGATTTCCCGGCATTCATTCTCGTGGATGACAAGGGGAACGACTTCTTTCAGCAGATCAAGAGCTGCCAGGCCTGCGACACGGGCAAGCACTGAAAGGCGCCTGCCGGCTTGGCCGGAGTTACCGTTGAGCCTTTATGAAGCGCTGGTCGAATGCGAAAACCTGCGGGGGTGGAATTTTGATCTCCGCAGCCTTCGGGTGCTCCGGGTTGATAATGAAATTGAACTCCTCGGGGATCAGCACACTTGGAACCCGGAGCACCGGGGACGAAAGTGCTTTCAACCACATGCCACCGGCTTCCACCGTTGTTTTGCGGGGCGGGTAGCTCCGCCAGTCTGCCGCGAGGACGTCCGGGGAAATGTCGGCAACAAATTCCTCCGGGAAGCGTGCTTCAAAGAATAGAAACTGCTGGTGCGGGATGTGTTCGGCCTGATGCACGATCACCTCAAGGGCTGCGAGCGAGCGGGATGCGCTCAAATAGGTCGCGCGCATGCCGCGCGGGTTCCAGCGTCCGCCATAGAGCCTTGCCCCGTGCCCGGAAAATGCATCCTCCTGTCGGGCGGCGCGCACGAGCCTCCACGCAGGAACGATCATGCGTAAACCCCGTAGTCGATGCGGCCCAGGAGGTTTTCCGCTTCACGGACGCCAGCTCCGGTGTCGGCGATCTCCAGCGGGGAGAACCCGGCAAGCCCGATCTGGGGGTGGGTGAGCCATTCACGTGCAGCCTCTGGCGATTCAAACACGTCGGCTGCCCGTGCGGTCAGTTGGGAGATGCGATCGAGCCGGTCGGATTCCTCCTTGGAAAGCCGGCCCTCGTCCTTCCGGCGTTGCAGCGTTCGCAGGGGAATGCCCGCCACCTCGGCAAGCTGGGCCGTTGACACTCCGAGCTGATCCTGCAGAGCAAAAAACCTTGAAACAGGGAGGCCTTTCCGGATTTCCCGGATTTCATCGAACTCTGGTTTGCGGGGGAGGTGAGTCGCAGGCGGCGGCGTGGCGGTTTCCCGGACGCGGGTCGTCGCTTGTGTTTTTGAGGCCGGCGGGTATTTCATGTGACCACAATACGCCATATGGCGTATTTGTAAATGCCATATTGCAATAATGTCGCTGAGCTCTTCAGTGCCCGGCACTTTGCCAGGCCTTGATGGCCTCTACGGGATGGATGAGCATGATGACATTGAGGGTCAGGTTGTCCCGGATCCAGAGCGCGCAGCCGATTTCCATCACCAAAAGGAGGGCAATGCTGGCCCAGGGCCGCATTTTCCATGCGAGGTAAAATCCCAGCGACATCATGAGGATGTCGCTCATTGAGTTGAGGATACTGTCGCCACAGTAGCCGACGGCCATCGTGGCCTCGCGATAGCGGTTGATGATGAGCGGAGAATTCTCGAGGAGTTCCCAGCCGGATTCCAGCACCACGGCGATGAGATAGCGGGTTCCCACCTGCAGCCTGCGGGCGACCAGCCAAAGGAACCCGAAGAATACGATGCCGTGACCGATATGGGAAAACGAATAGGCGTCGGCCACACGCTGTGAGCATGAGGGACTCCAGACATCCGGAGTCCACAGGGCGGGCCGGCCATCCGGCCCGAACGGAAGGCGTCCGAGTGCCCACTCACAGACCCCGGTGGCCACGACGATGGCAAGGACCGCCAGAAGAAGCATTTGCCACCGCTTCATGCGCAGGAAAAAGGCAGGCTAGGCGAGGGCGCTCGCAACGTGCGCCTCGTTCAGAAGGATCGGTTGCTGGCCCGGCCACGAGGGGATGAAGAAAAAGGTGAATGGCTTGCCGCCGGGTTCCCAGCCCAGAACTTCCTGCTTCAGCTTCGGATCGCTGAACGAGTAGTAGTTCGAAGGGGGCGGAGGCGTCGCGGTCGGACGCTTGGAGGTTTTGGGGGAGGCGGGCTGGTCGACGGTCTCCTTTTTCCACTGCGACGAGGGGGCGTTCAGCGCGAGGATTGAGGCCATCTCCGCCGGACTGAAGCCTCCCTTCGGACCATGGTTGCGCGTTACGGCAAGGTAGCGCGCGACGTTATCGAAAAATCCGACGAGAATGGTGTCCGCACCTTGCGAGTAAGAATAGGCTTTTTCACCGCGCGAGGTCATGCCCAGCGCCGAGGGGGCCATGACCGGCCGGCCGAGCGCGGAATCCACTTCGGCTTTGGAGGATCCGAGGAGCATAAGGGGAGGGGGGAGTGCGGGCGGAGATCGCTCTCCGCCCGCAGGAGTTCACTCTAGTTGTAGGAGGCTTGGGCGCCTTTGATATTTTTCTTCTTGATCCAGGGCATCAGCGAGCGCAGGCGGGTGCCTGTCTTTTCGATCGGGTGCTGCTCGCCATCCTTGAGGAGGGCGTTGTAGCGCTTGTAGCCGCCGTCGACTTCCTTGATCCATTCCTTCGCGAATTTGCCGGTCTGGATGTCCTTGAGCGCCGCTTTCATGCGCTTCTTCACAGAGCCGTCGATGATCTTCGGTCCGACGAGGACATCACCCCACTTGGCGGTTTCGCTGATCGAGAAGCGCATGCCGGCGATGCCGGACTCGTTCATCAGATCGACGATGAGCTTGAGCTCGTGCAGGCATTCGAAGTAGGCCATCTCCGGGGAATAGCCCGCTTCCACCAGCGTTTCGAAGCCCGCCTGAACCAGCGCGGAGCATCCGCCGCAAAGCACGGTCTGCTCGCCGAAGAGGTCGGTCTCGGTCTCTTCCTTGAATGTGGTTTCCAGCACGCCGCCGCGGGTGCCGCCGACGCCCTTGGCCCAGGCGAGGGCGATCTTCTTCGCGTCTTTGCCGGGGTTCTGGTAGATGGCGATGAGGGCGGGGACGCCCTTGCCTTCGGTGAATTGGCGGCGGACGATGTGGCCGGGTCCCTTCGGGGCGACCATGATGACGTTCACGTTTTTCGGCGGAACGATCGTCTTGAAGTGGATGCTGAAGCCGTGTGTGAAGAGGAGCGTTTTGCCGGCCTTCAGGTTCGGTGCGATGTCTTTCTCGTAGACGTCAGCCTGCTTGGTGTCGGGGATGCCGACCATGATGACATCGGCGCGGCGGACGGCCTCAGCGGTGTCGACGACTTCGAAGCCGTATTTCTTCGCGACGGCGCGGCTCTTGGACTTCGGATAAAGGCCGATGATGACGTTCGCGCCGCTGTCTTTGAGGTTCAGCGCGTGGGCGTGGC
>CAYXRX010000029.1:0-65807 GCA_964467415.1 uncultured Chthoniobacterales bacterium
AACGACTGCATCCGGTCCGGAGGCCAGGATGGACGAGACCATGGCGCGGAATTTTTTCCGGAAATACCCGTAATTCCTCAAAACGTCGGAGAGGCCAAGAACCGCCGCGCGGTCGGTCCAGTTGTCAAACAGCTCTTCCGAGAGCGCCTGCATGCGCGGTCCGCCGGCACCGGCGAACCGGATGCCAGGCCGGAGCTCGCGAAGGGCCTTCATCACCTCCGCAGCGCGGGAGTCCCCGCTGGTCTCTCCCGCCACAAACCAGAGCCGCGGGGCATCCGAGGGCGATTGTTTTGGAGTCATCAGTTTGGGGAGGACCTTCGTTGTCGGCGGCATGACTTGGCAGTTCCGCCTCAGGCCCCTGCAGACTTCCTGGGATCGGCCTCGGCGATCCGGCGGGTGATCTCCAGGGCGATGTCCAGAGCGTCTGCGGCGGCCTGTCCTGTCACGCGGGGTTTGAGTCCCTCGCTGGCGCAACGGACAAACGACTCGAGCTCGATCTTGAGCGGTTCCCCCTGGTCGACAGCGACCGGTTCGCGCACGATCCGGCGCCCACTGAAGTCGGTGACGATTTTCGAATCCGTCGCGAGCCCGATGAGCTTGCCGATGCCCGAGCTTTCCTTTTCATCATCCCGCGCGAGGCGGAGGAGGTATCCGCTCTGGTTTTTGTAGTCCAGCGAGAGGTAGGCATTTTCCTGGAAGACGCGGATTTTCCGGACGCGGTCCTGGCTGATCCGGCTGGCGGTGAGGTTCGCAACGCAGCCGTTTTCGAAGCGGAAGCGGACGTTGGCGATGTCTTCACCGCGTCCGAGGACCGAGATGCCGACCGGGTCGATCGAGGTGATCGGCGAGCGGACGAGGTGGAGGATGATCTCGATGTCGTGGATCATGAGGTCGAGGACGACGCCGATGTCGGTGCTGCGGTTCGGGTAGGGGGAGAGGCGGGTGACTTCGAGGAAGCGCGGATTTTGGAGCTGGGCCTCGAGCGCGTGGAGAACCGGGTTGAAGCGCTCGACGTGTCCGACCTGCAGGACGCAGCCCTTGGCTGCGGCGAGCGCGGCCATCTCATGGGCGTGGGCCGGGGTGTCGGCGATCGGTTTTTCGACGAGCAGGTGCTTCCCATGTCCGAGGAGGAACGTCGCAAGCTCGTGGTGGGTGACCGTCGGCGTGCAGATCGTGGCGGCATCGACGAGTCCTGCGAATTCCTCCAGCGAGGAGGTAGCTTTGACGTTGAACTTTTTGGCGATGGCCGCCGCGGTTTCCGGGTTGCTGTCATGGATGGCGGCCAGCGTGCCGAGCTCGCTGTAGATGCGGGCATGGTTAACGCCCATGTGGCCGACGCCTATGACTCCGGTTCTGATGTTTTTCATAATCCGTAAATTGAGATCGAGAGGGATGCTGCGAGCGCGGAGACGCGCGGGCGGTCGAGGAGGATCGTCGTTCCAGCCTCCACGCCGATTGCGCGGAGCTTGGCCGCCGCCGCGGTTTCGAGGGTTTTGGTTCCGACGACTGGCACATCGAAGCGCATGTCCTGTCCGGGCTTGGAGACCTTGACCATCGTCGCGCCGCTCTTGCCGAGCGCTCCGCCGCGGCGGATGGCCTCGTTCGTTCCCTCGAAGGCCTCGACCGCGAGCACAGTCCCGTTTTTCACGACCACCGTCTGCCCGATGTCGAGGCGGCTGGATTCCTTGGCGATGCGGAATCCGAATTCCAGGTCGGCAACCTCGCGCGGCTTCAGGCGCGGGCCGGCAAGGAGTCCAGGTCCGGCGAGGTGGGCTTCGAGAAACGTGGTCGCGGGCAGCAGAGCCACTCCGACGGCCGCAAGCTCGCCGGCGACGGCTCCGAAGAGCGTCTCGGCATTGCGTTCCTTCAGCTTGGCCAGCAGCACGAGGGCACGCACGTCCGGGCGGAGGTTGAAAAGATGATTCGGGGCGATCTGCCCGGCCATGATCGCATCGCGCGCTCCCGACTTTTTGGCCGCATCCACCAGCTTCCCCAACTGCCCGACCCGCATGGGAAAAACCTCGTCCACCACGCCAGTCAATTCCCTGGAGGTCTCGCCTTCGAAAGCAGCCATGGCGATCCTGCGCACGCCCGCCGCGCGCGCTCCCTCCACAACAAGCCGGGGGTAATCTCCGCTCCCAGCGATGAGAAAAATGGATTCAGGAATACTCAAGAGCGAGGACCCTAGCGCGCCGGGCGGGATGTGACAAGCCGCCGGAGCGTGAAGCGCAGACAGAAGCGCGGCGTCAGAGGATCAAGGGCACAGAGCTTTCGCCCTCCTCGGCAGGCGGCTTTCCGAGAAGGAAAAGCCGGGCCGGAATCACCTGGCTGAGCCAGTCCAGATGGGGCGGAAGGTGCCGGAGCCGGTCTTTCCACTCCGCTTCCACCAGCAGAAAGTCAGGGGCCGCATTTTGGACAATGTCGCAGAGCGTAAAACCCGTATTCGACTGCACCGTCCTCAGGTCCACTCCAGGGGCAATGAGTTCAAGGGCCTCGCACAGCGATTGGATGGCGCTACCATCCTCCACCTGCCCGAGGGCGGCCTCGCGGGCATGGGCAAAAGGACTATCCGCTGCCAGCACCGAGATGCTTGAAGGCAACAGGGCCGCGAGGGCATCTCTGGCCGCCTCCCATCGAGGGCTGTGCGCCTCGACCAGAAGGCACGCTGTCTGGCTGTGATCAGGGGGAGCCTCCTGAGGGTTGGGGATCAGGAGCAGGTCGCAGGGCGCACGAAGCAAAAGTTCCCGCACGACACTTCCGGTAAAATTGCGGAAATCGTTCGTCCCCTCAAGCGCTCCGGCGATCAGGAGATCGAAGTATTCGCTCGAGGCCGCATCCACCAGCGCCTCACCCGGGGTCGCTCCCTCGCACCAGTAGATGTCCACCTCATCACGACCAAGTTCCATGAAGGCATCGCGGAATCTCGCCACCTTCTCGTCCGACCGCTCGCTGGCGTGAAGGACGCTCAGCCGCGCACCGAACTTCCGCGCAACCCGGTCAGCCTCCGCAATCACGGCTCGGAATCGCGGGGAAAAAGTGGAGGCGACGGCAAAATGCGGCTCAGACATTAAATGCTAATCTCCGCTCTTCCCCACTGATATTCCAGAGGAAAATCCAATCAGCGCAAGAAATCGCCGCTGGGGTGGGCAATAAAAAACAGCCATCCGGGCCGTGTCGCAAATTATCCACTCTTAGATCCAAGTATAACGAAAGCCGGAAAGGAGAGGCGATATCGTGCTCTGGCAATAAGTTAAACAAGTTGGCACGCAGTTTGCTTTATCCCAACTGCACGTCTGGCAATCCGCTTGGCGCTCCAACATCAAACCAACCAAATAAGAATAAGAAGATGCTCAAAAACAAACCGATTCTAGCGACCCTTGCCGCTGCGCTCATTGCGGCAGGATCCTTAGTTGTTCCCATTGCCGCGTTTGCGCAGGACGCCGCAGCACCCGCCGCGCCAGCGGCTGCGGCACCCGCTGCGGCTCCGGCAGCAGAACCGGCCGCGGCGCCCGCAGCCGAGCCCACGCTCGAGCAGCGGATCGCCGGCCTTGAGGCGTATATCAACAACGTGGATCCCGTCGACAGCAAAATTGTGGGCGTCCCCGGACCTGGCCACACGGCCTGGATGATGACAGCGGCGGCTCTCGTGCTGTTCATGACGCTCCCCGGCCTGGCGCTGTTCTATGGCGGACTTGTCCGCGAGAAGAACGTGCTCTCGGTCCTGGCGATGTGTCTGGGAATCGCGGGCATGGTCACCATCATCTGGTGGGCGGTCGGCTACAGCCTGGTCTTTGGAACGAACTTCAACAGCCCCTACCTTGGCGGCACCGAGTTCTTCTTCCTGAACGGAGTCACATCCGCACCGAACACGACGTATGCCTACTGGATCCCGCAGAACGTGTTCTGCATCTACCAGCTCACGTTTGCGATCATCACCCCGGCGCTCATTTTCGGCGCCACTGCGGAGCGCTTCAAATTCATCCCTCTGATGGTCTTCACTTTCCTGTGGATGTTTGTCGTTTACTTCCCGCTCGCCCACATGGTTTGGGGCGGCACCGGTCTGATGAACGGCGTGTGGAATGCTGACGCGAAGATTCCTGCCATCGACTTCGCCGGCGGAACGGTTGTGCACATGTCCTCCGGGTGGACGGCGCTGATCGTCTGTATCATCCTCGGCAAGCGCATCGGGTTCGGCAAGGAGCCAATGCCTCCGCACAGCATGGTCCTTTGTATGATCGGTACCGGCATGCTCTGGGTCGGATGGTATGGATTCAATGCAGGCAGCGCGCTCGCCGCTGACGGCGTCGCAGCCAACGCCTTCCTCACGACAACTCTCGCAACCGGCGTGGCCTCCTTCGTGTGGGCGTTCTCCGAACTCCTGTTCAAAGGCAAGCCCAGCGTGCTCGGGTTCTGCTCAGGCGCGGTGGCCGGCCTGGTTGTCATCACTCCGGCCTGCGGGTTTGTGAATGCGACCGGCGCGGTGATCATCGGCGTGGTGGCCGGCTTTGTGCCGTTCCTCGCGGTGACCTACCTCAAGAAGATGATCGGCTATGATGACGCGCTCGACACGTTCGGCGTCCATGCGGTGGGCGGAACGCTCGGCGCCTTCCTCACCGGCGTGCTGGTTGACCCGGCAGTGAACTCCAACCTCGTGAGCGACGCTTATGCGGCCAAGAACGGCCTCAAGGCGGCGATCGAGGGACACAGCCTCTGGCTCGTCCAGCTGCAGGCGATCGGAGTCACACTGGTCCTCGCGATTGTGGGAGCCACGGTGCTGGCCTTCGTGGTGAAGCTTGTCCTCGGTCTGCGTCCGACGCAGGAAGACGAGTCCGCCGGACTGGACATCACAGATCACGGCGAAGAAGGCTACATCCTCAACAAGTAATCGCAGCGACTCCTTAGAAAACCAATCATATGAAAAAAGTCGAAGCAATCATCAAGCCGTTCAAGCTGGAAGAAGTCAAAGACGCGCTGGCCGACCTCGGGATCGAGGGAATGACGGTGAGCGAGGTCAAAGGGTTCGGAAGGCAGAAGGGCCACACGGAAATCTACCGCGGCAGCGAATACACGGTCGACTTCCTTCCCAAGATCAAGATCGAAGTCGTGCTGGCGGACTCCACGCTGGAGAGTGCGCTGGCCGCGATCGTGAAAGCCGCCAAGACCGGAAAGATCGGAGACGGAAAGGTCTTCGTCTCCCCGGTTGAGGAAGCGATCAGGATCCGCACCGACGAGACGGGCGACAAGGCCGTCTGAGGCAGCTGTAGGGAGCAAAGGGACATAGCAAAGGCGGCGGGGAAGAAATTCCCCGCCGCCTTTCGCTTTTTTGGTGAGGGCTCAGGACTTGAGCGCCAGTTGCAAGATTCTTTCCTGGGCCAGAGCCATGCGCGCTGCATCGGCCGGCAGGATATCATCATAGCCGGCCAGGTGCAGGAGACCGTGGATGATGTAGAGCGCGATCTCGTCGGTGGTGGAGTGGCCGAATTCGTGAGCTCTGCCGGCGGCGACGGATGCGCAGACAAGGATCTCCCCGTAGGGAAATGTGATGACATCGGTCGCGCCGCGGATGTCCAGAAATTCACGGTGGACGCGGGCCATCGCGCGGGAGCCGACGATCGAGACCTCGACGGCGGACAGCGAGGCGAGCGGACCCCTGACTCGCCCGGACTCTGCGGTGCAAAGCGGGGCTGCGGCCAGGACGAGGGCTTCCACGCGGTCCCTGTCGTAGGAAACCGATCGCTGGAGATGGGCGAACGAGAGGCGGAATGGAGTGGAACCCTCCCCGCAACTCATGCGGCAGAGCGTTCCTCGCGCCTGTCGGCGGCGGCATCCTTCTCCTCGCGCTTCGGATAGGCGATCCGAGCATGGAGCATGTTGACCAGCGTGAAGCGGAAGCTCTCGGCGGCACGGTAAATTTCAGCGAGAGTGAGCGGGCAGTCATCGAGCTGGTGGGAGGCGATCCGGTCCTCAACAATCTGGTTGACCAGATCCTCGATCCGCTGGGGGGTGGGACGCTCGAGGCTGCGCGAGGCGCTCTCGATCGAATCGGCCAGGTTGATGATCGCACCCTCCTTTGTTTGGGGCTTCGGCCCGGGGTAGCGGAAGCTCTCCTCGCTGACCTCGGGCACATCGTCCGCCCGCATGTTCATGATTTTTCCACCGAGGCGGGCATCCTCCTGCTGCTGGAGCGCGCGCTTGTGGAAGTAGGAGACAATCGAGGTCCCGTGGTGCTGGCGGATCGTGTCGATCACCTCGCTGTTGAGCCCATTTTTCAGTGCGATATCCACGCCCTCCTTGACGTGGGCAATGATGATGAGCGCGCTCATCGTCGGCGTGAGGTCGTCGTGGGGGTTATGGCCCGGGCGGGAGTTCTCGGTGAAATACTGGGGCTTCACGAGCTTCCCGATATCGTGGAAATACGAGCAGACCCGGCAGATCGTCGGGTTTGCGCCGACCGCCTCTGCGGCGGCCTCGGCGAGGTTGGCGACGGCCAGGCTGTGGTGGTAGGTGCCCGGCGCCTCCATGCTCATCCTCTTGAGAAGCGGGTGGTTGAGGTCGCTCATCTCAAGCCAGGAAATATCTGTCGTGATTTTAAAGAGGTGCTCCAGGACCGGGAGAAGCCCGCTGACCACGATCGCCGTTCCGATCCCCGTGGCGATCGCGGCGAAGCTCTGCCAGCCGATCATCCGCCAATCGGTCTGCATCGGGGATTCCCAGATCACGGGACCGATTTGCCCGAAGGCGGCAGCGAGGATCCATGTCGCGATACCGACGTAGATGCCCGCACGGATGAGGCGGCTGCGCCGGCGGACCTGCAGTGTCACGTAAACCGCGATGAACCCGGTGATCAGCGAGATGACAAGGAAGACCGGATCAATGCGTCCGACGAGCAGCGACCCCCAAAGGCTTGCAAAGACGGCCGCGTAGATGCCGTGGTTGCGACCGAGCAGGACGGAGAGAACAAGAGGGGCAAACGCATACGGGACGAGCAGGGGCGCGAGCTGGAGGTCGATGTTGCCCGAAGCCGCCTGCAGCAAAATGATCTTGATGGCCGCCAGCTGGACGACAAGGACCGAGAGGAGCAGCGAGAGCCGCGAGTTCACAGCCAGCGTCTGGGGATGATTGATCCAAAGCTGAGCGACCGCCGTCACAAAAATCAGAAGGCAAAGCAGAAACTTTTTCGCCGGCTCGTCCTGCTGGCCGTTGAAGATCAGGATCGCCAGGCCGATGACGAATCCGGTGAGGATCAGCGAGCGGACGAGCCATCCGGTCTGTAGCGCGTCGGCGAACTCGCTGCCCCCGATCGTGCGCCGGCGCTTGCCGCAATCCATCCCTTTTCCGACCAGTCTTCTCCGCCTGAAAAAGTCCCACATAGTTCAGATCCGGCTCTCCCTAGCGCCGCGGTGTTCCTTGTAGGCAAGGATGATTGACTGGACGAGCGGGTGGCGGACAACATCCTGCTCGCTGAAAAAATGCATCCCGATGCCGGGCACGTCCCGAAGGGCCTCGACTGCCTCGATGAGCCCGCTCAGTTTGTTGCGCGGGAGGTCGATCTGCGTCCGGTCGCCGGTGACCACGCACCGCGACTCCGCGCCGATCCGCGTGAGGAACATGAACATCTGCTCGGCCGTCGTGTTCTGCGCCTCGTCCAGGATGACGAATGAATTGCTGAGCGTGCGGCCGCGCATGTAGGCGAGCGGGGCGATCTCGATGACCCCGCGGTCCATATAGCGCTGGATCTCGTCGAGCTCGAGCATGTCGTAGAGCGCGTCGTAGAGAGGCCGCAGGTAGGGAAGAATTTTTTCTTGAAGGTCGCCGGGCAGGAACCCGAGCGCCTCACCGGCCTCGACAGCAGGCCGCGTGAGCACGATCCGGCTGACTTGGTCTTTCTTCAACGCGGCCACGGCCAGCGCGACCGCAAGGTAGGTTTTGCCCGTGCCGGCTGGGCCGACCCCGAAGGTGATATCATGCGTGCGGATCGCCTCGATGTAGGCCTTCTGCCCCGCAGTTCTGGGATTGACGGGGGCCTTCCGTGACGAGCACTGGATGCGGGTTTCCAGAAGGCGCCCGAGTCCTTCCCCTGCGGCCTCGTCCGCCTCGACGGATTTGAGCGCGTAGTTGAACTCGTGCCGGCCGACGACCACTCCCCGCCGGACGGCATCGCGCAGTTGATCGAAGACCCGGTTCGCGCGCTCGACGCCCGCGGGCTCGCCCTCGATGCGAAGCCATCCATCGCGCGTTGTCACCTTCACTGAAAGGCGCCCCTCCAGCTCCCGGAGCAGCTTTTCGTCGCCGCCGTATGTCGCCTGCAGCGCGCGGGCGCTATCGAATTCGAGAGTCAGAGTCTCCATTTGGAGGCTGCTATTTGTAGGCGTATACGACCGCCCAGCCCGTGCGTTCCTTCGGAGATTTTTCGACGGTGATGATCGCGTAGTAAGTGCCGGTTTTTTGCGGGACGACGCGTGCACAGGCGAAGCGCCCCTTCTGCCAGGCCTCGGTCTCCGCGAGCTTGCCCTGGGAATCGTAGATATGAATGGTCACGACGGCATTGCCGACCTCGGTGCCGAGGCAGAACCAGTAGTCGTTGCCCTTGAAGAGCTGGGCGGCGACGGCCTGCTGGTCCTTGACTCCGAGATCCCCGCCCCAGGCGTCCTCGCGGACGGTGTAGCCTTTTTTGAAGTAGGGATTCGCCGCCTCGTGGGCGAACGAGAGGGCGTCGTTGACGTAGGCATGGGCCGGCGCAAGAAGTAGCGCCTGCAGGGTGAGGAGGATGGTGAGGAACTTTTTCACAAAAAATGTCAGGCCCCTGGCGAGGTGATGGAGAGGACCATTTCCTTCGTCATCTGGTTGATGCGCTGGACGTTCTCCACGGGGATTTTTGAGCCGTCCTCCTTGCCGATAAGCGGGCGGATGGCGCCGAGCATTTTTCCTGTCCGGACGACCAGCTCATCCTTCCCGAGACGTGTATTTTTGATGCGGTCGAGGCGGTTGGTAAAATAGTTAAGAAGCTGCGGCTGATGCAGGAGTTCGGCCCCCGCGGGGGTGTAGTTCTTCTGGACCACCGAAGTGAGTACCTCGGTGCCGCGGATCCAGCCGCCCATGCTCACGAGCTGCGCGAGGTCGTCGTCGCCCAGTTCCTCCATCGCACCGCGGACATCCTGCAGGGCGCCGTCAAACTCCGTGCGGACCGCCTGCCATTGCTTCGCATTCGCTTTCTCGGTCACGCTCTTGCAGCGGGCGATCACCGCCTTGCGCACGTTGATCGCCTCCGCAAGGACCAGGAGCTCACGGCCGATATCCTTGACGCGCTCGGAATCCTCGGCCTCCACGGCAATGAAGCCCTCGGCGATCACCGTCCCGAGAAGCAGGGCGACCTGAGGGCGGTTGCCGGTGTTTTTGCCGAGCGACTTCCGCAGTTCGGCGCGCCAGTTCGGGGTCCCGAGCTTGTCGAGAACGACGAAAATCTCGCTCGGGACAGGCACGACGACGTCGGAAACCTCCTTGGCCGGAAATTTTGAAAGGTCGATGGTCGCCGCGGGCGACTGGGCTGGAACACGGTGCGCGGCAGCGAAAAGAATCGCAGCTGCCACGAGTGGGATCGTCTTGGTCATGAAGCAGAAAATGAGCTTGGTCGCCAGCCGGCAGGCAGGTAACTAAGTCCTATAAACATGCAATGAATCAGGAAAAATTACAATATCTTCTTCACTCGGCCTCCCGGCGGCGGCTTTTGGTGATCGGGGATGTGATGCTGGACGAGTTCGTCTGGGGACGTGTCGCCCGCATCTCTCCCGAGGCGCCCGTCCCGGTCGTCGAGGTTGTCAAGGAATCCTCGTATCCCGGTGGAGCAGCCAACGTGGCGCGCAACCTCCGGCCATTTTGCGACAGGGTGGACCTCTGCGGGCTTGTGGGCGAGGATGCCTATGCGGACAAGCTTCGCCTCCTCCTGAACGATGAGCGGATCACGACAGACGCGCTCGTTTCCGACCCGGGCACTCCAACCATCGTGAAGACCCGGATCGTCGCACGGCAGCAGCAGGTCGTACGGGTCGACCGCGAGCGCCGGCCGGCCGATCTGGCCGGGGTCAGCGAGCGCGCCTGCCTGCTTCTCGAAAAGATTCTGCCCGCGGCGGACGGCGTGATCCTTGAGGATTACGGCAAGGGCTTTCTCGGACAGGCCATCAAGGATCGGGTCTGCGAATTGGCCCGTGCACACGGCAAGGTGGTCACTGCCGACCCGAATCCCGGCAATGCGCTTGACTGGAGCGGCGTGGACCTCCTCAAGCCCAACCGGTCGGAGGCGTTTGCCATGGCCGGCATGAGGGATTCCGGTGCCGCGGACGATCCGAACACGGACGCGGACCTTGCCGAGGTCGGCGCCCGCCTTCTCGAAAAATGGAACCTGCCGGGCCTGCTGATCACACTCGGCGAGCACGGGATGATGCTTTTCGAGCGCGGCGGCGTTCCCTATCACACGCCCACCAGGGCGCGAGAGGTCTTCGATGTCTCCGGAGCGGGTGACACGGCCATCGCACTGTTCACCCTGGCCCTCTGTGCTGGCGCGACTCCCCGGGAGGCAGCGGAGATCTCCAACCACGCGAGCGGCGTCGTCGTTGCCAAGCTCGGCACGGCCACCCTCACAGCAGAAGAACTGGTCACCAGCTTCTCCGAGCATGCCGGCTGAGCGCGCCGTGTTCTTCGACCGCGACGGGACGCTGATGGAGGAGGTCCATTATTGCAACGATCCGGCACGGGTCCGGGCAGTTCCGGGAGCGGCAGCCGCCCTTGCCCGGCTCCACGCCGCGGGATGGCTCAACATCATCATCACCAACCAAAGCGGGCTCGCCTCGGGAAAAATCCTGCCTGATGAGTATCGCGCCGTGGAGAGCGAACTTGCCCGCCAGCTCGCGGGCGGGATCGACGCCACCTACTTCTGCCCGGACCCCTCCCACGCTCCGACTCCCCGCCGCAAGCCGGGGACAGGGATGCTGCTCGAGGCCGCACGTGACCACGGGATCGATCTCTCCCGCTCCTGGATGGTCGGCGACAAGGACATCGACATCGCATCCGGCCGGGCGGCCGGGTGCCGGACGATTCTTGTCCTCACCGGCTACGGCGCCAGCCATGCGGATTGCGGTGCGGACTTCGTCGCAAGGGACGCGACGGAAGCTGCTGAAATCATTCTCTCCGGGTCGCCGGAACCCTGACCGCTACTGGCGTTTCCCGAACGGCCACCAGCTGCGCTTCGGTTTTGGTGAGGGCGTCGGCTCCGGCTTGGCGGCCTTCGATGCAGAACTGGCTGAGGCGCGTGAAGACTTTCCACTGCCCGAGCCCTCTCCGGACGAGCGCACGGGAGCGCTGCCGAATACGCTCACGGGAGTTCCAATCTCCACGTTATGGAAAAAGGCTTCCGCCTGCGCAGCAGGCATCCGAACGCAGCCATGCGAAGCCGGATAGCCGGGCAGGTTTCCCGCATGGGTTCCCGTCGCCCCTTCAAAGCGCACAAAGAACTTCATCGGGGCCCCCAGAAACCGTGTGCCCGCCGGCGCCGCCATCTTGGAACTGGCATTCCGGCGGACAGTCCGGCCGCTCGATCTGCCGACAAAACTTCCATAGAGCGACGAGCGATGGTCGATGTCCTTTTCAATGACGCTGAACTCACCGGTCGGCGTCAGGTGCCCTGACCGGCCACTGCTGATGGGAGATTCGATTTCGACAACGCCGTCGCGGAGCAGGTAGGCGCGCTGCTTGGAAAGGTCGATTCTGACGGCAACTCCCGCAGGCACAGGGGTCGGCGGGGGCGCAACAGGGGAATCCCCCTCCACACCCGACGGCACCTCGGGGGCTGGAACTCCTGTTCCCGTGGATGATTCCGGCATCGGGGAAACCACCGCCACCACAGGCTCAACGGCTCCGGGCGTCGGCGAGGGAACCACTGGCTGCGGCTCAGTAGAAACGGGGTCCACCGCTCCCTCAGGAGCTGCCACCGGGGTTGGTTGCGGGAGTGGCTGCAAAGTCTCCCCGGCCATGGCGGGTAGGGCCAATCCCATGAAAATCCAGACAAACGCCAACCAGCGGGAAGTAGCACAAAATCCTGACTTCCCGATCGGTGCAACCGGTAGGTATCGGCGGTTCATTCGCACCCGAGATAGGCGGCACAGCCGCAAAGTCAAGCAAAGCCGGACAGAAAAAAACAGGGGCGGTTCCCCGCGGAAAATGAAGGACCACGGGGGCAGGCACTTGTCAAAGATCAAACATTTTTAAATGTTCCGGCCGCGGGGAATTTTCCCTCCTTGCCAGAACAGGACGGGCTTTGCAAAGTCAGCGGAAGCATGATTCCCATCGAGCACACAGATCCCATCAACTCACGCATCCTGGCCGTCTCGGAGGACCAGATTCCCGGTTTCTCCCGAGAGCCATTCCAGGAGATCGCCAGCAGGAGCGGGGTGGAGCTTCCGGTGGTGTTGGAGCGAATCCGCGCCATGCTGGAAGGGGGCACGATCCGGCGGGTGCGGCAGACGCTGCTCGCGACGAACCTGGCCGAGGGCGCGCTCGTCGCGTGGAAAATTGCTCCCGAAAAGCTGGATGCGACCTTTGAATTTCTTTTCCGTGAAGATCCGTTTTCCGGGCATGTTGTCGTGCGGTCGACGGACGCGGATATCCCGGGCGGAGCCTACCGGCTGTGGACGACCCTCAAGGTTCCGGCCGGCCAGTCCCTGGATGCGCATTGCCGCCTCCTGACCAGGCTGACAGGGGCCGAGGCTTACAGGATCATGCCGGCAAAGGGAATCTTCGCCCTGGGGGTCGGCCATGTCCGCCGCAAGACCATCGAGCCCGGCGACCGCTGCGATGGACCGGCGCGGATGATCCGCACCGGGGTCGTCCACCTCAACGAGCACGAGTGGAAGGTTCTCATGGCCCTGAAGCGCGAGTTCGACCCCGGGGAAATCCGCGAGCCGGCATGGGATGCCCGCGCGGCCGAAGCGGGAGTTGACCTGGAAGATTTCTTCCGCGTGGCCGGGACCCTTCAGGAGCGCAAGCTGCTCGGGCGGTTTTCCACATTCCTCGAGCACGTCAAGCCCTCGCAGGCCGGCGTGCGTGTCACGCGGTTCAACGCTCTGTTCCACTGGGCGGTGCCGGCCGGCCGTGAGGCGGAGGCCGGGGCCGAGGTCGGCCGCCACGAGATCCTCACCCACTGCTACTGGCGCGAAGCCGGCCCGGAGTTCAACAACGTCAACATCATGGCCGTGGCCCACGGCGGGGACAAGGACCGGGTGCTCGCCCACAAGGCGGCCATCGACCGCCATCTCGAAGAGGCCGGCATCCCGGTCAACTATACCAATGTGTTCTGGGGCGGCCGGAGCGAGATCAAACCTTCGGAGATCTCTCCATTTGTCTACAGGGAATGGCACTCCCGCCACGAGCCAGCGGCGGTTTGAGCCGTCCACCGGCCGGGCCGCCTTCATTTTGATCGCGAGCGAAAGGTCCGGGAATCGCCCGCCAATTCAAACTGGCAATCCGGGCGTTCCGTGATTCAATGTCGACGACACAACACCCCTTCCCATGACCCTTTTCGGCATTATTGTTGGTTTCATCGGCTGGTTCCTTTTCCGCTACCTGGTGGCCGGTCTCTATACCGTGGATCAGAATGAGCGCGCGGTGAAAACCAGCTTCGGGCGCGCCGAACGGCTGGGAGCGCAGACGACACTGGACGACCCGATCTCCGAGTCGCTCGATGACGAAGAAAGGAAGCGCTACTGCTACCCGCAGCTCCGGGTGATCCCGCCCGGAGGGCCTTACTTCAAGTGGCCGTGGGAACGGGTCTACAAAACGAGTATCGCGGTGAGAACTGTGAGCATGGCCTACGACCCGGAGAGCGCTGAAGCCAACGAGGGCGGAACCCGACTCGAGGCAGTCACCAAGGACCAGCTCGACACGGGCCTCACCGGCCAGATCCGGTTCCGCGTCTCGGAGCGCAACCTCTATGCGTGGTTCTTCGGCGTCAGAAACCCGGTCGCCCACGTCATGGGATACTTTATCAGCGTGCTCCGCGAGCGGATCGCCAACTTCGAGGCCCCGGCCGGAGTGACCGGCGAGACCGGAGACATCGCCGCCGCCGTCGCGGGGATCTCGATCAACGACCTCCGGAAAAACCTGTCCTCCCTGAACGAGCACATGGACCGCGAGTGCGCGGATGCCGCGGCCCGCTACGGCATCGCGCTGGACGCCTCGCTCATCACCAGCATCGACCCGCCGCCGGACGTCGAATCCGCGCTGGCCGCGATCAACACGGCCCACAACCAGGTCTCAAGTGACATCAGCCTCGCGCAGGCCCATGCCGACCAGAAGATCGTCCAGTCGCGGCGGGCGGTCGAAATCGAGACGCTGAACGCGCAGGCCGAGGTCGAACCGCTCACCGCACTGGCGGGGCAGATCTCCGCCCTGAAAGCCAGCGGCCCCGGTGCCCTCGCCGCCTACCTGAGAAATGTGAAACTCGCCCTCTACAGCAAGGCGGAAAGCGCGATCCTAGAGGAGGCCAAATGAGCTTTTTCATCGCCGCCATCGCGACGTTTGTCGCCATGCTTTTCCTCATGCCCGCCTTCCTGATCCTGCTGAGGATGCTGGGCTTTTATGCGATCGTCGAGGAGGGCACCTGCCATGTTTATGTCCTCTTCGGCAAGGTCCTCGCCGTCCTGGACGAGCCCGGGCTCTACTTTTTGTGGCTCAAGCTCGGGCCTGCTGCGCCAATTGTGAACTGGCTCGGCAAGCGCTACGTGCTCGACCGCAGGCTCGACCAGATCTACCTCCGGAGCCAGGCAGTGAACAGCGAGGAGGGCGCCCCGATGGGGATCGGAATCTGGTTCGAAATGCGGATCGGCGGCCCGGTCGCCTACCTCTTCAAGAATACCGACCCCCGCGGCTCGCTCGCCGCGAATGTGAGCAACGCGACCGTCCGCTGCCTCAGCAACATGAAGCTTGAGGCGATGCTGGAGAACCGGCACGCGATGTCGCAGACCGTCCGGGACGAGGTGAGCCCGAAGTCGGACGAGTGGGGGTTCCAGCTTGGCAGCATCTACATCCGAAAGGTCCACTTCCGCGATGCCAACATGATCCAGCAGATTCAGGAAAAAGTTGTGAACCGGCTCCGGCAGGTCACGAGCGCCATCAAGCAGGACGGGGCAAACCAGGTTAGCATCATCACCAGCACGGCAGAACGCCAAGCCGCCATCGAGTTCGCAAAGGCCGCCGCCATGCGCCCCGCCATCGTCGGCGCTGCACTCCAAACGATCGGGGAGGACCAGGAGGTTCTCGGCGCGATGTTCGACATTCTTGAGACCCAGAAAGTGGTCGCAGGCGGCGCGCGTATTACCCTTGTCCCGCCCAAAAGCGAACTCCTCACCCAACTGCTGGCCGCACGCGGCACGGCATCCCCTCCTCCGCTGCCGGCCCGCTGAGTCGCCGCACCCGCAGGGCCGACCGTATTCAACCCCACCGGTCCGACAACAACAACCCATGTCCCGCTTCCCTCTTATCGCTTGTCTTTGTCTGCTTCCGCACTTGCTATGCGGCGAGCTCCCGCCGTCGGCCTATGAGGCGATGCAGGCGGCAGCGACCGAGCACCTCATGATCGAGGTCCTCCGCGTGGACATCGAAGCCGGCGATGTTCCCGAACAGCAGAAAGTCCACCTCACGGCACTGGTGAGCAGCGTCACCCGTACCGCCAACAACCTCAAGGCCGGCGAGGTCCTCAGCGTGACTTATGCGGTCACCGACCGCCCGAAAGGTTGGGCCGGTCCAGGCGAAATTCCGATCCTCTCCGAAAAGGACAAAACCGTCGCCTACCTTGCGAAGATCGGCGAGTCGCCAGATTACCGGCCAGCCGCAGGCGCGATGAGCTTCCGGAATTTTTAAGCCGGCCCGGAACCCGGTCCGCCGCAGGCCGGCCTCAACCGCCCGTTCGCAGGATGTGCAGGGTGATTTCCGGCGGGCAATTCAAGCGGGCGGCCACCCCGCAGCTTCCGGTTCCCGGTGAAGTGTAGCCCTGCAGCGGGCCGTGGCTCCAACGGCCCAGGATGAATTGTTTCTCCACCTTGCAGGGGACGACAACCGGAATTCCTCCGGGCAGGCAAAGCTGACCGCCGTGGGTGTGCCCGCTCAGTTGGAGGTCGAAGCCGAGACGGGAGGCCTGGTCGAAGGTCTCCGGGCTGTGCGAGAGCAGGATGCTGCAGCCATCCGGCGGGATCGCTGCCCGGACGCGCTCAAGATCGTGCGTCTTGTAAAAATGGGGATCGTCGATGCCGCCGATCCAAAGTGTCTCGCCTCCGCAGCGAACGGATCCCACTTCGTTCAGGAGGACCGGCAGGCCGCCGGCCTCGAGCGCGGGGACCATTTCGATGGCGTCGTGATTTCCAAGAATCCCCCACCGCTGCGGCGAAAGCAGTCCGGTGATCCGCTCCATCTCGCGCAGGCAGGGGCCATAGTCGCCATCCGTCTGGTCCCGAAAGTCCCCGGTAACCACGGCCGCGTCGTGCGGGGTTGCCTGAACCAGACGCTGGATCACGGGCGTCAGCGCGACATCGAGGTCGAGGTGCACATCGCTGAGCTGCAGGAGGCGGAAGCGGTCGAACGCACGCGGCAGTCGCGGCAGGAACCACTCCCGCTCGACGACCCGCAACGCGAGGAAATTCCGGTGGCCGAGCGCTCCAAGCCCGGTGACCTTCAGACAGAAGTCGACAATCCGATCGAGGGGAAGAAAGCGCTCGATCCGGAAAAGCCCTTCACCCTGGTGGAGCAGCTTCGCCTCTTTCCGCGCCTGTATGAGAAGGCGCCAGGACAGCTTATCCCGCCCGATTCGGGCTTCGAGCCTGGTGTAATCGGCGTTCTCCATCGGCCGGTTGTTCCTTGGGGCTGCCAGGCGGGCAGCCCTCAGAGCGTCGGATTGCGAAGCGGCTTGAATGCAGGATCCGAGCCGTCCTTCGTCCAGATGACCTCCTCGATGCGGGTCCAGTCTGTGGCCTTCTCCTCGTCGTAGAGCGAATGTTCCTTGAGCCTTTGGCGCACTTCCTTTCTCAGCTCCATGCTGGTCGAGGTTGCAGGCGAATCAAGCTGGAGCCCGCGGAGCCGGATGTGGTTCTGGTCGAGGAGCTGGCCGTGAACAAAAATAAATCCGCCCGCCGGAATGTCTCCCGGGCTCTGCTCGCAGCGCAGGGTCAGAAAATTCGAGTCCCCCACCCGCGAGATCCACGCCTCGAACAGGTAGACTTTCGCAGCCTTCGGCGTCTTGCCGGCGATCGTGGCCTGGACGGTGAACCGGTCGTCCGAGATCGGGATGACCCGCACGGTGGATGTGAGGCCCTCGGCAGACTTGTGCTCCCAAACGCCCAGCAGCCAGGTATTCAGATCTGAAGACGGCCCGCCCGTCAGAGGTTTATCAAAATAGCAGCCCCCGACAAGGAGGGCGGCTGCAGCGAGGGCAATGAGGCGGACAATCGGAATCATCCCTCCGCCTATATCCAAGTTCCGTCGGGAATGACACTGTTTTTCGGCACGACCACGATCCCGTCGCGGATGTAGTAGCCGTCGCCGTCGGAATCCTTGGACTTGCCTTCGGGCGTGATGACCACCTTGTTCCCGATGCGGGCGTTCTTGTCGATGATCGCTCCGTTGATGATGCAGTCGTGGCCGACGCCGATCGGCGGCACCCCGGGAGCAGCCGGCCGAGATTCGGATTCGTAGGAGTCGGCCCCCATCATGATCACATTTTTCAAGGTCGAACCTGACTGGATGACGCTCCGGATCCCGATCACACACCGCTCGAGCGTCACAGCGCCGACGATGCATCCATCGGAGATCATCACCCGGTCGATGCTGGCCGCGCGGATGACGGTTGCCGGCAGGCAGCCCGGATGCGAGAAGATCGGCGCGCCGGGGACATAGAAGCTGTATTGGGGATGATCGTCCGCCAGGTTCAGGTTGGCTTCGAAAAACGCGCGGATCGTTCCGATATCCTCCCAGTATCCCTGGAAAATAAACGCCATGACCTTGTATTGGCTGATGGCGGCCGGGATGATGTTTTTTCCGAAGTCGATGAAGTCGTTGTCCAGGCAGGCCTCCAAAACCGAGCGGTTGAAAATATAGATGCCCATCGACGCCTGGTAGAGATCGGCGTCCGGCGGCTGTCCGATGCTTGTCAGCAGGTCGTGGGGAATCCGCAGCGCATCCAGGACCGCATCGTCCTTCGGCTTTTCCACGAACTGGCGGATCCGCCGCTCCTCATCGGTGAGCATGATGCCGAAGCCCTTGGCAGCCTCGCGCGCGACGGGGATCGTAGCGATCGTGAGTTCGGCGCCGGTCTCGACGTGCTGGCGGATCATGTCGCGGTAATCCATCCGGTAGAGCTGGTCGCCGCTGAGGATCACGAAGTAATCATACGGCTGCTCGAGGAAATACCGCATGTTCTGGCGCACGGCGTCGGCCGTCCCTTGATACCACCGCGAGCCTTCCGGCGTCTGCTGCGCCGCGAGGATCTCGACGAAGCTCGGCGTGAAGTCATCGAACTTGTAGCTCGCGTTGATGTGCCGGTGGAGCGACGTGCTGTTGAACTGCGTCAGGATGTAGATCCCGCGGAGACCGGAGTTCAGACAGTTGCTGATCGGGATGTCGACGAGCCGGTACTTGCCGCCGAGCGGCACGGCCGGCTTGGCTCGTTCTTTTGTCAGCGGGAACAGGCGCGTTCCCGCGCCGCCCCCCATGATGATTGCGAGCGTTTTTGAAATGGGCAGCGAGCGAACTGGAGGATTCATAGGCGATTTGTATCTTGCACGGCCGGACCCAAGTTGTCACGATTCAAAGAACTATGTGCGGAATCGTTGGATATATCGGACGCGCGGACGCCCTCCCCGTGCTAATGGATGGATTGCGGCGATTGGAATACCGCGGATATGACTCCGCGGGAGTGGCTCTCCTCAACGGGGGCGGCATCGAAGTGCGGAAGGCCGTCGGCCGGATCGACAACCTTGCGGAAACAATTCAGGCGAGCCCGGTTCACGGACATACCGGCATCAGCCACACTAGGTGGGCGACACACGGCGCGGTCACGGTTGAGAATGCCCACCCGCATTTCGACCGCTCGGGCCTCCTGTGTCTGGTCCACAACGGCGTCATCGAAAACTACCAGACCCTTCGTGAGCAGCTCATCGAAAAGGGCCACGTCTTCCATTCCCAGACGGACACGGAAGTCCTCGCCCACCTCGTCGGCGAAGCCTTCGACAAGGCCGGGTCGCCCGGCAAGGGCGCCCTGATCGAAGCGGTGCGACAGGCATTGCGACAGGTCATCGGCACCTATGGGATCGCAGTTATGCACGCGGAGGTCCCGGGACTGCTCGTCGGGGCACGCCGCGGAAGCCCGCTCGTGCTCGGCGTCGGCAAAAGCGAGCACTTTCTGGCCAGCGATGTCAGCGCGATCGTCGCCCACACGCGCGACGTCGTCTATTTGAACGATTACGAGATCGTTGCGCTTGAGGAGGAAAAATTTGAGATTACTACGCTGGCGGGCTCGGATGCCGGCTTCCAGATCAGCAAGGTCGAGTTCAGCGCGGATGCCGTGGACAAGGGGAGGTTCCCCCACTACATGCTCAAGGAGATCTACGAGCAACCGCATTCGATCCGCGACGCTCTGCGCGGCCGGCTCTCGGCCGAGGAAGCCACGGCGAAGCTGGGCGGCCTGAACATGACCAACGCGGAGCTCCGTGCCGTCGACCGCCTTGTCCTGAGCGGCTGCGGGACCGCACTCCACGCGGCCCTCACTGGGGAATACATCATCGAGTCGCTGGCCCACCTGCCTGTCGAGTGCGAAATCGCCAGCGAGTTCCGCTACAGAAACCTTCCGATGGACCGTGACACGCTGATGTTCGTGATCAGCCAGAGCGGCGAGACGGCCGACACGCTGGCTGCCCTGCGCGAAAGCCAACGCAAGGGCCACCGCACCCTCGGCATCTGCAATAACGTCGCCAGCACGATCGCCCGCGAAAGCGACGGCGGCGCCTACATGCATGCCGGGCCCGAGATCGGCGTGGCGGCGACGAAGTCGTTCACCTCGCAGCTCACGATCCTCACGCTGCTCGGACTCCTCCTCGGCCGCATCCGCCACCTCTCGCACGCCGAGGGCCGCACGATCATCGGCGAGCTCGAAAGACTTCCCGACCTCGTCGCCAAGACGATCGAGCTCGACGCCGCAGTCGCGAAAGTCGCAAAAAAATATGCGCACGCGAAAAACTTCCTCTTCCTTGGCCGGCAGGCGAACTACCCGATCGCCCTCGAAGGTGCGCTGAAACTCAAGGAGATCAGCTACATCGCAGCTTCCGGCTACCCGAGCGCGGAGCTGAAGCACGGCGTCATCGCACTCATCAGCGAAGAGACCCCCTCGCTCTTCATTGCGCCTCAGGATGCGGTCTTCGACAAAAACATCAGCAACATCGAGGAGGTCAAGGCCCGCAAAGGCCCGGTCATCGCCATCGGCACCGAGGGGGACACGGCGCTCGCGAAAATCTGCGACGACGTCATCCTGATCCCACAAGCGCCCGACTACCTGACCCCGATTCTCTCGGTCATTCCGCTCCAGCTCCTCTCCTACCACATCGCTGACACCCTCGGATGCGACGTGGACAAGCCGAGGAACCTCGCCAAGAGCGTCACCGTCGAGTAGCCGCCGGCACCGCCGAACCAGAATGGCAGCTCATCCCCCGGGAAAAGCTCCTCTTTATTTCGGCGCATCGTATTACCCGGAGCAGCTTTCTGCCGACGAGGTCGGTCCGGATGCGCGGCTGATGCGGGAAGCCGGCTTCAACCTCGTCCGGATGGGCGAGTTTGCATGGAGCCGGATGGAGCCCGGGGACGGGCACTTTGACTTTGGCTGGCTGGAAGACACCGTTGAAACGCTCGCGCGGCATGGCATCCAGTCGCTCCTCGGCACGCCCACCGCTGCACCGCCAAAGTGGCTCACAGACAAACATCCGGACGCCTGTCAGGTTCTGGCGGACGGACGCCTGCGCGAGTTTGGGCGCCGACGGCACTATTGCGTCAACAGCACGAGTTACCACCGCCACACGGCGCGCATCGTCACCGCACTGGCGGAGCGGTTCAAGGACAACCCGCATGTCATCGGATACCAGCTCGACAACGAATTTATGGCGGAGCAGCCGCATTGCTACTGCGAAGCCTGCCGGCGGATGTTCCAGGCATGGCTGGAAAAGAAGTTCGGAACGATCGGTGAGCTCAACCGCCGTTGGGGCATGGAATTCTGGAGCCAGAGCTATCGCAATTTCGACGAGGTCGTCCTGCCTAAGGCCGGCCACAACCCCTCGGCGCTCCTGGATCTGCACAGGTTCTTTTCAGACTCCTTCCTGGCCTACGCCCGCCTGCAGAGGGACTGCATCAAGCGAATCTCCCCAGGGAAGACCGTGACCCACAACATCTGCTCCAGCGGGTTCCTCTACCTTCTTGACCTCCACGCCCTCGGCCGGGAACTGGACATTGCCTCGGTGGACAACTACCCGCTGAGTTGGACGCTCGAAAACGAATACGGCGACAGCGGAGACCAGGAATACCATCCGGCCATGGCAAGCTTTGCGCTCTCGATCATACGCGGCCTGAAGCGTGGTCCGTTCTGGGTCACCGAGGCGCAGACCGGCCGGACGTTCCGTCCGCGCCACCTTCCCGAACCGGGGATGATCAACGTCTGGACCCACCAGGAAATCGCGCACGGCGCGAAAGCCGTCGTCTGGTTCCACTGGCGGCAGTTTCCCGCCGGGATCGAGCACCTCCTGCAAGCCGTATTGGACTGTGACGGCAAGCCCCGCCGCCGTTATCACGAAATCCAGCGCACCGTTCGCGAGATGGAGGCGTTGCCCGCGGAGATCGCGAACGCCTGCCCGCACCCGGAAGCTGCCGTGCTCCGCGATTTCGATTGCGACTGGGCGCTCGATGACGGCCACACCCATCCTGACTTCCGGTATCAGCGCCACCTCTATCTCTACTACCGGGCGCTTTTTGAAAACCATGTCAACGCCGACGTCGTTCACCCCTCGGAAGACCTTTCGGATTACAAGCTCGTCCTCGCGCCCTCGCTGCTTCTCATCGACGAGGCCCGCGCCGCGCACCTGCGCCGCTACGTCGAGAAGGGCGGCACGCTGGTGGTCACGCTGCAATCGGGGCTGAGGAACCCCGACAACGTCTTCCAGAGACAGTCGCTCCCGGCCCACATCGCTGATCTCTGCGGCATCGAAATCCAGGAGCAGAACGGATTGAAATCCGGCGGCACGACCGGAATGGCACCGCTGGTTGAAGGCTTTGAAAAAAACCGCTACGAATGCGGACCTCTTTTTGAAATCATCACGCCGACGACTGCCCGGCCGCTGATCCATTATACCGACCTGTGGTTCGCGGGCACCGCGGCGGTAACTGCGAACCACTTCGGCAAGGGAAAGGTCTACTACATAGCGACCGTGCCGCCTCCCGAATGGGCAGCCGAGTTCATTGCATCGATCCTTCCGGAGTGCGGCCTCGAGCCGAACCTCGCCTCGAGCAGTTCGACGATGGTCGAGTCGGTCAGGTCGTCCAGCGCCTCCGGAGACTTCCTCCACCTCATCAACTTTTCGAGGGAACCGCAGACGGCGGTACTCAAGAGCCGCTACCAAAACTCCGTCGACGGATCGGCTATGGAGAACGTCATTAGGTTGGAGCCGTTCACTGCGGCCATCTTGCAGCGCAAGAACGGGCGCCTGTCGGGGGCACCTTGACTTCGAATGGATGCAGCTTTAGATTAGCAGTGTTAATCCCCCACAAAATGAGACCCCCCCTTAAAATCAGGGCCCGCGCCCTAGGCTTCGTGTTTTTTCTAGTCTTGTCGGCGTCCGTGGCATCGGCCTCCCAGTTCGGGGCGATGTTCCTCTCCGAGCAGGCGATGGTGGGCATCGCCAACTGGATCGACGCGCTGCCCGAGTATCCGGCAGCGCCCGAGTCGGCGCTCGGCCTGACCGGAAATGCGTCGGTGCTCGGCCACCTGCATTATACGCCGGAGCTCCGCGAGCAGAAACCCACCGGGACATGCTGGATCTGGTCGAGCACGGCCGTCATGTCGATCGATTTCGATATTCAGTTCGGTGGCAACCCGGTCGTGCAGGAGGGGCTTTCCGTGCAGTTCCTGGCTTCGAATGCCTGGATGGTGGGTTCCGACCTCAATCGGGGCGGACACGCGGGATTGACCAAGGAGTTCTACGACATGATCGGGTATGCTGTCCCTTCGGCGAACACCAACGCGATGTGGAACATGAATGCCGACGGAACCGAGATCGACGAAAGCTTTGGAATCCGGCCGGCCGCATGGATCCACTCCGGCACAGCTTGGAACTCGGCGAACAGTACGGAGATCAACTACCCGATTGAAAAGATCGAGGAGAACCTAATCACAACCTTCCCGCACGGCAACGAAACGGTGAGCAAAGCGCAGGCGATCGCCAACATTAAGCAGGTACTCGATGAGGGCCGCCCAGTCTGGTTTCTTTACTTCCTGCCGACCACCGCCGACTGGGATCAGTTTGACGAGGCCTGGGCGACCCAGACCGAGGATACAGTGATGAACCTGGACTACGGCAAAGGCCACACATGGGATGAGGGCGGCTGCGGGCATGCGGTGGTCTGCGTGGGCTACAATGATTCCGATCCGAACAACAGATACTGGGAAATCCTCAACACGCACGGCACAGCCGGCGGCCGGCGGCCGAATGTCGTCTTCAGACTCTCGATGGACATCGATTACAACGCCCGGTTCGTGGGCGCTCAAAACGGGATCGACACGATGTATAACTGGGTCTCGATGAAAACCACGTTCCGCCCGAAGGGAACAACCGTCGCAAACCCCAAAGGTGTCAAATCCCTCGTCGTGGGCACCAACACCGGATCGAAAACGGCCAGCGGCAGTATTCTGGTTAACTCCGCAGGCTTCGAGGGGGAAATCGCCGGCATCGCCTCCGCAAACCTCGTCGTCAATTACAAAACCTTCCCCTGCGACAGTACGACCGGAACCTGGAAAAAAACAGCCTCCCTCTGGCAGTTCAAAAGCAAGGTGCGGTCAACCCCGTCAGTCACGGTCACCATCGACACCAGGAAGAAATGCTGGTCGGCAAGCGTCCTGCACGCCGACTTGAACCGCGTGGTCAACCCCGGCGACGGGATCCGCTGCAAGCTGGAATACAAGGAGAGCGCCGAGGATGCCCAGTCCATGCTGCTGAGCGGGGTCGCGTCGGTCTACGACATGCTCCCGGCCCGCACGTCGGCGACAATCAAAGGCCCGTAGCGCGCTAACGCGATCCGACGCCTTGCGCGTCACGGCAGTCGGGGCTAGGGTATCTCCGCCGGATACGTTTTTCTCCTGACAATATTTTTTATGCCAAACGCAATGGTCATTGGAATCGGTGGGGTCGGATCGGTGATCGGCCAGAAACTGCACGAATACGACTGCTTCGACCGGATCGTCCTTGCGGATGTGGACACGATTTTTGCCGGGCAGCTTGCAGCCCGGACACCGAAGAGCCGCTTCGTCATCGTTCAGGCGAATGCCATGAATACCGAGGCGCTCACCGCACTCATGAAGGAACACGCGGTGACTGTGACCTGCAATGCCTGCGTCTGCCAGACGAACCACTCGGTCCTCGAGGCCTGCCTGCGCGCCGGCTCGCACTACATCGACATGGCGGCCGACATTTATTCCGCACCGGGCGTCAAACGGCCGGGGAAAAATTCCTTCGAGGCCGAGATCGAAAAGTTCCATCAATCCTACCTCGACCGGAACCTCGCCGGGATTCTTTGCATGGGGATGGACCCGGGGGCGGTGAACGTGTTTGCGAGGTGGGCGATCGACCGGCTCGACACCGCATCCAGCATCCGGGTGCTGGACGCCGACAACGCCGAGGTGCGCGGATACCGGTTCGCCGTGCTCTTCTCTCCGGAAACGTTCTTCGAAGAGCTCGGAGCAGCGCCCTACTTCGTCAAAGGCGGCAGGGTCGTCAGCGGAAAACCGCTGGAGACCGAGGTCGAATGGGTCCGCTTTCCCGAGCCGATCGGCCTTCAGAAAACCTACGCGGTGGCCCACGAGGAAGGCGTCAGTCTTGGCATCTACCCGCCGTTTGTCGAAAAAGGCGTCCACTACTCGGTCTTCAAATACAGCGTGCCCGACAAGGTCGTGAATATCTCAAAATCCCTCCAGCTCCTGAATCTCGATACCTGGAAGAAGGTAAAGGTGGACGGCGTCGAGGTCTCGCCCGTGCGCGTCGCCACCGCCCACCTGCCGAAACCCGCACAGCTCGGCGCGACGGTCGACGGGTATTCGTGCGTGGGCACCGAGGTCCGGGGGACAAAGGACCGCAAGCGCGTGGAATATTTTGTCTACTCGATGGACAGCCACCGCGACACCTACGAGAAATACGGCTACTCGCTCACCCTGGTGCAGACCGGCATTCCACCTGCCCTGACCGCCAAACTTCTCGCCACAGGAAAAATTCCGGAGCGCGGTGTGATGATGCCGGAAGCGCTCGATCCGGAGGAACTCATGGACAGCTTCAGCCGCGAGGGGCTTCCGATTTTTGTGGAAAAGAGGGAAGTCGAGCGGCACTGAACCTGAATGCCGCTGCCGCCGGGTTAGGTCATCGAGGCACGCACTTGTCCGGTGCGGATCGTGTCGGTGAGCCGGGTCGATAGGGCCTTCGACCGCGATCGGTTGCACCCGGTTTGCTTGATCGCAGGCCCGGAAAACTTTTCGTTTTTTTCTCGGGAGCGTTTCTGATACTGCTGACGTGAATGATGCAACTTGGCACCGGAGTAGTGGCGCCCGCCACTTTTCCCTGGTGGGGATGTGCAAGCGCAAAGTTGGCGCTTCGACGTCCCGAACATCTCTTAAGTTGCGCCATTCGCCAGCCCCCCAAGATTTATGAAACGACTTCTTCGCCATTTGTTTTCCGCTCAGATCTGTCTCGCCGCATCGCTTCAGGCAGCAGCTCCGGAACCGACCACCAATCCCTACATCCACCGGTTCGGTGTGGATGGGAAACTCGCTTTCGAGCTGAAGGAGCGGATCAAGCACCCCAACTTCTGGTGGCCGCGAACGTTGCTCGACTACCGGGTGGATTTTGGGGGGGCGGGTGTCCGGCCTGGGCAACTTGAACTGGTCAGCCGCGCCGATGGCAAGCCGGTGCCGTTTCAGCTCTCCGATGTGCAGTCCAAAGACGGACTCCTCATCTCCGCAACGGTCAGCTTCTTCAGCGATCTGCCGAGTGGGGCCAGCCGATCGTTTGAATTGCGGAAGACCGCTTCCCAAAAGGAGACAGCGCCTGCCGATGGCGTCCGGATCGATGAAAAACCGGACGCCGTCGTAGTGGATACCGGTGCGATCAAAGTCCGCATCCCGGCCAGCCAGTCGCTGGCGCCCGGTGCTGAAGTGCCTGGGCCGCTTGCGGCGATCGGTGACGCCAAAGGCTGGCTGGAGCAGGCGACACTGGTCAGCCCTCAGAAAAAGGTGCAGACAATCACGACGCGGATTCTCGACCGCGGGCCGCTCTTCGCACGCATCGAGGTGACGTACTCCTTCGAGGGCGGGGCCACTTATACCGCAACCATCCGCGCGCCGCTCGGATACGACTTCATCGAATTCTTCGAGCAGATCAGAGGGCTCGCGAAGGAAGACAACGTTTTCCTTGAGATGGATTGGAAGGGATTCCAGCCGACCCACCGCCAGGGCGGAAAGCCGATTGATAAGCCCTACACGCTCTTTTTCCGCGGCGAGGATCCGTTCTTCACCGGACCGGCACGCATCGAAAACCCTGCCGAGGATTTCTACTACCGCCTCCTGCCAAATGCCGCCGACGGCACGATCAGCGTCAAAAATGCTGATTTCACCGACGCGAAGTCCGGACGCGGGGTCGGCGTGGCAGTGCTGGACGCCTACAAGTGGAACGACGGCGAATATGCGATCTGGACCGCGGGCGACGCTTTGGCCGTCCATTTCCGCTATGCGGACGGACGGCTGGTCTGGCGCTGGCCGATCGTCTCGGGAACCCGCGACACGGCGGTGCTCGCCTACGATACCAAGGCGCTGAACACCGGCCCGGCAGGAACTGCGACGGATCTGGAGCCAGCCGGAAGACCGCAGAGCAACTACACCGCGTTCGTCAACAGCCGCTATGGCGGCATGAGCCTCAACCTCGTGAAGGATTGGCAGCTTGCCTATCCCGACGGGGCCAGGCTCCCCGCTCCGGTTGAGCTTCCGTCGCGTGGGGGAAAGCCGATGGAGAGCGTGGACGCCTACCTCAAGGCCCTCTGGTCCGACAGCGAACCCCTGAAGGCCGAGGGCAACTGGGTCCACCCGGTCGGCCTCCGCATCATGAACTACTGGGTTGTCCCCGGCTTCAACAAATGGAGGTCGAAGATGTCGCCTGAGGATCGAGAGCGCGTGACGGCTTTGCTGCTCCTGACATCCTACATTGCCGCGCGCGACGAGACGAGCCCGGTCGTCTTCCGGCTGGGCGGGCACCCGAACTTCATGGGGGATTGGAAATACCCGCTCATGGCCGGATCGTTCCTCTTCCCCGACCACCCGCTTGCCAATGAGTGGGCCGACCAGTTCGAGAAGACCCTCGAGATCATGGGCGTTTTTTACAGCCGTCCCGAAGTCAAGTCCTGGGAGGCCAAGGGCGGCCGGTGGACGGAGAGCATCGCGGTCTACAACTGGGCGTTCATCGAACCGATGACCCTCGCCAACCAGCTTGGAATCCTCTTCGACGGCCGTGACCGCTGGCCGAATCCCGGCCTCGCCCGCCACGGCGAATACCTTTATGGCATCACCACCGCACCGGTAAAACTCGGAAAGAATGGTGTGCCGCTCGACGTCGCACCGGGGACGGAACTGACAGCTGAAAACGGCTTCCAGCGCATCCATCCGGCGCAGGGCGCGCACGGCGGCCGCCGGGCGATCCCCCGCACCCTTGGCGACTTTGGCGAGTCCCTGCTCCGCTACCGCCCGCTGGACGGCGAATACCTTCTCTGGGCGAACCAGCGCCCGTCCAAGCCGGCCCCTGCGGAATCGCAGGACGACCACTCGCAAATCGTTGGCAGGGACATCCCGAACAAGGGCACCAACCCGCGACTGGCGAGCGAAAAATTCACCGGCTACGGGATCATCCTCCGCTCGGCGGTCGACACGCCGGATGAGATCTCCGTCTTCCTTCAACAGATCGACAAAGGCCCGAACTACCGCTGGGGCTTTGGCAACGAAGGCGGATGCGGCGACATTTACTACTATGCCGGAGGCAAGAGCTACGCCGGCCATTTCGGCGAGGACACGGGCGACCGCCGCGTCAGCGATGCCGAACTGACTGCCAATACCGGCGTCTACCGCGACTATACATTCAAGGGCATCGGCATGAACGACCTCACCGAGCCGTTTTACAACCTCGGCACCGCGCAGTTCGCCGAGCTTCTGCCGCGCCAGGGCCCGGATGCCTATTCGTGGCCGGAATATGGTGGCCGATCGGTCCTGCTGGCCGGCAACGATTACATCGTCACCTACGACGTCCTCAACACCCAGTCCCGCACGGCTTGGAATACGATCCAGGGACAGGACGAAAAGCCGACGATCATTCCGCTCCGGGGAGAAAATGCCTACCGGGTCAACCTCACATCCAAGCAGAAAGAAGACACCGCCGATGCCGACCGCATCGATTGCTACAAGGGCGTCTCCGACCGCATGCTCGTCGTGAGCCACCGGAAGGATCTCAAGGCCATCCTGCCCGGAAAGGACGACCCGAAAGCCCCGCCGAAAATCCTCACCCCGGAAAGCACGGACTTCATTTTCCAAAACCGCGAAAACTTTGACTATTCCGGCCAGGGGCTGAGCTTCGCCGGCCGCGCCGGATTAATCCGGCAAAAAAAAGATGGCAGGACTGAACTCGCGCTCTTCCACGGATCACTCATTGGCACCGACGCCTTGAAGTTGTCAGTCGACAACCCGGACCTCGGTATCAGCGCATCCTACTCAAAGCCGGATGCTGTCGAGGGAACGTTCTTCTCCCGCAAGGGTGGCACGCTCACACTCGAGTTTGCGCAGCAGGTTCCGGACAAGGCCGCGCTCTACGTGGACGGTAAGCCGTTGCCAGCCAGACGTTCCGGCACAACGATCACTGCGGATCTGCCCGCCGGAAAACACGACTGGGAATTCACATCCAGGCCCGCCCGGCCCTCCACTCCTCAAATTCTTGACACGATCGCCCAGGCCGATGGGGCCACTCTCATCCTCCCGCCGGCCAGCCCTGGTCAGATCCACGTGATCGAGCGCAGCGATGACAACGGAAAAACCTGGACCGAAGCCGGACGGACGGCCTCGCAGGAATTCGTCCTCAAGGGCGTCAAAGCCCCCACCAAGCTGCACGTCCGCCCGGTCACCCTCAACCAGGCCGATCCAAATAATCCCCGTGCCAGCCTCCCCGGCCGCGACTATCCGGTCTACGTGACCGGCAAGCCGCCCGAGCCGCCGGAAGGACTCCGGCTGGTTCTTGAGAAAGATATTGTTCATGCCACGTGGGGCGAAATCCTCGGCGCAAAGGAATATGTGCTCAAACGCCGGATTAAAGGCGAAGGCGACTGGAAGCAGGTCCACCGCGCCGCCGGCACGGAATTCACGGATTCGGCCCCCGGGGTGGTCCCCTCCTCCGCGGTTCCGGGGCTTCAGGCGGCGGCCAGCCAAAAATCCGCGCCTCCGGAAACCATCTACGAGTATGCCGTCGCCGCCGTCGATGGCAACGGCGAGGGTCCGCTCTCGAAAATCGCGGACACTGATCCCTCCGGCTGGAGGAACTGGAACCCCGCGATCCCGCTTGTTTTCAAGCGCCAAAGCGCCTACTGGCAGCCGCCCTACGTCCGGCCGGATCAGGTTCCGCCGCCAGCCTATCCGGAATGAGGCCATCCATGTTAATCCTCCACCCACTCAACACACGCACCCTCAAATCACAATGAACCTCCTCCATCCGACCAAATTTGTCGCTGCAGTCATCCTCGTCGGCGCCGCGATCCAGGCTTCTGCAGATCCAACTCCCCCGCCTCCCGGCAAGCTCTCCCTGTGGTTTGACAAGCCAGCCGTCCTCAAAAAAGAAAACCACCGCACCGCCCCCTGGCTGACGAGCATTTACCAGGCGCTTCCGATCGGCAACGGACGGATCGGCGCGCTCGTCTCCGGCGGTAACGAAACCGGCAGCGCCGCCGGCGAACTCATCCGCCTGAACGAAGACAGCCTCTGGACCGGTGGCCTCAACCCATCCGGAAATAATTCGGAAATGGGAGCCTATCAGTCGCTCGCGGATCTGACTATCGCTCTGCCCGGAAACGAAAACCCGACCGCCTACCGGCGGGAGCTCGATCTGACGACCGCCACCGCCAGCGTGTGTTACTCGGCCGGCGGAGTCGATTACCGGCGCGAATTCATCGCTAGCAAGCCGGCCGAGGTCATCATCGCCCGCCTGACAGCCAGCAAGCCCGGCAGCTACACCGGCAGCATCCAACTGACTGACAAGCATGGTGCAGCGGCGGTCGTCGAAAAGAACGTCATTGCCGTTCAGGGCGAACTTCCGAACGGGATGAAATACGAGACGCGTGTCATTGTCCTGAACACCGGGGGAACCGTGGCGGGCACGGCGACGGGAATCGAGTTCAAAGGCTGCGACAGCCTCACCATCCTCGCAGCAGCAGGAACCAACTACGTGATGGATTTTTCCAGGAACTACAAGGGGGAGGATCCGCATGCCCGCGTCAGCGCACAGCTCCTCAACGCCGCAAAACAGCCGTTTGCCGGGCTTGTGGCCGCGCATCTCAAAGACTACCGCTCGCTCTTCGACCGCACGGCCATCGACCTTGGCACGTCAACTCCCGCGCAGCGTGCGCTCCCCACCGACAAGCGCCGGCTTGAGGCGGCCAAAACCACAGACCCGGAACTCGAAGCCCTCCTCTTCCAATATGGACGCTACCTCCTGATCTCCTCCTCGCGCCCGGGGTCGCTCCCGGCCAACCTCCAGGGGCTCTGGAACGATTCCAACAACCCGCGGTGGGGATCCGACTACCACACCAATATCAACATCCAGATGAACTACTGGCCGGCCGAATCGACCAATCTCGCGGAGTGTCATGTCCCGCTCTTTGATCTCGTCCGCAGCCAACTCGAACCCTGGCGCGCAACGACCCGCACAGCCAAGGAACTCGCGACTCCAGACGGCCGCCTCTCCTCCCGCGGCTGGGCGGTCCGTACGTCCCACAACATCACCGGCGGAATGGGCTACAAATGGGACAAGACCGCAAACGCCTGGTATGCGCAGCATTTTTGGGAGCACTACGCCTTCGGGCTCGATAAGGATTATCTGAAAACCACCGCCTACCCGGTGATGAAGGAGGCGTGCGAGTATTGGGAGGACCACCTCAAAGCCCTGCCCGACGGACGCCTCGTTGTTCCCAATGCCTGGTCGCCGGAGCACGGTCCGACCGAAGACGGCGTCAGCTACAGCCAGCAGATCGTCTGGGATCTCTTCAACAATACCGTGCAAGCCTGTGACGAACTCGGGATCGACAAGGAATTCCGCAACCGGATCGCCGGTCTCCGCGACAAGCTCGTCGCTCCAGCGGTCGGCAGCTGGGGTCAGCTCCTGGAGTGGATGGTTGAAAAGAAGGATGCCAAAGCAGATCCGAAGTCTCCCGAGCTGGATACGCCCAATGACCACCACCGGCATACGTCGCACCTGTTTGCACTTTTTCCCGGAAGGCAGATCGGACCGACGATCACGCCAGCCCTCGCCGAAGCCGCAAAGGTTTCGTTGCAAGCACGCGGCGACGGAGGTGATGCGCGGGAGTGGTCATTCGCCTGGCGCACGGCTCTCTTCGCAAGGCTACACGACGGCGACGCCGCCGAGGGGCAGATCCGCCGCTTCTTCGGTGCCACCTGCCCGAACCTTTTCGGCAACCATCCGCCCATGCAGATCGACGGGAATTTCGGCATCGCCGCCGCCATCGCCGAAATGCTGATCCAAAGCCAGGAGGGCGAAATCAACCTTCTGCCGGCCCTCCCGGCTGTCTGGCCGGCCGGATCCGCAAAGGGCCTGCGCGCCAGAGGCGGTTTCGAAGTCGATATCACCTGGGCAGGTGGCAACCTCACCTCGGCCACGATCCGCAGCACGAAAGGAACAAACGTTCAAATCCGTTCCGGAGATAAAACCAAGAAGGTAGCACTCAAACCGGGAGGAACCCTCAATCTCAGCGGGAATCTGAACTAGCTGCGGCGAGGTTTCCCTCAGGAAAAACCCGGTTTTTTGCCATTCGTCACATAATACGGCCATTCGTCACAATTGAATGGCCTAGTGTCGGTGTCTCACGGTAATTCACACCCGTTCGATGCCACATCGGCTCCTTCACAACAGTAACTGAGTGGCTCAAACAGGCAACGGTGCGCCGCGTATCCATTGCAACGCGGCGCACCAACCTGTTTGCAGAGCGGTCAAGCCTACGGCCTATTCATTTGCTACTCGACGGTCACAGTGGCCGACTGCTCCCGACCGTGCGAGCGAGCCGAGAGCGTCCATCGTCCGGGCTGGAGCCTGAGTTTCGGATGGGGCAGACGCTCGCCGTTCATATACCATTCACAGTCGGGCACGCTGGACTTCAAGGGCAGCTCCTGCTGATTGAGCGGAAGATTCGGATTCAGAACGAACGTCGCTCCATCGCGCGGAGAGAGGATGCTGAACCCCTGGGGGTTAGCGACGGCTCCGAAACGGTTCTGCGGACCAGCACACCAGGCGGCATATTCGGCGGGCAGGACAAGCTTCTCTTTGCCATCGCGGGATTTATAAAGGTCCGCCGCCGGCGCTTCGGGCGATGTCCCGGCCAGGAACCACTCGTGCACGGCAGGTTCTCCTGCCCGTGGAATCAGGCCGGTCTCCTTTGCAACCAGGCAGGACTTCAGCCGGTCGGACTCCCGCAACTCCTCAAGCGGACGATCACCCGCAGCCAGGAGCTGGCTGATGATGGACGCCCAGAGCGGGGCTGCGGAGCGAATTGCCAGCGCGGACACCATCGGAGATCCATCGAGGTTGCCGGCCCAAACCGCGACGGTGTGCTCCCGCGTAAACCCGGCGCACCACCCGTCACGAAATCCAGAGCTCGTTCCAGTCTTAACAGCCACTCGCGCGCCGACGTTGAGCACGGAGGAGGTTCCAAATGAAATCCTCCGGGCCTCGTTGTCACATAGGATATCCGCAAGAATCGCGCAGGCTTCCGGGGAGGCCATCCTCCGGGGCTCGACGCCCTCACCGATAAACAGCGTTGCCTTCCACGCCTCCCCGCCACGGGCCAACGAGGCATAGGCGCCGGCCAGATCGAGGAGTGTGACCTCCGCATTTCCCAGAACGAATCCCGCCCCATAGGCATCAAAGCCGCCCCGGAACCCGAACCCCCATCGCTCGAGTTCGCCGAATGTCCCGCGCGCCCCGAGGCGGGACAGAGTCACCACGGCCGGAACGTTCAGGGAGTTCCCGAGCGCCTCGCGAAGGCGGACGGGACCGAGCGACCGGCGGTTGAAATTCTGCGGATCATAATCCGCATACGCCCCCCGGATCGCATCCTCGGTATCCGGCAGCAGCGAGGCAGCAGTGCAGACCCGGCGTTCGATCGCGGTCAGATAGAGAAACGGCTTGAGCGTCGAACCGGCACTCCGGGGGACGTCGGCCGCATTGATATCCGCTTGCTCTGCCCTTGCCGATGAACTCATCGCCCGCACCGCACCGCTCGCATTGTCGATGACGACCACCGCGCAAGCTGTCGCGCCCAGCGGCGCGATCGTCCGCCGGTGCGCCTCGACCAGGCGATCAACGGTCTCCTGAAGATCGAGATCCAGCGTCGTGCGAACATCCGTCGCACCGGCCCGCCCGATCGCTGCGCGCGCAAAGTGGGGCGCGGAAGCAGGCAGGTCGTGCCGCCCGACCACTGGCGGAGAGGCCAACAGCGACGCGGCCGTAATGCCGTCCGGCAACAATCCCTGACGGTCCAGCCTCTGGACATTCCTGCGATACCGCAACAGCGCTTTTTCCGGATTCCGCCAGGGATTCAGTCGCGAGGGCGATTGGGGAAGCCCGGCCAGAAAGACCGCCTCGGAAAATGTGAGCTCCGAAGGGGCCTTCCCGAAATAGGCGTGCGATGCAGCGACGGGACCGATCCGGCGGTTTCCGTAGTCGAGGCGGTTGAGGTAGGCCTCGAGGATCTTCGCCTTGCCCCACTCGCGTTCAAACCTGATTGCGCTGAGAGCCTCGCGCCACTTAATCCCGAACGTGCGCTGCTCGCGACCGGTGGCGAGCTTGACCGTCTGCTGGGTAATGGTCGATGCCCCGGAGATGACGCGCCCGTTCCGCACGTTGCGGAGAACAGCACCGAGGACCGAATAATAGTCGATCCCTCCGTGCGAATAGAACCTGTGGTCCTCGACGGCAACCGTGGCAACCGGCAGCCACTTGCCGAATTCCTTCAGGCCGGCCGGCCGGGCATCGCGTGCAAAATCCGCGGCGGGCGCGGCAAACCGTCTGCCGCGGATATCCTCAAGGACCGGGGTGGCCGGCGGCCGCAGAGAAAGCGCCGGGGGCACCGGAGCCCTGCGGATGCTCCACTCCAGCAGTGCGGCTCCGGCCAGCAGAAGAACGGCTGCAGTGAAAAGAGCCCACCGGAACCATTTCGCTGGCTGGTATTTCTGGCTCATTTCAAACCGATCATCTGCTTCACCTCGGAGGCGCTCGACGACTGGCGCAGCAGACCGGCCAGATAGGCATCCCGGAGCGGAAGCCCGGCCAGACGCTGAAGATTGTCAGGAGACTCGAGCCGGGAAAAGATCGCACGCGCAATTTTGGACTTGGGCACCGACTTCTCGCCGTATCCGCCCGGCTTGTTACTCGACCAGAAGCGCACGGATTCGACGCCGTCTTTCACCTCGGTTCCAAGATAGATGACCGAATGCCCGCGCTCGTTCTTCCCGACTTCCTGCGTCCAGAAAATCTTCATGAAGTCACCCGGCCGGGCCTCCTCGAACGACGAGAAGTTGCGCCCGAGTCCCAGCTCATGAAACAGCCTGGGCGTCCCCGGTCCATTGGCGTTCCATCGCCCCCAGACCCCCACCCCGTCTGCCATCCGGCCAGGCAGCAGCGCCTCCCACTGGGCGCGTGTGAGCAGAACGGATCCCGATTTCTGCAATGCTCCCAGCGTCTTTAAAAAAACCAGATAGGTCGCGCCCGAGCAAAAGCTCGGGACGGCATCCGGCGCGTGGATCCTGACGCCCGACGCATCGATCCGCACCGCTTTGATGAGTGCGTCATGAGCGGAGGATGCGGTCGCGTATCCGCCACCCGAGGGCATCGCGGCCACCTGTGCCAGCACAACGGCATTGAATTCCTCCGCGCGCAAAGCGAACGTGAAGGCCATCAGGATCGCGATCCGTAGGAACATCCGTATAGCAACGACTCTTTCCGCCATGTCTGCAAGACGCATTTTACTTCTCGCCCTTCCGCTGGCCCTCCTCGCCGTGGCCGGGCTGGCGCTCTGGACATCCGAGTGGATGATCAGGCGTCCGCTGGCTCCCTCGGGCGGCCTCTATTTCCCGGGGAAGGTCCTCCTGTCCGGCCCCCACTTCCTGCAGGGTGATGCCCGCTGGGCCCAGGACAAGCTGGGGCCGACAAGCGACCCGCTCGGGCGGGTGGGATGTGCCGTCGCCTCGGCGGCCATGGTTCTCGCCGGCTACGGTGCCGACACGGATCCCGGCCGCCTCAACGCCTTTCTCAGCAAAACCCCGGGCGGCTACACCCCGGAAGGCTGGCTCTACTGGGAAAAGGCTGCCGCGGTTGACCCGGAAATGGCTCCCCGCCTGCTTCCCCACTACGAAGACAAGCCGTCGTATTTTCTGATCGACTGGAACCTCCTGCATGCCAACCCGGTCATCATCCGGCTCCGCTACCCAAGCGGCGTCACCCACTTCATGGTCGTCTGTGGAAAAGACGGCTTCGATTATCTGGTCCGCGACCCTGGACCCGGAGGAAAAATGGGCGTCTATCCGCTCAAGGATTTCGGCGGCCCGATCGAGGCGATCAGGTTTTATCGGAACCCGGCTGCCAGTCCGGGCATTTGATATTTTCCTGCAGAAGGCGGTCAGCGAATCCCCGGGACAGTGCTTTTCAGACGCCGCCGAACCGGCGTGAGCGGTTGCGGAAGTCCTCCAGCGCTTCGAGAAAGTCGGCCTTCCCGAAGTCCGGCCAAAGCTTTTTGGTCACATGGATCTCGGTGTAGCTGAGCTGCCAGAGCAGGAAATTGGAAATCCTCATCTCGCCGGATGTGCGGATAAGGAGGTCGGGGTCGGGGATTTCGCTGGTATAGAGACGCCCGGAGAAAAGTTCGGGAGTAATCCGGTCCTCAGACAGTTGGCCGGCGGCCACATCCCGGGCGATTGAACGCACCGCATCGATGATCTCGGCCCGCCCGCTGTAGCTGAGGGCGAGAATGATGTTGAGCTTGGTATTATGGGCGGTGGCATCCACGACCTCGGCGATCTTCTTCTGGCAGACCTGCGGCAGATCCCCCAGCCGCCCGATCGCGCGCAGGCGGACTCCCTCGCGGAGCATCTCCTCCTTCTTTTCCTGCAGGAAGCGCTCCAGCAGGAGCATGAGCCCGTTGACCTCAAGGGCCGGACGCTTCCAGTTCTCGGACGAAAATGCATACAGCGTGAGAAACTCGACGCCGGTCTCCATGCATGCCTCGACGCACTGGCGGATCGACTTCGAACCCTGCTCGTGCCCGGCCAGCCGGGGCAGGCCGCGCTGCTGCGCCCATCTCCCGTTGCCGTCCATAATGACGGCGACATGCCGTGGGATCTCGCTCACCGGGGTCAAAGTCGGATCGTCTGCGAGCGGGCCGGTCCGATGCTGACGATTGAGAGCCGGGCACCAGTCAGCTCGGCGATCTTCTTGACATAGGTCCGGGCGCGCGGCGGCAGATCGGAGAACTTGCGGGCTTTGTCAGTCGGCTTCTTCCAGCCCGGATATTCGGTGTAGACCGGCTCGCAGCGCGCGAGCGCAGCGGGATCGGCAGGCGGGAAGACGATCGTTTTTCCGTCGAGCCGGTAGGCGGTGCAGACGCGGATCACGTCCACGGCATCGAGTCCGTCGAGGTTCGTGATGGCGACATCGTCGATCCCGTTGACCATGCCCGAGTAGCGCGTGGCAACGGCATCGAACCACCCGCAGCGGCGCGCACGGCCGGTAGTGGCGCCGAATTCGCGACCCATCGCGTGGAGCGCATCGGAGAGGCCCGCATCCTCGGTGGGAAACGGCCCCTCACCCACACGGGTCGTGTAGGCTTTCATCACCCCCAGCACGCGGTCGATCCGGTGAGGGGGAACGCCGCTCCCGGTGCAGGCGCCGCCGGCGGTCGTGTTCGAGCTGGTCACGAACGGATAGGTCCCGTGATCGATGTCGAGAAACGTGCCCTGGGCGCCCTCGAATAGGAGGTTTTTCCCCCGCTGGAGCGCTCCGTGCAGATAGACGACCGTGTTGGTCACAAACGGGCGCAGCACCTCGGCCGCAGCGAGGTAGGCAGTGAGAATTTTTTTTCCGTTGAGCGGTTGGGCGCCGAGCGCCTTCAGGATCGCGTTGTTCTCCTTGACCCTCTGGGCCAGCTTTGCCGTGAAGACCTTGGCGTCCATGAGGTCGCAGATGCGGAGGCCGGTGCGGGCGACCTTGTCGCCATACGCCGGGCCGATCCCGCGCTTGGTCGTGCCGATTTTATTCCGGCCCTTGAGAATCTCCCGCTGCTCATCGAGCGCGCGGTGGTAGGGAAGAACGAGGTGGGCGGCATCACTGATCAAGAGGTTTTTTCCGACCTTGACCCCGCGGCCGAGCAGCCCGTCGATCTCGGCCACAAGGGCCACCGGATCGATCACCACGCCGTTGCCGATCACGCAGGTCTTAGACGGCCGGAGGATCCCGGAGGGAATCAGGTGGAGCACGTATTTTTCACCCCCGATCACGATCGTGTGCCCGGCATTGTTCCCCCCCTGGCTGCGGACGACAACGTCCGCCTCGTCGGTGAGAAAATCGATGATCTTTCCTTTTCCTTCGTCGCCCCACTGGGCGCCGGTCAATATCGTGTTGGGCATATCTGAGAATGGGCAAAGTGTTGATTGTCCTTCCACTCCCGATCCCTGACAAGCGAAAAGCAGGCAAGGTTGTTATTGCGTGCAGACGGAAAATAGCCAACATCGTCGCCACATGTCGAAAATGCTCCCAGTGCGTCCGCGGCAGGCGACCAAAGCGATGCTTTCGTTCGCAATTGTCGCCAGCCAGTATAATTCCGAATTCGTGCAGCCGCTCGTCGACCACGCGAAAAAGGAACTCGGCGTCCTGGAGCCCGGAGCCTCGATCACGGTGATCCAAGTGCCGGGCGCCTTCGAGATCCCGCTCCTGGCCAAGGCGGCGGCGGAGTCCCACCGCTATCAGGCGATTCTGGCGCTGGGGGTGATCCTCGAGGGAGCGACTGCCCACGCAGACCTGATCGCGCGCGGGGTAACCCAGGCCCTTCTGGAAATCTCGCTCTCCCACCGCCTGCCGGTCATCCATGGCGTCCTCCTGCTCCAGAACGAGGATCAGGCCCGCGAGCGCTGCATGGGTAAGGATCTCAACCGCGGCACCGAGGCCGCCCGCGCCGCCGTGGCCACCGCGCGCACGCTCCTCGAATTTCACTGAAAGCCCATGGGAGTCCGACGAGATGCCCGCGAAGCCGCGGCCCAATACCTTTACCAGCGCGAAATCCATGGGGATGATACCGACTCCGGCCTTGAGGAATTCTACAAGTTGCGGGGGCTGAGCCCGAGCGCGCGGCGGTTCTGTGAATCCCTGCTCCGCGGGTGGATGGCCCACCGCGCCGAAGTCGATGAGGTGATCCGGAAAAATGCGCGCAACTACGAATTCGGCCGTCTCTCGGCCGTCGACCGTAACATCCTGCGGGTCGCCTGCTACGAACTGCTGAAGTGCCCGGACGTGCCTCCGGCTGTGGCGATCAACGAGGCGATCGAGATCGCCAAGAAGTTCAGCACCGACGAGTCGGGGAAATTCGTCAACGGCGTCCTCGATAACATCCGCAAAGCCAGCCAGGCGCATTAACCGGTCATGGCGCTCGGGTTCCTCAAAAATTTCGTCGCGAAGTTTTCCTTGCGTCCGGTCGACTGGGACGAACTCGAGGAAGCTCTGATCCGCGCCGACCTCGGCGTGCCGATGTCCCTGAAGATCCTCGATGTCCTGCGCGCGCGCGGCAAGGAGGTCACCGGAGCGACCGCCGCCGAGGTCGCCCGCGAAGAGATCCTGCAAGTCATCCCGATTCTGAACCCGCCGCTCCGCCCGCTGCCCTCAAAGCCGAAGGCGATTCTGGTCGTGGGGGTCAATGGCACCGGCAAGACAACGTCCTCCGCGAAGCTCGCCCACTGGTTCACCAGGCACCGCCACTCGTGCGTGCTCGTCGCCGCCGACACGTTCCGCGCGGCCGCGATCGAGCAGCTGAACGTCTGGGGCAAGCGGCTTGGCGTCGAGGTGATCCAGAGCCAGTATCAGGGAGACTCGGCCGCCCTCTGCTACGATGCCTGGACGAGCGCCCAGCGGCGCAATACCGAGTTTCTCATCTGCGACACGGCCGGACGCCTCCACACGAAAAGCAACCTCATGCTCGAACTCACCAAGGTGGCCCGCACGCTCGCCAAGCACGACCCCGAAGCCCCCCACGAAAAATGGCTCGTCGTCGACGCGACGACCGGCTCGAACGCGCTCGTGCAGGCCCGCGAGTTCCACCAGGCGATCGGCCTCACCGGCATCATCCTCACGAAGCTCGACGGCAGCGGAAAGGGCGGCGTCGCCGTCGCCATCCAGCACGAGCTCGGCATCCCGACCCGCTTCATCGGCACCGGTGAGAAGCCAGAGGACTTTGCGATTTTTGACCGTGAAAAATTCGTTGGCCAGATCCTGTAGCGGCCAGCAGGAGCCCGCAAACCTCCGAATGATCCCGTCCCGAAGAAATTTTTAAAATTTCTATTCCATGCTTTCCGGAATCTTGGTGCCGCCGATAAAAAATGTTATCCGTCCCCCATGCGCATCCTCATGATGATGTCACTGGTTCCGCTCTGCCTGGCGCAGGAGCCAGGCCCTGCCAAGCCCGATCTCGTGCGGGCGTATACGATCTCCCCTCCACCGCTTGAGGAGGTCCGTTATGCCACCACTCATAACTTCACCCGCCACGTGCTCTACCCATTCCCCGCGGTCTTCCTCCACCGCGACGCGGCGGCTGCCCTCCAGAAGGTCCAGCAGGACCTCGCAAAACAGGGGCTCGGGTTGAAAATTTTCGACGGATACCGTCCGCTGGCGATCCAGGCGAAAATGTGGTCGATCGTTCCCGATGGCCGCTACGTTTCCGATCCCGCAAAAAACAAGGGCCGCCACACCCGGGGCACCGCCGTCGATGTCACCCTCGTCGATCTGTTCGGCAACGAGCTCCAGATGCCCACCCCCTACGACGACTTCACGGCAAAGGCCCACCGCACGTCAAAAAACTGGACCGATCAGGAACGCGCGAACAGCGAAACCCTCGATGCCGCCATGCAAAAACACGGCTTCATCCCCTACCCGTTCGAGTGGTGGCACTACGACCTCAAGGGCTGGGAGCAATACCCGCCGCTGGACATCTCGTTCGAGGCGCTCCTCTCCACGTCTCCCGCTCCCGCCGACTCCCCCGTCGCTCCCAGATAAGCGATTGAGTGGACCGGAGCCTCCGGACACGGTCAGATCGCCCATGAGTGTTCGCCGCCATGTCGTCCCCTCGCGCCCGGAGACCGCCCGTCTCCCGCTCCACCACGCCGCGCATTTCGTCTTCCCCCAAAGGGGTTGCCTGCAGACAGAATCTCTTGACACAGATCAATAAGCGCATAGAGAGCTAAAAGATCTTTGCGATGCAATCCGGCGTCTGCAAAGAAGCCAACCTATTTCTCATTCCATGAAGACACGCTCCAACTCAGCCCCCGTTGAAATCCTCGAATCCCTGGAAGCCCGCATCGCGCCAGCCTCAGCGATCTACACTGATGTGGATGGCGACAAGATCACGGTCACCACGACCAAAGGGACCGACACCGAACTTCAAACGATTGTGGACAACGGCGAGAACATGGGCCAGATGGAAACACTCGACCTCACGAGCACTTTTGCGGGTTCCAGCGTGAAGTTCTATGTGAACGAACGCGTGGCCGGCGGGGATGGCATGGTGAACGTCTGGCACATCAAGGCGAGCGGCATCGACCTGGGTTCTGTCGAGGTTGCCGGCGATCTGGCGAAGCTCACCGTGGGCGATCCCAACTATGCGAACGGCTCGGTCAAATCGGTGAAGGTGCAATCGATCGGCGTGAACGGTGGGGCGGCAGACAAGGTTTGGTCGATGCTCGGCGGCACGGGGACCTTTGCGGTGGCCGGCGATGTCAGCGGCGCGAAGCTGGAATGGTCGAACCCGAACACCAATGAGAAGCTGACGGTCAACTCGGTCACGATCGGCGGCAACCTGACCGGGGGAACCGCCGACGATACCGGTTCGGTTATTTTGACATCAGGAACCGGCGGAACAGCAGAGCTCAAGTCGATCAGCATCGGCGGGAACCTCGCGGCGAGCGACTACAACAAGTCGGGGGCAATCATTGTCGGCAACCCGGCGGCCACCGGAGACTACATCGGTATCATCGGCAAGGCGACGATCGGCGGGAGCATGACCGGCGACAACAACCATACCTACTCCGGGGCGATCTTCGCTTCGAAGACGATCGGTCCCGTGCAGGTCGGAGGGACGCTGACCGGAGGAGGCGAAGGGAGCGGGTCGATTTTCGCAGCCGACAAGATCACCGGCGATGTCAACATCGGCGGATCGGTCTACGGCGGAGCAGGGATCTACAGCGGATCGGTTTTTGCATTCAATGGAATCACCAAGTCCGTGACCATCGGCGGCATGTTGGCCGGCAGCGGCGGCGCCTACGGCGGAGCGGTTGCCAGCCAACTGGGACCGGTCGGCAACGTCTCAATCGGAACGTATCTCTCCGGAGGCAGCGGGATTTACTCAGGCTCAGTTTACGGGAAAACCGGTCTCGGCAATGTTTCAGTCGGAGGATCAGTCTTCGGGGGATCAAACGATAACACCGGCTTCATCGGCACGGATACTTCCAACGGCACGAACTACAAGGCGGGCGACATCACGGTGGGCGGAGATCTGAACGGCGGCAGCGACTTTTCCTCCGGGTTGATCGCCGTGGGAACAGCCGGCAACATTTCAGTTGGCGGGTCCATCAACGGCGGAAACACGGTGACAGGTACCGGAGGCATTTATGCCCTGGAAACGGTCAAGTCGGTATTTGTCGGCGGCGACCTGGATGGAGGCACCCAGTCCAACAGCGGCAGCATCCGGGTGCTCGGCACAGCAGCCAAGATCTCATCCATCCACATCGCCGGGTCGATTCTGGGCGACGACGGCGCATCGAGTGGATCGGTGAAAACGCTCGGCTCGGTCGACAAGTTCATTATCGGGGGCGGGATCGGCGGTGGGAACGGAACCGACTCGGGCAACGTCACGTTCGGAACGATCAAGAGCCTGAGCGTCGGCACGGGGGCGTCAATTATCGGCTCGATCTACGGCGGCAGCGCTTCCGGAGCGGGAGTCGTCACGGGGAATACGCTCGGGACAGCAGTCTTCGCAGGAAACGTGATCGGCGGCGGTGCCTCCAACGCCGGAAAGATCATCGCCACCACGGCCAAGGACATCAGCATCGCCGGCACGCTTCAAGGCGGGGCGGCCGACGACACCGGGGCGGTAGTCATCGGCGCTGGCGGCATCACTGGGAAGCTGACCATCGGCACGGACCTCACGGGGACGGCCAACTACAGCAACAGTGGGCTTGTCTCGGTAGCCGGCGCAGCGAAGGCCATCGAAATCAAAGGAAGCATCGTGGGCGGAAACGCCTCCGCCAACAACAAGTCGAATTCGGGCGCCGTCCTGGTCACCGGTGCCCTGAAGTCGATCACCGTTGGCGGCGACATCAAGGCCGGAACATATTTCAGCACATCCGACATCAACCTCGGTGCGGTGCGCGCCGGCAGCATCGATACAATGCTCGTCAAGGGCAGCCTCGTCGGAGCGAATACCAACAGCCGCGTTCTCATCTCCGGTCAGGGTGACACAGCAAAGACCTCCGGCACGAACCTCGCGATCAAATCGCTGACCGTTCTCGGATCAGTGAGCAATGCGATGATCCTCGGCGGCTACGACACGACCGGCACGACGATCAACGGAAACGGCGGCAACAACGGCGGCGGGGCGCAGATCGGAACCGTAACGGTCAACGGCGACTTCTTCAACGGCAGCGTCGCCACCGGCGTGAGCAACGACGCGGCCACCTTCGGCGAGTGGGCTGATGGAACGAACGTCCTGCTCAACGCCAATTCGATCGTCGCGAGCATCGCCAAGATCGTCATCAAGGGGAACTGCTTCGCGGGAACCCAGAGCGGCATCGCGGCAGAGAAGATCCAGAGCCTCACCGTCGGCGGGTTCGCCGTGCCGATCGGCACCGGCGCCCAGTTCATCAATCCGATCAGCGGAAACTTCAAGGCCCAGCAGGTCGTCGCATAATCCCAAAAACAGCGATTGAGCAATTCTTTCAGAATTCCTACAAGAATCGCCGTTTTCGGGTTAATAGCCCCCAGCTACTGCTGCTCCCAGAATTCCCAGCTGAGGGGCGGCAGGGCGGGCTTGAGGGTTGCACCGGACTGCGTGCCGGCCGGGACGCCCATAGCCCCCTCGCCTGCCGCATCAGGCGTGTAGCGGAAGCCCTTCCATGAGGCTTTGTCCAGGCCGGTCGCGATGTCGAAAGTCCGTTCGGAATTGCCGCGGTTCGAGACGACCACAGTGACTTTTCCATCCGGCCGCTTGAACGCAAAGATCCGGGCATTCGGATCGTATTTTGCCTCCTCAACGTCGAGCGCGACGCAGTCCCATGGCATGTGCTTTATGAAACTGCCGACGGCATTCCAGTTGTAGGGGTTAAAGATCCAGTGTCCGGGCTTGATGGCGGCAGCCTTGCGCTCGAGTTCGATGGTCTGCGAGCGGATCTGGATCGGGAGGTTCATGCCGATCTGGGCCTTGAGCTTGGAGGGATCCGCGGCTTCGACGAACGCGAGGTTGGGCGCGGCGGGACGACCGCCCGCCTTGCCAGCATTGGCCGGAACCTCAACTTTGCCTGCAGGGAACTGACGTTTGTAGACGGCATCCTTGCCGCCGTCCCATGAGGCGGTCATATCGGTTTTCTGCCATTCCGGCGGGAGAGACGACCCGGCAGCGTCCTCGGCCAGCAGGTAAACTGTGACCGGCTGGTTCACGAGAAAGTGGTAGCCGATTGCCGGTTTGCCATCCGCCGACAGCTTCGCCGAGACCATTTCGAGCTTCTTGAGCGGCTCCGGCAGGCTGGTGAACTCCGGTCCCTCCGGCCAACGGCGGAACTGCTCGGCCGAGGCGGTCTTCGGCTTCTCGATAAGCGATTTCCAGAATCCAAGCGAGTAGCCACTGGCCTCCGCATTCTTCAACGGCTTCAGGCAGTGGATCCAGAACCAGGTCGGGTTGTCGGCGAGCTGGAACGAATTCATGATGTGCTGCACGGTATTCAGGCACCGGTCGGGCGTGGCGCCGCCGGTCAGGTATTCGTATTCGTTTTGGAACCAAGGGCGCGGCGGCAGTTCCTTTTTTATTTTTGCATCGACCGTGCGCACGTTCTCAGACGGCGAACCGACGGTGTGGACGCAGTAAGCGTCAACGAGCGCGGCGACTTCGGGATCGTTCATGGCCGGCCCGATCTTCTTCGGAAAACCGGCCTCGCTGTCGGCGAAGAGGAGGATTTGCGGATCCGCCTTGCGGATCGCCGACGCTACGGCACGGTAGGCCTTCACATAGGAGGGGGAGTCGGGATAGAGGCAGGTGGAGTAGATCGTATTTGAGACGAATGGCTCGTTTTGCAACCCCCACATCGACGTCTTGATCCCAGCGGCCTTGAGCGTCTTGATGTCGGTCACGACGGCGTTGGCAAAGTCGGCGAGGAAGCGGTCGGTATCGCCCTTGTAAACCGGGTCATTCTCAAAGCCAGGAGAAAAGCAGCGGAGGCGGTTAGCCGCCTTTCCGTCCTTTCCGGAGGCGTAGTAGGCCTGGTTGCCTTTCCAGAACGGCGCGGGCGACCAGTATTCAAAAGAGAGACCCTCGACTCCCGCCGCATCGAGTAGCGTTTTCAGTTCCTTGAGCTGGTCCGGCCAGCGGGGCCGGAGAAACTTCTTTTCGGGATCGAGCCCGCGCCAGTAGAGCCCGCCGGCGAGCCGGCAGTAGCGGAATCCCTTGAGCATTTCCTTGGCAAGCCTCTCGCGCTCGGCGGGGACCAGGTCGTGAGGGACCGCAATCGGCTCCTCCGGAAGCCCGTGGTTGCCGGAACCGATCGAGTCCGACTGGATTTCAAACCCGATGCCTTTGATCGTCTGCTTCGGCTTGTCGGGGTGGATTGTAAAGTCGGCTGCTCCGGCGGGAGCGAGCGACAGGGAGACGCTGAGGACGAGGTGATGGAGTTTCATGGTGTTGGAATGGATGGGGATTGGATGGGTTGATCGGGATAAATCCGGAGCCGGAGGAAGAGCCTGCCAGCGGGATCCGGTGGAACCAACACGCGGAGCCGCTCGCGGGCGGTTTCCGGCGCGGCGGAGATGATCTCGGTAGGGAGCTCAGGGCGGTCGGCCCACGAACCGGCATCCAGCGTGGTGCTGGTCTGTACCACGGCGGCGACACCGTCCGCACTGGTGTTGTGCGGATATCGGAAATCGAGCGGCTCTTCGCCGGAACCCGCGACGACTGCCGGCAGATCCTTGGAGGCCGCATCCACGGGACTGCTGCCGAAATAAAATTCCGCCAGAGTGCTCACCCCGTCGCTGTCAGGGTCGGCCGCAAAGAGCGCCGATCGTCCCGCGCCGGTCGGCAGCCCGAAGCCCCGCGCCCAATCGAGAAATGCGTCCCGGATGGCAGCCGGGCCGTAAGTGAGCTGCGCGGTGGCCGCCGTGGCGGTGTCGGATTTCAACCGCACCCAGTGCGCATGGAATCCGGATGGAAAAACATGGGTAAGCACCTGTCCGGGCTGAACGGTGAATGATCCGTAGGACGACCAGGAATTGTCGCCGAGAAAGTCGACCTCGACCGTGAATGCGACCGGGGCGGACGACCCGTGCGAAAGGCGTAGTTCCTTCCGGTCGTATCCATACATCAGGTAGGGATCGGAGGGAACACCTGCTGCAACCGCAGTATCCAGCCAGGGCCCACCAACCCCGCGAGGTTCGCCCATCCGCCAGAGGTCATCGATCTCTCCCAGCCAGAGCGCGGCCGTGCCATCGGCATTTTTGACCAGCTTGTCGGAGGACGGGGCACTGTCGAGCACGCCGGTCAGCACGAAAAGCCCGCGCCACGAGGCGAAGTCGCTGATCCGCTTCCCGTGCGTGACCAGCGCCCGCATTTTCCGGTAGCCGCCGGAGATCGCCCGGGGGACCTCATAAAACGTGCCGTGGCAGTTGAGGATCTGGCGCTCGGTGACTACCTCGCGGAATCCGCGTGCCCAACCGGAAGAAAACGCGCTGTCGTAGAGCGGGTCGAGCTTGGGCAGGCGGAAGCGGTTAGCCCCCTCGGTGACCCACGCGGATGCCGCGTCCGATCCGAAATCCTTCGTGGTCGCCGCGGCTGTGCGGAGGGCGGTCGCCGAAGCCGGGTTGGTCACGTCGTTGAGAACCATGCTCCCCCCGATCTGGTGGTAGCGGTGCGCTGCAGCGTTTCCGTCCCCATCCGCCCGGCTGGAGGCCATTTCAAATTTCAGATCCGCCGTGTTCATCACGCGGATCAAACCGTCAGAATACGAACGGGTATCGCGGATGTCGGCGAGCGCCGCGAATTCGTCGGTGCCGGCTGATGCTGGTGTCGTGTGCGGGTAGGGCGAGTGGAGGTGGAAAAATGCGGTCAGGTCTGTCGAGGCGGAGGCTGCGCGCAGCCGGACCCAGGGCACGCCGAGGTTGTTGATCAGTTCGAAAACATAGCCGCCGGCGGGAACTGTGACCGTGCGAAGCAGGCTCCATGCAGGAGTGCCCGCGCTGGTCTGGATCTCCACATCAACCGGCGCACTCCCGAGGTTCCGCAGATGCAGTGTGCCCTGGGGAAATCCTGAGACCAGAAAGGGATCGGATTCCTGGCCGGCGGCGACCGCCTCGTTCATCCAGACCGCGCCATGGCCGGTCGGCGCACCCCATTTGTTCAGGTCGGAGAGCTGACCGAACCAGAGGTTCGACTCGGCCTTCGGCACCAGCGCGTTCGAAAATCTCGTCGTGTCATTTTTCCCCATCACGAGCCGGCCGTTGAAGAGACAGTAGTCGACCGGCATCTTGTAGTAGGTCGAGATCGGAGTGAGGCCGGCAAAGTTGGCGGAGGAAAATGTCTTGGGAAAATTGTAGAAGAGCCCGTGCATGTGCATGAGGTAGATACTGCCGGGGTCGGCGGGATCGAGCTGCCGGATGCGTGGCCACTCGGTGTGCCAGCCATGAGCGCCATCGTGCGTGTAGGAGGCCTTCGGTAGGCGCCACGTTTTCCAAGCTCCGCTCTCGAGGGTATGCAGGACGACCGATTTGGAATCGAACCCGGTCGTCCAAAGCGGATCGCCCGCCGGGTTCGGATTGCCGTAGATCCCGCCCGGTCCGGTGATCTCACAGGTCTGAACCCGCTCAACCTGCGTCCATGAGGTCATCGTCCCGTTGCCTTGAACCGAGCCATTCCAAGTGGCGAGAACTCCGGATGGCATCGTCTGGTTCGGCTCACCGTTGTTTCCCACTGCGAGCAATCCCTGGCTGGAATACGCGCCCTTGCCATGATAGCCGGCAAGGAACCCGTCGCCGGTGCCCTGCACGTCAGGATAGCGCGTGACGAACGAGAGATCGTTGACGTTCACGTCGTAGAGGCCGTCCTCCATCGTGAAGATGTAAACCCGGTTGTCCGGGTCGGTGAGGTGGGCGGCTGTCGCGGTGTACCGCCCGGGGGCGGCGGCATAGGACATCGTGCGAACATGGCCCGCAGCATCGATAAAATGCGGGCCGATGATGAGCTGGTTCGACGGTGTGTGAATGAACCGGTTGGCAGGCGTGCCGCCGGTGGATTCCGGGCGGGTGACACGGCTGAGGTCGGGCGCAATCTCGTAGAGCTTGTCAGTGCTGCCGGTTGGCAGGTGCGGGCCATAGGTGATCGCCCAGAGCCTTCCCGCCCAAGGCACGACCGCACCGACCCCACATTCATCGTGCGTGTTCGCCATGGCCAGATGCGGATAGACACCGGAAATGTTCACCACCTTGTCTGGCTCGGGCACCGGAGGCAAAGTGACCCCGTAATCGGCGGACGGGGCGGCTGCGGCGGCATTGAGTAGCGAGACATCATCGACCGTGAAGCTGTTGTCTGCCGCGGCCGCCCGGTCAAACCGCACGGTTCTTACACCTCCCGAAACAGCGGCAGCCGGCATGACAAACGCTGTGAGGCCGGTGGCCGCATGCGTCAATGTTTGCTGACCCGGGTCCGACCAGGCCAGATCGAACCGCGCGCTGGCGGCGCCGAAATTCCTGCCGATCACCCGGAGGCGGACGGTCTGGTTGATCGTTGCAGCAAATGTCGAGGAGTCGGCCAGGCGGGCGACCGGCACCCATGTGCCTTCGGCCTGCACCTGGAGGATGCCTCCCACGGCGGTTCGCACCGCCACGGCCGGCCCCGCATCTGATGACAAGACGAGCGTGAACGCCTGAGTGGTCGTGTTGCCGGCGATCGAAAACGAGACATCGAATGTGAAATCCGGAACGGCGGTGGCCGCGCTCTGGTTGAGCGTGGCCAGCGTGTTGAATGGGAGGCGCGCGGCGGCCGCGCTGCCGTTGAGTCCGGCGGTAGAAACCGCGGAAGCGCTCGTCCAGCCACTCGGAAATGGCAGGGTCTCAAATCCCCCGTTCACTATCATCTGGCTCTGCCCGCGCGCACCCGCAGCGAAAGCGAGGACGCAGAAAACCGCGATGATTTTCCTCATCGGATGCATCGACAGCGATGGAAGCAAGAGCGCCATTCGGGGTTACTTTTGGGAAAGCGAAAGGGAATTCAGAAATGCGAGCGATTTGGCCAGGATGGTGTCGCGCAGGGGAGGGTTGGTATCCTTGTAGCTAAAAATTGGATGTCCGGCACCGTCGATGAGCTCGAGCTCGCAGCGTCCGCCGGCCTTTTGGATCCGCGACTGGAATTCCTTAGCCGTGGCGACCGGGATCAGGTGATCCTTCGTCCCCAGGAAGACAAGCGTTGGCGGGACAGCAGGGGTGATGTTGTGCATCGGGGAGAATTCCTTGTAGCGCGAGCCGATTTCCTTGGACCCGTAGCCGCCCGGGCCATTGTCGATGACCGGGTAGAGCAGGACAAGCGCGTTCGGACGAGGGCTGAGTTTCAGATCGTCGGCAGGATCGTCGAGCCCGGGGAGCGTTGCCGCCGCTGCAGCAACCTGCCCGCCAGCCGAGGCGCCGGCGGCTACGATCCGGTTGGGATCGATCCCCAGTTCGGCCGCGTGCGAACGGATCCATCGGATCGCCGACTTCCCATCGGCAACGCTCTCGAATGGCGACGTCTTATGCTTCGTGCGGATCCGGTATTCCGCGCTGATGGCCACCCAGCCCTTCGAAGCGAGGAACGCGCACTCCGGATAAAACTGGACCGGCGTGCCGTTGACCCACCCACCGCCGAAAAAGAAGACGATCGCAGGCCGCGGCGCTGTTGCGGGTGCTTCCGGCTGGAAGATGTGGAGCGCGAGGTCGCCCTGCGCCGCTTTTTTATATGTGGTGATCGCTGTGGGCTCGGGCCCGGCAAATTCCGCGCGGGCTGAAGAAAACGCAGAAAGAAGTAGCAGGACAGGGACAAGCACTCGGAGGCTGGAGGCAGTGCAGGTGAACGCAGGAAGCCAAGTCTCCACAACGCGACCTGCCGGGGAGTACACCCGGCCCGGGTGTGGTTTCCGGCGGCCTCGCCGGAAAATGGATTTGGCGGGCCGCCAAACCCGACACCCGGGCCGGGCGTGCTCCCCGGAGGCAGAAGTTTGCCCTGATGGGTTGAGGGCGTTTTGGCAGGGGGTCGTGGGGATCATGATCAATGGGGAAGAGCTGAAGAATGAAACATACTACGATTATTGCTGTTCCCAAAACTCCCACGTCATGTCGGCGAGCTTCGGGGTGATCGTTCCGCCTTTTAGCGTCCCGATTTCGACGCCCAGGCAGTCCTTGCCGGCGTTTTCGGGAGTGTAGCGGAATCCTTTGAATGTGGCATTTGCCAGCCCGGTATCCACGCGGAACGTGTGTTCGGCGAAGCTGCGGTTGGCAAGGACGATGGTGAGCTTGCCGTTCGGCCTCTTGAAAGCCAGGATCCTGAGGTCAGGATCCTGAACGGCCTCCCGGACCCCGACCGCCCGGCTGTCCCAGGGAATCCGGCGCACGAAGCTGCCAACGGCATTCCAGTTGTATTTGTTCCACGTCCAGTGGCCGGGTTTGAGGCCGGGGAATTTGGGATTGTCCTGCGGGTTGGTATCTTTGGCCGGACGCCAGAACCCGAGCGAGTAGCCGCTGGCCTCGGCGTTGCCGATCGGCTTGAGCGCGTGGATCCAGAACCATGTCGGCGCCTCGCCGAGCTGGAACCAGTTCATGATGTGGAGGACCGTATTCAGGCAGCGGGCGGGAGTGGTCGGGCCGTAGAGGTATTCGAATTCGTTCTGGAAAAGCGGCTTATCGCTGCCGAACTTCGCGCGGCATTCTGAGACCTCCTTGCTGACCACGTTGGCATCGCAGCCGACATGGTGGAGGACCAGCGCATCGACGAGATTGCGTGACTCCGGATCGGCCATGACCGGCTCGACATATTTCAAGTGCCAGGTGTCCGCGATGATCTCGATCTTCGGATCATGGGCACGGATGCCGGGGGCGACGGCGAGAAAGGCCCGGACATACTGATCCTTGGTGTAGCCGCAACGGGAGTAGTCGGGGCGGCCCATATTATCTCGCGGTTCGTTCTGGAGCCCCCACATCGAAACGCGGATCCCGTGCTCGCCCAGGTGCCTGATGTCATGGACCAGCGCGGCGCCGAAATCCTTGAAGAACCGCGTGGTGTCGCCCTTGTAAACCGGATCGCTGGCAAAATCCGGGCCGAAGCAACGCAGGCGGTTGGTGGCATTGTCGCCACCGACGTAGGCCTTGTTCGCTTTCCAATACGGCGCGGGCGACCAGTATTCGAGCGAAACGCCTTCGATGCCGGCGGTCTTGATCATTTGTGCCAGCTCGGGCACTTGTTGCGGCCAACGACCCTGGAGAAACTTCCCATCCGCATCCGTGCCGCGCCAGTAGAGCCCGCCGGCGAGCCGGCAGTAGCGGAATCCCTTCAGCATTTCTTTGGCGAACCGCTCGCGCTCGGATGGCGTGAGATCGTGCGGCACGCTGGTAAACGCTTCCGGCAGCCCGCTGTTCCCTGAGGCGATCGAGTCCGACTGGATTTCAAACCCGAGTCCCCGGATGGTCTGCTTGAGGATGCTGGGCTCGATCGAATAGTTCCCTTCCGCTGCGGCCGGTGCCTTGCGGGCGGGACGTTCCGGGGGATATTGCGGATGGTCCGCGAGGGCAGCGGAAACAATGCCAAGGACGGCCGCAACTAACGGGAAAGGAGCTGAAGTTTTCATAAATCTCACTGCGGAATCTTGAAGGTTTTCCGTGATCCCGCCGGGATTTCAAAATCATAGGTCTTCCCCTGATAGCGGATTCGGAACGGACGGCCGAGGCGGGAGGTGATCGTTGCGGAGGTCAGCTTTCCGCCGTCCCATCTTTGATCGACGATGAACCCGTCGCGCGCGCGGAGCCCGGTCGCCTCGCCGGACGTCCAGGAATCCGGGATTGCCGGCAGGAGGTGGATTTCGCGGCGTCCGTCGCTGTCGCGGAGGTGGCTCTGGAGGAGCATCTCGGCGACTCCTGCGGTGTAGCCGAAGTTGGCGTCCATCTGGAACGGAGGTCCCGAGCCGAAGAGGTTCGGGTGGGTGCCGCTGCCCTTTGCTCCTGGCGGGACAAAATCCAACGTCGTGCGCACGACGCGGCCGGCCGCCTCGCCGTCGTGCAGTCGGGCGCGGAAGCAGATCTTCCATGCCCGGCTCCAGCCGACACTCCGGTCTCCGCGGGCGTCGAGTGTCACCTTTGCCGCCTTTGCCCACTCCGGCGTGGCGACCGGGCTGATCTGGCGGCCCGGATGGAGCGCGAAGAGTTGGTTAATGTGGCGGTAATCGAGTTTGGGATCGTCCACGTCGTCGCTCCACTCCTGAATCTGACCCCAGCGGCCGACCTGCGGTCCGAGCAGGCGGGCGCGGCGTTCGGTGATGCGGGCGCGCAATTCGTTGTCCACGCCGAGTTCCCGCGAAGCGTCGACGAAATTGCTGAAGAGATCCCAGATGATCTGCTGGTCATAGGAGGCGCCGGGCTGCGGGGTGCGGTCGCCTTCCTTGATGGTGATTTTTCCATCCGGGCCTCGCACAGGCGCGTGCTCGGGCGACCAGCCGTCGGGCGTGATGAGCTTACCATTCGGGCCCTCGACCAACCGCGCATCCCACATCCGTGTCAGCTCGCGGAGTTGCGGGTAGGCACGTTTGCGAAGGAATTCCTTGTCGCCTCCGAACGCGTAATGTTCCCAGAAGTGCTGGCTGAGCCAGGCGCTACCCGGCAGGTGGAACGCCCATCCGCTGTTACCTCCGAGCGGATTGTGCGTGCTATACATGATCCAACCCAGGTCGGTCCGGAGTTTGGGATCCGGGTTGAGCTTCGTCCCGAGGGCGATATTTTCGACCCAGTCGAAGAGCGGCTCGGCACACTCCGGAAGGTTCGCGGTTTCGGTCGGCCAGTTGTTCATCTCGACGTTGATGTTGTGGGTGTAGCCGGAATACCACGCGGGAGCAGCATTGTCGTTCCAGAGTCCCTGGAGATTGGCCGGCAATCCGCCGGGACGCGTGCTGGCGATCGTGAGATAGCGGCCGAACTGGAACAGCAACGCCTCCAGTGCGCGGTCGGCAGTGCCGGTCTTGTATTCGGACAGACGCCGGTCTGTCGGCAGGGCATCCCGGTCCCGGTCGCCCAAGTCGAGCGAGACACGTCCGAAGAGCGCCCGGTGGTCGGCCACGTGGTCGGCAAGCAGCCGGGCATACGGCTTCGCTGCCGCCCGGTCGATGGCGGCGGCAACCTTGGGTGCAGGCGGACCGCCGCGAAAATTCTTCTTCGGATCCGGATCGTAATCGGTCGCCGCCGCGAGCAAAATCGTGACGGCATCGGCGCCGGTGACGCGGAGCTCGCCGTTGGCGGCGGTAACCTTGCCGCCCATGGGGATCACGTGCAGCACCGCATGGTAGGCCATGTTGTTCCAGCGCAGGTCGCCTGGCGCTGCATTCGCCGGGCGGGCGAGCTTGCCGGTGAACGACAATTCCCGGTTCGCCTCGGAAGCAGTTGTGGACACCGGTTCGAGCTGCCTTCGCCGGACGTCCTTCAGCGCGACGCCAAACGACAGGCTTGCCGGCTTGTCGGCGGTCAGGCGGATGACGGTAACGCGATCAGGATGGGAGGCAAAAACCTCGCGGGTGAACGTCGTCCCGTCAACCCGGTATCGGGTGGTGGCGACGGCGGTGCCCAGGTCGAGTTCCCGGCGGTAGTCGGTAAATGCACCATGCTCAGCCGGGAACCGCAGGAAGACGTCGCCGAACGGCTGGTAGTCGCCCATGGCCCCATCGCCGACATTGTGTCCGGTGATTTTCTGGGATGCATTGGTTCCGGTCCAGAGCGTCTGCTCGTTGAACTGAACCCGCTCCTCCGGCACCCCTCCAAAGACCATCGCGCCCATCCGCCCGTTGCCCACCGGGACGGCTTCGAGCCAAGCCTTCGCGGGCTTGTCATACCAAAGAGCGGTCTCTTGCGCCGGCGCCGTAGAGGTCAGAAAGATGACGGAGGCGAGGGTAAAGATGCGGAGGTGTTTCATGGGGCGGGATGCGGGGAATGTTGCGCGCTTGCGTCAGACAGGAGTGGGATCAGAACAAGAAACGACTCGCCGCCGGAATTCTCAAGCGCGGCAAGGCTCAGAAGCACGGGGCGGTTGTCCTCAAAAAGAAGCTTCGGCATTTCCAGGCGGGTGAACTTCTGTAGGGATCCGTCTTCCCAGCGGATTGTGAAATCCTTAACCAGCGGGTGCGCGGACGGCCGCCAGGACCGGCCGTCGGGCGAATCGAAAAGGAGGAGACTGCGTCCGTGCGCGGTGAGGAACGGGGCGTCATGGTCCTTGACGATCGCATGGTAGCGGCCGTCCTGGAACCATTCGAAGTGGTCGTCGATGTGAAAATCGAATGGCTTCTTCACATCGGGGAGGAGCTTGTTCTTGTTGACCATCGGTTCGGGATGGCGAACAAACGGACCGAGCGGAGACGGCGCGTCGGCGCCGAAATGAAAGACCCCGCTGCCGAAGCGGCCCGGTCCCGCCCCCAGGGTCTTGTAGTAGAGCCGGTAGCCGCCGTCGGGTTTCACAACCATGTTGGGCACGTTGATAATCGTTTGCCCAAAATCCGGACCGACATCAATGAGCGGCTTTTCCGACCGCTCCCATGGCCCGGCGGGATCGTCAGCAACGGCCACACCGATGCGCTGGCTATTCCGGTGGACCCACCATTCCGGCGAGTCCGGCAGGATCCGCCGGCCGGGCTTCCATTCCGGTGTCCCCCGGTTGCCGGCATAGTAAAGATAAAACCTGCCACCGGCCTTGATGACGCACGTGTTGAAGACCGAGTGTCCGTCCCAAAATTTCCCGCCCCGGCTTGGGAGAGCGACCCCGCGGAAGGTGTAGGGTCCGGCCGCCGCTGGAGCGGTCGCCCACGCGATCTCCGCATGCGTGCACCATCCATCGAAGCCGACCGCAGCAGGCCAGCGGGAATAGAATAAATAATACAGCCCGTCATCGCCCTTCACCACGCAGGGATCCCAAAGATGCCAGCCCACCTGTCTGAAGATCGCGGACTTCGGCAGCGTTCCGGGAATCAACCGCCCAAAGTCGAGATCACCGGATGCGGAATCCCCCCGGTCCGCGGCCAGCGCTCCGGCGGGTAAAGCCAGAAGCATCGCAAGCAGGAGGGGCTTCGCCTTCATCGTCCGGAAATCACCGCCCTAGAGGCATCGAACCTCATAGATGGCCGCCGAGGGGTCGCCGTTGGTGGCGGTTACAACCACGCGGAGGCGGGTCGTTTCAACGGTCCCGGGCAGGCTGTGCTTCCGGAGTCGCTGATAGTTGCCAGTCACCTCCAGCACGCGCTTCCAGGATCCCTCGGCAAAAATTTCGATCGCGTAATCGCGCGGACACTGGGCGTCGCGGTAGAACGGGGCGTAGGCATGGTATTCCCGGATGAGGTGGCCTGGAAAAACCAGCTGCACTTCGCGGACCGCCTGCGGCATTGCCCAGGCCAGCTCGAGCGACTGCGGAAGCGGCTGCGCGGGATCGGAAACCCAGAGGTTCGTGGCTGCATGCGGACGCGTCACGCCCGAGATGACCTGCGCTGCGACGAACGGGCGCTGGGCCGGTGAGATCCGGTATGCCAGCGTGTGGCCGTTTCCGAACCGCCGCATCCGGTTCGGCGAAATCGCATACATCGACATGTGCCCGGGGATGATCTTTTTTGCCGCGTGCCAGTGGACCTCCTTGTTCGGGAGGGCGTCCACGCGCAGAAAGCTGCCAGGCTTCACCGATGCGGGCAAATTGAGTCCGACCGTCCAAGGAACCCAGTGGCTCTTTCCGGGAGGCACGAGGATCGTTGCCGAAGCAAGGACGTCGCCGGGCTCGGCGCGGTAGTCCCAGATGTGATCGGCTTGGTAAAGTTTGACCTCGATCTGCTGCGGCGCGTCCGACTCATTGCTGAGGCAGAGCTCGATCGTGTCGACCCGCCCGCCGCTGGTGGCGATCAGCTGCCCGCGCCGGGTTTCCAGCCGCTCGATCGAATACTGGGGCTGGTCGCGCCAGATCGCGAGGCCGGCATGGAAGCCGGGGGTCTCAGGAGCGACGCCGTGGACCGGGGCATCGCTGCTTGCGGTAATCACCGCATTGCGCGCAAGGTCACCCGGGCAGGCATTGGCATAGTTCGGGAGGAAACATCCGTTGGAGAGGAGGCGCTGCTGGATTTCCGTGATGTCCTCCGCGACGAGTTGGTCGAAACCGTGACCCTTGGCGATGCCGGTCGCCGCAGCAATGCCCGCCGCCTCGCCCAGGAGAGCCGTCGTTCCCATCACCCGTACAGTTCCCAGCGCAGCGTGGGTCACGCTCACGTTGCGCCCGGCCATCATCAGGTTGTCGATATCCTTCGCAAGCAGGACCCGCAAAGGCACACCGTAGGGGCCGCAATACGACATCGCCGAGTAGTCGCTGAACGTATCGTATTCGTCCTCGTGTCCGCCAGCGGCTGCCGAGGGCTCGGACGACTTGGCGAGCAGGCCGCCCGGCGTATGGAGGTCGACAAACCATCCGCCGAACGCGATCTCGTCGGGAAATACGGTCTTGTTGAGCACGTCGTGCTCGGTCATGAGGTAGCGACCGATGATCCGCCGGCTCTCACGCTTTCCGGGGACCTGTCCGATCCAGTCGAGCGCATAGTTGGCGCACTTTTCCTTCGTGAGCGGGTCCTTGTTTTTCATCCAGTCCCAGACGCCCAACGCATGGCGGGTGAGCTCGTGACGGATCGTTTCGGCGTCGTAGATCGTATGGTAAGGCACACCGATTTCGATCCACCAGAAGCCCCCCCTCACCTCCTTCGGAAGGCGGCCCTGCTTGTAGAAATACGAGGCGTCCTCATGTTTGACCGCCCAGTCGGGGGCTTTGAATGGAACCGGACGGCCCATGTCGCGGCAGAGGAAATGGATCGAGTTGCCCATCGTATCGGAGCTGGCCTCCGCCGGCGCGTGCGGCTCGCCGAACTCGTCCCGGCCCTCCGAGCCCATCCGCCACTCGCATCCGGCAGCGTCGGCCACGATCCCGTCGCCGGTGCAGTCGATGAACGTCTTCCCCTCCAGACGGAGCTCGATCTCTGCGTTCTGGACGACAGCCAGCACGGCGGCAATGTTCCGGCCGTCGCGCTTCTCGACGCCCCGGATGTCGGTGTTCAGCCACAGGGTCAGGCCGGGGGTGTTCTGGACCATGTCGTAGAGGACGATGTCCCACACGCTGTTCGTCCAGCCGTTTTCATAGACTTCCGCGTGGTTCGTCGCGCGCTCCTCGATGAGCGCCTCGGAGATGATCCCGGTCTCGCGCGCATAGGCGTGGAAGGCGGCCGCCCCGTGCGGGGTCACGCCGATCTCGGACGAGCTGTTGCCGCCGAGGACCGGACGGTTGTGGACGAGGCACGTCTTGGCGCCGGCACGGGCGGCCGCAATCGCGGCGGAAAAGCCGGCCAGGCCGCCGCCGCAGACGACGACATCATAGGATTCGGTTTGGTTTTTCATATCAGGAAAGTGGAGAGAAAATCGGTGGGGGCAACCAAGCTGTCAACGTGCTTACCCTAGCCGAACCATCGCCATTTCGATAGACGAGATCGCGTTTATTTTATTAGATTTTGCGCCATGCTTATGAATAGCACAAAACCCCTCACCCGCCGCAGCGGCTCCCTCCGGGAGGTGCGCCGCATCAGAGTTCTGATCGATTCGGCCACGTCCTGGGGCAGGAACATTATCGCGGGAATCCACCGCTACCAGTGCAGCCGGCCCAGCTGGCGGATCCTGCTCGAGGCGCGCGGGGCCGACGAGTTGCTGCGAACCCGCAGACTCTCCGCCTGCGAGGGGGTGATCGCACGGATCGCCTCCGACCGGCTCAATGACGAACTCAAGGCCAGCGGGCTGCCGGTGGTCAATGTCTCGGGCATCCGCCTGCGGCGCGATTTTTTTCCAAGAATCCACACCGATCTCGCCGCAGGAGCACGGATGGCGGTCTCGTATTTCCGGGAAAGAGGATTCGAACACTTCGGATATTTCAGTCCGATGAACCGTCCGTTTGTCCGGGACCAGCAGGAGGCTTTCGGCAGGGAAGTCATTCAGCAGGGAGGCGTCTGCGCGCCGCCTGCCGCGCGCGGGAGCGAACAGCTTTCCGGCTGGCTGGCAAGGCAACCCAAGCCGCTGGCCCTGTTCACATGGAACGCCGCCGGCGCTCAACGGGCGCTGCAGGCATGCCAGGACGCCGGCCTCCGCGTGCCTGAGGAGGTCGCCATCCTGAGCGGCACCGATGACGATCTCCTCTGCGAGCTGTCGCACATCCCGATCTCCGGCATCCAGGTCAGCGGCGAGGAGATCGGGTTCGAGTCGGCCGGCCTGCTGGACCGGCTGATGGACGGCGCGCGTCCGCCCGGAAAACCGCTCCTGGTCGCGCCTGTGAAAATCATCTCGCGTCTGTCGACACAGATCCTGGCGGTGAGCGATTCTGCGCTTGTCCGGGCTCTGGAGTATATCCGCGAACGGGCATCCGGCCCGCTGTCGGTGGATGCAGTCGCCCGGCATGCGGGTCTCTCGCGGAGGGTTCTGGAGCGCAGGTTCTCGGCCCTGCTGAAGCGGACTCCGGCCCTCCAGATCCGGCACGTCCGGATCGCCCGGGCCGAGGAACTCCTCACAAGAACCAATTTGACCATCCCGCAGGTCGCAGAGGCCTCGGGATTCGGCTCGCCCGAATATCTGGCATTCGTTTTCCGGGGCACAGGGCTGCCCTCTCCGCTCCGTTACCGGCGGAGCCACAGAGTGGCGTGAAGCGGCACGGCCCGCAACCGCCGATCCGGAAACAGCGGAGAAGACCGACATCTTGTTGACGCGAAGGAATCCTCACGGCAGGATGATCCGCTCCTGAGGGACCCTCTGGCGGAGGCCCAAGCCGTCTCCGCCCCGCCACGCGGAAAGGAGCAACCCTCTCACTCCCGAAGACCTTACCCACCCATCAGCAAACCCATGACCGACGCTCCGCCCCTAGACAAAAAGTCCAGCCCTGTGCGCTGGTGGATTCTCTTCCTGCTCTTTGCCTCCGGGTTCCTGAACTACATGGACAAGGGCATGCTGGGCCTGCTGGCCCCGACGATCCAGAAGGACCTCGGGTTCGACGACAATGCCTACGCAGACGTGCAGAACTGGTTCCAGGTCGCCTACACGATTGCGACCTTCGCCTCGGGATTTATCGTGGACCGCTTCGGCGCCCGCATCTCGCTTGCGCTCTTTGTCACCTGGTGGTCGGCCGCGAACGTCCTCACCGGGTTTGCCAGTTCCGTCCTCTCGCTGAAAATTTTCCGCTGCCTGCTCGGGCTGGGTGAGGCAGGCAACTGGACCGCGGCCCCGAAGACGGTGGGCGATTGGTTCACCGAGAAAGAACGCGGACTGGCGGTCGGCATCTACTCGATCGGTGCCCCGATCGGCATGGTCGTCGCCCCGCCGCTGATCATCGGGATGATGTCCTACTACGGCAGCTGGAAGGCGCCATTCGTCGCCACCGGGCTGATCGGACTCCTGTGGGCGATACCCTGGCTCTGGCTCTATAAGAAGACGCCGGCTCCGGCGGCCGAGCCCTCCACGGCCGCCTCGATACCTGTCGCAGCACCAGCCACCGGGGGCTGGACGCTGCTCTACGCGCTTTGCCGCTGGGAGGTCTGGGTGCTGATCTTCGGACGCATGCTCACCGATCCGGTTTGGGGATTCTACCAGAATTGGTTCCCGAAATATCTGGTGAAGTCCCGCGGCTTCACGCAGACCGACATCCAGGCGGTCTGGGTGATCTTTGTGGGGGCCGCCCTCGGCGGGATTCTCGGCGGCTGGCTTTCCGGCCAAATCATCAAGCGCGGGACACGGCCGGTGCGGGCGCGCCTCATCGTGCTGGGCGGCGCGATGCTCGTCATGTTCCTGTCGCCGCTCGTCTGCAGCGTCGGGTCGGCCAACCTCTCGATCGCGATCGCGGCCGTCATCGTGATGGCTCACCTCGCGTGGCTCACAAACATGAGCACGCTGGTGGTGGACATCGTGCCGCAGGTCTCGCTGGCCAAGGTCTTCGGCCTTGTGGCCGTGGGAAGTTCGCTGGGAATGATCGGCATGAACAAGGGCGTTGCCGCAATCCTCGGCGCCGGCTCCTACGAAACCTGGTTCAACATCGCCGCGTTCCTCCACCTCACCGCACTCATACTCCTCGCCTCGCTGTGGCGCCGGCGGGCCTGAGGCATCCCACCCTGCTGCGTCCTTAGGAGAAAAAAAGCTAACGCGGAAGCGGGGCGGTCACGGCAGCGCTGTCGAAGGCGAGGTAGGACAGCGTCACGCACCACGCCGCGCCGTAATTCACCCAGCCTTCGCGGTGGCGGAATTCCCCTTCGGGGTTGAACGGATACATCTCGCTACCCGGCGACGAGGAGAGTGAGCCGCGGCAGAGTTCGAGGCGGGCGCAGGTGTTATTCTTGTGTCCGACCGGCCAGCCGCGCTCGACATCCGGAAAGCCCATTTCGGGGTGGTGCGGCGCGGCGGCGAGCCGCGGGTTGCGGCCGAAAAGATTGTCGAGGTGGGCGATCCCGATCTCGCGCAGACGCTGCTTGAGCGCTTTGTCCTGGACAACCCAGGAAGCCGAGAGCGCGCAGGCGGGGAAACCGGCAAGGTTGCCCGTCTCGTTGAGAGTGGGGATCGTCCAGTGCTTGTCGAGATCGTAGCGGCGGAAGTCCCAGAAGTTGTCTGAACGTGCGGCGGCGACCTTTGCCCATTCGGTGATCTTTTCCCGGAGTCCGGGCGGAGCGTCGTTCGGATAGCGCTGGAGGAGCCAGACGAGATTCGGGATCGTCCGGTGCTCGCTCATCCGCTGGCCCTTAGTCGTGCGCGGGTCGTTCCAGTCGACATTTTTAATCACCCAAGCCGCCTGCGCAACGGCGGCTTTAAGGTAGGTGCCGGCGTCCGGGCGGCCCTCACGTTTGGCGACCTCGTGCATGAGGAGGTTCGGTACGATCGAGTGGCCGGGGGCGTGGCGGCCTTTGAACGGGTGCATCTTCCCTCCCCACTGGCTCTTGTCGCCGAGCTGCTCGGGAAGCATGTAGCTGTCGGCGGCCCACCATTTGTCGATTCCGAGGCACCCGCTCTTTTCCCAGTTGGAAAACGCCAGGTCTCGGCACTTTTCGTAAAACGATTTCGGAAACCATTTCTCGAAGACCGGCCAATACACGAGGAGGTAAGCGAACTGCTCGAGGGTCTGGGAGTGGATCCGTCGACCGTCCGGGTCGCTGCTCGGGTCCTTGGTGGCGGGATTGACGAGGTAGTAGCCCAGCCCCCAGTGGATGAGCTTGGCCACGTCGGGCGCGTCGGCCTTCGGAGGCTCGATCTCGGTGTAGTATTTGCGCACGGCATCCATCACGCCCTCGCTGCAGGGATTCTTGGCATCAAACTTGAACGCGGGGTCGAGAACCCTCTTCCGGTCGGCCTCCCAGTCGATCTGGCGCGGCATCGCGGCGACAACCGCGGGGTCGGCCTGGTTGAAGAGAACAAGCGAGGGAACGACAAAATCGTAATACGTGCCGTCGCGCCACGGGCATCCGCCGAACGCGCTCGGGTGGGTGCCGACGACGCTGCGGACATCGATGAGAAAGTCGACCGCCGGCTGCCAGAATTTGGATCGGAAGAGATTCGGGGCGATCAGAAACAGATCGGAGATGCCGGGCTTGAGCGTCCCGCCGCTCAGGGCGATCACGAAGCCGGTTGATCCGGCAGGCGGGCGGAAGGACGAAAAGTCGCCGATCCCCTTCTGAATCGTGCCCCGGAAGAGCGCGGCGGTTCCGTTGGCCGCGCGGATCTCAAACTTGGAACCGTCGGGCGAGAGCGGAGCGGTGAACCGCATCGGCCAGCCGGGCTCGTAGCCGACCTGGTTCACCGCAATCTGGTGGACGGTGCGATCGACAGGCACGCCGGTGGCCGGCTTTTCGGCGGCCGGACAGAGCGCCGCAATGCAGACGATGAGAGCTGATGCAAAGAAGGTTTTCATAAGGCAGGAGAGGTTATTTCTTGAAGGAGGCGACTTCGTATCCGGTCGGCGTAACCAGCCCGAGTTCGCTGACGCCGGGGTCTGGAACCTTGATTTCCCATGCGGGATCGCCTGGCTTGAGGTCAGGAAGCGGAATCGTGCCGCGCGATCTGACCGATCCGTCCGGGGCGGCGGCCACCCAAATGAGACGGTACCCCCGCAGCGTGTAGCTCGGAATCTCCGAGGGTGCCCGCGGCTCGATGCGGATTTTTCCATCGGCAATCGCCAACGATCGCACCGGCGAATAAAGCCTGCGGACCTGCTCGTAGGCAGCCTTCGGCTGCCGGTCGACCGTCACGACACCCCACTCGCGGTTGCCGGAGGCGGGCGTGCCTTTAAAGTCGCTGCGATAGTCGTTGAACGTCCACAGAGACCCGCCAATCACATACGGCTCGGAGCCAATCGCCGCCCAGATTTCTTCGCCGTTCGGGATCGTCGCGTCGAGCGTGGCCCCGATTTGCGCCACCCCGAATTCGGAATAAAAGATGGGCTTCTCCGGCCAGCGCGAGCGGAGGAGCTGGGAAACTTTCCGGAAACTTTCCGGATTCTTGCTGTAGGTGTTGATGAAGGTGACTTCACCGAATGTCACAGGATCGTTCTGCGGCGTGGCATTCGAGCGCGCGGCCGTATTGCTCACATAGGCCGCCGGGCGGTGAGGATCGAGTTCCTTGCGGACAAAATCGAGCATTGTCCGCACGTAGTCGAAGTGTTTGGCGATCTCGTTTCCCGGACTCCAGCCGATGATGCACGGGTGGTTGTAGTCGCGCTCGATCATCTCGGCGAGCCACTGCTTCGTGAGCGGGTTGTCCGCCTGCACGTTCGCGTCATCGCTCCCCCAGACTGGGATCTCCGCGAAGATCATCATCCCCTTCTCATCGAGGTAGTCGAGGAGGTTGGGTGCCTGCGGGTAGTGCATGAGGCGCGCGAAGACCGCGCCGGCCCGCTTCATCATGTCCACATCCTTGCGCACCAGCGCATCCGGTTCGGTGTTGCCGGCTTCGTTGCTGTCGCTCACGCGGTTGAACCCCGGCACACGCACGAGCTCGCCGTTGAGATAAAGCCCGTCGGGTTTGAATTCGACTGTCCGGATGCCGAAGCGGTCGGTTCTGGCGTGAAGGATTTTGCCTCCCGCCGACAGGCGCGAGATCAGCGAATAAAGGTTCGGCTGGTCGAAATGCCAGAGCCGAGCCTTCGAGATCACAAACGATGTCTCCACAACCGCCTCCGAGCGGGCCGCAACTGTTGACACGAAGGCCGGGACACTGGCAGCCGGCAATGCCGCTCCCGTCGTTATCACCGGCGAGGCTGATCCCGCGAGCGTGACGCGGACCGGTTGGTTTCCCGCATTGGCCAGCTTGAATTTGACAAAAACTTTTGCTGAACCCGCCTTCAGATCCGGCTCGGTGCGGATGTGCTGCCAGACGATTCGCGCGTCGTTGTTTGCAATCAGCGAGACGCTGCGACTGATCCCGCCCCAGTGCCACCAGGCTCCCCGGCGGGTCGTATTGTCCGCACAGACCGTGACGGTATTTTCCTTGCCGTAGTCCAGTGCGCCGGTGACATCGAACTCAAACGGCGTGTATCCCCCCTCATGCCGGCCGAGGACGGTCCCGTTCAACGTGACCTCTGCATCATGATAGACGGCGTCGAATTTCAGCCGGATGTGTTTTCCCTTCCAGTCGGCGGGAACCTTGAACGTGCGGCGATACCAGCCCTTGCCCTTGTGGGTCGAGTAGGCGGGAAGTGTGTCCCAATTTCCGGGAACGGTGATCGTCTCCCAACCCGAGGCATCCGGACCCGCGGCCATCGCAGGATCGATGGTGAATTTCCACGGTCCGTCGAGCGACAAGACGGACTCACCATCCGAGGCGGCCATGGAGCGGTGAGGCAAAGCAAGCGCCAGGGCGCATGCGAGAAGGAGGGGGGCGAATGATTTCATTTCGGGTTATTCGGCGTAACAGCGCATGCGGAAAACGGCTGCCGGGACCGACCCGTGAGATCCGAGAACCTCCAGCGTCAGCTTTTCGGTGACGACCGCCTCGGCGAGCTTAATGACATTTCGTGTCTGGTGGTTGTCGGCCACCTCGGCCAGAATCCGCCCGCTTCCATCACGGAGACGGTAGTGTTTCACGCAAAACGGCATCGCACGATCCGCATGCCCCCACTGGACCGACTCCATGGCATGGTCAAAGTCGGTGTCGAAAAAGATCTCGACCCGGCGGATCGTCTGAGGGGTCTCCCAGGCAAGTGTCAAAGCGGGCTTGGCGTCGGCCAAACCTGCGACCCAGGCATTCGGCCTCGAGGTCGGACGGTCGGGTCCGGCCAGCACGTTCGCAGGCTCGAACCCGGCGAGCGGCGGATCAAATGAGATGGCGAAATTGTGCCCGCCGGGGCGGCGTTCGGGGATCCAGAACTCGAACGAGTCGACTCCGACATCGCCCTGCGGGCTCTGCACCGCGCTCTTGGCGACTTTCTTGTTGGCGCCGTGGCGGACCGCCAGCACGCCCGTAAGCCGCTGGTCGCTCAATGCGAGCCGCACGCCCCCGGCCGGCATCACGCAGACAAAAACATACCGGGCCCGGTCGAGACTGACACCAAAATCGACGGTCACCGGAATCGACTTCCCCGCAGTCACGCGGACCGATTTCACGGCGAGAGTGACATCCGGCGTGAAGTTCCCCTCGCGTTCGGAGCCGCGGAGCTGAAACTCGATCTCCGTCTCCGCTTCGGCATCGACCAGCACTGTCACCCGCGGCGTGGGACCAGCGGCAAAGGGAACAATCATCGCGCGCGGACAATCCAGCTCGGCACGGAGTTGATCCGCCGGGAGCGATGCCAGCGCGAGCGCCGACGTGGCCGAGGCGGAAGCGGATTCCGCGAGATTGGAAGCCTCCGGGTGGCTGACATGCGGGATGTAGTGTCCGGTGCGCAGGAGCCGCCCCTGGAGTTCGCTCATGCGTCCAGAAGCGACGATGTCGCGTGGCAGCAGTCCGCCCTCGCGGCACATCGCGGCAGCCATTCCGACCGCCTGCGCGCTGTGGCCGGTCGTGGCCATCACGCGGGTCGTCCCGAACGCCACATGCGAGACGCTGATCACGCGGCCGGCCAGAAAAAGGTTGCTGATGTTCCGGCTATACATCGAGCGGAAGGGGATCTGGTAGACGCCCTTGCTGTGCCACTGCGTGCAGCCGGACTTCTCGCTGTAGACGCCGTCGGCCGGATGCAGGTCGATCGCCCACCCGCCGAAGGCGACCGCATCCTCATGCCGGCGCTGCTCGATGACGTCCTGCTGGATCATGATGTAGTCGCCCTCGAACCGGCGGCTCTCCCGCTTGCCGGGAACCGTGCCGACCCACTCGAGCGTCAGGTTCTCCGCCTCGGGAAATTTACCGGAGTTCTTGATGTGGTTCCAGACGCCGTAGACGACCTTCCAGAGCTCCCACTTGATCTCCTCGGTCTGGTGGATCGTGTCGAGTCGG
>CAYXRX010000030.1:0-60837 GCA_964467415.1 uncultured Chthoniobacterales bacterium
GCCCTTGCGCTTCTTGACTTCCTGCACGATGAGCGCGCCTTCCTGCCCGGCGTTGTCGGCCAGGGTGCGGAGCGGCTGCTCGATGGCGCGGCGGACGATCTGAAGACCGATCTCTTCATCTCCGGTAAGGGAGAGGGTATCGAGGACCTTCTGAGCGCGGATGAGGGCGACTCCACCGCCGGCAACGATCCCTTCCTCAACGGCCGCACGGGTCGCATGGAGGGCGTCTTCGACGCGGGCTTTTTTCTCCTTCATCTCGGTCTCGGTGGCTGCACCGACGTTGATGACGGCCACACCGCCGGCGAGCTTGGCGAGGCGCTCCTGGAGCTTCTCGCGGTCGTAGTCGCTGGTGGTCTCCTCGATCTGGCGGCGGATCTGGCTGACGCGGCCTTGGATGTCCGCATTCTTGCCTTCGCCTTCGATGATCGTGGTGTTCTCTTTGTCCACGGTGACGCGCTTGGCGCGGCCGAGGTCTTCGAGTCCGACGTTCTCGAGCTTGATGCCGAGGTCTTCGCTGAGGAGCTTGCCACCGGTGAGGACGGCGATGTCTTCGAGCATGGCCTTGCGGCGGTCGCCGAAGCCGGGAGCCTTGACGGCTGCGACCTGGAGCGTGCCACGGAGCTTGTTCACGACGAGGGTCGCGAGGGCTTCGCCTTCCACGTCCTCGGCGATGATCAGGAACGGCTTGCCGCTCTTGGCGATCTTCTCGAGAAGCGGGAGCAGGTCCTTGAGGGAGCTGATCTTCTTCTCGTGGATGAGGATGTAGGCGTTGTCGAACGAGACCTCGAGGTTCTCGGCATTCGTCACGAAATAGGGCGAGAGATAGCCCTTGTCGAACTGCATGCCCTCGACCACGTCGAGCGTGGTTTCGATGCTCTTGGCTTCCTCGACAGTGATCGTGCCATCCTTGCCGACCTTGTCCATCGCGTCGGCGATGATCTGGCCGATCGTGGAATCCCAGTTGGCCGAGACGGTGGCGACCTGTGCGATCTCCGAGCTGTCCTTGACCTTCTTCGAGATCTTGGCGATCTCGTCGGTGATCGCGGCGACGGCTTTGGTGATGCCGCGCTGGAGGCTGGTCGGGTTGGCGCCGGCGGTCACGTTCTTGAGGCCTTCGCGATAGATCGCTTCGGCGAGAACGGTGGCCGTCGTGGTGCCGTCACCGGCGATGTCGCTCGTCTTGCTGGCGACTTCGCGGACGAGCTGGGCGCCCATGTTTTCGTAGGCGTCCTCGAGCTCGATTTCCTTGGCGACGGTGACGCCGTCCTTGGTGATCGTCGGGCTGCCGAATTTTTTGTCGAGGATGACGTTGCGGCCCGATGGCCCGAGGGTCGCCTTGACGGCGCGGGCCAGTTTCTCGACGCCGCGGAGGAGCGACTGCCGCGCCGCTTCGTCGAATTGGAGTTGTTTAGCTGCCATGTGATTTAGTTTTAAGTTTTAAGTATTAAGTGTTGAGTTGCTGAAGCGGGCTTAGCCGATGATGCCGAGGATGTCGTCCTCGCGCATGATCAGGTAGCTTTCGCCGTCCACTTTGACCTCGGTTCCGCCGTATTTGGAAATGAGGACCTTGTCCCCCTTCTTGACGGTGAACTCGATGAGCTTGCCGTCTTCGTCACGCTTGCCGGTGCCGAGGGCGACAATCTGTCCTTCCTGTGGTTTTTCCTTGGCGGTATCGGGAATGATGATCCCGCCCTTTTTGACTTCCTTCTCTTCGAGCGGCTGCACGAGCACGCGGTCGCCGAGAGGCTTGATATTTACGTTGGCCATGTTGGCTGTTACTCCTTGTTTGGTTTGTTTGGTTTTTAACAGTCCCCGGCTCCAGTGGGGAGCCGGGGCGGTTTGTTAAAGTCTGGTTATTTCTTCTTGTCTTCGTCCACCATCTCGAACTCGGCGTCCACGACGTCGGCGTCCTTCTTGGGGGCTTCTCCTCCGGCCTGGGGGCCGGCTTCGGGAGCCGGGCCCGCCTGGGCGGCGGCTTGCTTGTAGAGGTCGGCGCTGACCTCCTGGAATTTCGACTGGAGGTCGTCGTAGCCGGCCTTGATGGCATCGATGTCGTTGCCCTTGAGGGCCTCGCGGACCTTTTCGATCGCTTCCTCGACAGTCTTCTTCTTGGCCTCGTCGAGCTTGTCGCCCAGCTCCTTGAGCTGCTTCTCGCACTGGTAGGCGAGGGTGTCGGCGTTGTTGCGGATCTCGATGCCTTCCTTCGCCTTCTTGTCCTCTTCGGCGTGGGCTTCGGCCTCCTTCTGCATGCGCTCGACCTCGTCCTTGCTGAGCCCGCTCGATCCGGTGATGGAGATCTTCTGCTCCTTGCCGGAGCCGAGATCCTTCGCCGAGACGTTGAGGATGCCGTTCGCGTCGATGTCGAACGTCACCTCGATCTGCGGGACGCCGCGCGGTGCGGGCGGGATGCCATCGAGGTGGAACGTGCCGAGGTTCTTGTTGTCGCGGCTGAGCGGGCGCTCACCCTGGAGGACCTTGATCTCGACGCCCGGCTGGTTGTCGCTGTAAGTCGAGAACGTGTTGGATTTTTTCGTCGGGATCGTCGTGTTGCGCGGGATCATCGGCGTGGCGATGCCGCCAGCCGTCTCGATCGCGAGGGTGAGCGGGGTCACGTCGAGGAGGAGGACGTCCTTCACGTCGCCCTTGAGCACCCCGCCCTGGATGGCCGCGCCGACGGCGACGACCTCATCGGGGTTCACGCCCTTGTGCGGCTCTTTGCCGATCATCTCACGGGCGGTGTCGACGACCTTCGGCATGCGCGTCATGCCGCCGACGAGCACGAGCTCGTCCACGTCGCTCTTCGACCACTTGGCGTCGCCGAGGCAATCCTTCACCGGCTTGACCGTGCGCTGGAAAAGGTCGTCGGTGAGCTGTTCGAGCTTCGCGCGGGTCAGCTTTTTCTGGATGTGCTTCGGCCCGGTGGCGTCCGCTGTCACAAACGGCAGGTTGATGTCGTATTCCTGCGTCGAGGAGAGTGCGATCTTTGCCTTCTCCGCCTCTTCCTTGATGCGCTGTACGGCGTCCGGCTGCTTCGAGAGATCGATGCCTGATTCGGTTTTGAAGTCGCCGATGATCCAGTCCATGAGGCGGTTGTCCCAGTCGTCGCCGCCGAGGTGGGTATCACCGTTCGTGGCCGAAACCTGGAAGACGCCGTCGCCGATCTCAAGGGCGGAAATGTCAAATGTGCCGCCGCCCAGGTCATAGACCGCGATCTTCTCGTCGGACTTCTTGTCGAGCCCGTAGGCCAGCGAGGCCGCGGTCGGCTCGTTGATGATGCGCTTGACGTCGAGCCCGGCGATCTTGCCGGCGTCCTTCGTCGCGTTGCGCTGCGAGTCGTTAAAGTAAGCCGGAACGGTGATGACCGCCTCGGTGATCTTCTCGCCCAGCTTCGCCTCGGCATCCGCCTTGAGCTTCGCCAGGATCATCGCCGAAATTTCCGGAGGCGAGAACGTTTTCGGCTTTCCGTCGATTTCCACCTGGATGTGTGCGTCGCCGTTCGCCGCCTTCACGAGCTTGTAGGGAACGCGGTGTTCCTCGGCCCGCACCTCGTCGAACTTGCGGCCCATGAAACGCTTCACCGAAAAGATCGTGTTTGCAGGGTTCGTGATCGCCTGGCGCTTGGCGGCCTGACCGACCAGCCGCTCGCCGGATTTTGAGAATGCCACCACCGAAGGCGTCGTGCGCGCTCCCTCTGAATTTTCCAAAACAACGGGTTCTCCACCCTCCATCACTGCCATACAGGAGTTGGTTGTCCCCAAGTCAATACCTAGAATTTTTGCCATAATATGATTTAACCTCACCACACCTTAAGCAGGACTCGTTCCCAGAGGTTTTAAAATAAGCATAATGTGCCTATAAAAAGCATTTTACATAATTTTCTCCGAAAATAATCCGCCACAAAAAGCGCCATAATGGCTCTTTTTGTGTAAAGCAAAGTGCCACATTTGCACGATGGCACACCACCTGAAACCCGCGACATTCCATCCGCTCCCGGGGCATCCGGGGCATTTGAACGTTCGCGTCCATTCGATGTCAGACCTCGTAATACAAATTATGAACTCAAAAAACCGTTACAGCAAAATCAACAAGACGAAGTATTCGCTGGGCGAACTCGTTTCAATCGTGGGATCTTGTGCGCGCGACAGCCGGGAAACGTTGGCGGCCATGGTGGATCTTTTCGAGAGCGGCCGGGTGCTGGTGAATGCCCACGGGCAACTCAAGCGCGTGAAGGTGCAGCCGGCAAGGTAAGCTTCCGATGATCCAGGGCCGCGGCAGGATATGGGATCAGCCGGAAATGGCGCCGGCAGAAGCTGATCAGCCGGTGGGGCAGCTTTAACCCGTCGGATACAAAAAAGACGGCCTGAGAAATCGCCATTCGGGTCACTCCGGATGGGGGACGGCCGGGCTTCCGCGGTCGATTGCCGCAGAGTGCGTTCCCGGAAGGGATGCCAACTCCAGGCTGGCGCTCCGCCTGCGGGCGTGGTAAATGCGGACGCATGCAGCTTTCCATGCGGACCGACTACGCCCTCCGGGCCCTTTTCACTTTGGTGGAGCACCACGGTGGCGCGCCGATTCCGATCGGGGAACTCGCGCGGAGGAACGATGTGCCCAAGCGCTTTCTCGAGCACATTATGCTCGACTTGAAGGAGCGTGGATGGGTGCAGAGCGTCGCCGGGAAACGGGGGGGATACTTCCTCAGCAAAAAGCCCGAGCGGATCACTATGGGCGAGGTCGTGAGGCACTTCGACGGGTACCTGGCCCCGCTGGCCTGCGTGTCGGTCACCGATTACAAGCGCTGTAGTCAGGAACCTGTCTGCCGCTTCCGCCGGGTCATGCTCCGCGCAAGGAATATCGTTGCCGAGTTGATGGACACGACCACGCTTGCAGACGTCATGGGTGCTTCGCCGGTCACCTCCTTGGAAGTGTGCGGGCTCCACGGCGACGGGATCTGAGCCGCAGAGAGAAAACGTGGGCGAGAGGATTGTCGCGCGGCTGCGCGACCTGCAAAAAAGGCTCGGCGGGGCCTCGCGGGATGGGGGAGTCCGCCGAGGGCGGACGGGCAGTCGAACGGCATTCGAACCCTCTCGCTGGAAAAAATCGGGGCGAGAGGATTGTCGCGCAGCTGCGCGACCTGCGACAGAGGCTCGGTAGGGCCTCGCGGGATGGGGGAGTCCGCCAAGGGCGGATGGGCAGTCGAACGGTGTTCGAACCTATTCGCGGGAGAAAATCGGGGCGAGAGGATTCGAACCTCCGACCTCCTGGTCCCAAACCAGGCGCTCTACCAAGCTAAGCTACGCCCCGATGTGCTTGCGCACTATGACCTGCTCCCGAGACGTGGCAAACATATTCTTTGCGAATGTTCGCGCGCTCGCGGAGCGTTGGCCGGCCCGCGCCGGATTCGGTCCTCGCGAGCGGCCTGTTTCCCAGTCTGCGCTTTACATCCGGCCCCGCCCGCCGCGAATGTTCCCGCCACATGACTGTTCTCGACCGACTTGAACGCGTCTTCTCGCGCTTTGCCATCCCCGGGCTGATCCGGTATGTGGTGGGGCTGAACGCGCTGGTGTTTATCCTTCTGATCATCAGCCCGGGCTACGAGCACGTCCTCTCGCTCGACCGCGGCGCGATCCTCCGCGGGGAGGTCTGGCGGCTGGTGAGCTGGATTTTCCTCCCCGAGACGACCGACTACTTCTGGATCATCTTCTACCTCATGTTCACGTGGTGGATCGGCGACCTGCTCGAGGAAAGCTGGGGGACGTTCCGGCTGAACGCCTACTACCTTCTCGGCATGCTCCTCTGCGTGGCCTCTGCATTGATCTTCGGGGCCTCGGGCGGAAACCTGTTCCTCAACCTCTCGCTTTTCCTTGCGGTAGCCACGCTGGCTCCGAACCTCGAGATCCTCCTTTTTTTGATTATTCCGGTGAAGATCAAGTGGGTCGCGCTTTTCAGCCTGCTGCTGCCGCTGTCGGTGCTGGTCTTCGGGCCGCTGGCGGCCAAGATGATCGTGGTGATGTGTCTCGGTAACTACCTCCTCTTCTTCGGCCCGTCATTTCTCCGGGGCGGATGGGACAGGCACAAGGTGCGGGAGCGCCGGGCGCGCTTTGAGGCGGCCAGCGCTCCGGCGGCCGAGAGCCTGCACCGGTGCGAGGTCTGCGGGCTCACCGAGGTCACCGCCCCGGATGCCGAGTTCCGGGTCGCCTCTGACGGGAAGGAATATTGCACGCGCCATCTGCCGGTCCGGACGGCGTAACAGCCGGAGGTCGGTTGACAGCCCAGCGGGCAGCGCTCAGGCCGGACCCGGAAAGCTCTTCACAAACTGGATCTTGAAGTCCGGAAAAGAATCCACGATCTGGATTTTGAAATCGGGGAACGAGCTGACGATCTGCCATTTGCCCGGCTTGTCGGGAAACGCGTCGACGATCTGGACCTTGAGGTCGGGGAAGCTTTCGACCACCTTGACCTTGAAGTCGGGAAAGCTGGTCACGAACTGGATTTTTCCGAACACCCGCGAGGGATCGGTCCGGCATTTTTCCGCGCAGGCGGCGGCGGGGGCGGCGGCCAGCACGGCCAGAAAATGCCTGCGCTTCACGGGACGGTCTCCGCGTTGTTGATCGCGTCGAGGAACAGGCGGATCGCGCCGAAGTCGCGCTTGTGCGGGGTCAGGACGATCCGCGGCAGATGCGCGATGTCCTGATCATCCCGCTCCTCGGGCAGCGGCGTTGTCTGGACGATCCGGTCGGCTGCCAGGAGGCTTGCAAACCGCTCGTTGAGATCCTCCAGAGCGGCCGGCGTGAGCGCGTGCTGGATCCGCACGACCATCTTCTCGCGAACCCAACGGTAAGAATAAAAGTTCCGGTAGAACTGGGTGATGACCCGCACCGCGTCGTCGGGATCGTGCGTGATGTGAAAAAAGTGGAAGTCGCTGAGCGAGACGAGGCCGTGGTCGAGCAGGTCGTTGACGATGAACCGCCGCCAGGTTTCCCAGTAGTAGCCATTCGGCTTGTCGAGCATGATCATCGGCACGACCGGCATCTTGCCGGTCTGCATGAGAGTCAGGATCTCGCAGCCCTCGTCGTGCGTGCCAAACCCTCCGGGCAGCAGGACAAACGCCTGGGTCTCCTTTGCGAAATTCAGCTTGCGGGTGAAAAAATAATTGAAGTTGATGAGCTTCGGGTCGCCATTGATGACCTCGTTCGGCTGTTGTTCGAACGGCAGCCGGATGTTGAGGCCGAAGCTGTTTGCTGCGCCGGCGCCCTTCTGGGCGGCGCCCATGATCCCGTCGCCCCCGCCGGTGATGACCATGTAGCCCTCCCGGACGATCTTTTCTGCAAACGACCGGGCGAGCTTGTATTCCTCCTCCTCGGGTTTTGTCCGTGCGCTGCCGAAGATGGCAACCTTCCGCACGCCCTGGTAGCGGGAGAAAACGCTCGAGGCGTAGCGCATTTCGCGGAGCGCGCGGCTCATGAGCTTGAGCTCCCCCATGCCGGCATGGTCGGTGCCGAGTCGCAGAGCCGTCTCCATCATCTCGGCGATCAGGTCGGCAGCCCGGCCGGTTGCCACCTCGGAAGCCAGCTCGCGCACGCGGGGGTCGGTTTGTTGTTCTCTCATGTGGTATGGCTTTTGGTCGGCCGTGTGCTGCTCCCATTGAAAACACCTTATCCTCGCTCCGCAATACCTTTCGAGGCCGCCCGCATTTCGCATTTCCCAATCCGGATTTCGCATTATTCTCTGGGGCGTGCCTGACTTTACCTACAGAGCGAGCGAGCCCGGCGGGGCTGTGACCGACGGGACGATCGCCGCCACAACGCGGGCCGAGGCGTACCGGATCCTTCGCGAGCGCGGGCTCCAGCCGGTGAGCGTGGGCGAGGCCGGAGCGGCCGCCGCGCCGGTGAAGAAGGCAGCCGGCGAAGTCGGGCTGTCGCGGCTGCCGGCCGCCCAGCTTCTCTACTTCACCGAGGAGCTGGCGGAGCTGCTGGAGGCCGGGCTGCAGCTCGAGGGGGCGCTGAAAGTCATCGAGCAGCGCCAGGAGAAGTCTGAGGTGAAAGGGGTCGCCGCCAAGCTCCGCCAGCGCGTGCGCGACGGGGTCAGCTTTTCCCAGGCTCTCCGGGAGTGCGGCAAGACGTTCGATGCGCTCTACTGCAACCTGGTTGCCGCGGCCGAGGCCGGAGGCGCACTTCCCCAGATCCTCAAGCGCCAGTGCGCCTACCTCGAACTCATGGGGGACCTCAAAAGCCGCGTCGTCTCCTCGCTGCTGTATCCGAGCATCGTCTTCGCGTCCGCAGTCCTGCTGATGTTTGTGTTCCTGACCTTCCTCGTCCCGCAGCTCTCGGTGCTGCTGGGCAAGACCGGGCAGAAGCTGCCGCTCATCACCCAGATCCTGATCGCCGTGAGCGGGTTCTGCGGCCGCTGGTGGTGGGCGATCATCGCCTTTGTCGGGCTGGTCGCGATCCTCTGCCGGACGGCTGTCACCACGCCGGCCGGCCGGAGCTGGTGGCACCGCGCGATGCTGGACCTGCCGGTGGTCGGGCCGGTCCTGCGCGCGAAATTTTACGCCGAGATGCTCCAGACGCTGTCGACGCTGGTCTCGAACGGCGTGACCCTCCTCCACGGGATCAACCTCATGGCGACGGCGACCGCCAACGTCTTTCTGCGCGGGCTCCTCACGAAGGTTGCCGCAATGGTCGGCGAGGGGACCAGCCTCGCAAGCGCCCTGCGCAAGGTCGGTTTTTTTCCGCCGGTCCTGATGGATATCCTCGGGGTCGGCGAGCAGACCGGCGACATCGCTGGCGCGCTCGAGCGCGCGGCCAGGCGCTACGACCGCGAGCTGACCTCCCGCATCGGACACCTTACCACGCTGATCCAGCCCGCGATCATCCTGATCGTCGCCCTCTTTGTCGGCGTCGTCGCCTACTCGATGATTGCCGGCATCCTCACGAGCGTCAGCTCGCTGAAAGCCCGCTGACGTTTGCGAAGCCCAGCGCTCGGGCCGCGGGAGTCACTTCCTGCGCATCCTCTTTGCAGGCTGAGCCGCTTCAGCGCTTGGGGGCGGCGAAGCCGTCCTGCGGCCGGATCGTCGTTACCGATCCCACCGTCGGCTTTGACCGGATGATCTCCGTGAATTTTCCGGCCGAGGGCTTGAGGATCCGGTCGTAGGTTTTCGGATCCATCGTGCCGAGGCCGAACTTCGCCTCGTAGCCGTAGTGCCACTCGTAGTTGTCGACGAGCGACCAGGCGAAATAGCCGCGCACATCGTAGCCGTCGCGGATCGCACGGCCGATCGCCGCGATGTGGTTGCGCATATACCAGGCCCGCTTCGCGTCGTCTCGCGTCGCGATCCCGTTTTCCGTGATCATCATCGGTTTGCCGTAGCGGTCGCCGACCCGCCGGATTTCCTTGTAGAGGCCGTCCGGGTCGATCCGCCAGCCCATCATCGTGAAGTTCGGTCCGCGGCGGTAGGGTTCGGCGAGCAGCGAGATCGGACCGGGGGCCTGCGAGTAGTAGTAGTTGAACCCGATGATGTCGCAGACGTCATAGACCCGGTCGAGGTGATCGATATTGCCATGGATCATCGTGTTGTAGATCAGCCCGCCCGGATCGAGCGGCGCGCGCTCCCACCAGGGCAGCGCTTCGACGCTGACGACTTTCGCCGACGGTTTGATCGCCTTGATTCTGGCTGCCGCGTCGCGGAACATCGCCGTGCTGGCGTCGATCGCCTTCCAGTAGTGCCCGAATGCCAGCGTCATCGCTGGCGGCCACTGGGCGACGATGTAGGCGGTTGTGATCTGGCCGTTCGGCTCGTTCTGCGGAGCGTAGAATCTTGTATACGGCGCTGTCGCGCGGACGATGCGGTCGACGTAGGCGTTCCAGCGCGTGCGTGCGGTCGGGTGGAGCCAGTTCGAGCGGCCCGGGTGAGCGTGGTCATAGAGCCACGAGGGGAACGTGAAATGCCAGATGCAGACGACCGGCTCGATCCCGGCGGCTTTCATCCGGCGCGCCATCTCCGCGTAGCGCCGGATCGCCTCCTCGTTGTAGACGCCGGGTCGTGGCTCGACGCGCGCCCACTCGATACTGAACCGGTAGTGGGTGACCCCGATCTTTTTGAGGGCGGCGAGGTCCTTCTCGAAATGCGTCCAGGTGTAGACCGCATTTCCCTTTTCCGGGGCCTTGTGCTGCGAGACGAGGATGTCCCAGTCGGTCTGGAAATAGTCCGGGCCGCCTGGCTTCACGGCCGGATCTTCATACTGGTAGCTGCTGGTCGAGATCCCCCAGGCGAATTTTTCCTTCGGCACCGGCTGCGAGCGGGGTGGCCGAGGCTCGGGGCCTTTTCCGGGGGCGCCGAGCGGGTTCAGGCAATTGCAGCCTGTGAGGAGGAGGCCGAGGGCTGCCGCGACCACGCCGGACATGAGGCGGGCATCGTGAAAAGAAGACACGGGGATTCGCATGTCCCGGAGGCTGTCCGACGGCACGCCGGCTGTCGAACCGATTTTTCGGTCTCCTCACCCGGGGCTGGGTGTGTGTATTTGAGCGTATCCGGGCGACTCCGGGGTTTCCATCCGCGCGGCCGGCGTGGTAGGGTCCGCGCCATGTCCACGACATTTGATCAGCAGGTGAGCAAGAAGGCATTTCAGATCAACATGGATCGCCGGTTCTACGGGACGTTCGCCGAGATCGGGGCCGGGCAGGAGGTCGCGCGCAGGTTCTTTGCCGTCGGCGGGGCCGCGGGCACGATCGCCAAGACGATCTCCGCCTACGACATGACGTTCAGCGACGCGATCTACGGCACATGCGGGCGCTACGTGAGCCGCGCGCGCCTCGACACGATGCTCGACCACGAGGTCGGGCTCCTGATCGAGCGCCTCGACGCGGCGGTCGGCGCAGAGCGCCAGTTCTTTGTGTTTGCGGACACCGTGGCGGCGCGGAGTTTCCGGCGGCACGACGAGTCGCACGGCTGGATGGGCCTGCGCTTCCAGCATGCGCCGCGCGCGCCGTTCAGCGACATCATCCTCCACGTGCGCATGCTGGACGAGACGAACCTCGACCAGCAGGAGGCGCTCGGCATCTTCGGGGTCAACCTCGTCCACGGGGCCTTCCACTTGGCCGACCGTCCGGAGGTTCTCATCGGCTCGCTCATGGACGACCTCCACGAGGGACGCATTGCCGTCGACATGATCCGGTTCTCGGGGCCGGCATTTCCAGCTGTGGACAACCGGATCATGAGCCTCCAGCTCGTCGTGCAGGGGCTCACCAAGGCCACGCTTTTCCGGGCGGACGGCGAGGTCGTCCAGGCCGCCGAGGCCTTTTACAAAAAGCCGCTCCTCGTCGAGCGCGGCAGCTTTCGCCCGGTGACCCACATCACCAACGACATGCTCGACTGCGCCCGCCGCCGCTTCGAGAGCGAGGAGGAAGTCCGCGGCACCGCGCCCGAGATCCTGATGGAAATCACCATGAAAAACCTCCTCGCCGCCGGTCAGCTCGACCTCCGCGACTTCCTCGACCGCGTCGACATGCTCGGTGCGCTCGGACGCACCGTCCTCATCTCGAACTACGGGGAGTTCCACCGCCTGGTCAACTACCTCACGATCTACACCGACAAGATGATCGGTCTCCCGCTCGGCATCCCCGGCATGCACGAGCTCTTCGAGGAACACTTCTACGCCGATCTCGAGGGCGGCATCCTCGAGGGCCTCGGCCGCCTCTTCAAAAAAGGCGTCAAGCTCTACGCCTACCCGCGCCTCATGCCCAACGGCGAGGTCGTCACTGCCGACAATTTCAAAGTCGCGCCGAACATCACCAACCTCTACGCCCACCTTCTCCAGAACGGCTTCATCGAGGGTCTCAAGGACTTCCACCCGGAATACCTTCCGATCCGCGCCTCCGACGTCCTTGCCCTCATCCGCAAAGGTGATCCCGCTTGGAAATCCATGGTCCCGCCGGAAGTCGCCTCGATCATCCAGGACCGCCGGCTCTTCGGCTGCGCAGCTTGAGCGGACGTCGAGGGGAAGGGGCTCGCGCGGAGGCGCAGAGGCGCTGAGAGCAAAACAAATCCACGCTTGGCATCTCCTTCGCCTCTGCGACTCAGCGTCTCTAGGTGAGTGACTATTGCAGCATTCTGAGCTATTCCCTTCTGTGGACCGGCGCCGCTTCGGACGGCGTCTTCCTGCTGCGGAGGGTCGTGGCCAGTTCCCCCGAGAGCCGGAGGAAATGATCCGGAGGCTCCTTCCCGTTTGTGAGGAACACGCACCCCTGACTCACCGGCGGGGAGTTGCTGATCTTGAAAATGGCGGTGCCCTCATCCATCTCGTCAAACATCGCGACGTAGAGCATCCCGGCACCCGCTTCGATGAGACTCCTGCCCTGCGTCAGGAAGAATGTCCCGTCCCCGCGAGGGATCGTTCGCCCCGGCTTCTTGTTCCGTGCCTTCATCAAGTTGTGCCAGCTGAACCCCGGAAAAATCACCGGCAGGTATCCGACGTGCTTTTCCCGGCACCATGCGATGTCGGCCGCCTGAAAATCCTGCAGCCCGCTTGAGAACTCCGCTTCCGTCCCGTAACGTCCGACGCTCCACGGGCTCACGATGTCGGCTTGGGCCGCCAGCTCGAGCAGCCCGGGCGACGGCTCGGCATCCCGGACTCCACAGCGCCACCCGAGCGGCACTCCGAGCATGACCGCGTTCCCTCCGTAGACCGGATCGTTCTTCAGAAATGCAACCATCGCCGCCACGTCGGCCGTGTTGTATTTCCTGCCTGGAAATCCCACGCCCCAGAGCGCGACGAGCGGTTTCCCGTTCCAGTGCTGGTACGACGGATCTCTGGTCACCGCCATCCGGTCGTTCAAGGCCCGCCAGTCTTTGTAGAACAGCTCCATTCCGTCGCGCTCCGGATCGAACCCGCTCAGGTCATACATCACGCACCACGTGCGTCCATGCCTGTTCGCGGCGGCGCGCACGTTGTCGGTCACGGCCGTCCGGAAGTCGTATCGCTCCGGCGTCCGAAGGTCCGAAAGAAACCGCTGGAGGAACACCCCGTCGATCCCGTGTTCCCGCATCCATCGGAAATGCCTGTCCACTGTCGCCGGATTGTAGCTGCTGAACACGCAAGCCGCCGATCCGTCCGCATTCCGCAAACCGGTCGGATACCTCTCCGCCGCTCCTGTTCCGGTCATGTCCGGCCAGGCATCGACCGTGCAGCCGTCCGCCCCGGCCGACAAGTCCCCATAGTGCACCCAGCCCAACCCCGAGCCATCACCCGCCGCACCGAACCAACCCTGATAGCCAACCATCAGCTTCCCGTCCATCGTCCCCGTATCGGCCCCCGCCGCGCGGACACCCTCCCACTTGTGCATCCGCGCAAAGGCCTCCTCCCACGTCCTGGCAACCGCCCCGCGCGCCACTGGCTCCCCGCCGCTCAACGTACAGGCCCCCATAGCCACAAACCACCCCACGCCGACAACGGCAACCCTCAAGTTCCGGCGTATGCTAGGAATCATAAAAGAAAGTCTGGGGGTACACGGATTCGAACCGTGAACCAAGCAGTTATGAGCCGCCTGCTCTGACCGTTGAGCTATACCCCCGACGCGAAAAGAGATAAACCGCTTCGCCGGATTTCACCACAGAGAAATTTTTACGGAAGGGCTGGATGGGGGGATTTCAGGGCGAGTGGGGTTGAACGCTGAGGGCGATGGTGGGGATACCTATTTCTTAGCCGCGATCAGCTGCTGGTTGAGATCGTCCCAGACCTTGCAGGCCTGGAATGTCGCTTCGGCGCAGGCCGGTAGCTCTTTGTAGTCTGCCGGCAGACGGTCCTCGATCAGGTCGTGCAATGCCGCGGCTTTTTGTGACAGGACGAATCGCGCCTTTTTCAGGGCGCTTTCCATCGCTTGGATTTCTTCATTAGTCATTGTCCATTTCCTCCCTCTTTTGACTTCCAGCAGGGAAGCCGAAGCGCTCGGATACTGTCAATCCCGAAGTCGGCGCAGGACAAACTTCATCGGAAAATTTGATACACGGACAGCTATTTACCCAGGGTATCCTCGCAACCCCGGGCTTTGTGATCCAGCCACGTTGTGGCTCAATGCCCTGCGTTCTTCCAAATCATTTCTCCGGAATCACCAGGAATTTTTCCTGCACCCTCCCGAATTCCCTGGGCAATGGTCCCCGGAGTGCGGGCGCCAAGGGCAGCCGGCTTTTCCAGCCAGCCCCCCTAGCGGACGAAGAAACGAAAAAAGGGGCACGGATTGCTCCATGCCCCCCTTTGTTTCGGGCGGGGAAATTTTAACCGCGTCGCCGGAGTCGGAGAAAGATACCACTGCCTGCCGCCAATGCAAGCAGGCCGATCGTCCCAGGCTCGGGGACGGCAGTCGCCTGGAGGTTGTCAAAACTGACGCGGAATACGGTGGTGGAGGATGGTGCCCCACCCGAGATGCTCCACCCAATTACCCCGGCGGGGTTGAATGATCCGGTTGTGGACCACGCTGATGTGACAGTTGAAAAAGAAGAAGAGTTGAATCCTGATGCTGTAAACGCCGCAGATGCGAAATCAGTTGGTGTGTTGTAGGCAAGGACGATAAACCCTGTGGCAGTATTTCCCGAATCAAGCTTGGCGGTTAAGGAAAAGCCGTTGTTACCGGTCAAATTCAGTGGTGTGACTAGCAAAAAGTTTCCGAAGTCCGTTGCAGGCGATCCGATCGTGGAGGTCGTGGCATTTTCGCTCAGGGAACCGATCCATGTGTCGCTAAACGTCGCGGAACTGATCGAACTGCCAGTCCCGAAGTTGCTGATCGTCACTGCGGCATTGGCAACCGTTGAAAGGAAAAGGATGCAGGCTGCTATTGCCGTCAAAGGAGAAAGGTTTTTTTGCATCGGGAAGTTGAGTGCTAAAGAACTACAGGGTATAAGGAAGATTCGCCGCATAGGTTGAATAACCTGCGCCTGAAGCCGCTGCTTTTTTGATCATGAGCGACGTGCCGGCAGGAACGACCGTGGTATTCGCGGGCAATCCAAACATGGTGTCCTGCCAGCGGCTATTACCCGAGTGGTAGTAATATTTGTTGTAAGTCCCGGACGCAGGGACCCACACCCAGAGCTGGTCCGCGGTAGCAGCGGCGGTTGATTTGATCCACTGGGCTTGTGTATGAAGTCCAAGGCCAAGAATCGTTGTGTCGATCGGAAATCCGGGTGACACGACAGTGAAGCCCGAATCGCGGATCTGGAGAAGCGTTTGTGTCGTCGGCACAAAGCCCGGAATCTGGAGCGTCAAAGCTGAGATTGCTTTTCGAACAAACATGACGCCCGAGTCCGGACGAATGACCACGCTGTTTGATGGAAGATTGAACGCAGTGTCCTGCCATTGAGCATTGCCTGTGTGGTAAAAGTATTTGTTGTAAACGCCGGCTGCCGGCGACCAGATCCAGACCTGATCGGCGTTAGCCGCGGTGGTGGAGCCCAGGGTCTGGTTTCCAAAGACAGTAAGCAGGGTGTCGGCGGCGAAGATTTTGTAGCGATCGCCGGTTGCGCCTGTAGCCAAGGCGGGGGAGAGGGCGTTCAGGGTTGAGCCCTGGGTGTCAACCGTGAGGTTGCCCCCGGTATTGGAAGTGATGAGAAACGTGCGTCCCGCACGGGCTCCGGAAACCAGCTTGATAAAATAGGGGTTGGCAGCGTTGAACGTCTCGGTGACGGTTCCGTTGACGGTGAGGGTGCTGGCACCGACGGCGGCGAGGGTTCCGCTGTAAATTGCCGCGTCGCTGAGCGGAATATTCAGGAGCGAGTAGCTCGGGCTGGAGGCATTCGGCGCAGCGGGAATCGTGAGGTTCATCACACCGATCGGATCGGTCACCGCTTCCTGGGCTGCGAAAGTTGGCGCAATAGTGGCGACGATGCCACAGAGGGCCGCGAAGGATCGGAGGAAGTTCTTCACAGTAGAAATGAATTTGGAGTTCTGTAGGAGAATGTCCAGAGGATTGTAAATTTACCGGTGGGAAAATGCAAATTGTTTGATGGCAGGCAAAAAGGTGGGTGGAGGAGGTCAGGGCAAAGGTGAAAAATGGAATTCTCCGCATCAAGTTTTTGGAAACGGCACCCCGTCATCCAGGGCAACGCGGAAAACCGGCGCGACAGTGCTTGGTGAAGCAGGGAAGACGAATGTTCGGTGGAGGGGGGCATAGCTATGCAGAGAGGGAAGCCGCTCGGTAGTGCAACCGGAGGGTGCCCCGGAGGGCGAGGCAACAGTCCGAGGCGGAGCGTTTTATTCGCGAAGATCCCGGTCCGAAGAAATTTTTTCAAAATTTCTCTACCTCGCTTTCCGGAATCGTGGTGCCGGATGCTATAGCATTGGCGGGCTGCCAATTCTTGCACCCCGGTCCGGGTGTAATTTCCGGAGTAATTCCCGGCACACGGTGGGACAAGAAGAGGGTTTCCTGCGCTTGTCCCCGGTCCGGGGGGGAATTCATGGACGAACCGGCGGGGAGTGGTATGTTTACGGGAGGCGTCAATTTCGAACAACCATGCGACTTGTATTAGCAGCCACGGGGGCGAGCGGAGCGATCTACCTGCAGCGGCTTCTGGATTACCTCGGGGGTCCGGAGCACGAACTGCATCTGGTGCTGACCGGCTATGCGAAGCAGGTGGTGGCCGAGGAGATCGGCGAGCTGGTGCTGCCGGGGAACGTGACCGTGCATTCGGACAAGAGCATGAACGCGCCGTTTGCGAGCGGATCAGCGGTATTTGATGGCATGGTGGTGGCCCCCTGCTCGATGGGCACGATGGGGCGGATCGCGCACGGGACGAGCGAGTCGCTGATCCTGCGGGCGGCGGATGTTTTTTTAAAGGAGCGGCGGAAGCTCATCCTGGTGCCGCGGGAGACGCCGTGGAACCTGATTCATGCGAGGAACGCCGTGGCAGTCATCGAGGCGGGGGCGGTCCTGCTGCCGGCGATGCCGTCATTTTATAGCCGTCCGTCGACGTTTCAGGAGCTGGCCGACACGGTGGTGTGGCGGATCCTTGACCAGCTCGGGATCGCGGCGCCGAACGCCTGCCGGTGGCAGGAGAAGGACGGCGGGCAGTCCTCGTAGAAACGTCGTTTGGTTTTGGGGAAGGTCCCGCTTTGGAGAAATTTTTTCAAAATTTCTCTACAGGGCGCTTCGGCACCAAAGATAAAATGCTGGCGCTGAAGAAGCCGTGCCGGCTGGCGGGCGTCGGGCAGTCAGCGTTCCGACTCGTAGCGGGCGAGCTCGTTGATCCGGCGCTCGTGGCGGCCGCCTTCGAACGGGGTGTGGAGCCAGATCTCGACGATCTCGAGGACGGTTTCGAAGGGGATCATGCGCTCGCCGATCGAGAGGACGTTGGCATCGTTGTGGCGGCGGCCGAGTTCGGCGGTTTCGGCGTTCCAGCAGAGTGCGCAGCGGATGCCCTTGACCTTGTTGGCAGCGATTGCCTCGCCGTTGCCTGACCCGCCGAGGACGATGGCGCGGTCGGCATCCCCGTTGGCGACCGCTTCGGCAGCCGGGATGATGAAGAGCGGGTAGTCGGTGCTTTCACTCGAGTGGGTGCCGTGGTCGGTGACCTCGTGGCCGGCGCCGCGGAGGTGGGCGACGAGGCGCTGCTTGTAGTCAAAGCCGGCGTGGTCGCTGCCGATGCTGATTTTCAATGGGAGTGGGCGTGTTGGTCGGCGAAGGGGGCCTGGGGTTTGAGGCCAAGGGTGGCCAGGAGGGCGCGGTCGTCCTCGACGCCGGGGTTGCCGGTGGTGAGGAGCTTGTCGCCGTAGAAAATCGAGTTCGCGCCGGCGAAGAAGCAGAGAGCCTGCGCCTCTCGCGAAAGCGTGCTGCGGCCGGCGGAGAGGCGGACCTTGGCTTTCGGGAGGACGATGCGGGCGGTGGCGATGAGGCGGACGAGCTCGAAGATGTCAACCGGCTTCGCGTCGGCGAGAGGGGTGCCTTCGATCGGCATGAGGCAGTTGATCGGCACGCTCTCGGGGGCCGGGTCGAACGAGCAGAGGACCTCAAGCATCCGGAGGCGGTCGGCAACGGTCTCGCCCATGCCGATAATGCCGCCGCAGCAGACGCTCAGACCGGCGCGCTGGACCGAGCCGATCGTGTTGAGGCGGTCCTCAAACGTGTGGGTGGTGACGATGTAGGAATAGTGCTCCGGCGAGGTGTCGATGTTGTGGTTGTAGGCGGTGAGCCCGGCCTCCTTGAGCTGCGCAGCCTCGTCGTCGCCAAGCTGCCCGAGGGTCACGCAGACCTCCAGGCCGAGCCGGCTGACCTCCCGGACGGTTTCGAGCATCTGGTCGAACTTTTTGTCCCCCTTGCGGACGCCCTTCCAAGCGGCCCCCATGCAGAAGCGGGTCGAGCCGTTGGCCTTGGCGAGCTGGGCGATCGGCAGGACCTCCTCGGTCGTCATAAGGGTTTCGCGTTCGAGCTTGGTCTCGTAGCGGGAGCTCTGGGCGCAGTAGCCGCAGTCCTCGCTGCAGCCGCCGGTCTTCACGCTGAGCAGGGTGCACAACTGGACCTCGTCCTTGTCCCAGAATTCCAAATGCACGCGCCGGCTCTCCTGGATCAGGTCAAAAAGCGGACGGTGGTAAATCTGTTCGAGTTTTTTCAGGGTATCAGTCACAAGGGAAAAATGTCTACCCGCTGACCGCGTCCGAGTCAACCGGCCATCTTGCAGGCCCATGCAATGGGAGGGGCGAACGAAGATTTTTCTCTCTCGAATTGCGAAAATCCGCCGGGTCCGACAAGCTGCGGGCGGAAATGACCTCGAAGCAACTCACTTTCTTTGCCCGTCTGGGGAGCACGGCCGGGCTTTGGGTCCTTGTGCTGATGACGGTTTTCTCCGGATACGACATCGGGTTTTTCTGCCTTCTGGGGGTGATGGCGATGATTGCGCTCTGGGAATTCTACCGGATGCTCGAGAAGGACGGCATCGGCGTCTTCACGCTGACCGGGCTGATCTGCGGGCTGGTTTTGCTGGTCGGGGGCTTTGCGACGATGCGCTTGCACGGGCCCGAGAGCGCCTACGACTTCGAACTCGTTGTCCTTGTTTTGTTCCTGATCGTGATTTTTGCGCGGCAGATGTTCCGGGGGGCGGCAAACGATCCGCTGCGTGCGATGAGCTACACGGTCTTCGGGCTGCTCTACATCCCGTGGCTGTTCAGCTTCATCACGAAGATCATCTACCTCACGCCGCGTGCGGCAGACGGGACGACGACCGGCCAGTATTACGTTCTGTTTCTGGTGATGGTGACCAAGTTCAGCGACATGGGAGCGTATGTGTTCGGGAGCCTCTTCGGGCGGCATCCGTTCGCGTCGCACATCAGCCCGCACAAGACCTGGGAGGGCTTTTTCGGCGCGCTGGCGACCTCGCTGATCGCGGCCTACTGGCTGTATGCGTGGATGCCCGGCAAGCTGTCGGCGTTCCGCTTCGAGGACGTCACATTTCTGGGATTGCTTCTGGGCTTTGCGGCGGTGATCGGTGACCTGGCCGAGTCGATCGTGAAGCGCGGGGCGAACCGGAAGGATTCGAGCGCGCTGCTGCCGGGGATCGGGGGGACGCTCGACCTGATCGACAGCCTGCTCTTCACCGCTCCGCTCCTGTTTTTCTACATGAGGCTGGTGCTCGGGGTGCCATGAGGAAGCGGATTGTCATCCTCGGGGCGACCGGGTCGATCGGGCAGAGCGCGCTGAAGGTGGCGCGGGACATCCCCGACCGTCTGGAGGTTGTCGGGGCCTCGGCCCACCGGAATGCGGCGGCGCTCGCCGACGTCGCGCGGGAGTTTCCCAACGCCCGCTGCGTGATCTCGGGGGATGAGGGCGGCGCCGGGCGTCTGGTCGAGCTGGCGACTATGCCCGAGGCCGACATCGTTCTGGTGGCGATTGTGGGGACTGCCGGGCTGCGTCCGACCCTTGCCGCAATCGAGGCCGGGAAAGACATCGCGGTCGCGAGCAAGGAGATCCTCGTGATGGCCGGGGAGATCGTGATGGCGGCCGCGGCGCGGCGCGGCGTGCGACTGCTCCCGGTCGACAGCGAGCACAACGCCATCTTCCAATGCCTCGAGGGGCGTGAGACCTCGGAGGTCCGCCGGCTGGTTTTGACCTGCTCGGGCGGACCGTTCCGCAGGATGCCCCGCGAGCAGTTTGCCTCCGTGACCCCCGCGATGGCGCTCAAGCATCCGACATGGACCATGGGCCGGAAGATCACGATCGACTCGGCGACCCTTTTCAACAAGGCACTCGAGATGATCGAGGCCCGCTGGCTGTTCGATGTCGGCATGGACCGCGTCGACGTGGTCATCCACCCGCAGAGCATCGTCCACTCGATGGTCGAGTTCGTGGACGGATCCGTGCTTGCCCAGCTCAGCCACTCCGACATGTGCTTCCCGATCCAGTATGCTGTGACGTGGCCGGAGCGCGTGCCCAACTCGCTCGAACCGCTCGACTTTTCGCGGCTGGCGAAGCTGGAGTTCGACGCCCCGCGGCGGGACGACTTCCCGGCGCTGGATCTCGCCGTGCGCGCCGGCCTGGCGGGAGGGACGCTTCCCGCCGTGCTCAACGCGGCTAACGAGGTCGCTGTCGAGGCCTTCCTGGCCGGCCGGATCCCGTTTCCGCGGATCTGGGAAGTCGTCGCACGCGCGATGGACACCTGTCCCGGGCATGACCACCCGGACCTCGATCAGATCCTTGAGGCCGATGAGGCAGCGAGGCGGTTGGCTGCGTCCTGGTGCGGCTGAGCAGGATCTACTGCTCCAGCCACGGCTGCTTCGCGCGGTATTGCTCCAGGCGCTTTGCGGTGACGGCCGAGGCTTCCTTCTGGCCGGCCGCCGTCTGATTGGCGCTCAGAGCTCCGGCGATGGCGGCCGCCTCGTCGAAGCGTCCGGCTGCCGCAAGGGCGGCGGCTTTGGTGTCGTCGAAGGGGATGGCCGCTGTTGCTCCGGCGGCCTGGATTTCGTCGAGCAGGGCGAGGGCTTTTGCGGGATTTCTGAGGCCCGGGTCAGCGGATGTCGCTAGGATCCAGGCCTGCAAGCCGGCCAGCTGGGGCGAGGCCGGAACCGAAACCTTGGCCGATTCGATGAGCCTGAGTGCGTCGGCGCGTTTTTTCTGCTGCATGAGCAGGCCGGCCAGATCCAAGGCGAGGCCCGCGCGGGCATCCTCCGGGGCCGTCTGGAAGACGCGCTGGATCTCCTTGATCCCCGCATCGGTTTGTCCTGAGCTGATCTGGATGCGGGCGAGGAGCGATCGGGGCTTGTCACTGCCGGGCGAGGCGGTGAGCAGGTCCTTCAGCTGGGCCTCGGCGGAGGCCGGCTCGCCCTGCGCGAGAAGAAATTCCGCCAGATGGAATTTCGCCTCGATCGGCGTTTGGTTCGGAGCGATCGCCAGCAGGAGGATCTTGAGCCCGAGCTGCTTCGTCACGGGGTTCGGCGGATACGGGATCGCGCGCGACCAGCCGGGGATGACGTTCTGGAAAAGTGCCTTGTGACCGAACGCTTTTTGAAGCGAGCTCGCGTCCGGCTTGATCCCCTGCAGGATGTGGAAATACGGCTCGATGAAATTTTCCCAAGAGATGAGGGCGACATGGGTGACGCCTTTTTCCTGGAGCTGCTTGAGGGCGGACTCGTCGCTCTGGGCGCAGAGCATCGAAGCGGCAGTTTTGAGGCCGGCGATATTTTCCCAGTAGAGCGTGCCGATCGTGCGGAAGTCGCCCATGCCGCCTACCAGCGTCGAGGAATTCGGGCTGCTGAGGAGGACGACCGGCTTGCCGCCCGCATCGCGGTGGATCGCCTCGGCGATGTCGCGCAGCACGAGGTGGAGCGCCTCGGTCTGGTTCGGGGTCTGCGTGGCCGGATCGGAGAGCGCGGTCAGGACCTCCGACTTGAAATTCCGGTAGGGCACGCTCAGGAAAAACACGGCCAGCGCGATGCCTGCGAGCGCCCGGATGATCCGGTTTTCCTTGGTTCCGCCCAGAAGGTCCCAAAGCACGGGCAGCAGAAGCGCCGCGAGCACGATGTAGGCCGGGCTGGAAAGCATGCCCCAGCGGGTCTGGTAAAATTGCAGCGCCGTGATCACGAAGACCGGGCAGAGCAGGAACAAAAGGATCGTCCGAGCCGAACGGGGAACGCTCCTGAAGAACAGAGCCAGGATGGCTGCCAGCGTGATGATCGGGAAATAACCGAACGCCGTGTCAAACGTGAGGGTCTTAGTCTGAAAGCGCCAGATGAGGGGCTTGAGCTCCGCGATGAAGGTTCCAAGCTGCGTGAAAAACGGCTCGAGACCAATGTGGACTGCCTGGCCCCACACCACGACGGAGAGCGGGAGGAGCGACAGGGCGATCGCCGGAAGAACCAGCGGTTTCCAGTCGAAAGGATTGTCTTTTTCGTCGCGTTTGGACAGCCACCCGCCCAGCGTGACAATAAATCCGGCTCCCCCCCACCATGCGATCGCATAAAGCGGATGGTTGACTTCAAGCCGGAGCGTCGGGAAAGAGGGAAAATATTCCAGGAGATAAAATCCGATCGTCGCGAGCGCGCCGACCTGTCCCCAGAGCTTCCAGAGTTCCGGGTGGAACTCCGCCTTGTCCTGCTTTTTGAGGCCCTTGGCAAAGACGGCGGCTGCTGCCAGGGCACCGACCCCGATGCCAGTCATGATCATGGCCTGGGAGAGGGCAGAAATCCAGAACCCGGCGGCGCCGAAGAGCGCGGAGATCCAAATGCCCTGCCTTGCCGTCCGGAGGTCGGCCGGCAGGAGGTCGCGCGCGGTCGCGCCAGGCTTGATCCATCCGGCCCCCGCCCAGACGATGCCAAGGATCGTCCCGAGCAGCGTCACGGCGATCAGCCCGTGGTGGTCGGGGTAGGCAGGAAGAAAGCCTTCATAAAACCCGGGGGCGGCGATGGCGCCGATGGCGATCGTGGATCCGGCCAGCCATCCGAACCGCCAGGCGGCGAGTCCGGCGAGCAACGGAATCACGAGCGCGAGCAGGATCGGGTTGGCCCAGATCGACATGCGAAAGATGCTGGTGCGCAGCGATTCCTGAGGCACCATCGAATGCCTGATCAGCCCGAGACCCCGAAGATACCACGCAAAGCCGGAGCTCCAGTGGACCTGTCGTCCGTCGGGGGCATTGTCAAAATCCGTATGCCGCAGACGCCAGCGGCCGTCCTCGCCGAGGTGGGTGGCATGGCGGTTCCAGACGTAGCCGTCGAGCGCCATCTCACGGAGGATGACCGGGCTCGGGAAATCCTTGGTGCCTTGCGCCGGATCAAACCGCGTGCAGATCGCGTTGAAGTGCCGGTCGGTGGTGTAGGCATGGAAGATCGCCCACCCCGATGAGAGCAGGATGCAGAGAATGAGGATCGCCAGACCTGCGTGGCTGGCGCGCACGGGCGCCCGCTCCGGCTTGGAGGAATCTACAGCTTTTTTCTTGCGTCCCATACGGAGGTCTCCGGTTGCTGAGTTTGCATCGGCGGATGATGAGGAGTGGCGGGGGGAAGGTCAATCCTTTGGCCCTGCCGACTTTCCGGCGCGGCGGGAAACTTTCTTCTTTCCATTTTCCGCCGGATCGCAGGATGATGCGGCCTCGTTTCGCCCCAATGGCACGTCAGGGATCCGGCAGCGCCTCGAAGGCCTTTTGTGGCTCCCCAATCCCTGCCGCGACAGAACCCAAGACTCCTCCCAACCATGATGACATCGTCACTCCTCCCGAAACTCGGACTCGCTTTTCTTCTTGCCGCCATGGCCTCCACCCATGCCGCAGCACCCGCATCCGAGGGGGTGACAGTCGAGGCGTCCGGACCTGCGAAGGACGCCCCGGAGACGCCCGCCCAGCGCGACGCGCGGATGGCCTGGTGGCGCGATGCGAAGTTCGGGATGTTCATTCACTGGGGGGTCTACGCCGTTCCCGCCGGAAAATACGGCGACAAGAACAGCTACGGCGAGTGGATCATGCAATCCGCAAAAATCCCGGTGGCGACCTACCAGGAATTCGCGAAGAGCTTCAACCCGGTGAAATACGATCCCGTGGCGTGGGCGCGCATCGCGAAGGAGGCCGGGATGGGCTACATGGTGATCACCTCGAAGCACCACGACGGCTTCGCCCTGTTTCCGTCGGACGCCAGCAAATGGAACATCCGCGATGCGACGCCCTACCAGAACGACCTCCTCGGCCCGCTGGTGAAGGCCGCGAAGGCCGATGGACTCAAGATCGGTTTCTACTATTCGCAGTCGCAGGACTGGAACAACCCCGGTGGCGCCAAGGCCGGATTCCAGGAGGGCGAGGGCTGGGATGACGCCCACAAGGGAAATTACGACACCTATCTGAAAGATGTCGCCGTGCCGCAGGTCAAGGAACTTCTCTCGCGCTACCCGATCGACATCCTCTGGTGGGACACGCCGATGCACATGGACACGAAGCGCGCCGAGCCGTTTGCCGCGCTCGCCAAGCAACACCCGGGCCTCATCATGAACAACCGGCTCGGCGGGGGCTTCAGCGGCGATACGGCCACCCCTGAGCAGTTCGTTCCTGTGACCGGATATCCCGGCGACTGGGAGACGTGTATGACGCTCAACGGCCACTGGGGCTTCAACGCCGCGGACGTGAACTGGAAGTCGTCCTCCGATCTCATTCGCAAGCTCGCCGACATCTGCTCGAAGGGCGGGAATTTCCTGCTCAACATCGGCCCGACGGCCGAGGGCGAGTTTCCTCAGGCTTGCATCGACCGGCTGCGGGAGGTCGGCCAGTGGCTGAAGGCGAACGGCGACTCGATCTACGGCACGAAGGCCGGACCGTTCGCGCACCTTTCCTGGGGATGCGCCACCAGCAAGGGGAACCGCCTCTACCTGCACGTCTTCGATTGGCCGAAGGACGGCAAGCTCCGCGTGCCGCTGAATAACGACGCGAAGGCTGCATGGCTGCTCACCGATCCGGACAAAAAGCTGGCCGTGACGCGCGAGCCCGGACGCCTGGTGATTTCGCTGCCCGCGGCGGCGCCTGACCCCGTCGATTCCGTGGTCGTTCTCGATCTGGCGGGGGCGCCCGCCCCGCTGCCTTTGCTGACCGCCGGAGCCAGCGTCACGGCGTCCGCCACCAAGCCCGGTAATCCTGCGGAAAACGTGCTCGACGGCACCGGAGCCAAACGCTGGATTGCCCCGGGTGACGTGAAGTCCGCCTCGCTGGAAATCGCGCTGGCCCAGCCGCAGACCGTTTCGGGGTTCGGGCTTGACGAGCCGGACGTCTGGCCGCGCATGAAGCAGGCGTTTACGCTCGAGGCGCAGGTTGATGGAGCGTGGAAAAAAATTGCCGAGGGCAAAACAAACGGCCACGGGGTCATACAGTCGATCGCCCCGGTCACCGCCCAACAGTTCCGGCTCACGCTCGACTGCGAAAAAGGCGGTCCTGGCGTCGCAGAGTTCCAACTCTACCAGCCGGAGTGAGATTTGCCGGCCCGGCAGATCACGCGATTCCGTATCTCCACACGCTCCGTTAATCCCGAATCCGGTGGTTAAGAAATTCTTTCAGAATTTCTCTGCAAGAACCGTCTTTTCGGGTTAATTAACGTCGTTTTTCCCCTGCTATGACACTGTTCCGCCCCGCTTTAATTCCCCTGCTTTTCGCCACGTCCGCCCTGCATGCGGGGGACGCCTCGACCGTCCTGCTCTACGATGCTCCGGCGAAGGGGTTTTATGAGGCGGCGCCGCTCGGGAACGGCCGTCTCGGCGCGATGGTCTTTGGCGGAGTGGAAGACGAGCGGATCGTCCTGAACGAAAGCTCGCTCTGGTCGGGGTCGCCGCAGGAAGCCGACCGCGAGGGTGCCGCGGCCGCGCTGCCGGAGATCCGGCGGCTGTTGCAGGAGGGCAAAAATGTCGAGGCGGAAGCGCTCGTGAACAAGAATTTCACGTGCAAGCCGCCCGGCTCCGGAGGAGGGCGCGGTGCGAACGTCCAGTTCGGCTGCTACCAGACGCTCGGCAACCTCCGGATCCGCATGGAACCGGCCGGGGCCACCGCCTACCGCCGCACGCTCGATCTTGGGAATGCCACCGCCGGCGTCGCCTATGAATCCGGGGGCGTGGAATTCCGGAGGAGCCATTTCCTCAGCGCGCCCGACGAGGTTTTTATCTCCCGCTTCACCGCCTCGAAGCCGGGGGCGATCAGCTTTGTGGTCAATCTCGACCGCCCGGAGCGGGCGACAACGAGCTTGGTCGGCAATGACCAACTCCTCATGACCGGCACGCTCAACAACGGGCTTGGTGGCGAGGGGGTGAGCTACGCAGCGCGTGTGCGGGTTGTTGCCAGGGGCGGTTCGGTTTCGGCCGACGGCCAATCGCTCCGAGTGAAGGATGCGGATGAGGTTCTGGTCTATGCCGCAGCGGCGACAAACTTTCAGGGTTTTGCCGGACGCCAGAGCGCCGACCCGCTGGCCGCCACCGAATCCGACCTCAAGAAAGCGATGTCCAGGAGCTTCGCAGAGTTGGAGCAGAGGCACGTGGCCGACCACCGGTCCTATTTCGACCGGGTTGCGCTGCGCCTGGGTGACAGCGGCGCGGCTGCGGAGAGACCGACCGACCAGCGGCTGCAGGACTTTGCGGCCGGTCGGTCCGACCCCGCGCTGGCGGCGTTGTATTTCAACTTCGGCCGCTATCTGCTCATCGGCTCCTCCCGCCCCGGCGGATTGCCGGCCAACCTGCAGGGGATCTGGGCGCAGGAGATTCAGACCCCGTGGAACGGCGACTGGCATCTCGACATCAACGTGCAGATGAACTACTGGCCCGCGCTTCCCTGCGGGCTAGCGGAGCTTCAGGATCCGCTCGACGCTCTGATCGGCTCGCTCGTTAAGCCTGGCGAAAAGACCGCGAAGGCCTACTACGGCGCACGCGGCTGGGTCGCCCATGTGATCACGAACCCGTGGGGGTTCACCTCGCCGGGAGAGCGGGCGAGCTGGGGAGCGACCACCGGCGGCTCCGCGTGGCTCTGCGAGCACCTCTGGAACCGCTACGACTACACGCGCGACAAATCCTACCTCGCCAGGATCTACCCGATCCTCAAGGGCTCCGCGCAGTTCTATCTCGACAACCTCATGCAGGAGCCGAAGCACGGCTGGCTTGTCACCGGGCCCTCGAACTCACCGGAAAACGGCTTCTTCCTCCCTGATGGAAAGAGGGCCAGCGTCTGCATGGGGCCGACAATCGACATGCAGCAGCTGCGCGAACTCTTCGGCAATACCGCCCGCGCCGCTCAGATCCTCGGCGTGGACGGCGCGCTGCAAAGCGAGCTTCTGGCCAAGCGGGAGAAGTTCGCTCCCAACCAGATCGGACCCGACGGCCGCCTCCAGGAATGGCTGGAGCCCTATCGCGAGGTCGATCCCACCCACCGCCACGTCTCGCTCCTCTACGGCCTCCACCCGGCGCATGAGATCACGCCGGAGGGCACGCCGGAGCTGGCGGCGGCAAGCCGCAAGACGCTCGAGGCCCGCGGCGATGCCGGCACCGGCTGGTCGCTCGCCTGGAAGATCAACTTCTGGGCCCACCTCCAGGACGGCGACCGCGCCCACAAGCTGCTCACCATGCTTCTCAAGCCCATCACCGACAAGGGGTCGACCAGTTACAACGGCGGCGGCGCGGGATCCTCAAAAAACCTGTTCTGCTTCCACCCGCCGTTCCAGATCGACGGCAACTTCGGCGGTGCGGCAGGCATCGCCGAGATGCTCCTGCAGAGCCACCCGGATACCGGTGCGCCGGGCGCGGAGCCGGTGATCCGCCTTCTCCCCGCGCTGCCGTCCGCCTGGCCGGACGGCGAGGTCCGGGGCCTCCTGGCCCGCGGCGGGGTGAAGACCGCCCTGACCTGGCAGCAGGGCAAGCTGGTCTCCGCCAGCCTGCTGCCGGCGGCCGATGGCCTGCTCAAGGTCCGTTACCGGGGCCGCACGATCGACGTCCCCGCCAAGGCGGGCCACCCGGTGACGCTCGATCCCGCCGCATTCGAAAAATCATGATCTGCCGGGACCAAGCGGGCGAAAGAGCGGGAGCCGGGCAGCAACAGCGCGATTGAATTCATCGAAGTCCGTGGTATCTTGCCATCCATCGGCCCCGCCCTTAGCTTCGTGTGGCCGTCCCATGAAATGAGACGCCGGCTTCCCTCCTTCCTGACAAAGGCCGCCGCAGGAATTGCGGTTGCGGCCGCTTGGCTGGTGCCTTCCTCCGCGCTGGCGATGACCTATACGCTGGCTTCGGGCAATGCTTCGTGGCCAGCCGACAAGCGGGCCGCGATCATCGCGGCGATGGACGAGGCGGTCGCGATCTACAATGCCAACGGCTATTTCAATAAAACCCTCTGGGCAAATTACAACGCGGGCGTCCCGACCGCCCAAGCGAGCTACAGCGGGTGGATCGATTTCGGCGGCTCGATCAGCACGCGGGTTGCGCTGCACGAGATCGGCCACACGCTCGGCGTCGGGCAGGTTGCCGCTTGGAACACCGAGCAGTCGGGGGGCAAATGGACCGGGGCCTACGCGCTCGCCCGCGTGAAGCTCTATGATGGTGCCGCCGCCACGATCGGCTGCGATTCGATGCACTTCTGGCCCTACGGGCTCAACTACGACTCCGAGGACGGGACCACCGCCCGCATCCGCCACGTCCGCATGGTCTCGGCGATGCGCCGCGACATGGGGATCGTCGCCGACTCGGACTCCGACGGCCTGCCGGACGACTGGGAGACATTCAACTTCGGCAACCTTGCGCAGACCGCGGCGGGGGACGCCGACGGCGACGGTGTGAACAACCTGAGCGAATACAATGCCGACGCCTCGCTGGCGACCTTCACCTGGTCGGGCACAGTTGATTCCGCATGGGGGAATGCGACCAACTGGCCGGTTGCACCCGCGCTGGCGGCCCCGTCGGGAGCGAAGTTTTATTGCCGTCTGAACGTCAACAACAACGCCGCGAACCCGCTGGTTTATGACGCCGGGCTGGGATCAACGACGTTTTCCAACACCAACGGTCGTGGGCTCGTTGTCGGAAGCGGTTCGAATGGTGCCAATACGACCGGCTCGATGACGATCGCCGGCGGTTCGTTTTCGACAGTGGGGTCCGGCCAGCCGGACGTTGTCGGCAATAATCTCGGTAATGTGGGAACCCTGACGATCTCCGGCGGAAATTTCACCAGCGAGGCGCTCACCCTCGGCGTGACCGGCAACGGCACCGGCACGCTGACCATTGATGCCGGCACAGCCGCAATCGCCGCGCTGTCCTACAATTTCGGCGCCGGCGGCAGCGGGACGGTGAACCTCAATGGCGGGACGCTCCGGGTCGATGCCGTGACCGAAACCACGGCCGCCGGCAACCATGTGTTCAACTTCAACGGAGGAACGCTCGCGGCCACGGGCAACAGCACGGCATTCCTGCAGGGGCTCACAAACGCCTACGTCAAATCCGGCGGCGCGTTCATAGACACAGGGGTTTTCGACATCACGATCGCACAGAACCTCCGCTCCGACGCGGCCTCCCCGGGCGGCGGGCTCACCAAGTCGGGAGGAGGCACTCTCACACTCGCCGGAATCAATTCTTACACCGGCAATACGACGATTCTCGGAGGCGTGGTCGCTGTCTCCAAGGCCTCCGCGGTGCTCGGCGACACGTCGTCCGGCACAGCCGTCTCCTCCGGGGCAACCCTCGCGCTTTCCGGCGGGATCAGCTACTCCGCCGGCGAGTCAGTCTCGATCGGGGGAGCGGGAGATGGCTCGCGCGGCGCCCTCCAGAGTGCCGCCGGAAGCAATACCTGGAACGGCCCGGTGGTCATTGCTGCGACGACGGGCACCCGGATCGGGGTGCAGGATAACTCAACGCTTTCTCTTCCCGGAAACATCACAGAGGCCGCCGCCGGCTCGACAGTTATCTTCCGCGCCGGAGCCACTGTTGGAAGCGACATCCTCCTCAGCGGCGCCGGCAATGCGTGGACCGGGCCGACTGCGATTTTTTCCAACAACGCATCCGGAGGCGAGGTCCGGCTGGGCCGCGCCAATGCGCTTCCCGCAGCCTCGCTTTTGCAGGTCGCCGGAAACGGTGTCGGCGGCCGGCTGAATCTCAACGGCTTCGACCAAACGGTCGCCGGCCTCGCGCACAGCACTGGCGGCAGCTCTGCGACCGGCGCGGCGATCATCACCAATTCCGCGGCGGCTCAAGCGACGCTGACGCTCACCCCGTCGGGCACCCAGACCTACAACGGCACGATCCAGGACGGTGCCGGAAGGATCCATCTCATCAAGTCGGGCGCCGGTACCCAGGTTCTCAATGGCAATAACACCTATTCAGGAAATACGACGGTCTCCGCCGGCACGCTGAAGCTCGCACAGCCTGCCCTTGCCGACTTCTCCGCTGTCGCCATCGCCAGCGGAGCCAAGCTCAACCTGGCCTTCACTGGAGATGACACGGTGGCTGCCCTCGTGCTCGGCGGCATCGCAGCCGGTTCCGGAATAGTCAACGCCGTCACCCACCCCGCCTATTTTGCGGGCACGGGTAGCCTCCGCGTTGTCGGCTCGGATCCCTTTGCGAACTGGATCGGTGACAGCTTCCCCGGCATCTCCGATCCCGCGATCGCCGGCCCTGCCGCCGATCCCGATGGCGACGCTCTGGCCAACCTTGTCGAATACGCGACCGGCACATCGCCCTCCGATCCCTCCGCGGCTGTCGGGGAACTGATCGGCAACGGCGGCGTTCTGGAATTCACCTACCGCAAGAGCCAATCCGCCAACGGCGTCGCGCTTCAGGTCGAGTGGTCCGATTCGCTCGCTCCCGGCAGCTGGAGTACGACGGGCGTGACCGAAACCGTTTTGACGCCCGCTTCGGATCCTCAGACGATCAAGGCCAGCGTGCCGGCCGGGACTTCCGGAAAGCGGTTCGTCCGCCTCCGGGTTACGAAAAACTGAGCGCGGTTTCACGGGGGGGCGGGGCGAGGCCTTGCGCACCGATTCCGGTCATCCGGGCAAATGCTTTTGACAATCGGAGCGGGCGAAATACCGTGCAGTTAGCATGAACGAAGGCATCCCCCCACCAGCCGAGGCATCGCCGAAAGAGTTCAAGAAACCTGCATTGCCTCGCCGGGATTTTCTGAAGATGGTTGGCGGGACCGGCGCGTTCCTTGCGGCGCAGGGCGTGGTCAACGTCTGGCCGCTGCAGGCGCAGGCGATTGCAAACCGCCGGAACATCATCATCTTCACGACCGACCAGCAGCGCGATCTGCAATGGTTTCCCGACGGATGGGAGGCAGACAACCTGCCGGCCCTCACGCGGCTGAAAAGCAAGGGCGTCTCATTCAGCAGCGCCTACACGAACACGGCGATGTGCACCCCGGCGCGCAATACGATGTTCACCGGGCTCTATCCGGCCCAGCACGCCTCCAAGGACACGCTGACAGAAGACATGTCGCAGTCCGCTTCCGAGCACCAGCTCGATCCTGCGATCCCGAATATTGGCACGGTTTTGGCCGAGGCCGGATATGACGTCGTCTGGAAGGGAAAATGGCATTTGAGCAAGGGGGTGGAGCTTGACGACGGCACGCACGTCGAGGATGACATCGCCCGCTACGGCATCACCAAGTGGAACTCCCCGGATGCGGGAGGCGATGCCCAGCTGAAAAACTTTGGCGGCGGCAACACCGACCACGACGGGCGGTTTCTGGACGGATCAACCTGGCAGGCGCAGGTCGGCGACGACATTTTCACCCAGGCGGCGGGCCCGGTCGATGCGGACAACGAAGAGGAGAGCGCGCTGGCATTTCTCAGAGACAGAATCACCAATCCCACCGACAGGCCGTTCTGTCTGATCGTCTGCCTCATCAACCCGCATGACGTGCTGAGCTTCCCGGGGATATCCGTTGCCAACGGAGGAAACGGAACATACACCGAGGGCGGGTATTCGGCCGGCTGGATTGATGCGACGTGGTCCTCCGAGCAGAAAATTTCGCTACCGCCGACCGCCGACGAAAGCCTGCTCACGAACTACAAGCCGACTTCGCAGGCCGCCTTTCTGGCCATTTCCGCCGCTGGCTTGGGTGCGACGCCGCTTCCGAAGGACAAGCTCGATTACCTGAATTTTTACGGCAACCTGATGAAGTTGGGGGACCGGAATCTGGCGAAGGTGCTGGATCTCCTCGACGGGCTCGATCCATCGGTGGAAGCCTCGAAAGCGCAGGCGCTCCGCGATAACTCCTGGGTCATCTTCACCTCCGATCACGGCGACATGGGAATGAGCCACGGCGGCTTGCGCCAGAAGTCGTTCAACTTCTACGAGGAGACCGGCAGGATTCCGCTCGTCTGGTCGAATTCGGTGGATTTCCCGACCGGCCAGATCTGCGACAAGCTGGTTTCGCACGTCGATTTTCTCCCCACGCTCTGCACGATGGCGGGCCTCAATCCGAAGCGCTACCGGTTCAAGGGTGTGGACTACAGTTCGCTCGTGAAGAATCCCGCGGGTTCCGCCGTACAGGACCATATCCTTTTCACCTTCGACGATATCTGGTCCGGTCAGGAGGCGGCGGGATTCCCGAACGGGATTGTGCCCGCGCCGAACCGGATCCAGGCGCTCCGCGAGAAAGATTACAAATATGTCTACTACTTCGACGGGACGGGTGTCGCCTCGCCGCAGGACGAGTTTTACGACATGCGCACGCTCGCACAGGGTGGAACCGATACGGATGCGTCCACGGGTCTCGCGAAGGAATTTCTCAACATCTCCTCGTGGGCGGTGGCCCGCGGACAGACCGCTCCAAGCGCCGCCCTTGAGAAAGAACGCTCCCGGATGGAGGCGAAGCTTAAGAAAGTGGTAAAGACGAAGCTGGCACCGCTTCCCAAGCGTCCGCCCGTTTCTCCGCAGGACTTCAAGGTGGAGCTTGTCAACTGGACCGATTCTTTCGGCACTCCCCAAAGCGCCCTGCAGATCACCTGGCTCTCCCGCTCGACCACGCAATACCAGCTCCAGTTCTCCCGCGACCAGAAGAACTGGACGAACGCCGGGGAGCCGGTGCGCGGGAATAACGGCCCGATGCTCATCTCTGAACCGGTGAACGATTTTAAAGCCTTCTACCGGCTGGCCTGGAGCCGCGCATAACCGGTAACCCCCATGCATAAGATCTCCATTCACCTCCTCCTGGCACTCCTGCTTTTTTCCGGCGCACATGCTGCACAGAAGGGCTTCAGTGCGGCGACGATGGGAAGCCAGTATCTTTTGATGCCTCCCGCCAGCGACTCCGTTGTCGCCCCGCAATTTTTGCGCCCGATCGCGGCGGTATTTTCCATCACCTCGCTCACGCTGACGAACAACGCGACCCTGGCGACGCTGGCGCTCGCGGGAGATCCGCCGCTTGACAGCTACGGCGTGCCGCTCAGCGAGAACCGGTTTCAATATGCTAGCGGCACCCAGCCGGAAACGTATTTCGCGCTCGTCACCTCCGGGAAACGCACGGGCACGATTTTCCTGGTGGCCTCCAACACGGCGACGACGGTCACCGTGGACGCCGGCGGATTGCCGCTTGCGGCGGCAGATATCAAAGCGATCGAGATCCATCCCTGCTGGACGCTCCGTAGCCTGTTTCCACCGGCGCAGACGGACATTTCCTTTGTTTCCTCGCCGGATGGTGATCCGGATGTGAGCGCCATTGCGAACGTGTCGCCCACGCTGGTTTCGATCCCCGACTTTGCCGGCTCCGGCACGAGCCGGCCGGTCTCCGCCTCGTATTTCTTCAATGACAAAATCGGCGACTGGGCAACGACCGACGCGCCGGCGGTCGCGGCAGGTGACACGTTCATTACTCCCGGCGAATACGTGATCGTCACCAACGAGGGCTCCAGCAGCTTCCCGCTCCACGAATACATCGCCGGGGCCGCCTTCTACAAAGATTTCACCTTTTTCCTCGCAACCCTTGCCAATGCGGCCCAGGACACCTACCTCGCGATTCCCCGGGCCTCGGACTATAAGATCACGGAAATCGGGTTCAGCGATGCCAACTTTGTCCAGAGCACCAGCAAATCAAATGGCGGCCGGAACGACCTTCTCATTGTCAGCGATGCGACGGGAGCCGCTGCCGCAACCTACTACCGCTACAAAAACCAGTGGTATGATACCAGCAACGATGCTTTTTCGACCAACCCCGCCATCCCGGCAGGAACGGCACTCACTGTCCAGAAGGTTCTCAGCGACGGGGCGGACAAGATCCTGCTCAACAAGGCGAATATCACGCCTATGAAATGAACGGTGACGCGGGCAAAGGCGCATCGATTGACGGATTGCCTTTTGAAATATCAGGAAAGAAGAGAGAATCGCGTTCCGTTTGACGTTCTCATGTTCCGCCATCTCCTCCTCCTTTTGTTCTTTCACGTATCTTCGGCAGCTCTCTTTGCCGCGCGGGATGACCCCGCGTTCGAGCAGTTCTGGGCCGATGCGCAAACACCGTCGCGGGCGGACAAGTCGGAGGCATCGCAGCGGAGGCTCGATTGGTGGCGGGACGCCCGGTTCGGGATGTTCATCCACTGGGACATGTCGAGCGTGGCGGCCTGCGAGATCAGCTGGGCGAAGGAATACTACGACGGCACCGGCGACGAGACGCTGCCCAACCCCCGGCCGTCTGCGGGACCTGCCGCCGGCCGGATGGCCAAGGAGGTTGATCGGTGGGTTTCGTGGATGCCTCCCTCGGTTCCGGGTAAAACCTACGACAACCTCTACAAATCTTTTTATCCGGGGATGTTCGATGCCGACCGGATTGTCGCTCAGGCGAAGGCCGCCGGCATGGGCTACATCGTGCAGATCGCCAAGCACCACGGCGGCTTCTGCATGTGGGATTCCAAGTTTACCAACTACGACATGATGGCCACGCCGTTCCGGCGCGACATCATCGCGGAGATGGCCAAGGCCTGCGAGCGGGCGGGCATGAAGTTCGGGATCTACTACTCGCAGCGCGACTGGCACCACCCGGACTACGGTCCCGAGCGGATGGCCAAATACAACGAATACATGCGCAACCAGCTCCGCGAGCTCCTCACGGCGCACCCGAACATCGCGATGGTCTGGTTCGATTCGGGCGGGTATCCGCCCGAGGTCTGGGACTCGAAGGAAATGTTCCGCATGATCCATGAGATCCGGCCGGATGTTTTGATCAACAACCGGTCCGGCGTGCCGGCGGATTTCGACACGCCGGAGCAGAAGATCGGCGGCTACAACGACAAGCGGGACTGGGAGTCGTGCATGACGTTCACCGGCAACTGGTCGTGGCACGGGTTCGACAAAAAGGTGATCCCCTACGAGGAATGCCTGCGAAACCTCGTCTACTGCGCCGGCGGCGACGGCAACCTCCTCATGAACATCGGTCCGATGCCGACCGGCGAGATCGATCCCCGCGAAGCCGACCGCCTCGAGCGCATCGGGCAGTGGATGGCAAAAAATGGCGAATCGATCCGCGGAACGCGCGGCGGCCCGTATCTTCCGGGCAAAGATTTTGTGAGCACGCGAAAGGGGAATGCGATCTACATCCATGTGCTCAACTGGAAGGACAACTCGGTCACCATCCCGACACTCCCGCTTGAGATCGAATCGGCAGCCGTCCTCTCCGGTGGCAAGGTTGATGTGGAAAAAGTGGACGGGAAAGTCCGCCTGACCGTTGCCCCCGATGCCCGGATCCCGGGCGTCACCGTCGTCAAGCTGAACATGTCCGGGCCGACCGCATCCCTGGAGCCGGTCGTCCCCTGACCAGCGCGCTACTTCGCCACCGGCAGGACGAGCTGCGGCGAGCCGCCGCCGAACGGGACATACACGCGCTCGGCCCCACGGATGTTTTCGACGCCGAGGTATTGGATGTAGGCCGGGGTGAGGGCGGCGTTGATCGAGGTGATCGCCTTCGCGCGCTCGACCGCCTCAGCGGCCGATTTTGCGCCGGCGGCCTCGCCGTTCTTGCGCTCGATCTCGATCATTTTCGTTGCGATCTGTTCCTCGATCGTCTTTTGTTCCAGCGTCTGGTTGAGGGCGACCTTCGTGGCGATCGCGTCGATGACCTGCTGCGGGGGCGCCGCATTGCCCATCACGACCGACAGCACCTCGAACGGTGTCTTCTCGAGAAGCGTCCGCATGCTCTTGCTGATCGATTCGGAGATCTCGGGGAGCGACTCATTGACCGCGAGGCCGTTGTATTTTGAGATCGCCGAGCGAGTCGTCGTCCGGAACGGCTCCATGATGAACTGGGTGTAGGCCTGCTTGGCGATTTCATCCGGATCGCCGGTGTTCTCCCAGCCGCCGAACTCCTCCATGAAGTGCTTCACCGAGGCCTCGTCCGGCTTCAGTCGCCAGACGATGTGGGCCTGGCTGTTGAGCGGGAGCTTGTCCTTGGCCAGGATCGCGCTCGTGGCGTCGAACTTCTCGCTGTAGGTATAAGGAGTGATCGAGACATTCTGGCCGTTGAGCTCCAGCGGAGCCCGGTCGAGGACGGTCCGATGAGCACACCTTTGTAGGTGCTGCGGCCGAAGATCGGTTTCGAATAAACATAGCTGGCGAATCCGGCCGAGGCCCGCACGTTGCGCGAGTTGGCCAGAAAGACGGCGCCCGCCAGGGCGACGAACAGGACGACTAATACAAAAAGTGCGGAGAGTTGTTTCATGGAGGGGATCAATGGTGCTACCCGCCCAGGATAGTCGAGCCATCTCAAAAGGGAAGCGGAGACGCGGGCGCTCGGCGGATGAGGGCAGTTGCCATCGGGGCCGGAATCTGCTCATGTTTCCAGCGCGATGACCGGCTCGTGGTTCCACTTCAGCCTTCAGGATTTTTCCTATGCCTATCTGAGCGTCCTGCTCGAGGGGATTCCGTTCCTGCTGTTCGGCACGCTGCTTTCCGGGCTGATCGACCAGTTTTTGCCGGCGCGGATGATGACCCGGTTTTTGCCAAGGAACGCGTTCCTGGGGATCTGCGCGAGCGGGCTGATGGGACTGGTTTTTCCGATGTGCGAGTGCGGGATTGTCCCCGTGATCCGGCGGCTGATCGGAAAGGGTTTGCCGGCCTCGAACGCCATCGCCTACATGCTCGCCGCGCCGATCGTGAATCCGATTGTCGCAGCCAGCACGTTTGCCGCGTTCCGCGGCCAGGCCGCGGTCGAGTTCACCGTGCTGCGGCTGGTGCTCGGGTTCGTCGTTGCGGTGATCGGCGGGCTTGCCGTCCACAACCTGTCGGTGGGGACGGTTCTGCGTCCGTCGGTTCTGGCATCGGTCGCTCCGAGCGAGGATGGGCCGCCCACGGGCGGCCTTCGGGAGCGTCTCGGGGCGGCGATGGATGCCGGCGTGAAGGACTTTCTGGACGTGGCTTTCTATTTTCTGATCGGGGCGGGCGTGGCCACAGTTTTCAGCACGGCGGTGAACCAGGAGGTCCTCCTGCCGCTGGCGGCCAACGAGTGGCTTGCGGTGTCCTCAATGATGGGCCTCGCCGCCATCCTGTCGCTCTGCAGCACGTCCGACGCATTCATCGCTGCAACATTCGTCGCGTTTCCCGGCGTCGCCAAGCTGGCGTTTCTGGTCTTCGGTCCGATGATGGATCTGAAGCTCCTCTTCATCTACAGCGCGGTCTTCAACAAGCGGTTCGTGATTGGTCTTGCCGTGGGGCTTTTTGTCCTCGTCGGGCTGTTGTGCGTCCGGCTTTCATTCCTGGGGATATGAGCGCACGCACCTCTCAATTTCTGTCCTCCGGGATCCTGGCCACATGGGGAGGCGTGCTCGCATGGTTCTACTTTTCCGGCCGGATTTCCGATTATCTGCACCCGGCGTTCCAGGCGTTCGCGGGGCTGGCGGGCATCGTTTTCCTGCTGCTGGCTGCAGCCGGTCTGCGCAGGCGCCCGCACGGGCACGGGGGCTGCGGGTGCTGTGCGGACCACGGGCATTCCCATGGACCGGGAATTTTCCAGTCGGTGATTCTGACCGTTCCGCTGGTTGCCGCCGCTCTGATCTCGCCCGACCGTTTCGGCGCAACCGCTGTGCAGAACCGCGGTCTGGTGGAGAGCATCGGGAGCCTGCCCGCCGCTGCCGGCCCGGTCGCCGAGGGCACGATGATGGATCCCGAGCGCTACTTGAAGAAGGATCCCGCAGGCCGCATCCGCGCCGAGGCGGTCGATCTCCTGTACGCCTCGGCCGAGCCGACGATGCGCGGGGACTTCGAGAACAAGGAGATCGAGGTCGTCGGACAGTTTGTGCCTGCGCGGACCGGTAATCCCGATGGAAACCGCTTTCAGATCGTTCGCATGTTCGTGATGTGCTGCGCGGCCGATGCGCGGCCGGTCGCCGTGACCGTGCAGGCCGCCAAGCCGGTCACGTTCCCCGGGATGACCTGGCTCAAGGTGACCGGCCGTGCGACATTTCCCCTCGAAGCCGGCAAGCGGACCGCTTTGATTGTTGCCGATTCGATCCAGGAAGTGGATCCTCCAGAGAATTCATTCATCACCGAATGACTGCCATGAAAAAAATTCTGACCATTGCCATCCTGTTTTCCGTTTGTGCTCTCGCCCGCGCCGAGTTCCGCGCGGCGTGGATCCCCTCGGTTTTCAATCTTTCATTTCCATCCGGCCAGGGACTATCCGCCGATGCCCAGAAGGCCCAGGCGATCCGGCTGCTCGATGCCGCGAAGGCCGCCGGGCTGAATGCCGTCCTCCTCCAGGTGCGGCCGGAGGGCGACGCGCTCTACGCCTCGCCCCTCGAGCCGTGGAGCCGCTACCTCACCGGCACCCAAGGCGCGTCTCCCGGCTACGATCCGCTCGCGTTTTTTATCGCCGAGGGCCGGAAGCGCGGGATCGAAGTTCATGCGTGGATCAACCCCTACCGCGCCGGGGCGAGCGCCGGACAGGCCCGCTCCGCCAACCACATGAGCAAGCGCTTCCCGCAGTTCGCCTACAAGATCGGCAGCACGCTCTGGATGGACCCGGGCTCGCCCGCCGTTCGCAAGCACATCGTCTCCGTGGCGCGGGACATTGTGAAGCGATACGACGTCGCAGGCCTCCACATGGACGATTATTTTTATCCGTATCCGACCGACAGCGGTGCGGTCTATCCGTTTCCCGACGACGCGACCTACGCCGCCTACCGCGCCGGCGGCGGCCAACTCGACCGAGCCGACTGGCGCCGCAACAACGCAAGCACGCTCGTTCGGGAGGTCGGCGAGGCCGTCCACTCCGCTAGACCGGGGGCCAAATTTGGCGTGAGCCCGTTCGGAATCTACACGAAGGGTCAGCCGGCCGACGTGAAGGCCGGCGTCGACCAATACCACCAGCTCTATTCCGATCCGGTCAAATGGATGCGGGAGGGCTGGGTCGACTACCTCGCCCCGCAGCTGTATTGGGCTGATGGCGGACCACAGAGCTTCTCCTCCCTCCTGCGCTGGTGGCGGGGGCCGCAGGCCAACCCCCGCGGCGTGCCGGTCTGGCCGGGCATCGCCATCGAGCGGATCAGCACCCATGGATGGCCGGCATCCGAAATCGCCCGCCAGCTCACACTCGAAAAATCGATCGCCCCGCGCGGTCGCGGTGGCTTTCTTCTCTGGGATATCGGCCCGCTTGTCCGGAACACTAAAGGCATCGTGTCCGTCGTCCGCTCGAACTGAAACCCGATCACTGGTCCTCAGGACGCGCTTCCCCACACGCTCCACGGGTCCAATTCCAACGGATTGGAACTTGACTTCGGCCGCATTCTGCGACAGAAATCCGGCAGCGATTTTTTTGACGCAAGTCAAGCTTTCCGAGCCGGATTGAGCAACCAAAACCTGAAAGGCCCCATGTTGTGAAAACCAGAAATTCTGCCAACGCCGGGAGAATGCTACTCGGCTCGGCTTCTCCAATATTTCTTGAGCCACTGGAGGCTCGCATTGCGCCGGCATCGCTGAGCGGGGATGGAAAAACGATCAGTTTTTCGGATGCCGACGGCGACGAGGTGACGGTCAAGCTGAGCCAGCGTGTACCGGATGCCACGACAGCCGCGGACGTGTTCAAGTTCAGCGGGAGTGCGTTCGGTGACAGCGGGAACCAGACGCTCCAGGAGATCGATTTAACGAAGCTCGGACTCACTCCTGAGCAGGCCAAGAAGTTCAAGGTCGAGGTCAAAACCAAGCCGGCTGGCGGCGGGAACGGGACAACTGATGTCGGGGGGATCAATGCGACCGGGCTGGATGTCAACCGCGTCAAGGTATCGGGGAACCTCGGGCACATTACCGCCGGGGACGCCGACCAGACGAGTCCGGCGATCGACCTTCTGGAGACGGGATCGCTGGGGGTCGGGGACACGACAGCATCGACGATCACCGGAGGGCTGAAGGTCATGAAGGTGCAGGGCAATGTGGAGGGGAAAGTTCAGATTCAAACCACGGCCACGACCGCTGCGGACAAGATCGAGGTGGGCGGCAAGGTCGCTGGCGGGGCAACCGACCAATCCGGCCAGCTCCTTGTGACAGGATCTGTCAAGGTCTTGAAAGTTGCCGGGGGGATCGAGGGAGCCGGCGGTGCAGATTCCGGTGTGGTGACCGTGACCGGCGACGCAAGCTCGGTCGAGGTCGGCGGCGTCCATGGTGGCGGCGGCCAGCGCTCTGGAACATTGAAGGTTACGGGCAACGTGCTGATCGGGAGCTTCGGCAACGTGGAAGGAGGGACCGGAACCGACAGCGGAACAACGGAGATCAGCGGTTCGCTCAAGCGCGGATCGGCCGGAAACATCAGCGGTGACGCAATGGGAAGCGGCTCGATGATCGTCGGGTCGTTTGGCACTTTCAAGCTGGAGAGTGTGACCGGCGACGGGGATGAGAGCGGGTTGTTTTCCTCTGCGGGCGGCGGGAAGGCGCTCACGGTTTCCGGAAATTTGACAGGCGGCGACGGGATCAACTCCGGCAGGATTGAATCCGGATTGCCCATTCTCAGTGTGAAGATTGGCGGAAATATTCTGGGCGGTGGCGGGCAGTTCAGCGGCGGCGTTCAAGTCGCATCCGGCGATCTGAACGGCGACGGGAGGGACGAACTCATCGCGGTCCGGATGAACAATGTGACAGGCGGGTCCGGCGAGGGATCCGGAATTTTTGACAGCACGGGGGCTAAAACGATTGTCATGAACGACCTCACCGGGGGTTCTGGAACCAACAGCGGCGGTGTTCGGGTGGCCACCGGGGATCTCAATGGCGATGGGAAGACCGACCTCGTATCGGTCAAGGCCAACAACATCATCGGCGGGCTAGGCGAGGGATCCGGCGTATTTGACGGTCCGGGGGCTGTGAACTTTGTGGCGAACAACATCTTCGGCGGGTCCGGGTCCGACAGCGGCCAGGTCCTGCTCGACGGGGATGTCGGGAAATTTTCGCTGGCCTTGGACATCCAGGCGCTCGGAGGCGGAGCCAATGCCGGCATCATCATCATCGGAGGCGAAGCCAATCTCGTGCATGTCGCCGGGGCCCGCGGAGGAAGCGTTACCGTGAGCGGAAGCCTCAACAAATTCACCAACAAGTTCGGAGCCTTCAACGGCTCGTCCGGAGGATTTGATCTGAACGTCGGCGGAAACCTGGGATCGGCGGCATTTGGCGGGTCGGTTTTTGACGCCCGGGTTTGTGCCGGAGGGGTGCCGGCAAGCCCCTTCCCTGCGGTCGGATCAGTTCAAGTGAGGGGAGATGCCTCCGGATTCGATGTGTTCGGGGGATTCTCGAGCCCGGAGGTGCCAACGAATGCGAACGGCGGGGTCGGGAGCGTGTTGATCTCCGGATCGGCTTCGAACTGCAATATCTGGGCCGGTGTGGACGATGCCGCGGGATCGGACAACATTCCTGATCAGTTCATCGGCACATCGCCGGCCTCGACGGCGGCGATCCGCGAGGTGAAAATTAAAGGTCCTTTGACGAACGTCGGCCTCTTTGCCCCCGAGATCAAGAAGGTGTTATTCCCAGGCAGCCCCTCGCTTCTGGATGGGCCCGGCAATGACAATTTTTCCACTGCGGGAGTGTTTCAACTGACGGAGATCGGCTCTCCCTGATCGGGTGCCTAAGCCTTTGGCTGTGGGCGGACGATCCGGCGGATTTCGGCGGGGAGTTCATCCCGGTCGTCCGGGGCGAGGCGGTCGATAAAGAGAACCCCCTGCAGGTGGTCGAACTCGTGCTGCACGGCCCGGGCGAGGAGACCGTCGGCCTCAAATTCGATGTCGGCCTCGTCCAGCGTCCGGGCCTTCACACGGACCGAGTGCGGGCGGAGGACATCGCCCTTGAGTCCCGGAAAGCTGAGGCAGCCTTCGCTCTCGAGGAATGCCTTGCCGAAGGTTTCAATCTGCGGGTTCAGGAGGACCATCGGCATCAGGGCCTCGAAATCGACATCCTCACCGCCCACGCGCATCCGGCTTGGCCGCTCCTTCATCTGTGGGACATCGAGGACAAAGAGAAGCACAGGCAGCCCGACCTGCTGGGCGGCGAGGCCGATCCCTTCAGCCTCGCGCATCGTGTCGATCATGTCGGCGGCCAGCTCGTGGATCGACTTGTCGATTTTGTCAATCCGGCGACCGCGCGTGCGGAGGGCCGGATGGTCTTCCTGGGTGATTTCGAGGATCATGGTTTTTTCGCCTCCGGTTCGGTGAATGTGGGAATGTTTTGGATGCCGCTCTGCTTGAGGGCGTCGAGGACTTTGATGACGACGCCGAACGGCGCATCGCGGTCGGCCTGCATGGCGAGCGGGCGTCCGGGGTTGCCGGCGATCGCGGCCTGGAGCGCCTGGGCGAGCGAGTCGAGGGCCACTGGCTCGTTGCCGAGCGAGATTTCCGCGGCATTTTTCACGCGGAGGACGAGCGGGTCTTTCGGGGCGTCCTTACCCTTTTCCGAGGACTTCGATTCCGGAAGGTTGATCTGCACGCGCGGCTGCTCCTTTTTGAACGTCGTGGTGACGATGAAGAAGATGAGCAGGATCGCCAGGATGTCGATGAGCGACACGATGATCACCGAGGGCGCCCGGCGCTTTTTGATGTAAAATCGCATGGTCGGTCAGTTGCGCTGGCTGCCGGCGTGATAGCTCTCGCCTTGCGGGTAGCATTTGACCATCAGATCGGCGGCGAGCGATTCGATCTCGACCGCCATCATCTCGATCTTGCGGAGGTAGTAGCTATAGGCGATCAGGCTCGGCACGGCGACCGCCAGGCCGACGATCGTCGCGTTCAGCGCCTCGGAGATCCCGCGCGCGACGACGACCGGGTCACCGTTTCCGCCGAGCGCGGTAAAAATTCCCACAAGGCCGGAGAGCGTGCCGAGGAGTCCGAGCAGCGGGCCGGTCCCGGTGGCGATCTCGAGGATCACGAGGCCCTTTTCGAGGCGGGTGAATTCGTGGCGCGCACGGGTCTGAACGGCCTCAAGGTTCTCGGCCTTAGACCAGCCGAGGTGCTGGATGAGCGTGGTCAGGATACGGCCGGTGGCGGAGGGGTGGTCACGGATCGTCCGCTCAAGCGCATCGAGCTTGCCGCCCGGCGCGAGGTCCTCGACCGCATCGACGATCGCGCGCGGGACGACGACGCCCGCGCGCAGCGCCCGGCCGCGGAGCAGGATGATCGTCAGCGAAGTGATCGAGAGGATGACCAGCAGGACCATGAATGGTCCGCCTTTGATGAAAAAATCGGCGGTTTGCGCGAGCGTGGTGGCGAGGATCATTAGTTTCCGAGGATAGTGAACGTGTAATCAATTTCAATCCGCCCGTTTTCCAGCATTTTTGCGACTTCGGGGGGGATCGGGGGGATTTCGGCCTTGAGGATCGAGTTGATGCTGACCGAGGCAAAGCTTTCGTTCGAGCTGTTCCGCAGCACCTGCACGCCGCGGACCTTGCCATCCGGGAGAACGGTGAACCGGATGTCGACCGTCCCGACGTTCAGCAGCCCGATCTGGTCGTTGACGTAGAAATACCAGCGCGAGCCGATCGCGTCGCTCACCATCTTCTTGTAGCGACCGAGCGGGGTGGCTGCCGCATCCACCGCGGCGCGGCCGCGGTTCGAAATGTTTCCCCGGATCCTTGTGACGCGGGTCTCGGGCTGGAACCCGGCGGCGGCGGGCGGAGCCGGCGGCCGCGGGGTGGCCGGCTTGGCCTTCGGGGTGGGCGTGGGTTTGGGCCGGGATTCCTGAAGCAGCGCCAGTTCGGTGGAGGGCGGGGGAGTGGCCTCGGGGGCGGCCTGTTCCGGAGTCGGAGCGGGAGTCGGCTGGGGCGCAGGTGTTGGCTGGGCGGCCGGGGCCGACTGGGCGGGTTTTGTTCCGGCCGTGTAGTTCCGGTTTTCAAAGTCCATGCCGGGTACGTCTTTTCCGGCGACCGAGGGCATTGGTTCGCTGCCGCTGGCAGGGGCGTTGCTGGCCGCCCGCGTGTTGTTGTCCGATTCGAACGGCGCATTCTTCGGGGCTTCGGCACCGGCTTGCGGAACCGTCCGCACAAATTGGGGCGCGGCAGGCTTGGGCGGCTCGGGCGGGATCAGGGTGATCTCCAGCGGCGCCTCGACCGGCTCGGGCTCGAGGGGCTTGAATGCGGGGATCGCGACAAAAACCGTGAACGAGACCACCACAAGAAGGTGGATGAGGACCGACAGCACAACCGCGATGACCGTCTCCCTGCGGGAGTCGTCTGGCTGGCGGGTTGTCGTGGTCATGTCGATGGGGTCAGGAGCAAACCGCACATTGTGACCCACCCGGCTTGAATTCTCAATTCGAGATCTAAAAATATCGCGAATCTCCGGTGAGGCGCGCTATGCTTCCCTTCATCATGTTTTCGGCAACATTACCCCCGGCGAGTGGAGAAACATGGAAGATTTGCTTTTTCGGGCAGATCCTGACCGGAAGAATTTTTTTCAAAATTTCTCTACGGCGCTTCGCACTGTGCGGGGGACTGGCCCTTGCCGCGCCGGGACTCGTGCGGTCGGCCGAGCCGCTCGACCTCACGCTCACCGGGGCGATCCGCATGGCGCTGGAGAAAAACTTCCAGATCCGGGCCGAGCGTTACACCCCGAAGATCGCCAAGGCGAAGCAGCTCAGCGCCTCGGGAAAATTTGACCCCGTGGCGGAGGTTTCCGCGACGTATGACGAGAACAACCAGGAGTTGCGCAGCCTCAACAACGAGCTCGAGACCCCGACTCCGGTCCCGGGCGGAGACCTCCCGGATCTCTATGCGCGCACGAGCGGGCTTGAGGTCGATTCCACGATCGGCGGCCTCACCCCCTGGGGTCTCACCTACGATGTCGGCGCATCCACAACCCGGAATACCGATAACCGGCTCACCAATGACAAATACAACTCGTTTTTCGGAATCAATATCGCGCAGCCGCTGCTGAAAAATTTCGGCACCGACGTGAACCTCGCGCAGCTGCGGATCGCGCGGGCTGACCGGGCGATCTCGGAATGGACGTTGCGGGACCGGATTATCCAGGTCGTGACCGATACGGTGAACACGTATTGCGAGCTCTACTTCGCCACCGAGAATCTGGCCGTCGAGGAACGCTCGCGCGATCTTGCCGCGCAGCTCGTCCGGGACAACCTCAAGCGCGCCGAGATCGGCGTCATGTCGCCGCTCGACGTCATGCAGGCCCGGGCGGATTTTGCCGCGCGCGAGGAGCGCGTGCTCGTCGCCCAGCGGGCGATGCTCGACAATGAAAACTTCCTCAAGCAGCTGGTCACAAATGAGGTGTTCGGTGTGCTCGATACCCGGCTGAGAATCGGAAACCTGCCTGATCTCCCCGGGGCCAAGGCCGACAAGGAGAAGGATTTTCCGATGGCTTTTCAAGTGCGTCCGGATTACCGGCAGGCGCTCCTCGAGCTCCAGAAGCGCCAGATCAACGTCGTCTACGCGCGCAACCAGGTCCTGCCGCGCCTGGATCTGGTCGCCAGCTTCGGGGTCAACGGAATCGACACCTCGCTCGCCGACAGCATCCAGCGTGTGAGCGGCCAGGCGAACAACAACCTCGCCTGGACCATGGGAGTGGTCGGGAGCCTCCCGATCCCGAACCGCGAGGCCCGCGGGCTTCTCGAGGCCGGCAAGCTCGAGACCGCCCGCGCGCTCGTCGAGCTCAAGCGCCTCGAGCAGGCGATCCTCGTGGAGGCCGACAATGCCGCCGGGCAGATCGACACGACACAGAAGCGGATCGAGGCGACCCGTGCCGCAAGAGAATATGCGCAGAAGACCCTCGAGGCTGCGCAGGCCCGTCTCGCCAGCGGCACCACGACGACGTTCGAGGTCCTCCAGTTCCAGCGTGACCTCGCCGCAGCCGAGATCAGCGAGCTCCGCGCCCGCGCCGACCACATCCGCGCAATCGCCGGCTATGCCCGCGCCACAGGCCTTACCCTTGACCGCAACCGGATCGCCATCGAGTGATATTCTTTGACAGCGGACAAAAATCCCTTCAAAGAAAGAACCATGTTCCGCGCCGCCGGCTTCATGCTTTTGTTTTTAGCGATGTTCTCCATCGCGGGTGGGCACTGGGCTGTTCTGCAAGCGGTGGCTTGGACCGGGATGGTCATCGAGTATTCCCAAGACGCGACCGTCACCGCCGCGATCAAGAAAACCCTCAGCGGCGAGGCCCCCTGCACGATGTGCCGCTCGATCGAGAAGGGCCGGCAGCAGGAAAACCGGCTTCCTGCCGTCCTGAAAACAGACAAAAAGTTTGACGAGTTGCTCGTTGCCAGCGCTTCCCTTGTGGCCGCGCCGTGTGCGCTTCCGTTCTCGCACCCGCCCGTCGCCGATGAGGCAGCGTGCTCCCGTCCGTTTCCGCCTCCGTTTCCGGTCCCGCTAGCGGCCTAGACCGCTCCTCCGGAGTCCCGGGCAGTGGCGTGGCAGGCATCCGACGATGCGCCACGGCCTTGCCGCCCGGTTCCCAAAACCACCAACAGCGCGGAAAGCCCTCGTCCTATTCCGGGACCTGCTTCGGGGCCTTCCCGGGGATCATTTCAACCCCTCCCGTGCCACTGGCGACGGGACGATCACCGTAGCGCATGAAGCAATCAGCATTCTATTCCTATGAAAAAAATTCTTTCTCTCTTCCTTCTCGCCGGGACCGTCGTTCTCTCCACCGCTCGCGCCGGCCTGATCACTGCGGTTCCGGGACCGGACGACCAGGGCGGCATGCTGATGCCGATGGTTTCGATTACCGGAACGGACAACCCGATGGACCCGACAACCGGCAACATCACGATCAGTTTCAACCCCGCCTCCACGCCCGTCCTTTCCTCCCTCGAACAATGGAGCCCCGGGGACTGGTTTGCGGATTCTGCCGGATGGAGGGCCGACCTCGGTTCGCCGGCAGGAGTCGGTGGAACGCCGCCGGCCAACTCGGGGAACGGCGATCTCTTCAACAGCCAGTATGGGTTCATGTTCATGGGAAATCCGATGATGGGAACGGCATATGTTCCGACCGGGAAGTCGCTTGCGATCAAGCTGACGGCCGCGTCGTCGTCACTTCTGGAATCCTACAACTACGTGAACGCGCAGAACCGCTGGGACCAGGTTTTTCCCACCGTTGGCGCCCAGGTGCTCTGGAACGGTTCGATGTGGCACAACTACTTCACGCTCCCGTCGGCAGCTCTCCCGGGCACCTACTCGGCGACGTTCGAGATCTTCATCGCGAACCAGCCGTTTACCAGCGGGACAGGCTTTGCCGACTACACACCGTCCGCGCTGGCGGCGACGCCGGACGGGAACTTCATCCCTGCCTCGGTGAGCTACACCTGGCAGGTGGTGCCCGAGCCTTCCGCTCTGGGTTTGATGGCGGTGGTCGCGTTCGGCCTGCCCACGCTCCTGCGCAAACGCCGCTCGACTGGTGTCTAAGACCGACGGAAGAAGGCTCCTGCGCGCCTTCACCCTGGTCGAACTGCTGGTTGTGATCGTCATTGTCGGCGTGCTGGCGGCGATTGCAAGTTCGGCCTGGAGGGGCGCGCAGGAGCGCGCCCGGTCCGCCCGGTGCGCCGGAAAATTGCAGGCCCTCGGCGGAGGCATCCACCTCTATGCCCAGGACCACGATGGAGATTTCCCGCGCAGCCTTCACAGCGCGGGAGTCGCCCGTGAGCCCGGGTGGGTCTTGTCGGTGGCCCCCTATCTGGGGGTGCCGAAAACCCAGTCGATCGCCGAGTGGCAGCTCTATTTCAACCGCCTCTTCCGCTGCCCGAACGACAAGATGACCGATGTGAACATCCCGAGCTACGGGCTGAATGTTTTCTTCGAACTGACGCCGGACGGCGACGACTATGAGGGCAGCCCCGCGACCTGGCGGAAGGTGATGCAGGTCCCGACCCCGTCGCGGACGATCCTGCTTGCGGAGACCCGGCCGGTGGCGTTCGGCGACCATGTCATGTGCCACCAGTGGTCGGGCGCGGCTGCTGCGAAGAACGCGCTCGCGCACGACCGGCACTCGAAGATGTCCAACTATCTGTTCGTCGACGGCCACGTCGAAAAGCTGCCGACGGAGGCCACGTTCGCGCCGAAGACGGGCACCGATCTCTGGAACCCCTCGAAAGCTAACGCCGGCAAACCCTGACTGGCGGGCCGGAGACCCCGGGCCGCCATCGATCGTTCTTCAACCGCATCGAGCCGGTCTGGCAGACGCATGATTTTGGTATGGGGCCGGCTGGTGCCGGAGGCGGGATTTTTTTGTCGACATCGGCGACCTGCAGGTTGAGATTACGCCCATGCACATCCCAACAGGTATGATCGAAGGGGCAGTGTGCCCCGTTACAGCAGTCTTTGCAGCCACGGGCATCGGAGCGGCGGCCTGGGCGGCTTGCAAGAGCCAAATCAAGCCCGGCGCTATCAAGTTCGCTGGTGTGAGCGCGCTGATTTTTGCAGGCCAAATGATGAATTTCCCGATTCAGGCCGGAACGTCCGGACATCTGCTTGGCGGGGTCCTGGCGGCAGCGCTGTTGGGCCTTCCTTTCGGAGTGCTTGCGATCGCGCTGGTGCTGGCGGTGCAGTGCCTGGTTTTTGCTGATGGAGGGGTCTCCGTGCTGGGGGCGAACGTTGTGAACATGGCCCTCATCGGGACCGGGATCGGGGGGCTGATCGCTGGCCGCCTGAAAGACTGTTCGACTGCATCGCTTGCTCGGCTGGGATTTGCGGCATGGGTATCGGTTCCACTTGCGGCTCTTGCCTGTTCGATCGAACTGGCTCTGGCGGGAACAGTGCCGCTCTCCGCGTCGGCTCCGGCCATGCTGGCCACCCATGCGGTCATCGGTGTGGGTGAAGCCCTGCTGACTGTGTTTGCGTTTTCGCTCCTGCAGGCTCCTGCCGCGGCTTCCCGGAGGAGCGCTCTGGCCCCCGCTCTGGCAGCGGGTTTGATCGCCCTTGTGCTCAGCCCGTTTGCGAGCAGCTCTCCGGACGGGTTGGAGTGGGTGGCGGGCAAGCTCGGATTTCTGCGTGAGTCGGCCCCGGTTTTTGCGGCCCCGCTGGCGGGTTACTCGCTGCCGGGATCATTCTCAGAAGCGCTTTCGACCGGTCTCGCCGGTCTGGCTGGCGTGCTCGTTGTGTTTGCCCTGGGTTGGACCATTTCCGTTGCGTTGAAGGCGCCACGGGCAGTCAGAGCCAGCCGCTAAGCAAAGCCCGGTGGCGCCCGGGTTCGTGGAGCGCCCGCCCGCCTCATGCCGGCCCGATGTGCGGCAAGATTTTCAGTCGACTCCGTGCGGACGGACCTGCAAGATAATCCACCATGAAGATCTTGATGGCAGCGAGCGAGATGGCGCCGTTTGCGCGCACAGGCGACCTGGCGGACGAGGTGGCAGCGTTGGCGGGAAGCCTTCAGGCGGCCGGACATGAAGTCACGGTTGTGCTGCCGTTCTACCGCTCCGTGCGGGAGGACAAGGCTCTCAAAGCCAAGCGCACAAAAATGAAATTTTCGGTACCGGTCGGTCCGGCGCGCCTGCCTGGCGAAGTTTTCGAGGCGATGGCCGGCGGGGTCAGGGTCCTCTTCGTTTCGCGCGACGAGTTTTTTGACCGGAGCGGTCTCTATGGCGCCGACGGGCGCGACTACCAGGATAACTCGGCGCGGTTCATCTTTTTCACCAAGTGCGTGCTTGAGATTGCGCGCCGGCTGCCGGAGCCGCCGGACATCCTGCACGTCCACAGCTGGCAGACGGCGTTGCTGCCGGTCTTCGTCCGCGACCAGAGGGTGCCGGTTGTGACCGTGCTCACACCGCACGGGCTCGAGTTCCAGGGGAACTTCTGGAGCTACGACTTCGGTCTGACCAACCTGCCCGGAGAGTATTTTTCCGCGCGCGGGGTCGAGTATTTTGGAAGCATGAACTGCCTCAAGGCCGGCATCCTCTACTCCGATGCAGTCGTCCTTCCGAGCCGCCGGCACGTTGCGGAGATGCAGACTCCGCTGCACGGGTGCGGGCTTGAGAATGTGCTGGCCGAGCAACGCCACAAGCTGGAGGGGATTCCCGACGGCTTGGACGAAGCGGCCTGGCCGGTTCTGCCGGCCGGGAAGGCTGCCAAGGAGAAGGCCAGGGCCGGGCTCCTTGCGCGCGCCGGCTTGGCGGAGGGCGGCAGCGTCTTTCTGGCGGATTCTTCGGCAACCCTCGGCGCCGATGTCGATATCCTGCTCGAGGCCCTCGACCGCCTGCCTTCCGATGAGGTCCGCGTGCTTTTGCTCGGTCCGGTTCCCGAGGCCAATACGACGGCGCTCGGGATCGCCCAGCGCAGGCATGCCCGGATCTTTGCGAATATCCCCGAGGTGGGCGAGGCCGTTTTCCAGCAGGCGCTCGCGGGCGCGGATTTTCTCCTTCTCCCCGGTCCGGTTGAGCCGGGCGGAGAGCTTCTCATTCTTGCCCAGCGGAATGGCGTGGTGCCGATCGCCGCCCACTGCGGCGGCCTGCGCCAGTTCGTCCAGGATTTCGATCCGGTGACCGGTGCCGGGAACGGCTTTGTCTTCTATCGCGAGACGACCGGGGCGCTTGTCGACGCCATCCGGCGTGCAGTCACGACCCCGCCGGATGAACTCGCGGCGATCGTTGCCTCTGCCCGGGCCGCTGATTTCTCGTGGGCCGCGTGCGCCCGGCGCCACGAGGCGCTTTACAACCGCCTGCTCGCCAGGGCCGGCCGTGCGGCCGCCTGAGCCGCCGTTCGACCACGGGCGTTCAGTTCGTCGGAGGATACTTGCCGGAATCGTATTTCCGCCAGAAGTCGGAAGACGGCTGGTTCTCGGGATCGGTGGGCGCGCGCAGAACTTTCAGCCCGCTCAAGTGGCGAAGCATGGTGAGCCCCGCCTTGTCCGTGATGCTTGAGGGACTGATCGTCAGGCGCGTGAGCTGAAGCTCACGGAGCACGCGGAGGTTTTGAAGGTTGAGCTTTCCGGCATCCAGCGACTCGAGCCGGCGGGTGTAGACGAGCGGAGCCAAATCCACGACCGCAGACCCAGTGATGTTGAGCTTCTCGAGAGCGGGCATCGACCGCAGGATCGACAGGTCGGCAACCTTGGTATCCCGCAGAGAAAGGGTCTTCAGGCGGGGAAAGCTTCTAAACGAGGCGGGCAGCTGCGCGATCTGGCATCCGCCAAGATCCAGCGATTCGAGCGGAAGACTGGAAAGCGACGCGATGTCGATGGCCTCTGCCCCGGCGATGCGGACTTTCGTTGGTGCCAGCAGCTTGAGCTCGCTGAGATTACCGAGGTTATCGGCCCCCGTGATGGTGATGTCTTTTCCTGCGCCGGCATCATTAAAAATAATACGCCCGTTACCCCCATTCCTCACGAGGATACGGAGGGCGCTTTCCGCCGGCGAGGCCTCGCGGCCGGTCGGGCTCGATCCGATGAGGGACTTCCGGGCGAGCGGCTTGTCCTTGAGGAAATTCAGGATTCCCGACGCGATCTGGTCGGACGGCGAACTGCGCGCCGCGAGCAGTTCGGCGGCTTTGGCGAACCGGTCGTTGGACGGCTGGGCAAGCTGCGAGCAGATCTCGAGGAGGGCGACCGGATCGTCAGCCACCTGGAGGTCGCGCTTGCCGGCAGCCTGGCGTCGCCCGGCCGCCTCGGCGGCCATGCGGAAGGCCTCCGCGGCGGCATCGATTTCCATGCACGAGAGGTGGTAGTGGCCCTTGAGGATCCAGGCGGGAGTGAACGTCGGATCGCCAAGCAGCGACTGGGAAACGTTGTTGAATCCCTCGCCGAGGCGGCGGAGGACCTCCTCGGGGTTTTTCTCGTAGCGGGCGAGTTCGGCGGGGGCCAGCTGGACATGAAATGTGCGCATGGCATCGGCCATGGCCCGTCTGGCCTGGGCGCCGGAGGCGTTGTCCAGCTCCGGCGTCGGCGGGGTCACCGGACCCTGCAGCTCAGCGACGACGCGGGAGGCTCCCTTCAGGTCCTCGATCTGCTTTTTCAATTCGTCGCGCAGCTTCTGCTCCTTGGCGATCTGGTCCTCGGCGGCGAGGCGGGCTTTGCGTTCCTCATCGGTCTCCTGGCGTGCGGTGGCCGTCAGTCCGCGTGCGGCCTCGGCGGCTTTTCGCTGAGCGGTGGCTTCAGCCTCGGCCTTCTTCGCCTTTGCTTCCGAGGCCAGGGCCAGCTTCGCGGCTTCTTCGGCCTGGGCCTGGCGCTGCTTGGCGATCTTGGCGGACTCGACCGCCAGCGCGCGCTGGTTGCGGGCCTCGTCAGCGGCCACCTCCGCCGCCTGGGCGCGCTCGGCGATCTTCCAGAAGGCGATGGCGGACCCCGTGACAAGGATGAGCAGCGAGGCCGCGATCACCGCCGAGACCGCACGGTTGCGCAGGACCAGCTTCCGGGCCAGCTCGATGGCCGAGACCGGACGCGCCGTGATGACCTCGCCGCGGCGGTAGCGCTGGAGGTCGGCCTTGAGCGCCGCAACGCTCCGGTAACGCTGCGCCGGCGAGTTGCGAAGGCATTTGAGAAGGATGATCTCCAGATCGGTGTCGAGCTTAGGATTGAAGCTGCGCGGCCGGGGAGGCTCGTGGTTTTGGAGGGCCTGCGCGTCGGCCACAATATTGCCGGTCGCCTCGAAATGCCTGCGCCCGGTCAGCATCTGGTAGAGGATCGTGCCGAGGCTGTAGAGGTCGGCGCGCTCGTCGACGTCCTTGCTTGATTCCGCCTGCTCCGGAGCCATGTTTTCCAATGTGCCCACCACATGACCGCTCACCGAAAGCGACTGGGCCGAGTCGCTGGATTCCATCTTTGCAAGGCCGAAGTCGGCGACAAGCGGCTCGCCATCCTCACGAAGAAGAATGTTTCCCGGCTTGAGGTCGCGGTGCAGGACCCCGTGCTCGTGAGCGAATTGCACGGCGTCGCAAACCTTAAGGAAAACATTGAGCGTTTGCTCCGCCGGGAGGATGCGCGTTTTGCGGGGACGCGGAGAAGCCTCTGTGTCCGATCCGTTCGCTTTTCCCTCGCGGGTGCTCTTCTCCGAACGCAGGGCCACAATCAGCGACTGCAGGTCGGGAAGGGCGAGGGCGCCGCCCCCGGCAGCCGCCGGGATCGGGTCGTAGAGAAGGTCGGCCAGCGTGAGCCCGTCCACAAATTCCATCACAAGATACTGCACGCCCTCGAACTCGTTCATCTCGAAAACCCGGCAGATGTTGCGGTGCGGGAGGCGGGCCATGATTTCCGCCTCGCGGCGGAAGCGCTTGAGCTGGGCGTCGGAGGTGGTTTCGCTGGCGTGCAGCACCTTGATGGCGACGATATTGCCGTAGCGGTCCTGCCCCTTCCAGACCTTGCCCATCCCGCCGGTTCCCACCACGCAGATCAACTTGTATTTGCCGAGGGTCTGGACGAACTGCGAGGTGACAACGTTATCGTCACTCAGTTCGAGCGTGTCGCCGAACCCGGTCGGGCGGACCACTCGGAGGATCGGGACCAGTTCATCGATGCCCGGAACCTTCAGGGTCCAGAGGTAGTCGAAATAAAGCTCCGTTTGCGTGGTATCCTCTTCGATGCCGGGCCCCATCAGCCAGACGCCCCGGAGCCGGTCGTCCGGCAGCGGCCCGATCATACCGCCATCCCACTGGAAATCGCCGAGGTCCGGGTCGGACTGGCTCTCGGCGCGGATCGCCTGCCAGCCTTCGGGCAGGCACTGGCGGATGCTCTCGAGGGTGAACTCGGAAACCAGGACCTCGCCGGGCCGGGCGAGGGTTGAAAGCTTCGCCGCGAGATCGACCGGACGCCCGATCGCGGAATACCGCTGGGTTTTCGAACTGCCGAGGGTGCCGACGAACGCTTCCCCGGTCCAGATTCCGCAGGACATCGGCGGCATCTCTTTCCCCTGACGGGAAAATCCCGCGCGCAGCTTCGCGGTCTTCTCAATCTGCTTGCAGGCGGCGAGCACGGCGCGGAGTGCATGGTCGACAAAATACCTGGGAGCGCCGAAAACCCCGACAACCGATTCGCCGGCCGCCGGGTAGGCCGTGCAGCCGGTTTCCAGAACGGCATCCGAGACCTCCTCGACGAAAGAATTGACCATGAGGCGGATCTCGGTCGGCTCGAGCCGGTCGGCGAGGTGGGCGACCCCATTGAGGCGGGCGGTGGAGATTGTCATGAACCGGCGTTCCGGTGTGCGTGCGGTCCGGAGTTCCTCCTCGTTCAGCAGATCCACCGAAGTGCCGCTCACCAGCCGCAGGTCGCGGCTGACCGACTCCGCCGTGGTGACCTCGTCGAGGAGGATATCCATAACTCCCCCCTCGCTGGTGGTCTTGACCTCAAAGACGCGGCCGTCGGCGTCTGTTACAAGGCGCGCGCTGGTCCGCCCGCCCTCGGGGCGCTGGAAGCAGCCGGCGATTTCGCCGCGCGTCCGGTCGGCCAGCACCTCCAATGGCGCGCCGGCGAGGTCGGCCTTGCGGGCCCGGAGATAGGCGGCCATGGCCTCGTTGGCATACAGCACGATATCGTCGGGGTCGACACGGACCACCAGTGTACCTGAAGAATCGCCAGCCGGGGAAGACATGCCTTCATGTTCTAGCAGCGATTCCTCGCAAAACGGAATCCCGAAATTCGACGCCTCTTCGGCACCTGCGGGATTGACGGGAGCGGGACAAGAAATCAGGCTCGGGGCGAATGAAGAGGATCAGGCTGGATACGCTGATTTTCCGGCACTATGCGCGGAGTGCCCTCCTTTCGATTCTAACCATTGAGATCCTTCTTCTGGCGATGTATTTCGGGATCAACGCCTACATCGGGAGGCAGACCGAGCAGACGCTTAAACGCGAGGTCGAGGCGGTCATGCCGGATCTGGTCTCGCAGTCGGCGGGGGCGATCAATGCCAACTTTTCGCAGATTGTCAGGCAGGCCTCCTTTTTTGCCGCGGCGCACGCCGAGCTGATTGCCGATCCCGGATCGGTTGCCCCGCCGGGGGAGAAACCGGTTTTTGCGCGGGCTGCAAACGGGAGCCTTCACCAGACGAACCTGCGCGATGGTTCGAGCCTGTTCATCGCTGCCTCCGGGAAGACAGGCGAGCGGGAGATGCTCATCGCCGAGAAGACCGCCGCGCTCAACCCGCTCTACAGGCACATGGTGAGGGACACGCCGAACGTCGTGGCGGCCTATATCAACACTCCGTGGGATATGAACCGGCTCTACCCGTTCATGGAAAAGGTCTGGGAGCAATACCCGGCCGACCTCAACATGGAGGACTATAACTTTTTTTACCTGGCCGACGCGGAGCACAACCCGCAGCGCAAGCCGGTCTGGACAGGGGTTTATCTGGATCCCGCCGGACAGGGATGGATGCTCTCGTGCATTGCTCCGGTCTATTCGGGCGATGCGCTCGAGGGCGTTGTCGGACTGGATGTGACCGTGGAAAAGATTGTGAGCGGTCTTCTCAACATGAGCCTGCCGTGGGGGGCTTCTGCCTTTCTGGCGGACGAGAAGGGGATGATCCTGGCGATGTCGGAAAGCGTGGAAAACCTGCTCGGCCTCCGCGAGTTGAAGTCGCACGTCTACTCCCAGGCCGTCAGCAAGGAGCAGCTCAAGCCGGAGGAGTTCAACCTCTTCAAAATGCCCGATACGGCTGTTGCCCAGGGGTTCAGGGACCTCTTCGCCTCAAAGGCGGCGCTCGCGGAAATTCCGACCAAATCCGGCCGCGTCTTCGTCGCACAAGGGGTGATCCCCGAGACGGGATGGCGGATGTTCGCCGTTATCCGTGAGTCGGAGGTTTTCCGCTCGGTTGACCACCTCGCACGGCTTTCGCGCCTCATCGGCTACATTGCGATCGGTGTGATGCTGGTCTTCTACCTCGTATTTTTCGCCTTCCTCCGGAACCGTGCGCGCCGGATGGCCGAGGAGATTGCAGGTCCGGTCGGTCGGCTTGCGGCCGCGACGGCCGGAGTCGGGACCGGGATGAGCGAAGTTTCGGTCCCGCCCAGCGGCATCGAGGAGATCGACCGGCTGACGGAGAATTTCAACACGATGTCCGGGGAGCTGGCGCAGCGGTCCCGCGAACTGGTCGATGCCCGCGTGCGCTCGGAAATGAAGGACAAGGAGGCCGAACTGGCCTACACCCGTGGCCTCTATGAATCGGCAAGCGGATACCTCCACAACGTCGGCAACGCGATGACCCGGATGGAGTCGTGCCTGATGGATTTCGAGGCCGTCGCGAAAAGCACGCGGCAGTATCCGGAGGTGTTCCGCAAGCTGCACGCCGGGGGGGAGGGAGCGGATGCGGTCCTCCGCAGGTTTGAGGATGTGCTGGTCGGAAAAACGGCCCCGGCGATCGAGGCCGCTGCGGCCGGAATCGCTGCGATCACCACCTCGATCAAGCAGACGATTTCCCACCAGCAGGCGGGGTTCCTTGCCGCCACACGCCAGGTTCCGGAGCACTTCGACCTCTCGGTCCTGCTTGCGGACCTGTGCCGGCAGTTCGCGCAGAATGGTCGCACGCTTACCACCGCCATCGAGCGCGCTGTCACCATTTCAAGCCACAGGGAGCCCCTCCGGCAGGGCTTTGAAAACCTGCTGAAAAATGCCTTCGAGGCGACGGGTTCTGACGGACGGATCACCGTTGCCTGCCGCAGCGCGCCCGGCGGTGCGGTGGTCGTCATTGAGGATGACGGCCGGGGGATCGCCCCAGACGACCTGCCCCGGGTGATGCGGCCTGGATTCACCACCAAGGCTGATGGCCACGGGCTCGGGCTGCATTCGTTTGCTGTCTTCCTCTCGGCGTCCGGAGGAAAGCTTTCTATCAATAGCGCCGGCCCGGGACGCGGAACAACAGTCGAAGCGGAGGTCAAACATGTCAAATAACACCGTTCTGATCGCGGACGATGACCCCGGGATCCTTGAGTTTTACAGGAAGATCTTCTCTCCGTCGCGGGAGTCCGATTTCGACATCCTGGGGACCGGTGGGCCGGTTCCGGACATGAGCCTTTCGTGCCGGACCTATGAGGACCCTCAAATCCTCCTGGAGGAATACGCACGCCTGGTGCGGGCGAACGTCAGGCACCCGCTCTGCATTCTCGATATGAGGATGCCTCTGATGAACGGACTCGAAACCGCGCGGCGCCTCCGCGGGATCGACCCGGAGATCGATGTGGTAATCTGCACAGCCTTTTCCGACGTCTCGCCCGAGGAGATTCGCAAGACCCTGCGCCGCGGTGTCTTTTTTGTGCGTAAGCCCTTCGATACCGGCGAGTTTCTTCTGCTGATCCACTCGCTGGTCGGGTATTGGAATGCCCGGCAGGAACTTGCCCGGCGCACGGCCCTGCTGTCCAGCCTTCTGGAGTCGATTCCCGACCTGGTCTTCATGAAGGACGAGCGTGGTATCTATCTGGACTGCAACGCTGCCTTCACTCGGTTTGTCGGGCTCAAGCGGGAGCGGATCATCGGCCATACCGACCACGATCTCTTCCCCGCGGAAGTCGCAGACGCCTTCCGCACCAATGACGCGATTATGATGGCCCAGGGCCAGCCCAGAAGCAATGAGGAGTGGGTGCAATACCCCGATGGCAGCCGCTTCCTTGTCGAGACGCTCAAGGCCCCCATCATCTCGGATGCCGGTCGCTGTATCGGGGTCATCGGGGTTTCCAGGGACATCACCCGCCGCAAGCAGCAGGAGGAGGAGCTTGTGCTGGCCAAACTTGCCGCAGATGCCGCAAGTAAGGCTAAGTCCACGTTTCTCGCGATTATGAGCCACGAGATAAGGACGCCGCTCAACGGCGTTGCCGGATTTTCCTCGCTCCTGCTCGACATGCCGCTTGGTCCAGAGCAGCGGGAACTGGCTCGATCGATCCAAAAAAGCTGCGATGTCCTGCTCTCCGTGATCAGCGATATTCTTGATTTCTCAAAAATCGAGGCCGGCCGGATGGAGCTGGAGCAGGCGTCGTTCCTGCTGAGCGAGGCGGTCGAGGACTGCGCCGCCCTGGTCCGGCCGGCGGCCGCTGGCAAGGGTCTCCCGCTTGAGGTCTCGATGGAGGGCGGCTGCCCGGTGTATCTGCTGGGCGATGTGACCCGGTTTCGGCAGGTGCTGGCGAACCTGCTCAGTAATGCCGTGAAGTTCACCGCCTCGGGCCGTGTGGGAGTCGCCGTCCGCATGGTCCCTGGTGCCGAATCATTCATTGAGGTGAGCGTGCGCGACTCGGGCATCGGGCTCTCTCCGGAGCAGATCGCTGAACTTTTTGCCCCGTTTTCCCAGGCCGATGCGAGCACGACACGGCTCTTCGGCGGGACCGGACTCGGCCTGGCGATCTCGAAGCGGTTGGTTGAGCAGATGGGGGGCACAATCTCGGTCTCGAGCGACCCGGGAGCCGGCAGCACTTTCGCATTCCGGATTCCTGCCGTTGTGGCCGATCCGGTCGGGATCGAGGCGTCGCCAGAGTGGAAGGATCCAGCCCCGCTCGACCTGGGCTCTGCCTGCCCGCTGAAAATTCTCCTTGCGGAGGACAATCCGGTGAACCGCAAGGTTTGCCTGATGCGGTTGGCCACCTACGGGTATACCGCCGATGTGGCAATGAACGGCGTCGAGGCGGTGAATGCCGTTCTGAGCACCTGCTACGATGTCGTGCTGATGGATGTTCAGATGCCCGAACTCGACGGGGTCGGAGCCACGCAGCGGATCCGCAGGGAGCTGCCTCCGGGCCGCCAGCCCTGGATCATTGCGCTGACCGCGCAGGCGTTGGAATCCGACTCCCGCCGCTGCCTGGAGGCAGGCATGAACGACTACCTCGCCAAGCCGCTCCGCAGCGACCAGTTCCGCGCCGCGCTCCAGAGAGCGTATTCCGCGAAAAGTGGAACCCTCAGTTAATTCGACTCTCGCACCGTGGGTTCTGCGCTGCTAGCGTCTGCTCCTGTGAATATTTATCTGCGGGCGATCCGGTATTTCCGGCCATTTCTCTGGCCCACCGTCGGAGGCGTGCTGCTGACGATTATTTCCATCGGCTTCAACCTTCTCAAGCCATGGCCGTTCAAATACATCGTCGACGGCGTGCTGGATCCCTCGGGAGCGAAAGACGGCTTTGGTGCGATCGTCCGCCAGTGGGCCGGCAGCGGTGCGGCCGCGATTTTCTGGCTGTGCCTGGCGATGGTGATCATCAGCCTGCTGGCCGGGCTGGTGAACCTGGCGTCGAACTACCTGTTTATCCGCGTCGGGCTGCGTGCGCTCCTGACGCTGCGCACCGACCTCTACGCGACCATGCAGGCGCTTCCCTTGAAGTTCCACGATTCCCGGCGCAGCGCGGATTCGAGCTTCCGGGTCGCCTACGATTCGCAGAGCATCCAGACCATCTACAACAAAGGTTTTGCGGGTGTGCTGTCCTCGGTGGTTACGCTGGTTGCGGCGCTGTTTGTGATGGTGCGGATGAGCTGGATGCTGACGCTGGCTTCGCTGGCGATCCTTCCGGTGGTGATGTGGGCGATCCGCCACTACGCCGACCGGGTGCGCCGCCAGTCGACCACGATCCAGGAGCGCGAGAGCGACCTCCTTACACTCGCCCAGGAGGGGCTGAGCCAGATCCGAATGGTCCACGCCTTTGGACGCGAGGATTTCGAGGTCATGCAGTTCCGGCGTCGTGCGGCGCAGAGCCTCGATGCCAACATGCAGCTGAGCCTCACGACGGTTGCGAGCTCGCTCGTGGTCGGCACGCTGATGGCGGTCGGGATGGCGGTCATGTATTACGTCGGGGCGCTCGAGGTCGTCGGCAGGACGCTGACTCTGGGCGATCTTACGGTCTTTGCCGCCTACCTCGGCATGCTCTACCAGCCGATCGAGCAGCTCGCCTACACGGCCTGGGCGCTCGAGGGCGCGGCTGCGGGCGTCACGCGCTGCTTTGAGGTGCTTGACCGCGACAACGATGTGCCCGACGCGCCCGACGCGCGGACGCTCCAAAAGGCAGCCGGCCGGATTTCGTTTTCCGGCGTTTCGTTTGGCTACACCGACGAGCGCATGATCCTCAAGGATATCAGCTTCGCGATCGAGCCCGGTGAGACGGTTTCCTTTGTCGGCGGCACCGGCACCGGTAAGAGCACACTGATGAGCCTTGTGCCCCGTTTTTATGATCCAAGCTCGGGGGCGGTTTCTCTTGACGGGCACGACCTCCGGACCATCACCAAGCGCAGCTTGCGCCAGCACATCGGCATGGTCCTGCAGGATACCGTGCTTTTCTCCACCACGATCAAGGAGAACATCGCCTACGGAAAGCCCGGTGCAACAGAAGCCGAGATCATCGACGCGGCGCGCCGGGCGCAGGCTCACGACTTTATCATGCAGATGCCGCAGGGGTTCAACAGCCCGGTTGGCGAGCGGGGCAGCCACCTCAGTGTCGGCCAACGACAGCGGATCGGCATCGCCCGGGCGTTTCTCAAGGATGCCCCGATCCTCCTGCTGGACGAGCCCACCAGCGCACTCGATCCCTCGACCGAACACGCGATCATGGGCACGATCGCCGAGCTCATGCGCGGGCGCACGACGCTCATCATCACCCACCGCCTG
>CAYXRX010000031.1:0-44144 GCA_964467415.1 uncultured Chthoniobacterales bacterium
ATGAACTCCTTGTAGGCCTTGTGGATCTTCGTGAGGAGCGAGCCGCTGGCCATCGGGATCACCGTGTGGCGCGGCAGCTTCCAGCCGAGCTGCTCGGCGATCTCGAAGCCCATGCTCTTCGAGCCCTCGGCGTAGTAGGGCCGCAGGTTCACGTTCACAAACCCCCAGCCGTATTTCCCCGCGATCTCCGAGCAGAGCCGGTTGACCTGGTCGTAGGCGCCGTGGATGCCGATCACCTGCGTGCCGTAGACGAGCGAGCCGACGACCTTGCTCCGCTCGAGGTCGGCCGGAATGAGCACGTAGCTCGTGAGCCCGGCGGCGGCGGCATTCGCCGCGACCGAATTCGCCAGGTTACCGGTCGACGCGCAGGCGACGACTTTGAACCCGAGCTCCCGCGCGCGGCTCAGTGCGACCGAGACAACCCGGTCCTTGAACGACAGCGTCGGGTAGTTGACCGTGTCGTTCTTGATGTAGAGTTCCTCCACGCCCAGCTTCGCCGCCAGCCGGTCAGCCCGCACGAGGGGGGTGAACCCGACCTGCTCGCCAACCGTCGGCTGGCCGTCGATCGGCAGCAGTTCGCGGTAGCGCCACATCGTCTGCGGACGCGAGGCGATCGCCTCCCGGCTGATGTGCCGGGCGATCAGGTCGTAGTCGTAGGCCGCCTCCAGCGGACCGAAGTCGAATTCGCAGATGTGGATCGCCTCCTTCGGGTAGAGGCGCCCGCACTCGCGGCACTTGAGGTTGGAAAAAAATATCTGTTGTTCGCTCATGGTTTGTGGCCTTTTCGAGAGCGGACGCAAGACGGAACAAGCCCCGTGCAGGAACCTGTCACATCTCATCTTTTCCCCGTCCCCCGCTTGCGCGGCGGCCGGAGCTGGATTTGGCACCTGGACCCGGAGCGGGTGGTTGATTGCCGGAACCCTCTGCGGCACCTAGCCGCATCGTTCCTGACTTTCAACAACCTTCCCCAGCGGTTGCCGTGGCTTCACAGGGCCAGTCCCTCTGCCACTCTCGATAAGATTGGTGGGGAATGTTTGTCAGAAGCCGGACTTCGTCAAGGGAAAATATCGTCACACAGCCGGATTTGACAACCGGAAGCCTGTGCTGGTAGTGTCCGCGGGTCGCTGGGAAAATGTTGGCTGCCCGGCGGCACGAACCCTATGCAATCGGTCCTCGATTCTCCGGTCCTGGTGCTGAACCGCCTCTGGCAGGCAGTGAATACCTGCAGCGCACGGCGGGCGTTCACGCTTCTCTACCAGGGCCACGCCCAGGTCGTCTCGACCGACTCCGGCCAGGAATTTCTCACGCACGACTTCGACAGCTGGAGGAGCTTTTCGCAGAACAACCCGGAGGGCGAGATGGTGCGCACGATCTCGCTGCACGTGCGCATCCCGCGCGTGATCGTCCTCCTCCTCTTCGAGCGGCTTCCCAAAAAGGAAGTGAAGTTCACCCGGCACAACGTCTTCGAGCGCGACAAGAACACGTGCCAATATTGCGCGGTCACATTCGGGCGCGACGAGCTCAACCTCGACCACGTGATCCCGCGCCATCAGGGCGGACAGACGACCTGGGAAAACATCGTCTGCTCGTGCATCCCCTGCAACACCCGCAAGGGCAACCGCCAGCCGCACCAGGCCGGCATGCATCTCATCCGCAAGCCGGCGCGCCCGAAGTGGCGCCCGTTCATCAACGTCACGTTCTCCCACCGTCCGCACGACAGCTGGAAGCACTTCCTCGACATGGCCTACTGGAATGTCGAACTCGGCGACTGAGCACACGGCGCTCGCTTTTTCCGCAAGACCGATTAGAAAATTCCGGACGTGTCGCAAGTGGAACCCAAACGCCGCTACAACCCGGAGATCTGGCATTTTCTCAACCGGTTCATGGTGCTCAGCATCCTGCTGGTCGCCGCGGCGTTTGCCGTGTTCACGTTTTATCCGGCCTGGACCCGGCGCGACGAACTGGCCACCAAACTGGAGGCCGAGCAGGCGAAGCTGGCCGCCGAGCAGCTCATCCAGAAGCAGAGGACCCGCGAGGTCACGCTCCTCCAGACAAGCCCGGAGTATGTGGAGATCATCGCGCGGGACAAGCTCGGGGTTATGAAGCCGGGCGAGACCATCTACCGCCTCGACGGTTCGAAGCCGGCTGCGGCGCCGAAAGCCGCCCCGTCGCCCTCGCCGGCCAAGCCCTGACCGCGCGCATCCGGATCGTGCTCGACTTGACCTGGCGGATGGCATTCATTCGGCCCATGCTCCCCCGCATCCCCGTCATCGCTGCCGCTCTTGCCGTGCTCCTGACCGGCGTCATGCCGGCAGTGGAGCCTCCGGCACAGGTCGAGCGGTGGTCGGTCTTCGAGCTGGCCCTGCCCGGCCCGGCGGAGGGAAATCCCTTCACCGAAGTTGAACTTTCGGCGCGCTTCACGCAGGGGACGACTTCCGTTGACATACCCGGGTTCTACGACGGCGGGGGGACCTACCGCGTCCGGTTCATGCCGGAGACAACCGGCGAGTGGACGTATGAGACGCGGAGCAACCGTCGGGCGCTTTCGGGAAAATCCGGCCGCTTCAGCGTCGTGCCGGCCACCGGCAACAACCACGGTCCGGTGCGCGTCGCCAACACGTTCCACTTCGCCCGCGCCGACGGCACGCCGTTCCGTCAGCTCGGCACGACCTGCTACGCGTGGACCCACCAGGGCGATGCGCTGGAGGAACAGACGCTCCAGACGCTCGCCGGTGCGCCGTTCAACAAGCTCCGGATGTGTGTGTTCCCCAAAAATTACGATTGGAACAAAAACGAGCCCGCGCTCTATCCGTTCGAAGGCACGCCGCCGGCCAAATGGGACTTCGCCCGCTTCAACCCCGCTTTTTTCCAGCATCTGGAGAAGCGGATCGGCCAGCTGCGCGACCTCGGGATCGAGGCCGACATCATCCTCTTTCACCCCTACGACAAGGGCCGCTGGGGGTTCGACCGCATGCAGCCGGCCGATGACGACCGCTACCTGCGCTACGTCGTCGCCCGCCTCGCCGCGTTCCGCAACGTCTGGTGGTCGCTCGCCAACGAGTATGATTTCCTGAAAAACAAGACGGAGGCCGACTGGGACCGCCTCGGCGCGCTGCTCCAGAAATCCGACCCCCACGACCACCTCCGCTCGATCCACAACGGCCTGCTCCTCTATAACCACACTAAACCGTGGGTCACGCATGCCAGCATCCAGAACGGCTCGGCGGTCGAGGATGCCGGCCGCGCCGTCCTCTACCGCGACGCCTACCGCAAGCCGGTCGTCTTCGACGAGGCCAAATACGAGGGCGACATCCCCCGACGCTGGGGGAACCTCACCGCTGAGGAAATGGTCTTTCGATTCTGGCAAGGGCTTGTCGCCGGCACCTACGTCGGCCACGGCGAAACGTATCTCCACCCTGAGGATGACATCCTCTGGTGGTCAAAGGGCGGGGTGCTTCGCGGCCAGAGCCCGCCTCGCCTTGCCTTCCTTCGCCAAGTTATGGAGTCCTCCCCTCCCGGGGGCCTCAACCCGGTCGACAAGTGGCAGGACCCCCGGATCGCCGGAAAGCCGGGCGAATATTACCTGATCTATTTCGGCAGGGAGACCCCGGCCTCGTGGACGTTCGAACTCCCCAAAGACCAGCTCGCCGACGGACTCACATTCCAAGCCGAGATCCTCGACACCTGGGCGATGACCGTCACCCCCGTTCCGGGCACGTTTGTCATAAAAAAGAAGGACGGCTACACGTTTGCCGACCGGGATGGCAAGGCCATCCCCCTACCCGGCAAACCTTACCTCGCCCTCCGGATCAAACGCCTCCCCTGAGCCCGCATTTGCGGGATGGACCGGGAAGGAACCATAGAGAACGCAGAGAACACAAAGGGATTAACCATCGCCCCCTGCCCCGCCGCAAGCGGCTTCCCCCTCAGGGTCAGGTCGAGGGAGCGAAAGGATTAATCAATTTCAAATTCTCCACATGTTTGAAGTCGTCCACATTGCGGGTGACCAGCGGAAGTCCGTGGACGAGCGCAGTGGCTGCGATGATGGCATCGCCGAGGCTCATGCGCCGCTCCTGCCGCAGTCGCACAGCAGTGTCTGCCACCACAACGTCGAGTGCCAGCTCCCGGCCGCCGGCAAGAAATGCCAAAAGGTCGTTTTTATCTTCCTGAGTGAGCCGATGATACCCCAGCACCTCGATCCGCGTCACCACGGAAACCAAATAGGAGCTTTCCATGACCAGCCTGTTCAGCCCGTCGTCATCGCTTGATGCCACCGCAATGACGATATTGCTATCCAGAAGGTTCATCCCTCGCGACCCGGCAGGGAACGGTCCCTGCGGGTTTCACGCTGCCATGCGACCGGGTCGGTGATTTCCCGGAAGGTGCCGCGTGCCCGCAGCCGTTTGAGCGCGGCCACAGCCGCGTCATGCAGGAGGGGGTCGTTTGCAGGTGTGTCCGCCTCCAGTGTAGCGGTCACGCGCACTTTGGATTTTCTCAATCCCAACGGCAGCGGCAGGTGAACGGTGCCATCGGCATCCGGTTCCAAAATCGCCGTGATTGTGCACATATGCTGGATACTAACGCGCGCCGCACCCCCATGCAATCGCGAACCGCTCGCCAATCCCGCAGTTGAAGGAACCACAAAGAGCACAGAGAACACAAAGCGATAAAGCGCGTTATGCCCTTCGTGGCGAACCTCTCTGCGCCTTGTGGGTTCAGAAGGTCAAGCGGACGCTCTGATGCACTTCAAAGTCGGACGACACGGCGGTCATTCGTCTCTCCAGAACCTTGCGGCTGAACCCCTTTGTGCTCTTTGCGGTTAAAATCGCCCGCTCCCGCTGGGCTCGGGTGTTCCAATTTCGTCACATCGAATGTGACGAAATTGTAACATTCTGTTCCTTTCGCGGGGGGGCGGTGTCGTGGAGGTTGATGGGCGATTTTGCCCATGTTCCGATCGACCCATCATGATAATGCCGGAGACGCCCCGCGAGGAGGGCGGGCTGGCTCGTGTCGCAGGGAGATTTCCGCGCCGCCTGCACGCTTGCGGCCATGCCTGGCGCACCCGGCAGTCGCCCACCCGATGGCCGTCCTCTTGCTTTCCGCGCTGATCGTTTCCGGGTTTCCGCCGGTCGCCCGCGCGGGCGACATCCTGCGCGGCGGCGCAACCACATCGGGCGGCGGACGCAAGAACGTCGAGGCCCGGCAGAGTGCCGGCGCCGAAGCCGCTGCGATCGCCAAGGCCAAGGCCGCCGACCGGCTCGCCCGGACGACGAAAGCGGTCAACGACATGCGGCTGCTGCAGGAATCCGCGCGCTCGGCAACCTCCGGGTCCGCCATCCCGAACGGCCTCACCACCGGCGGCCTCAAAGTCCTCACCGGCGCCAACGCCAAGTGGACCGGCGCCAACGCTCCCGTCCAGTCCGGCGGCGCCGTCAATATCAAGCAGACCGCCGCCCAGGCCCTCCTCCACTGGGAGACGTTCAACGTCGGCAGCGGCACGTCCGTCAATTTCGACCAGAAAGCCGGCGGGACCGACTCCGGCAAGTGGATCGCCTTCAACAAGGTCTTCGACCCCTCCGGCGTCCCCTCCCAGATCCGAGGCCGCATCAATGCCGAAGGCCAGGTCTACATCATCAACCAGAACGGCATCGTCTTCGGCGCCGGCAGCCAGATCAACACCCGCACATTTGTCGCCTCCTCCCTCCCGATCAATGACAACCTCGTGGAGAGAGGGCTGCTCAACAACAAGGACGCCCAGTTTTTGTTTTCGGCACTCAGCGTGCCCGGCGGATCCGACGGGACGCCGGCGTTCAACCCGCCCGCCCCCCTGACCGCCGATGGAAAAACGGGGAATATCCTCGTCGAGCGCGGCGCCTTGATTTCCGGCCCGGTCAGCGCAGACGGAAATGGCGGCCGTGTCATGTTGCTGGGCGCGAACGTGAGGAACGAGGGGACGATCTCCACCCCGAGCGGCCAGACTATCCTCGCGGCTGGCCTGCAGGTCGGCATCCAGGCCCACGACAGCACGGATCCGAGTCTTCGCGGGCTCGACGTCTGGGTCGGAAACGTCGATACCTACGCTGGCGCCGCAACCAACTCGGGCCTCATCGAGGCCTACACCGGAAGCGTGCTTATGACCGGAAAAAGCGTGAGCCAGTCGGGCATCATCGACAGTTCGACCTCGGTGAACCTCAACGGGAGAATCGACCTCATCGCTAGCTACGGCGCGGCGGCAAATCCCAATTACGACAACACGACCGCGGTCGGCGGTGGCGGTCCGGCGTTCCTGAACCAGTTCACCGGGACTGTCGCTTTTGGATCCGGCAGCATCACCCGGATCCTGCCGGATTACGTGAGCGCAAAAAAAATCCCCGGCACCTCGCTTCCGGAGAACTCCACCATCAATGCGCAGGGTCTGTCTGTCCAGATGCTGGGCAGCGCAATCGTTTTGGCGCCCCATGCCGATGTCGCCCTGCGTGCCGGCAAGTGGACCTATGTCGACATCGATGACAACCGGACGATTTTCAAGGCGGATGGCACGACAGTCGAGGACGCGCTGGTCAGCAACTTCGCCGGCGGATCGCAGCGGTTCTTTTATTCCGGCGGTCAGGTCTTTCTGGATTCCGGAAGCCTACTCGACGTGAGCGGGAGCACAGATGTCTTCGTTGAACTCGCCCAGCACATCCTGTCCGTCCAATTCCGCGGATCCGAACTGGCCGACTCGCCGCTGCAGCGCCAGTCGGTCCTGCGCGGCGACAAGCTCGTCGTCGACATCCGCCGGTCCGGGCAGTTCGCAGGCCGCAAGTGGCTGGGCAGCCCGCTGGGTGATCTCACCGGGCTCGCCGGGATCATCGAGCGGAATGTTGCACAACTGACCGCGGGCGGCGGAACCGTGAACGTCCGGGCCGGCGGGTCGATCGCCGTGCAGCCCGGGGCCACGATTGATGTCTCCGGCGGCTACTTCCGCAATGAGGGTGGGCTGGTGCAGACGTCCCGCCTTCTGCGTGGCGGCAACCTTGTAGATATCGCCAACGCCACGCCCGACCGGATCTACGACGGGGTTTTCGATCCCAAAAACACGAAGACATCGGCCAAATGGGGAGTGTCCGAGACGTTCAACAAGGCGCTTGCTCCTGTTGGCGGGTATCTTCAGAAGGAATACATCGAAGGCGCGCCCGGCGGTTCGATCACTCTGAGCGCCCCGGCGATCGTTGTCGGCGGCGACCTCGTGGGCAAGACGATCAACGGCCCGAAACAGATCACTCCCCCTTCCGGCTCGGACGCCAGCCCGGCAGATCCGGCCTCGCTTTCCTTTTCTTTCAAGGCGGACGCCAGATTCGCGCAGGACGCCAATACGATCAACTATTATGAGGTGTCGCCCACGCCGCCGGAAATCCGGTTCACGGCGGACCTGCCATCGGCGTCGGCGTTTGTAATTGCCGACGGACAATCGCTTCCGGCAAGCCTGACCTCGCAGTTTGCGATCAGCTCGGCGTGGTGGAGCGAGGACGAGGGCGGCTTCGGGCACGTCACCGTAGACAACGCGGACGGCGCGCTCGTCCTGCCGCCGGGCCTTCTCGTGAATATCCCCGCCGGAGGATCGTTTACCGCCAAGGCTAAAAACGTCACCATCGGCGGGACGATTTCCGCGCCGGGGGGCACCATCAGCCTCACTGCATATAACTTTTCCCCGTATGAGTATCAGCTGCTGAAAGCGACAGACCCCCTCCTCAGTACGAAGCCGGCGCTCGGAGTGGTGGCTGGCCGTGGGATCATCGAGCTAGGGGCCGATGCGGTGCTGGACGTCTCGGGAATGATAGTGGACGACCGGCCGACCTCCGGGCAGACCGTGACAACCCGACGTGTCCTGAATGGCGGAAAAGTCACATTGGAGGGCTTCACTATCAACCTTCCTAAAGGCAGCCTGGTCGATGCATCCGGTGGCGCTCGCGCCAAGCCGTCCGGCAAGTTTGAATATGGCACCGGCGGGTCGATCAACATTCTGGCGGGGAGGGATCCCAACCTGCCCACAAGCCCGAACCTCGCAACGAGCATCGGCGGGAGCCTGACGCTGGCCGGAACGCTGGCTGCGTATTCCGCCACAATCGGCGGTTCGCTTGCGATCCGCGCGAACCTCATCCAGATTGGCGGCAGCGCGAGCGACCCCACGATGCTTGTCCTTTCGCCGGACTTTTTCCGGCAGGGCGGGTTCACCAGCTATTCGCTCACAGGCATCGGCAAAGCTTCGGCCAACGGATACATCCCGGCCGTCCGGGTGGCCGGCGGAACCGTGGTCGAGCCGGTTGCGGAAACGCTCCTGGTCGCATCTCTGCAGGCGTCCGGCGGCCAGCTCAAGCTCTTTCCCTTCCTGAAGCCGGTCGGCGAGCGGTCCCCGGTCAGCCTGCTGCTGGCCGCCACGGGAGCGGATGATCCGTTCACCACCAGCATCCTCGAGGCCCGTGGCGACATCGTTCTCGAAAAAGGCTCCGTCATCCGCACCGATCCCGGTGCCAGCGTGCTTATCGGGACCGATGAAAACCTCAAAAGGACCCTTGCCGATACGATTTCCGTCGAGGGCACGATCGAGGCGCCCGGCGGGACAATCGCCCTCTTCACCAGAAACAAATTCCGGCTCGCCCCGGACATCGAAGCGGCAACGACCTCGGCTTTTGCGACGATTTATATTGGTCCAGGCGCAAGGGTTTCCGCTGCCGGCACCTCCGTTTACACGCCGGACGCCTACGGCCGCCGGACCGGGATCCTTTATCCAGGCGGGACGATCAGCGTTTATGGAAACATCGTTGCCGAGGCTGGTGCCGTCCTCGACGTCTCCGGCGCCTCCGGGGTTTTTGACATCCATCCCTCCCGGCTCGCGGCCGTCGGGGAGACGGTTGTGCCGGTCAACTCCGGCCTGAACACGCTCCCCTACAAGCTCCAGACGGTCGCGACGCGCGTGGACAGCAACGGCGGCTTCCTGGATCTTCATGGGGCGGAGATGCTCTTCACCGATGCGACCCTGCTTGGGCGGGCCGGCGGGCCGACCGCCACCGGAGGAACCCTGTCGATTTTCTCCGGCCGCTACTACGCCCCAGGGGCCTCTAGGACGAGCGCGGATATCAACCTCGTCGTCACCCAGTCCGGACAGTCGCTTCCTGCGTCGGGCGGCCGGCGGGGGGTTGGTCTTGCGGTCACCGACTCGGCCGGTGCCGCGGTGCCGGGGATGGGTTACTTTGTGGCCGATGACTTCCGGCAGGGAGGATTTGCCTCCCTGGACCTCGGCTTCAAATATCTTTCCGACGCCACGCCGATTCCATACGGCGGCAATGTTGAGTTTCGCGGGCCCGTCTCGATCACTGCTAGCGGCAGTCTTCGCGTGGCGGGAGGCGGCATCGTCAGTGCCGACTCGGCTGTGACCCTCTCCGCGAGCTACATTGCGGTCGGGCAGGCGTTCCGCCAGCCGGTCAATCCGTCCGACGCGGCCTTTGTGGCCTTTCAGCAGGACCCCCCTGCCGTGGGCGGGGGCACGGCGTTTACTCCGCAGCCCACCTTCGGCACGGGTTCGGTGAGGTTCAATGCGAGGCTGATTGACATCGGCACGACGGTTTTCCAAAACACCGGCACGGTGGCTTTCACCGCCGCCGGAGGCGATATCCGCGGGGACGGCACTCTCAGCATCGCAGGCGACCTGACTCTTACTGCCGGTCAGATTTACCCGAACACCCTTGCGACGTTCAACATCTTCGCCTACGACCACGCGGGCGGGACGGGATCTGTGACTATCGTCGGCTCGGGAACCCGGCCGATGCCCTATTCCGCGGGTGGATCCCTGAACATCTATGCCTCCTCGATCATTCAGGGCGGAACCCTCCGGGCACCTTTCGGATCGATCACCCTCGGCTGGGATGGAACCGATCTCGACCCCTCCACCGCAGCCATCGACGGGCCGAAGAACCCGGTCGTCGGCACGGCGCTTGCCGTCCCCACGACGCAGTCGGTTGTCCTCGGTCCCTCGAGCATGACATCCGTTTCAGCGGTCGATCCCATCACCGGCACCGGCCTCCTCATCCCGTTCGGGCTCAGCCCCGACGGCCTCTCGTGGATTGATCCAAGAGGCGTGAATGTCACGGTGAGCGGCCTGCCACAGAAGCGCATATCCATCGCCGGCAACAACGTCACCGCATTGGCCGGATCCGTCATCGACCTGCGCGGCGGCGGCGATCTCCTTGCTTACCGCTGGATCTCCGGAACCGGAGGTAACCATGATCTGCTCGGAGAGGCCTCGGTGCCGTGGGGATCGGGAAGCACCTATGAGGCCGGCGATCTTGTCACCTACAAAGGCAGCACATGGTCGGCCCGTGTGGCCATCGATCCCTCGGTTTTTACTTCCTCTCCGGTTCCTTCGGCGAGCCTCTACTGGTCAAAAGTTGAGGATTCCTACGCGATTCTGCCCGGCTACAGCGCCGAGTTCGCCCCCTATTCGGTGAACAATACCGGATCGAACGCGCAGGTCCTCGGTGGCGACCCCGGCTTTACGAGCGCGAAGCTCAAGCTAGGCGACCGCGTTTACATCGACGGGGTGGCCGGCCTCGCCGCTGGCACCTACACCCTGCTCCCGCGCCGCTACGCATTGCTTCCGGGAGGGTTTCTGGTCACGCCCAAGGCTGTTGGAACGTTCGCCAAATACACAACCGACGAGGGAGCCGGATACACGAGCGGTTACTTCGTGAACGCGTTCAACCGTCCGTCTCAACTCGCGGGCACCCGGTCGCTCTTGGAAGTTGCCTCCCCTGCGGTGCTGGCCGCGCGTGCGGAATACGAAGTCCTTGGTGCAAATGATTTCATCAAAGCCGCTGCCGGACGGCTGGATGTGGCCAGCGTCCAGCGGATGCCGGTCGATTCCGGCACCCTCTCGTTTCAAGGGAACAATGCTCTCCGCCTCGAGGGATCGGTGTGGACCGGGCGCCCATCGGGCGGGCGCGGCGCCAGCGTGGATGTGAGCAGCAATGCCGATATCTACATTACCGGTGGCTCCGGCACGGCTCCTCCCGGGGCCACGGCCGTCCTGGATTCCGGCATCCTCAGCTCCTGGGGCGCCGAAAGCCTTCTCATTGGCGGACTGCGCCGGACCACAAATGCCGGCACCGCGGTGGATGTCCGCTCCTCATCGGTCACGCTCAATAACCCCGGGGGATCGCTCACTGCTCCGGAAGTCACGCTGGTCTCAAAGGTGTCGCTTACCGTTGCCGACGGCTCCTCGATTTCTTCCTCCGGAGGCTTGAGCCAGTCCTCCGGGCGCCTTCTCCTGAGTGGTGACGGGACGCTGCTGCGCGTGAGCGGCGATGCCGGCTCCTCGATCCTCCGTTCCTCCACGACTGGCTCGACTGCACCGCTGATGACGATCGGGGCCGGTGCCCGGATTTCTGGAGAGGGCTTGATTCTCGACTCCTCCTATTCCACATCGCTCAGCCCGACGGCCGTCTTCGAATCCTCGGCGCTCACTCTCGGCAGCGGGCAGATCAGCATTGTTCTCAGCGAGCCGGCCGGGGGGCTTGCGGGGGCCGCCCTGTCTCCGCACCTGACGCTTCGCGACTCGCTCCTGAGCTATGTCCAGTCGGTGGATTCGCTTACCCTGTCCAGCTACCGCTCGGTCGACTTCTACGGTGCGGGTTCGTTTGGATCCGCGTCCCTGGGCAGCCTCAATATTTTTGCCTCCGGCATCCGCGGTTACGACGGCGGGACGGTCACGCTGAGTGCGGAGACCGTGACCCTCGGCAATCCCTCCGGAAGCGCGATTCTTGCTGATCCGGCAGTTCCCCTCGCGGGCGAATTTCAGATCCAAGCCGGAACGATGCGGCTCGGGGCCAATGCGCTCCGAGTTGCCGGCTACCAGGGTCTGAGCATCAATGCAAGGAACGGGTTCATCGCCGAGGCCACCGGATCTCTCTCAACGCCCGGGACCTTGTCCGTCACCGCGCCCCTGCTGACCGCATCGAAGGGGGTCTCCTACGACGTGACCGCAACCGGCGCTGTCTTACTTGCCCGCGGCAGCGAGCCGGCCACTGTGAACGGTGACCTCGGGGCGAGCCTCAGTTTCACGGGAAGCTCAGTGGATGCCAATACCGCCATCCGTCTGCCCAGCGGGTCGCTTACCCTCCATGCCATAGGCGGTGGGCTGGCCGTTGGAGGCGAAATCAGCGTGGCTGGCACCTCGCAGGCGTTTTATGACATCACCCGCTACGCCGACGCGGGAACCATCCAGCTGATTGCGGATACTGCAAGCGTCACCCTGGCCGCCGGCAGCATCCTCGACGTCTCGGCTCACACCGGTGGAGGGGACGCCGGAACGATTGACATCCAGTCCGGGCTCGGCGCTTTCTTCAACAACGGCACGCTTCTGGGCCAAGCCTCTGCCGGCTGCAAGACCGGATCATTCCTGCTGGATACGGGATCGATCACCTCCTTCGCCGCCATCAATACTCCGCTGGAAAATGGCGGGTTCTTCGAGAGGCGCAACTTTCGGGTGCGGACCGGCGACGTGGTTGTGGACGGTATCGCCCGCGCGCGCTCGTTCAGCCTGTCTGCAGATGCAGGAAGCATCACGCTTGCCGGCAGCGCCCGCCTGGACGCCTCCGGGACGACCGGCGGCAGCATTTCCCTCGCCGCCCGCGGCAGCGTGATCGCGCAGTCCGGCGCGCTTCTGACGGTCGCAGCCCAGCAGTTCAGCAACGCCGGCAAGGGGGGCAGTATTCTCATCGAGGCGGGGACCGCCTCAAATGGTGCCGTCGATACCTCTGCGCTCCTTGACCTCCAGGCCGGGTCCGCGATCAACCTCTCAGTCGCCGGGTTTGTGGCTGGCGCTTACACAGCCCCCGGCTCCAGCGCCTTTGAGGGTAAGTTTCAGGGCACTCTCCACCTGCGGGCCCCGCAGCTTGGCAATGATGTGAGAGTCGATGCGCTTGAGGGGGCAATCACGGGAGCTTCGTCCGTGGTGGTGGAGGCCTTCCGTGTTTACGACCGCTCGTCAACCCAATCGATGAATACCGCTCTCCGTTCCACGATTAACACCGATGCGGCAAGCTTTATCAATGCGGGTGAAGGAACTATCAGATCGAAACTCTTGACCGGCAGCCCCTCGGCAGCGGATGTCAGTCCGGTTCTTGTAATCGCGCCGGGTGTTGAAATTTTCAGCACGGGCGACCTAGCCCTTGGACTTGCCAACCCAACCGGCTCGACGAATGCCGAATCGCTCGGCTCCGCTGACTGGGACCTGTCCGCCTTCCGCTATGGGACGAACCTGGCTCCCGGTATTCTGACCCTCCGCGCACAAGGCGATCTCATCTTTAACAACACGCTGAGTGACGGCTTTGCGCCTGTCACCGCATCGGCGGACAACGGGCACTCAACGATGTGGCTTGGCACATTAAAAACCATCAGCGCAAGCCTCCCGGCCAATACGCAATCGTGGTCCTACCGCCTCTCTGCCGGGTCCGATCTCGGGGCTGCCGATTTCCGCTCGGTCCTTCCGGGCAGCGCACTTGCTTCAGGCAAGGGATCGGTTCTTGTTGGAGAGTTCTACCCTGCCGTCCCGAATGCTGACAGCACAACAACCGCAGCCGGGATCGGCTCGAACGGGCAGACGGCCGACACCATCCGCATCTCTTCCACAAATACCAACCGGGGCACCCGCTACGAAGTGATCCGCACCGGCACGGGAGATATCGCCGTGAGCGCAGGCCGCGATATCCAGCTGAGGAACCAGTTTGCAACCATCTATACCGCAGGTGTCGCGCTCCCGGTTTCCACAACAATTTACGAGGCGAATGACTTCGTGGTTCCAATCCTGAACAGAACTCCCAGCCAGACCGGAAGCGGAGTATCCCTGGGCGCTTACCAGCAGACCTATGCAGCGGTGTGGTCCATGGCCGGCGGCAGCATCCGCCTGTCGGCCGGTGCGGATATCGGCCGCTACACCAGGAGCAGCACGGGCGCTGTGATCGTGGATTCGTCGCGCCAGACCCCCTCGAATTGGCTCTACCGCAGGGGCTATGTGGATCCCTCGACCGGCACGTTTGCAGCGGATGGCGGGGTGGACGGAACCTCGACGGCCACGCGTGTGACAGACACCGCCACATCCACCGCATGGTGGGTGGACTTCAGCAATTTCTTTGAGGGCGTCGGCACGCTCGGCGGGGGCGACGTCACGCTGGTCGCGGGGGACGACATTGTCAACGTCGATGCCGTTGCTCCCACAAACGCCCGCATGCAGGGGCGGGATGCCGGCGGAAACAACCTCAACCCTGCCGACGCAAAAATGTTGGAACTCGGCGGTGGGGATATCACTATATCAGCAGGGAACAACATTGATGGTGGCGTCTACTATGTCGAGCGGGGCGCCGGGACTCTGGCTGCAGGTGGCAGCATCACCACCAACTCGGCACGCTCGCCTCAAATGGGAATCCTAGACACCAACGCCAGCGAGGATGTCTACGACAGCACGACATGGCTCCCGACGATGCTCATGGTGGGCAAGGGGAGTTTCGATGTCAGTGCTCTCAAGGATGTCCTCCTGGGACCGGTGACAAATCCGTTCCTTCTTCCCCAGGGGCTCAACAACAAGTTCTGGTACAAAACATACTTCAATACCTACTCCCCGACCTCTGGGGCGGAAATTTCATCATTTGGTGGCGGGGTCACCCTTCGCACGGCCGCCACACTTCCCGGATCCTCCACGGCGACATCCACCCTCGCGAACTGGTTTGGGACGCAGAACCTGTTTTTTGGAGACGGATCGGCCACGAACGCCTCCTACTACCAGCCTTGGCTGCGCTTGGCGGAAGTCGATCTGAACAATTTTCAGAGCGTGTTTTTCCTGAGCGCGCCGAACCTCAAGGCATCGGCCTTCAGCGGCGACGTGAGCCTGGTGGGCTCGATGGACCTCTTCCCTGCTCCTGCCGGATCGCTTGAGCTGGCCGCCTCTGGAGGAATCAACGGCCTCCAGCCGACAGGGCAGGGCGCCATCAACGGGACGACCTTCAGTGTCTGGACATCCTCGACTGTCAACATCTCCGATGCGGATCCCGCTCTCTTTCCGGCTTTCACCACTCCTTTCGCCTACCAGACCCTCTCCGGTCGTGCGCGCCTGCAAGCTGTCATGAGCGATCTGAACCCCTATGCGGTGGTCAGCCGCGCACTTCAGGAGACAGGATCGTTCATCGGGCAGGATTCCGCAATTGATGTCAAACGCTCCCTCCACTCCGAGAACATCCTGCATAAGGGGGATGCCAGCCCGATCCGGCTTTACGCAGCGGGGGGCAGCATCGCCGGGCTGACCCTCTTTACGCCGAAATTTGCACGCGTGATCGCGGACAAGGATATCACCGACATCTCCTTCTACATCCAAAACGTCTCGGCGGATGACGTGTCCATCGTCTCGGCGGGCCGCGACATTATTCCTTATAACCTCAATTCGCCGACACGTTCCCTGGCATCGGACGAGGGCAAGGGAAATATCATCGGCGATGCCACGAGGCTGACCGCGACCGGCTCGCTGAGCAATGCGCTCGCCGGCGATATCCAGATCAACGGGCCGGGATATCTTGAGGTGCTGGCCGGACGGAATCTCGATCTGGGAACCGGGCCGAACTACGCGGATGGAACCGGCGTGGGCATTACGGGCATCGGCAATTTCCGCAACCCATTCCTTCCGTTCGATGGCGCATCGATTATTGCTATGGCGGGTGTCCGCGGATCAAGCGGGGGCGCGGCCGTCGGCCTCGGGGGCAGCAGTTTGAACCTCACCAAGATCTCGACGCCGGGCGCGGCAGTCTCCGGGGAGTTGGCAGATATCGCTTCGCTGAAAACGTTTTTCGCCGTCCTCCAACAGGCGGCGGAAGAGTATGAAACGACGGGATCCTACGAGACTGGATACGCCGCGATCGCCGATGTATTCGGCAGCGCTGCAGGATCCGGGGAAATCTTCACGAGGGCGCGTAATATCCGCACCTCGACCGGCGGCGCGATCACGATTGCCGCTCCATCGGGTGGCCTGACGATGGCCTCGGATATTTTCGGCAACCCCTCCACTCCACCCGGAATCGTTACGGAATACGGAGGAGAGGTTTCGATCTTCACCCATGGTAGTGTGGATATCGGTCGAACGCGCATCTTCACCCTGCGGGGCGGCGACATGACGATCTGGTCGTCGACCGGCGATATTGCGGCCGGCACGGCGTCGAAAACCGTCGTCACCGCGCCGCCGACCCGCGTGGTTATTGATACCACCAGCGCGGATGTCGCAACCGACCTCGGAGGCCTCGCCACCGGCGGTGGCATCGGTGTCCTCGCCTCGGTGGAGAATGTGCCCCCTGGAAATGTGTTCCTCATCGCCCCGCTCGGCACGGTGGATGCCGGCGATGCCGGCATCCAAGCGACGGGAAACCTCAAAATCGCGGCCTCGGCTGTTCTCAATGCCGACAACATCTCCACCGGGGGGACCTCATCCGGCGTACCTTCGGCGCCGGCGGTGGCCGCTCCGAACATCGGGGGGCTGAGCTCGGCCTCGAGCAGTTCCGCCGCGGCGAATAGCGCCGCGTCATCGGTCGCCAACCAGGCCACACAGAAGCCTCCGGACACGATGGAGGCCCCCTCGATCATCAGCGTCGAAGTCCTCGGCTACGGTGGGGGCGAGGAAGAGGAGGAGGGTGAAGGTTGATAAGGGTTGGAGGGCACCCGTCGGAAATGGCTGAACAATTCCGTGTGACGAAATTGTCACATGCACGAACCGTCCGCAGTTTGTAAAATCCGTCCGATGAAAGTTACGCAGTTTTTTCTGTTTGTCGCAGCCCTTGCGTTCTCCTCGCTTCATGCCGACGACCTGCCGGCGATCGAGGAAAAATCCCGGCAGGGCGATCCGTCTGCCCGGTATGAGCTGGCAAGGATTTTTCTCAAGGGGAGCGATGGTGTTCCAAAGGATGTCCGCCGTGCGTTCGAACTCATGAACGCAGCGGCCGCGCAGGGGCATGCGGAGGCCATGGGCGGAGTCGGCTATTTTTACGCCAGCGGGACCGCCGTGCCGAAAGATCCAGCCAAGGCGGTCGAATGGTTCCGTAAAGGGGCCGAAGCGGGCGGCGCGAAAGCGCAATTGAATTTTGGAAAAACCCTGCTCGATGGCAGGGGGGGTGAAAAAAATGAAGCGGAGGGCCTGAAATGGATCAAGGCCTCTGCAGATCAGGGGCTGCCTGACGCAGCCTATGCCATGGGTACAATCAATTACTTCGGAGATCACGGACAGGCGCTGGATCACAAGGCGGCCTATGCGTGCCACCTCAGGGCGGCAGAGGCCGGACATGTGGAAGCCCAGAATACCATCGGTGTCATGCTCGAAAACGGCCAGGGAGTCGCCCCCGACCCATCCCTGGCCGAAGAGTGGTTCCGCAGAGCGGCCAGGCAGGGCCACCCCAAAGCCCAAAGCAGCCTAGGCCGACTGCTGGGTCCTGAGGTTCCGGATCAAGCCCGCAGGATCGAGGCGTTGACATGGCTGCTTGTTGCCGCAAAAAGCGGTGAAATCACTGCTCAGAAAATTCTGGATGAGGTCCTGCAGGGGACCAGCCCAAGCGATCTTGCCCAAGCCCGGAGGCTCGCGGACGAAGTGCGCAAATCGCTTCGCGCGCAGCCTCCAAAATAGGGTTGTTACTTCTCGGCTTGTGCCTCCATGGTCGCCTGCATGGTCTTTTTGTTGAAAGCTTCGTCGCCATGCAGGGCGCGATATAACTCGTTCGCCCGGGTCAGTGAGTCGTAGTAGGCATCATTGACTGCCGCATCGCCTGCCGGTGTCTCGGGCTGGTTGAGCGCCGCATCCACGTCCCGCACGAAGGAATCCGCGATCTGCTGCTGAGCGGCGGCAACAGCTGGCGAGCGGTTCTCCCCCCCGGCTGGAAGAAGTGCCGCAGGAACAGGAACCCCGGGATCGAGTTCCAGCGCGACAGGCTCTGCAGCGGACGGCACCTCAGTGTTCACGTTGGCTGAGGCCTGCCTGGAAGCCGGCGCGCCGGCGGGTGCTTGGAAATTGGCTGGCGGAAGCGCTCCGCCGGATGGTGGGATGGCTGGTGCCGCCTTTCGTGCGGCGGATGAGTGTCCCGGCTGCTGTGCTGGCCCCTGCGCGGCGTGGGAGAGGACCGCCGGAGCGTCCGGTTGCCGGGAGGAAGGCGGTGTCGGCAAGGTTCTGGTGCTCTCTTGTAGTCGGGCTTGGACTGCCGCACGCGGTTGCCCTGCCGGAGGGATTCCCGGTCGGGCAGGTGCCTGCGTCCGGGCCAAAGGAACTTCCCGCTTGATGGCTTGCGGGGAAGCCTCCCGGGAATCAGGGCGGGCCAACTGTTTCTTGACGGCCAACGCGGCCAAAGAAACGGCAAGGAGCCCGCACATCGTGAACAGAAATGGCTTCATGGGATTTTGAGCGACCGCCGCCGGGTCGTCCGGTTTCTTTGCATCAACGGGGGCTGACGGCGTGGCGCCCACCGTGCTGAAAATGCAAACTGGCACCAGAGGTTAATCTGGTGCCAGTTGCAAGAATTCTTGTCTGCGGTGCCATCAGGAAGACGGCGCGGAAACAAGTGTTAGCTATTGTTAGGGTGCCACCGTGCCGCCGTCGCCGGGACGGCCGACGTGCATATCGGTGAGGGCGATGCCCGCCGCTCCGAGGTTGGCCGGAATGGCGGCCTTGATGCCATCATAGACCGTCACGGCATCACCGCTGGTGATGTCGTTCCGGCGATACATCTGCTGGAAGCCCCAAGCGGTGTAGACACCCTCGGTGACCTTTGCCTTGTCGGCAGCACTCATCGTGGAGCCGGAAATGGCGATGTCATCGAGCTTCACGCCGTTGTATCCGCAGAAGATCGCGCCGTTTCCACGGGCGGTCACTGCGTCGTTGAGCGAGAGCCATGTGACCAGGTCGGCGCGCACGGATGACCCGAACGCGTCGGCGCCGGTCGCGTCAAAAACGTAGACGCTGGAGGCTCCCGTCTTGCCCATATCGGTACGGAGCGTGCTTCCGCTGCTGTAGCCGCCGTTGCCAGCCACGTTCTGTCCCCAGACGGTCGAGGCGTTGTCGGCGAGCTGCGTGATGTTTCCACCCAGGCCGGTGTAGGCACCTGTGTTGTTGTGATAGTCGGCCAGATCCCCGGTCAGCGGGCTGTTGACGCCGTTGACTGGAACTTCCTGGATCGCCTGCAGGGCGGTGCTCGAGGAGCGAATGGTCACGTATTGCTTGATCACGGTGGTCACCCCGACGCCGGTTTCCGCCATGTAGGTCGTGCGGGTGCCGGAGCCGTCGTTGCGGCCGGTCAGGAATACGCTGGTGGTATCCGACGCATTTCCAGTGAACATGCTGAGCGGCTGGAAGCCAGTCGTGGCCAGAGCGCGGAACTGCTGAGCGGTCACATTCGTGATCGCCGAGCCCTCGTTGGTCAGCATGGTGAACACCACGACACCGACAGCCGCCGAAGTCGGCTGGAGCGGCAACGAGGCGTAGGGGGTCACTGCCTTGCTCACGTCGGAGAAGGCGATTTCCGACTGCGCCGCGGCAGTGGTCTTCACGAATCCGGGCGTGTCCTTGTTGGTTTCTCCGCCACCGATCGCAGCTGCGGTGATCAGATTGCCTGCGATGTCGGTGTAGTAGGTGGGATCGCTGGCCGGGCTGTCCACAAGAGCGCGGATGCCTTCAACGGAGCCGTTGAAAGCGGTGCGGATGGTTGTGGTGCCGGCGACGCCCGGAAAGGTACCCTTCCAGAGCGATCTCGTGGCCCCGCTGAAGCCTCCCGCGGCCTGATCGTGCGAATACTGGTAGGCAACGCCCGAGGCGTCGAACTTTGCCTTGATTGCCAGCAATGTGGCTGCGCGGAACGCGGTGGCTCCGGTGATGTCAACGGTCACATCGGCAAAGGCCGAGGTCGCGAGGGAGAGGGCGAAAATGCCCGTGATAAATTTCAGTTTCATAAGATTTTTTATAGTTTTGTTTTTAAGTTGGAATTACAGGTTTTGAGCACGGCGGCGGACGACAAATCCGATGACCAGCGCGCTGAGGCCCATGAGGGCATAGGTGGACGGCTCGGGGACGGCGGTGAACGAAACGAACCCATCGGTTCCTACCGTGACCGTGCCCTCATATGTTCCCAGGCGGAGTCCCTCGCCGAAGCCGACCTGGCCGACGATTGTGTCCTTACCTTGGAATCGATAGAGGTCGAGGGCGAACTCTGTCGAGCCGGCGGCGCCGAAGCTCGCAGAGAAAACCCCCGCAGATCCCCGCTGCTGGACTCCGCCGGCGATGTTGCCGCCAAAGGCTGCATTCTGGATGCCCAGAGAGAAGGTGTTCTGGTTGTCAATTTCCGACGTGGCGACGGGAGATACCGCAACCGCAGTGGTATAGCTGTTCTCCAGAACATTGTTCTGGGTCTGGATCCCGGTGGCCGCACCTGTCATCGCCGTATTTCCGGCAAGTGCCATGTCCGCATGGCTGGAGTTCGCCTGGCCGATTGTTCCCAGGCCATCACGTGCCGCCGACACATAGAGAGTGCGATGAGGATCGCCATCTTGAAGTGTGTTGTTGGTCTGGCTGGTTCCCCAAACACCGGCGAGTCCGGCATAGAGGCTCGTGTCGCTCGCCCAGCCGGGGCCAAATGCCGTGCTCAGCGTGGAACTGAGATCCAGAAAGTTCAAGCTGTTGACACCGTCAGCAGCTCCGGTTCCCGCACCGCGATAAAGCGTGGCGGCGTTTCCAAGGTTGGCATAGACGGTTTGTGTGCCTCCATCCTGTTGGAAGAAGAGCACCAGATCGCCCGGTGCGTAGAACGAGTTGGCGGCATTCGTACCAGCCATCGAGATCGCAAGCGATCCCGCAGCCAGTGCCAATACGCGCAACTTGGATTTGATTTGTGTCATGTAGTATTCTTGTTTTTAGTTGGTTTGACAGCGGCTGGGACTATCCGAGATCGGAGAGCATCTTGCCTGCTGGCAGCCATAGGAATCGGGCATGATAGCGGTGGCTGCCAGTAGAGTATTGTGACGTTTTCGTCACATTTGCCGGCGCCCCTGCCGACAGGGGCGCAAATCAGAAGACCGGCATCGGGTGGGTTAACCTGAACGGCGTGCTCTGGCCGGACGCGGCTGCCGGAGAATTTTCCAAAAATCATGCGCCGGCGGGTGGGATTGTGCTTTTCCCCGGCGGAGGGGCGCGTAATAGATACCGGGCATGGCATCCGAAATTTTGAATGTGGGGATCATTGGTTGCGGGAACGTGAGCGGGAAGTATGCGGAGGCGGGGCGGGAGTTCGGCGGACTGCGGATCGCGGCCTGCGCGGATCTCGACCTCGGCCGCGCGCAGGCGCTGGCGGAGCGGCACGGAATCCCGAAGGCGGTGCGTGTGGACCAGATGCTTGCTGATACCGAAATCGATCTCGTCTTGAATTTGACTGTCCCTGCGGTCCATGGCGCGGTCGGCTTGGAGATCTTGAAAAGCGGGAAGCACGTCTACGGCGAGAAGCCGCTCGCCCAGAAGCGCCGCGAGGCCCGCGAGATGATCGGGTTCGCGCGGGAAAAGGGCCTGCGGATCGGCTGCTCGCCGGACACGTTTCTGGGTTCGGGCCTCGCGACATGCCGCGCACTCATCGATGAGGGGGCAATCGGCGAGCCGGTCGGCGGGGCCGCATTCATGATGGGGCCGGGCCTAGAGAGCTGGCACCCGGATCCCGCCGGGTTTTACCAGAAGGGTGGCGGTCCGCTCTTCGACATGGGACCTTACTACCTCACCGCGCTGACTGCGCTGCTGGGACCAGTGCGCCGCGTCTGCGGCTCGGCCAGGATCAGCTTCCCCGAACGCACGATCGGCAGCCAGCCGCTCGCCGGACAGACTATCCCGGTCGAAACACCGACCCACATATCCGCTGTGCTCGATTTCGAGTCCGGCCCGGTGGTGACTTTGACGACGAGCTTCGACGTTCAGGCGCACGGGATGCCGCCGATGGAAATCTACGGGTCCCGGGCGACCCTCGCTCTCCCGGATCCGGGTGCGTTTGGCGGACCGGTTCGCATCCGGGAGCTCGGCGCGGCAGACTGGACCGAGGTCCCGCTCCGCTCCGGCTACGGACCGGAAAGCCGAGGGCTGGGCCTGGCGGAGATGGCCGATGCCATCCGCGGGGAGCGCGAGCACCGGGCAAACTCCCGCATGGCCTACCATGTCCTCGACATCATGCACTCGATCCTCGACTCGTCGGCGGACGACCGGCACATCGAGATCACGAGTTCGATGACCCGCCCGGCCGCCCTCGGCTGAGCGCGCGTGACGACGTGCTATTTCCGGAGAACGTAGCTCCTGCTGCGTTCAGCTTGGCAGGGAAACGGAGCGGGCGCTCCGTTCCCCGGGCAGCGTGACCGGGCGGCAGTCGAAATTCTTTCAGAGTTTCGCTACGAGCAGTTACGAGGTGGGCGCGGGCTCTTCGAAGAGGCGAGGGATTATTTCTCGTCGAGTGCAGCGACGCCGGGAAGCGACTTGCCCTCGAGGAGTTCGAGGGACGCTCCGCCGCCGGTCGAGCAATGGCTGACCTTGTCGGCGACCTTGAACTTTTTGGCGGCGGTGGCGGTGTCCCCGCCTCCGACGACGCTGATCGCGCCGGCAGCGGTGGCAGCCGCGACGGCGTCGGCCATGCTCTTCGTGCCCTCGGCGAAACGGTCGAACTCAAAGACGCCAGCGGGACCGTTCCAGATAATCGTCTTCGCGCGAGCGATGACCTCGGCAAATTGGACGCGGGTCTTGGGTCCGACGTCGAGGCCCATCCAGCCTTCGGGGATTCCGGCCTGGTCGTCAGCCTCGCGGATTTCGGCATTGGCATCAAATTTGTCTGCGCAGACGAAGTCGACCGGGAGGTGGATCTGCACGCCCTTGGCCTTCGCTTTTTCGATGAGCTCGGGGACGATCTTTGCGCCCTCGGGATCGAAGAGGCTGTTGCCGATCGGCATGCCGCTGATGACTTTTTTAAACGTGTAGGCCATGCCGCCGCCGATGATGATCTCGTCGGCGGTGTCGAGCAGGTTGCTGATGAGAGGGATCTTGTCGGCGACCTTTGCGCCGCCGAGGATTGCCAGGAGCGGGCGCTTCGGGTGGTCGAGGACCGCGGCGAACGCGTCGAGTTCCTTCTGCATCAGGAAGCCGGCCACCTTGTCGGGCAGTGCGACTCCCACCACCGACGAATGCGCGCGGTGGGCAGTGCCGAAGGCGTCGCTCACAAAGACATCGCCCAATTTCGTGAGGCTCGCCCGGAACTCTGCGACCTTGGCGGGATCGGCCTTCGTCGATGTGCCGTCCTCATTCTTGACCTTGCCCTCCTCCTCGATGTGGAAGCGCAGGTTCTCGAGCAGGATGACCTCGCCGGGCTTGATCGCGGCGCAGGCGGCTTCGACCTCCGGCCCGACGCAGTCGGACAGGAATTTTACCGGCTTGCCAAGGAGCTCGGCGAGCTTGTCGGCCACCGGCTTGAGAGAAAATTTGTCCACGCGCTTCCCGTCCGGGCGGCCGAGGTGGCTCATCAGGATGACCGAGGCGCCCTGGCCGAGCGCGTATTCGATTGTCGGGATCGCGGCGGCGATGCGCTGCGGGTTGGTGATCGCGCCGGTCGCCTTGTCCTGCGGGACGTTGAAGTCCACGCGCATGAGCACGCGCTTGCCGGCGAGGGAAATGTCTTTGATGGATTTTTTCATAAATATTTCGAAGTTCGAAATGGGGAATGCGAAACGGGGAATTTGTGACGTTTACTTTTTGGTGGATTTAGTGATGGCTGCGAGAATGCGTTTGAGCTCCTGAGCAGCTTCAAGGAGGATCGAGGCATCCGAGGCTGCTTCGATGTAGAAATTCCGAATGAGGCGGAGCCAGTAGTGGGATTCACGTGCCTCCTTCTCCGCCCGGCTCATGAGCGTGTGAAATTCAGGTCGGGTCTGGGAAGCCTGGGCTTCCTCGATATTTGCGCCGACACTCGTCGCCGCCCGCACGAACTGGCGTGACAGCACATATTCGTGGAGCGACTGGAGTTTGCGGGCCAGTGAAATGCCTGCCAGCGCGAACGCGTAGCTCTTATCGAGAACTACGTTTCCCTGGCAGTCATTTCGCATTTCACATTTCCGAATTCTAAATTATCTTCGGCTACTTGGAGATGACGCGGACCATCTCAAGCACCTTGTTGGAATAGCCCCACTCGTTGTCATACCAGGAGACGAGCTTGACGAATGTGGGATCCAGCGCGATGCCTGCCTCGGCGTCGAAGACCGATGTCTGGGTCTCGCCGCGGAAGTCGGTGCTGACAACTTTCTCGTCGGTGTAGCCGAGCACTCCCTTGAGGGCGCCTTCGGAGGCTGCCTTCACGGCTGCGCAGATCTCCTCGTAGGTGGCGGGCTTCTCGAGCTCGACGGTGAGGTCGACGACCGAGACATCGGAGGTCGGCACGCGGAATGCCATTCCGGTGAGTTTTTTGTTCAGCGCGGGAATGACCTTGCCGACCGCCTTCGCGGCTCCGGTCGAGGAAGGGATGATGTTTTCGAGGATGCCGCGTCCGCCGCGCCAATCCTTGTGGCTCGGGCCATCAACCGTCCGCTGGGTCGCGGTGGCGGCATGGACGGTCGTCATGAGCCCGCGCTTGATGCCGAACGTGTCGTTGATGACCTTGGCAAGCGGGGCGAGACAGTTCGTCGTGCAGCTCGCGTTCGAGATGATGGCCTCGCCGGCGTAGCTGTCGCTATTCACGCCGTAAACGAACATCGGCGTTTCGTCTTTCGAGGGGGCGGAGAGGATGACCTTCTTCGCGCCGGCCTTGATGTGAGCCTCGGCGGTCACCTTGTCGAGAAACAGGCCGGTCGATTCCACCACCACTTCGGCGCCAACCTCGTCCCACTTGAGGGTCGAGGGATCCTTCACGGCCGTGAGGCGGATCTTGTTGCCGTTGACCACCAGATCATTTCCGTCCACCGAAACTTCCCCGTCGAAACGGCCGTGGACCGAGTCGTATTTGAGCATGTAGGCGAGGTAGCTTGGCTCGAGGAGGTCGTTGATGCCAACGACCTGGATGTCGCTGGAGAAATTTTTCACCGCAGCGCGGAAGACCATGCGTCCGATGCGTCCGAAGCCGTTGATGCCGATTTTGATCATAATGAGATGTGGATTTTTATGTTTGGAATAAGTTTTGTTTGAGGGGAACACCATTAAAGATTCCTTGCTGCCGGGAGTCAATGAACAATCGCGCCGCATGGCAAATCGCCGCACTCGGTGCCCGTCCGGGCCTATTTGCGGGTGCTCGAAACCCGAAAAAACACCGGCGTCACTGGTGCGTGCTCAACATGAAATCTCACCGCCGGGACATTTCCTGTTGTGGGGGTTCCTTTGGGACGTGTCCGCGAGCGATGAGCGGAGCAAGGTGGGATTCGAGGTCCGGGCGGGTGCCGGCCCAAGGGAAGAGGGCGTCGATCTCTTCGGGCGGGGCGGATTCCGGGGCGGATTCGAGGAGGCTGAGCACGGCCAGGAGGGCGGGGGTGTAGAGCGAGGACTCCCCCCCGAGGCAGAAATCAATCACCGAGGGAGGGCGGCCGGAGAGCCCCATGCGGATGCGGACCCCGCGTGCGTAGTGGCTGAGCCCGAGCTCCCAGCGTCCGCCCCCGCTCACAAGACGGACGATGCGGTAGTTGGTGTTTGGTTCGGCCCGGCTGAAGGTCATGGTGCTGGGGGCGTCTGGGACCGGTCGGGGTGGCCCCACCAGCTGTTCGGGCGCTTGCCGTCGTAGTGGGCTTCAAAGGCGCGGACGGCGTCCTCCATCGTGCCGTCGGCCGGCGCCCAGCGGGCGACATCGGGGAAGTCGGTCGAGGCATTGGCATTCTTTTTCGGGTCGCGGAACCGGATCGGGCACCAGAACGACTCGATATTGCGGAGCATCTCGCTGCCCAGCGCCCAGACGCCGGTCATCCAGTCGCAATACCAGCACCAGAGCAGGTCATAGCCGATGAGGCCGTCGTATTTGTGCCGGGAAAGGTTCACCCACTCGGAGGATTTGTAGGTCGGCAGCTTCCCCAGCCAGGCGACCGGCGGGTAGAGGAACATTTCGGCAAGGCGGGCCTGCGCGAAGACAAGGACGGCTGGCGTCTGGATCATGAGGCAGAGCTGGTTCCGAACCGGCCCGAGGAGGCGGGCCTGCGCATCGGTGAGGGTGCGGCCCTTCTTCCCCCGGATGGCGCGGTGGACGAGGCAGAAGATGTGGAGGAAAACGAGCTGGGCCAGAACCGAGGCGGCGATGCCCGCCAGCCCGTGCAGCAACCCGCCCGCCACCCAGGGTCCCCATGTGAAGAGGGCGATGTAGAGGTCGAGCAGGGGCGCCCGCGTGATTTTTTCCGAAATGGCGAATGACACGCGCGTGAACACCGCCGCGGCGGCCAGACCGGAGAGCACCGCGGCAAAAGAAAAGAGAAATCCGTGACAGCAATTCATCGCGCCACTTTCTCATGGCCCGGCCAGGAAGGCGAACGTCTTTATCGCGGAGCCCGCCGTGCGGCAATGAGGAGGCGAACCAGAAAATCGCACCCCGCTTTGATCTTGCCCCCAATGGTCCGGGAGCCGCTGTGCTTACTGGAGGCTGATTTTCAGGCGATAAAATCTCCGCACCTCACCGGGTGCCACCGGGATCGCTAACGTCTGACCGTTTCCGACGATGTTGCTGTAGCCGCCCAGCGGCTGCCATGCGGCGGGGTTGGCGAGATCGGTCGTGGTTTCGACGGTGAACGTGCGCGTGAGGCCGGTAAAGCCGGGGCCGGATGCCGCGCCGGCCGTGAAGACCAGCTCAACTCCTGCCCCGGAGCTTGTGATGTTCAGGGGATTTGCCGTCGCCGAAGCCGGATCGGTGCCGGCGGAATACTCCTGGGCGTTGGTCAGCCCGTCGCCGTCCGGGTCAGCGGAATCTGCCGCAGTGCCGGTGTTGGCCGGTGAGCCGAAGTGCGCGCGGCGCCAGGACTCGAGCGGGCTGAGGACGGTCAGCGTCACTGTGCGCGTTGCGGTTGCCGCGCCGTCGCTGGCGAGGAGGGAAATCGTGGCCGCACCGGTGAGCCCGGCGGTTGGCGTGATGGTGAGCGTGCGCGTGGTGCCCGAGCCGCTGAGGACGATATTTGCCGCCGGGACGAGGGTGGTGTTGGATGAGGAAGCCGTGACGGCGACCGCAGCGATCGGGGTGTCGGCATCGGAGACGGTGAACAGAATGTTGGCAGGCGATCCGAGATCGACCGCATGGTCCGGGACGGCGGCGATGGTGGGAGCGGAGTTCGGCGGGGACCCGTAGGGTCCGAACGAGGCGTTTGCGGCGATCTGGGCATCGGTGAGGACGCCGCCGTGGATGCGCACGGAATTCAGGTAGCCACTGAAGAAGAGCGAGCGCGTGCCATTTGCTGTGTCGCGCTGGCAGGCGATATTGATCGGTTCGCCGGCGAAGGTGTTGAGCGGTCCGGCGAGCGTCTTGGTATTGGCGCGCGCCCCGTCGATAAAAACGCCCGTGACGTTCCCGCTGTAGGTGTAGACCAAGTGGCGCCACGCGCCGGCAGCCGGCGGCGTGGCCCCCCAGCCGACGTCGTCGCCCCAGTGGGTCGCGGCCCCCCAGGATCCGTTGCTGCCGAAATTAAACGCCATGTCCTGGCGCACCGACCCGCGATGACCCCACGAGACGGTCGTCTCCTCCTCCGCGAGCGCGGGATTCCATGCCCAGACTTCAATGGTCCGGGCGCTGCCGCCCTCGAGGGCGGCGACACTGTTCGGGCCGTTGTAGGCCTGCCCGTTGCCGCTGAACTGGACGCCGGGGATGCCGGAGCCCAGAACGTTTGCGACTTTTGTTGGCGCGCCGATGCGCGTGAAGGCTCCGAGGGTCCCGTTGTGTGTCCATGTCGCGTTGCCTGCGCTCGGGTCGGTGGCGCGGAGGTCGACGTAGAGGGTGCCGGCGCCTGCGGGTGCCGCCGGCGGCTGCAGGGCGGCGACTTCCGCCGCAGAGAGAGCGCGGCTGTGGAACTGCACATCGTCGATCGCCCCGCGGAACAGGGGCATGGCGTTCGCTTCGGAACGCGCGAGGTAGTTGTGCTGTGCGGCGGTGGCGGTGTTCGCCGCGAGCAGTTGGTCGGGCACGATGGCGACCGGCGCGACCGCGGCCGCCGCCCCGTTGACGTAAAGCGTGCCGGTGGTGCCGTTGAGCGTGATCGCCACGTGTGTCCAGACGCCGGTTGCAAACGCAGCTGGCGCGGTGAGCGTCTGGTCGGCGCCGCCGTTGGCGATGGAGAATTTGGCGTGTCCGGTGCCGTCATCCGGGGTGAAAGCAAGCCGTCGGGTCGGGGTCGCGCCGAGCCAGAGAACGGCCTGGTTGGCGGGTCCGCCAAGGGGTTTCACCCAGGCGCTGAACGTGAGAGCTCGGGAGTCGGCGATGCTGCGGTCGAGGACGGCGTATTGGTCCGCGCCGTTGAAGGTGATGAATCCCTTGCGTGCGGCGTCTGCGGAGGTCCAGGCAGGTGCGCCGACCGCATAGGCATCGGTCACACCGAATTGATCGAGCAGGCGCGAATCGTGCGCCGAGGCGAAATTGTAAGCCGCATAGAGCCCCGAGGGCGTGGCCTTCGTGAACGATGCGGGAACTCCCACATAGGGTAGATGGCCGCAGGTCACGCCGTTTGAGAGCGAATTGTCGGACGAGTAATCGCCGTCCACAATGGCGTTGCCATTCAGGACGCCGCCAAAAGCAATTGCGCTGCCCTTGGCCACCGCGCTGTCTGTCACGTTGCCGCCGGTTGTCGCGTGCTCGAGCACGCGCCCGTTTCCGGAGACCGTCCCGCCGTCCACGATCGCCCAGTCGCGTACGCGGCCGTAGTCCCGGACGACCGCGCTGCCGCGGACCCACGCGTGGCCGCTGACGATCGCGTTGTTCAGGACCTGCGCCGAGCCCTCGACAACTGCAAAATCCTCGACGCGGGCGGTGTTGCGCAGCTGGGCGGTGCCGAGCACCCGCGCGTTCGGGCCGACATAGGCGGTCGCATCCACAGTGGCTGTCGGGGCTTTCCAGCCGCCGCCGTTGACATGCTGGACGAGGCCGGTTGCCGCGCCGTTGTTCCGCTCGCGCGGCGTCGCGCCGCTCACCTGGAGCTCGTAGTGGAACCGCGAGCGCGACGGGTGCGAGCGGAAGGGGTGGATCGACTCGTCGTGCCCACCGTAATAAAAAACATCCGGCGTGCCGGCGACCGCGAGGTAGAGCTTATTTTCGTTGGCGGCAAGCGTGATCGAGCTGTTCCCTGCGCTCCAGAGCGGTGTGTAGCGCTCGGCGCCTGCGTCGTTGACTGCAATGAAAGAAGCCCGCCAATCGGCTCCGCGAGCGGTATCCGCGAGGCCGCGCAGATGCACCGTGACCGTGCGACCCGCACCGCTGCCGGCGGGAACGAGTTCGTGGATGGCGTAGGCGCCCTGCGCGGGGGCTTTTTCCAATGGCACGCGCCACCAACCGGGGGCGTCCGGCCGCTGGACGAGGTCGGTGAACTGGTGTCGCGCAGTGCGCGCCGGGTCCTGGCTGTTCAGGGCTGCGGCAAGGGCGGCCTGGTGCGAGAAATCGAGCGTCGCGCCGCGCCGGGCGTAATATCCGACGATGTCTTTCAGTGATGTCACCGGGGTGAGCCGGTCCAGAGCCATCGCCGCAAACTCGCCCGCCTGCGTCTCCTGCCAGATCTTCGCCACCAGCCCGTCGTAGAGGTCCGGCAGCGCGTCGGGGTTTTCATCAATGTAGAGGAGGAAAAGCCAGGTAAGGTAGTAGTTGCGGCCGGACGCCATCATGAGATGCGCGTCGCGGACTGCCTGCGCATCGAGGTTCGAGGTGTTCGGGTAGAGGTTCTGGTAGTGGTAGAGCCAGCGCTCCCGGCCGTAGTTTGCATGCGTCTCCCACCACTCGCCGGGCATGTTTCCGCCGTCGTTGTGCATTTGGAAAACATGCATGAGCTCGTGCGGCGTGACCCACGTCGGGGGATCGACCTGGAGCCCGCTCGGGTCGATGTTCAGGTAGGCGAACGACGTCGGGCTGCCGCTCATCCAGAAGCCGTCGTTGGTGCAGAGGAAGTTGACCTTGTATTTGTTGCCATTGCGCCGTGCGGGATCCGTGCTCTCTGCCGGCTCGCGGTAGCCGAGCTCCTTCACATAAACCTGCCAGGCCTCCTCGGCATTGCGGAGGCAGCCGCGGGCGACGGTGGCGTTGATCCCGTTGGTGGTGGCGCGGCTCGCATTCCAGATGAACCGGAAGTGCTTCGACGAGAGCTCGTAGGCGGTCACCGGCTGGTCGGTTGTGTTCGGCAGATACGTGTCGCCGGGCAGGTCGCCGACGCGGATGTAATCGACTGCAAATGGAACGCCCGTGGTGCCGCCCGGATCCACCCGCAAGTCGCGCAGCGTCGATCGCCACCACGGCTCCGGGCCGGCATCGATGCGATAAACATGGAACGCGCCGTCCTTCGGAATCACCGCCGACGGGATCGTGATAGTGCGCGCCGCGTTGAACCCCGTTGTGGCCGTCGTGCCGTAGAAAATCTGGATATCGCCCGCGAAGGTCGCCGGCACCTGGATGCGCGTTTCGATAAAGTCGTTGAAGCCGAGGTCCAGATCCGGTCCGCCCGCAAATCCGGAAACCTGAAGCTTTGGGTCGGTACCGTTGGTCGTGCCACTCAGCACGCCGCCCGCCACCACGGCACCGGCGACCTGTGAGGCCGTCCAACTCTCAAAATTTCCTGCGGTGTTCCACTCGGTCCCCCAGGTTCCCGTAAATGCCGCACCCGCCGGGTCGACGGTGATCGGCAACGCCGGCGCGAGGGCCGTCTGGGCGACGAGCACCAGGATGGCGAGGGATGGAAATCTCATGGGAGGACGATGAGCGCTTGCGGGACCATTATCCGCTCGGCTGCTGAACTTTGGCAGCAAATCGGGCCCGCCTCCACTTCTTTTTGCGCGCAAGCACGCGTGCCCTCAGTCCGCCGCGATGGTTCCGGCAGCCGCTTCCCACTCGGCGTTTGCGGTTTCAAGGGCGTCGGAGATCCCGGCCAGAAGCCGGTTGGTTTCCATCGCCAGCGACGGGTTGTCGTAGGTTGCCGGATCCTCAAGCTGTGCGGCAAGTTCCCGCTGCCGCTCTTCCAGCGAGTGTATCTCGGCTTCGAGAGCGGCGACGCGTTGCTCGCGCTCCCGGCGTTCCCGGGCAGCTGCCTGACGCGCCTGCGATTCCGCCCGCCGCTGGGCGCGCATTTCCTTCATTCCGGGACCCGATGCCGGGCGGTCTGCAGCAACGGGCGCCTCCGGCTGGTGGTTGCCGAGCGAGGCAACCGTGCCCGCCCGGGCACCGGTCGCCCGGGATTTGTCGAGGTAGTAGGCGTAGTCGCCCGCATACGGCGTGAGCCGTCCCGACTGCACGTGGATCACTGTGGTGGCAATGGCCCGGATGAAGTGCACGTCGTGGCTCACGAAGAGGATCGTTCCCTCATAGGGCCCAAGCGCGCGGATGAGCGCGTCGATGCTCGGCATGTCCAGGTGGGTTGTCGGCTCGTCCAGCAGAAGAAGGTTCGGCGGATCGAGGAGCAGCTTCACCAGGGCGAGACGGCTTTTTTCGCCGCCGCTCAGCACGCTCACGCTCTTGAAGACGTCGTCGCCGCGGAAAAGAAATGCCCCCAGCACGTTGCGCGCCGCCTGCTCGGCCACCGGGCGCGGGATCGACTGGACTTCCTCGAGGACCGTGCGCTTGAGGTCGAGCGCGTCGGTCCGGTGCTGCGCAAAATATCCGATGCTGGCATTGTGCCCGGGCGTGCGGGCGCCCGCCTCCAGAGGGAGAAGCCCCGCAAGAATCTTCAGAAGCGTCGACTTGCCTGCACCGTTCGGTCCGACCAGCACCGTGCGCTGTCCGCGCTCGACCTCAAGGTTCAGGTCCTCGTAGATCACATGGTCGCCATAGGCCTGACGGACACCCTCCAGCGTGATCACCCGCTGGCCGCCGCGCGGCGGCTGCGGGAAGCGGAAGTGAACCGTCGGCTCGTCGGACTCCGGCGCCTCGATCCGCTCCATCCGTGCGAGCTGCTTGATGCGGTCCTGCGCCTGCGCGGCCTTGCTGGCCTTCGCCCGGAACCGGTTGATGAAATCCTGCAGGTGCTCGATTTCCTTCTGCTGGTTCCGGTAGGCAGCTGCGTGCTGCTCCTCCCGGGCTTTCTTCTGCTCCAGGCACGCGTCGAAATTCCCGTTATACCTGATCAGCTTCCGGTGCCGGATCTCCACGATTCCCCGGCAGAGCGTGTTCAGAAATTCCCGGTCGTGCGAAATCGCCAGAATCGCTCCGGGGTAGCCTAGAAGGTAGTTCTGGAACCAGCCGAGCGTTTCCAGATCAAGGTGGTTCGTCGGCTCGTCCAGCAGCAGAAGGTCCGGCTCGGCAACCAGAAGCCGCGCCAGGTGCGCGCGCATGATCCATCCTCCGCTCAGCTCGCGCGCCGAGCGGTGGTAGTCCTCTTCGCGAAAGGCCAGCCCTGCCAGCACCCGCTTCGCCGCCGCCTCCGCCCGCCCGTCGGCATCCGGCCCGGCCGCCAGCTCCATCACCGTCTCGTCCGTCGCCGCCGCCGTCTCCTGAGGCAAAAACCCGCACCGCACCCCCCGCTGCAAACTCACCTCCCCCTCGTCCGGATCGTCCTGGCGCAACAAAAGTGAAAACAACGTCGACTTCCCCGCCCCGTTCGGCCCGATCAGGCCGATCCGGTCGCCAACGTTGATCTGCAGCGACGCGTCCTCAAAAAGGACCCGCCCGCCAAAGGATTTGGTAACTCGTGAAACTGTGAGCATTCGGAAAAACCGCACACACTAGCAGACTTCCAACCCCGCTGTGCAAAAAGAAACGACAAAAATGAAAACCCGCCAAATAACGAATGTGCCAATTAAATGTGCGATCGCACCTGTAATTGTCCGATTCAAACTGATGGCCGGCGTCAATCGGGCGCGGAGGCCCGTCCTTTCGGGCGTTTAGGGCTGTAGAATTCAAAATCACGCAGTCTGATTCCAGAGTTGACGCGACATTAAATTGTGCGATCGCACAATTAATTGTCGCGTGGCCGGGGAGGCCGGGCGGGTGGGACGAAAAAAATCACTTGGGACGGTGGGTTTGGCTTGTTGTCGGGGGGAGGGCTGTCCGATAGTGCGACAGAATGTCACCAACCATTCTGATTGTCGACGATGAGAAGCACACGCGGGACGGGCTGAGGAACGCCCTGGAGGAGGAGTTTGACGTTTATGTGGCTGCGGACATCGACGGGGCGCTGAAAACGCTGGAGACCGACCGGGCGGACGTATTGTTGACCGATTTGCGTCTGGGGGCTGACGATGGGATGGATCTGATCGAGCGGGTGCTGAAGCTTCCGGCTCCGCCGATCTGCATCATGATGACCGCGTATGGGACGGTGGACACGGCGGTGGAGGCGATGAAGCGGGGGGCGTATGACTTTGTGACGAAGCCGGTGAACATCGACCGGTTGGAAATGCTGATCAAGCGGGCGCTGCGCGAGCGGGCGACCCGGCGCGAGGTGAAGGAGCTGAGGGCGAAGGTCGTGAAGCAATTCACGATCGATGGGATGATCGGGCGTTCGCCGGCGATGGTCGGGGTATTCGACACGATCAAGCAGGTGGCGCCCTCGAAGGCGACCGTGCTGATCCAGGGGGAGAGCGGGACGGGGAAGGAGCTGGCCGCGCAGGCGATCCACCACCTGAGCCCGCGCGCGCAGGAAAAGTTTGTGGCGGTCCACTGTGCGGCGCTCACGCCAGAGCTGCTTTCCAGCGAGCTGTTCGGGCATGAGAAGGGGGCGTTCACCGGAGCGTTTGAGCGGCGGATCGGGCGGTTCGAGCAGGCGAAGGGCGGCACGCTTTTTCTTGATGAGATCGGGGAGATCGATGCCTCCACGCAGGTGAAGATCCTGCGGGTTCTCGGTGAGCGGACGTTCGAGCGGGTGGGGGGCAGCCAGACCCTGCAGGCGGATGTGCGCCTGATTGCTGCCACGAACAAGGATCTTTCCAAGCTGGTGGCCGAAGGGAAGTTCCGTGACGACCTGTTTTTCCGGCTGCACGTGGTCCCGCTCACGATGCCGCCGCTGCGGGACCGGAAGGTTGACATCCCGCTGCTGACAGCTGCCTTTCTGCGGGAATCCGCGATCGAGAACGGCAAGCCGGTCCGCGAGCTATCCGCCGAGGCAATGGCCTGCATCTTGGATTACGACTGGCCGGGGAATGTCCGCGAGCTGCGGACGGCGATCGAGCACGGGGTTGTGATGTCCACTTCGGAAAAAATCGGCCCGAGGGACCTTCCGGCAGGCCTCCGTTCGGCCGGGGGCCAATCCGGGGGGGCGAATCCGCCGGAAGGATTAAATTTGCACGAAACCGAAACGGTTCTTATCCTCCGCGCTCTGGACGACTGCCGGGGCAACCGCACGGAGGCGGCCCGCAAGCTGGGCATCAGCCGCCGCACGCTCCAGCGCAGGCTCAAAGAACTGAACATCTTCAAACACAGCAAAATAAAATCCTAATATATGGCCACCTTCAACGAAATTGAAGCCCAGAAAGCGGTGCACTCAATCGATCAGGGGCGCGTCGCGCCGATCGTCCGGATCGTGATGTTCGCGGTGATGATCGTCTCGCTCACGCTCCTCTACATGTTTGTGCAGTTCCGGGGGTTCGCCACGGTGACGGCGATGGACCAGGCGCAGATCTCCAGGAATCTGGTATCCGGAAAAGGATTTTCGACGAACTTCGTCCGTCCGCTCGCTCTCTGGCAGCTGGAGCATGCGGGCAAGGAGACGCCGAAGGGCATCATCGCGGACTTTTATCAGTCCCCTCTGTGGCCGCTGGTGAATGCTCTTCCGCTCCGGCTGGTCAAGTCGACCTGGAAAATGACGCCGACAGACCTTGTCTATACCGGTGAGCGGGTCATCGTCCTCGTTTCGATCGGGCTTTTTCTGCTTTCCGTCGTCGTTTGGTATTTTGTCGGGGTCCAGCTTTTCGACAGCAAGCTTTCGGTGCTGGCCTGCGCGATCATTATCCTAACCGATCTGATGTGGCAGTTTTCGTTGTCCGGGCTGCCGCAGATGCTCATCCTGCTGCTATTTTCCGGGGTGGTATGGTTCACGCTTTTTGCGATGAAGAAGCGGGAGAACGTGATCCTCGTGCTTGCCTCCCTGTTCGGTGCGGGCCTGCTCTTCGGGCTGATGGTCCTCGCGCACGGGCTGGCATTCTGGATGTTTCTCGGATGGCTGGTTTTTGCGCTGCTGTATTTCCGGCCGCGCGGGATCGCCGGTCTTGTTGCCCTTGCGGGGATCCTGATGATCGTGCTGCCCTGGATGGCTCGGAACTATTCGGTGTGCGGGAACCCGTTCGGGCTTGCGATCTACGACATGGTGGCTCCGCCGGGCATCACTCCGGAGGCCGGCTACCTGCGCTCGCTCGAGGGTCCGCCCGATGTGGCAAAAATGTTCCCGATGGCGCGGATCAAAAGCGGCGTCATGGACCAGATCAAAAGCATCTTTTCGCTGCTGGGCATGAACCTGGCGGCCGGTGCGTTCTTTCTGGCGTTGCTGCACCCCTTCCGATCCGCGGTCACGTCGTATTTCCGCTGGGCGGTGCTTCTGATGTGGGTGGGAGCGGTCATCGGGATGGCGCTGTTTGGTCTGCGCGGGGAGGTTTCCTCCAACCAGCTCCATGTGATTTTTATTCCGGTCTTCGTGTTTTACGGGTTGGCCTTTCTGCTTGTCCTCTGGAGCCGGCTGGAATTTTCCACGACGATGCTGAGGCCGTTTTTCCTGGGGTTGCTGGTCTTTCTTTGTGCGATTCCGCTGCTGTTCACGCTGTTTGCGGGGCGTCAGGCGGCGATCCAGTGGCCTCCATACGTCCCGCCATTCATCGGTATCCTCGGCGAATGGTTTGACGAGAACGAGACGATTGCGTCGGACATGCCTTGGGCGGTTGCCTGGTATGCCCAGCGGAGGTCGCTGCTTCTGCCTGAAACGGTCAAGGAGTTCGGGCAGATCAGCGATTACGGGCTGATGGGCGGACCGATCAACGGCCTCTACCTGACGCCCGTGACGGGGAACAGCCCGCTGTTTGCCGACATCTACAAGGGAGCCTACAAGGAGTGGGCGCTCCTGATCACGCGTCCGCCGCGGGTTTCGGGCTTCTCGCTTCCGTTTTATACCGCACTGCCCATCGAGGGAGAATGCATCATTTTCGCCGATCGCGACCGCTGGACAAAGTAGGCGCCGGCCTGGCCGTCCGCATTCCGTCAGCTGCAGCCTGAGACCGAATGGGTGCGACTCCGACTGCTGCCGGGAGCACATCCGCGCTGCACGCCATGCTGCTTGCGACGCAGGAGGAATGCGGCGGGTGCATCCCGTTCGAGCGATTCATGCGCGAGGCGCTCTACCACCCGGCGTTCGGCTACTATTCCGCGCGGATCCGCGGGGTGGGACGCGCGGGGGATTTTTCGACCTGGCCGGCGCTTGATCGCATGCCGGCCCGGGCGATCGCTGCATGGCTTAGGCGGGCGCGGCCCCGGCACATAATCGAGGTCGGGGCGGGAAGCGGGCAGATGGCGGCCGATGTGCTCGGCGGGCTGGGCTGGCTCGGGCGGGTGCGGGCGACTTACCACATCGTCGAGGTATCGGCTCCGCTACGGGTGAAACAGCAGGAGCTTCTCGGCCGGCGGGCGGTCTGGCATGACGACATGGGAGCGGCGCTCCGGGCAGCGGGCGGCCGTGCCTCGATCATCTCCAACGAGCTGCCGGATGCGTTTCCCTGCCGGGTGTTCGTTAGGGAATCCGAGAGCTGGCGCGAGCTGGCGGTTCGGCTCGAGGGCGGCGGCGTGCGGGAGGTGTTGGTCCCGTGTGAGCGGCTCCCACGGTCATCGGCATTCGGGCACGAATTTCCCGAAGGCAGCCGGATCGAGGTGGCCGAGTCGTATCACCAATGGCTCGGCTCGTGGGCGGGGGAGTGGAAAGGCGGGCGCATGCTGACAATCGATTATGGCGGGGAAATGCCGGAGCTCTACCGTCGCCGGCCGGCCGGGACGATCCGCGCCTACGCCCGCCAGCAACGGCTCACAGGATCGGATGTTTACGGCGCGTTCGGGCAACGGGACATCACCTGTGACGTCAATTTCACCGATCTGCGCGACCGGGGGGAATCGCTGGGGTGGACGACCCGGAGCCTCGGCAGCCTCGGCCGTTTCATTGAATCCCAGCTGCCGGGCACAATCCTCCCGGAGGGATTCCAGGATGCGGCGGCGGCCTTTCAAGTGCTGATCCAGGATCGGACATGACCGGTTATTTCAAAATCAAGGCGCAGCCGGGAGCCGCGCAGGATGAGATCTGCGGGATGCACGGCGACGCGATCAAAGTCCGCCTTCGCGCGCGTGCTGTGGACGGCAAGGCGAATTCCGCGCTGATCGCGTTTCTGGCCGCGCACCTCGGCGTGGCCCGCTCCCAAGTCGCGATCAAATCGGGCGCTTCGTCGCGCATCAAGACCATTGCCGTCGAGGGAATCGACTCCAAGGAACTTGCCACCCGCCTCGGGGTTCCGGGATAAGCCTCCTCGACATTCTGTCGCGGAGTCGCCTACTTTCTGGCGGATGAAACCGCATTACCGCATTTCCCATTCCTGCCGGCTTCCCGGCGGGAGCACGGGATGGACGCTTGCGCTCACGGCGGTCTTGCTCTTCGCGAATGTTCTCCATGCCGCACCTGCGCAGCCTCCGGATGCGGCGAAGGCCGTGGCTGCGGAATGTGCCGCACTCGAAAAGCGCCTGCCGGAATTTGTCCGGGTCCGACTGGAGATGCCCTCGCAGGACGGCTCGTATGCGTGGGACACGCCGGGCGGGCAGGTCAACAAGACCGCCTGTTTTGACGAGATGGGGGCGGCGGTGAAGGTCGTCACCGTTCATGAGGACAAGCGCGGCAGCTTCCGCACCGAGGTGCTACTGAAAGACGGGCTGCCGATTTTTCTGCTTGAGGGGATCTACGAGACGCTTCCGGACAAGCGGGTTCATGCGAACGAGAACCGTCTCTGGTTCCGCGACGGCCGCTGCGTGCGCTGGGAATCCTGCGCCGGCGACGTGAAACCCGGCCCGGACGGAAAGACCAACACCGGAACGCTCAAGCGCGTCGAGGAGGGGGCGGCCAAGCGCGACGCGCAGTCGGCCGATCGATATGAAAGCGCTGTCGAGACCGCGCAGCTGGACGGCGGTCAGCTCCGCGACATCTACGATCCACCGCTCGAGGGCGTGCCCTACCGACTCGTTGGCGGAACCGCTTCGCCGGACGGGCACTACCAGATCGGCTGGGGGCTCCGCACGCGGGTGGCGCGCGTGCTCCGGCAGTTTGCCACAACCGGCGACGACGGCGGCAGCAAGGTGGAAAACTACCTCATCGATCTCAAGACAAAGAAAATCCTCTGCAAGATTCCGGGCGAATTCGGTTCGGACGATCCGTCCCAGAATTCCGGATCGCTGAACACGGCCTGGTCGCCGGACGGTCGGGCGGTCTTTGTTTACCAGAACTGGAAGTGGAACACCGCGGAGGCGAGCCTCGTCCTCATCGACTCCGCCGGGAAGCCAACTTCGCCGATCGATGTCCTCAACCAGGCCGATGAGTGGGTTGCCGTGTTCCTCAAGGACTCGGACTCCCCGTATTTTTCCAAGCTCGACCGGATGAGCTTCACGATTGCGAATGCGAAGCTCGACGGGGACGGTCAGCTCACGTTCCAGTATCTCGGGCAGATTCCGAAAAGCGACGAGGACGGCTCGTTTGTCACGCTTGAGATTGCCGCTCGCATCCGTCCGGCCGCGCCGGATGCCCCCGCCGGGATCGACCTCGCGGACATCCGCATCGCAAAGCATCCGTAATCAAGCCGGGCAGGCGGCAAATTTCAGGACGGCAGCGACGACCTCGTCGGTCCGGATCTCGCGCATGCAGCGGAAGTCGATCGGGCATTCGCGGAGGAAGCACGGGCTGCACTCGACCTGCTGGCGGACCACCGTGCTGCGGGGGCCCCGCGGGCCGGTGAGGGCGGGCTCGGTCGATCCGAAGACCGCGACGAGCGGAACTCCGAGAAAGTCGGCCAGGTGCATTGTGCCGGTATCGTTCGTGAGGATCCCGCTGAGCTGGCACAGACCGGTCATCAGTTCGTCGAGCGAGGTTTTTCCGGTGAGGTCGGTGATATTGTCAAACCCTCTGGAAATTGCCGATGCGAGCGGGGAATCGGCCGCGGTTCCCACGATGACCCACCGGCAGGGGATCGTGGCATTGACCCTTTCGACGACCTCGCGGAAGCGCTCGGCCGGCCAGCGCTTGGCCGGACCGAATTCCGCGCCCGGGCAGAGGCCGATGACCGTGCCGTCCGCTGGCGCCCGCCACTGCAGTGCGGGCGGCGTGGGGACGACGGCTCCGCAGCGCGAGGCGATCCTCCAGTAGCGGTCCGCATGGTGTTCCGGGCGCGTCTCCTTTTTTTTCCTGGGAGGGATGATCTGGTTGAGCAGGGCCGAGCGGAAATGGCCGGCGAACCCGACGCGTCGGGGGATCCCGGCCAGCCAGACCTCGAGCGCCGCGCGCAGCGAATTCGGAAAAAGCACGGCGACGTCGAAGCGCCCGCGCAGCTTGCTCGCGACGGCGAAAGCCGATTCGCCCCGCTCGATGGAGATCACCTCGTCAACTTCCGGGACCCGCTTCCAGAGGCCGGCGAGCTTTTCCGGAGCGAGGATCGCGAGGCGGGCATCCGGGCGTCCGAGCTTGAACGCGCGCGCGGCCTGGATGCTCATGACGGCGTCGCCCAGCCAGTTGGGCGAGCGCACGACAATCCGGAACGGCTTGGGCGCAGGCCCGGCTTCGGGGAGGAAGACGCCGCGCTTGGCCGTGGCGGTGAGGAAGTTCGGGGTGGGTGTTTTCCAGCGGTTGTGGACCCAGAACCAATCCTGCGGGGATTCGCGGATCTGGCGCTCCAGCGCGGTGTTGATGTCGGCGGTGAGCTGCTCCGGCCTGTCGGGGTGCCAGGGGATCTCCTCACTCAGGACCACGCGCCACTTCGCAAATCCAGAAGTGTAGATGGCCACGGGAATCACCGCGGCATCGGTCCGCATGGCCAGCGCCGCCGCCAGCGGGGAAGTGGAGGACAGGCGCCGGAAGAACGGGGTCCAGACACCTGCGTCGCCGGAATTCTGGTCGACCAGCACGCCGACAATGCCCGGCTCGCGGAGGAGCGCGATTGCGGCGTTGAAGCCCTTCTTCCGGTCGAACGTGGCCACGCCGAGGCGGCGGCGGTCACGGTTGACCAGGTCGTCGATGAGCGGGTTGCGCAGGGACTGGTAGACCGTGCCGAACCGTGCGCCGGGCACCTGGAAGACCAGCTGCGCGTAAAGTTCCCAGTTGCCGATGTGGTTGATCGCCAGGACGACTGGCCGGCCCCGCGCGATATTGTCTTTGATGCGGTCGAGATGCTCGATGGGGGCGATCCTGAGGATTTCCTCCTGGGGCACAGCGGGGATCTTGAACGCGCAGACCGCATTGGCGCCGAGCGTGGTGAAGTGCCGGAAGACGAGCGCGCGGATTGCGGCGGCTGATTTTTCTCCCTCGAAAGCCGCCGCGAGGTTCTGCCGCGCGAGCCTGCGGTAGCCGGGCAGGATCAGCCACAGAAGCGCTCCGATCGCCTGACCGAGCACAAAGCACACCGGCAGCGGCAGCCGCCGGATCACTCCGACGGCGAGCGAGGCCAGGATGTAAACAAGTCGATCGGTCATACCGGAAAGGGAAAACATTCTATCAGGCCAGCCGCCGCGTGAGGAATTCTTTATTCGGGGCACCAAATGCGCCATAACCGTGCGATGTCAGAAAAAGGAATCGATGCGAATCAGGCGAGGGTTCTGCCCGGCGGAGTCATCGGGGTGCTCGGCGGCGGGCAGCTCGGCAGGATGCTGGCGATCGCCGCCCGCCGGATGGGCTACCGTGTGCATGCATTCGAACCCCAGCCGGCCAGTCCAGCGGGACAGATCTGCGATGTCGAGGTGAACGCCCCCTACACCGACGCGGAGCAGCTTGAGGAGTTTGCGCGCGGGGTTGATGTCGTCTCGTTCGAATTCGAAAACATCCCGATCGCTGCGATCGAGCGGATTTCCGCGATCCGGCCGGTGCACCCGCGCGGCTGCGTGCTGCACATCTGCCAGAACCGCGAGCGGGAAAAGGCGTTTCTGAAGGCGAACGGCTTCCCCTGCGCTCCGTTTGCGGTGGTCGATTCGGCGGAGTCGCTGGCAGCGGCGCTCGGGGAGATCGGCGTGCCCTCGGTGCTGAAGACGGCGGATTTCGGCTACGACGGCAAGGGCCAGATCAAGCTGGAGGGCGGCGAGGATGCGGCCGGTGTCTGGCGACGCTTCGGCGCTCCGCGCGGAGTGCTCGAGAAATGGATTCCGTTTCAGGCCGAGCTTTCGGTCATCTGCGCGCGCGGACTCGACGGCGGTGTTGTCACGTTTCCGGTTTCCGAGAACCGCCATGCCCGCCATATCCTCGACCTCTCGATTGTGCCCGGCCGGTTTTCCCCCGGGGTTCTCGACGCTGCGCGCGACCTCGCTTCGGGGATCACCGCCGCGCTGGATGTCGTCGGCCTTCTGGCCGTCGAGCTCTTCCTCGCGCAGGACGGGAGCCTCCTGGTGAACGAACTCGCTCCTCGCCCGCACAACTCCGGGCACTTCACGTTCGACGCCTGCGTGACCAGCCAGTTTGAGCAGCAGCTCCGTGCGGTTTGCGGGCTTCCGCTTGGCTCGTCCGAACTGCTCCGGCCGGTCGTCATGTGGAACCTGCTCGGCGATCTGTGGGCGAACGGCGAGCCTGATTGGACAGCCGTTCTTGAGGACCCCCGCGCCAAGCTCCACCTCTACGGAAAATCCGAAGCCCGCCCGGGTCGCAAAATGGGCCACGTCTGCGTGATGGCCGACTCGGTCGACGAGGCGCTCGCCGCCGTCGAAAAGCTGAAGGCCCGCCTCGAGCCGCGCTGAGGTTTCAGCGCCGCCCGCCCCCGCCGCGGAATCCGCCGCCCCCGCGGAACCCGCCCCCGCCGAAGTCCCGCATTCCTCCCATCGAGCGGGAGAACTGCTGGTTGTCCATGTCGCGGTGCATCGAGTCGTCGAAGCTCGAGCGGTCGACATTGTTCCAGCCGGAAGCATCGTGCCGCTGCCAGCTGCCATCGGCAGCCGGCCGGTAGGCATTGCCGTCGCGCCCGGCGAAGACGTTGTTATCGCCGAGCCGCGAGGGATCAGCCCGGAGAGCCTGGCGGTCGGGGGCCGTCCGTGCGGCATCGCGGGAGGCGTCAGCCTTCAGGTTCTGCGCGGCATCCGGGTGGGCACCCTTCCAGTCCGAGAACTGGTTTTTCGCATTGTCGGCGCGCGCGTTGTCGATGTCGTTCCGGGCATTGTTGATCCGGTTGTTGGCGACGACATTATTGCCCCAGCGGTTGTAGGCATTGTGGGCGTTGACGTTGACGTTGTTCCAGTTGTTCACGACATTGCGGTTCACGTTGACGTCCCCCCAGCCGCCGTGCCATGGCCCCCACCACGGCGAGCAGCCCCAGCCGTGGTCGACGGCCAGCCCGAACGCAAAGCCGGTCGCCAGCCCGCAGGCGAAGCCCGCGCCGAACCCGTAGGTGAGCGGCGGACCATACCAGACGTTTGCGCCGATGTAGGGCGGATAGGAAAAGCCGGTGCCGAAAACAACAACTCCCTCGGGGGCGAGGCACGTGCCGAAATATCCCGGCGTGTAGCCGACGTAGACGACGTCGGGGGTCGAACCATAGACTGCCACGTTCGTTGTGTAGTAGACCGGCGAGCTGGGCGGAATCGCATAAATTTCCGGCGGGACGCTGTCGGCCACCTTCCAGGGCCCGGAGGGCGACTTCGCCTTGAACCAGACGCCGTTCACCACGGCATAATACTTATCGCTGTCGACCTGGATGACCGGCGTCGCGGAATTCTTCGCATACGAGAGGCTCGTGCTCTGGATCGGCTCAAACTGCGGGTCACCGTCGTAGGAGACCTGCGTGGTCGCGGAGCGAGAGATCGTGGCCGTCTGGGGGATTGTTGCGGAGATTGCCGCCTCGCCGGCCTGCGGTGTGCCGGCGACCGAGGCCAGCACCGTGCCGGCCGGAGCGGTCTCAGGAATGTTCGCAAAGTCGGGCGGAAGCTGGTCGGCGGGCACGAACAGCCACGGCCCCTGAAAATCGGTCGCCATGAACCAGCGGCCGGAGATCACGACGTAATACGCCTGGTTGGCCGTGTTCATAAATAGCGAGCTGCCCGTGTTGGTGACATGCAGGAGCTGGGTGCCGGCGATCGGCGAGAACGCGGGCGGGCCCTGGGTGGTGATGAGCTCGGCAGGGACTGTGCTCACATAGACGACAGGCATCGGCGCGGCCGCTCCGGAGGGGGGATTGAAGAGCTGGACGTTTCCGGCCTTTGTCGCCTGCTGGAGCACGGCATCCAGACTCGCCGGCGCATTCACCGCGGGAGCCCACGGACCCGCCAGGGCAGCCGCCTGCGCCCAGATGCCATTCACCCGCAGGAAATACGATCCGCTCGCCTGGTCCATCAGGAGCAGGGCCTGCGTGTTGATTGCGCGGAGAAGCGTCGAGTCCGGGACCGGACGCAGAGCCGGTTCGCCATCCACCAGAACAAGCACCGCCGGCGACTCGCTGAAGTAAATCCTCGGCGGTGCATTTTTTACCGCGACGGTTTTTCCGGCCGCACCCTCCGCGCTAGTGACGGCGAGGTTGGCCTTCACAGCAGGCAGCGAAAGCGCCTGCGCCCAGCCGGATGCCTGCGCGACAATGGTCGCGCCGTAGGCCTGCGCATGGTCCGGCGCTGACGGGAAATTCGCCTGCACGACATTGATGTTCGTGAGCGTGACCGTCTGCGCGTCGTTGTCCACATCGGTCGTTCCCGACGCCGAGACCGTACCGAACATCGGTTGGGCGGCACCCTGCGGCAGGACCGAGACCGCCGCGCGGAACGCAAGGACGTTGCCCGCCCAGGAGGTCA
>CAYXRX010000032.1:0-41853 GCA_964467415.1 uncultured Chthoniobacterales bacterium
TCTCCGAGCTAACTAAAAAACGGCTCCCGTTGGCTCCGCTTTCCGCGCCACCTCTGTCACCTGCGGCTGGTAAACCGTGAATCCCGTGCCGTCATTGGTAAATGTCCGTGGCCAGCCATCGGAGGGATCGGCGGATGCGAACGCCGGATGAAACAGAACAACGACCGCCGCGAGAAGTGGGGGGAGCAGCTTCATGTTTTGCAGCATATGCCTCCGGCGTCTTTCCGTCAACGCAAGGCCAAACCAGAAAGCCGGCATCATCCAGCGTCGGAAAATCTTCGCGCGGTGAAAACCCGGTGCGGGCAAGCGGGATCAGGGCAGGAGATCCGGCCGCCGCTGTCGGGTGGCCTCGAGGGCGGTCTCGCGGCGCCAGACGTCGATGGCGGCATGGTTGCCGGAGAGGAGGATGTCGGGAACCTTCCAGCCGCGATAGGATTCCGGTCTCGTGTAGTGCGGGTGGTCGAGGAGGCCGGAGACGAACGAATCCTGCACGGCTGACTGGCTGTCGCCGAGCACTCCCGGGATGAGGCGGACGATCGCATCGGTGAGAACGAGGGCCGGAAGGACGCCGCTGGTGAGGACGTAGTCGCCGATGGAAATTTCGTCCTCGATGAGGTGGTCGGCCACGCGCTGATCGATGCCCTCGTAGTGCCCGCAGAGGAGGATGAGATGGCTTTCGCGGGCGAGTTCGGCGGCGACCTTCTGCGAGAACTTCCGGCCCTGGGGGGACATCAGGATGACCTTCGCCTCCGGTGTGCGGAGCGCGGCGAGCGCCTGGTCGATCGGCTCGATTTTCATGACCATGCCCGGACCGCCGCCATAGGGGGCGTCGTCGGTCGTCCGGTGCCGGTCGGTCGTCCACGCGCGGAGGTCGACCGCCTCGAGTTCGGCGAGGGATTTTTCCTGCGCACGCTTGAGGATGCTTTCGTCCAGGACCGCACGGCACACACCGGGGAAGATGGTGAGGATTTGGATTTTCACAGCTCGGCCTGCAAGATTGCGTGCGAAATGCCGTGTGGAAATGCTTAAATTGCGGTCCGTGTCGAAGCAGAAACCCAAACGCGCCCGGGCGCGCACCAAAAAACCCTCGAAGAAGGTGACGGCCAAGGCGCCGCCGCCTCCGCGCAGGCGCCGCTGGCTGCTCCGGGCGCTGATGAAGCTGGGCTTCGTCACACTCCTTCTGTGGAGCGTTGTGGCCCTCGGGTATTATGTTTGGGCGCTCCAATATGATCTTGCGGGAATCCACAAGATGCTCGAGCGGTCGGTCGTCTACGACTGCCATGGGAAATTCTACAGCCGCCTGGCCGGCGAGAACCGGGTTGTCGTTCCTTTCGACCAAGTGTCGAACCACTTTGTGAATGCGCTGATCAGCCGGGAGGACACCCGCTTTTACCAGCACCACGGGATTGATCCGATCGGGATCGCGCGCGCGGTCGTGCGCAATCTTTTTCTGGGCGGCTTCCGCGAGGGGGCAAGCACGATTACCCAGCAGCTCGCCCGCAACAGCTTCCCGCTTGGCGGCAAAAACATGCACCGCAAGCTCATCGAGGCGGCGCTGGCCTTCCGCATCGAGACCGAGCTCACCAAGGAGGAAATCCTCGAAGCCTACATGAACCGGATCTATTTCGGCTCCGGCACATACGGGATCGAGGCGGCGAGCCAGATGTATTTCGGCAAGCCGGCCGCCCGTCTCTCGCTCCACGAGGCGGCGACGCTGGCCGGCCTCATCCGCAGCCCGAACCGCTACGCGCCCTTCAACAACCCGAAGGGCTCCGTGCGCGAGAGGAACACCGTCCTCCACCGCATGCACGACATCGGACTCATCACCGCAGCGCAGGCGGATGAATCCTGCACCGAGCCGCTGGTCACCGCTCCGCGCACGAAGTCCTCGCCGGAGGAAAACTGGGCGATGGATGCCATCCTCCGCGATTTGGAAATGGTCCTCGAGCCGGGGCAGATCGATGCCGGCGGGCTGCAGATCTACGCGACGATCGACGGCCCGCTCCAGGCCGCCGCCGAGGCGGCGGTCCAAAAGCGCCTGACCGAAATCGAGATGCAGCCCGGCTACCCGCACCCGCCGATGGCCTCGTTTGCAGGGGCGGTTCTCGACAACGAAAAATCCGCGCCCTACCTGCAGGCGGCTGCGCTGGCGATGGACAATGCGAACGGGGGGATCCGCGCGATCGTTGGCGGTCGGGATTATTCCGGCAGCAAATTTCACCGGGCCCTCTTCGGGAAGCGCCAGGCCGGCTCGGTCGTGAAACCGTTCGTGTATGCTTGCGCATTCGAGGGGGGGCTCCGCCCGGACGAACCGCTGTCCGACGACCACCTTCGCCGCGGCGAGATCCCGCAGAAATACGGGGCCTACGATCCCTCGAATTCCGACGGAACCTACCGGGGGATGCAGCCCGCTGGCGAGGGGCTCGTCGATTCGCGGAACACCATGACGATCCGCGCCGGTCTGCGGGCGGGCCTGGATACCATTGCCGAGACGGTGATCCGCGCCGGCCTTGCACAGAATCCCCCGCGCTACCCCGCGCTCTGCCTCGGCGCGTTCGAGACGGGCCTGAAGGATCTGACCTCGTCCTACACGGTCTTCGCGACGGGCGGGTCGAGGCTCCAGCCTTATCTCATCGAGAAGGTGACCGATGCCGACGGGCACATTCTCTACAAGTCCACGCGCGGGCGGATCCCGGTCCTCTCGCCGCCGGCGTCGCGCATGACAACATCCCTGCTGGAACAGGTCGTCGAACGCGGGACGGCCGCGCGGGCGCACGACTTCGGGCTCCGCGGGCGGGCGGCCGGCAAAACCGGAACCACGAACAACTTCGTCGACGCCTGGTTCGTCGGCTTCGATTCCAAGCTGACCTGCGGGGTCTGGGTCGGTTTCGACCAGCCGCGGACGATCCGTCCCGGCGGCTACGGCGGCGCGCTGGCGCTCCCGATCTGGGTCGACATCATCCAGGCCGCAAAGCTGCCGGACCCCCGCCCATGAGCGGCTGGGGGCGCTGCCTACGTTGAAAGCCAGCGGATGCCGTCGGGTTCGAACAGGCCCGCATGCACGCGGACGGCGCCGTCGATGATCTCGGCGCGGGCGCCGAGCGGGAGGTGGCAGCCGCCGCCGAGGCTGGTGAGGAGGGCGCGCTCGGCGGCAACGCAGCGGGCGGTCTCCTCGTGGTGGACGGCTTCCAGAACTCGGAGGGTTTCGCTGTCGTCCGCGCGGCACTCGACGGCGACGGCTCCCTGTCCGGGAGCCGGAAGCATCTCGCGGATGGCTGTGATGTCGAGTCCCTCCGGGACGACGTCCGGCCCGAGCCGGTCGAGCGCGGCGCAGGCCAGCACGAGCGCATCGGTTTCCCCGCTCTCGAGCACTTTGCGCAGGCGGGTGGGAACATTGCCGCGGATCTCGATGATGCGGAGGTCCGGCCGCAGGAGGAGAAGCTGGTTTTTCCGGCGCAGGCTTGATGTGGCGACAACCGCTCCCGCGGGCAGTCCCTGCCAGCCGCCGGCGTGCTTCGATGCGAGGCAGTCGCCGGGGTTGGCACGCTCGAGGACGGCGCCGACGACGAGACCGGGCGGCTGTTCGGTGGGGAGGTCCTTGAGGCTGTGGACGGCGGCCTGCACGTCGCTGCGCAGGAGGGCCTCTTCAAGCTCCTTGGTGAAGAGCCCCTTGTCCAGCGGACCGGGTGCCGAGAGGCTCACATCCAGCCGCCGGTCACCGGTTGTCCGGATGATCCGCTCGCCGACCGCCAGCCCGGGGTGAGCGGCGCGCAACTGCCGGGCGACGTCGCGCGTTTGAACCAGCGCGAGCTCGCTACCGCGCGTGCCGAGGAGGATTTCTTTCATGCGCAGTGGTCGATGTGCGTCCGCATCCACGAGACAAAGCTGCCCACATGCCGGTCGATCATCTGCTCGCAGCGGACGACCTCCGCCTGGCGGACCTCCAGCGATTGGCGGACGATCTGCTCGAGCGAGTCGATATCGTAGAGGTAAACGTTTTCCAGCGCGTCGACGGCCGCCTCGACATCGCGCGGCACCGCGAGGTCGATGATGAAAAGCGGCCGCCCGTCGCGGGCGCGGAGCAGGGGTTCGAGCTTCTCCCGCGTCACGACGGGATGGGGGGCCGCCGTCGAGCAGATCAGGATGTCCACCTCGTCAAACGTCTTGTGCCAGTGGTCGAAATGGACGGCCAGGCCGCCGATTTCGCCCGCCAGCTGCGCTGCCCGCTCGAAGGTCCGGTTGGCCACGATGACCGTGCGGACGCCGCGGGAGACCAGGCTGCGCGCGGTGCGCTCGCTCGTTTCGCCTGCTCCGAGGATCATCACCTTCCGTCCGCCAAGGTCGCCGAAAATCTTCTCGGCGAGGTCGACCGCCACCGAGCCGACCGAGGTCGACCCGCGCGTGATGCGGGTTTCGCTGCGGACCTGCTTGGCGACGCGGAACGCATGCTGGAAGAGCTTGTTGAGGTGCCGGGTGGTGGCGCCGCACTCGGTCGCCGCGGCATACGCCTGCTTGAGCTGCCCGAGGATCTCGGTCTCGCCGATCACCATCGAGTCCAGGCCGCTCGCCACCCGGAAGAGGTGCCGCACACTCCGCGGAGAAACGTGTGTGTAGAGGAGTGCGTCGGGGTTCTCCGTGCGCTCGTTCAAGTAGACGCGCAGGCCGTCCATCACCCGGATCGGGCATACGCTGGCCGCGTAAAATTCCACCCGGTTGCAGGTCGAGACGATCACCGCCCCGGCCAGGCCGTCGATCGTGCGGATCCGGTCGAGCACGCCGGCCAGCTCGTGGGTCGCAACGGCGAACTTCTCGCGGATGTCGACAGCCGCGCTGTGGTGGTTGATGCCGGCGCAGAGGATGTTCATTGCGGGGCCGAGAGGTGCTGGATGGCCGGGAGTGAGATGAGGACGAAGGCAAAGACTCCGACCGAGAGGGCGGCCGTGCGCCGGGGAGGCAGGCTGTGAACCCTCCGCAGGACCAGCATCGCGCCGTAGATCCCCCAGATCGACGCCGAGGTCCAGAACTTGAGCGTGTTTACTGGCATGCCGCTCAAAAATCCGGCCGCAAAGCTCACCGTGAGAAGCCCGAATCCCAGCCAAAGGAGGCGGGCATTTGCGATCCCGAGATCCGTGATCGGCGGGAGGTTGAAGAGAAGGACGCCTCCTTTGCGCCGTTTGAGCTGGCGGTCCTGCACCAGATACATCAGCCCCGCGATCCCCGCCAGAGCGAACGCCCCGTAGGCAATCAGGGACAGCGAGGCGTGAAACTCAATGTAGGGGTCCCGCACCACCCTCACCGCGGCCGACCTCCCGATCGGGGCCAGCTGCGCAAACAGCAGAATCGACAGCACCAGCGGCGCGGTGAACGCTCCCATGAGCGACAGCCGGTAGGGCGGACCGACCAGCAGGGAGATGAGGACGATTGCCCAGCTCATGAAAACCAGCACGTCGAACAGCGAGTTGATCGGGCAGGAGCCTTCCACCCTGCCGCGCTGCCACAGGCTGAGCGACAACAAGAGGAACCCGCCGGCCATCGCGACCGTGTTGGCCGCACCAAGCCGGAACCTCCCGCCTGCCAGGACAAGCACGGTGTAGCCGAAGCTCAGCAAAAAACAGAATGTGGCACCGACGAGAGGAAGCGCGTCCATCAATGGTCCCCACTATGGAGCGAAGTGGCCGCTTCTTCAACAGGGGATGCACACGCACGCCGCATTCCGTGACAAATTCGTCGCAATTCAGAGGTTGAAGCCTGGAAGGAATGCATTAGTTAAATTTATAATATGCCATTCACTCCCAGAAATCTCCTGGATGCTGGGCGTCGATCCGTAGCGTGGTTGCGCTCGAAGGGTCGCGCCCATCACAAAATCCTGCTCGTATCGGTGGGAATGGCAGCGCTTTGGATGTTTGCGGCAGCCTGGGTCACTTCGAAGGAATACGGGACCAGACGCGAGCGGCTGATCGAAAAATCCACCAAATTCGTTTCGCTGCAGGCGTATCAATTGGCGCAGGACATCAGTGCCGATCTGGCCCACTTGCGCGGAATGACGACGTTTCTTTGCGGCAGCGAGCGGGTGCGTTCGATCTTGAAATCTGTGGAGAAGCAGGCTGATTCGAGGCAGTCCGCTGAGGAGGGGGCTGACATCAACCGCTATCTCGCCCGGGCGGTTTTCCTTCTCGGGGCGGATGCGGTTTGGGTCATCAATGCGGGCGGCCAGTGCGTTGCAACCAGCAGTTCCGATTTGTCGGAAGGCCTTGCCGGACGCGACTTTTCCAGCCGCGCATTTTTTCGAAAGGTGAGGCAGGGGCTCGACGGTGAACAGTTCGAGGGCGGGCAACCGCCACAAACGCCGGGTTTCTATTTTTCGGCCGCCGTCATGGAGGGAGGGATTTTTCTCGGCGCGATTGTCGTGAAGGCCGAGACCCGGAGCCTCTCCCCATGGGTCAACAAGGCCAATGCGCTTGTCTCGGACAGCAATGGAATTGTGCTGCTCGCGCGCAACCGAGCCTGGGAGATGAATGCGCTGCCCGGCGCACGTGTCGCCCGGCTGTCCGAGGAAGAACGCATGGACTATTATCAGAGGAGGGATTTTCCGCTCTTGGAGATCACGGACGCTCCGGAAGGGTTCCCGTGGATGGTTACTGTCTCCGGGACGAATGCGCTATTCGTCACCGTCTCGCTTGCCGTCCCAAATTCGAATCTGTCCGTGACCGTGTTCGAGGATATCAGCGTCCTTTCGTCGATCTGGGAGGACTGCCTGGTGATGTTTCTTCTGGGCGGACCGGGCGGGAGCATGCTTCTGCTCTTGGTGGGCGGGCTTGGTATTTATGGGCGCAAGCTCGTCGTTGCCAGGTCGGAGGCTCTCCAGGCCAGTATTGCCAAAGGGCAGTTCCTTGCAACGATGAGCCACGAGATCCGCACACCCCTCAATGGCGTGGTCGGTTTTTCTGAACTGCTCATGGAAACCCGTCTGGATGACGAGCAGAGAGATTTTGCTGGGACGATCCGCAAAAGCGCGGAGGCACTTCTCCGTATCGTGAACGACGTCCTGAACTTCTCAAAACTCGAGTCGGGGGTGTTCGAGCTTGAGCAGGCGGAAATTTTCGTGCCGGCTTTGCTTGAGGATTGCCTGGATGTCATCCGGGCAGAGGCCAGGCGAAAGGGGATCTCGGCCCACCTGAAAGTTGCGTCCGCCGCCGCCATCTGGCTGATCGGCGATTCCGGCCGGCTCAAACAAGTGGTGAGCAACCTGCTGGGGAACGCCGTGAAATTCACTGAGTGCGGAAGGATCGAACTCCTCGCGGGAGCCGTGCCCGGCACCGATTCCGCCACCGTGATGCTCGAGCTTCGGATCGTGGACACGGGGATCGGCGTGAAGCGGGAACAACTCGGAAAGATTTTTCTTCCGTTCACGCAGGCCGACGCCTCGACAACGAGGAGATTCGGAGGCACCGGTCTCGGGCTGGCGATCACAAAAAACCTCGTCCAGATCATGGGCGGCACGATTTCGGCAACCAGCGAAGTCGGGCAAGGAACCGAGTTCACCGTGCGGATTCCATTCAAGGTGCCCGTGGGGCCGGGGGAGTTCCATGGCGCATCTGTGCCGGTTCCCTCACTTTCTAAGTTGATCGGGCAGGGCAGGGTTGCCAGCCTGTCGGCCAGGTTCCCGCTAAAAATCCTCGTTGCTGAGGATCAGGCCGTCAGCATGAAACTGATCGTCCGCGTTCTTCAGAAGCTCGGCTACGAGCCGGATTCAGTGGAGAACGGTCAGGAGGTGCTGGAGGCCTTCCGAAGGAAGTACTACGATCTGGTGCTTATGGACATACAGATGCCGAAGATGGACGGCTATGCTGCCACACGAATGCTCCGAGCATCGCTGCCTTCAGACCGGCAGCCGTGGATTGTTGCACTGACGGCGAACGCATTGGACACCGAGGAACAGATCTGCCTGGATTCCGGCATGGATTCCGTCTTGAGGAAGCCTCTTCGGACCGACCAGCTGGTCGGTCTCCTTAAGAGCGTCCCCGTATCTGTCCCGCAGTCGACGCCCCTGTGCCATGAGCGACTGGGCCTGGCCGGCTAGCATTTTCCCGCTGAATGCGGAGAGTGAACGGGCGGCTAGTCGTTCACCGAAGGGTGCCGGATGTCCTCGAAGGCCACAGCGAAGACGGTATCCTCGGCCATGTTCGTGGATTGGTCGCCGACGCGCTCGAGGAACCGGGCGATAAAGATCAGCTCGAGGTAGCTCTCGATCAAATCGGCATTTTTCTGCATCAGATTCGTGAGCTTGTGAGCGTATTCGCCGTTGAGGGTATCGAGTTCGCGGTCCCGTGACTTGAGCGAGCGGGCGAGCTCGATGTCATTTTCGGCATACGCCCGCACGGCATTGCGGACCATGTCGATGGCGTGGCGGAAGAGGGGTTCGATCGCACTCGTCTCGGGCAGGGCCGGATGGACGTTAAGCTTGCGGGACCGGCGAGCGATACCGACCGCCTGGTCGGCCACGCGCTCGAGGTTCACGCTCATCTTCATCGCTGCGATCACATTGCGGAGGTCGGAGGCCACCGGGTGGAAGCGGAGCATGAGTTCGATCCCGTCCCGGTCGATCTGAATCTCGAGCGAGTCGACCTCCTCGTCGTCCGCGATCACCGTGTTGCACCAGTCCTCATCCCGCTCGAAGAGACCCTTCCGAGCATTCTCCAGGCTGCGCAGGGTCAGGGAGGCCATCATCAGCACGCTTTTTCGCAAATCCTCAAGGGCGGAGTCAAAGTCGGAGGAAATGTGTCGGGTATTGGCGGGTGTCATGAAGCGGCGAATGGTCGAAGCGAAAAGGCAATTGGTTCTCTTTAACATCGACAGGAAGCGCCGGAAAACACAAGCGGTGTTTCGGGAAATTTTCGCCGGGCCGCCGTCCTTGCCACACCGGGGAAATCCGTCATCATTTCAGCCATTCCCATGTCGGATCTTCTGAGGCATTTTTTAACCGCGATGGGCCTGGAGGGCAGGCGCGACCAGCCGGCACCTTCCGGCAGGCCCGCCCCGCGGCAGCGCACCCTTCCGACCAACCGCAGCACCACCGTTTTCTCAGGCACCTCCGACGCCTGGCTGGAATATCTCCAGAAGCCCTGGGATGCCCGGACGGACGGGACCTTCGAAATGGAGATCAAGATCCAGAGCGCAGGGAAATCCCTTCAGTTTGTGGCGCTGAACGACCGGTCTGCGCGCTGGGCGGAGGGCCTGACGCGCACGTTCAGGGAGCTGCCCACCCTCCTGCAGAAAAGCCAGCATGCAGGCCGGATTTTCGACGAGATGCTCTTTGACAATCCCTCGAACAGCGAGACGCGGATGTACCTGAGTTCGAGCGCCACCGTTCCCGCGATGGCGACGCGCGAGATGCGGGTCAACGATGATCTTACGCCTGCGGAGACAAGGATTGTCGTCCGGACCTCGATGCTGAAAGAATTCGAGCCGGCTCTGGAGGAGAAGGGCGGCGCCCTGGAGCGGACCGGAAAAATCTGGGAGGTGATCCGTCATGTCCTGATCCAGCTCGGGCACCGGAGCTATCCACGCGACCGCTTCACCGAGCGGATCCACCTGACCACCAACATGGCCCTCCTCAACCTCCATGTGCTCTACGAGGGCAAGAAGGACGGGAGGTTGGATCCGAACGAGGCCGGAGCGGCCTTCGAGCGAGTCGCCGCCGCCCGCCAGAAATTCGAGCGCCGCGAGCTCTTCGCCCGTGATCCGTTCTTCCGCATGCTTTCCGATGTGTCGTTCCTCCTGAGGGACCGGAATGTCGCGAGCCTGTGGGATACCGCCGCGGTGATCACGCGGGACTACCTCGACTCGCGCTACCTGCGCCTGAGCGTCGCCGGTCTCATGCCGGACAAGCCCGAGTGGCAGGAGTCGATGCCGGTCCAGTGGAAGAGCCCCAGAAGGCTCAAGACCCCGCGGCCGAAGAGCGGGCGCTACGGGATCATCGACGACGAGGACGAGGACGCCTGGAACAAAATCCAGGGCCCGCTCGAGGGGGTCGGCTACCTCATTATCGGGCAGCTCGGGATGGGGCAGTTCGGCCGGGTTTACGAGGCGATCAATGTCGCCAACTCCAGCATCCCCCCGCGCGTGGCGGTCAAGGTCGACCGCATCCGCAAAGGCCACAAAAAGGAAGCGATCGAGGCCGCCGACACGATCATGGGCATCGCGCGGGGACTCTCGAAGTCGCCGCACGTGATCCGGGTCTTTGATGCGGGCTACCTCGAAAAAGCCCGCTCCAACTACCACGTCCTTCAACTCGTCGAGGGGGACACTCTCGACCACCTGATCGGCGTCGCCGGCAGCGAGCACGCCAGCATCCTCCGGCCGAAGTCCGGCCGGACGTCGAAAGACGAGGCCGACCGCGAGTTTTTGAAATCCCTCAGCGGCAGCGCAGGCGAGGCCTGGAGGAGAAACCGGAAGTCCCCGCCGTTCGTTTCCCCGCCGGGCCTCGGCCACATCATGGATCTCCTCACCAGCACGGCGCTCTGGCTCGAGGAGGTTCACAGCCTGGGCTTCGCCGTGAACGACCTGAAAAACGGGAACGTCATGCTCAGCCGGCGCGGGCAGTTCAAAGCCATCGACCTCGACTCCTACAGCCATATTTTTTCTCATCTCGACAAGCTGCCGGATTTCTTTTTTCTGGCGGTCTCCTCGTTCCAGCTGATCACGCGGGGCTGCGCATGGGGGAGCGCTGCGACATCCGCTGAGATCAAGCAGCTCTTGGCGGACCCCGGCGCAGTGGAACGGGTTCTCAACGAAATCTGGCCGTTCGGCGACATGGCCGCCCAGAGCGGCGGACGCGTTCAGACCGCCGATGTCACCGGTTTTTTTGCACGCTTCATTGACGATGCGCGGTCCGGCGCGTTCGCGCAGGATCCCGTACGCTTCAGCGAGGCGGTCAACCGCCTGATCTTTCTCAAACGCCGGCTGTCCACCGAGGAGATGGTCCTCCAATAAGGCAGCGGCTCAGCCGAACCGGCCGGTGATGTAGTCTTCCGTCTGCTTTTCGCCGGGGTTGGAGAAGATTTTCTGGGTCTCGGCGAACTCGATGAGCTTGCCGAGGTAGAAGAACGCGGTCCTGTCCGAGCAGCGCGTCGCCTGCTGCATGTTGTGCGTGACGATCACGATGGTGAACTGCTGCTTGAGCTCGTGGATAAGTTCCTCGACTTTGACGGTGGCGATCGGGTCAAGTGCCGAGCAGGGCTCGTCCATGAGGAGGACCTTCGGGCGGTTCGCGATGGCGCGGGCGATGCAAAGCCTCTGCATCTGGCCGCCGGACAGCCCGAGCGCGCTTTCGTGGAGCCGGTCCTTGACCTCGTCCCAGAGGGCGGCTCCGCTCAGGCTCCGCTCGACCGCCTCGTCCAGCACGCTCTTCGAGTTCTGCCCGCTGATCCGGAGGCCGTAAACGACATTCTCGTAGATCGATTTCGGGAAGGGGTTCGACTTTTGAAAGACCATGCCGATGCTCCGGCGCAGGGAGATCACCTCCACACTTTTGTCGTAGATGCTCTGGCCGAGCAGCCGGATATCCCCCGAGTGGTGGACGCCGTCGATGAGCTCGTTCATCCGGTTGAAATTCCTCAGGAGCGTTGATTTGCCGCAGCCCGACGGACCGATGAAGGCCGTGACCTGCTTCTCGGGGATGTCCATGTTGATGTCAAACAGGGCCTGCTTCTTCCCGTAGAAAAAGTTGAAGTCGCGAACCGTGATGAAATCCGGCCGTCCGGCGGCCTGGTTCTTTCCGTTTGTTCGTTTGGCGTCGTCAGTCATGGTGATGGAAATTCGGTGCGGCAGGCTGGCGGGCTATTGCTTTTTTGAAAAGACGAGCTGGGCGGTGATGTTGGCCAGCGTCACGAAGGCGACCAGGACCAGCGAGGCCGTCCAAGCCATCTGGATCTGGTGCGGAAAGGGCACGGTCGAGAAATTATAGATCAGAACCGAGAGCGACGCGGTCGGCTCGGACAGTGACTTCGCCCAGAACTGGCTGAAGAGCGCCGTGAAAATCAGCGGCGCGGTCTCCCCGGCGGCGCGCGCAACGGCGAGCATGATTCCGGTCATGATAGCAGGGAGGGCGTCCGGGAGGACGACGCGGACAATCGTCTGGAACTTCGTTGCCCCGAGGCCGTAGGAGGCCTCGCGGTAGGCGCTCTGCACGCCCATGAGCGCCTGCTCGGAGGTGAGGAGGATCGTCGGGAGCATGAGCACTGCCAGGGCGACGCCGCCCGCGTAGGCGGAGAATGCGCCGGTGTTGGCCACCACAATGGCAAATGCGAATACGCCGCAGATGATCGACGGAATCCCCGTCAGGAGCTTGGCAACGATTCGCACCGCCTGGGAGAGCCGGCCGGCCGGCTCGTATTCATTGATGTAGATGGCTGAGAGGATGCCGATCGGGGCCGACATGACGAGACCGAGGCCGACCATTACGAGCGTTCCGAGAACCGCGTTCCCGAACCCGCCGCCGACCATGCCGGCGGCCGGAGGCAGCTGGGTGAAAACGCTCCAGCTCAGGAGAGGCAGGCCGTTCTTGAGGACGAGGTAGATGATCGAAAGTAGCGGAATCAGCGTCAGGAGCGAGAGGGTGACGCAGATCACGCTCAGAATACGGTTCCCAAACGAGCGGGCGATCGCCTTCGTGCACTCGGCTTTGTCGGAGCCGAAAAAGTCCGGCGCGTGGGTGGAGAGGGCGTCCATGGGTTCAGCGGATGCCGGCCGTCTGTTTCTGGGTGTAGCGGAGCACCGCCTCCCCGGCAAGGTTCACAAAAAGGGTGATCATGACAAGAATGAGCGCCGCATACATGAGCGAGCTGACCTGCATGCCCTCGGCCTCGCCGAACTGGTTCGCCAGAAGCCCAGCCAGCGTTCCCCCGGGGGAGAGGAGCGACCACGAGAGGCGCGAACTGTTGCCGATGAGCATCGCGACGGCCATCGTCTCGCCCATCGCACGCCCGAGGGCAAGGATGGTTGCGGCGACGACACCCGGGGCCGCCGTTGGCAGGATCACGCCGAGAATGGCCTCCCAGCGGGTGGCCCCGAGGGCGTAGGCGCCTTCACGCAGGGTCTTGGGAACGGCGGTCAGCGCACTGCGCGAGATCGCCGTCATGGTTGGCAGGATCATGAGAGCCAGGACGATGCTGGCCGTGAGCATCGAGTTGCCATATGCCGGGCCCGCAAAGAGCGGGATCGAGCCGAGGTTCGCCGTCGCCCACGTGCCGAATATCTTCACCAGCGGGATGACCACAAAGATTCCCCAAAGCCCGTAGACGACGCTGGGGATCGCCGCCAGCATCTCGACCACAAAGCGGATCGCCTGCCGGACCGGCAGGGCCAGGAAATTCTCGCTCAGAAAGATGGCGATCGCCAACCCGAGCGGAAAGGCAAAGAGGATGGCGATCAGCGAGCTGACCGCCGTCCCGATGATGAAGGGGAAAACGCCGAAATTCTCACGGTTTGGAACCCACGACGAGCTCCCTAGGAAACCGAGGCCGAACTTCTGGATCGCCGGCCAGGCACCGGAGACGATTTCGTAGATGATCAGGCCGAGGGTGGCCACGGCTGCCGCCGAGGCCACCCAGCAGAGGACCCGGAAAAAATCGGGGCCCACGCGCAGCTCCGCGATGGCGCGGGAATCAGAGTCTTGCTGGGCCACGATTCATTCAGTTACTGGACGGTTGCGAGGGCGGCCTTTGCCTTCTCCACAACCGGTGCCGGGAGCGGGATGTAGCCGAGCTCTGAAGCGAAACCCTGACCGGTAGTCAGGCCGTAGTTCACGAATTCCTTCAGCGCCTTGAGCTTCGCCGCATCGTCATACTTCTTATAGAGCAGGAGCCAGGTAAAGCTGGCGATCGGGTAGTCGGTGGCACCTTCCGGGTCGACCGGCCAGATGCGGAGGTTCTCCGGGAGCTTGACGTTCGCGAGAGTCGAGGCGCCGCTCTCCTCGCCCGGGGCGATGAACTTGCCGGACTTGTTTTCGAGGCTGGCCATCGCGAGGCCGTTGCCCTTGGCGTAGCCGTATTCGACATAGCCGACGGCACCCGGCGACTGCTTGACGAGGGCGGTGACGCCTTCGTTGCCCTTGCCGCCGACGCCTACCGGGAACGTCACCGACTTGTCGGTACCGATCTTCTCGTCAAAGTCCTTGCTGATGGCGGACAGGTGCTGGGTGAAGACATACGTTGTCCCGCTGCCGTCCGAGCGGTAGGCGACCTGGATCGGAAGGTCGGGCAGCTTGGCTCCCGGGTTCGCCTTGGCGATCGCCGGATCGTTCCACTTGGTGACCGTTCCGAGGTAGATGCCGGCCATGGCCTCGCGGGAGAGGTTGAGTTTGTCCACGCCGGGAAGGTTGTAGGCGAAAACAATTTCCCCGGCCGTCGCGGGGATCATAACGACTCCCTTGGAGACCTTGGCGATCTCTGCGTCGCTCATCGCGGCGTCGCTCGCACCGAAGTCGACCACGCCTGCCGTGAAATTCTTCACGCCGGCGCCGGACCCGACCGACTGGTAGTTCACTTGCACGCCGGGGTTCACCTTGTTGTATTCCACGCCCCAGCGCTGGTAGAGGGGAGCCGGAAACGATGCGCCTGCTCCCGAGAGCTGCTGGGCGTTGGTGGCGGAACCGGCGACCAGCGCGGTCCCGATGGCAAAAAATGTGAGAGGTTTCATGATGGTTGGTTGAGGAAAACGAATCCCATACCAAACATTCCCCACCGCCAAAGACATATTTGTGACAAAATCGTAACAATCCGATTGCAGTAAAGACCTTCATACAACCGGTTTTCTCCGGATTTGCCCTCTGGCGGCAGTGCCCGCTTGATGGTGTGCGAAAATGATGTTTCATTTGGGGGCAGTGGGCACAAAACTCATGTTTGCTGAAACATTGCGCCGCTTTTCGGTCCTCCTCTTCCGGGGGCGGTTTGAGCGAGGGGGGCTGGATGGACGCTGATGCGGTCGATGCGGTGGAAGCCGGCGCGTTGCTGCTGGGTTCTGACGGTTTCCAAGAGGACCGGCTCGCAGAGGTGATCGGCGAGGGGTTTCGGGTCGGTTTCGAGCGGTCCCGGGTGCAGGCGGCCACCTTTTTTGACACATTTGAGTGGGGGGTCTGGTTCCGGGATGCGCTGCTGTATGAATCCGCTGGCACATTTCATCTGGTGAGGCGGGAGGGTGGGTGGATCGGGGAGGAGCTCTGTGCCGGGGCGGTCGGCGAAGCGTCGCCAGGATTCGCCCGGGATTTTCACAGCCCCCTCCTGCGTGGCGCATTGGAGGAAGCTCTCGGCCTCCGGCGGATCGTTCCAATCGTCCAGTTCCGGATCGCCCTCCGGCCGGGAAGCGTGAGCAACGAGGCGGGAAAAATTGTCTGCCGGTTCGAACTGGCAACCCTGTTTCCCGGGAACCACCCCCGGTCCCCGTTTTGCCACCTGTGCCGGGTCCTGCCGCTGAGGGGCTACGGCAGGGAATGTGCACTGTTGCGGGCCGCCCTTCTTGCGAGCGGGTGTGCCCCGTTGGCTGAGGGGCCGATTCCTGCCTACTTGCGCCGGCTCGGCAATAATCCGCGCCGCTATACGATCCGTCCCGCGTTCGGGCTCACCCCCGGGTTGCCGGCCCGCGAGGCCGTGATTACGATCGTGCGGCGGATGCTCGATCTTGTGGCTGAGAACGAGCCCGGGATCCTCCGCGACCAGGATACCGAATTCCTGCACGACTACCGGATCTGCCTACGGAAAATCCGTTCGGTGATCACGCTCATCGACGGTGTGTTTCCTGAGGAGACGACGGCTCGCCTGAAAAAAATCCTCTCCGGGCTTGCGCGCTCCACCAACCGCCTGCGCGATCTCGACGTCTGCCTCCTGGCTCGCGGGGAGTATGTCCGGAGCCTGCCTCCCGTCCTGCGCCCCGCGCTGGAGCCGATGTTCGCCGATTTCGAGACCGCGCGGGCGGCGGAGCACTCCGCGGTCGTCCACCGGTTGAAATCCCCTCCGTTTCGCCGGCGCCTGCGCGAGTTGGCCGCCGCGTTCGACAAGGACACCCTGCTCCCCGCCTCAAGTCATTCCGACGAGGCAGTCGGGCCGCTCGTTTTTAAACGGATCTTGAAGCGCTACCGGAAAATCCGCGATGCCGCGGTCCCTCCCGGTGCCGATACCCCGGACGAAGCGGTGCACGAGCTCCGGATCCAGACGAAAAGGCTCCGCTACCTTCTGGAGTTTTTCAGCGAGCTCCTGCCCGCCGGGGAGACCGCTCCGCTTGAGAAGTCGCTGCGTCGGCTGCAGAACCGCCTGGGGGATTTCAACGACTGTTCCGTCCATCAGAAGTTCTTCCTCGAATACTGGGACGGCCGGCGGGACGGGCCGGCCCCGGCGTCCGGGCTGCCTCTTGCGCTTGGCGGGCTCGTCACAGCCCTTTACCTCCGGCAGCAGGAGCAGCGGAGCGGCATCCAGTCCGCCCTCGCGGCGTTTTGCGGCCGGGAGGTTTCCGGAGCCTTCAAGCGGACGTTCAAACCCGCCCTCCCGCCGGCGCCCACCGGTCCGCCGGTCGAAGCCGTGTGAAAATCATTTCCGCATACAGCATCAAGGGCGGGGTGGGAAAAACCGCGCTCGCGGTCAACCTCGCTTACGCCCTCCGGGAAACCGGCCGGCGCACGCTGCTCATTGACCTCGATCCCCAGGGGGCCGCCGCCTTTTATTTCCGCGTCGACCCGGCCGCGAAGTTCCGCATGAAGAACACGCGGTCGTTCGGCGAGGGCCTCCGGCGCAACATCCGCGAGTCGAATTACCCGGGGCTCGACATCCTGCCGTCGAACCTCGCCTACCGCCACCTCGATATCCTCCTCGACAGAATGGAGAAATCGCGCAAGCAGCTCCGCAGGGTTCTGGACGTCCTCCGCGAGGAGTATGACGTCGTCGTCATGGACTGCCCGCCGAATATCACCCTGCTCTCGGAAAACATCTTCCGCGCCTCGGATCTGATCCTGGTTCCGGTGATTCCGACGACGCTCTCCCGCCGGACGTTTGAGCAGCTGCTGGAATTTTTCCGCGACAAGGATTTGCCCGTGCAGATCCTCGTGCCGTTTTTTTCCATGGCGCAGAGCCGGAACAGCCTGCACCGCGAAATCCTCGACTCCCTGCCGCTCGCCCATCCGTCGTTTCTCAAATCGGTGATCCCCTATTCGGCCGAAGTCGAGAAGATGGGCGTGCGCCGGATGCCGGTCCTCGCCTCAGCCCCCTCAAAACCCTCCACCAAGGCCTATCGGGCCCTCTGCGCGGAAATCCTCAACATCTTGGAACCATGACGAAAAACGGATTGGAAATTGAACGGAAGTATCTTCTCAAGTCCCTGCCTCCACAGCTCAAGGGCCTGCGGGGAACGCCGGTTCTCCAAGGCTATATCTCGACAAACGAGTCCCGCGAGGTCCGGCTCCGCCGCCATGGAAGCGAATATTACATCACCGTCAAGGATGGTGGAGGGCTCTCGCGGCATGAGATCGAGATCGCGATCACGCGGCGGCAGTTCGACGCCCTCTGGCCGGCCACCGACGGGCGGAGGCTGGAAAAGACCCGCTATGTCCTCGGCTATTCCGGGCGCACGCTCGAGCTCGACGAATACGCCGGCGATCTCTCGCCGCTCTGCGTGGCGGAGGTCGAATTCGAGAGCATTGAGGCCAGCCGGAAATTTAAAAAGCCGGCCTTTTTCGGCCGCGAGGTGACCGATGAGGCGGAGTTCCGCAATGCGTCGCTGGCCCTGCACGGGCTTCCGCACGGCTCGCCCGCGAAGTATCAGATCGGCGCCCTCCCCTACCTCTTCAAGGGCGGCCGGCTGCACGTCGTCCTGGTGACGAATTCCGCCCAGACCCGCTGGATTCTCCCCAAAGGCCAGCCGGAGCCGGACATGTCGCGGCAGGATGTCGCGGTGATGGAGGCCATGGAGGAGGCTGGCGTCATCGGGTCCTGCGACTCGGGACTCCGCGCCCAATGCAAGCTCAAGGGCGAAAAGACCCTCCACGTCTACCCCCTGCTCGTGACAACCGTTCTTAAGAAATGGCCTGAGATGACCTGGCGCAAGCGGGAGGTCGTCCCGGTTGCCAGGGCGCTCAGGATGCTCGGCGACCGCACGCTGGCCGGGTGTGTCGAGCGCCTTGCCGCCCGGCTGGAGGACTGAGCGCCGCCTAGCCGAAGCGGAAGAATTTTTCCGCAGTCGCCTCGGTCTCGGCCGCGATCTCTCCGACCGTTACGCCGCGCACCTCGGCGAGCTTTTCGGCCACGAGCCGGGTGTGAGAGGGCTCGCAGCGCTTGCCGCGGAAGGGAACCGGCGCCAGATACGGGCAGTCGGTCTCGACCATGAAGGCGCCGGCCGGAACCGCTGCCGCCACCTCGCGGACGCCTTGAGCATTCTTAAATGTGATGATGCCGGTAAAGGACACGAGATGTCCGAGTTCGAGGATCTCGGCCGCCTGGTCGGGCGTGTTGCCGAAGCAGTGGAATACCCCGCGCACCTTTCCGGTGTAGGGAGAGAGGATCTGCACGGTGTCGTCCCAGGCGTCGCGCTGGTGGATGACCACGTTCAGGCCGAGCTCGGCCGCGAGGTCGAGCTGCACCGCAAAGGCCTCGGCCTGCGCGGCCTTGTAGGCGCCGTCGATGATCGCCGCCTCGGTGTCCTCCGACATCTCCGCCTGCAGCGCGCTGATCGCCGGCGACGAGGCCAGCTGCTCGGAGGGCGGGTGGTGGTAGTCGAGCCCGGTCTCGCCGATCGCCGCCACCTTCGGATGGACGGCCAGCTCGCGGAGCGCGCCCAGCCAGTCGCCGGTCTCATCCTGCACGTTCGTCGGGTGCAGCCCGACGACGGCGTAAACCGAGGGGAATTTTTCCGCGAGGGCGACTGCGCGCCGGCTGCTGGCGATTCCGGTTCCGATCGAAACGATCCGCCGGACCCCGGCCTCCGCGGCGCGGGCGATGACGTCCTCCAGGTCCGCGGCGTAGTCGGGGTAGTCGAGATGCGCGTGCGTGTCGGTGAGCATGCCCTATCCTTCGGCCATCGGCTGGCCGGCCGCAAATCAATTCAGCAACTGATACCAGGTGCTGCGCCTGTGCGGCTCGTATCCGGCGCCTGTGATGAGACGCTCGATGTCCGCCGCGGCGAGATGGAACGTTGTGCCCGCGCTGGAGACCACGTTCTCCTCCATCATCACGCTGCCGAAGTCATTCGCACCGAACTGCAGCGCGACCTGCCCGATTTTCGGCCCCTGCGTCACCCACGAGCTCTGCACGTTTTCAAAGTTGTCGAGGAAGATGCGCGAGATCGCCTGCATCCGGAGATACTCGGTGGTCGAGACGGTTTCGGCCTTGAGCTTCGTGTGCTCGGGCTGGAACGTCCAGCAGATGAACGCGGTGAACCCGCCGGTCTCATCCTGCAGGTCGCGCAGGCGGCCGAGGTGCTCGATCCTGTCCTCGAGCGTTTCCACATGGCCGAACATCATCGTGGCGCTCGAGCGGAGCCCGAGCTGGTGCGCCTGGCGCATGACCTCGAGCCACGCGTTGCTGTCGCACTTCAGGGGCGCGATCCGGTCGCGCACCCGGTCGACCAGGATCTCGCCGCCGCCGCCGGGGATCGACCCCAGGCCGGCCTCAATGAAGCGGCTGATCACCTCGCGTACCGGCATTCCGAAAACGTCTGCAAAGTGGTTGAACTCCGGGGGGCTGAACCCGTGGATGTTGATCTGCGGGTATTTCTCCCGGATGTGCGAGAGCATGTTCAGGTAGAAATCGATGCCGAGCTTCGGGTGGTGCCCGCCCTGCAGGAGCACCTGCACGCCGCCCGCGGCCGCCAGCTCGTCGAGCTTCTCGTCAATCTGCTCCTGCGAAAGCACATAGTGGTCGGCGTCCTTCTCGGTCCGGTAAAAGGCACAGAACTTGCAGTAGACGTTGCAGACGTTCGTGTAGTTGATGTTGCGGTCGACGATATACGTCACGATCTCGTTGCCGCGGCCGCCGTAGGCCTCCGCCTTGGCAAGCCGCCGCCGCGCGTCGGCCAGCGAGCCCAGCACTTCGAGCGGAAGCTTGTGCAGCGCCAGCGCGTCCTCCGGCGAGATCCGCCCGCCATCCAGAATTTTTTCCGCCAACTCGTCTTCCGCGCATAGGGCCGTCATAAGGCGCGAAACATACCTCTCCTGCCGTCGAAATTCAACCCCGGACCGGCCGCCTGCCCGGGAATCAAAGCCGGACGAGGGCGATTCTGCTCCGGGTCCGCTCGCCGCCGGATTTCTGCTCTCCATCTTCCCGGTTTTCTGGTAATCGCGTCGGGGTGAAATCCGAGCAGACACGCACGCCTCCGCCTGAGGATGGAGTGGCCGGCCTGGTCGAGCGCGTGACATTTTTCAGCGAGGAGACCGGTTTCGCAGTCCTGCGCGTCAAGGTGCCATCGAAGCGCGAGCTGGTGACCGTGGTCGGCAGCGTCGCAGACGTTTCTCCGGGTGAGTGGGTGACCGCGCAGGGGGTCTGGGTCCGGGACCGCGATCACGGAATGCAGCTCAAAGCCGCGTTCATCAGGACGAGCGCCCCCACATCGTGCGAGGGGATCGAAAAGTATCTCGGCAGCGGACTCATCAAGGGGATCGGCCCGGTCTATGCCAGGAAGCTGGTTGAGAAATTCGACGATGGGGTTTTCACGATCATCGATCAATTTTCCGCCCGGCTCGAAGAGGTGCCGGGCATCGGCAAGGAGCGGAGGCTGAAAATCAAGGCAGCCTGGGCGGAGCAGAAAATCGTCCGGGAGATCATGGTCTTCCTGCATTCGAACGGCGTCAGCACGAGCCGCGCCGTCCGCATCTATAAAACTTACGGGGAGGCCGCGATCGAAACCGTCCGCGCCAACCCCTATGTCCTGGCCAGGGATATCCACGGGATCGGATTCAAAACGGCGGATACCATCGCCCGGAAGATGGGCATCCCTCCGGACTCGATTATCCGGGCGAGGGCCGGAATCCTCCACGCCCTCGCGGCGGCGATGGACGACGGGCATTGTGCGCTGCCGCGCGGGATGGTTGTTGAAAAGGCGGTCGCCCTGCTGGAGACCGCGACGGATGTCGTCGAGGAGGCTCTGGAACGCCTCCTGGCGGCCGGCGAGGCCGTCGCCGATCGGGGGCTCGTTTACCTGGCCGCCCTGCGGGCAGCCGAGGCCGGGATTGCCGCCGCGTTGTCCGAACTCGCTGCGCGGCCAGCGACCTACCCCGCCATCGACATCGAAAAGGCTGTCGCATGGGTTCAGGAAAAGACCGGGCAGGAGCTCGCTCCGAGCCAGGTCGACGCGCTGAGGAAGGCGGTCACCTCGCGCATTCTGGTAATCACCGGAGGTCCTGGCGTGGGCAAGACAACCCTCGTCAATGCCATCCTCCTCGTCCTGCGGGCCAAAAAAATCCGCTGCCTCCTCTGCGCCCCGACTGGCCGAGCGGCCAAGCGGCTCGGGGAGGCGACCGGCCTCGGGGCCAAGACGATCCACCGCCTGCTGGAGTTTCAGCCCGGGGGCGGGTTTGCGCGCGGGCCGCAAAGCCCGCTGGATTGTGACCTGCTGGTTGCGGACGAAACATCGATGATCGACGTGCCGCTCTTGGGCAGGCTGCTCCAGGCGCTCCCGAAAAATGCGCACCTCCTCCTCGTCGGGGATGTCGACCAGCTCCCGAGCGTCGGGCCCGGGATGGCCCTCGGCGACATCATCCGCAGCCGGGCCGTCCCGGTCGTGCGGCTCACGGAAATCTTCCGGCAGGCCGCCGGCAGCCGGATCATCACAAGCGCCCACCGGATCAACGCCGGCGGGATGCCCGAGCTTGCCGGCGACAGCGCGTCGGACTTCTTCTTCGTTGAACGTGAGGAGGCTGAGGCGATCCAGGAAACCATCCTGGATCTGGCTCGGATCCGGATCCCCAAAAAACTCGGCTGCAACCCGGTCCATGACATCCAGGTCCTCTGCCCGATGAATCGGGGGACGCTCGGAACCCAACAGATGAACGGCATTCTGCAGGCCGGCCTGAACCCTCCACGCCCCGGCGAGCCGGCCGTCGAACGGTTTGGCACACAGTTCCGGCTGCGGGATAAAGTCATCCAAACCCGGAACAACTACGACAAAGACATCTTCAACGGTGACATCGGCCGGATCGTCCGCCTGGACGAGGCCGAGCGCGAGGCGGCCATCGCCTTCGACGGCCGCGAGGTCGCCTACGATTTCAGCGAACTGGACGAAATCGCCCTCGCCTACGCCATCACCATCCACAAGAGCCAGGGCTCGGAATTCCCGGCGGTCATTATGCCGCTGGCCATGCAGCATTTCCTCCTCCTCCAGCGCAACCTGATCTACACCGGCCTGACCCGCGGCAAGCGGTTCGTGGTCCTCGTCGGACAGAAAAAAGCGCTCGCAACCGCCATCCGGAACGACCGCGCCGCCGAAAGGTTTTCCGCCCTCTGCGACCGGCTCGGACACCCCTCCTCCGGTCCGCACGAATGATCAATCGATTCGCGCGCCGCCCATTGGCAGCCCGTCACCAGCTGCCGGCGGCGGGACTCGAACCCGCACACCCCTTTCGGGATAAGGGATTTTAAGTCCCTTGCGTCTGCCATTTCGCCACGCCGGCTTTTGCTGCTTTCCAACGGACCGCGCAAGAATGGGCCCGCCGTTTTGCTCTGCGTGGACGGCCTGCAAACGCATCAGACGGCAAGAGGAGCGTCGGAGAGGATCAAGGCCGGCCACCGCCTTCCTTTTACCAGTGCCAGTGCCGCCCGCAATCGCAAACTCCCGACGCCGGCGACGCAGGGCCCCGGCTTGTCCGCTTGTGATGGGATGAAGCCGGACGCTTTCGCCCCGTGCCGCTGTGCGCTTGGCGGTGCATCGTGGCCGGTCGCCTCAGGGGCAATGGAGAAAAATCATGCTGTCGGCTTCACGAACGGAGCCACGACGCAGGAGAGCCCGAGGAGGGAGAGGATGGCGAGGGTAAGAAACGGGAGGATCATGGAATTGGCGTGGTTGGGGGGGTAAACGGTTTCGGCCAGGTCTCGAAGGAGAACCGGGCCGCCGGCGCGATCAGGAAAAACAATAAAACTGATCAGCCGGCGGCCCGTGTTGCTGCCTTAACCGAGAGATTAGACGCCTCCCGGCGGCTGGCGTTCAAAAATAGTTCCGGATGGACTTGGGGACCCGCAGGGACGAGAACCGTCGGTAATGGAACAGCGCAAATACAGCACCGGCACGAAGGGCAGGATCAAGATGCACGGCGACATGTGCAAGGAATTCATCCGCGCCAACTCGCCGGGATTCAGCCTCGCCAACGAGTTTATCGAGTCCCTCGACCCCGAACGCGAGGACCGCGTCTGGCAGAGGTTTCAAAATCCGGAAGACATCCTGCCCGAGTTGCAGGCCTGGCTCGGGGGCGACGAAAAGGCTGCCTCTCCCGCGCCGGTCAAGCCGCCGGCAGCGAGAGGCCTTCCGCCTGGCATTAAGCCCGCCAGCCGGCTGGCGATCCCGACCGTGGCAACGGCACCGACGGATGCCGCGCTGCAGCGGACCCGGGCCTGGCTCTCCGATCCGGTTACGGTCGCTCAGCTCAACGCTCTCGACCCGCTGGCCGCGGCGGAAGCGGCCCTGACGAAGTTCCATCAGGAGCTCACTGTCGGATAGGAGAACGCGGCAGGTCGGGCATCAACGGCTGGTCTGGTTGCCGCGGCCGGGGACAGCGGTCACCTCCTGGGCGGGTGCCGTGCGATCGGATCCCCAGCGCGGGTTCGTGATCATCTCCGGGCTGACCATTCCGTAGAAGACGCCCTTGGCCGGCGGGGCGTGCAGTTCAATGTCGCCGATGAGGCGGACGGTTCCGCCGATGTCCTTGCCATGGATCGTGTTCATCACCGCTGCGATGTCGGCCTTCCCGTGGATTCTGGTCCGGTCTCCCTCGACAATCGTGAGCGCGCCGAGGCGGGCGTCCTCATCGACTGTTCCGCCAAAAACTGTGGCATCCTCTTCGACGCGGGCGTTTCCACCCACGATCGCCTTTCCGGTGACGAGCGCCCGCCCGCGCACGACTGCCTTGTCGCGGACCTGAGCGTTACCGGAAACCACCGCCCGGCCCTCGATCCGGGCTGTTCCCGAAACCTTTGCGTGATCGAGCACGGCGGCTGAAGGTGCGATAAATACCGTTGGCTCCGCCTGCGCCGTGGCATCCACCCACCCGCCGCCATTCGGATGCGGGGCCCCTTTGCGGCCTGCCGTTTTGACGGCCGGCGCCGGGTCGCTCCCAGCCGGCCTGCCGCCGCGGATTTCTGCCGTCCACGGGTAGCGGTAAATCGTGTAATACATCTGGTCCCACGAGATCCGGTGGTATTCGGAAGGCGTCGCGACCACGACGAGCCAGACCTGCTTCTCGTTTTCGCGGAGGGGAAACGTGAGCTGCGCCGCCGCTCCGCGCTGGAGGGCACTGTAGCGGGGAGTCCCCTTGTCGTCGATGGCCACCAGACCCCAGCGCCAATCGGATGCGGGCGCGGGGACCGACTTCGGCTCGTTTTCGAATTTCCCCTCAAAGCGGGTGGCGGGCGTGGTCTGCACAACGCCTTGAAACCTCACTGTCACGGAGCGCAGCAGCCCGCCGTCGGGCTCAATGCGCACGATGTTGTAGCCGTAGCGCTGCGGGGCGCGGTAGTCCGGAATGGCGTAGCGGCCGGCTTTCGGATCGACCGTGTCGAGGATCGAGACGCGGTTGCGCTTCGCGCCCGAACGATCGTCGTAACTGCCGTAGGACTTGCGGTAGGTCGCTCCGTTTTTGTAGTCCCAGCTCACATTGTGCATCGCCCACAGGCCGAACTGGTCGTTCAGGTCCGCAATTTTCCAGCCTCTGTTGCGCGCGAGAACCATGAGCGGGTCCTCGGTGGCCTGCTCCCGGTCGCCCGGCTTTTTGGCCTTTGACCAGATGTCGTTGATGGCGGAATAGCCGAACGTGTCCTTGATGTACTCCCAGAACTGCCAATTGCCATACCGGTCGCGCGTCGAGCCGTAGTAGAGGTGGGGCGCGTTCACCAACTGGTCGGAACATCCGACTCCGTCGGGATACATCTGGTGGGTCATCCACTCGGCATGGGATTCCCATGACCAGCCGACATACGGGGAGTCGCGCAGGCCGGTGGAGGAAAACTGCATGCAGTGCGCAAACTCATGGGCCAGCGCGTGCCTGTCCTTGAACGCGTTGAAATGAAGCCACATCGCGGGGTCGATTTTTCCGGTCCCGCTGCCGTTCGCCCAGCCCTTGTTGCTGAGGTTCACATTGATTTTGTATTTCTTTGCCTCTCCCGAGTAGGGCTTCGCGAACCCGACCTTCTGTGTGTAAAACTCATAGACGCTTTCGAGGGTTTCGAGCCCCTTGCGGATCTCCGCATCGCTGAGCACAACCCCGTCGCTGTCGTTCCACCGCGCCACGAAATGGGCCGATTCCCGGAGGTTTTTCGATTTGCCCGGATCCAGCACCGCATAGGTTTCCCCGGGCGCCGGCGAGGGTTCAGCAAAAACGATCGCGGAGGCGGAAACGATCGCAGCCAGACAGAACATCGTGGAGGGCATTTTCATGGTTAGAATCTCGGATTGTGTGGCCCGGAGCTCAACTGCGTCATTTTCCGGGAAGGCATGCGGGTGCTCAGAGCGGTTTCGGTGCTTCTCCGGCGGTCCAGGCTTTCCACGCGGCTTCGGCTTCCTCCGCAGTGATCGCATGGTCGGCAGCGACGACCCGGTAGTGGCGGTTGGAAACCGCGGGATGGCCCGGGTCGAGCGAGAGCGGGAGGTTCTGAACCGGATTGAAATTCACGAAAGGTGTCCCGTCCAGATTTTTTGAATCCCAGACACGGAGGCGCTCCTCGGCGCCGGCCTTCACCGCCCCGGCACTCAGGATCAGAACTGAGGCGGTGCCGGTCGGCGTCGGTCCCGTGACGACGATCCAGCGCGCGGGCGTTCCGTTGGCGTTGTCACGGCCGAACCCGCCGCTGGTCAGCAACCGGCTGTTGGAGGTGTTCCAAGAGGCGGGACCGCGCCAGGCGAACCCGCTGTAGCGGTATGCCGGAACGGTCACCGGCCGCGAGACGGGCGACTGCGCGATTGCGATGTCGAGCGTGTGCGCATCCGATGCCTCCGGGCGGAATGTGATGGCTGCCGACTCGCGGATGACCGCCTCCGGCGGCTTCCCGGCCTCAAGGATCTCCGTTTCGCTGAGCATTTCCCAGGCGTCTGCGCCCGGCCCGGCAGGCAGCTTCCGGATGTTCCGCACCACCTGGCGGGCCTGCCCCTGCTGGATCTCCCAGGAGTTGTAGGATTTGCCGCCGACCTCGACAAACTTCCACGGCCACCAGATCCCGAAGTGGTGCGGGTGGTCGGCAGGCTGGACCGTTGCGATTTCAAACCCCGACGGAGTCGTCAAGCTGCGAATAAACGCGCTGCCGGCCGGCTTGCCCCCCGGCATCGGCTCGCGCTGAAGGGCCATGACAACACGGTTATCATGCCGGACTTCGACGAGCTCTCCGGAATTCGCATTCTCCAGCTCAGCGGCCGACGCGACAGCAAGGGCGGCAACGAGAAATGCAGGAACGAACCAGCGGGGATTGAGGGGGAACATATTGCCCGCCAACCTGCCATGAAATCCCGTGTGTTCCAGAGCAAAAATTCCGCCCTGCAAAAATCCGCTTCCCCCCCGGAAAGCAGAGGGCCACCGGCGTGAAGATCAGGGAAAACAATAAACCTGATCCACCGGTGGCCCGCGTAGCTGCCTTAACCGAGAGGTTAGACCCCCCGCCGTCGAGGATGTTCAAAATTCTTTCAGAATATATCCCGCCGGCGCGTGGCGCCTGGAAACCTCATCCTTGACAGTCGCGGAGCCACCTGTCCATTTGACTCTGCACCGCCCGCCATGACCGACCAGCCAAGACGCCTTCGCTCCAGCCGCATCTGGCCAATCACCTTTGTCCTCTGCGCGATGATATTCGCGGGGGTTTATGCTTCGCACCGGTTCGCCAGCACGGGCGAGGCCGCAGTCGACCGGATTCTTTCCTGGCCGGAGAGCCTCGCGCAGGCGGCCAGCCAGCTGTTCCAGGCGAAGACGACGGTCACGGGAACGAGTGTCAGCCTTCCGGCATCGGAGATTGCCGAGCTCGCCCTCGTCCAGCGGCGCATCCTCTGCTACACGAAGCAGGAGGATTCGGGACTCGGAAGCCATTCGGTGCGGATCATCAAGGGCGAGTTCGAGATGAAGGCCGGGTATGACCTGAAGGACGTTTCCATCTCGTTCAACGAGCCGGAACGCTCGGTCCGGGTGAGGCTGCCGAAGCCCCGCATCCTCTCGCTCTCGACAGTCAGCCAGAGCACGTTCCACCTGGATCCCGGCGTGCTCAAATCGCCTACGACAGAAGAAAATGACCGGGGGAACGCGGAGAACCTGCGGCAGGCCCGCGCCGAGGCCGAGCAGATGGGCATCGGCTTCGAGGTGGAACAGCGGATGAAAGAACGGATCCGCGATGCCCTCTCCGCTTTTACTGATCCGGGCAAAATCTATTTTGACGAGCCGGGACAAAAGCTGAGTCCGGTGAAAATGTGAGTGGGAATCCCGTGCCGGTGCGCTACTGTTTCCGGGGAGCTGCTCGTGCGGCGATGCACCCGTTCAAGCGCAAGCCCGTGCGGCCAACATTTCAACATACCAACCGAATACCATGAGAACGACCAAACGATCCATCCTCTGCGCCGCGATTTTCGGTGCAGCCAGCTTGACATTTGCCGCCCCTGTCGACCTCCCGGAATACGGGTTTTCGATTGATCTGCTGGACGCGGCTCCAGCCTCCGGAGCGACGACCGCCCTGATGACCTTTCTGCCGGTGACCGATGGGTTTGCGCCGAACATCAATGTGAACATCCAGACGTTTGCGGGCACCCTCGCCGACTACGCCACCCTCTCCAAAAAGCAGTTTGCCGACATGCAATGGACGGTCATCGATGAGAAGCTCACCGGCGACACCGAGTGGCGGGCGGAATACAAAGGTCCGATGCAGGGGAACGACATGCATTTCTACGCCCGGGCAATCCCGAAGAACGGGAAGGTCTACCTCGTCACCGCATCGGCCAAGGAATCGCAGTGGAGCGCTGTGTCCGAAAAGCTGCGCACGCACGCCGATTCCTTCAAGGCGAAGTAGCCGCTTCCCCCTGAGCGGCAGGTAGCATTCTCCTTCTGTCCGGTCAAGGATTCCGCATGAGCAATCCAGTGATCCGCGCGGTGGTGCGCACGATGTTTGTTGCGACGGGGCGCGCGCGCGCCGCCTCGCAAGCCGGGCAGGTGCTCGGGCGGTACATGGACCTCGCCCGGTCGCTCAGCGACCAGGAGGGGAGCCGCTGCGTGGTGGTCCCTCCGATGCGCGGCATCGACGAGGATATGCGCCGGTGGTCGTTCTTCATGGTTCTGGAGCACAACGCGATCGTCAACCGGAGCATCTCGGCGATGGTGGCCCAGCTGGCCCGCAGGGAGCCGCCCGCCGGCCCGGCGCTGATCGATCCGAAGACCGGCGTTATGCCGGCCCTGGCGGCCGGACGCGAGCAGGTTGCGGAATTTGAGGCATCGGTGCTGGACCACCTTCGCCTGGTGCCGACACTCGGCCGGCTGCGCGGGACCCGGACCTCGCCGCATCCCGTCTTCGGGGATTTCGACGCGCACAAGTGGAACTGCATGTTTGCATTTCACCTGGGGCTGCATCTGCCTCAGGCAGAACACGTCGCCCGCTGTGCGAAATCAGCCGCCGACGGGGACCAGCTTTGATCGGGGTCTAAATCTAGCGGGAAGCCCGCCGCCGGACACGCAGCAGAGCGGCCGCCAAGGCCGGGACGGCCAGCAGCAAGACCGTGGACGGCTCGGGCACAACGGAGAGCTGGCCGGTCGATTGGCGGAACTCATAGCTGGTGCCAAGGTTGTCTCGCGTCCAGACCCCGCCGCCCGCGTTCGAGAACCCAAGGATGCCGAACGAGCCGCCCCAGGTTTCTGTGAGCGAGGCCACGTTGACGATGTTCCAGGTGTTGCCGAGCGTGGTGCCGGCCGCCGTGAGGTTGAAAACAAATTGTCCGTCAAAAGTTGCTGCACCGCTGCCGCCGACCGAGTTGTTGATCCCGCTCGCGCCGATGACAAATTCTGAAGACCCCAGAAACGCGACCGATCCTCCGCCGACGGTCGTGTTGCCTGTGTAGGTGCTGCTCAGGGAGGTCAGGATGAGCGTTCCGGATCCCGATTTCGAGAGGTTGCCGGCTCCGGTGATCGCCCCGCTCAGAGTGATGTTTCCGGATGTCGTGGCGACCGCCAGGTCGTTTCCGGAACTCGTCAGGATGGTCCCGGCCCATGTGGCCGCTCCGGCCGCCGAGTTGGCGATCGTGGTGTTCGAGTTCAAAATCTGGATCGGCTTGGCGGCCAGCGTCTGGCCGTTGAGGTCGATTGTCGTCCCGCTGCCGGTGACCCCGATCCCTCCGCCGACCGCGTTGGCATGGCCGAGCTTGAGCGTGCCCGCCTCAAGGTTCCAGACCCCGGCAAGACCCGTGTTGTTTCCGGAGACCGTCAGCACATTCGCGCCGGCCTTTGCCGCGCCCCCGATGCTTGAAATCGCCCCGCCGACCGTGATGTCTCCGGCGCTGGCATTGAAGGTCAGTGTCCCTGTGCCGATGGCAATCGCTCCACCCCACGACGCCGCAACAGCCGAGGAGTTCCGGAAGACTGTGGTCCCGGATGTCTCTGCCTGCTCGGCCGCGATCGCCTGGCCGTTCAGGTCCAGCGTCGCGCTTGCGTTGTTCCGGAAAACCCCCGCCGCGCTGCCCAGCGCCAGCGCGTTCCCCAGCTTCAGCGTGCCATTTTCCAGAATGACGTCGCCGCTGAACGTGTTGGCCCCGTTCAGGATCACCTCGTTGTTCGCCGCAAAAATGTTCAGCGTCGGCAGCGGAGAAACCGCCGTTCCGGAAATCGTCCCGTCAAATGTCAGCGTTCCGTTCGCGCTCGAAACGATCATCAGCGAATGCGACTGCGCCGTGAAATTCCCCGAAAAAACCCCGTAGCCATCCGCCCCGCCGTTCGCGGTCAGCGTGTAGTCGTTTGTGTCCGTCCCGCCGATCAGCGTGACCGTGGGAGGGATGTCCACTGCAAAGGAGGATCCCGCAGTCAGAAGCTGAATTACAGGGACGAGGAAAAGAAAATACTTTTTCATTGGTTTTTATGCGACTGGTTGCTGCATCTGAACAGCGTCGTTTGACCTATGTCAACGTCAAAATTTGTCCGTCCATCCGGCGGCCAGAGCTGTGACGAACTTGTCACAAGGAATTCCTTTTCAACTCAACTTCCAGCCGCTTCACTCCTCCCCGCTCCACCATGAATGCTCCAAACCAATCCCTGACCGGTCTCGCATCCGGATTCGCCAAGGCCCTGGTCGCCACCGCCCTTTTGACGGTTCCCGCATTTGCGGGAACAACCACCGAAACGCCTGCGCCCGCCGCGACGCCGCTGGCCGACTGGTGGAACGGAAAATACATGACCGGAAACTGGTTAGGCTTCCGGGACACGCTCGCGGACATCGGGCTGACGTTCAACGGGAAGTATTACGGCGCCTTTTTCGGCGTCGTAGACAGCCAGAACGGGGCGCGTGGGTTCTGGGACCAGGGGATCGAGTTTGGTGCGGAGCAGAATTTCGGCAAGCTCCTGAACATTGATCTTCTTAAGGGAGTGAAGGGTTTCGGAGCCGCCCGCTACCGCGACTCGCAGATTGCAGCAGACCCCGGCACATTCATTGAGAGCAACAGCATGTTCAACCCGACCAACTGGTATTCCGGCACACAGTTCCGCATGCTTTCGTTCGGACTGGAGATCGGGACCAGCGATCTGCTTCCGGTGAAGGACATGGTTGTCCTGCGCGGCGGCTGGCTGCAGCCCCAGAAGGAATTCATCGACCAGCCGCTTTCGAAGCTGTTCCTGAACAACGCCGTGAACAGCGCCAAGGGCGTGGGCGGCAATATCCCGTTCTCCTCCAGCTTCTCCACATGGGGCGGCACGCTCAAAATCAAGCCGGTCGAGTGGTATTATGCCAAGGGTGGGCTTTTTCTCGCCTATCCAAAGGCGACCTCGAGTTCGAACCACGGCCTGGCCTTTCAGGGCTATGCACCGAACCCCGGTCAGAACGGACTCATGGCGATGGTGGAAACCGGCGTGACCCCGAATATCGGCCCGGACAAGCTCCCGGGCAAATATGCCATCGGCGGCTACTCCTACGGCGGCCCGAAGCCCTCGTTCAACGGATCGAGCAACTACGGCCAATACGGCATGTATCTGCAGGGCGATCAGATGCTTTTCCGCGAGCCTTCTCCCGAAGCGCCTGCTCCGCTCGCCAAGGGCCCGTCGGACGGCAAGAGCGTCGCGACCGGGAAGGATTTCAAAACTCCCGTCGAGCCTGAAAAGCCGAAGCTCTCGAACCAGGGCCTCAGCATGTTCAACCTCGTGAGCCTCGCCCCGAAGTATAACAACCTGTTTCCGTTCTACTTCCAGTCGGGTCTCGTCTATACCGGCCTGATCCCGCACCGGGATGCCGATCTCACGCTGTTCTCGATCGCCTACGGCAGCTACAGCTACTCGAATATCGACGCGCAGCAGGTCAAGGGCAACCCCAACCAGCCGAACTACACGATCTTCCTCGAAGGCGGCTACCGCTTTCAGGTCAACGACTGGGCGTTCCTCCAGCCGTTCATCCAGTATGAGATCCGCCCGGCGGGCACGGGGGCTGTCGCGAACGCCACGATCCTCGGGTTCTACACCGGCCTGACATTCTAGGCCGCGGCTGTCACTGGAAGCCCTCCCCGACTGAGGTAACCGACGGATGGCTCACCGAGACGAGCGCCCAGTCCCAGGGCTTCCAGCTTTCCCGACACCATTCAAATGTCATTTCACCGGCTAGGGCGTTGACATGGCTGATGACCAGCTGGGCGACCGGCGTACCGCTTCCGGTGAGTTTCGGTCGGCACCGCACGGTGCCGCCGGTTTTGCTGACGGCCATCGCGGCGGGATCGGTGGTGATGCCAAGCACAATAAACTGGCTGAAGACCTCCTGCGCCGCGGCAACCGCTTGTGCGCGGTCTTGCCCCCACTGGTCGTGGTAAGCGGGCGAAAGCAGGGATTGCACTTTCGCCCAGTCCCGGCTCTCAACGGCGTGAATCATGCGATCGAAGGACTTCCTCACCTGGCGCGCAGGCTGGAATTCCCAAATCCCCCAGGCGGCCAACAGCACCACCAGGCCCGCGATGGTTCGGAGGATTGTCCGGCGGGCGATGATCAGGGAATGCATGCCCCGAATCAACAGGAGCAGTGGAACGCTGGCTAGGGGATTTTGTCGTTGAGAAACGCTGGCGTGTTCTGCGGCACACGTTCGGACAAAAACGTGCTTGCCACCACCGGTGATTATCCATAATTTACCAAACTCCTCGGGCTGGCTTTGCCGACCCGGACGGGCACGTCCTTCATGCCTGCCCGGTCCGTCTGGCACTCCAAGCTGAAATCGCTCCCGGCAGCGGTTGCGCCCGCAGGAAACAGATCCGCGCGGTTAGCTCAGTGGTAGAGCACTGCCTTGACACGGCAGGGGTCACAGGTTCGAACCCTGTATCGCGCACCATCTTTAAAGGGTCTGTGGGCCACGGCAAAAAAGTGTGCTAAATCCCATTGTGCTAAACTTGGGGCGAATTGGCCATCCTCCGACGATCCAAGAGCCAATTTTCCGAATGCACGAGGTAGGTGGTTTTTCCCTCTCCTACAAGCAGACGGTGCACCGGGGCGGCGTAACGGGGCTCACCAAAAAGGAGAGGCTCGTTCCACCGCTCCGTAGATTTGGCTGTGAGAAGATTCAAGATCGATCAAGAGAGATGGAGTGTTTAGCGGTTGTGTATCGAATTGGACCTCGAATGGAAGTCTTTCCATATATACCCTGAGCCAACGTGCGAGAGGCCCGCGAGACAGGATGCTACGGCCTGCTCAAGGGGTGGGCCTTCTCTCAGAGTCGCCGTTGTGACCTCCATGCGGACGTGGCCACGCACGCAGACAAGCCCTTCATCTGCCGTAAGTGTGCGTCACCTGCGTCGTTCGGAAATGCATTGAAAACGTCAACCGCTTCGCCCACCTGTGCCCGCCCAGCCAAGCACCGGTTTTCGCGAGAGAGGAATCTGCTCTGCACAAGGACTGCAAAACGGAGATCATCGCGTCACTCAAAGCGCGATTCCCTGAAGGGAATTGGGAACAGGAGCGAACCCTCAACCGACCTGCGATCGATCACATGGTCATGTGTGCAGAACTCACAAAAGCGGAAGCCCGAAATCCGCATTACCAAATACTCCACACGCCATTGGCCTCTCTGGATCGGTCAGGATCTGGTCGCCGTTAAGGTCTATCAGGAAGGACCACGGTGCGTTGCAGAACTATTTCAAGCCCTCCCGACAATGAACCAGATCATCGTACAGGAAGTTCAATTCACAAACGCTGTCAGCACTGACAGTCAGCAAAACCTGTGGTACGGTAGACCTCTTCCGATGTCCTCTAAACCCAATTCACCCGCAGCGGTGAATTGGGCCATCTAGCACTGTTCTACGTCTTCTGGACCGTCCTCTTTTTTCTTCGGAGCAAACGGCACCCCGACCAGAGTCCCCGCCTCGGACAGGAATGTTTGTAGTCTCACTTCGAACCCCTGCGCCATTGGAGACTTTAGCAGTTGCGCGAGCACTTCTTTCACTAGTTCCCGAAGGCGGCGAAGCGGGGTGATCTCGTCCTTAAGCCGCCGAACTTTCTCCTGCTCGGAGCCGAGCTGATTTTCGAGATCGCCGACCTGCCTAGTCAGTGCAGCATTTTCAACGCACAGTTCCTCCCCCTCGGCCCGCAGCTTTTTAGCCTTCTTTTTCAAGCTTATCGCTTCAATGGCTCGTGCGGCCAGACGTCCTGCCGCAGCCGCGAGCGATTCTCCAGGGTTGGGCTCCAATACCGAGCTGACCTGCGAGATAACCTTCTCAGACTTGTCGATCTGGACTTTGAGCTCATTCCTTTCGATCCGCAACGCGAAAGCATCGCGGGAGGAAGTCGAAAGCTCGTTTGCAAGCTCCTGCGTCCGCTCGACCACCCGGGCGGCGGCATCGACCAGCGATTCTCCATCCCTGGGCTTGAGCTTCTTTTCGACCGCTGCGATCTCATCGGCTCGTTTCAGCCTTTTGATGGCATCCTCGGCGGATTCCTGATCCTGGAGCAGGACCGACAATTTGCAGGCTTCCTTCGGTCCGCGGCCGGCAACCCCGTCTCGATAACGCTTCTCCTCGTTTTCGACAAATTCCTTAAACCCCGCCTCGACTTCGGCGTCTTTTCCCCGGCCGCGCAGCGCCGCCTCCAAAAGCAGGTCAGCCTCCTCGTTTATCGTCCAGTCGCCGGGCGGGCGATCCTGGCGGTCCATGGCCCGCTTGAGACCTTTTTCCAGTTCCGCGACCGTTCGGGAACTGAACGCCCGGAAATCTTTTCCAAGCCGCTCAAAAGCCAGCCGGGTCCGGTGCCAAGCGAGAAGGTTTCCTGAGGAATTCAAATCAAAGGCAGTTCTCCGGTAACGCACGCGTTTCGTTTTCCCGACCGGGTAAATCACCTGCTCGGTGCCACAGTGCCAGAGGTTCCAGTGCGGCATGTTCGAGTCAAAGTGCACAGACAACGCCACGCACTGACGCCCGGTGATTTCCTGGAACTTGGCTGCTACCCCCGGTGCCAGCTCCTCCATGACCGCTATCACTTGGTCCTTCTCCCCGGCCGCCACCATTTTGGCCAACGCTCGGGCGAGCGCAGGATGGGAGTTTACCGTGTAGCGCCTCAGGTCTGCGTCCGGCCGCACGACACGCTTCTTGCGCTTGGTTGTCTGTGAGGCGGCAGACGGATCGCCCTCGATCCGCTCGATGCTGGTATCCAGATCACCTGGACCAGCATCTCCCTCGATGGACTTGGTGCGGGTGGAAGCCGGCGTCGCCTTCCATTGCGTACGCCGGTCCGCCCCAGTCCCCCACCTATGGTAAATGCGCGAGCCATTCTTGATGGCTCGAAGACACTTCAAATGCTCAAGGGGGCTCGTGCGGGTCAATACCGGCGGAGCCATCGGCTCTCCTGGCGGAGGTTTCGGCAGTTCCCGTTTGGGCGCAGCCCCAGTCGCCTTGCGTCCGCGTGCACGTCGATTCTGGCTCCGGAAAAAGTCGCGCAAGGCAGCAGCCCCACTGCCCGCCGAGAAGGAGGCGATGGTGCCCGATTCATCCCAGGGTTCCGGTTCCAAAACTTTAACATAGCTGGTGGGAATCTTCGCACCCCGAAAATACAGCGCCTCCGTCTTTTTAATCAAAGAAAAGTCGTTGCTGAACTCGTGCTCCAGCACTCGAGGGACAAGGATCCAGTCGCCCATTTTGCGCTGGCCCAAGGCTCTTTTGTCGATTTCGTGACGCCAACTTTCGACAACATCGTGCTCGATAGCTGCTTCAGATGATCCGCCGGAGAGTCCCATGGTCGCGTTATTTGTGGCTCCTCAAGCCATAAAACCTTTAATCCCACATTCGTGAAATTCCATCTATTGGCAAGAACAAAAATGGATACATTGAAATACTTCTGTATCCATTTTTGCCCTTGCCCTTCCGGGGGACTGCTCCAAAGGCGCAGGCCAGGGCGTGCCGCCCTCCGCTCTGCGGTGCCTCCCCGCGTCAGGGGAAGCTCCCCCCGACACCCCCGGTGAGAAATCAAGGATTCCTCACCAATTCATCGGTCCACTACTTGGACACGAGTTTGCGAAATGTCCTTTTCGGGCTCACGCCCGCGAGCATTTCAGCGCGGATTTTTGCGGCAACCTCAAGAACGCGGGTTGACCGCACTTGAGCAGAGGGAAAATCGGTTGCTGGCGTCCGCAACAGTTCTCGAATCCTCCCCGGAAACGCGGGGCACTGCGGCGGGAATGCGGTTCCACGACGCAGACGTTATGAACACGCCAGCCTGCAAGCGACGACCGTCCGCGCCGTGAAAATATACTTTCAAGAAAACTTCTGAGTGCGAAAACTCGCGGGCTATGAGCGATCACCTGCACTCACGCGAATATTTGGATTCTAACGATGTCGTCGAAGTTGAGTCCGACACCCAATGCAACGTCATGCTGATGACGGATACCGACTACTCCAATTTTAAATCCAGACGCGACTTTCAATACATCGGAGGATTTTTCAAGAGCTTCCCCGCAAGGCTCGTTCCGAACCACTCCGGAAACTGGAATATTGTCTTGAGCCTCCCGCCCGGACACCGGGCAACGATCCGCCACTCGATCGATATTCTCCGGGGTTAGAAGTCCCGCATCGAAGCGCGCTTGGTTCAGGGCTTTCCGCCGATGATGACGGAGGAACTGGCAGCAAGGGCAAAAGAATGAGCTTGCCAGCGTTCACGAAAACTCAATTGTTCACGAAAACGTGAACATAGCTGATAACGTGAACATGGCATTGCGTTCACCTGATGCCCTTGAAAAGGCGCTAGGAGAGCAGATTGAGCAGCTATTGCGGAGCATCCCTTGGCTGGAAACCATCCGCTTGACGCATAATCCCGCGCCATTCGAACGTGCATTCGACTGGCTAGCGACTTTCAAGGTGCCCGCTGGGCCGATCGTTGAGCTTTGGATTGATTGCAGGTCGGAGCCACGCCCTGCCCACTTTCCTTACGTTGCGATCGAACGGGAATTTGACCAGGGAAACACCAGGCGGGTCCGGGTGCGCGTCTTTGCGGCACCGCATTTGTCCCCCCGCATGAGGGACCTGTGCGAGCAGCATGGATGGAGTTGGTATGACCTCGCCGGCAATTGCCGGATCAGCCTGCCCGGCGTGCTCCATCTGGAGCGGACAGGAAATGCTCCCGTTCGCAAAAGCCCCAAGCCTGCGGCGAATCTCGGCACGCCCGAGTCAGGCCGTGTGATCCGGGCGCTGCTGGCACCCGAGAACGCGGCGTTGACCTGGACTCAAAGATACCTGCACCAGGAGAGCTATGCCGACGTCAGCCTCGGCATGGTGAACAAGGTTGTCCGCCATTTACGGGACGAGGCGTTCATCAATGAGTCTGGGGAAGGTTTTCGTCTCAGCGAGCCGCTGAAACTTCTCGACGCATGGCGAGACGCCTACCGATTCGATTCGCATGAGCGCCTGGAGTATTTCAGCCTCCTAAACGGGGCTGCTTTGCGGGAGGCTCTGGCCCGCGTGTATTCGCAGACCGGCGGATATGCGGTCTATGCGGCGTTTTCTGCGGCGGACTTTCAGGCGCCGAACGTCCGCCAAGCGAAAACGTGGCTCTACATCTCGCACGACAAACTGCCGAAGCTGGAAGCGCTGGCTGACGCGAAGCAGGTCGAGTCGGGGAGCAATATCGTCGTGCTGGTTCCCAAGGACAGGGGGGTGTTTGCTTTCCCCGACGACGGCAGGACGGGAGAGCACCGCATGGCCTGCACGAATGTTGTGCAAACCTACGTGGACTTGTGGCATTGCGGTGGACGGGGTCAGGAGGCGGCGCAGGCGGTGCTGGAGCAGTGCCTGAAACCACGATGGAAAGACAAGGGGCTGAAGGCATGAACCTTGAACCGCGCCAACGTGGCGATTACAGCACCCGGCAAATCGAGGCCGCGCGCCGGGTGCTTGTGGATCTGGGACAAGTTCTCAAACAATTCGAGGACTGTCTGGTCTTAGTCGGCGGGTGGATTCCCGATCTGCTCATGCCGGAATCGGCTGAGCCGCATGGCAGCCGGCGGTGCACGAGCGTGTGAACGCTCTGCGCGTCGTCCTCCATCGTATGCACGGTGTAGTCGCCACCAAGCTTTTCCCGCACGAAGGTCTCCATCTGCTCCTTGAGCGGGGGACCTTCGCAGATGCCGAGGATGTCGACATCAAGATCGCGGATGACAGCGGCGATGCGTTCTGCCACGCCTTCCCGACGGTTTTGGATTGAACCCCGCAGAAAAACGATTCATTGTGCACCAATATGGGCCAACGACCTCTCAAATATCGGCAGCCCGTCACGGGTGGCGGTGAAGCAGAGCGGATTTCACTGATGATCTCCGCAATGCGGACAGGCTTCACAAAGCGGCGTCTCATCTTCAAACATCCGATCCAGGTGAAGCCGCGTGGTGGTTTGGCCTTATGAGAAACGGTCGACCTCGCCATACCCGGCGGGCATTGAGAATCTTGTTGGAGGCTGTTCAATGATTGCATCCCGTCGCATCCGCGATCCGATTCACGGTTTTATTCACTTGGACGACACCGAGTGTCGGATAGTGGATACACCACTCTTCCAGAGGCTCCGGTCGATCAGCCAACTCGCGATGGCAAAGCTAGTTTATCCTGGAGCCCTTCATACCCGTTTTGATCATACTCTCGGGGTCTTTCATGTAGCATCTAAAATGTGCGTGAAGCTTGGGATTGACCCTGATCACACAAAATTGATCTGCCATGCCGCCCTTCTTCACGATCTCGGCCACGGCCCGTTCTCTCACGTTTCAGAGACGATTCTCGATCACCTCTCTCCTCCTGGCCTTGGAGATGAGGCTGGACAAAAAGACAAGATTCACGAGCTGATCACAGCGAGAATTATCCTGGAGCACCCCGACCTAAAGGTCCTTCCCGACCACGAACGCGAGGATGTCAAAAAGCTTCTCAAGAATGGACTTGGGGATCAGCTTTACAAGCAGGTCATTTCTGGCCCACTAGACGCGGACAAGCAGGATTATCTTCTCCGGGACAGCTATTTCTGCGGTGTCAAGTATGGGGAATTTGACCTCCGGCAACTTCGTGAGTCCTTGATCGTCGATGAGGAGGACGGTGAACAACTTCTCATGGTCGATGAAAATGGACTCCACGCCCTGGAGCAATTCGTCTTGGCAAAATACTACCTCACCACTCAAGTCTATCGCCACAAAGTCCGAATGGTTTCCGACTGCATGCTGGTCAGGGCGCTTCAACTTGGGGTTCAGACGGACAACATCGAATTCCTTCGGAAGCTGTATTGTTATGATGCAGAAGACTCCGGCTACCTGGACAATTACCTATCGTGGAACGACCACCGACTCACAGCGGCAATACTAGCTGAGGAACATAAAGATCATCTCGCAGGGCAACTTTTCCGTCGCTTGATGCAACGGAGATTGCTGAAAGTTGTGGCGAGGATTCCACTCGGCCCTCTGATCAAGGCTAGTGGCCAAAGCGAGTTTGAACAAGTCTTCAAGAGTCTTCGTAGCGAAGTTGAATCCAGAACTGCCGAATACCTGAAAACGGTTGGTTTCGACGACTTGCAAAACGAGTTTGTAATCGCTCACCATTATCGCATCGAGAACGTACGGAAACAGGCAGCTAACTCTGAAAAATCGATCCGGATTCGGAAATCTGATAGGATAGAGAATTTCGAGACTGCTTCTACTCTATTTCAATCCATCGATGAAAAAATGAAAGAGAACCATCTCATTGTTTTTGCCCCAGTAATTTTCGACGACAGAATTAAACACCGCAGGATTCAGCAACAAGTCGAAGAAATGTTATCAATTTTTCTCTCTGTAAAACTCTCCCCTCAAAAGGAGCTTTCGTTTGAACAGTCAAAGCCATGAAAATTCATCCGCGTAGCATCATTCTCCTCGCGATTTCCGCTTTTGGCGGCTCGGTCACGGGACGTACGCTTCTCCAAAAGCGGCTCTATTTCATCGATGAACTTCTCCAGAAACAGTACGGCGACTGCGCCGGCTTTTCCCATAGCAGCCATTTCTATGGACCCTATTCGTCGACTGTCAGTGACGAGGTGACGGTTCTGGTCTCATCCGGCTTTCTACAGCAGTTTGAAGAACCCTTTGGGTATTCCTCAAGTGGTTTCGAGGTGAAACGCCACCATTACCAACTGACGGAGGCAGGAAAAAGCGCCGTCGAACGGCTTAAACAAGAGCATGCCGACGACAGCGGTAGGGTTACCGCGTTGTGTGAGCAAATTAACAGCCTCGGCGGCGTGGACTATGTGAAGATGAGCATTGCAGCGAAAACCCACTTCATGCTCAAGCGGCGCAATGCCCCGATGTCGCCGGATGCGGCGGTAGAAGAGGCGAAAAAGTTTTCGTGGAAAGTCTCTGCTGCAGACGTCGCTGAATCTTTCCCCCTGCTGGAGAAGCTCAATTTAGCAAAAGTCATTAAACAATCATGAGTAGATGATGTGGTTTTAGATGTTATATTGTTGCCATTCCCAGTCACTTGTCGCGTTTGGTTATCGCCTCTGAGCTTGCTCGTAAACAATAATTAATAAGTGCCGTAGAGACAGCATTATATGGGGTGATTTGTTAAGTTATTTACTGTGGAATAATAGTATTTTCAGATTTGTAAAACGTAAGCGGCACGTAGCAGACCGCCTGCCGGAAGTATCGTAGATGTCGTAGCCTCGGGCTATGACATCTACGATAGATACGGCGCTGGAGATCCTGAAGCAAGACCGGAAAGGACGGTTACGGACGCCGAGGGCGAAGCAGGAGGAGATCCTGGATGAGTATGAGCGCAGCGGGATGAGCGGAGTCGATTTCTCCCTATATCAGGATCTCGTCCGGGTCAAACCCGGCGAACGCTGCAACGAGGGAAACGCCCGGGATGTCCAGCGGCATGGCGGAGGGAACAGCTAGACTCCGCCGGTGGATTGGTTCACCGCGATGAACAAAAAAAACTAGAGCGGTAGAGCTCGCACTTCTACTCGCCTGATGTGGCGGCTGTAGGGATCGATCGGGCCCCTTTGGGCGTTTTTGGCTGATCTCCAACACCATTTGCCAGCCATCCGGCAGCGACGCTGGCATGGTGACAAGAAATCTTGAACTGGGCGCTCGAGGGATGCCGGCTATGGCAGGCCGAACAACTGGATGGCCCGGACGCTGTAATCAACGCGGTTCTGGAATACCGGAGCGAGGAGGATCTTCTCGGGCAGTATATCCAGGAAAGGCTCACCCGTGACGCCAATGGGCTCATAGCCAGGCGTGACCTGATCCAGGATTACGAGCGGTGGGCGACCGACGCCGGAATCACGCACCCCCTGACCCAGATCAAGCTGGTCAAAGCAACTGCGGGAACGGCGGATGATTGATGCCGAGAGGCAGGAGCACGGACGCTCGGGATTCCCGGAGCTTCGCCTGATCTGCCCCGGCTGGGAAAAATTAAAAAGAATCCCGAAATCATGTTTTTTCCCATAACTTTTCCAAATCACTTTTCCCTGGAGAGTTTAGGGAAAAATGCAGATTTCAGGATACTTTTGAATAATGGAAGCCCCACTCTCTCGGTTTTGCCGCTCTTCGGCAGCCCTTTTCGTGGTGCCATCCCAGTCGGGACATCACGGTGGCCTATTTTGAAATAAAGCGAACAACTGTTCTCTATCCCAGCCCCCCCCAGATCAAACTTTAGGATTACGTGTTGGGCGTTCCATCAAGGCGGTCCATGCCGCCAATCGTCTAGTAGTCAGTCTGTTTGCTGACACTTTGACCTGCACAACGCTTTCTTTTCATCGATTTCGGCACATAGCATTTTGACGAGGGTAAAGGCTCCAAAGTCGCGCTTGTGATTCGCTTCTTTCATAATCATCGCCAACCGCGCATTTCGTTTATCGATCTGACGCATCCATTCAGCGTTCATGTGTCCCGACAAATCGGAAGATTGGGGGATCGATATATCTCCGAATACTTCAAAGTAGTCTCTAGAGGCTGTCCGAAAACTCAGTTTAGGCATGGGAGTTGCTGTGTGTTGGGATGT
>CAYXRX010000033.1:0-36423 GCA_964467415.1 uncultured Chthoniobacterales bacterium
TCTCGACGCCGGCGATCGACATGCTCATGAGCTACCACTGGCCGGGCAACGTCCGGGAGCTCGAAAACTGCATCGAGCGCGCGGTCCTGCTGTCTGCGGACGGCGTGATCCACGGCTACCACCTGCCGGCGACCCTGCAGACGGCGGAGGCCACGGCTACCGAGCCGAAGTCGACGCTCGAGTCAGCGCTCAACGCGTTCGAGCGGGAGATGATCATCGAGGAGCTCAAGGTGACCGGCGGCAACCTCGCGCAGGCCGCCCGCCAGCTCGGGCTCACCGAGCGCATCATGGGTCTCCGCGTGAAAAAATTCGGCATCAACCCCAGGATGTTCCGCTCGAAGTCGACCGACGAGTAGTGCTAGTCTCGTTTTCCCTCCCCCGCGACACGTGCATAATGTTTTCACCCTCTGCAACCATTCGCCCTGGGTCATTGGCTCGAAGGAGTTTAACGACGACCCGCAACCGATCCTCATCGGGATCGTCCGACAGGAAAATCGCCGCCTCTTCCAAAAGCTCGACGGGGAGGCCGACACGACCCGGCGGGGCGAAATCTTCAACGAGTATATGTCGGTCAAATTCCAGCTCCACGACTGGGCGTCCCAATCCGATGGCGCCCGCCGGAGCCTGAAGAACAGCTACGTCCGCTTCCTTCGTGGCTGGGCGGTCGACTCGAACTCGATCGAGGGCGCGGTCCTCAAGAGCTGGGTGGAGAGCCGGATCGGCCTCCCGCCGACATTCCACCGGGGAAAGGTGCTCGACGGCTCGGAGGATGGAAACATGCCCTACGAGGTCGACCGCATGCGCGGCGGCGCACGCACCAATGCCATCCTCTCGCAGCTCGATGTGCTCTACGAGTTCTGCCAGTATGAACTCGAGCGCCGCCTGCCCGGCGAACACGCGCTCACCCTCTGGCGCGGCACTTGCGACTCGGGCGACTACCGCCTCATCGAGCGCGGAGAGCGCCGGACCGCCACCATCCTCATGAACAACCTCAGCTCGTTCACCTCGGACCGCGAGTGTGCCTGGGAGTTCGGCTCGACGGTCTGGGAGGCCCGCATCCCCCGCGTCAAAATCTTTTTTTTCAGCGGCCTCCTCCCCGACAGCATCCTCAAAGGCGAGGACGAATACCTCGTTATCGGCGGGGAATACCGCGTGAAGGAACTTCTCTTCTAATCATGCGGACCACCTGGGAACAAGCCGAGGGAGGATTGCTAGGGCTCCTTGTCGGAGATGCGCTCGGCGTGCCTTACGAATTTCACGAGCCGGAGGAAATTCCCGCAAGGGAGTCGATCGGGATGATCCCGCCGGATGGATTCCTTCGCAGCTACAGCCATGTTCCGCCGGGCACCTGGTCGGATGACGGCGCGCAGGCCCTCTGCCTGCTCGAATCGCTCCTGGAATGCCCGGACTGGAACCCGCGGGATTTTGCGGCGCGCCTCCTGGCTTGGTATCGCGAGGGCCACCTCGCCGTCGCGGGAAAGGTCTTCGACATCGGGATCCAGACCGGCGTCGCTCTGGACCGGCTCGCCGAGGGGGTTCCTCCCCTGGAAGCCGGCTTGTCCGGCGAGCGAAACAACGGCAACGGCTCGCTCATGCGCACGCTGCCCGCGGTCCTTCTCCACCGCGGAGACGACGCCTCGCTCGTGGCTATCTGCCACGCGCAGTCCCTGCTCACCCACGCACACCCGCGCTCCCAGACGTGCTGCGCCCTCTATGGCCTTTGGTGCCGGCACGAAATCCTCCGCTCGCCTTCGCCCTGGCAGGATGCTGTCCGATCGCTCCGTGCAATCTATTCTCCCGGCTCGGAACATGCCTGCGAACTCGATTTCGTGCTCGCGCAGTCCGCCTCCCCCCCTGCCGGAACCGGCTACGTCGTCGACTGCCTGCTCTCCGCACGGCTCGCCTGCGACGAAAGCTCCTACGCAGACATCGTGCGCTCCGCCATCTCGCTCGGCCATGACACGGACACCACGGCCTGTGTGGCTGGTGGAATCGCAGGAATCCGACATGGAGCCAAGGGCATCCCTCCCCATTGGCTGTCCGCTCTTCGCGGCCGGGACGTTCTCGACCCCCTGCTGCAGCGCTTGAGGCACTGTCTCTGAAAATCCCTACCGGGACGTCGGACAATTCCCGGCCCAGGGCCCCCTCCTGACATTTATGTAGGACCGGCTTCCCGGAAGACATGGGGCAACCCTAGCGGCTGCCGCCGCACGAGCTGCTCATATCCAGCACCTTGCACAGACCCGGCCTCGCGGCATTGTGCCTACTGAAGATCTTGGCATCCGATGTGCAATAGGAAACCGCGAAACAGCGCACCACCAATGGGAGCGCGGCAAACAACCAACAACACACATCGAAAGGAACAAGATCATGAGAAAGGTAGCAATTTACGGAAAAGGCGGCATCGGCAAATCCACCACCACACAAAACACGGTGGCCGGTCTCGTCGAAAAAGGAAAAAAAGTGATGGTGGTCGGCTGCGATCCGAAGGCGGATTCGACCCGGCTCCTGCTTGGCGGCATGGCCCAGCGCAGCGTGCTGGACACTCTTCGCGAGGAGGGCGAGGACGTCGAGCTCAGCGACATCCGCGCGGGCGGCTACTGCGAGAGCCTCTGCGTGGAATCCGGCGGCCCGGAGCCCGGCGTCGGCTGCGCCGGCCGCGGGATCATCACATCGATCAACATGCTCGAGCAGCTCGACGCCTACAAAACCGAAGCCGGCGATCCGCTCGACTACGTGTTCTATGACGTCCTGGGCGACGTGGTCTGCGGCGGGTTCGCCATGCCGATCCGCGAGGGCAAGGCTGAGGAAATCTACATCGTCTGCTCGGGCGAGATGATGGCGATGTATGCCGCCAACAACATCAGCAAGGGCATCCTCAAATTCGCGCAGAGCGGAGTCGTCCGCCTCGGCGGACTCATCTGCAACAGCCGCAAGGTCGACAACGAGCGCGAGATGATCGAGCAGTTCGCCAAGCAGCTCGGCACCCAGATGATCCACTTCGTGCCGCGCGACAACGACGTCCAGCGCGCCGAGATCAACCGCAAGACGGTCATCGAGTGGAACCCGGAGTGCAAGCAGGCGGACGAATACCGCGCGCTCGCAAACGCGATCGACGGCAACGACATGTTCGTCGTGCCGAAACCGCTCCAGATCGAGCAGCTCGAGAAGCTCCTCATGGACTTCGGGCTCATGGACTGATCAACGCAACAAGCGAAACCAAAAGGAAAAATCATCATGACCACGGAAGAAACATCCTGCGAGGCGCCGGAACTCAGCGCCGAGCAGCTCAAGGAGGAGATGCTCAAAGCGTATCCTTCGAAGACCGCGAAAAAACGCGGCAAGCAGATGGTTGTCAACGACCCCGACGCCATCCCCGAAGTCGGGGCCAACAGCCGGACGGTCCCGGGCCTCATCACCCAGCGCGGCTGCACGTATGCGGGCTGCCGCGGCGTGGTCATCGGCCCGATCCACGACATCCTCCACATCACCCACGGCCCGATCGGGTGCGGCTACTACTCGTGGCTCACCCGCAGGAACATGGTCAAGGCCGTCAACGAGGGCGACACGAACTACCTCCAATACGCGATGTCCACCGACATGATGGAGGAGCAGATCGTCTTCGGTGGCGAGAAGAAGCTCAAGCAGGCGATCCAGGAGGCCTACGACATCTTCAAGCCCAAGGCGATCTCGATCTACGCGACCTGCCCGGTCGGCCTCATCGGCGATGACGTCCACGCCGTCGCCAAAGAGATGAAGGAGGCGCTCGGGATCAACGTGTTCGCGTTCTCATGCGAAGGCTACCGCGGCGTCAGCCAGTCGGCCGGCCACCACATCGCCAACAACGGCGTCTTCAAGCACATCGTCGGCCTCGACGACACGCCGCAGACGCACCCCTACACGATCAACGTGCTGGGCGAATACAACATCGGCGGCGATGCCTGGGAGATCGACACGCTCCTGCGCAAGTGCGGCATCCACGTGGTCTCCACGCTCTCGGGCGATGTGAACTACGAGCAGATCAAAAACGCCCACACCGCGCACCTGAACACGATCATGTGCCACCGCTCGATCAACTACATGGCCGAGATGATGGAAAAGAAATACGGCATCCCGTGGATCAAGGTGAACTTCATCGGCGCCGACCAGTCGGCGAAGTCGCTCCGCAAGATCGGCGCGTTCTTCGAGAGCAAGGAGCTCCAGGATCGCATCGAGGAGGTCATCGCCCAGGAGATGGCGGCGCTCAAGCCGATCCGCGACCGGGTCACAGCCCGCTGCAAAGGCAAGAAGGCGGCCCTCTTCGTTGGCGGCTCCCGCGCCCACCACTACCAGGACCTCTTCAAGGACATCGGGATGGAGGTCATCTCCGCCGGATACGAGTTCGCCCACCGCGATGACTACGAGGGCCGCAGCGTCCTCCCGAGCATCAAGGTCGATGCCGACAGCCGGAACATCGAGGAACTCACGGTCGAGGAGGATCCGCAGCGCTTCCGCTCGGACTTCGTCGAGAAAAAGAAACGCCTCGAGTCCGAAGGGTTCACGTTCAGCGACTACCACGGGATGATGACCGAGATGAAGAAAAACACGCTTGTCATCGACGACATCAGCCACCACGAGATCGAGAAGCTGATCAAGCTCTGGAAGCCCGACATCATCGGCTCGGGAATCAAGGACAAGTTCGTCATCGAGAAGATGGGCATCCCCTGCAAACAGCTCCACAGCTACGACTACGGTGGACCCTACGCGGTTTTCACGGGAGCCGCGAACTTCTACGAGGAGGTCGACCGCATGCTCCACACGAAGGTCTGGTCGTTTGTCGTCCCGCCCTGGCAGAAGGAGTCTAACGGCACAGCGAAACCTTACTACGCCCCGCTCAAGGGTAAGCGCGACAAGGAAAATACCGCCTGGAAAAAAACCGCCGAAGTCCCGGAAGAGGTCTGAGGCCCAACAACAACAACGAAAGGAACCACTACCATGTTGGACGGAACAACCACAGAAATCAAAGAGCGCAGCGCCTTGCGGATCAACCCCGTCAAGACCTGCCAGCCGATCGGCGCAATGTATGCCGCCCTGGGAATCCACGGGTGCATGCCCCACAGCCACGGCTCGCAGGGATGCTGCTCCTACCACCGCAGCCACCTCACCCGGCACTTCAAGGAGCCGGTGGTGGCCACGACCAGCTCGTTCACCGAGGGCTCCTCGGTGTTCGGCGGGCTCGCGAACCTCAACCAGGCCCTCAACAACATCTTCGCGACCTACAATCCCGAGATCGTTGCGGTCCACACCACCTGCCTCTCGGAGGTCATCGGCGACGACATCCCGATGATCGTCAAGAAGACCCGCGAGGAAGGGAAAATTCCGGAGGGCAAATACGTCATCCATGCGAACACCCCGAGCTTCGTGGGCTCGCACCTTACCGGGTTCTCGAACATGACGGTCTCGATGGTGAAGCAGATCGCCGAGACGAGCGGCACGCCGAAGAACCAGATCAACGTCGTCCCGGGATTCACCGATCCCTCGGACATCCGCGAGATCAAGCGCATCGCCGGCGAGATGGGAGTCAAGACGGTGACGTTCCCCGACACCACCGACGTCCTCGACTGCCCGCAGACCGGCGTCTACGAGATGTATCCGCGCGGAGGCGTGACAGTCGGTGAGCTCAAAACCACCGGCGACAGCATCGCCACCATCGCTCTCGGACACTGGGCGTCCCACGCGGCCGCCGAGTTCCTCGAGGAGAAGTTCAACATCGCCGCCCACCTCCTCGAGCTGCCGATCGGAGTCGGGGCCACCGACGAATACGTCGATGCGCTTCGCCTGTCCGCAGCCGTAGAGGTGCCGGGATCGCTCGTGCAGGAGCGCGGACGCCTCCTCGACGTGATGAGCGACATGGCCCAGTACCTCTACAAGAAGCGGGTCGCCGTCTTCGGGGATCCGGACCACGTCATCGCGCTCTCGCGGTTCCTGGTCGAGCTCGACATGCTCCCGGTCTACGTGGTTTCCGGCTCGCACGGCAACTTCTTCGAGACCCGGATGCACCAGGTCCTCGACCAGCAGTGCCCGGATGCCATCATCAAGGGCCAGGCTGACCTCTTCGAGCTCCACCAGTGGATCAAGAAGGAGCCGGTCGACCTCATCATCGGCAACACCTACGGGAAATTCATCTCCCGCGCCGAGAACAACACCCCGTTCGTGCGGTTCGGGTTCCCGACCCTCGACCGGATCGGGCACCGCTACTTCTCGAGCATGGGCTACACCGGGGGCATCCGCCTCATCGAAAAGATGACCGACGCCCTCTTCGACAAACGCGACCGCGAATGCGCCGAGGAGTGGAGCGAGCTCGTTTACTAAATAACCATGGGTCCTATAGGTCGAATCAGACCTATAGGACCTATAACCCTCTTACCAAACATGAAAATCAATAACAACTGCGCCGCCTGCGGAGCCTGCCTCGACGCCTGTCCGTCAAGCGCCATCAAGGAAGGCCCGATCTACACGATCGATGCCGACGCCTGCGTCGAATGCGGCGCCTGCGAGTCGGCCTGCCCGAACGCCGCCATCGAAAGCTAACCATGCAAACCACCGGGAACGCGGAGGGCACGGAGAAGGGAGGAGGGGTAAGGGCCTGCCTCTCTGTGTCCTCCGCGTACCCGGTGGTCCAACATTTCCCATGATCGACATCCTGCAAGGCCGCCAGGCCCACGTCGTTGAAACCGGTGAGGGTGGAGCCGTCGAGCTTGCCTGCGGCAAGGCCAGCCTCGCCGGATCGGTGAGCCAGCGGGCCTGCGTCTTCTGCGGATCCCGCGTCGTCCTCTACCCGATCGCCGATGCGCTGCACGTCGTCCACGGCCCGATCGGATGCGCTGCCTACACATGGGATATCCGGGGCGCGCTCTCCAGCGGCCCCCAGCTCCACCGCAACAGCTTCTCGACCGACCTCCAGGAAAAGGACGTCATCTTCGGCGGTGAGAAAAAGCTGGAGGCCGCGCTGCTGGAACTCATCGATCTCTACAAGCCGAAGGCGGCGTTCATCTACTCGACCTGCATCGTCGGGCTTATCGGCGACGACGTCGGCGCGATTTGCAAGAAGGTGGAAAAGGTCGCCGGTATCCCGGTCATCCCGGTCAACTCCGAAGGATTCAAAGGCACCAAGAAGGACGGCTACAAGGCCGCCTGCGAGGCCGTTTACCGCCTGGTCGGCACCGGCGATATCTCAGACATCCCCCCCAACAGCATTAACATCCTCGGCGACTTCAACCTCGCCGGCGAAACCTGGATCATCCGCGACTACTACAAGCGGATGGGTATCAACACAGTCTCCTGCATCACCGGGGACGCCCGCGTCGAGGACATCCGCCGCTGCCACGGTGCAAAATTGAACCTCGTCCAGTGCTCGGGCTCGATGACCCACCTGGCCAAGATGATGGAGCGCGACTTCGGCATCCCATTCAAGCGCGTCTCGTATTTCGGTATCGAGGACATGTCGGCTGCGCTCTACGAGGCGGCCAAGTTTTTCTCCGACGACCCGACGATCATGGACCGCGCCCAGGACGTCGTCCGTGAGGAGGTCTCCGCCATTTATCCCGAGCTCCAGAAATACCGGGCCGCCCTCCGCGGCAAAAAGGCGGCGATCTACGTCGGCGGCGCGTTCAAGGCGTTCTCGCTCGTCCGCGCCCTCCGCCTCCTCGACATGGAAACCGCGCTCGTCGGCTCGCAGACCGGCGACAAGGACGACTACAACGAACTCCAGCAGCTCTGCGATCCGGGCACCGTCATCGTCGATGATTCGAACCCGCTCGAGCTCGCCAAGTTCTGCATCGAAAAGGACGTCGATCTCTTCATCGGCGGCGTCAAGGAACGCCCGATCGCCTACAAGCTTGGCATCGGCTTCTGCGACCACAACCACGAGCGCAAGGAACCCCTCGCCGGCTATGTCGGCATGGTCAACTTCGCCCGCGAAGTCTACCGTTCGGTCGCCAGCCCGGTCTGGAAGCTGGTTCCAAGAAGACAATAAAATGTGCGACCGCACATTTTATTGTCCGATCCGCTTTTAGCTCGAAAACCTTTTTATCGATCCTGCGGGCTGAGATGGTAGACTACCCGCATGAGTCAGGTTCCGCTTCATGTCGCGCTGATCTGCATCAGCATCCTCGCTTCCGCGTGTACGACCACCCGGTCCAAGGATGCCGCAGCATCCAGCCAGCCGGTTCCCCCTCGGGGGGTGATCCTGAGCCCTCGCGACGAGGCGCTCGCGATCGACCGGTTCCGGAAGTTCTTTGCCGGAGTGACTGCGGAGAGCGTCAGCAGCAACCTGGAGGCGACGTATGCAAGCGACGCCTCCTTCAACGACACACTGAAGACCCTCCATGGAAGGGAGGAAATCAAGGCCTACTTTCTGCGAATGGCGGCCCACACGGATTTTGTGAAAGCCGTCGTGGTCGACAGCGCGCATTCCGGACGCAACTATTACGTGCGATGGGTCATGGACGTCCGGTTCAAGGGCTCAAAGAAGACGATCCGCACGATCGGGATGACGCACCTGATGTTCGACCGGGACGGCCGGATCGTGATGCATCAGGATTACTGGGATTCCGCGGCGGGATTTTTTGAGCATGTTCCGGTGATCGGCGCATCGATCCGGTGGGTGAAGTCCCTGCTGTGAAGATCGGTCCTGCCACCGCGAGGATCGAGCACCCCCATGCCTGGCTCTGGGAGCCGCTGGAGGGGGATCGGGGATTTGTTCTCTCTCCGATGTTCGGCGGGAAATCGGTTTATCTCGACGGCCGGCTCGCGCTGTTTTTCATCGCCAAGGCGGATCCTTGGCGCGGCCTCCTTGTTTGCACGGACCGGGACCGTCAGCCCCTCCTCGTGGAGGAGTTTGCCGGCCTTGTGCCGCATCCGGTTTTGCCGAAGTGGCTCTACCTGGCGGAAAGCCAGAACGGGTTCGAGGAAACGGCTGGGCGGCTTGTCGCACTTGCCCGTGCGCGCGATCCCCGGATCGGAGTCGCAGCCAAGGAGAAAAGGCCCCGAGCGGCCGCAGCGCGCAGGAAAAAAACTTAACCCTTTGCCTGGAGCGGGGACGCTGGTATCCGTGGCAGCATGAAGGCACTCCTCCCCATTCTCGCATTGGCAGCCTTACTCGCAGCCGCCCCGGCGCTGCACGCCGACGACGACCTCGACAACCAGATCCAGCAGCTTGAAAAAACCGGTCAGGACTTCGCGGGCGCGGCCGCGCTCTCGGGCAGCATGGCCAATGCCAGCTCCGACCTGAAGATGATGGCCGAGGAATATCGCAACTTCAGCAGCAATTTTGGCTCCGTCCAGTCCAGCATCCAGAATAACGACTACGACCAGGCGGTGAGGATGCTCCGCCGCTGGCTCGCCCGCACGAAGAACGAGCAAATCAAGAAGTCCCTCACCGCCCTTCTCGAGGCGATCCAGAAGCAGCGCAAAAAGCAGATCGACGATCTGACGAAGCTTCTCGATGAGAAGCTGGCCGCCACTTCGGCAGCGCTGGCCAAGGCGACGACCCCGGAGGATGTCGAGGTCCTGCGATACGACTTGGAGGACTTCCGTAACGAGGAATGCAACGGGGGAGGGCGCGAGATCCAGCGCATGGCCAACCGGATCAGCCGGGCGACCTCATTCCTTGAGGGCTGGCGGCAGTTCATCGCAGCCCAGTGCGAAGGGGATTACCAGCAGGCCCTGAGCAACCTCACGAGCCTCCGCCGCAACGGAGGAAATGCCGGACTCATTTCCTCGAAGGAAATGGCGGCTCGCTGCACGGCGCTCCTGGAAAAGCAGCTTTCGAGCCTCACGAATCCCGATGAGGCTTCGCCCGTCACCCGGGCGATTGCCGGAATCATGGACAAGGTGAAATCCGGCAAGGATGCCAGCGCGGCAGCGACCCGGCTGGCCCTGATCCAAAGCGTCGCCAGCGGCACCGATTCCAGGTATTCCGGGATTCTGCAAAGCCAGCTCGACCAGATCGGCCGCATGCAAAGGGATCTGGACGAGGGAGCCTACGGTCGCGTTCTCGGAAACTCGGACTTTTCCTCCAGCCAGGCCACCCCGTTCGATGCACAGTGCGCCGCGCTTCGCGCGGAGATCAAGGGGAAGGCCATCATCGGCGCCTACAACCTCGAGAACCTGGGAGCGCCCAAGCCGGGGGAAAGCTTCAGTGTGTTTCTCCGGGACGCGGCGAACCAGGCGTTCGAGAAAAAAGACTGGAAGCGGCTGGTCGCGGTGTCGTCAGCCTTTGCGGCGGCTTCAGGAGGCAGCTACTACGGCCAGCAGGAGAGCCCCCAGCAGGGCGCCAAGGCCTACCTCGCCGGCGAGCAGCTCGAGAAGGCCGGACTCTACCGCGATGCTGTACACCAGTACACGAACTGCATCGCTCTCACGGGCGCGTTCGTTCCCCGGGATGAGGCCATCGCAGCCATCGAGCGGCTCCGCAAGGATCAGCCGCAGGCGTTCGCACCACAGGCACCGTAGCTTCCCGGCTTCCGGATTTCGGAAACGCCTCCCGCAACGCATGTAGAGAAACTTGGAACAAGTTTCTTTTGCGTAGCGGGGAAATCGATGAGGAGACGTCCGCGACGAAAGGCTTTCAGGGGTTCTCTACGGGGGAACGGAGGCTTCTTCTGTAGAGAAACATGGAACATGTTTCTTTCGGAAAACCCCGCTCAGAAGAAACTTTTTCAAAGTTTCTCTACACTTTTTTAAGGTTTCTCTAAACCGCTTTTCGCAAGATTGCTGATGGGCATCCTCAGCAGGATCCAGCCTGACAAACGACCCGCGGTTCGCTGGGCAGATCAGGCCCTGGGAGATCCCGCTGATGTGGGTCCCGGCGTGGGACCGGGCGGTGTGGGATAGGGAGCAGGCGGCGGCGTGGGCGGCGGTGGCGGTGGCGGCGTCACAGCCGGCTTTGGGGCAGGCGGCGGCGTGGCGGTCGGGATCACGAACGATCGCAATGTGGTCGCGTTATTGTTCTGCTGGAAGTTGGCGATCCCGCCGGGGATCTCGGCATGAAGGACGTAGTTGCTGATGATCAGGTTTCCGTTTCGCTTGGCGGCTGCCTGATCGAGAATATTCTCCTCGATGAGTGGCATGCTGGCCAGCGGGGCAAACGGAGCCCCGAGGAGCTTTGAGGTCTTGACGAGCCTGGCAATGTCGAAGACCTGAGGCTCGGGGAGACGGTCCGCATCGGGCTCAAGGGCGATCATCTGACCGGGCTCGAGGAGGAGAGATTCGCCGGGCCGGGACTTCAGAAACACCCGCAGGGTGCCTTCCAGCACGAGGATTTTCACGGCGCCCTTGGAGCCTCCGCTCGCGGGCGAATACTCGATGGCGATCGTGGTGCCGGTGATCGCAGCGGTCACCGAGGCGGTCTGGATCGTGGCCCCGCCGGCATTTTTCGGCACCTGCATGAAAATAACGCCCTGATTGAGCTCGAGCTCGCGGGTGCCTCGGAAAAACGAGAACACGGAATTCGCGCCGATGCGTGCGATCGTCTGGTCATTGAACGTGAGCTCCGCGCGCGAAGAGGGACCGGTTTCGAGCGAGGCTTTTCCCGTGAGGACATCGCCCACCGCTGCGGGCTTGGGGCTCTGCTCGGGCGGGGCGATGAGAACTTTGTTCACGGCAGCCGTGACTTTTGCGCTTTCCAGCGCGGCACCCATCAGGCCACCGGAGGCCGTCGCGGCAAGAAGTAATGAAAGGATGAAGCGGAACATAATCTCAGAAGCTGATGGCGGCACCGACCCCGCCGCCGAGGTTGGCGACAAAAAAGTCGTATTCGCCCTGGTTGGAGGCATTCCAACCCAGCCACGACGTGGTGTAAAGCGAGAGCCACTTCACCGGCTGGATGTTGAGTGTCAGACCGAGGCTGTTGCGGAAGTCGGCGCGTCCGCCGTCGGTGAAAGCGATGGCTTGCGCCTGGTAATAAAGTGACGACTGCAGGTAGCGGGACCACTGGATTTGGTGGGCGGCAAAAAACGTGTATTCGCTCGCAAGCGCGTAGTCCGGCGCGCCGCCCAGGCTGAAGTTCGCTTCAGCCGACAGAAAGAGCGCATTCGCCCGCGAGAACTGGAACATCTTGCGGGCTCCGGCAATGATCGAGTGCTCGTGGAGCAGTTCCCCCGCCCCGCGTGCGCTGAAGAGCTCCGAGTATTCGTAGCGGGCATAGAAGCCCACATCCCCCAGCTCCCGGAAGACTTTCAGCAGACCGGCCCCGGCCTGGATCGAATTGAAATCCAGGACCGGATTCACGAAGTAGCGGTAGGCTTGGATCCGAGCGGTCGCCTCAAAGAAAAAGTTATTGCCGAGGTGCGGCAGTGCCACCGCGCCGAGCGATCCGTTCATGAAGACGTCGCTGATCGGGTTCTGCGGTGTGTAAAATGCGTTGCTCGTCCAGGTCGTCGAATAGTTGGCATTCACCGAGAACGGGCGGTAGCGCTGGCTCTTCGTCAGGAGCAGCTGCTCGCCCAGGTCGGTATCCGCGGGACTCGGGCTGGCAAAGTCATCGGCCGGGCTGAATGCCTGGAACCGGTCGAGCGTCGATAGCGTGTCGCGCGTCGTGCGGGCGGCGTTAGAAAGCGTCTGGGCGTGGGCCGCCAAAGGAAGCAAAAGCGCGGACAATGCGAGTCTCGCGAACCGCCGCGAGCGGACGAAGTTTTTTATAAAAGCGCTCATGCAGCGGTTACAGAACTGGATTTTTTATCCGGCGTCAAATAAAGCTTTCCCCACGATGAGGAAGCGGAAATCTGGGGACAGGCACGGCCGGTGGCAGGCGCTCGCGGGAACGTGCCTTGCAGCGGGGGTGATCCTCGCTATCGCCTTCGCGACGGGCTGGCGGAAGCAGCAGGCCCATTTTGGAGATTTTCTCGTCCAGCTCGCCCCCAAGCCGGTCATACCGCTCGGCGTGGCACTGGTGGGCATGGATAACTCCTCGCTGAACCTGGACAACCTCTCTCCGGAGCAAATCGCGGCGTCGCCCTCGCTGACCGCGATGAAGAAAGGCTACCCCTGGTCACGAGCTGTCTACGCCGACGCCATCGAAAGGCTCCTGGATGCCGGCGCACGCCTTGTCTTTCTGGATGTTGTAATGCGCGGACCAAGGGAGGGCGACGGGGCCCTCCGCAAGGCGTTGGAGAAATACGGTGACCGGGTTGTCCTGGTCTCGACCTTCGCCGAGGATGTCTCGGGTGCGGGACAGGTCATCGTCCGCTATCAGCTTCCCTTCGAAGATCTTCTCGCATCGGGAAAAGCGCACGTGGGGTTCGCAAATTTCTGGCGCGACGAGGACGCCGTGGTGCGGGTGGCTCCCTTCCTGTTGAAGCGCCCCGGCTCGGACGGCCCGGTACCCTCTGCCGCTGCTGTCATGCTCGGCCTGCTTGGCGGCAAAGACCGGCAGGACGCCCTTCCGGACGAGGCGGCCTTCATCCCCGGAAAGCAGGCCATCCAGGAAAGCATGCTGCCGATGTGGAAGCTGTTCGACCCCGTGGCATGGAGCCGGGACTGTAAAAATGGAGAGATTTTCCGGAACAAGGTCGTCGCGATCGGCGCCTATTTTTCGGATGCGCACGACGAGTTTCCGACAGCGGCCGGAGGGGGCCTGATGCCGGGTGTCGCCATGCACCTTGCGGTCCTTGCGGCCGCATGGCAGGGAGCCTTCTACTCGACACCCGGCGCGGTGGCCAAGGAGCTGGCCGCATTTCTCGCAGCGATGGCGGCTTGGATTGTCGCTCTGCTATTCCGCAATATCGTCCTGCGGACGATCGTCTACGGTTGCTGCCTGGCTCTCGCCCTGGCGGGAGGCGTCGCGGCCCTTGCGTGGCTTCATGTCCAGATCCCTCTCCTGCCCCTGCTGGCGGGCTTGGCTGTCAGCGGCGTGGGCACGCTCGTCGTCGACCTGGTCGCCGAGGGAAAAGCCCGGCACCACGCCCGGCGAATCCTCGAGCGCTACGTGTCGCCGGACGTCGTCCGCGAAATCCTCGACCACCGGGACAGCTTCCTCGAATCGCTGGGCGGCTCGCGCCGCGATGTCACCGTGCTCTTCGCGGACCTGCGCGGCTTCACGACCCTCGCCGAGTCGATGGAGCCGGCCGACCTCCTCGCCGAACTGAACGACTACCTCGGCCGGATGACTTCGATCATCTACGACGCGGGCGGAGGCGTGGACAAATTTCTCGGCGACGGAATCCTCGCCGTCTGGGGGACGCTTGAGGATTCCTCTGCCGCTCATGCGCTGAGCTGCTCGCGCAAAATGCTCGAGGAGCTCGAGGCCTTGAATGTCCTGCGCACCTCGGAGGGAAAACCGGAATGGCGCCTCGGCATCGGCATTCACAAGGGTCCCGTCCTCTTCGGAAATGTGGGATCCCACAAAAAAATGGAACCGACAGTGATCGGCGACACGGTCAATCTGGCGTCGCGCACCGAGGGCCTGAACAAATCCTACGGCACAGAAATTCTCTTTACCCGCAGCGTACGCGACGACTGTGGCGGAGATGCCTTCACGGACTGCCGCCCGGTCGATCGGATCCGTGTCATGGGCCGGAGCAAAGCGGTCGATCTCTTTACCGTCTGGGAGCCCGCGATCCCCTCGCAGGACCGGCTGGACTACGAGCAGGCGGTCGAAGCCTACCGCAAGGGCGGGTTTTTGCAGGCGTCAGCGGCCTTTGAATCGCTTCGGAACGCGCTCCCCGGCGACTCTCTCTGCGAGCTTTACGCGGCGCGGTCCCACGAGGCCCTGGCAAATCCCCCGGAAGGCCCCTGGGACGGCGTCTCGCTCGCAAAATCCAAATAGCGCCCGGCGGTCGATTCCCCCGCTGTCGGGATTTGGGGATTGCACGGGCCTGAGAAAAATTGAAATGTGGTTACCGGCAGGCGGTCCCGCATCGCTCGCATGGCACGCCCGAAGCGCCTTGCCATTCACGAGTGCGGGCGTTGTCTTTCCCTCCGCGCAGCACCTCCCCACGATGAATAAATCCCTCTCCTTCCTGTTCCTGCCTCTTCTCCTGGCGCCGGCAATGTCGGCCGCGCCGGCCATCCACGAGGAATACAATTCCACCTTGAAAGCGCAGGTCCCGCTCTCGGACGGCTGGGCCTCCCCTCCCCGCCTCGCCCGTACGCGGGTCTGGTGGTGGTGGCTGAACGGCCATACGAACAAGGAGACGATCACGCGCGACCTTGAGGCAATGAAGGCGAACGGCATCGGCGGCGCCAACATCATCGATGCGGGAGGAGACACCCAGGGCGGGAACAGGCCGGTCCCCCGCGGTCCGGATTTCGGCTCGAAGGAATGGCGCGATCTCTTCACTCATGCGGTTGCCGAGGCGGCCCGCCTCGACCTGGAACTCGGCTTCAACATCCAGAGCGGATGGAACCTCGGCGGCCCGACGGTCACCGCCGAAGAGACCACCAAGCGCCTGACCATCTCAACGACCGCCGTCGACGGCGGGCAGACTCTGGACCTCACGCTTCCGCAGCCCGAAGCCCGGGACAAGTTCTACCGCGACGTCGCTGTGCTCGCCTGCCCGCTCGACTCCGCCGGGAAAAAGGGAAAAATCAAGGACCTCGACCAGAAAGCCTACTTCAAATACCCCGGGGCATTCACAGCCCCCGCAACCTGGCACCTGCTGGACATCCAGCCGGACAGCCCGGATGACGGCGCGATCAAACCCTCGGAGGTTCTGGACATTTCCAAGTCGATGGACAAGGACGGGCACCTCCGCTGGACCGCGCCCGCCGGGCGCTGGGAAATCCTGCGCATCGGCTACACGGTCAGCGGCGCCCATGTCTCGACATCGAGCCCGTCGTGGAAGGGCTACGCGATCGATTACCTCGACCGGACCGCGCTCGAAACCTACTGGCGCAAGGTCCTCGACCCGATCTTCGCCGACGTGAAGCCCTACCTCGGCAAGTCGCTCCGCTTCCTGCACACCGATTCCTGGGAACTCGGTCCGGTCAACTGGACGAAGAACATGCCGGCCGAATTCCGGCGGCTCCGCGGATATGACATGACCCCGTTTCTTCCGGTTTTCGCCGGCCGGATTGTCGGCAACCGCGAGAAGTCAACCCGCTTCCTCAACGACTTCCGACGCACGCTCGCCGATCTCATGGCCGAGCAGAAATACCTGGCGTTCTCCGAAAGCGCCCACAAGATCGGCCTCGGCATCCACCCGGAATCCGGCGGACCGCACGCCGGTCCGATGGATGCGCTACGCAACCTCGGAATCAGCGACGTTCCGATGGGCGAGTTCTGGTCAACCTCGCCGCAGCACCGGGTGAAGGATCACGAGCGCTTCTTCGTCAAGCAGACAACCTCGGCGGCCCACACCTATGGGCGCCGGGTCTCGCTGGCGGAGGCGTTCACAAACATCGGCCGCTACTGGCAGCACGATCCCCGCTCGCTCAAGGCCACGTTCGACCGCGCGGCCTGCGAAGGCCACAATCTGACGATGTGGCACACGTTCGACGCCTCGCCGAAGGAGGACGGAATACCCGGCTCGGCCTACTTCGCGGGCGAGTATCTCAATCCCAACGTCACGTGGTGGACGCAGGGCAAGGCGTTTCTCGACTATATGAACCGGTGCCATTTCCTGCTCCAGCAGGGCGTCGGCACCTCCGATGTCCTCCATTTCTACGGTGAGAATGTGCCGGCCTTCGTGCGCCTCAAGCGCGATGATCCGGCGAAATGCCTGCCGGGCTACGACTACGATGTGATCGACAAGGAAGCCCTGCTCACTCGCACGAAGGTCGACGCCGATGGCAGGATCGTGCTGCCCGATGGCACGGACTACAAGGTGCTTTCGCTGGTCCCCTACGACGCGGTGAGCCTTCCGGTGCTCCGGCATCTCGCCCGCATGGTCGAGCAGGGGATGACGCTGGTCGGCCCGCGCCCGAAACGCCAATTCTCTCTCACGGGCGGCGATGCTGCCGACAAGGAGTTCGCCGCGCTCTGCGACCGCCTCTGGGACACTTCCCCCTCCGGCACAAAGAAAGTCGGTAAGGGCCGCGTCATCTGGGGAAAAACCACCCGTGAGGTCCTGCAGGCGGACGGCGTCGCCGAGGACTTCTCGTGGTCCGGCGGCGATGACAAAACGTTCATCGACTTCATCCACCGCCGGACCGACGACACACAGATCTACTTTGTCGCCAACCGCAATGACCGGCCGGAAAATGTGGAACTGGCATTCCGCACGACCGGTTTCACCCCCGAACTCTGGGACCCGGTCACCGGAAAAACGAGGGCCCTCACGAGCTTCCGCGAGGAAAACGGCCGCACGATCATCCCCTATCCGATGAGAGGCGAGGAGGCGTTCTTCGTGATGTTCCGGAAGCCCGCCAAGGCCGGTGCACCGCCGTCTGGCAAGCCGAACACCGCTCCTCTGGCTCCTCTCGTCGAACTGACCGGACCATGGAAGGTTTCCTTCGACCCGAAATGGGGCGGACCTGCAGAGATTGTATTTGAGCAGCTAACCGACTGGACTCAAAACCCCGATCCGAGCATCCGCTATTACTCCGGCGGCGCGGTTTATGAAAAGACCTTCGTGGCACCGGCGGTGTCCGGACCGGTCTTCCTTGATCTGGGCGGCGTGGAGAGCCTCTGTGAAGTCAGCCTCAACGGGCGCGACCTCGGCGTGCTCTGGAGCGCGCCGTTCCGCGCGGATGTCACCGGCATCCTCAAGGCGGGCGAAAACCGCCTCACCGTCAAGGTCGTCAACCTCTGGGCCAACCGGATTATCGGCGACGCCGGGTTGCCCGAAGCGCAGCGGCTCACCCGGACAAATATCACCAGGCTGACGAAAGACACCCCGCTCGAACCCTCCGGTCTCCTCGGCCCGGTGCGGGTGCTTCACGAAAAAACAAATCCATGAACTATCGCTTACATCTCATCGACATGCTCCGGGAACCCGCCCACCGCCTCATGCCGGCGATTCTCTCCGCAATCCTCGCCATCCCGGTCCTCCAGGCGGATGCAGCTCCACAATCTCCCGCCGGACAACGGCTCTCAATCGCAAAAACCGGCGCGACGGCCGATGGACAGACATTGAACACCCAGGCCATCCAGTCGGCGATCGACCGGCTCGCCGGCTCCGGCGGCGGCACGGTCGTGGTGCCGGCAGGCACGTTTCTCACCGGCGCCATCTTTCTCAAGCCCGGCGTGAACCTGCATCTCGAGAAGGATGCCGTGCTCCTCGGGTCGACCAATATCGACGACTACCCGGCCATGCCCACCCGCATCGAGGGCCACACCCAGGTGTGGCGCCCCGCCCTCGTCAATGCGTCGTGGTGCGACGGACTCAAGATCACCGGCGAAGGCACGATCCGGGGCGGCGGCAAGCCGTTCTGGGAAGCGTTCTGGACCCGCCATGGCGCAGACAAAAAAACCAAAAACCTGGATGTCGACCGCCCGCGCAACATATTCATTTCGGATTCGAACGGAATTGAAATCCGTGGGATCTCGCTCCGCGACTCCGGGTTTTGGAACCTCCACCTCTACCGCTGCCGTGACGTGGAGATCGAGAAGATGGACATCCGCACCCCGCCGCGCTCCCCGAGCACCGACGGCATCGACATCGACAGCTGCCGGAACGTCTCGATCCGCGGCTGCTACATCTCGGTCGATGATGACAACATCGCACTCAAGGGCACCAAGGGACCCGGTGCGGCCCAGGACAAGGACAGCCCGCCGGTCGAGCATGTCCGGATTTCCGACTGCACGTTCGCGCTCGGTCACGGGGTCGTCACCCTGGGCAGTGAGGCCTGCCATGTCCGGGATGTCGTCGTGGAGAACTGCACGGTCGAGGATTCGGAAAAAAACCGGAACGTCCTCGTCCGCTTCAAGCTCCGCCCCGACACGCCCCAGCACTACGAGGACATCCACTTCCGGAACATCAAAGTCAACTTCACCGGAATCCTCTTCGCCATCGAGCCCTGGAACCAGTATTTCGATCTCAAAGGCCAGGAGGCCCCGAAGCAGGTCGTGGAGAACATCACGGTTGAAAATATCACAGGGTCCGCGACCGGCTTCGGAAGGATTTCAGGGCCGGCCAACAGCACGCTCCGCAATATCACCCTCGAAAATATCGACGTCCAACTCAGGAACCCGACCGTCACGATCAAGCAAGTCGACGGGCTCGTGCTCAAGAATGTGAAGATCAACGGCGAGCCGGTGGATGCCTCAAAGATCACTTCTCCCACCGAACTCCCCGGCACCCAGCAGATCATGGCCGCAATGGTCCTCGCCAATGACTACTTCATGAAAAAGTGGCCGGACCCCGCGAAGGAGATCACCGGACTCAAGACCTGGCCGAGCAACATCTGGACCCGTGCGGTCTACTACGAGGGTCTCATGGCCCTCAACCGGGTCCACCCCGAACAACGCTATATCGATTATGCCGAGCAGTGGGGAACGGCCCACAAGTGGGGCCTGCGCCGCGGTCCGGCCACCCGCGATGCCGACAACCAGTGCTGCGGCCAGACCTACCTCGAACTCTTCGAAATGGACAAAAACCCGGAGAAAATCCGGGACATCCAGGCCTCGATCGATGCCATGCTGGCCGGGGAAAAAATCGACGACTGGTCGTGGATCGATGCCATCCAGATGGCTATGCCGGTCTTCGCCAGGCTCGGCGTCCTCACCGGCGACACCAGGTATTTCGACCGAATGCATGCGATGTATGAATTCACGAAAAACTCGCACGGCGGCAGCGGGCTCTACAATCCCGCAGACCGGCTCTGGTGGCGCGACAAGGACTTTGTCGCTCCTTTCACGACCCCCGGCGGAAAGAACTGCTACTGGTCCCGCGGCAACGGCTGGGTCGTGGCCGCCCTCGTCCGCGTGCTGGAGGTCCTCCCCGCCGGCGCCCCGCACCGCGAGGAATACGTGAAGATGCTCCAAGACATGTGCGAAGCCCTCGTCCCCCTCCAGCGTGAAGACGGATTCTGGAACGCCAGCCTCCACGATCCGAACGATTTCGGCGGCAGGGAACTCACCGGAACAGCCCTCTTCACCTACGGCATGGCCTGGGGAATCAGCCACGGCCTTCTCGACAAAAAACGCTTCGCCCCCGTCGTCGCCAGAGCATGGAACGCCATGGTCGATGACGCGCTCCACAAGGACGGCCGCCTCGGCTTCGTCCAAGGAACCGGCAAGGAGCCGAAGGACGGACAGCCGGTCACCTTCGACAGCACCCCCGACTTCGAGGACTACGGACTCGGCTGTTTCCTGCTCGCCGGCAGCGAGGTCTTCCGCCTCAAACCGTAACCCGCCAGCACCCGCAACAGCATCCACCCCCCTCAACATTAAATGTCTCACGTGAGACATTTAATGTTTGAAGCGGAATTTCTGCGGGAAGCCGGCGAGCGTTGAAACGTGGCCGCTCCCCGCCCTGACGGTAGCCTGGCAAGCCCCGTGAAGCAGATCACCTAGCAGGTGAGATTGATCTAGAGCCACCAGATGATCAGCCTCAACCAGCGTACTGAACCAACCCTCCCTAACATTAAATGTCTCACGTGAGACATATAATGTTACACCACGACGCGGGGCAACTCGCTTGCGCGGGCGGGGCGAGGGAGTTCAGCCTTCCTTCGGCGGGAGCGCGTCCGGTCGCGGGGTGAAGATGGTGAGGCCGGTGAGGTCCTTTTTGTGGAACGGGAAGAGAAGGCTGATGATGTAGCCGGAGATCATGCACGAGAAGACCGCGAAGAGCGGGTAGACCATCCAGTGGACGGTCGTGAAGCTTTTGAGCAAGAGGGTGCCGACCACGCTGATGATCGCGCCGCTGACGGCTCCTATCCCATTGGCGCGGCGGGTGATCATGCCGAGGCTGTAGACGCCGACGATGCCGCCGCCGAGGAGTGCCCCGATCTGGATCCAGGTCGCCATCATCGACTTGATCGGGAGGGCGGCGAGCAGGACGGCCATCAGAGTGCCCAGGAATCCCACCAGGTACGACGAGAGCTTCAGCATGCGGAGGCGGGCCTTGTCATCGGCATCCGGGCGGAAGCGGATATAGAAGTCCTCGACGAAGACCGTAGAGACGCTGTTCATGTTGCTAGCCACTGTGGCCATTGCCGAGGCGAAGATAGCAGCGATGACGACTCCGGCGAGGCCGGGCGGCAGCGCCTGCGTGGAGAAGAGCGGGATGATCTGGTCATTCTGGGTGCCGGCGTCGAGGAGGCCGGGATGGGCATGGAAGTAGGCGAAGATTGCGATTCCAAGAACGTTCACCACGACCGAGATGAGGATGCCACACAGGACGTTCATGAACGCGACGCGGCGGACCTCATGTTCGGGCGCCGAGAAGACACGCTGGATCATCGGCTGGTCGCCCGCGAGCTTGACCGTGGTATCCAGAAACGTGTTCATGATGAGGATCCAAACGATCGGGAGGGTGATGTCCCAGGACACCAGTGCGATGTCGAACTTGTGGTAGTTTTTGCCGGTTTCGACAAATTCCCCGAAGCCGCCCGGCAGCGCGCGGATGCAGACGTAGATCATGGCCACAGGCGCGATAAATTTGAGGATCCCCTGGAAGACCTCGGTCCAAATGACGGCTTTGAAACCGCCCATCGTGGTATAGATCGTGGTAAGGATCCCCATCACGATCACGCTGACAAAGACATTGAGTCCGGTTGTGGTCGCAATTGCAATGGACGGGAGCACCAGGACGACAGCCGCACGGCCGAACGTCAGGAGCAGCATCTGTTGCGCACTGGCAATGAGGCGGAGGGTTTTGTTGAACCGCTGCTCGAGGTATTCAAACGTCGAGGTGAGTTGGAGGCGCCGCAGCAGGGGGAAGATGATGTGCGCCTGCACAAAGTAGGAAAGGATCAGGATGAGGATCGGGAAGACCCAGATCAGGTTCGTGGCGAAGGCGAGAGCCGGGATGGCCATGAAGCTGATTGCGCTGGCCCCTGTGGCAAACATGCTGATGCCGGCGGCCCACCACTGGACTTTTCGGCTGCCGAGCGAATACTCCGAACTGCTTTCCTTCTGGCGGGAAAAATACCAGCCGATACCCGCCAGGAAGAGAAAGTAAGCGACGATGACGGCGTAGTCGATGAAGGCCAGGTTCCTGGTGCGGCGGAGTCCGGAAAACACCGATACCGGAGCCCCGTCCTCACCGCCGAAGACAACGAATGTGCCCGGCGCTCCGGGGACGGCGACCGGGTGAACCCCGGGAAGCCGGATGCCGGTGTCGACCCAGGAATCCGTCAGAACATGAAAGAGCCGGACCGGTTGAGGATCGACTGACGCGGAAATCGCGAGCGGACCTTTGACCGAAGGCGATTCGTCGGCACCGAGGAGGTACGAATGCGCCTGCCCGGTTGGCACGGATGCGGCAGCGGCATGCGGGGCCGCTGCGGGCGCCCCCGCCACCCATCCGCGGATCGTCGACCCCTCGAACGGCACCGGGCGGTAAATCCATGTTTCGTTAGAAGCTTGCCAGGAGCGCGAACCATCCGGCGCGGACGCCACATCCCGGCCGCCGAAGACCTGCAGCACATCGTACTGCGAGGAGACAGCAGGCAGAACCCGGCCGCCACCAGGGAGGGGCTCCAACTCCTTCCACGCGGGGGCCGATGCCGCGAGGTCAAGCAGCCACAGCGCGGACTCCGCCCGCTCCGCGTCAGGCGAGCGAACGCCACCAACAACATAAAGCTTCTTCCCGACCAGGGCCGCCCCGGCTCCGGCGAGCGGGACAGGAAGCGGCGGCAGCGGATCCCGCTCGAGTTTGCCATTCCGCCAGCGGATTCTGTCCACGGTGGAGCTCACAACCGGCCCGGCCGCGCCGCTCTCGATCCCGCCGATCACAATCGCCTCGTCCGCCCCGCGGGCCACGGCTGCCCACGAGCGGCTGAAGGGTGCCGCCCCCGCGATCCACTGAGGCGAAGCCGGATTGCCGGACAGGGGCAGCACGCGAGCCTCGGCCGGAGCATTTTCTCCCCCGAAAACAAACAGCACACCATCCGTCCGTCCGGCCATGGCACCCGGATATTTCCACTCCGGTGAGGGCCACTTCGCTTCCTCCACTTTGATCAGCGAAGATTCGGCGGTGCTGGCAGCCCCGAGCGGGCGTGCGATGAAAACTATGGCTGCGGCGATCAGGAGCAGGAGGCGAAAGGGCAGGGCGAGGGAATGATCGTTCATTTTCGAGGAGTCCGGGGAGTGGGTCATGGTGGGTGATTTGTAGGAGGAATCGCGGCAAGAGCAGGTAAGGAGGAGTGAGCCTATATCAAAATCTGCGGGTTTGAACAGACTTAGGTGCAATTTATTGTGCGTTATTGCAGTATTTTTCAAGGCATTCTCGACCGCTCCTGCTGGCAGAACGGATCCTGCCGGAGCAGGAAGAAGCGGCTTGCGGTGAAACGAGGGGATCGAACACAGTGGAAGGGCATGCCAGCCGTTACCAATATTTCGTGTTATCGCTTTGCCCCGCTGGCAGATTTGAAACCTCTGCGCGCGCGTCTGATTTCGGTCTGCAAGTCGGGAGGCCTGCGCGGAACAATTCTTCTGAGCACGGAGGGGATCAATCTTTTTGTCGCCGGGCAGAGGGCCGAAGTGGACCGGCTGGTGGAAGACATCCGCACCGTTCCCGGACTTGACGACCTGCAGCCGAAATTCAGCATGAGTGAGGAGCAGCCGTTCACGCGAATGCTTGTGAGGATCAAAAAGGAGATCATCGCGTTTGGAGTTGAGGGAATCGAGCCCGGCCGCAAAACCTCTCCGAAGCTGCCCGCGGCGACGCTGAAGCAATGGCTCGATGAAGGACGTCCGCTCACCCTTCTCGATACAAGGAACGACTACGAGGTGAAGCTCGGCACGTTCGATGGCGCGCTCGATCTCGGCATCGGGCATTTCCGTGATTTTCCGCAGGCCGTGGAGAGTCTGCCCGTGGCGCTCAAGGACCAGCCGGTCGTGATGTTCTGCACCGGAGGAATCCGGTGCGAGAAGGCGGGGCCGTTCATGGAGCAGGCCGGGTTCAAGCAGATTTTCCAGCTCGACGGGGGGATCCTGAAATATTTTGAGGAGTGCGGCGGCGCGCACTACCGCGGCGAGTGCTTCGTGTTTGACCAGCGCGTCGGCGTTGATCCCGCGCTGCGGGAGACCGAATCGACGCAATGCTACGTCTGCCAGTCCCCGCTTACCGCGGAGGAGCAACAGGATCCGCGTCACGTTCCCGGCGAGACATGCCCGTATTGTTTTGAAGCGCCGGAGGAACGCATGCAACGCTCGATCGCCGGGCGGGAGGCCACCTTGCGCCGTCTGGCAGACCCGCTCCCCGGCAGCATTCCGTATGACAACAACCGGCCGGTCAGGATTCCTGCCGCCTTCGACGGCCGCACGCTTCTGGATTTTCTGTGTGCCGCCTTTCCGCACCATCCGCAGGCAAAATGGGATCAGCTGTGCCGCCTCGGACGCTTCACGGACCAGAAGTCCGAGACCGTGGAGGGCAGCCGGATCGTGCGGGCGGGAGAGAGATACGATTTTCTCCTGCCCGGAAATGTTGAGCCGGAGGTGAACGCCGCGATCCGCATCCTCCATGAGGACGAGGCCCTGATCGTCGTAGACAAGCCAGCCCCGCTCCCGATGCATCCCAGCGGCCGCTTCAACAGAAACACGCTGCAGTATTTTCTCGGGCAAGCCTACCTCCCGCAGCGGCCCCGGCCGGCCCACCGCCTCGATGCGAGCACGACGGGGGTCGTGGTTTGGACCCGCACGCGCCACTTTGCGAAACTCCTGCAGCCTCAGTTCACCAGCGGGAAGGTTGCAAAGATTTATCTTGTCCGCACCATCGGCCAGCCGGCGGAAGATCGATTCTCCTGCGAAGCCCCGATCAGCGCTGGACCGGGAGCCATCGGGTCAAGGCAGATCGACGAGGAAGACGGGCTTGAGGCGCGGACAGACTTTCTTGTCCTCAGTCGCCTTGCCGACGGCACAGCACTCCTGGAGGCCACGCCGCGGACCGGGCGTACGAACCAGATCCGCGTCCACCTCTGGCAGCTCGGCCTGCCCGTCTGCGGGGATCCGGCCTACCTTCCCGGGCAGGTCCATGGCAGCACGATGACTCCCACTCCCGGCGGGCTGCCGCTCTGCCTGCACTCGTGGAAGATCTCATTGCTCCATCCGCTGACCCGGGAGCCGGCACATTTTGAGGCGCCGCCTCCCGACTGGGCAGCCATGCCGGGTCAGACGTAGATCTGCGCCATCTTGCGCCAGTAGTGGCCGCTGTGGGCGCGGTCGTCCCAGTGATGGATCTGGTGGCCGATGCCCTTCCGCTGGAGGATGTCGCTGAGTTCCTCGTTGTTATCGCGGAACGGATCCTCGCGCCCGATCGCGAGCACGATATCCATCCCGCGAAGGTGCCCGAGGAGCGACGGGCACTCGATGTTCGGAAGGAAATGCGTCGGCGTGTGAAAGTAGACGTTCTCGCTGTAGTGGTCGCCTAGGAGGCTGTCAAAGTCATCGACCTTGCGCGTCAGGTCATAGCGTCCGGAAAAGGCGGCCAGCTTTTTGAAAAGGTGGGGGTGCCGGAACGCGATATTGGCGGCCTGGTAGGCGCCGAGGCTGCAGCCGTGGGCGATTACGCAGGGATGGGGGTTGATCGAATGCATGAACGGGAAGACTTCGTTGAGGATATATTCCTCATATTGGATATGCCGCTGGACCCGCCCTTCCGGGTGCGCCCACCAGCAGTAGAAGGTTTCCGAATCGATCCCGTCGAGGCAGAAGAACTGGAGCCAGCCACACTCGATTTTGTGCCGAAGCACGGCGGGCATGCGCATCTGCTCGTATTCCCAGAACCGCCCGCCGCGCGTGGGAAAGACAAGCACCTTCGCCCCCGCATGGCCGATCACCAGCAGTTCCATCTCGCGGTTCAGCCGCCAGCTCCACCATTTGTGATATTCGCGGTGCATTCCTGCGCGAGCTCGCGCGGGAAAAATTGCTCCGCGATCCGCGCTCACATGTCGCGAAAGAAATTGTAAAGATTTCGTCGCAATTCGGCATTCTCCTCGTCCTGTTTGGGATACGCGTGGTGACCTGCGGTCAGCACGAAGAGTTCCCGGGGGCCGGCAAGTGCGTTGTAGATGGCAAACTGGCCGGCTGGGGCGACCGATGGATCGAGGAGTGCGCAGGCGCAGTGGACCGGAATCGTGATGTGACGGGCGGCCACGGCAGCGTCGTAATACTTCAGGACCTCCAGCGCCTTCGGGCATTTCCCGACAAACCGCTGCACGCTGGCCGCGCTGCCGGTCGTTGGCAGCGCCAGGCGAACAGGATTGTTGCCAAAGGTCGGGACATTGAAATGCGCGCGGCAGATCCTCGGGTCCCAGGCCGCGGCCATGGCCCCCACCCCGCCCCCGAAGCTGATGCCGAGATATCCGATGTGCCCGGCAAGAGCCGGAAAGAGGCGGAGGATCGCGGTGATCCCGACCCAGACATCCTCGACGCAGCCGCCGAGCACGTAGCGCCGGCGGCTCTGGATGTCGTGGAGGACATGCCAGCGCGTCTCGGACGAAATGTAAGGATTCCAGCTTCTGCCAAGCCCGCGCGCACAGGGAAAAAAGAGCGCCGCATCCTCTAACTCCAGGTCAAAATCCGGCGAGCCCCGCCCGGCGTAGCCGTGGCTGATCAGGAACCCCCGCCGAACGATTCCGGACTTCGGGAGCAGCGCCCACCCGCGGATCGCAGTGCTGTCGGTGGATGTGTAACTCCAGTCGCAGACCTGCCAGCGGCCGCGATCCTCCCCGGTATCCCGCAGGAGGGCGAGCGGCCTGACGCCGAGGGCGGCGGCGTAGCGGTCCTTCCAGAATGCCGCAAAGTCGGCCGGCTCGTCGGGTGCGGCGACTCCGAGCAGGCCGTCGAGCTGGAACCCGTGCGTCGGATCAAACCCGTATCCATGCACCAGCCGGCCCGCAACCGCTTCCTTGTCTGTCAAATCGCACATTCCCATTTCCCCAAGCCGGGTTAACCATCTTTGCCCACTCTGTGAAGAAATCTCCACAGAAAAAAGATTCCGGTGAGCACCATCCACGGGAGGTAGCCGAGCCACATACCGACGGCGCCAAGGCCCAGCGGAAACGTCAGGAAATAGACGGTCGGCAGGCTGAGGACCCAGTAGCAGACGGCGTTGGCGACCAAGGGGACGCGGTTATCGAGGATCCCGCGGAGTGCGCCGAGGCTCACCGACTGGATCGCGTCAGAGATCTGATACACGCCGGCAATGATGACGAGCGTACCAGCCATCGCCGCAACCTCCCTGTCGGTGGTGAACATGCCAGCGAATGTCCTTCCAAAAAGCACATAGATTACAGCGCAAACCGCCATGAGCCCGGTCCCCACCGCGACCCCGGTGATCCCCGAGAGGCGGGCGGCCGCCCGGTCGCCCGCACCGACCGCCTGTGCCACGCGCACGCCGGCGGCCATCGAGAGCGCTGCCGGGAACATCCAGGCCAACGAGGCAATGCTGATCGCGACCTGGTTAGCTGCCATCGCCGTGGTGCCGACCCAGCCCATCATAAGCGATCCGACCGCAAACGACCCGCCCTCGAGGACGTCCTGACCGGCCACCGGCAGCCCCTCACGGAACAGCGAGCGGAGCAGCGCGCGGTCGGTCCGGCGGCGAAAGATCGCGAAACGCCGGATCCCCTCGCCATAATGAATCCACAGCGCCATCCCGGTGGCCTGCGTCCACCGCGAAATCAGCGTCGCCCAGCCCGCGCCCTCGAGTCCGAGGGCGGGACATCCGAAATGACCGAAAATCAGGGCGTAATTAAGAACCCCATTCAGCACAAGGGCCACGCCCATGAAGACAACAACCGGCCACGGCCGGTTGACCGCCTCAGCCGTCTGCCCGAGCACCAAGGAGACCAATGCCGCCGGAAGGGAGAGGGCCAGCAGCACCAGGAATCCGCCGGTGATTTGGACGACCTCCTGCGGCTGTCCAAGATGACCAAGAAACGGCGCCATCGCCGAAAGACAGCCCGCAACGACCACTCCGACCGCAAGCGCCAGAGCCAAACCGGCCCGGGAAGCGGCTCCCGCAGCATCCTGGTCGCCGCCGCCAAAGGCCTGCGCAATCCGCGGAGCCACCGCTCCCAGCGATCCATACGAAAAATACATCGCGAACATCAGGAAGTTCCCCGCCAGCGCCGCGCCGGCCAGCGGCACCGGCCCAAGCCGGCCGACCATGAACGTGTCGGTCATCTGCATGACAACCTGACCGGCCTGACCGACCAGCATCGGTGTCGAGAGCACCAAAAGCGGTGCCACCGCGGAGAACCGGTCCCGCGGATCTGAACGGGCAACGGATGCCGTGCGAATCCTCACAAAACTCCTGCAGACGAAACCGAGATCCTCGCCGCAGCACAGTGCCTGCCGGCACGGGAAACAAGATTTGGAAATATTGAACTCATCCGGGAAAGAGAGGCGACGAGCGAAGCGAATGACCCGATGCGAGGGGGTAATCTCCACGCTTACGGTCGGGACGACCACGCCCCTTGGGGTGGTGCTGAATCCTGCGGTTCTCTGCGAGGTCGGGGTGCCTAGGCTTTGTTTTCATGGGGCCATTGTCATTCAGCGAAGTAATTCTTCCCATCATCATGTATTTGAAAACGGCAACTCCGGCAGGTACAAAAACCGGGAACTTTTTCTTTTTTGGGCAGCCCTCATTCCAAAGAAATTATTTCAAAATCACAACATTGCTTTCCGAGGTAATTGCCGGACGGCTTGACGTGCGTCAATTTTATTCCAGAAGTGAATGGGAACCAATCCACGTAGACAATTAGGCCTTGCGGATTTGTGGCCGGGGTGCCGCAGAGGGGGCGGGAAACGCAGGCAAAAAAAAAGGCGAGCGGCCCCCTGCGCACCCAAAACCGGTCCCTTCACAAACCGGAAAAACACACAAGAAGCCGCTCGATGGTTTGAAAAGTAGATCGGTTGCTTAGGATTGGCAAGCGTTCATTTGCAAATTTTTTGTCACTATTTTTCACCCTGTTTCGCGCGGGCATCCGGCCCCTAAGGATGGAGTGACTGCCCGCGATGATGCCAATCGAACGGGCGTTGCGCTTTTCGGGGCTAAGCCAGGCCGCTCAGGCGCTAGATCCGGCGGGAGCGGGCCCCCATTCGGAAGAACATGCATACGAGGCCAACGCCGAGGAGCGCCCAGGTTTGCGCCTCGGGGATGGCGACGACGCTCAGGGTCCCGTCGATCTGGCTGAACGCGTAGCTGTTCCCCGAGATGTCAGCTCCCGTCCAGACGCCGGTATTGAGCGTGAGGCTCGTCGCTCCAACGGCCACCGAGGCGAAGTCACCTGACTGCGAGCCGAATGTAAAAAGCCCGTAAGTCGCCGATTGGGTGAGATCGTATCCGCCGAAGCTGGCGATATTGAGCCCTCCGCCGTAAGTGATCGCGCCGGTCACGGCGAGGCGGTCGTAGTCGGTCCCGGGCACTCCGCCCGGTCCAGCGAGTTCGAGGGTGGTAGTGCCGGCCAGAGTGGCGAGCGAGAGGCTCAAGACGCCCGGGCTGTTGCCGGGGGCGAGGGATCCGCCGGTGTTGACGACCAGCGCGCCGGCGGTGCCGTTGCCGGTGAGCGCGCCGCCGGAGTTCACAGTGATGTCTCCGGCAAACCCGTCCACCGTGAGCGTGCCGCCATTCACGGTCGAGGCGCTCGAGGAGATATTGCCAGTCGAGGAAACGACCAGCGTGCCGGCGGTGATCGTCGTGACTCCGGTGAACGAATTGGCCGCCGTGAGGGTGACGGTCTGTCCGGGGCCGTTGACCGTCAGGTTGACTTTCCGGGTGCCACCGGAGAGGGAATCCTGGATCGTGCCGGCGTAGGTTGAGGAGCCGGTGAGGGTGAGCGTTGAGTCGGTCGCATTCGAGCTATTACCGACCGTGCCAGGGCTGCCGGTGAGCTTGGTGACGCCGGCGAGGGACTGGTCGAAGCCGGCAAGGTCGATCGTGCCGGCCGAACCGGCCGATCCGAGATCCACAACGGCATTTGTGGCCAAGGCGTTGGCCGCGCCGAGGCGGGCGGTTCCGGTAACCTGCAAGGCGGCATACGACGATCCGGCGCCGCTGAAAACGACCGTGCCGGAACGGACCGAGACCGTCGTGTTCGCGGAGAGGACAGCTCCGGCGATGGTGAGAGTGCTGTTTGTTCCCTGGCTTGCAAAAAACCCTCCGGTGGTCGGCGCAGCGTTGATCGTGATATTGCCGCTCACGGTCGCATTCTCATCGGGAGCGAGATTGAGGTTCTGGATCGCGCCGTTACCCACGCCCGAGTTGGCTCCATCGATGATGATCGGGTTGGCCATGTTGACTCCGCTGGCAACGTTGAGGCGTTCGGCGCCCGCGCCGAGGGTGAGGTTGCCGGTGCCGAGGGCACTGCTGTGGGAAACGGTGAGGTAGCCATCATTGAGCCGGGTACCGCCCGAGTAGGTGTTCGCCTGGTGGAGGGTGAGCGTCGAGGCGCCGGATTTGACGAGGGCGAGCGCTCCTGCTCCGGTGCCCGTGCTGTCAGCAATCACCGTCGAGACGGTTGTGGGAGCGGTCACATTGAGCCCGATGGCGGACCCCGCCTTGAGCCCGTTGCTGGTGATGCCGGTCGTGAGGTTCGAGATCACGGTGCCGGCGTCGGCTCCAGTGAACTCGCCGGCTCCGCCGACAGCAAGTGAGAGCGCAGCCCCGGCGTCCACGCTGATGTTGGCGGCGGTCCAGCTGGAATTGTTGCCGTTGTAGAGCGATGCCGTCTTGGCAAACTCGAGTGTGCCGCCCTGAATCGTTGTCGTGCCGGTATAGGTATTGTTGGCACCTAGGCTTTGAAAAAATGCCCCCTGCTTCACGACGGCAATCTGGCCTGCGCCGTCGAGGATCGAGGTGTTGACGTTTGCGCGGTCGAGCGTGTTGTTGAACGTCAAGACCGACATGGTGGCGGCGGCCGTGTTGGTGATTTTGAGCTGCCCCTGTCCTGCCCCGGAGGCTCCGGAAAGGCCATTCATGGTCTGATTGAAACCCGCTAGATCGAGGGAAGTCGCCGGCAGGGAGGAGGTGGCTCCCAGCACGCTGATGCCGGTCGGCAGCGCGTTGTTGGCACCGAGGCGGAGTCCGGCATTGCCGGTCGACCCGCCGGAGTAGATCAGGGTCTCGAGGTCCCAGTTGTTGCCGGTGTTGGTAAGGGTGACAAAATCGCCATTGTTATCGCCGGCGCGGAAGAGCGGCTGGACGCCTGAGACACCGGCAGCCATGGTAACCGGCCCGCTGAGCGTGAGCTGCGCACCGGTCTGGGTGCCAAAGCGGGACAGCCCTGTGGCATTGATCTCCACGGCCCCCGCAAACGTGTTGTTGCCGCTGACCGACTGGATGAACCCGCGCTGGACGGAAGCAAAAACGCCGTTGGCGGCTGTGTTTCCCACGCCCGAGCCCGTGACCTTTTCGGCGGCCGAGTAGTTGACATTGCCCGAGAGACCGAGTGCTCCGCCGATGAGACCGCTCCCGGTGCCGATGATGACCGTCTCGTTGCCGGCGCCAGTAGCACCGAGCGCGTTGTTGGCCGAGACGACGAGTCCCGCCCCGCTGGCGATCGTCGTGTTGCCGGTGTAGGTGTTCCCCGAACTGGCGAGCGTGAGGACGCCGGAGTTGGCATTCACTCCACCGGTGTGGGTGAGGTTGCCCGCAAGCGTCTGGGTCGCACCGGCATTCGCCAGCGTGCCCGCGCCGGCGACTGTGCCGTTGTAGGTCCGGGTGCCGCTCGCCAGGGTGAGCGTCTGGCCGGGGTCGATGGTCACCGCACCTCCTGTGGCTCCGCCGCCGCTGAGGGCACCGATCGTTTCGCTGGCAACGACATGAAGGGTGGCTCCTGCGGCATCTGCCAGAGTCACCAGCCCGGTATTGGCAATGGCGCTGCCGCCGATCACCTGGAGCGTGCCGCCGTTGATCGTTGTCGCGCCAGAATACGTGTTGTTGGTGGTAAGGGTGAGCGTGCCCGCACCCGACTTGGTGAGGAGACCGGAAGCGATCCCGAACCCACCGGCACTCGAGACCGTATAGTTCGCGCTGCTGTTGTTGAACGTGGTTGTGTTCGGGCTCACGCTGGCCGTGGAAATCTCAAGCGCGAACGTGGCCGCGGTGTCGTTGAAGATCACGTCATCCGCAGTGAGAAATTCGGTATCGACGCCTCCCACTGACGTCTTCCAGTTGAACGGCGAACCGACCGCCGCCGTCGTCCAGTTGCCGCTGGCGGCCCCGGTCCAGACGATCCCCTCGCCCGCGATGTCGAGGGTGATGAAGCCGTTGGATGCGCCGGTCGTGCCGAGCGTGGCCGTCTGGCGGGCACCCAGCCCGGGGATTGTTCCCTTGGCGAAGTCGGTGATCGCGCCGCTCCACGAGCCGTAGCCGATGAGGTTGTAGCTATTGCCCGTGATCCAGACCGGCGCCGTCGGCACGTTGAGGGTCACAAGTCCGTTGGCCGGCGTGGTTGTGAGCGTGTTCGTGACCGTGAGGCCCGCAGAACCGGCAGTCCGGATGTTGACCGTGGCGTCGCCGCCAAACGTGAGGTCATTGATCGTCAGGGCGGACGTCGTGCCGTTCCCATTGGCGACGACGTTCGCCGCAAGGTCGGTGACCGTCACGGTGTTGATCGTGCCGGTACCGTCCACCGTGCCGCCCTGAAGCGTGACGGTCGGAGTGACGGCTGTGGAGGTGTTCGTCTGCACAAAATTGCCGCCATTGACTTTGATCCCGCTGCTGGAGTTGATCGAGCCGCCCGGGCCGATGCGCACCGTGCCGCTGTTCACGGTCATCTGGCCGGAAAACGTGTTGTTGGCGGAGAGCAGGAACGTGCCGCCGCCCGCGTAGGTGACGTTCGAGTTACCGCCGGTGCCGTTGGCGATCGGAACGGCGATTGTGAGGTTGTTGAGGCCCATCGCCACCAGCTCATTGGAAGATCCGACGATGATGGTGCCGGTGCCGTTTGTTCCCTGCAGAAATGAGCGGGTGTAGGTGCCGCCGGCCCGGATCTGGGACAGGCCGTTGGTCGTGATGGTGAAGTTGCCGAGCGTGACGGAAGCGCTGAAATTATCGTTATCTTGGATGGCGAATGCCGTCTTGTCGGACGCGAGGGTGTTGGTGCCAGTGATCGTATAGACGGTGGAGTTCGATGTCACGCTCGTCATGTTCGCCCCGGCCGCAGTGCCGGTAATCGCCAAGACCTGGGAGCTGGCGTTGACATAGGCCCAGCGCGCTGTGGATGACTTGCTGTCGGCAATCGTCGCCCAGGGTCCGATGTAGGAATTGATGGGATTGGAAGCGATGATGATCTGGCTGGTTGTGTTTGGGCTCTGAATGGCGGGATTGGAAGCGGAGATGCTCACCACTCCGCCGATCTCGGCCTGAGTGACGTTGCCGAGAGTAAAGGTCGTCGAAGTGCCGGAGGCATTGTTAACGAGGACCGCCGAGTTGCCGGTGTAGACCGTTGTGCCATTGACCGTCTGGGCCGAATTGTAAGGGCCGTTTTTTCCGGTGACGCTGATCGTTCCGCCGTTATAGAGGGCGAGCGCATTGCCGCTATTGAGGAGATCTGTCGGGGTATCGAGGTTGTTCAGCGCCAGCGCGAGCGTGCCGCCCCGGACGGCGATGCCGCCGGTGAGCGTGTTGACGGCATTTCCGCTGAGAGTGAGCGTGCCCGCTCCGGCTTTGGTGAGGCCGTCAGAGCCGGCAAGCACAGTGGCCGTATTGTTACCGAATGTGGCGGTAAGGCCCGAGCCGACCGTGATGGTCGGCGTGGTGCCATTGAGCGTGATGTTGCCGGAGCCGGAAAGGATGTAACCGGTGGTGGTGAACGTGATGTCGTTGGCGGCGACGCCGGCCGGATCGACGGCCACATCGCCAGCAGTTCCCGCGAAGACTGCGTCGTTATCGGTGCCGGAGGCGGGCCAGACAACAGCGCTGCCGCCGTCCCACCAGAGGGGGTTCGTGGTATCCCACGTGCCACTTCCGCCAAGTGTGGCATTGCCCGATGATGACCAGGAAAGGCCCGCTGCGGATACGGCGGGCAGAGTTGAAAATGTTGTCAATGCGGCTGCCAATAACAGAAAGGCTCCGCGGTTGTTTGCGAACAAACGATGAGGCGTAGGCATGGGATGGGGGTGGTTGTAGGTGGGCGTTGGCAATACAGATTGCTCTAGGCAAAATCATTTTGACACAAATCAAGCGGGAAAGCCAGCCACAGATGCGGATTTTTTGTGGGTTTTGCGTCTGGGAAATGAAGGGTGACGTTTTGAGCACAGGGATCCAGCCGGTGGCTGTTCGTCGTTCCGGCTTTTTTACCCGAAGAGTGATTTTCAATATCCCTGCGATGGCGCAGGCGGGCGGACTACAGGAGACGGAGCTTCTACTCCGCTTCTTGCTTCGCGCTTGCCGACAAAGAAAGTTTTTCAAACTTCCGCTACGGGAACGCAGAGGGAACGACGTTCGATGGCGCTGCATGCGCGCACAAAAAAACCCGCCTGAACGATGTCTTCAGGCGGGGTTTAAATTGTTGGACGCTGAGATGTGCGTCCGGGCGGGCGGTCCGATCAGGTCTTCTGGTCGAGGATCGCGGCTTTGACCTGCTCGGGAACCTGCTCGAAGTGCGAGGGTTCCATCGAGTAGGACGAGCGGCCCTTCGAAAGCGAGCGGATCGCGGTGGCGTATCCGAACATTTCCGAGAGCGGCACCTCGGCGTTGATCATCGAAAGGTTACCCTTGGTCTCGATGCCCATGATGCGCGCGCGGCGGCGGTTGAGGTCGCCCATGATGTCGCCCTGGAACTCGTCCGGGGTGATGTTCTCGACCTTCATGATTGGCTCGAGCAGGATCGGCTTGGCTTTCTTGAGAGCGTCCTTGAGCGCAAAGATGGCGGCCATCTTAAACGCCATTTCGTTCGAGTCGACGTCGTGGTAGCTTCCGTCGATGATGTCGACATGCACGTCGATAACCGGGTAGCCGGCGACGACGCCGTTGAGGACTGCCTCGTTGAAGCCCTTGTTGACCGCGGGGATGAACTCCTTCGGAATCGTTCCGCCAACGACCTTGTTTTCGATCGTGATGCCCTTGCCGCGCTCGTTCGGCGTGACCTTGCAGATGACGTGTCCGTATTGTCCGCGGCCGCCCGACTGCTTGACGAGCTTGCCTTCGCCGTCGGCGGGGGAAAGGATCGTCTCCTTGTAAGCGATCTGCGGCTTGCCGGAATTCGCCTCGACCTTGAACTCGCGCAGCATTCGGTCGCGGATGATTTCGAGGTGGAGTTCGCCCATGCCGGCGATGATCGTCTGGCCGGTTTCCTCGTTGGTGAACACGCGGAATGTGGGATCTTCCTCGGCGAGGCGCTGGAGCGCGACGCTCATCTTCTCCTGGTCGATCTTTGTCTTCGGCTCGACCGACATCGAGATAACAGGGTCGGGGAACGACGGCGGCTCGAGCAGGATCGGATGATCCTCGTCGCAGAGCGTGTCACCGGTCGTGATATTTTTGATACCGACGATCGCGGCGATGTCGCCGGAGTAACAGGTGTCGATGTCCTCGCGCTTGTCGGCCTGGATCTGGATGAGGCGGCTGATGCGCTCGCGCTTGTTGGTGCGCGGGTTGTAGACGGTGTCGCCCTTCGAGAGCTTGCCCGAATAGACGCGGAAGAAGACGAGCTTTCCAACGAACGGATCGCTCCAGAGCTAGAACGCGAGCGAACAGAAGTTCCCGTTGTCGTTGGCCGGGGCGTCGATCGTCTCGGAGACATTGTCGGGGTTGAGCCCCTTGGCGGCCGGAATGTCGAGCGGCCCGGGGAGGTAGTCGATGACCGCATCAACCAGATATTGAACGCCCTTGTTCTTGAACGCGGAGCCACCCACAACCGGCACAAACTTGTTGGCGATCGTCTGGCGCCGGATGGCTGCCTTGAGGTCCTCCTTGGTGATCGGCTTCTCCTCAAGGAAGAGCATTCCGATCTCCTCGTCGAGGTCACACATCTGGGCAACAAGGTCGTCGTAGGCCTTGAGCGTCGCGGCCTTGAACTCCTCCGGGATCTCCTGGATCTCGTAGGTCGAACCCATCACGTCGTTGTCGAGATAGATGACCGCCTTGTGATTGATCACGTCCAGCTGGCCCTTGAGGTAGTCCTCGCGGCCCAGCGGGATAAGGACCGGCCAGGCGTTGGCGCCGAGCTTCGTGCGCATGCTGGCGACAGCGGCATCGAAGTCCGCACCGGTGCGGTCCATCTTGTTGACGAACGCGATGCGCGGCACGCCATACTTGGTGGCCTGGCGCCAGACGGTTTCGGACTGCGGCTGCACGCCGGCAACCCCGCAGAACACGGCAACGGCGCCGTCAAGAACGCGGAGAGAGCGCTCGACCTCAGCCGTGAAGTCCACGTGGCCGG
>CAYXRX010000034.1:0-34989 GCA_964467415.1 uncultured Chthoniobacterales bacterium
CACCAGTCCATGAGCTGCTTGAAGTTCTTGAACTTCTCGGTCTTCTGCGCGGCCTTGTCGCCGTGGATGAGACCGGTGATGATCTCGGAGGGCGCGGTCGCGATCTGGCCGGCATAGACGGTGCCCGCCGTGCCGTCGATCGAGAGGAAGTCGCCTTCCTTGAACGTCTGGCCGGCCACGGTGACCGTCTTCTTGTCGTAGTCGATGTGGAGCGCGGAGGCGCCGCAAATGCAGACTTTGCCCATCTGGCGGGCGACGAGCGCGGCGTGCGAGGAAACGCCGCCCTTGGCGGTGAGGATGCCCTCGGCGGCGATCATGCCGCGAAGGTCTTCCGGCGATGTCTCGGTGCGGACGAGAAGAACCTTCTCGCCCTTCTGCTCGGCCACGACGGCGCGGTCGGCATTGAGGTAGATCCTGCCGGAGGCGGCACCCGGGCCGGCCGGGAGACCGGTCGCAAGGGCCTTGGCCTTCTTGATCTCGGCGGCATCGAACACCGGCGCGAGGAGCTGGTCGAGCTGGTCGGCCGGATTGCGCATCACGGCGGTCTTCCAGTCGATAAGCTTCTCGTTGACCATGTCGATCGAGAACTTCAGCGCGGCCATCGCCGTGCGCTTGCCGTTGCGCGTCTGCAGCATATACAGCTTGCCGTCCTGGATCGTGAACTCGAAGTCCTGCACGTCCTTGAAGTGCTTCTCGAGGGTCGCGCGGACCTTCTCGAGCTCGGCGTAGGATTTCGGCATCTGCTTCTTGAGCAGGGCGACCGGCTCGGGGGTGCGGACACCGGCCACGACGTCCTCGCCCTGGGCGTTGATGAGATACTCGCCGTAAAATTCCTTCACGCCGTTCGCCGGGTTGCGGGTGAACGCGACGCCGGATCCGGAGTTTTCACCGGTGTTGCCGAAGACCATCGCCTGCACGTTGACGGCGGTACCCCATGCGGCAGGGATGCCGTATTTGCGGCGGTAGACGATCGCGCGGTCGTTCATCCAGGAGCCGAAGACGGCGCCGACGGCGCCCTTGAGCTGGTCCCACGGGCTGGCGGGGAACGACTTGCCGGTGCGATCCTTAACGAGCGCCTTGAAGCGCTTCACGAGCTCCTGCTGGTCTTCCGCAGTCAGCTCGCTGTCCACGATGTCGGCGTGGTATTTCTCGTGTTTGAATTCGTGGATGATCGTCTCGAACGGCTCGTGGTCCTCGCCCTCACGCTTCTGGACACCGAGGACGACGTCGCCATACATCTGGACGAACCGGCGGTAGCAATCCCATGCGAACCGCTCGTTCTTCGTCGCGGCGGCGAGGGACTTCACGGTCTCGTCGTTGAGGCCGAGGTTGAGGATCGTGTCCATCATGCCCGGCATCGAGTCGCGGGCGCCCGAGCGGACGGCCACGAGAAGCGGGGCGCCCTTCGCGTCGCCGAACTTCTGGCCCATGATCTTCTCCATGTTGCGCACTCCGGCCTCCATCTGGGCCTGGAGTTCCTTCGGATACGTGCGCTTGTTGTCGTAGAAATACGTGCAGACCTCGGTCGTGATCGTGAAGCCGGAGGGGACCGGCAGGCCGATGCGGGTCATTTCGGCGAGGTTGGCGCCTTTGCCGCCGAGGAGGGGCTTCATCTTGCCATCACCGTCGGCTTTGCCATCGCCAAAGGTGTAAACATATTTGCCCTTGCGGGGCGCTGCGGACTTAACGGTCTTGGTTTTTTTGGACATAAAGGGAAAAGAGGAAACCTTTATCCCTATCAGGCCCACCCCGGCTGTCAATGCAGGGCTTGATCGATTTTTATTACCACTGCCAGAGTGAGGGTGCGAAGTCGGGTCGCACCGCACGGAGTCCGGACGTCCCGTCTCCGCCAAACCCTGAATGCCCCATGACACTCCGCGGCTCCTGCCTCGCAATCCCGGCGGCTCTGCGCTTCAGAAAAACCTCTTTGGACTGGCCGGCGGTTTTCTTCGGATCGACCGCGTGGCAAGCCAGCCCGCTGCGGACAATGCGGCCAGCAGTCCGGCGGCCGGCTCCGGGATCGGTGAGGGATAATAGCCGGCGGTGAATGTCATGTTCGAATCCGGCACCACGGAGTTCGGCTTCATGCCGTACAAACCGCCCGCGCCGTCATAGACCAGATCGAATCCGTTGATGACGTTTCGGCCGGTGTTCAAAAATTGCCCGCCGTAGGGCGGCTGGCTTTCGCTGAACGGATTACTATTACCCTGATCATACGCTGACCATTCCGTATAGGCGGGGTTCAGGAGGTTGCTAGGGTGGGCATTAACTTCGAAACTCACTGCGCCGTTCGAGTTCAGCAAATTTACCGTGTAGTTGCCTGTCACGTTTCCGCTGCTCCCGCTTGGCAGTGTCATGTAGGCTTGGTCGATGCCGACATCCACCAGGATCCGGCCGGTGGCCGAGGTGTTGCCGCCGTAGACCAGCGTTCCGGTGGGGATCTGCCAATCGGGCGGGCTGCCGGGGACCTGCGCCAGGCCGGTGGGAACCAGGTTCGTGTAGGCAAAGCCGGTCGTGTTCGCCGTCAATCCCACGTGCACCCCGGATTGTCCGAGTGTGTAGCCGGCCCGCATCGTGCCGGCCTTCATTTGGTCCAAGTTGAGAAAAGCGTTATACTGTTGGTTGTATTGGTCGGTGTTGTTGGGGTTGGTGCTCGTTCCGGAGGGGTCGATGCCCACTCCAAAATTCGACGCCGTCCCCAATTTGCCGGGATTGGCGGCATAGGTGGCCACCTGGCCGGGTTGCAAGGTCAGCGTGAAGTTGGAGAACGGGACGGTGGAGCTGTCGGTGAGCGTCACGCTGCCGGAGGCAACCATTGTGGTAAAATTGGCGCTCGACCCTTGGGCCGTGATCGATTGCACCACCAGCACGGGCAGGGTGGATTGCGCCGCGCCCGTCACACCCCCGACAGCGGTCGCGTGCGGGAAGCTGATCGTCAAATCCGCCCACGTGCCCTGAAAAAGACGCTTGCTGCTGCTGAGGTAGAGGTCCCCCGCGACCCCGGTGGGCGTGTAGCCGGAGGGCAACATATTCGCGCTGACATACATCCCGCGCGAGCCGGTGTCCAAAATGATATCGTGGGTGGTGCCCAGAATATCGATGGCAACCGTCGATTCGCCCGGCGACGCCGTGCCGTAATCCGGGCTGTTGGAATAAGGAATGTCATACCACTCATGAAAGCCTGTGTAGCCGGTCAGAGGGTTTAGCGCAGGGGCTTGCGCGCGCAGGGCTCCCACATTCACGGCCATCAGAACGGCCAAACAGGCAATCACTCCAAGGCGCTTCGCTTTCATGGTAAGCTCCCTCTGCTGCTGCTACCCCCAGCCGTCAAAATCTTTTACCCCCGTTTACGAATCGGCAGCCGGGGATTCGCGCATCCGCCTGCCCTGTGAAAAATCCCTTCGGCTCCCGGTTTTGATCGCACTCCAGCACTCTTCGGCGGCGGTGTGGCTCCGAGGACCTCAGGAAGCGGGACTATGTCCCGCACCAGCGGAGGATCTGCTTTTTGGCGTCCCACTCGAGGAGACCGGCATAGCGACCCCAGGAGATAAGCGTGTGGGCGGTGTCGAGCGGCTTGTGTCCAGGGACCCATTCGGCCAGGCGGGAGCGGAGGGCATCGACATCAAGCGTCTTGGTGCGGGCCAGTTCTTCTCGGAGCTTGGTGAAGACGCCGAGGCGCTCGATCTGCCCGCGGAGGATCGCCTTTCTTTCGGGGACCGGGGACGACTGGATGCGGATGCCTAGCTGGGTGAGCGCGACATGGTCGTGGGGCGTGTGTACGAACCCGAGAAGCTCGGCGGCTTTGACTGCTTCGAGCATCTCGTCGAACTGCTTGCCCAGGTCGTCGCCGAGCTCGAAGAGGTCGCCCGGCTGCTCGTCGCAGATCGAGATGAGCCCGAGGATCTCGCCGATTGTGGCGCAGGGGAGCGGCTCGATCTGCTGCGGGGCGGACGGACCGGCAGGAGAAGCCTCCGGCAGCTCGTGGCGGGTGAGGATGTCGTGAATCTGCTCAACGATTTCCTGGAACGCCGGTGAGCCCGGCTCGCGCGGATACGGGAGCGGGTTCGGGATGTCGAGGGCGATGCGGCCCGGGTGCGCGGCAAGGACGACGATCCGCTTGGCGAGGTAAACCGCCTCCTCGATGTTGTGGGTCACCGAAACCATCGTCCGGAGCGGGTTCGTGGGATCCGCGCAGAGGCGTCCGAGCTCGTTGCGGAGCGACTCGGCGGTGAGGACGTCGAGCGCGCTGAACGGCTCATCCATGCAGAGGACCTCCGGGTTCACAGCCAGTGCGCGGGCGATGCCGACGCGCTGCTTCATTCCGCCGGAGAGCTCGCGGGGATAGACCTTCTCGTAGCCGGTGAGGCCGACCATCTCGAGGGCGCGCTTCGAGCGAGCGGCAACCTCGGCGGCAGCGAGGCCGTATTGTTCGAGCGGGGCGCAGACATTTCCCTCGACCGTGAGCCAGGGGAACAGCGCGAAATTCTGGAAGACCATCGCCACGCCGGGGCAGACCCCCTCGACCTCGTGTCCGTTGAAATAAACGTGTCCGCGCGTCGGCCGGAGGAGCCCGGCCATAAGGCGGATGAGCGTGCTCTTTCCGCAGCCAGAGGGACCGAGCAGCGCTACGATGTCGTTGGGGGCAACGCTGAGGGAAATATCCTTCAGGATCAACGCCGGCGGGGAGTGCCTCTCCGCGACAAATTCCAGCGACACGTTGTCCAGTTTGATGACCGGTTCGTCCATAGTGTTATCCTCCAAATCGGCAGTAGAGATCGCCCTTGCGCTGAAGGGTTTTCCAGAACGTGCGGTTGATCACCACCACGCAGAAAGCCATCACCACGACCGAGGCGGCGAGGCGGTTGAAGTCGCCGGCGGCCGTCGCCTCACTGATCGTCGCGCCGAGTCCGGTCGCCGTGAAGGTCCTGTCGCCCTGCTGGAGGTATTCTGACACGATACTCGCATTCCAGGCCCCTCCCGCGGACGTGATCCAGCCGGTCACGAGCGGAGGGAAAATCGCGGGGAGCAGGAACTTCCGCCAGCGCGCCCACCCGCGAAATTGGAAGATGTCGGCGCAGGCGAGCATGTCGGCCGGGATCGCCTGGGCGCCCGCCGCGACGTTGAAGAGGATATACCACTGCGCGCCGAGCATCATCAGGATGATCGCGCCCCATTGGAGCGTGCCACCGACCGCGAGCACAAGCCCGAAAACCAGCGGGTAAAGCATCGGGGCCGGGAACGATGCCGCAAACTGGATCGCCGGCTGCAGCGCCCGCGCCCATTTCGGGTTCAGCCCGATCCACACGCCGACCGGGATCGTCCAGAGCGAACTGATCACCAGCGCCGAAACGACGCGGAGGAATGTCATGCCGGCGGCACCCGTGATCGAGAGCCACTCGCCGGGCGGCACCTTTGCAAGCATGGCGCCGAGCTGGAACAGCCCGATGCCGCTGATCGTGAAGACCGCGGCAAGAATGATCCAGTAAACCACCGCAGGCGTGCTTTTGGCAGGCCCCCCATGCGGATGTCCCACCGCAACAAACGACGGGGCCGGCGGCAGCATGCGCTTGAGGCCGGCCGCCACCAAGCCGGGAGCCGCAGAAACGGTTTCCATCAGATGCGACCTGGCGACCATCCGCCCGATCAGCGTGCTCTCGCGCGGGCCGGCGGCGGTGTCCTCCAGCTTGAATTTCCGCGACCAGATGACGAGCGGCCACCACACAAGCCGGTCGACAGCAACGATCATGACCGCCATCGCGATGACCGCTGCGATCTGGGCCGGGACGTTCCCCTGCGCGATGGCCACGCTCATATACGAACCCACGCCGGGGAGCTGGAAATTTTTGTTTCCGAGGGTGAACGCCTCGTTGATCGTGAGGAAGAACCATCCGCCGGCCATCGAGACCATGCAGTTGTAGATGAGACCCTGCGCGGCGAACGGCAGCTCGATGCGGAGGAACGTCTTGAGCGGACCGTATCCGCAGAGCACGCCCATCTGCCGGAACTCCAGGGGAACGGCTTTGAGCGAGTCGTAGTAGCTGAAGACCATGTTCCAGACCTGCGCGGTGAAAATCATCAGCACGCAGGCGAGCTCGAGCCCGAGGTTGGTCTTCGGAAAAATCAGAACAAGCGCGAGAACCAGACCGGGCATGAAGCCGAGAACCGGAATGCTCTGGAGGATGTCGAGGAGGGGGATGAGGACCCGCCGCGCCCGCGCGTCGTAATACGCCCAGGTCGCGTAGCCGACCGCAAACACCAGCGAGAGCCCCATGGCCGCGCACCCGCGGGCCAGCGAATAGAGGGTGTATTGCGGAAGCTTACCGAGCGAGAGGTCGATGTGGGTCTCCGCCCGGAACGGCGCCTTCCATTCCTGAGCGACGTTGAGGATCGCGAAAAGCAGGGCGCCAAGCACGCAGACGACCAGGGCATCGGCAATCAGCGAACGGGACGGTTCGGGGGGATTTTGCGAGGCGGTCATGCGGATCCTGTCAGGGGTTCCGCCACGAGGATTGCGCGCCCGCCCGTCCTTGGGCAAGAATCATTTGTTCCCTTCGGTTCCTTACTCGCGGCGGTCCCGGGCACTTAAATAATACCGGCACTTGCCGTTCAGGTTGATTTTCTCCGGCCGGTTGGTTCCCGCCGCAGCGCCGGCCTCGGCCGACCGGCACCTCCATAAATCCTCCGGGAAAAATGCGAGCGTGAACCCGCCGGCGACTTTGGCGATCTTGTAAGCGATCGGATAGAGCGCCAGACCGAGAGCAGTCCAAAACCCGCCCAGCCAGCCGGCGCTGACCCCGCCCAGATAGACGGCCGTGACGATGACCGCCCAGGCGAAGAAGTAGAGCGCGACGTATTGCCTCGCGGGCTTGTGATGCGCGCATTGCAGGCAGGACATGCACTCGTGGCGGTAGTAATCCTCAGCGGCACCCATCGGAGTGCCCTTGGGACCCAACACCACCCAGGCTCCCTCCTGAGGACGCAGGGCTGCTCCGCATTCCGGACAGGCGACATCCGCATCGCCGGAGGGGCAGCCGAGTTCGCTCAGGCAGACCGGACATTCCATCGTTTGCTTTGTTTCGGCCGTTCCCGCGATCTTGAGCAGGGAGGTCTGCCCCTCTGCTAGCGGTTGTCCAATTTTACTCAGGAACTCTTCCTGCGATCCCTCATCCGGCGGTGTTTCAGTCGTCATTGCGCGCAGAGGTTAACGGGACATCCCACCGGCAAGCAACCGCCCGGGTGTGACAATTTCGTGACGATCCGCCGCCTCAGTGGATCCCGAGAAGGGCGATGAGGTTCAGGCCGAAAGCGAAGAGGAATGCCCCAAGGAAGATGCAGACCGGAAGTGTCAGGATCCATGCCATGAGGATGTTGCGGAGCGTAGCCATCTGCAGGCCGGAGTTGTTGGCGGCCATCGTGCCGGCAACGCCCGACGATAGCACGTGGGTCGTGCTGACCGGGAGGCCGAAATGGTCGGCCACGAGAATGGTCGACATGGCGACCAGCTCGGCGGACCCGCCCTGCGCGTAGGTCAGGTGGTCCTTACCGATTTTTTCCCCGACCGTGACGACGATCCGCTTGTAGCCGATCATCGTGCCAAGGCCGAGTGCCAGCGCGACGGCGTATTTCACCCAATCGGGGATGAAGTTGGTGAGGGCCTCGCCGGTCTTCTTGAGCTCGCCAGCCTTTGCTACGTCGGCAGGATCCGACATGGCTTTGGTTTTCTCCAGCTTGGAGATCGCTTTGGAGATCAGGTAGAGGTCGGTGCGGACTTCGCCACGCTCGGCCGCCGGGAGTTTGTCGAGGTCCGTTGTCGTCTCGAGGCGGCGGGAAAGGTCACCGCATTTATCTGCCAGGCCCGCATAGACCGTGGGGGAGAGCGTTCCGGATGACTTGATGTAGTCGGTGAGCGCATCTTTGGCTGCGGTGCCGTCGAGCTGCGTTCCTTCCGCAGCCTTGGTAAATACCCCTTCGAGCTCCCTTGCGGAAACCGCGGCGCTCCCGACCGTCGCCTGATCGGCGGACATTTTCAAAGCATACGTACCCGGCAAAATTCCGACGAGAATCAGGACGATCAGCCCCATGCCCTTCTGTCCGTCGTTGGAGCCGTGCGCGAAGCTGACTCCGGTACAAGTCAGCACAAGGAGTCCGCGGATCCAGAGCGGTGGCGGAGTTTTGCCCTCGGGGGCGCGGTAAAGCGAGGGGTTCTTGATCATCGCTTTGCACAGCAGCAGGAGCAGCCCCGCCGCGCAGAACCCGAAGATCGGTGAGATCAGGAGCCCGAGTCCGACATCCTGAGCCTTTGCCCAGTTGACGCCCTCGGTGATCGAGTGCGAGGGTCCCATGAGCGCGTTGGCCAGGCCGACGCCGATGATCGATCCGATCAGCGTGTGAGAGCTGGATGCCGGAAGCCCGAGATACCAAGTGCCGACATTCCAGAGGATCGCCGAGATGAGCAGGGAGAAAACCATCGCAAAGCCAGCCGCGGATCCGATGTTCAGGACAAGCTCGACCGGCAGCAGGGCGACGATCCCGAAGGCCACGAGCCCCGAGGACGTAAGCACGCCGATCAGGTTCCAGATGCCCGACCAGACGACCGCCGGCGTCGCCTTCAGCGTGTTCGTGTAGATGACTGTCGCCACGGCATTCGCCGTGTCGTGGAAGCCGTTGACAAATTCGAAGCTCAGCGCCAGGAGGATCGCAAGAACCAAAAAAACATAGGTGATGAATGTCGGTTCCGTGTAAGCTGCAGCTAAGGAAAACATAATCAGAAGCTTCATAAGAGCCTGTTGCACAGCAACCAGCAAGCCGGATCATGTGACATATTTGTCACAAGCGAGAGAGCGCCCCTCCTGCTCCGGAAGGGAATGATGTTTCAGGAGATTCGCGGCGGGTCGGATGCCCGGGCCGCCTGTCAGGCGGCCACGGGAAATCACCAGGGTCCGGATTACTCCGGCCTAAGCGACCAGGAGTGATCGCGCGGCCATGCCGCCGGAAATGTTCCGGGCGCGGAAGCCGTTCTGCAGAAGAATCCGGGTCGCGTAGTAGCCGCGCTGGCCGACTTGGCAATAGACGTCGATGTCCCGGTCGCGCGGGAGCTCGCCGAGGCGGGACCGCAGGTCGTTGAGCGGGATGTTCAGCGCATCCGGCGCGTGGCCGCCGGCGAACTCGTCGGGGTCGCGGACGTCGAGGAGACAAGCGGATCCGCAGGTGTTCCAGTGGCTCACCGGCATGTCGCCGCGGAGGATATCGGCGGCGATCATTCCCGCGAAGTTGACCGGGTCCTTGGCGCCGCCGAACTGCGGGGCGTAGCAGAGCTCGGCCTCCTCGAGGTCGTAGACCGTGCCCCCGAACTGGATCGCCATGGCGATGGCATCGATCCGCTTGTCCACGCCGTCCTCTCCGGCCGCCTGCGCGCCGAGCAGCCGCCCGTCGGACTTGCGGAAGACGACCTTCATCGTGAGCGGCTTCGCCCCCGGGTAGTATCCGGCATGCGAGCGCGGGGTGAGGTAGATCTTTTCAAAATCCGTCTCCCCCAAGCGGACGAGCAGCTTTTCGCTGGCGCCGGTCGATGCGACCGCAAGCCCGAAGACCCCGCAAATCGCAGTGCCCTGCGTCCCGCGGAAGCGCGAGTCCCGGCCGGCGATGACGTCGGCTGCGATGCGGCCCTGGCGGTTCGCCGGACCCGCCAGCGGAATCAGCGTCCACTGGCCGGTGACAAAATCCTTCACCTCGACTGCGTCGCCGACGGCAAAGATGTCGGGATCGCTGGTGCGCATGTGCTCGTCAACCCGGATGCCCCCGCGTTCGCCGAGCGTGAGCCCGGCCGCCTTGGCAAGCGAGGTCTCCGGCCGCACTCCGATGGCGAGGATCACGATGTCCGCAGGATGCAAGACTCCCGACTTCGTGAGCACGGCCAGCGCGCCGCCTGCCGTCTGCTCGAACCCTGCGACCCCGTCGCCCAACGCCAGCTTCACGCCGTGCTTTTCCAGGTGCCGTTCAACCGCCCGCGCGATTTCGGGATCAAGCGGGGGCATGACTTGGTCGAGCATCTCAACCACGGTCACATCAAGGCCGCGGTGGATCAGGTTCTCCGCCATCTCGAGTCCGATGAAGCCGCCGCCGACCACAACGGCGCGCTTCGCGCCCTTCGCATCGATCCACGCGCGGATGTCCCGTGCGTCGGGAACCGTCCGCACGGTGAAGACGCCTGGCAGGTCAATGCCAGGCAGGGGCGGCCGGACCGGCGCGGCCCCGGGCGAGAGCACGAGCTTGTCGTAGGACTCGGTGGACGTCTCCCCGGTGAGAAGGTTTGTTAATTCCACGGTTTTTTGCGCGGGCGAAATCGAGGTGACCTCGCAGTGCGTACGCACATCGATCGCGAAGCGCTCGCGGAACAGCTGCTCGTCTGCAACGAGCAGACTGGATTCCTTCGGGATCACCCCGCCGACATGGTAGGGGAGCCCGCAGTTCGCAAACGAGACATACGGCCCGCGGTCGACCATCAGGATCTCCGCCTTCTCATCGAGCCGCCGCAGGCGCGCCGCGCAGGATGCGCCGCCGGCGACCCCTCCGACGATGATCGTTTTCATTTGTGGGAACCTCCGCAGCACGAGGATTTGCCGCCGGCATCCACCGAGCAGGTTGCATTCGCGCCAGTGCCGGGTGCGTTCCAAGGCATTTTGCCGACGAGGATCGCCAGCGGGCAGAGGTCGGTGATCCCGGCAAAAACGAGGCCCGCCCCAGCGAAGGCTGCCAGGCCATACCAGGCCGGAGCGACAAACGCGCCGAGGCCGGTGCCGGCGAGCACCATCAGCCCGATGGTGATGCGGACCTGCCGGTCGAGAGGCAGAACCCGGCGCTCCCCGCGGAGGCAGGGCTTGCCGGCGGATTTCCAGGCGTTGACGCCCCCTTCGAGGACGACGATGTTTTTCGCCCCGGCGGACTCGAGTTGTTCCGCAGCCTGCTTCGCTCGTGTGCCGCCCTGGCAGACGACCACGCAGCGGCGCGCGCCGTCGAGCTTCGCCGCCCAGGCTTTGGCATCGAGCCCCTGCAGCGGATCGCAGAGCGAGCCCCTGATGTATTCAAAGTCAAATTCCCCGGGGGTCCTGACATCCAGGAGCAGGTCGCCGGATGTCACTTCGTTTGCATGGATGGTATTCATGGATTGGATGGATTGCGGCCTTCCGGCCTGGTTACTTGTTGGATTGGACGCCGGCGGAGAAGATCCCCGCCTGGGCTTGGAGGCGGCGCTGGAGGCTGCCGCAGACATGGTCGCACATGTCGAAAATCGACTTGTCGGCAATGCGGTAAAAAACGTTGAGGCCATCCTTCCGGCGCCCGAGGATCCCGGCCTCGGTGAGCGCCTGGAGCTGGCGGGAGACATTCGCTTGCGTGAGGCCGGTTCCGGCCACCAGCGCGGAAACATTTTTTTCGCCGTCCTCGAGGGCGATGATCAGCTTGAGCCGACTGGCTTCGCTGAGCACCCTGAACCGCGCGGCGATCAGTTCGAGGGCATCGCCGCTCATTTCTGTTCTTGAGGATTGGTGGGCCATCGCCAGAAAAATATTCATTTCAGGGCTGGCGGGTGGGGAGACCGGCGCTCTGCCACGCTCCGAAGCTGCCGGCATTTGAGACCTTGAACCCCTCCCCGCGCAGGATCCCTGCCGCCATGCCGGAGCGGTTGCCGGAGCGGCAGTAGACGAGCAGTTCCTTGTCGCGGTTCTGCTCGAGCACGGGCTTCCATTTCGTGCGGCCGCCGGTGAGGTCGCTGAGCGGGAGCAGGAGCGCGGGCTTCGCAACGCCGGCCGCCCACTCGCCCGGCTCGCGCACATCGATCAGGATGGCTGAGCCCGCTGAGACCCGCTTCTCAGCTTCCAGCGGAGAGAGGGTTGGTCCGGCGAAGAGGCGCTTCACAAGGAAAAGGGCGAGGATGATGGCGGCGACAATAACGAGTGTTTTCATAAGCGGGGTCCGTTGGTTTTGCGGTAGGCAGCGTAGTAAAGAACGGGGACGGCCATGCGGCTGATCAGCAGCGAGGCGACCTCGCCAGCCATGAGGGAAATGGCCAAGCCCTGGAAGATCGGATCAAACAGGATGACCGCGCCACCGACCACGACGGCCATGGCGGTGAGGAGCATCGGACGGAAGCGCACGGCCCCCGCGTCGACGACCGCCTCGGCGAGCGGCATCCCCTCGCGCAGGCGCAGCTCGATGAAGTCGACCAGAATGATGGAATTCCGCACGACGATCCCCGCGCCGGCCATGAACCCGATCATCGACGTCGCCGTGAAGAACGCGCCGAGCAACCCGTGCGCCGGCAGGATGCCGACGAGCGAAAACGGAATCGCGACCATCACGATGACCGGCGTGAGAAACGAGCGGAACCATCCGACCATGAGCACGTAGATCAGGACGAGCACGGCCCCGAAGGCGAGCCCGAGGTCGCGGAAGACCTCGATCGTGATATGCCACTCGCCGTCCCACTTCACCGCTGGCTTCGCGTCGGTGAACGGCAGGTTCGCGTTGTAGATCTGGAGGACGCCGCCGTCGCCGCCGAAGGCCTTTGTGTCGAGCTTCTGAAGCGCATCGTTCATCCCGAGGATGGCGTAGACCGGGCTCTCGACCACGCCGGCCACATCGCCGATGACGTAGGTCACAGGCATCAGGTTTTTGTGGTAGAGGCTCTTTTCGATTGTGGCGTTCTCGATGCGGACGAGCTCGCGCAAGGGGACGAGCGGCGGCGCGCCGCCGGCCGCGGAGGGCTCCGGTAGGGCGTTGGCATCTCCCGAGCGGACGCGCAGGGCGAGGAGTTCCTCGGGAGTTGTGCGGAGTGAGCGAGGGAGCTGGAGCACGATGGAGACATCCTCCTTCTCGCTGGGCACGTGCAGGAGGTCGACTGCCTCCCCGCCTACTGCAAGCCGCAGGGTCTGCGAGATCGTTTCGGCGCTCACCCCGTGGAGGGCGGCCTTCTCCTTGTCGATAACGAAGCGGGCCTTCGGCTGGTCGGACTCGATATACCAGTCGACGTCCACAACGCCGGGGGTCTTGCGGTAGATGTCGATGACCTTCTCCGCCAGCTTGAGCCGGTCGGCCTCGGTCGGCCCGTAGATCTCCGTGACAAGCGTCTGGAGGACCGGCGGGCCGGGCGGGACCTCGGCCACTGCGACGCGGGCCCCGTTCCGGGCGGCAATTTCCGCCACCGCCGGGCGGATCCGCTTGGCGATGTCGTGGCTCTGCGCCTTCCGGTCGTCCTTCGGAACCAGGTTCACCTGGATGTCGGCGACGTTTGCCCCCTGCCGGGTGAAGTAGTGCCGGACCAGGCCGTTAAAGTTGAACGGGGAGGCGGTGCCGGCGTAGATCTGGTAGTCGGTGACCTCGGCCTCCCTGCGGACGACGCCGGCCATCTCGCGGGCGACGCGGGCGGTATTTTCCAGCGAGCTGCCCTCGGGCATGTTGAGAATGATCTGGAACTCGCTCTTGTTGTCGAACGGCAGCATCTTCACCTTCACCCAACCAACGGCAACCGTCCCCATCGCCGCCAGGAGAAGCCCGCAGATGGCGATCAGAAAAATCCCCCGCGTCCGCGGGCGCTGGATGAGCGGGTTCATCGCGCGGCGGTAGAGGCGCGTGAAGAAGTCCTCCTCGTGTTCGAATTTCGATCCGGTGGCTTCGCCGGCAGCGGCATGGGACTCGAGGCGCTTCGCGCCGTTCAGCCAGCCGAGCACGCGCACGGACGCCCACGGCGTGACGATGAACGCGATCGCGAGCGAGAACGCCATCGCCGCGCTCGCGCCGATCGGGATCGGGCGCATATACGGGCCCATGAGCCCGCCGACAAAGGCCATCGGCAGCACGGCAAAGATGACAGCGAACGTCGCGAGGATCGTCGGGTTGCCGACCTCGCTGACCGCCTCGACCGCAATCGTCGACCAGTTCCGGCTCCGGTTGTGGGGCAGATGGAAGTGGCGGACGACATTTTCCACCACCACGATCGCGTCGTCGACCAGGATCCCGATGCTGAAGATCAGGGCGAAGAGCGTGATCCGGTTCAGCGTGAACCCGAGCAGGTAGAACACGAGGAGCGTGAGCGCGAGCGTCGACGGGATCGCGATCGCTACGATGATCGACTCCCGCCAGCCGAGCGTGAACAGGATGAGGAGCGAGACGCTGATCACCGCGATCGCCATGTGGACGAGGAGCTCGTTCGATTTCTCGGCGGCCGTCCGGCCGTAGTGCCTCGTGATCGAAACCTCGATGTCCGCCGGGATCACGTTCCCCTTGAGCGTGTCGATTTTTCTCAAAACCTCGTCCGCGACGGCGATGGCATTCGCCCCCGGGCGCTTGGCGACGCTCAGCGTCACCGCGGCCTCCTCCGGCCCGTTCCCGTGGGCGCCCCCGCGTCCGAAGAAGACATACTGTGTGGGTTCCTCCGCACCGTCGAGGATCTCAGCGACCTCGCGCAGGTAGACCGGCTTGCCGTTCGCCACGCCGACCACGACGTTTCCGGCCTCGGCGGCCGTCTGCAAAAATCCGCCGGTCTCGATGGCGATTTCGGTTCCGCCGCTAGTGATCCCGCCCGCCGCGAACTGGCGGTTCGCCTGCCGGAGCATCGGGACGATTCCGGCCGGGGTGAGGTTGCGGCTGGCCAGCTTCACCGGATCGAGCAACACGCGGAGCTGCCGCCTTGCGCCGCCGATAAGTTTGGTCTCGGCCACGAGCGGGATCTGCTTCACGGCATCCTCGACCTGCGCGGCCAGCCGACGGAGGGTGAGGTGGTCGTAGCGCGTGCTGTGGAATGTGAGGGCCAGCACCGGGACGTCATCAATCGACTTCGGCTTGATGACCGGCGCGCCCACCCCGGCCGGGATCCGGTCGTAGTTCGAACGCAGCTTTTCGGTGAGCTTGTCGAGGCTGGCGTCCAGATCCTCGCCGACCTTGAACCGCACGACGATCTGGCTCTCGCCGGTGCGCGAGGTCGAGTAGATGTATTCCACACCCGGGATTTCCCAAAGCAGCTTCTCCATCGGGCGCGTGGCGCGCTCCTCGACCTCCTTCGCGCTGAAGCCGGGCATCGGCACCCCGACGTCGATCATCGGGACCTTGATCTGCGGCTCCTCCTCCCGCGGCAGCATGATCACCGCGAAAAGCCCGAGGAGAACCGATGTGACGACGATGAGTGGGGTCAGCTTCGAATCGATGAAGGCTGCCGCCATCCGGCCGGCGATGCCGGCGCTGGGTGTTCCGTTGCTCATGGCTGGACCTTTGCCGGCTGGCCGTCCACCAGCGCACCGGCGTCACGGCTGACAACGGATTCCCCCCGGCTCACCCCGGAGAGGATCTCGACCTCGTCCCCGATCGTCTTCCCGCTTTTGACCAGGCGGAGGCGGATCCGGCTGTCCTCCCGGATGAAGACCATCTCCATCTGCCCCCGGACGACCAGCGCGTCCACCGGGACGCGCAGGGAAACGCTCTCACCCACCGGAATCGCGGCCCTCCCGAACTGCCCGGCGCGGAGCCCGGCGGTCTGTGGCAGGTCGATCCGCACGAGAAACGTGCGGCTGTTCGGATCGGCCGTCGGCGCGATCTCGGCCACGCGGCCGGCCACCGGCTTCGCCAGCGAGGAAACCGTGACGGTCACCTCCTGGCCCGGGCGGACGGCGTCGATGAGCATCGCGGGCACGTCCGCCTCGAAGCGCAGGCTGTCCGGGTTTTCCAGCTCGATGAGCGGCTTGCCGGGCGTTGCGAAGTCGCCCGTGTCGGCGATCCTCCGGGTGACCACGCCGTCGAATGGCGCGCGGACCTGCAGGTAGCCCTTCATCGTCTCGGCCTCCTTGACCGCCGCGTCCGCGACGCGGAACCGGCTCTCGGCATTGTCAAAATCCTGGCGCGATGTGACCTGCTTCTTGAGCAGATCGGTGTAGCGCTGCAGATCCCGGGCGGCCTGGTCGCGGTTCGCCACCGCCCGGTCGAGCTGCGCCTTGACCTCCTGCGCGTCGATCTCAGCGATCAGATCGTCCTTCTTCAGCTTCTGCCCGAGATCCACGAGCATGCGCGAGATCCGGCCGCTGGTCTTCGCCTCGACCGCCGCCCGCGACCGCGCTCGCACCGTGCCGACAACCTCCTCCACAACCGGGTGGGACTTTTCCTCGATCGCCTGCACCCGCACGGTCACCTCCGGTAGGGTTGGCGCCTCCTTTGCCGGCTCCGCCTTGTGGCACGATGCCAGAGGGACAAGGCCCAAAGAGAGAATCAACAGGCTGGTGATGCGAGGGAGGGAGCCGTTCATGCGACTGATCACAGCACGCACCGCCACTTTGTCCATGCGCGTTTTCATCGGCTCCCGGAAAATGCGAAAAGCCCCCCCACCGTCGCTCCGTAGAGCGCCCCGCGCCACCAGGTCGCCGTCAGCGGACACGCGCCCGAGCTGCACTGCCCGAAATACCCCATCGCTGCACCGATGGCCCCGCCGATCAGGATCGGAATCAGAAACCGGCTCATGACTGTTCGGCCCCTCCAGCCTCTTCCTTCCGGATTCGCCGGACTTTTGCAGTAGATGATTTTCTATCCATAGAAATAACTATATGCGCATATAGTCATACTACGCAAGGGAAAAATACCATTTTGTTTTGGGTGCTCATCATGAGCGGTGTTGCTGATTCGCTTTTCTGTGCGATGTTAAAGTTGCGACTATCTTTCCCCGGTAACTTGCCCATGAAAACGTTTCCCCTCTTATTTGCGGCCTGCCTGCTCGCCATCGGTTCAGAATGCATTTTTGCCGGAAAGCCAGCCCCTGATGCCGCCGGATGTGCCGGGCAGCTGGTGGCTTTGTATGAGGAGGAAATTCTGGCTCACGACCTTTATGTGGTCTTTGGCAAGCGCTGGCCGGACGTGCGGCCGTTCCAGAACATCCCGCGTTCCGAGCAGATGCACCGCGAGGCCATGGCGGGGGTACTGAAAGCGAACGGAGTCGCGATCCCGGCGAACCGGGTTAGCGGGACCTTTGCGACGCCGGAACTGAGCTCCCTTTTTCAAGTGCTGGGCAAGCAGGGCGGGCGCTCGGAGATCGAAGCGCTGCGCGCCGGGGCGCTGATCGAGGAGACGGATATCGCCGACTTGAGGCGGGCGCGGGCGGATGCGCTTACAGAGTCCGACAAGGCGGTCTTTGCCGGCCTGGAAGCCGCCTCGGGCAACCACTTCCGGGCGTTTGTCCGAAACATCAATGCCCGGGGCGGAGCCTATGAGCCCACCGTCCTCAGCCGGGCGGATGCCGATGCGATCCTTGCCGGCTCCTCATCGAACCGGGGCCGCGCGGGCTGCCGCTGAGGCGCGGCTTCCCATGGCCGCTGGCGGTCACCTGAGCCTGCGGGGCAACCGTTCACGGGCGGTGATTTGCTTTGCGCTCCCGGGCTCCCGCAAGCTATCCATGACGAACTGTTGCTCCCCGCCTTCTTTCCCCCGATGAAAATCCCATCCCTTGCCGGTCCATTTGTTGCGTTGGCCTCCGCGGCCACAGCGGGCGGTGCGCCGCCTGCCACGCGACCGCCGAACATCATCATGATTCTGGCCGACGATCTGGGCTACGGGGACCTCGGCATTTTGGGGCAGAAGAATTTCTCCACGCCCCGGCTCGACCGGATGGCGAACGAGGGGATCATTTTTCAGCGGCACTATTCCGGTGCGGCGGTCTGCGCCCCCTCGCGCGCCACGATGCTCACCGGGCAGCATACCGGGCATGTCTGGCAGCGGGGAAACCACCGTCCAAACGGACCGGGCGACATGGCCTTCCGCAGGGACCCGGAGGACATCACGGTCGCCCGGCGGCTGAAGGATGCGGGCTATCACACCGCCATGATCGGAAAGTCCGCACTCTCGGTTCAGGGGCAGGATGCTGCGCTGGCGAACGACAAGGGATTCGATCACTTCTTCGGCTACATCACCCACACGGCGGCACACCGCTACTTTCCCCGCCGCCTCTACCGGAACGGGAAGCCGGTTGATTTTCCCGGGAACAAGGAGCGGAGCGGCACGGATTTCAGCGGCGATCTCTTCCTGCGCGAGACGCTGGAATATCTGGACGGACGCGCGCGCGCGCGGCAGCCGTTCTTTCTCCACCTCGCCCTGCAGCAGCCCCATGCGGATCTCGTCGCGCCCGCGGCCCTGCGCGACCCGCTCCTCGGCCGCTTCGAAGAGAAGCCGTTTGCAGGCGGGTCCTACACCGCGCAGACCCATCCCAAGGCGACCTACGCGGCCATGGTCCAATCCGTCGATCAAAGCGTCGGCCGGATCCTCGACAAACTCGCAGAGCTTGGCCTGGATGAAAATACGATCGTCCTCTTCTCGAGCGACAACGGCTCGCACCGGGAGGGCGGCTACCACTTTGACATGCTCGGGTCCAACGGAGCCCTCCGCGGAGGAAAGCGGGACCTCTACGAAGGTGGGCTCAGGGTTCCTCTCATCGCGCGCTGGCCGGGCCACATCCCGCCGGGGCGACGGACCGATCATGTGGCGGCCTTGTGGGATTTTACGCCGACGGCCCTGGAACTCGCGGGAGTCCCCCCTGTGCCTGGACTCGACGGCATCTCCTACGCCCCGGTCCTCGCGGGCCGCGACGGCGCGCAGAGGAAACATGACGCTCTCTACTGGGAAAGCTACGAGCCCCCGGCCCCGAAGTGGGCGATCCTGAGTGGCAAGTGGAAAGGCATTCAATTCGATGCCAGGAGCACGCCGCCCGGTCCGTTCGAACTCTATGATCTTGAGGCCGATCCGCGCGAGACCCGGAATGTTGCTGACGCACACCCGGATGTCGTCGAGAGGCTCAAAAAGGCCGCCGCCGCCGAGCACTCGCCGACAGAGTTTTTCTCGATGGCACCGCGGTGAGGCAAAACCTCACAGAGCTTTTTCGATCCGCAAAGCCAGGCCTTTGACGAGAGCGCTGGCGACTTTTCCCCGTGCGCGGCGGATGATCCGGTCGAAGGTTTGGCGAGAGATGCCCATGCGCTCGGCGGCATCCACATGGTAGAGGTCCTCGCAGTCGGCAAGGCGAAGAGACTCCAGCTCATCGGCAGCGAGAAGGACTTCTTCGAGGTCGCGCAGCGGAATGCCCGCCGGCTTGAAATACGTCGCGGGCGGCGAATGGGAGATTTTTCTCGGGCAGGTCGGACGTGGCATGGGAATTCTGTTTGACAGGAGCGGTTATGAGCATAAGCTCATTTCTTATGTTTGTCAAAGATCAACCGAATCAGGAAGAAGGAACAATGAAAATCGCCATCCCGATGGCGGAAGGGAAATTCTCCGAACATTTTGGAGGGGCGAGGGAATTCCTGGTCTACGAAGCGGATCGCAGGACGGGCGCGATTGGGGCGGGCAAGCTCCTACCCGCGCCGGAGCACAAGCCGGGGTCGCTGCCGGAGTGGCTGGCCGCTCAGCAGATGGATGCTGTCATCGCCTCGGCCATCGGTGAACGCGCGCTGCTCATGCTGGCGGATTCGGGCATCGCAACCTATCTCTCCACCGGAGAGGCGGACCCGTCTGAATTGGCTGCCGCCTGCCTGATGGGAAAATTGCCCCGTGCAAACAAGGAGAATTCCCGCTGCAATGGCGATCACCATGATCACGACGGACACGACTGCGATCACCACTGAAAAGGCACCTGGCGATCTGGAGGAACTCCACCGGGATTGTTTCGCTTGCGGGGTCAATCACAGCGGTCTGAACCTGCATTTTGATGTGGGGGCGGACGGAGTGGCCACGGCAGCCTGGCAACCGTCCCCCGCTTTTCGAAGCTACCCGGATCGCGTGCATGGGGGGGTGATCGCCACTTTGCTGGATAGTGCGATTGTCCATGCGCTCTTTGCGAGAGGTGTGGCCGGCGTGACCGCCGAGCTGACGATTCGTTACCTGCAAAGCGTGAATGTCACCGATCCGGTGCATGTGACCGGGTGGGTTGAGTCGAACCGGCACGGAGTCTACCTCTGCTGCGCCGAGGTCCACCAGGCCGGTATGCTTGCCGTGCGGGCCTCCGCAAAGTTCATGGCAATGCCGGACGCTCCCACCGCGCATTCATGACAATCATTTTTCCACCACACAACCTATGACATCACAAATCCATACCCCCCGTCGATTCCACCTGCTTCTGCCGCTTGCGATCCTCTCCGCGCTGCTGTTGCCTCTCCATGCACAGGAGACCGCTCCTCGTGACGGAACCTTCATTCACCTGAGTGCCGGGCCCGATCATCCGCACCGGGTTCTCATGGCTCTGAAAATGGCCATCGTGATGGCCGAAGGAAAAAAAGATGTGCTCGTCTATTGCGATATTGAGGCCGTCAAGCTCTTGGTCAAAGGCGCGCCGGATGTGAAGCACAATGCGTTTGATTCTTCCGCCGACCTGCTGGCAAAGCTGGCGGATATGAACGTGCCGGTGCGGGCATGCCCGTCGTGCCTCAAAGCCGCCGGAAAAACTCCCGGGGATCTCCTTCCAGGCGTCAAGACCGCCGACCGCGACGAGTTTTTCTCGTTCACCAAAGGCCGGATTCTGACGCTCGATTACTGAGACCAAGCGCAGGACCGATAAATGGGATCCACACGGGACCGGATCAGGTGGTTGCTTTTAAGTCGGCGCTCCACGCGCCCGCGCCCTTGATCAGCACGACCACGCAAGCGGCCAGAACCACGAGCGGTAACGCCAAAGGGATTTCCATTGGCCCCGGCCACTCCTCGATGACAAACTTGCTGTAGGTCGCAACGATCATCGCGAATGTGCCGATCAGCGCCCCAATCCGGGCGTAGAAGCCGAGCCCCATCGAAAGCCCCGAGATCACCATGAAAACAGGTGCCAAATAAAAGTTGATTTCGGGAAAAGGAATTGACGCACGCTTCAAAATTTCAAGCAGCGGCGACATTCCTGTGAGGTGGAAGGAACCAAAGACAAAAAGCGGCAGGGCCGCAATCAGTCGTGGTGCTAGAATCCACTTTGCCGGGGTGGTTTTGCGGAGAGCTGTGAGGTTCATGTTATATGTCATCTGGCGATGCGGGGGACTCAGTTTTTCTGTGGTCGATGCCGGTCGCAGCTACTTCAAAAAGCTCCTGAGCATCCAGGCGGTTTTCTGGTGGAGCGTGATGCGGCCGATCATGAGGTCCTGGCTCTCCGGGTCGTTGACTTCGCCCGCGAGGTCGCGTGCGATTTCCGCATCCTTGATCAGCTTTTCGTTCGCAGCAAGCAAAGCGCCCACATATTCCTCCTGCGGGAGCGGGGAAACAAATTCCTTCATCTCCGCGGCCGCGGCGAGCGTGCCAAGACCGCCGGTCGCGTAGGCACCGAGCGCGCGGATCCGCTCGGCAATCTCATCAACCGCGACAAAAAGCTCCTCGTATTGCGTCTGGAACGCGGTGTGGAGAGCGAAGAAGCCGGGGCCTTCGACATTCCAGTGAGCCAGGTGGGTGAGCGACATGAGCGCATACGAATCCGCGAGAACCTGATTCAGGCTTTTGCAGAGTGGGCAGGTGGACTTGGATTGGAGGACTTTTGAATTTTTCATAATGGGAGTTGGTTGAGTTGATACTGACAGCGCCAGCATTCCGATACGAGAATCAAATCAGTTTTTCCGATCCGGAAAAGACCTCCTCGACGTGGAGCACGGCCGCCGAGAATCCCGGATACTCCGGCGGATTGATGCGCTTCATCTCATCGAATTCCGGCCCGCTCTCATGCAGGGTGATCGGTCCCTTGATCTGGAAGGACTTCTTGTCCTTTGTGAGAAAAAGAAACGACGCCGTCGTGCCGGAAAGAATGTTCTGCTGGGTTTTAGCAAAACGGTTGTTGGCAATGACAAACCGGCTTTCATCGAGAAGCCCGACAACCGCTGCGTAGATGGAGTTGGGGATTCCCTCCGGGCTCACGGTGGTCAGCACGGTCACCGGCTCGCGGTCGTTCCAGGCTTTGATGACGGATTCTGGCAGTTTTTTCATAGGGACAGGATCCGCCGGGATTCAGCCCAGAGCGCGGATTTTTTCGCGACCATCGTGCCGGTCGGCTCCCCGGTCTGGGCGGCCACAATCGGACATTTGACGGTAAAGAGGAAGAAGATCGGAGCGTGCACGGACGAGAGGGTTTCGTAGTTTCCCTGCCCTTTCGAGATAATCAGGTCGGCCTGGTCGAAGTGCGCGCGGAATTCCTCCGAGCAATCCTCCAGAGCTGTTCCCGGCGCGTCGGAACCATTGTCGATCACTGGAATCAAGCCTTCGAATCCGGCCAGCGCCGCGTCCTCGCGCAGCGCATCGTTGAGGACCGGCTTTCCCCGCACGGCGAGGGTCACTTTTTCGATGGGCAGAAAATTCAGCAGCAGCCGGTCGAAAACGATTTCCCCCGCGTTGTCCGCAAGATAAAGGATCCGCTCCGCATTTTCTGCCGCCAGGAAAAGCTCGTGAGGATCGCCCGCCAGCGGCCTCTCCCACAGGGTGGCCAGCATATGCGGCACGTTCTCGGGCTGGATTTGAATCTTCGCACCGGAGTCCAGAAGATTCCCCGCCACGGCAACCCGCAGAACCGCTTCCTGAGGATCTGGGGCTCGCGAGATGCTTTCGACGCAACAGGGCAACGCCTCCAGTGCCAGCACGTTCATCCGGTCTTTGACCTGCCGGTACGGATCGGATTCGCCGGTTTCTTTGCGGATGATGCGGTGCAGGCGCTGCGCGATGACCGGTGGAGTTTCCGACCAGTCGGCATCTGCCATCGCATGCAAAATCTGCCGCAGTATCGTTTCCCGCATCGCGGGATTTCTTGTGCTGAGCGCAACGGCTTCCTCCGCCTGACGAACAAAACACGGGATGCACTCAATGGAGGTCTGCATTTTAGAATGTGAGCACGCGGTCGCTGTCCGCCACCCATTCGGCAAGCTCGCCCATCGTCGATTGCTGTGCTCCATCGTAGTAAGGCTCGTTGCGGTAGATTCCGCAACGCGCCATGCAGGTTCCACAAACTTTCACGGATGCCCCGGAAGCGATCAGTCCCTTGAGGAGCGCGACGAGATCCTGATCGTAGGCCGCTGGCGGTAAGCAGCTCTCCCGAGCAAGGTCCACGGCATCGTTCATCAAAAAGATCCGAACTTCATACCCCATGCCGAGAAGTTTTCCCGCAAGCCGGAGCGCATTCCAAGCGACGTCCGACCCGTCATAGGGAGGGCGGTTCAGGATGACAAGAATTGTCGGTTGCGGCATGCAGTTATTAGCATATGCTCTTCACATGAATCCGCAAGAAGAAAAGTTGCCCCGGGGTCGCTTCCTGACCACCCCATCGAACTTACCTATTTGGAGCACGATCTTTTCTCGAAAATTCCTTCCCCGGCTTCTAAACGCGCTCCTCTGGATGGTGTTTTGTGCGATGGCGGGAACCGGGCTATTACTGGCATTCCGGCTTCCACCGGGTTCGCGGGGCGGACACGGGCTTGCGGCCTGGGGGCTGTCGCGGCATGAGTGGGGCGACTGGCACACCTGGCTTTCCTACGCTTTCCTTTTCCTCATTTTTACGCACCTCGCCCTGCACTGGCGATGGTTCTGGCAGGTCGCCGCGCGCAAGAGGCACTGGCCGCTCCTGCTGGGTTTCGGGCTCGGGCTTGCCCTGCTGCTTGCACTGGCCCTGCAACCTGTCGGCGAGAGCCGCGCTCATGAGGGCGAAGGCGGCCGTCACGAAAATCGGGGGCGCCAGTAAGCATTCATGGCCGATTCCAGCGTGCCGGAAAGCCGGTGGTCTCGTCGGGATTGATGATGCGGTATTGAAGGCTGTTGGGGGCGACGGTTAGGTGGCTCTCATCCGTCCGGTGGTAAAAAACACCGGGTAACGGCGTGCCCCGGAGGGGCCCGGTTTTTCTATGTGGTGGACGGTTTCCATGCTGACGAGCGTGAACCCGGCATCCATCATTTGGCGAACCAGATGGTCGCGGGAAAACCCCTGATGCTCCACGCCGGTTGGATCGGCGTGGAACGAACCGTCTTCTGTGTCAAGATCGGCGATCGCCAGAAATCCCTCCGGCTCCAAGATGGATCGAAACCGCCGGAGGAGCAGGGCTGTTTCCATCACATGATGGAGCATCATCGCACAAAGGATCACATCGAAGCGCATCCCGTCGAGTGGGCGGCTACAGAGGTCGTGCCGGAGGGTTGTCAAATGGCAGATTTCCGCCTCCCTCGCTTTTTGCTCAAGGCGGGAAAGCATCCCCGGGGAAACATCCACTGCGAGAATGCTTGCGCACCTTGGAGCCAGCGCCAGCGAGCAGAGTCCGGTTCCCGCTCCGTAGTCCAGGAGTCTGGGACGGTGGTTCCCGCCGATCTCCCTTTCCACGGCTCGAACAATATCCGCCGCCAGCTTTTGCTTGCCGGCATCCGCATCCCAACTCGCGGCCCTGCTGTCAAAATGTCTGGCAACCACTGCGGCTGTCATACCCGGCACGACTCCAGACCCGCGATAATTTCCTCACGCCGCAGGTTCCTTCCGATGAAGACCGCCTGGGTATGGCGTTCATCATCATCCCAGGCCCGGCCGAGGGTAATGCGGAACATGCCGTGCACGCCTTGAAAAACCATGCGCTCCGGCACATCCCGTATGGCCATGATCCCTTTGCTGCGAAAAAGATCCTCTGCGTTCTTCTCCACAAACGCCTCCAGCCAAACCCGGAACTTGTCGCCATCCATTTCACCGGGAATGGTGAGCGAGACGGTTTGGATTTCATGTTTGTGTGATGGAGCGGACGGCATCGCGGCCCCGCTTTGCGAACATCCGCCGACTCCCTGCTCGATCCGCTTCAAATCGAACCCGCCGATGTCGAGGATCCTTTCCACCGGCACTTTCGCATCCTGCGAGAAGATGTGTTCGCAGTCGCCATTGATGCTGGCCATCGCATCCACGACATGCCGGAGAGCTCCCTCGGAAACAAGATCCACCTTATTAATGACCAGGAGATCCGCGTAGGCGACCTGCTCGTCCGCGTGGCCGTCCCGGCCGAGGTGTTCAAGGATGTGTTTCGCATCCACGACCGTCACCACGCCGTCAAGCCGCATGTGCTCCTTGAGGAACGAATCGCCGAGAATCGCGTGCGCCACCATGCCCGGATGGGCAACACCGGTAGTTTCAACCAGAAGACGGTCGTAGCGCTTCCTCGCGCGGGCGAGGAGGTGGAGCAGGCGGAGAAACTCCTCACGGGCCGTGCAGCAGGTGCGTCCCTGCACGGTCTCCATCGACCCCAGATCGGTGCGGAGCACGAGTTGATGGTCGATCGGAATTTCGCCCAGCTCATTTTCAATCACAGCCACCCGCTTGCGGTCCAACGTGGCGAGGAGGTGGTTCATCAGTGTCGTTTTGCCAGAGCCCAAAAAGCCGGAAAGGACGGTCACGGGAAGGCGGTCGTCGGTTTGTTTCATAAATAAGGCTTGCGTGATATTGGCATATGCTCGTTATTGTCGAGAACAAAATGACATCCCTGACGATCCTATCGGAAAACACCGTGCGCGGGGCCGGGCTGCTCGGCGAACACGGTCTCGCCTACTGGCTTGAAACAGATACCCACCGCGTTCTTTTCGACACCGGACAGGGGATGGTGCTCGAAAAGAATGCCGCAAAACTGGGGATCGACCTCGGGCAGGCGGATGCCATCGTGCTCAGCCACGGGCACTACGACCATGTCTCCGGGCTGCCCTATGCGCTCGAAGCCGCGCCCGAAGCCTCTCTCTGGTTGCATCCGGCCGCCACGGAAAAAAAGTTCATCCGCTCACCGAAAGGCGCGGCCCGTCGGATCTCGACCGATTTCATGGAGGCCGGAGAGTTTGGAAAATCCCGGATCGTGCATCGTGTGACCGGCCCTTCCGAGGTCGTCCCTGGCGTTTGGGTGACGGGCGGCATTCCCCGGACAAACGATTTTGAGGATGTCGGCGGGCCGTTCTTTCTGGATGAGGGCCTGACGATCCCCGATCCGATGGCCGACGACATGGCGGTTTACCTTCCCGGACCGGACAGTCTTTCCGTCATTTTCGGGTGCGCCCACGCCGGGGGCATCAACACGCTGGAGCACATATCCCGGCAAACGGGAAATCTTCCCCTCCACGCGCTCATCGGCGGACTGCATCTGGGTGGTGCGTCACGCGAGCGGATGGATCGGACGATCGCATCCCTCCGTTCCCTCGCGCCGAAGCATCTCGGATTTTGCCATTGCACCGGGGCCGCTGCGATCTGCAGGATTTGGAGCGCGTTTCCGGATGCTTGCATGGAAATCCATGTCGGAAAAAGATTGGGCTTTTCCTGATTCTCCCTGTCGGGAAAGCCACGGGCCGCAGGTTTCGGAGCCTGCGATCCGGAAAACCAAGCGCCGGCAAAAAGCCCTCTTCAGGCAGCGGTGAAGATCATGTAGACCCCGCCGAGGATCACCAGGATGCCGCAGAGGAACTTCACGGCGGCAATGCCACGGGACTTTTCATTCCAGTTGAGGAAATGCTGGACGAGCTCCGCCGAGGTGCCGGCCGCGACGATGACCGCACAGTGCCCGATTCCGTAGGCAAAAAGAAGGACCGCGCCATAGAGGAAGCTCGTTGAGCCGACCTTGAAGGCCACGGCCAGAACCGGTGCCATGTAGGCGAACGTGCAGGGCCCCAGAGCGATTCCGAAGACCAGTCCCAGCACAAATGCGGCGGCCAGTCCTTTGCGTTTCATGCCGACCTGACCGGCCCCGGACCAGGGCATGGGAATGACCCCGACAAGATGCAGCCCGACAACGAAGAAGATGACCGCCACAAAATAGTTTCCGTAGGGCCCCACATCCCCCAGCATCCGTCCGGCGGCTGCCGTTGCAGCCCCGATGGCCGCGATGGTCACCAGGATCCCCACGGCAAAGAGCGTGGAAATCGCAAACGCGCGCCGTGTGGAAACATCCCCCTGCTCGCTGATAAACCCCACGATCAGCGGGATGCTGGCCAGATGGCAGGGGCTCAGGACGATGCTGAGGACTCCCCAGGCGACGGCTGCCGAGATCGCCCAACCCGGCGAGCCCTCAACGGCCCGGGAAAGGGAGATGAAGAGTGTATCCATCCGATCAATCCCTCCGTGGAAAATGCCGGATCATTTTGAACCGAGGTCCACGCCGAGTTCCTTCCATTTGGACAGGATGTCCTCCTTGCCAAAGAACCCCTCGTGCCGGAAGAGCTCCTTGCCATCTGCGCTGTAAAAGATCTGCGTCGGAATGATTTTGACCCCGTAGGCCTTTCCCGATTCCGGCGATTTCCAGACGTCGATGAATGCGACGTCCATCCGGCCTTCGTAGCCCTTTTTGAGATCCTCCAGGATCGGGGCCATCATCCTGCAGGGAATGCACTTCGAGGCTCCGAGGTCCACCAGGCGCGGAAGCTTTTGGACGTTCGCTTCTGAGGAAGCGACGGCTGTCCCGGCCGCCGGGACCTGTGGAGGGACGGTCGGAGCCGGAACTTTTTCCTCGGCTCTTGCGCCAGCCGCAATGGCCAGGACCGCTGCAATGCCCAGCAAGAATGCTTTGATTTTCATCCGTCAGTTGGCTGAGTTCAGGAGGGCTTTAAGTTCCGCGTGGCCCGGAACTTTGCCGACGATTTTGACGGCCCCGTCGACCACGAGCGCCGGGGTCATCATCACGCCAAAGGACATGATCTCCCGGATCTCCGTGACTTTTTCGATTTCGTAGGCGAGGCCGATTTCATCGGCGGCTTTTTTCGTGGCTTCCGTGAGGGCGTTGCACTTGGCACACCCGGTTCCGAGGATCTGGAGTTTTTTCATATCGTGGTTTTCTACATCAGAAAGTTAAAAAGGTATCCGACGAGCATGATGCTCAGGGCGACGGTTCCGAAGAACACGGCGATGAGGCGGGGCTTGAGCACCTTGCGGAGAATGATCGCCTCGGGCAGCGAAAGGGCGATCACAGACATCATGAACGCGAGGACCGTTCCGAGCGCGGCCCCTTTCCCGAGCAGCGCCTGCACGACAGGGATGATTCCCGCCGCATTCGAATACATCGGCACTCCCAGAAGAACCGCCAGCGGCACCGACCACCAGGCGCCTTTGCCCATGATCGAGGCCATGAAGTTTTCCGGCACGAACCCGTGGATCCCCGCGCCAACCGCGATGCCGATCAGGATATACAACCACACCTGACCGACGATTTCCTTCACGGCATCCAAGCCGAGGCGGATGCGCGCCGGCCAGTCGGGTGGTTCCCCGGCGGGCGCGCCCCCGGTTTTTGCGTCGAACACCCAGTCCTCGACATGCCTCTCCATCCGCAGCCGCCCGATCACCCATCCGGCCACGATCGCGATGAGCAGCCCGGTGCCGAGATAAAGGCCCGCAACCTTCCATCCGAACATTCCAAACAGCAGCACGAGCGCGACCTCGTTCACCATCGGAGCGGCGATCAGGAAGGAAAACGTCACTCCCAGCGGAATGCCCGCCGTGACAAAGCCGATAAAAAGCGGCACCGCCGAACACGAGCAAAACGGGGTGACAATCCCCAGCAAAGCCGCCAGCACATTGCCGGCGGATTCCCGCTTCCCCGAGAGAATCCGCCGCGTCAGCTCGGGCGAAAAAAATGACCGCACGATTCCGACCCCGAAGACGACGAGCACCAGCAACATCAGCACCTTCGGCGACTCGTAGACAAAGAATTCGATGCTCGATCCCAGGCGGGAGCCGCGAGCGAGCGGCAAAACCGAGTAGGTCACCCACCCCGCAAAAACCGCAAGGTGGCTATACGCCAGCCACCAGAAAGCCCCCCCGAACAGGCCCAGCACCACCGCGCGGAAGAGCCCGGACCGCCGGTCCTCCGCTCCGCATCCCGGAGGGGGTCCCGGCTTCGCACAGCAGCAGGCAGGCTGTCCGGTCGTTTGGGCTTGTTTCATATTTCGTAATAATGCGAACCAGATTGGCAAAAAAAGGCTACTTGCAGCAGGCGGGCGCCTGCAGGTCCGGGTGCCGGCCGGGGTGGTCGAGGCAGTCGACAAACCGCGAAACGCATCCGAGCGTCAGGCGGTAAAACACCTGCAGCCCGCGCTTTTCGTCGGCGATCACGCCGGCTTCCCGCAGCACGGAGAGGTGCCGGGAGACCGTGCTCCAGCCGAGCCCGCAGGCCTCCACCAACTCGCACACGCACTTCTCGTGCCCCCCGCTCAGCTCCCGCACGACCTGCACCCGCGCCGGATGCGCCAGGGCACGAAAAACTTTGTGGGCTTGTAGGCGGGCTCTCATGAAGAAACTATATTTCACAATTACGCGAAATAGGCAAGTTTTACTTATCCGCATCACATTTTCGGACCCCGCAACCGGCCGTGGGGAGAAACTGGGAACATGTGACTCTTCGGAACGCTCGCGATCCGAAAAAACATTTCAAAACGTCGAGCCACTGCCGCCGAACAGGATCCGGGTTTCCATTCAGCTTGCCCTGGCGCCGGACCCGCACCCCGAAGAAGCTCCGCCGTCTGCCCCGAAGCCCCTGCCTCAGCATCACCCGGACGCCGAAATCTGACCTTCGTTGCTGGTAGAACCGGCGGAAAAGCAGCGCGGGGGCGCCGCCTCCGTCACTTCATCCGGTCGAACGTTTTCTGCAGGGTTTCGAGGGCGGTGGTGCCGCCGGTCTTCTCCTGTGTGGCCTGGATCCAGCGGGCCTCGAGGGCGTTTTTTGTCGGGCGATCGCTTTCGTAGAAGACGCCGAAGAGCCCGGGGAACGGCTCGCCGGCGAGCCGATAGGCGGCGAGCTCGTCGGTCGTGTCGTGGCGCAGTTCGTCCTCGGGCGTGCCGTCCCACTTCTTCTCGTCGATCTGCCGGAACTCGCCGCCTTTGCGCGGGTTTCCGGCATCGAAAGCGCCGGGGAAAAACTCGACGCACTCCGAGAGGATCTCGACGACCGAGAAGCCGTTGTGGTCCATTGCGCGCTCCATCATGGCGATCATGTGGTTGACCTGGGTCGTGTGCGAGCGGGCGACGAATGTCGCGCCGGCAGTGATCAGCTTCTTGATCGGGTTGACCGGCTGGTCGACCGCGCCGGTCGGATCGGTCTTCGATTTGAAGCCGACCGGCGAGGTCGGCGACGTCTGCTTCTTCGTCAGGCCGTAGACGAAGTTGTCCATGATGACATACGTGAGGTTAATGTTCTTGCGGGCGCCGTGCTCGAGGTGGTTGCCGCCGATCGAGAACGCGTCGCCATCGCCGCCGAAGAGGAAGACGTGGAGGTCGGGGCGCGCGAGGCTTACCCCGGAGGCAAGCGGAACCGCGCGGCCGTGGATGAAGTGCCCGCCATGGGTGTTGACGAAATACGGGAACCGCGACGAGCAGCCGATGCCGGCCAGCGTCACGATGTTCTCGTGCGGGAGCTGCCGGCGCTCGAGCATCTTGTAAAATGACGCCAGCACGGAGAAGTCGCCGCAGCCGGGGCACCACGTCGGGTGGTCGGCGGTGAGGTCTTTCTTGGTCAGCTTGGCGGGGGCCGGGTCGGTGAGGGTCGTGCTCATTTCAAAACTCCTTCAAGGATTTCTTTCACGCGGAATGTCAGGCCGTTGGTCTTGTTGAGGCTGGCGATTTTCGGGTCGCAGTAGCGAGCGCGGAGGATCGAGGCGAGCTGGCCGTGGCCGTAGATCCCCTCGTCGTTCATCTCGACCACGATGATCCTGCGGAACTTCGCGAAGATCTTCTCAAGTCCGTTCGGCAGCGGGTTCAGGTGCCGGAGGTGGAGCGCGGAGAGGCTTTCGCCGGCGGCGCGGGCGGTCTTCACCGCCTCGTAGATCGGTCCGTAGGTCGATCCCCAGCCGACCAGCAGGGCCTCGCCCTCCGGGTCGCCGAAGACCTTCGGCAGCGGGATCTCCGCGGCGAGCCGCTGGAGCTTGCTGCGGCGTTTGGCGGTCATTGCCGCGTGCAGCTTCGGGTTGCCGGTCGGATGCCCCATCTCGTCGTGCTCGAGGCCGGTGACCGTCGGATAAACCCCGCCGAGCATCCGCGTGCCGGGCGGCGCGTGCTGGGTCACCCCGTCGAGCGGATACGGTTTGAACCCGGCCTCGCGCGGCGTGAGGTTCGGCAGGAACTCGACGACGAGATTTTTCAAATCCGGCTCATCGAACGCCTGGATCCGCGTGGCGAGCGACGCGTCGCTGAGGATGAAGACCGGCGTGCTGTAGTTGCGCGCGATGCGGGCCGCCTCGATTGCGATGTAGAAGCAGTCCTCGACCGTCGAGGGCGCCAGCACCACTCGCGGGCTGTCCCCGTGCCCGCCGAAGATCGCCTGGTAAAGATCGCTCTGCTCGACGTTTGTCGGCAGCCCGGTACTCGGTCCGCCACGCTGGACGTTCACGATAATCAGCGGCATCTCGGCCATCGTCGCCCAGCCGATCGCCTCGGTCTTGAGCGAAATCCCGGGCCCGGAGCTGCCCGTGATCGCCAGGTGGCCGGAATACGAAAACCCGAGCGCCATCGACACCGCGCCGATCTCGTCCTCGCACTGGACGAACAGCCCGCCGTATTTCGGAAACTCCGCACGCAGGACCTCCATCACGGTCGTCCATGGCGTGATCGGATACGCCGCTCCGAACCGCACGCCGGCGGCAATCAGCCCGTAGGCCAGTGCCTGGTTGCCGTCCATCGTCACCTGTGCCCGCCCGCCGGTGTCCTCGGACGGCTCGAACTTGTAGCGCGTCGAGAGCACGTTGCCGACCGGGTAGGCGTAGCCGGCCTGAAACGCCATCAGCGCGGTATTCAGGACGCTCTCGTTTTTCCCGCCGAACTTTTCCTTCAGGAGCCGCTGGAGTTTCTCGATGTCGAGGTCGAAAATTTTCGCCAAGAGACCGAGCACAAAAACGTTTTTCCCCTTGTCCTTCGCCGTGCCGCCGAGCGCCTCGACCGTGAGGCCGGTGATCGGAATTCCGACCTGCACGAACCGCCTGTCGTCCGCGTTTGGCTGGACGTTGTCGGAGTCGTAAAGCAGGACGCCCCCCTCGCGCAGGAAGCCGATGTTGTCGTCGTAGCTGTGCTGGTAGAACGCCACGAGAAAATCCGCCTCGTCGCCCGGCGACAGAACCTCGCCGGTGCCGACGCGCACCTGGAAAAGCGACGGCCCGCCCGAGATCGTCGAGGGGATCGTCATATACGTCATCACATCCTGGTCGCTACGGCCGGCCAGCCGCGCCAGCAGCGCGCCCGCGCTCTGGATGCCGTCCTGCGAGTTTCCGGCCAGCCTGATCACCGCGTCGCGGATGTGTTCTGGGCGAAGATCGGCGCGTGCGCCGTGGGGAGTTGATGGGGAGGTTTGTGGATCGGAGTTTGTCACAAATTTGGGGAACTTGATTTGCATCATAACTCCTGGCCGCCGGTTTGTCAGATTTTTTTGGCGGGAACATTCGACTGTCCGAATGTTGGCTCTCCCGGAAGCGGGACCGCCGGGCTTGCGCCTCTTCAGGCTCGTTGCATGCTGGCCAAGGGCTGCGGCCAGTGCTGCAATTGTGGGAGTTAATCCCGAATGCCGCCTCCAAGCCCATCACCGCCGGCTGTGCGGAATCAGTCATCGCCCGCCACAATTGGACGCTTGCGCTGCGGGGAGGAATCGGCTCTAACGGCACCATGTCCACACTCCTCGCCATCGCCTACCCCGAATTCCACCGCGCCGACGAAGTCCGCGTCGAGCTCATCAAACTCCAAAAAGATTACCTCGTTTCCCTCGAGGACGCCGTCGTCGTAACGAAAAGCGCGGAAGGAAAAATTAAGCTCCACCAGCCGGTAAACCTCACGGCGGCGGGCGCGGCGACCGGCGGGTTCTGGGGCCTCCTGATCGGCCTGATTTTCCTGATGCCGTTCTTCGGGATGGCGATCGGCCTGGCCAGCGGCGCTCTCTCCGGCGCGTTGTCGGATCTCGGGATCAGCGACAAGTTCATGAAGGAACTTTCGGCCAACCTGCCGAACAATTCCTCCGCCCTCTTCATCCTCATCGCCAAGATGACCGACGACCGGGTGCTTCCGGAGATCGAGAAATTCGGCGGCACGATCCTGCAGACCTCGCTGTCCCACGAGGACGAGGAGAAGCTCAAGGCCGCCATGGCCGCAGCGGACGGCAAATAACCGACCCGCTCAGAGAGATTTCCAGCCGGGTCCTTCGGCCCCATGCGCATCCATCAAATCCGAAATGCCACCGTGGTGGTCGAGGCCGCAGGCCAGAGGATCCTGGTGGACCCGATGCTCGGTCCGCCCGGGACGCTCCCGCCGTATTCGCTCGTCCGGTTCCGCGCCCGGATGAATCCCCTCACCGGCCTGCCGGAAAATGCCGCAAAAACCTTGGACGGCATCACGGCCGGAATTATTTCCCACACCCACTTCGGGATGGATTGCGACCACCTCGACCGAAGCGGGGCAAAGCTTCTGGCCGACACGAAGGTTCCCGTGTTCTGCAACCGGCCGGACGAAAACAACCTCCGCAGACGCGGGCTGCAGGCGGTTCCGCTCACCCTGTGCGTGGAACGCCCACTTGCCGGCGGCACGATCACCGCAGTTGATGCCGCGCACGGGCATCGCGTGATGAGAAAACTAATGGGCCCTGGCGCCGGCTATTTTCTGGAATTTCCCGGCGAGCCGAGCCTCTACATTTCCGGCGACACGATTCTCACCGACTCCGTCCGCCGGGTCCTCGCTGAGAAGAAGCCTGACATCTGCATCATCCCCGCGGGGAGTGCACAGCTGGATTTCGGCAAGCCGATCTTGATGCCCCTTCCGGAGATCCTGGAATTTATCCGCCTGGCCCCCGGTACGGTGATTGCCAACCATCTGGAGACGCTGAACCACTGCCCGACCACCCGCGGGGCACTGGCCGCCGCGGCCACAGCCGGCGGCTTGGCAGAAAAACTCCGCATCCCGGCAGATGGGGAGACGCTGACGTTTTAGCGTGGAGATCGCTATCGCCGGAGCTGGCGGCGCATCACGAAGGATAGTCCCGATGCTGCCGGAACCTTCGGTCCCTCCGATCAGAGATCGCCGTCGAAGGCGGGGAAGGATCCGTCCTCAAAGGCCAGGAGGGTGTCGAGGCCGGCGGCAACGTCAAAGGCCTCGATCAATTCCGGAGAATTCAATGCCACGCCCGGAGAGGAGAAATCCTGATTCAGGCTCAGAAAAAAGCCGGCGGCCAACACAGCGAAGGCTCCCGCACCCAGCCAGCGAAGCAGGAAAAACGGGAGGACTGGAGGCGCCGGACGGAGGCGGATTTCGCGGAGAACACGCCTCGAAAAATACGGCGACACGGCAACCGGCTCGGCGCGTCCGAGCAAGCTCCACAGTTCGTCATGTTCGAGGTTTTCGTTCATCTCAGGGAATCCAACACGCGAGGCACGCAAAAGTCGCGCAGAATTTGCAGGGTTAAAGGAGCGAGGGGTCCGAGATGACCTTTACGCCCGGAATTTGCGAGAAGCGGGCATCAAAAGTCAGCACGGCGGCATCGATCCGGCGCGCGCAGCAGGCGATGATCGCATCGGGGAGAGGAATTTGTAGGCCGGCGCGGTCCATCCGCCACAGAAGCCGCTCGGATTCCTCCCAGATCAAGTTGTCTGTCGGAACGTTGATCATCACATCCCAGAGATTCCTCAGGCGGTTGAGATCCTTTTCGGCGCGGACACCTCTCGCCACCTCACACCGAACCACTCCGCAGATCGCCAGCTCACGGGAGTAGGAGGCCGCCGTGAGAAGCGAAACCGGATCGCGACGCTGACGTGCCATCCCGATCCAGAAGCTGCTGTCCAGAGGGCCTCGGCACAAGAACCTGCAAGGAGGCTTCGAGCGGCCGGGAGGCTACAATTCCTGGGCTTCGAGGAAGCCCTCGAGCTGGCGGATGCGGGTCGGGTGGCGCATTTTCCGCAGGGCCTTGGCCTCGATCTGACGGATGCGTTCGCGGGTGACCTTGAACTGGCGACCGACCTCCTCGAGCGTGCGGCTGTAGCCGTCCACGAGGCCGAAGCGCTGTTCGAGCACCTGGCGCT
>CAYXRX010000035.1:0-34026 GCA_964467415.1 uncultured Chthoniobacterales bacterium
AGACCCTCCGAAATCTAACGATCTCACTGGCTCCGTTTCAGCGTGCCACCTCTGATGCGCCGACTTTCCACGCTCACCTGCCCGACCCGGTAATAGCTCGACCTTGCCAGCCCCAACGCTCGGCACGCCTGCGCTCCGTTGCCCCAGCCTTCTTCCTGGCTCATTTTTGCCGCCCGCCGTTTTCCAGACGGGCTCACCATTTTTTTGCGTTCACTTCCTTCAAAATATGGTTCTGCACGCTCAGATCCGCGATGATTCGCTTCAACCGCCCGTTTTCCTCTTCCAAGGCCCGTAGCCGCCTCGCCTCGTTCACGTCCATCCCTCCATACTTCCGCTTCCACGCATGATACGTCGCCGCACTGATGTTATGCGCCGCGCACACCGCTTTCACGGGGCTTCCGGCCTGCGCTTCCCTCAATATCCCGATCACTTGCTCTTCGCTGAATCGACTTCTTTTCATGGATTTCTGCTCGCTTTCTCTTCCAGCAGTTCTCCAGTTTTGTCACGTCCACTTTTCCGGGGTCAGGTCACAAGGACATATCTTCACCTTCATGGCACGGCGACATTCTGGCCGAACGAGATCGGCTCATTGAGTCAGGGGAAGAGAAGTTCGTGGACTGGGAAGCCGCCAAGCGGGAACTCCGGGATGAATTGCAGTGAAAACCTTCCGCCAGCCAGCGGCATCGGCCGACTTGCGGCAGGTTCGGCATTGCCACCGATCATCTTAAAGCGTATGCTGGCACCATGACAGCGCAAGAAATCCGAACCCTGCCGACAGGGGAAAAATTTCAAATCATGGAAACCATCTGGGAAGATCTCAGAGAGCGGTTCGAAGCAGCGGAAATTTCTCCTCAGCTCAGAGACCTTCTGCGCGATCGGCGGGCACGGGTAGCGCAGGGAGAGGCCAGGTTGCTGGATTGGGACAGTGTCAAGTTCGCAATCGGCAGAGGATGATCATTCAAATCTCGGAGGATGCGCTGGATGATCTGAACGAAGGCTTCCTTTTCTATGACGCTCAGGCCCCCGGGCTGGGTGATTATTTCACAAGCTGCCTGCGGGCCGATATTGAGAGCCTTCGCATTTCGGCGGGAGTTCACAGAATTGTTGAGGAAGATTATCACCGACTTCTGAGCCGGGTTTTCCCATATGGGATTTTTTACACCTTCAAGCCGCCCACGGTGACTATCTGGGCAGTAGTTGATTTGAGGCGTGATCCTGAATGGATTGCCAAGCAAGTCCGAAATCGGAAATAGATGCCTGCTCGGAGCGTTTTCTTTGTAACCCGATTTTGTAACCCGCCCCCCTGAAAATGGGCAGATCCGGGATGATTCAGGAAAACATCAAGTCACCCGCAGAACATCTGTTTATCGGCATCTGCAGACATCTGATGACTCCGGAGGAATTTGGCAAAATTGCCTGTTTCGGGGTGTAAAGCAGCCGCTCTACCGCTGAGCTAACTTCCCGTCAGGCAAACGAAATTTACCCGCGCGGTTCCGCGAATCAAGACATTCCGACGCCGGCAAAATCGGCAGGGGCGGGAGGACGTTCCGACTTCATGGAGCCGCAAAAATCTCATCGCCACGCGGGGAAGGCGGGAGCTTCGCTGGTCCGCTGCAGAAAATGACCTTCGGTTTGATTCTTATAACCACCAAGGCACAAAGACACGAAGAGGAGTGGTTCAAAAATTCTTCGAATCATCGTGACGTCGTGGTCGTATGCCGTCCCGTTTGTGAATCGGCAGTGGGAGCGCTCGAAAAAAAAGAAGAGGTGGCTTGACGGCCATCAGTCCGGCTTATACAACGCCCGCATACCCTTCACAAATGAAATCATTCCCGCCGCTTCACCGACCGCAGGCTCTCCGCCAAGGATCCGAATCGGGTGATTGTTTGGAGGGCTTGCCCTGCGGGAAAATGAGCCTGTCGAGCACCCCTTGTGAATTCAGGCAATATTGGAATAGGTTACATGTCGCCTATTTCAATATTGACTCAACCGATCCTATTTTACGTTAGCCCAGAAATATATGCCCAAAAACAACACACACCCATACGTCCCTAGCTCAGGAAACATCGTTCAAACCTTTACACAGTTCCGAAAGGCGATGCCTGGATCTGTTGACGCAGCTCGGCTTAAGCAACTAGGCGTGGCACCAAGCAATGAACCAATGGTTCTGGGAGTTCTACGGTTTTTGGGATTTATCGATGAGAACGGCAACCGGACAGAGTCGGGCAAGACAGTATTCCTCAAGCATGACGACGCCCAATTCGCCAAAGAATTGGAGAAGCATGTAAAAAAGGCATATTCTGAGTTATTTGAAGTTAGAGGGGAAGACGCTTGGGAGCTTGATCAAGAAACTCTTATTGGATTTTTCCGTGCAACAGATGAGACAAGCGCTCTTACAGCAAAAAGACAGGCACTCACTTTTAAGACGCTATCTGCTCTCTCGGGGCACGGCGACGTATCTTCACCAAGAACCAAGGCATCCGGGCCAAGAGCAAAAAAGGATTCAATCCGCATCACGACAAAGGCCGAGAAATCATCCGCAGGACGAATCACAAATCCAACCCTTCATCAAGAATCCAAATCAGGCGAGTCTGGATCCTCAAGCCCAATGGCCTTAACCGTGCGGATTGAGGTCAATCTGCCAGCTCAAGGTGATCAACAGACCTACGATCGTATTTTCAAAAGCATTCGAGAGAATCTCCTGAATGGATAAGTCCCCGTTTTTGCTCTTCGAACGAATTGCAAGAAGAGCGCAGCTATTTTCCGATGAGGAGGCTGCGATCCCGTCAGACTTGCATCCGTTTGAAGTGCGTAACATTTTTGAGCCATTGCCCAATATTGTTAGAGAGTTGTTTGATAACGGACATTATGCTCAGGCGACCTTCGAGTGCCTTAAATTTCTCGACCGTGAAATTGCGCGCCTATCTGGATTGTCGGAAACTGGAAAGTCTCTGATGATGAAGGCATTTTCTGAAACAACCCCGCTAATAAAGCTGACCCCTTTGACTGACGAAACAGAGAAAAGCGAACAGGAGGGATATAAGTTTATTTTTGCAGGCGTGATGATGGCAATTAGAAATCCTAGAGGGCATGAGTATAAAATACGAGATACTCTTGATAACTGCTTAGACCATCTTTCATTTGCTTCGATTTTATTTCGCAGATTGGAGTCCGCTGGAATGAAAATAAAAGTCTAACGATGCGATCCACCGAATGGCCACCCGCGTCATGCCTCCTGCTGACTCCGCTTCGCTCCGTTTGGGCAGGAGTCGCGCCACGGGCAGCCATCGGTGATCGCGGACGTTGGGCGGGAAATAAAAGTCCATTGCGACGTAAGCGTCAGATTACAAAAATGCAGGCGGTTACTATCACATTAACGACCCCGATAGGCGGCGACCTCAGCGTAAACCAATGAAACCGATGACGGCAGTTACAGCCTTAGGGCTGGCTCTGGGGAAACTAGGGGTCAGTGTGCATATTCTTTCACATTTTATTGCATCTCGACCTTGCACGAGAGGATTTGCACCCATTGCGGGAAGCCTTTGAATCGAGGATGCTCGGGCGTAATATCATGTGGTGGCTCACGGGAAACCGCCTGGAGGTGATTTTTACTGAAGTGTTTGTCGGAGCCATGATGCCGCAGACATCACCTTCCTTCCTGCGAGCGAACGCATACGGCCTACCAACCAACCGCGAAATTCAGAGCGGCAAGGGGAGTTGAAGGCTCGGCGGCACGAGACCGCTGACTCCGAGTCCGAGCAGGCGGAGCGGGCGGTCGACGAGGCGTCCGCGGCGCAGGATCGAGCACGCGATGCCGTAAATTTCGCTGGCGCTCTCCACGGGATCCTCCACGCTGGTCTGGCGGGTGAGGGTTGTGAAGTCGCTGTAGCGGACCTTCACCTGAACCGTCCGCGCCGCGAGCCTCTCCTTGGCAAGCTTCACGGCAAGTTCCGCAGCCTGCTCCTTCAGCGCCGGCACGAGGACCCGGCGGTCGTCGGTGTCGCGCTCGAACGTCTCCTCCGCACTCACGCTTTTGACTTCGCCGTCGTATTCAAGCGTCCGGTCATCCTCCCCCATCGCGTAGCGCTTAAGGGACGGACCGAACGAGCCGACCAGCGCACGCAGATCGCCGGCATGGTCCTGGAGGTCGCCGATGGTTCGCAGACCGGCCTGTGCGAGGACCTCGGCAGTCACTTTCCCGACGCCGTGGATGGCCGAGGCCGGGAGCGGGCGGAGGAACGCCACCTTCTCGGCATCCGAAATGCAGAAGAGGCCGTCCGGCTTCCCGTGGTCGCTCGCAATTTTTGCCAGCAGCTTGTTGCTGCCGATTCCTATGCTGGCGGTCAGCCCGCGCCCGTCACGAATGAGGTCCTTCATTTCCTGCCCGAGTTGGGTGACCGATGCTGGTTCGGCCGCATCAAACCGGTGGCTCATGTCGAGGTAGGCCTCATCGACGCTCACCTGCTCGACCGCCCCGCCGAACCGGGTCAGCAGCCCCATAATCTCCCGGGACTCGTTGCGGTAGGCCTCCATGCGCGGGCGAATGAAGACGCCTTCAGGACAAAGCCGGTGGGCGGTCCGGGAGGCCATCGCCGATCGGACACCGAACTTCCGCGCCTCGTAACTGGCGGCGCACACCACTCCCCGCTTGTCGGGTGGCGAGCCGACGATGACCGGCCGCCCGCGCAACTCCGGGGCGTCGCGCTGCTCCACGGAGGCGAAGAACGCATCCATGTCGAGATGGAAGATCACGCGGGACATGGCGTGAAATTTTACCAGTCATCCGGCCGCACAACAAGGATGCGCGGCGGATGGCAGCGCCCGCGATGACAGGCAGGGCAAGCGGGTTTCTCAGTATTCGCCGACATCGACCGGCATTTCGCCGCCGATCCCGCGAAGGCGGGTTGCCCACGCATTCAGGCTGGCCTGCCGCTCCTCGTCGGACAACCGGACAGGGCCGTAGACGATTTGGGGTGGCAGCACATCCCAGCCGGTAAAGCGCAGCATCCCGCGGTGGATCGGGCGGAGGATGGCCTCGATGTCCCCGTTGAAACCACCCGGCTCATACGCCTGAAGCGGGCCGCCGGTCGTGACGGAAAGCATGGCGCGCTTGCCTTTGAAGACGCCATTCTCGTAAAATCGATCCCCTCCGTAGGTGCGGCCCATGGCAAAGACCCGATCCACCCAGCCCTTCAAGATCGCCGGAAGCCCGAACCACCAAAGCGGGAACTGCCAGATCATCAAATCACACGAATCGATCTTTTGCAGTTCCGCCTCGATATCGGAGGCAAATCCTCCCACCTCGGTCGCGTGCATTTCTTCGATCTGCTGTTTGAAGTAGCCGGCGTCCTTTACTGTCGTGAAGTTGCGGCGGTCGGACACCGGATCGAACCTCATCGCGTAGAGGTCGGAGACTTGAACTGCGTGTCCTGCCGCGACCAGGGTCTCCTGCGCGGTTCGGAACATCGCCCCGTTAAAACTTTTCGGCTCGGCGTGGGCGTTGATGATGAAAACGTTCATGTTCGGCAGAAGGCTACCACAGCTTCGAAAATCCTGAAAGGCGCAGACGGTTTATTACCTTGAAATTGCAGAAGGACCACAAAGGGTGGTTATTCCGTTCACCCGCCGGCGAGCTTCTGCAAGAACCCGTCCGCCCACGACTTCACTTCCGGGGACATCTTGACGAGCGACGGCCAGCCGCGCGTGTAGCCTTCGCCGGGGAGTTTGCGGGTGGCATCGAATCCCATATGGGATCCGATGTTGGCAACGGTCGGCGCGTGGTCGAGAGAGTCGCAGGGGTTTTTGATGAACGTGCTGTCGCGCTGTGGGTCGGTATTCGCGCACAGTCGGAAGAGGACCTCGCTGGTATTTTGAACGTCGCAGTCGTCGTCCACGACGACGATGTATTTTGCGAACATCATCTGCCCCATCCCCCAGAGTCCGTGCATGATTTTATAGGCCTGGAGCGGGTATTGCTTCCGGATCGAGACGAAGACGAGGTTGTGGAAGACGCCCTCGGCGGGCAGGGCCATGTCCACGATCTCCGGGAAATTCATTTTGAAGACCGGCAGGAAAACCCGGACGCTTGCCTCGCCCATGTAGAAATCCTCCATCGGCGGAACCCCGACGATCGTCGCGGGATAGACGGCGTCCTTGCGGTGCGTGATCGCGGTGAGGTGGAAGACCGGGTAGTCGTCGACGTTTGTGTAGAACCCGGTGTGGTCGCCGAACGGGCCCTCGGGCCGCGTCTCGCCAGGCTGGACGTAGCCCTCGAGCACGAAGTCCGCGTTCGCGGGCACATCGATATCGACGGTCACCCCCTTGACGAGCTCGACGGATTTTTTCCGCGCGAACCCCGCGAAGAGGATTTCATCCAGTCCGTCGGGAAGTGGGGCGGTGGCGGCAAACGTGAGCGCGGGATCGCCGCCGAGCGCGACGGCCACCGGCATGCGCTCGCCCTTTTCGTAATACCGGCGACCGTGCCGGGCTCCGACCTTGTGCACCTGCCAGTGCATCCCGGTCGTCCAGCCATCATAGACCTGCATCCGATACATGCCGACGTTGCGCTCGCCGGTATCCGGATCTTTGGTGAACACGGTCGGCAGCGTGATGAAGCGTCCGCCGTCGTCCGGCCAGCAGTGCAGGATCGGAAGGTCAGCCAGCGAAAACGCACCGCCGGGCTTGTGCACGACCTCCTGGCAGGCGCCGCTGCGCACGTGCCGCGGCTTCGCGTGAATGACATCGATCCCGTTTTTCAGAAGCGTGATCGCTTCGCGGATCGTCCGGGGAGGCTTCGCTTTGAGCAAAAATTGCATCTGGTCGGCCAGTTCGTCGATTTTCTCCAGCCCCAGGGCCATCGCCATCCGGCGGCGCGAGCCCATCGTGTTGATCGCGAGGGGAAATGCCGATGTCTTCCCGTCGATCGTCGGCTTCTCAAAGAGCAGCGCTTTCCCGCCGCCCGGCGACTTCATCTCCCGGTCGGCCACCTCGGTGATCTGGAGCTCGGTCGCCACCGGCCCGGCAATGCGGGTCAGTTCGCCGGATGATTCCAGTTTGTCGCAAAACGATCGGAAGGACGGATAGGACATGATTGCGAATCTACCGATGACGCCCCGCGGATCAAGTTTCCTTGGTCGGAGGCACGATGGCGCGGTGGAGCGAAGGGCATGAGAAGGGTGGAAGAGGCGGACTCACGCAGAGGCGCGGTGACGCGGAGGGGAAAAGACGGCATTGATGCCCGGCTGGGAATCCAGCGCACGACGACTGCAGTGTCCAGCCGCACGCACATTGAAGCGCCTCCTCCAAACGCCAATGCATAAAATGTTCATGACAGCCCGGCAGATAATCGACACAAGTTTCCGGTGGCGGGGGGGCGCGCATGCCACGCGTCCGTCCGGACGAACGCGCTGATTCCAAATTCCGTTTCCGCTGATATTTTTTCATTTCATGATCTGCCACGACGTCAACGGATCGGCCGCTATCGCCCGGCTTGCGAGCCGCGCGTTGCGCGACGAGCTGGCCGCCTACCCGAAGCCCGGGCTCGTGAGCCACGTCGACGACGGGAGCCACCCGGACATGGACGATGCGTGTTTCCTTGCCTCGATCGAAGCGCTTGAGCCGTTTTTTGCGCGGCTCGCCGCGGCCGGTGCGGAGGGGAGCCCACTGCGCCGGCTGCAGGAGATCGGCATCGCAGCCGAGGAGGCGATGATGACGGCCACCGGCGGGCGGAACACCCACCGCGGAGCCATCTTCAGCCTTGGCCTGCTCGCTGCGGCGGCCGGTTGGCGGGCCCGCACGGGGGAGGACCTGCGGGAGATTATTTTTAGAGAGTGGGCCGTGGATCTACCGCCTGAGCCGCGCGGGACGGCCGGGGCGTTGCGGGAAGCAAAGCAGGGATTCCCATCGGTTTTCGACATCGGATTGCCCGCGCTGCGGCGCACAGGTGCGGAGACGCCGGGCGCCTGCATCCAGGTTTTTTACGAGCTGCTTGCGCGATGCGAGGATACGACCCTGCTCAAGCGGGGCGGCGCGGAGGGGGTGGGGTTCGCCCGGCGCGAGGCGGAAGGCTTTTTGGAGGCCGGAGGAATCCACCGCGACGGGTGGTTTGACGAGGCTGTTCGGATCCACCGCGGATTTGTCGCGCGCAACCTGACCGCTGGCGGAGTCGCGGACCTGCTGGCCGCCACGCTTTTTGTCGGCTACCTGGAGGAGAGCGAATGAGCCTTGTCGTGATGTGCTCCGGCCAGGGCGCCCAGTCGCCCGGGCTGTTCGAAAGTTTTCCGTTTTCCGCCAAGGCCCTGGCCGTGAAAGAGAGGATCATCGATGCCTGCTGCCTGGAGCCCGAGGTTGCCGCCTGGCTGGAGGATCCATCGGCCAACCCGGAGGCCATCTTCCAAAACCATTTTTCCCAGCCGCTGATCAGCCTCTGGCAGCTCATGGTCTGGGCGGAGCTCTCGCTGCCAAGCCCGCGGGTCTTTGCCGGATACAGCCTGGGCGAGCTGTCCGCTTACGGATGCGCGGGCGCACTGAAACCGGAAGATGTCGTCCGCCTTGCCGGCATCCGCGCCAAGGCAATGGATGCCGCCGGCGCCGGCGAGCTCATCGCGGTGACCGGTCTCGGAACCGGGGCCGCCCACGACATTGCCGGGCAGCATGCCGGATACGTGGCGATCGTTCTGGAGCCTGATCACTGCGTGCTCGGCGTGGCGCCGGGCGAGGCCACCGCGGCTGCGGATGCGCTGCAGTCCGCAGGAGCCGGGACGGTTTCGGTCCTCGCGGTCTCCGTGCCGTCGCACACCCCGCTTCTCGATGCGGCGGTCGGGCCCTTCCGTGCAGCGCTTGCCAGCGCAGCCTGGTCGCCCCCCGCATCGCCGGTGCTTGCGGGCATCGACGCAAGCAAGGTCTCAACCGCCGCGCGCATGCAGGAACTGCTTCCCGAACAGATCCACCGGACCGTCCGCTGGGATCTTGTTCAGCAGCGAATCAAAGAAGAGGAATGCCAGATTGTTCTGGAGCTCGGGCCGGGCAGCCAACTTGCCCACGCCATGCTGGGCGGACGGTTTGTTGCGGACGCCCGCTCGGCGGTGGAATTCCGGTCTGCAAATGGCATCTCCGAATGGGTCCAGCGGTCGCTGGAGCGGTTCGCCTAGCTCAATACATTTCCACTGGCGAACGGTTGCCGTCCTCCGGGCTCCGCTCGGCCGCGCGCTCGGAGCCGAGCACCGCAACGCGGAGGTCCCAGATCTCGGAGTCGATCGCCTGGAACGCTTCGGGCGAAAACGGGGTCGGGGGGGCGAGCTTCGCCTTGCAGCGGGCCACCGATTCGAGCGCCGGCGTGAGCTTTTTCCCCATCGTCCCGATCGCAAGCTTGGCGGCTGCCGCCATCTCGACGCGGTGGCAGATCATCAGCAGGTCGTTGCCCGCCTCGATGCCGAGGCGCATCGTCTCGTCGAAACCGTAGTGGTTCAGGATCGCGCCCATGTCGAGGTCGTCGGTCATGACAAGTCCCTCGAAGCCCATGTCCTTTTTCAGGAGGTCGCCGATGACCGCGGGCGAGAGCGAGGCGGGTCGGGCCTCTGCGTCGAGCCCGGATACCGCGATGTGCCCGATCATCATGCTGTCCACCGACTGAGCGAACTTCCGGAAGACCGCGAGCTCATGCTCCTCCATCTGCTCGCGCGAGCGCACGATCCGTGGGAGCTCGTGATGGGGGTCGAGCGCGGCAGATGCGTAGCCGGGGAAATGCTTGCCGCAGCTGAGGACGCCTGTGCCCCGGAGTCCGTCGTTGAAGGCGCCGGCCTTCTCGACGACCTCGCCGACCGTGCGTCCGTAGCAGCGGCCGCGCAGCGAGTTGTCGGCCTCGTCATCGAACGAGATGTCGAGGACCGGGCACAGGTCGAGATTGAACCCGAAGACGCGGAGGATCCGGCCTGTGATGTCGCCGTGGAGGCGGATCAGATCGAGGTCGCCGTGATCGCGGAGCTGTTGGGCATTCGGCGGCTCGTTACCGACGAGCTTGAGACGCGAAACCCGCCCGCCCTCCTGATCGATGGTGATGACCGGTTCGACGTCGCTGAGGTCGCGGAGGTCGTCGATGAGCTTGCGGAGCTGAATGGGCGTCCGGATGTTGCGCCCGAAGAGGATGAACCCGCCCGGCTGGATCTCGCGGAAGAGCCTGGCGGTGGCGGGATCGAGTTCGGTGCCGGGGACGCCGACGAGGAGAAGTTGACCTGGATTACTGGATGGCATAATGGGGGAAAACCAGATTTCATCGCGGCTGTCCAAATGATTCCACCTCGCAAGATCGGCCTCTACGGCGGGAGCTTCGATCCCATCCACCACGGCCACCTCATCCTCGCCCGCGAGGCGATGGAATCGCTCGGCCTCGACCGCGTGGTCTTTATCCCGGCGGGAATCTCGCCGCACAAGCTCGGGCGTCCGCCCGCCCCCGCCGCCCTGCGCTGTGAGATGGTTGCCTCCGCCATCGCGAACGAGCCGGGGTTTGAACTGGACGACTGCGAGGTCCGGCGCGACGGCGCCTCGTTTGCGATCGATACTGTGCGGCTGATGCGCGGGCGCCATCCGGGGGCGGAAATTTTCTACTTCATCGGCGGGGACAACGTGCCCGCGCTGGACACCTGGAAGGAGATCGCCGAGTTGGAGCGCCTGGTACGTTTCGTGGTGTTCAGCCGAGGACACGGCTCCACCCCCCATCCGTTTGCCTCCGTGACACGCGTCGTGGACATTTCCTCGACCGATATCCGGAATCGCATTGCCAGCGGGCGCTCGGTGCGGTATCTGGTGCCATCATCCGCATGCGAGATTATTACCCGTCACCGACTTTACAGGAATGAGTGATTCCGAAATTCTTGCCCGTGCCTGCGCCCGGGCGGCCGCCGAAAAGAAGGCCGAGAACATTGTGCTGCTCGATCTCCGGGGCGTATCCGAGTTCACGGATTTCTTCCTGATCTGCTCCGGGACATCCGAGCCGCAGCTGAAAGCGATCTCGTCCTCGATCCGCGAGGACGTGCGCAAGGAGCTTGACCGGCGCCCGTTCGCCGAGGACGGCTATCCGGTCAGCCAGTGGGTCGTCCTCGATTACGGCGGGGTCATCTGCCACATTTTCCTTGGCGAGAAGCGCGAATTTTACGACCTGGAGAACCTCTGGAGCGACGCGAAGCGGGTCGATTGGGAAAGTTAGGCGATGAATCCGATCGAGGATGTCGAGCTTTCCTGCCCGTATTGCGGCGGGATGTTTGCCATCGAGGTTGATACGGGAACCGCCCGCACGGATCTCATCGAGGATTGTGCGGTCTGCTGCCGCCCGATCCAGCTGGCGATCCGTTGCGCGGGAGGCGAAGTTGTCTCCGTGGACGCGTCACGCGCATGACGGGACTTGCGCGATGAAGATTCCTGCGTCTATTGGATCCAGAATGTTCGCCCAAAAAGCAGCGCTGGTAAAGCTTCTCAGCGACAACGATCCCGACACCGTCCGCCTGGTGAAGGAGCAGCTCGCCTCCGCCGGTGAGGAGGCGCTGGCCGACCTCCGCGATCTCGACGGCCTCGATGATGAGCGGGTTTCCTCGCATGTCAGCGACGTGATCCACAGGATCCACCGCCGCAGCGCGATCGAAGAATTTTCCCTGCTCTGCCACTTTTTCGGGGACGGGGTCGACCTCGAGCAGGCCTGCCTCGGGCTCGCGCGGGCGATGGAGCCGGGCACTGACACCCAGCCCTGCGAGCACCGGCTCAACCACTGGGGGTGCGGGGCACTGGAAAAAATTTCCGGTGCGGTGAGCAGCCGCGACAGGATCGTGCGGCTCTCGGCATTCCTCGGAGGGGAGCTGGGGATCTGTGGGAACACCGACCGGTATTATGCCGAGGAGAATTCGCTTTTGCCGCGGGTTGTGGAGATGCGGGCGGGGATCCCGATCTCGCTCACCCTTGTCTACATGATGGTGGGATCGCGGGCAGCGATGAAGATCGAGGGGATCAACCTGCCAGGGCACTTTATCGCCCGGCACGCTGGGGTGTTTTTTGATCCGTTCCATGGCGGCCGGATCCTCGGCCGCAGAGACGTCGAGGAAATCCTTCTGCGGCAGGGTCTCGAGCCATCCGAGCGCCACCTGCAGCCGGCATCACCGCGCCAGATCATGCTCCGGATCCTGGCCAACCTCCGGTATGTCTACCACCTGACCGGAGAGCATCAAAAGTTCACTCTCGTGGAAAGCTGGATGCAGGTCCTGAACGCCGGACCCGCGGCGGGATGATCGTTGAGGTTCTCAACACCGGAAGCGAGCTCCTGCTCGGGGAGGTGCTGAACACCCATGCCTCCTGGATCGGGAAGCGTCTTTTTCCTCTCGGGCTCCGGGTTTCCCGGCAGACCACCGTCCCTGACGGCCCGGCGATCGGCGAGGCGCTGGCCGAATCTTCCGCCCGTGCCGAAATCCTTCTGGTGACCGGCGGCCTTGGTCCGACGACCGATGACATTACGCGCGAAGCGGCGGCAGAGCTGCTCGGGCTTCCCCTTGCGGAGGACGCCGGGGTTCGCGAGGCCATCGGCCTGCGGCTGGCCGCCCGTGGTATCATGCTCCGCGAACGGATGCTCCGACAGGCGATGGTCCCGCGGGGCGCGACGGTTTTGCCGAACAACCATGGGACGGCTCCCGGGCTCTATATACCCGCCAACATCGCGGACGGCCGGAAGTCCCCTCACCTTTTCCTGCTGCCGGGTCCGCCGCGCGAACTTCGGCCGATGTTTGAGGATTCGGTCCTGCCGCTGCTCGGAGCGATTTGCGGCGGTCTGGTCCCCCGCGAATGCCGGATTTACCGGGTGGTCGGCATGGGGGAGAGCGAGGTCGAGCAGGCAGTCGGGCTCCGGCTTTCGGCCGACCCGACGATCGAGGTCGGCTACTGTGCGCGGCCGAACGAGGTCGACCTCCGGATCATCGGGCTCCCCGACGCGCTCAATCCGGCCGAGACCGCAATCCTGGAGGCGCTCGGCGACAAGCTGGTCTCGCGTCAGGGCGAGGAGATCGAAGAGTGGGTCGTGAGGCGGCTGATCCACCTCCGGCGAACCGTGGCCACCGCGGAGTCCTGCACGGGTGGCCTGCTCGCCCACCGCATCACAAATGTGCCGGGGGCCTCCGGCGTTTTCCGCCACGGGTTTGTCACGTATGCCAACGAGGCAAAAATCTCCGATCTTGGCGTCGGCGCTGAACTCCTTGCCGCGCACGGAGCCGTGAGCCGCGAAGTGGCCTCCGCCATGGCCGCGGGTGCCCTCCGGAAGGGCTGTGCCGACTACGCGCTGGCGCTGACCGGCGTCGCCGGCCCGGGCGGAGGCACTGTGGAGAAGCCCGTCGGCCTCGTGTTTATCGCGCTGGCCAGCCGTAGGGCCGAAACGGTTTGCCGCGAGGCGAGGTTTGCCACCGACCGCGAGACGTTCAAGCAGCTTGCCACCCAGGCCGCTCTCGACATGCTCCGGCGCGCGATTCTGGACAAATGAAAGCGCACCCGCTTTTTCTCTATGTGAATCCGGCCAAATCTGAAAATATCGGTGGTGCTATGAAACGCTTCCTGCTCGCTTCGCTCTGCGCGCTCCTGCCTTTCGGGCTGTCCGCCCAGGATGCCACTCCGACCCCGCCCCCCTCACCCAACCGCGGGATCTGGCGCGCGGATCTGCCCGGCGGGACGTTTGTTGTGGCTCTCTCGGCGATCACCTCGATCAGCAGCCACGAATACGTCGTCGACAATGCCGCCCGCGTCACAGAAGTCACCATCGGGACGAGCGGCGCGGTCGTCGCGCGGTTCTATTTTATTGAGCCGAACATCCCCGACGCCCCCAGCGGAATCGGCCAGTCAACGATCAACTTCGTGCAGGAAAAGCTTCAGGAGGGCGCCGACCGCTCGGGAACCGACGCTTGGAAAAAAGTGGTGAAAAGCTATCCCGCCACGACGCACGCGCACACCGTCGAATACCGGCTGGATTCGAAGGCCGCCCTGCAAAAACTTCAGAAGAGCGCCGAAACGGCCTGGCTGCGCGGCGGCGGTCCCACATTCAAACCTTGAAAGCGGGCGCCGGCCCGTCCAATGTCACGCCTGTTTTGAGCGACTCCTTGACCACGCACCACAAACCCACTCATGAATGCGGCGTTTTTGCCGTGTTCGGCCACCCCGATGCTGTGCTGCTTTCGTATTACGGGCTGTTCGCCCTGCAGCATCGCGGCCAGGAGAGCGCGGGCATTGCCTCGGCCAAGGGTTCCGGCCGGACCTTCCAGTCGCACAAGGGCATGGGCCTCGTGTCGCAGGTCTTCTCGATGGGCGAACTGGAACGGCTCGCAGGCACGCGCGCGATCGGTCATGTGCGCTACTCGACCACAGGGTCGAGCACCCTGAAAAACGCACAGCCGTTTGTGGTCGACACCGCGCGCGGCCAGCTCGCCGTCGCCCACAATGGCAACCTCGTGAATGCCGCCGCGCTGCGGGCGGAACTCGAGGAGCACGGCTCGATTTTCCAGACGACGGTGGACAGCGAGATTGTCCTGCATCTCCTGGCACAACCGAGAGGGACGGGCGGCGGCCTCGCAGCGCTCCGGCGGCTCGAGGGGGCGTTCTCCATCGTGCTCATGGGCGACCATGAAATCATCGGTTTCCGCGATCCGCACGGATTCCGCCCGCTCTGTCTCGGCCGGCTCGACGGCGCCTATGTGCTGGCCTCGGAGAGCTGCGCGTTCGATTTGATCCACGCGGAGTTCCTGCGCGACGTCGAGCCCGGCGAGGTCGTCATCATCGACAAGGACGGCATCCGCAGCGAGTGGCCGTTCAAGGCCGAACGGAGCGCGTTCTGCATTTTTGAATACGTGTATTTCGCCCGGCCGGACAGCAACGTCTCCGGTGTCAACGTGAGCAAGGCCCGCGTCGAAATGGGACGCGAGCTCGCCCGCAGGCACCCGGTCGAAGCCGACATCGTCGTTCCGGTGCCCGACTCCGGCATCTTCGCCGCGCTCGGCTTCTCCGAGGAGCTCGGAATCCCTTATTCGCCCGCCTTCGTCCGCAATCACTACATCGGCCGCACGTTCATCCAGCCGACCCAGATCATCCGCGACTTCAACGTCCGCGTGAAGCTGAACCTCATCCGCGAGGCGGTCGAGGGCAAGCGGGTCGTGGTGGTCGACGATTCGATCGTCCGCGGGACGACGGCGCGCACGCGCGTGATCAACCTCCGGGAAAACGGCGCCAAGGAGGTCCATATGCGCATCAGCTGCCCGCCGCACAAGCATGCGTGCTACTATGGGATCGACTTTCCTGACCCCGAGAAGCTCCTCGCCAACCAGTGCTCCCAGGAGGAGATCTGCCGCTATCTTGGAGCCGACTCGATCGGATACCTGGACGTCGAGGGCATGGTGCGTGCGACCGGGCGGAGCGCCAACGAGTTTTGCATGGCGTGCTTCGACGGCAACTATCCGGTGGCGTTCGACGCCAACTTCGACAAGCTCATCATGGAGAACCGCAAGAGCAATGCGCGATTGCTCGACGGGAAGGAGAACCGACTTTTGTGAAAAAGAAAACCACTCAGAAAGCCTACGCCGCAGCCGGCGTGGATGTGGACCTTGGCAACAAGGTGAAGAAGGGAATTCAGGCGCTTGTGCGTTCCACGCACGGCCCGGAGGTCCTGGGAAAAATTGGCGGCTTCGGCGGGCTGTTCAAGCCCGACTTCCGGGGGATGCGGGAGCCGGTCCTGGTTTCGAGCGTCGACGGCGTCGGCACGAAACTGAAAATCGCCTTTGCCACCGGCCGCCACGACACGATCGGCCAGGACCTGGTGAACCATTGCATCAACGACATCGCCGTCATCGGTGCGCGCCCGCTGTTCTTCCTGGACTACCTGGCCGGCGAGAAGCTTGATCCGGTCGTCTTCAAGCAGATCCTGAAGGGATTCGCCAAAGCGTGCCGCGCGGGCGGATGCGCGCTCGTCGGTGGGGAAACCGCCCAGATGCCGGGCATGTATCTCCCAGGGGAATACGATCTCGCCGGCACGATCGTCGGCGTCGTGGACCGTCCAAAGCTTCTCGACGGCTCGAAAATCCGGGTCGGCGACGTGCTGATCGGGCTGCGCGGAAACGGGCTCCACACAAACGGGTATTCCCTTGCGCGCAAGGTGCTGCTCGAGCAGATGCGGCTTCGCCTTGACAAGCCTGCCCCCGGCATGAATGGCCTGCTGGCCTCCGAACTGCTCAAGGTGCATCCGAACTACCAGCCGCTCATGGCTTCGCTGCCGGCGGGGATGCTGCGGGGGGCTGCCCACATCACCGGAGGCGGACTCCTGGACAACCTGCCCCGGGTTCTTCCCGACGGGTGCAGCGCCCTGATCCGCCGGAAGTCGTGGACCGTCCCGATGATCTTTCACATCATCCAGCACGGGGGCGATGTCCCCGAACTCGAGATGTTCCAGGTTTTCAACATGGGGATCGGCATGGTGCTTGTTGTGCCCGCCTCCCGCGCCGACGAGGCCGTCCGCCTGACCCGTGGCATCCAGATCGGCGAGATCGTCAGGGGGGCGAAAGATGTCCTCATCGACTGATCCGGCGCACCCGCCGCTTGGCGCCCTTCGAAATCCCCATCGACCCGGGCAGACCGCCCGGGCGAGCTAAGCAACCGTGTTTCAATCCTGGAAAAAGAAGCCGGTTGTCGGACTCGGGCTTGGTGTTGGTCTCCTAGGCGCCGTGGCTCTTGCCGTCCGCTACCGCCTCGGACGCTTCTCCCGCAGTCCGATTCCCGACGCGATCTCGCCGGCGATTTTTTCCACCCGGGTGGCGCAGACAACCCACGGGGAAATGATCTACCACATTTCCGGTTCGGGAACTCCTCTGGTCTTCCTGCACGGGGTTTTTCTGGGAGCCTCCTCCTACGAGTGGTCGAAGGTTTATCCGCACTTCGCCATGGAGCACGAGGTCATCGCACCCGACCTGATCGGGTTCGGGGAGTCCGAGCGCCCGGCGGCTTCGATGGATGCCGGCGACTATGCCGAAAGCCTGGCGGAGTTTCTCCGGGAGGTTTCCCCCGGCCGTCCGGCCGCGCTGGTTGCAAGCGGCCTGACTGCGGGGATCTGCCTTCTGCTGGCTGCGCGGCACCCGGAACTCCTCTCCCACATGGTCCTGTTTCTGCCGACCGGCCTGAAGGAATCGGGAAAATGGCGTGCGATGGGCATGATGGCCCTGAGCGGTATTCCGGGAGTCAACCGTTTCGTCTACCGCAATTATCTGGCGCGGACCCCGTTTATCCGCCACTGGCTGACCCGCGTTGCGCTGGCCAACCCATCTAAACTCTCCGAGGAGATGGTCGAGATCCTTGCCACGTGCGCGCAGCAGTATGGCGCGGATCACGCGATTCTCGGCTTCCTGCGCGGCCGCCTGGCCTTCGATGTCGAAAAGCGCCTCGGCGACGTGATGATTCCCGTCCACATCCTCTGGCCGGAGCGGGCGGCCGGCTTCGCGCTCTCCTCCGGCGAGTCGATCTGCCGGAAGCTTGCCCGGGGGAGCCTGGAGGTCCTTCCCGAATGCGGGCTTCTGGCTGCACTGGAGAATCCCGAACTGGTCGCTCCCGCGCTGGCGCAGTCTTTGAGCGGGGACCTCAGGACCTCTCCGGCCGCCTGATTCCAAATTCCGCATTTTCCGCTGTGTTCCCGGAAACCGCTGTGCTACAAGCATGGGCTTTCCAAATAGAGAGTGAACGTATCTGACTTGCGCGAGATTTTGCAGTATGTGCCCCGGTTCCGGGAACGCACATTTGTGGTTGCGGTGGACGGCGAGGTCGCCGCCTCGGAAAACTTTTCCAACGTGCTGCTTGATTTGGCGGTGCTTCGCTCGCTGAGCGTCAAGGTCGTCCTCGTGCATGGCGCCAGCTTCCAGATTGAGAAGCTGGCCGCCGAGCGGAACGTGCAAATATCCAATGCCGACGGCATCGGGCTGACCGACGAGTTCACGCTGCAGCTGAGCATCGACGCAGCGATCCGCCTCACGAACGCGATCATGGAGGGCTTGTCGTCGGTCGACCTGCGCGCCGCGTACATCAACGCCCTGATCGCCCACCCGGCCGGGATTCTTGGAGGGGTTGACCAGCAGTATACCGGCAAGGTCGAGCGCGTCGATGTGAAGGCCCTCAAGCTTCTGCTCGACGAGGGCATCATCCCCATCGTCCCCCCGCTCGGCTTCGACGGCGAGGGGCGGACCTACCGGGTGAACTCCGACAGCATCGCGATCGAGATCGCCGAAGAACTCTCCGCGGCAAAAATTCTTTACCTCGGACCGAGCACAGCGTTCGCCTCGTCCGCCGCTCTGCCGCGCCAGCTCTCGGTCCAGGAAACCCAGGACCTGATCAAGCGGCGGCGGGCCGAATTTTCGCCGGGAATCATTTCCAAGCTGGAATACGGCGCACGGGCCTGCGTGCAGGGCGTCCCGCGGGTTCATCTGCTCGACGGCGGCGTCAACGAGGCGCTTCTCAACGAGGTCTTCAGCCATGACGGAATCGGGACGATGATCTACTCGAACGAGTACCAGCAGATCCGCAGGATCTTTAAAAAGGACGTGCGCGCCGTCATGTCGCTCATCCGGCAGTCGGTTCGCAACGAGGAACTCGTGCGCCGCACCCGTACGGAAATCCTCGAGCACCTTGAGGACTACTGGCTGCTTGAGATCGACCGCTCGCCGATCGCCTGTGTGGCGCTGCACCTCTACCCCGAGGAGTCCGCCGGTGAACTCGCATGCCTGCACGTGAGCAATGCCCATGAAAACCAGGGTCACGGGAAAAAGCTGATGGCGTTTGTTGAGAACCTTGCCCGCGAGAAGGGAGTGAAGATGCTCTTCGCTCTTTCGACGCAGGCCTACAGCTACATCCAGCAGAAGGGCGGCTACCAGCCGGCCGACGCCACGGCGCTGCCTCCCTCCCGCAGGGCGAAATACGACGCCAGCGGCCGCAACTCCATCGTCCTCCAGAAGCAGCTCCGGACCTGAAATGCATCCCGCTCAGAACTGGTTCAACCTGGGAGTCGACGGACTGGTCATCCTCGTTTATTTCGTCGGGATTGTCGGCATCGGACTCTATGCCGCCCGGAGAAATACCAGCCTCAAGGATTTCGCCCTCGGCGGCCACTCGATCCCCTGGTGGGCTGTCCTCGCCTCGATCATCGCTGCCGAGACAAGCGCGGTCACATTTCTTGGCGCTCCCGCGGAAGGCTTCAAGACGCGGAGCTACGCCTACGCGCAACTCGCCATCGGGACGATTATCGCCCGCATCATCATCGCCTGGCTCTTCATCGCGCCCTACTACCGCTACAAGGTCGAAAGCATCTACGAGTTCCTCACCCTCCGCTTTGGTGAGCGGACAAAAAACATGGCGAGCGGGATCTTCCTGGCAACCCGTGTGCTCGGCATCGGCGTGCGGCTCTACCTTGGCGGGGTGATTCTCGTCGTCGTTTACAGGTATCTCTTCCCGGGCTCGGAGATCACCATGTGGACGTATTTCTGGGGCATTGTTTTCGTGACGCTTGTGACGACGCTTTACACAGCCGCCGGCGGCATCAAGGCGGTCGTCTGGACCGATCTCATTCAGGCGTGCCTGATGATCGGAGCGATCCTCTTCTCCATCGTTGCGGTCCTCGGGGACATCCCCGGCGGAATGGAGACCGTCCACAAGCAACTGACCGGACAGAACCTCTCGATGTTCCAAACCGGATGGGACGGGGCCAAACCGTTCGGCGAGGCCCTGCGGGGCATGCTCGAAACCGAGTACACCATTTTTGCAGCCATCATCGGCATCACCTTCTTCACCATGGCCACGCATGGAACGGATCAGGACATGGTCCAGCGCATGCTCACAGCCGAGAACACTGCCAAATCAAGGCTGTCCCTGATCCTGAGCGGCTTTGCGGACATCCCGATCGTGCTCGCGTTCCTGACGGTCGGCGTGCTGCTTTGGGTGCGCTATCAAATCCACCCCGACCCGTCCCTGCCGGGCGAGGACAACGAGATCTTCGCCCACTACATCGTCAATGAAATGCCTGTCGGGATCCGGGGACTCATTATCGCGGGAGTGTTTGCCACCATGATGGGATCGACCTCCGCGGCGCTGAATGCTCTGGCCACCTCTTTCATCAAGGACTTTTACCAACCCTATATCCGGCCGTCCGCGACCGACCGCCAATCCGTCACGGCCGCACGGTGGGCGACTTCGATTTTCGGCGTGCTGATGGTCCTGGTGGCAACCGGGGCGGCCTACACCGTGCTGCACACCCATGTGACCATCATCCCCCTGGCGCTCGGCGTGCTCGGGTATAGCTACGGCTCGCTCCTGGGTGTCTTTCTGCTCGGCGTCCTCTCCCGCACCCGCGGGAACGACAAGGCCAACGTCTTTGCCATGCTCCTCGGAATCGTCTCCGTTCTGGTTCTCTGCAAAATCCAGATTCCCCTATGGGAGACAGTCGACAGTGCCGGAAAGGTTGTGAAGCATACGCTGAATTGCGGATATTTCCTGCCGTCCTGGTGGCCAGCGATCCAGTGGCCGTATTTTGTTTTCATCGGCTGCGTCACGACGCTGGCGGTTGCCGTTTGCTTCCGCTCGACCGGGCCAGGAATGCCCGGCGCGCCGGAGAAGCCCTTGGCCTCTTGATCTCCCGGCCGGTCAAGAAAATATCCGGACCCCGTGATGATTTTTTTCCGCCAATCCACCGGATTTTCCTTGAGCATCAGCGCACGGATTTTTAGTCTCGCCGCACTGGCGGAAGCGGTGAAGTCAGCGTGTGAACAACTTGTGAATAAACAAACCTCCGAGACTTTCTGGAAGCGTCGCAGCTTCCGCACAGCCCAACATCCTCGCGCCGGTGCGGCGGGACGTGAGCTTGCGGAAGTCGCCCGGGACGAAGCGGTCGGGGGTGCAAAGTGGAATCGATGATGAAAGACACAAAAGAGATCTGGGCGGACATTTCGAAGCGGATTCGTGACCGGGTGAGTGCGGACGGGTATGATCGTTGGTTTTCCGGCGTTTCGGCAGCGGTGTGCACGGATGACACGATCACGCTTTGCGTGCCGAATCCGATCCACCAGTTTTTTATCGAGAGCAACTACCTGCCGATCCTGAAGGAATCCATCCGTGAGGTTGTTCCATCGAACACGGCCGTGCATTTTTCTTCCGAGACCCCGGAGAGCGAGGTCGCTCCCCGTCCGGCACCTTCCGCCCGGACGCACAAGGAAAAGCCACTTTCGACCGCCCCGACGGGGATGAACGTGCGCAACACATTTGACTCGTTTGTCGTGGGAACAAACAACCAGTTTGCCCACTCCGCCGCGCTCGCGGTGGCCAAGGCCCCGGCGAGGACCTACAACCCGCTGTTCATCTACGGAGGCAGTGGGCTCGGGAAGACGCACCTCCTGCAGGCGATCGGGCACCAGGTGATGGCCACGCAGAAGGGCGCCAAGGTCGTCTACCTCTCGAGCGAACAGTTCACGAACGAGTTCATCGACGCGATCCAGCACGGGACGCTGGTGAAGTTCCGGAAAAAATACCGCCACGCCGACGTGCTGATGATCGACGACATCCAGTTTTTTGCCGGCAAGGATCGCTCACAGGAGGAATTTTTCCACACGTTTAACGCACTCCACGACGGCCACAAGCAGGTCGTCCTCTCCAGCGATCGTCCGGCCAGCGAGATCGACAAGCTCGAGCAGCGGCTGGTTTCACGCTTCGAATGGGGAATGACCGCTGAGATCCAGCCCCCCGACGAAGAGACCCGGATTGCGATCCTGCGCAGCAAGGCGGCAGGGCTCAATATCCAGCTCGACGCCTGGGTCATCGAGTTCCTTGCGGACAAGATCCGCAATAACGTCCGGCGGCTGGAGGGTGCTCTCATGCGCGTCGCCTCCTACAAGTCGCTCAGCGACCGCGAGATCACCCGCGAGGTCATCGAAAACCTCCTGCGCGACATCTTCCAGGAACAGGCCCGCAAGTCGGTGACCATCGACCAGATCCAGCGGCGTGTTGCCGAGCACTTCGATGTCCGTCTCGCCGACATGACCAGCAAGCGACGGCCGGCCAACATCGCGTTCCCCCGCCAGGTTGCAATGTATCTCTCCCGCGAGCTCACCGGGTCCTCACTCAGCGACATCGGTGACGCCTTCGGCGGCAAGGATCACGGCACGGTGATCCATGCCTGTAAGCTTGTGAAAAAGCGGATCGAGGGCGACGAGAAGACGCGCAACGTCGTCTACATGCTCGACAGCCAGCTCCAGCGCTAACCGCCAAGCCGGCGGGCGGCTTTTTTGGAGGACTGTCGGCCCACATGTTTTCAAACGCAAGGCCGGGCAGAGCTGGGCAGTCCGTTACCTTCTGCCAGACCGGACGTCGCGCATGTAGGATTCAAGGTCGTGGATCCTGGTCTCGAGCTTGGCGATCGTCTCGCGCGCGACGTTGAGTTGGAGGCGCTTTTCGATGAGCGCGGCTTCGAGGACGCGGATGCGCTGTTGGAGATTGATTTTGATTCCGCCTTTGGCGGGCTGAACCTCCTGGAGATCGGCGGGAGCGGGCCGGCTGGCCTCCTCGGTGAAAAACGGTGCGCTTCGGAGCGGCATGGACTCGCCGGTGCGGCAGTTGACAACGGTCGTGTCGCGGGTGATCTCCCCGAGTCGGCTGAACTCCATAAGGGCGCCGGAGGTGGTCGGTCCGTAGAGGAGGTTGTCCGTGACCTCGATCAGCCAATCCATGGCGAGGTCGGGAATCATCGGAGCTTTCGTCCAGACCTCGCGGTCGATGGAGACGGTATCCTGCGGATTGATCTGCGCCGACTGGGCCCAGGAGAGGAGCTGTTCAAAGCGGATCGGCCCGAAGATCTCGCCTTCGTTGTGTTTGCGCAGGTACCAGTTTAACGGATGATCGGTCGGCATAGATGAGGGGTAGGAAACAGCTGGAGTTTGCAAGAGTGGCCGCCGTTTGACAAGATGCATCGGTGTCCACATCACAGTCTTGCCAGCCGGCTGGACTCCGCTAGATTGGACCGGATATTCCCATGAGCCAAACGTTACTCGACAAAGTCTGGGATGCGCACACCGTGCGCACCCTTCCCAACGGATCCACTCAGCTGCTGATCGGCACGCACCTCATCCACGAGGTCACAAGCCCTCAGGCGTTCGGCATGCTGAGGGACCTCGGGCTGAAAGTTTTGTATCCGTCCCGGACCTTCGCGACGGTCGACCACATCGTGCCGACCGACGAGCGGGAGGAGCCGTTCAAGGACAACCTCGCCGACGAGATGATCAAGGCCCTCCGGCGCAACTGCGCTGAGTCGGGCGTGAAATTTTTCGACCTTCCAAGTGGTCAGCAGGGCATAGTGCACATTGTCGGTCCCGAGCAGGGAATCACCCAGCCGGGAACCACGATCGCCTGCGGGGATTCGCACACCTCCACGCACGGGGCGTTCGGCGCGATCGCCTTCGGCATCGGAACGAGCCAGGTCCGCGATGTGCTCGCGACGCAGACGATGGCCATCCGGAAGCCGAAGGTCCGGCGGATCAACGTCGACGGAAAACTGTCTCCCGGAGTCTACTCGAAGGACGTCATCCTGCACATCATCCGGTGCCTGGGAGTGAACGGGGGGCTCGGCTTCGCCTACGAGTATGGCGGTTCGACCTTCGACGCCTTCACTCAGGAGGAGCGGATGACCGTCTGCAACATGTCGATCGAGGGCGGGGCCCGCGTGGGCTATGTCAATCCGGACGAAACGACATTTGCCTACCTCAATGGCCGGCCGTATGCCCCGAAGGGAGCGGCATGGGACGAGGCGGTGATCCGCTGGAAAAATTCCGCCTCCGATGCGGGGGCGGCGTATGACGATGTGGTGAGCTACAACGCAGCGGAGATCGCCCCGACGGTGACGTGGGGGATCAACCCGGGCCAGGCGATCTTCATCGATGAGCGGGTTCCCCGGCTCGACGAGGTGCCGGAGAAAGACCGGGCGACCGCCGAGGAGGCGCTCGCCCACATGCATCTCAAGGCCGGCGAGCCGATCAAAGGCACGAAGGTCGATGTCGCATTTCTCGGCAGCTGCACGAACGGCCGGCTGAGCGACCTCACCGAGGTCGCGCGCCACATCAAAGGCCGCAAGGTCCGCGCGGGCGTGAAGGCGATCGTCGTTCCCGGCTCGCAGGGCGTGGCAGCGCTTGCCGAGAGCATGGGGCTTGCTGCGATCTTCCGCGAGGCCGGGTTTGAATGGCGCGGGGCGGGATGCTCGATGTGCCTCGGGATGAACCCCGACAAGCTGGTGGGCGACCAGCTCTGCGCGAGTTCCAGCAACCGGAACTTCAAAGGCCGGCAGGGCAGCCCGCTCGGCCGCACGGTCCTCATGAGCCCGCTCATGGTCGCCGCAGCCGCCGTCACCGGCGAGATCGCCGACGCCCGGGAGATCTTCAGCGTCAAATAGCAGCAGCGGGTTTTCCATTTCTCGTTTCGCATACCAAACTTCCCATTTCACGATATCACTTCTATGGCTCTTGAAAAAATCACCCAGGTAACCGGTCGCGGGGTTTACGTGCCCGGCGACGACATCGACACCGACCGTATCATCCCGGCGCGCTTCATGAAGTGCGTCACCTTTGACGGACTCGGCGAGTTTGCGTTCTTCGACGCGCGGGATGCCGCGAAGACCGCGGGAACCGTGCACCCGCTCGACAAGCCGGAATTTTCCGGGGCGGGCATCCTGCTTTCCGGCTCGAATTTCGGGTGCGGCAGCTCGCGCGAGCACGCCCCGCAGGCCCTCTACCGGTTCGGGTTCCGGGCGGTCATCGCCGAGAGCTTCGCCGAGATTTTCTTCGGCAACTCGATCACGCTCGGGATGCCCTGCGTGGTCATGTCGGCGGCGGACATCCAGGCCGTGGCAGCACTGATCGAGTCCGATCCCGCGGCGCTGCTCACGCTCGACCTCCTCGAAAACAAGCTTTCGATCGCGGACATGGATTTTCCGCTCGTGCTTCCCGACCATGCAAAAGAAGCCCTCGTGACGGGAAAATGGGACGCGATCGCCGACCTGCTTGAGGGGATCGACGACGTGAAAGCCCGCGCGGCCACGCTGCCATACATGGCGGCGTAGCGCCGCCCGGACCATGGGCCTGCTGCTGCTCAGACGCGCCGCCGCACTGGTTTTCGTGCTCTTCTGCGTGGTGACGATCACGTTCGTCCTGATCCGCCTGTCGCCAGGCGGGCCGTTCGACGGCGAGCGGAAGATCCCGGCGGCCATCGAGAAGGCCCTGCTGGCGAAATACAAACTCGACGGCAACCTTTGGGAGCAATACTCGGGCTATCTCGGCGACCTTCTGCGCGGCGATCTCCGACTCTCCACCAAATACCGCAACCGCACGGTCAACGAGATCCTTGCGCAGACGCTGCCGGTCACCCTCTGCCTCGGAGGAGTGGCCTTTCTGCTGGCGACGGTCGGCGGCGTGTGGCTGGGCACGTTTGCCGCCATGCACCAGCAGACATGGCGCGATTTCGGCGCGATGTTTCTTGCACTTGCGGCGATCTCCCTGCCCGCCTACATCGTCGGACCACTGCTCATCCTTTTTTTCGGACTCGATCTCGGGTGGTTTCCGGTTGGCGGGTGGGGCGGGGCTTCCCACCTCATTCTTCCGGCGGTCACGCTGGCCGCTCCGGCGATGGCGGCCATCGCGCGCCTCATGCGGGGGAGCATGGTTGAGACGCTGCAGCAGGACTTCGTGCGCACCGCACGCGCCAAGGGCCTGCGTGAGTCGGCGGTCGTCTACCGCCATGCGCTGCGCGTGGCCATCCTCCCGGTCGTCTCCTTTCTCGGACCGCTCGCCGCGCACCTGCTCACCGGATCCATCGTTGTCGAGACGATCTTTCACATCCCGGGCGCCGGGGGCTTCTTTGTCCATTCGATCCTGAACCGCGACGGCTTTCTGCTCGGGGGAATGGTCATCGTCTATTGTGTGCTGCTCGTGATTTTCAACTTACTCGTCGACATGTCGTATGGCCTGCTCGACCGGAGGATCCGGCTCGATGGCTGATCCCCGCGTGTGGCAAAGGCTGGCCCGGAACCCCGCGGCGCTGGTCTCGGCGGCCATCCTTGCGGTCGTGGTGGTCGCCTGTGTCGTCGGGCCGTTCTTTCTGCCGGCCGTCCTCGGAGAACCGGGACCAAACCAATACGCGCCTCCCTCCTGGCAGCATCCGTTCGGCACCGATCTGAACGGCCGGGACGTCCTCTACCGCGTACTCACAGGCGGCAGGGTCTCCCTCCTGGTCGGTCTTTGTGGCGCGGCGGTGAGCCTTCTCATCGGCACGTCGTGGGGTCTGGTCGCCGGCTATGCGGGGGGGCGTATCGACTCGGCCATGATGCGCGTGGTCGACATCCTTTACTCCGTCCCGCGCCTCATCTTCATTCTCATTGCGATCAACGCATTCAACGCGCAGTTGCAGACGTTCGCCTCGGGGATCGGCTGGAACTGGCTGGTGCAATCCTCCCGGATCGCCATTCTGATCATCACGCTGGGGGTGATCGAGTGGCTGACGATGGCTCGGATCGTGCGCGGCCAGGTCCTGGCCCTCAAGTCACGGCAGTTCGTCATGGCCGCCCGGGCGCTGGGCCAATCGCATGTCAAAATCCTCCTCCGGCATCTTCTCCCGAACCTCGTCGGAATTATCCTGATTTACCTCACGCTGACAATTCCTGCGGTCATTATCGACGAGTCGTTTCTCAGCTTTCTCGGTCTCGGGATCCAGGCCCCGCAGGCCAGTTGGGGCTCCCTCCTGGCCGACGGAGCCGGCGCGATCAATCCGGTCCGCAGCTTCTGGTGGCTGCTCGTCTTCCCCGCCGGCGCCATGGCGCTCTGCCTGCTCGCGCTGAATTTTGTCGGCGACGCGATGCGGGATGCGTTTGACCCCCGGTCGAAGTGAACGAAATCTCTAAAGGACTTCAAAAAAAGTCTTGACCCGAAAGCGGCTCATAAGCACCACTAATGCTCGATGAACGACCCCGAACTTCTTGCCCGGATCCAGTTCGCATTCACGGCTGCGGTGCACTACCTCTACCCGCCTCTCAGCATCGGCCTGGGGATTCTCCTCGTGATGATGGAGGGCATCTGGCTCAAAACCGGCAACCCGCTCTATCACAACATGGCGCGCTTCTGGACGCGCATTTTTGCGCTCACCTTCGCCATCGGCGTGGCGACCGGGATCGTCATGGAGTTCGAGTTCGGAACCAACTGGTCGACCTACTCGCGGTTCGTGGGCGACATCTTCGGCAGCGCACTTGCGGCCGAGGGAATCTTTGCCTTTTTCCTGGAGTCCGGGTTCCTTGCTATCCTTCTCTTCGGCTGGAACAAGGTCGGCCCCCGCATGCATTTCTTTTCCACATGCATGGTGGCCTTTGGCGCCCATTTCAGCGCGGTGTGGATTGTTGTGGCGAACTCGTGGATGCAGACTCCTTCCGGTTACCACCTGCAGACGATGGTCGACGGTAAGCCGGTCGCGCTGCCCTCCGGTCACGTCGTCACACAGGCCGATCTGACCAGCGTGCGGGCTGTGGTGGACGATTTCTGGGCGATGGTCTTCAACCCCTCCACGATCGACCGTCTGACCCACGTGGTTCTTGGGGCATGGTTGGCGGGCGCGTTTCTGGTGATCAGCATCAGCGCCTACTACCTCCTCAAGAAGCGGCACCTCGATTTTGCAAGGGCTTCCATGAAGGTTGGTCTGGCTTTTGCCCTGGTGGCCACGGTTCTGCAGATGGTCAGCGGGGACTTCACTGCGAAGGGGGTCGCCAAAAACCAACCCATCAAGCTGGCGGCCATGGAAGGCGTCTTCAAGACCGAGCCGCACACCCCAATGGCCCTCTTCGGGTATGTCGATTCGAAAAATGAGACCGTGGTTGGACCCAAAATTCCGGGGCTTCTGAGCTTTCTGGTGTGGGGGTCGTTTTCCAAACCGGTTCCCGGTCTGCTCGAGCTTCCCGCATCGGCCTTCGTGCAGTCGCATTTCCCGGATGCCACGACGCCCGAGAAACTCGCAGAGGCCCGGAAGAAATTCTGGCCGAACGTGCCAGCGGTTTTTCAGTTCTACCACATCATGATCATCGTGGGGGTGCTGCTTCTTGTTCTGACGGTGGTGGCCTGCTTCTTCTGGTGGCGCGGTTGGCTGTTTAACACCGACCTGCTGCTGACCCGGTGGTTGCTCGTTTTGATGATCTTTTCGGTTCTCGGCCCACAGATTGCGAATCAGGCCGGATGGTTTGCAGCAGAGATGGGCCGCCAGCCGTGGATCGTCTACGAGCTTCTCATGACCTCACAGTCATTTTCCAAAGTCGTGCAGGCAAACCAGATTGTGGCCTCGCTCGCGATGTTCGGGCTCGTCTATGCCCTCCTGTTCGCAATGTTTATTTTCCTCCTCACCCGCAAGATCCAACACGGACCGGATGACGAGGAGGAGAGTGAAGAGATGCCCGACAGCTGGAAAGCGATCATCCAAAAAAACAACCCACGCGCATGAGCCTCCCCGATCTTAACATTGTCTGGTTTATCCTCGTCGGCGTCCTCTTCACCGGATACGCGATTCTCGATGGCTTCGATCTCGGAGTCGGAGCCGTCCACCTGTTTGTGAAGAAGGACGAGCACCGCAGGCTGCTGCTGAACTCGATCGGCCCGGTTTGGGACGGTAACGAGGTGTGGCTGGTCACCGGTGGCGGGGCGCTTTTCGCGGCATTCCCCGAGGCCTACGCGACCGTGTTTTCGGGGTTCTATCTGGCTTTCATGCTTCTCCTCTGTTCGCTGATCTTCCGCGCGGTCGCGATCGAATTCCGCAGCAAAGAGGAGTGGACGTGGTGGAGGAAATTCTGGGACGTGGCTTTCAGCCTCGGCAGCTTTGTCTCCGCTCTCCTGATCGGTGTGGCGATGGGCAACATCGTGCGGGGCATCCCGCTGGATGCCGACCACGAGTTTGCGGGAACGTTCCTGGGACTGCTCAATCCCTACGCGCTTCTTCTTGGCGTGACGACCGTCCTGCTCTTCGCGATGCACGGGCTGATCTACCTCGCGATGAAAACCGAAGGCGAACTTCACGACATTATCAGCGGCTGGATCCCGCGGGTCATCGGCTTCTTCCTGGCATCCTACTTCCTCTTCAACCTCTACACGCTGATTGAGGTGCCGTGGGTGCTGGACACCGTGCGCGCGCGTCCCTACGTGTTTGCTGTCGTCGCGGCGAGCGTGCTGATCGTCCTCAACATCCCGCGTGAGATCCACAAGAAGCGGGAGTTCAACGCCTTTCTTTCGTCCTGCGCGGTCATGGTGCTCATGATGGCGACCTTCGGGATTACGTATTTTCCGAACATGGTCCTCTCCTCGCCCGACCCGGCGAACAGTCTGACAATCTACAATGCCGCCTCCACTCAGAAGACGCTGGGGATTATGCTGATCATCGCCGTGCTCGGCGTGCCGCTCGTGCTGGCCTACACCGCCAGCATCTACTGGGTCTTCCGCGGGAAGACCTCGTTGACCAAGCACAGCTACTGAGCCGGCCAACGGCCAGCCGGCTCCGGCTCAGCCCTCCAGGCCCGGGACATTCGCGAGAAATTGCGGGATCGCCCGGCGGAGGCGGCGGAGGGCCGCCCGTCCCAGCGGGACAGGATTCTCAAAGCCGTGCAGGAAGACCCGCGCACCGCGCGAAGGGCTGATCTCCACCGAATGGATTCTAGACAGGTTCAGCATCGTCGAACGGTCGACCCGGAGGAACGGTGGGCTGGGGAGATTCCTCTCATACACGCCAAGGGCCTGGCAGATGAGGATCGGCGCCTCGCCGGCCACACTGACACGCGTGAAATCCTTGTCGGCCTGCAGCAGGAGGACATCGGACAGTGGCGCGACCAGCGTGCGCTCGGGCGTGCGCAGGCAGATCCGGTCGCTCATCCCGTAGGGGTTCTTCTCCTCGGTCTCTGTTCCGCAGGCGGCCTGCAACCGGCGGACCGCCTGCCCAAGCCGCTCCGGGCTCACGGGCTTGAGCAGGTAGTCGACCGCATTCACGTCAAACGCACGGACCGCGTATTCCGAGTGGGCGGTGACAAAGACGACGGGAATCTGGTTCTGCAGCGATGACAGCAGCTGGAAGCCGTCTGCCTCAGGCATGCGGATATCGAGGAAAAGCGCGTCGGGACTCACACCCGGGAGAAGATCGAGGGCGGTCGCCGCGTTGTCGGCCTCGGCCACCACGTTGACCCCCGGCTGGCGGGCCAGCATCGCCTTGAGGCCCCGAAGGGCCAGGGGCTCGTCATCAATAAGCATCAGGCGCAGCATGGTTCTCCCCGGAGTATGAGGATGGCGACGACGGACCCCCCTTCGGTTTTCAGCTGGAAATCGTGACGCCGCGGATAGTGGAGTTCCAGTCGCCGCTGCAGCGTGTCGAGGCCGAGCCCGTCTGAGGAGGCGTCAGCGGGAAGGGTTCCCGAATTGGAGACGGTGATGTGCAGGTCGGCTCCCGATGAGCAGGCATCGATGGAGAGATCCATCCGGGCACGCGTGGTCAGGAGCCCGTGCTTGATGGCATTTTCCACGAGCGGCTGGAGCAGAAAGCTCGGGACAAGCCTCCATCGGGCTTCGGCGGTGGCCTTGATCAAAACCGAGAGCCTCTCCCCGAACCGGGCCTTTTCGATATCGAGGTAGGCCTCCATGGCATCGAGCTCATCCGAGAGCGGGCTGACCGAGCGCTTGCGGTGATCGAGCGAGTAGCGGAGGTAGCCTGAGAGTTTGCGCACCATCTCCGCGGCGGCTTCGGGATGCGAGGGGATTTCGGCGTTGATGCCGTTGAGCGAGTTGAAGAGGAAATGCGGGTCGAGCTGCGCGCGGAGCATCTGGAGTTCCATGCGATGGGCCTCGCGCACCGCCTCCTCGGCGATCTGCGTCTCGCTCCTGAGGGCCAGCTCGGCCTTCAGCCAGAAAAATCCGAAGCTCCAGCCGAGAAATACGATCCACATCAGGAGCAGCCGCAGCATGATATTTTCAAACGGCGTAAAATGCGGGTTGTGCCAGCCCGTGAGCCCCGCAACCCAGTGGGTGAAGACGCTGAGCAGCGCGGCGGCCGAAAAGCTGACCAGCACCGCGACGACGGCGGTGCGGATTTCAAAAACCGATCCCAGACGGTCGTAGATCGGCCGGATCGAAAGGCTGAGCAGAAACCCGGCTGACTCGACGATCAGTGTCAGTCCGAGCGCCTCCGTCGCGTTGTGATGAAACATCCACCGGACAAAAAAGACGATGACGGCGAAAGCAAGCCACGCCATGGCGTTCACCCGCCAGAAAGTGAGAAGCTTAGCCATCCAAGGCCGAAGGGGCAAGCGTCCGGGAGTTCTGCCGTTCACCGCGGCATTGATGGAGCAAAAACGCGCCCGCGTCAAACCGCGTGTTTCTTCCCGGGGTGTTGGGGGGAAGCGCCGGAACTGCGCGATTCATCGATTTTAGCGGCCCATTCGTCGAGTTCCAGTGGATTGTCCGGCTCCACAGGTCGAGTGGTGGTATCAGTTGCACCATCCCCATATGAAGACCCTCCTCCACAGGCTGTTCCTCCCGCTGATCGCCAGCTCTTTGTTCTCCTTCCTCGCGGCCGCAGATGCGGCCCCGACCGCAGAGTTGAAAATTGAAAGCCGGTGGACCGGAGGATTTACTGCGAGTCTGACGATCGCCAATACCGGCGGGCAGGCGATCAACGGCTGGAGCCTTGCGTTCGATTTGAACCGCACGATCACCGGGTCGTGGAATGCCGTTCAAGACAGCCAGATTGGAAGCCGCAGCGTCTTTCATCAGGCCGGCTGGAATGGCGCCGTGCCTCCGGGCGGGACATTCACCATCGGAGTCCAGGCGGGCGGCACCGCAGAGGGGGTCACGCTGACAAACGTGACCCTGAACGGCCAACCGATCACCTCTACGGTGATCGGTGGATCCGCAGGAGGGAGCGGCGGGGAAGCTATCGGCTCCGCAATCAAGCTGGATGCCGATGCGGCAGGCGAAGTTCTGCAACTCGCTGTCGACCAGGGAACAAGCACCTACCAGTTTGCAGGCAGCGGGCCGTTTGCCGTTGTCTCCAACAACCCATCGGTCGCAGCCGCATCCGTCAGCGGAAAAGCCCTCACCGTTCAGGCAAAGAAGGCCGGCCGCGCATCGCTGAGGATCACCGGTCCGGGCGGGGTCGTCCGCCTTCTCGGGGTCCGCGTGAACAATGCGGATCGTACGCCACCCGGCCTGCCGGATTATCTGGCCTTGGGTTCGGTGAGCGAGGACTCGGCCGGCGACCTGGCATTCTGGGCGGATTTCGGCGATCCCTCAAAAAACAAGCGCCTCGACGCCCGCTACATCTACCTGAATGGCGGCGCCTCGACGAGCATCGGGGACGGGTGGAACTGGCGCCAGCTCAACGACGGGGAGCGGGCGACGCGATTCGTCGAGGAGAGCCTGAAGCTGGGGATGATTCCGTTTTTTGTCTGGTATAACATTCCCGACAGCGGCGAGAGCTACTACACCGACAAGCAGCACATTGAGTCGGCTTCGTATCTCGAGGGTTACTTCAAGGATCTGCGCCACGCGCTGGAGATCACAAAAGAGGCGGCGGCGGGCGAGATCGTCGGCTGGGTTCTTGAACCCGACTTTCTGGGTTATTTTGCACAAAACAATTCCGCAGCGCCGTCGGGCATCCCCGCACGCACTGATGCGGCCTACACGAGCGGCGTTCTGGATCCTGCGGTCGATCCTGCCTTTCCGAATACGCTGAAAGGATTGGTCGAGGCGATTAACTACACCTTCCGCAAATATCAGCCGGGCGCGTATTTCGGATGGCAGTTCAACCTCTGGGCGTCGCCGGCCGGCGGGTTCACAGGAGCGGGAATCACTGGAAAAGGAGCAGTGCGGCTCACCGACACGCTCGGGCTCGACAAGGGCCGCAATGCCATCTTCAACGAGGCCAGGGCGATCGCTGACTACTACGTCTCCGCAGGCATCCTCAGCCACGGTGCGGGATTTATCAGCATCGACAAATACGGCCTCGACGCCGGATTTGAGGGCAAAAATGCCGACCCCGCCCAGTCCACATGGTTTTGGAATGCCGTGCACTGGACGAACTATCTCGTTTTCGTCAACGCGCTCCACGAGCGGACCGGACTGCCGGTGACGCTATGGCAGATCCCGGTCGGGCGGATCAACGATTCCGGTGCGGTCAGCCCCTACACCGGCCAGAGGTTTCCCGTCCTGCCCAATACAACCCGCGCCTACGAGGACTCCGCAGCGACCTACTTTTTCGGCGACACCTTTTCCACAACTCCGACACGTGCGGGCTATTTCTCGCAGGGCGACGGCGGTGTCTCCACCGTTTCCCGCAGCGGCGAATCGGTGACGTGGGGCGAGCACCTCTCGCTGGCCAGGGAAGCCGGCGTCACTGTTGCTCTCTTCGGGCCGGGGGTCGGCGACAGCACGGAAAATGTCGGGCCCGATGAACATTACTTTTGGATCAGCCGCGCCCAGAATTATTACAAGAACCCTGTCCCGCTGGCAGGTGGCGCCGACGGCATTCCCCTCCCCCAGACGGGATCCGGCGGCGGCAGTGCAGGAAACCCGGGCACACCCGCAGCCTCCGCCACATTCAGCTTCGTGGTCGGCAGCAACTGGAACTCGGGCTACACCGCAAACGTCGGCATCACCAACACCGGATCCGCCCCGATCACCGGCTGGACGCTCAGCTTTGACCTGGATGTTCCCGTAACCGGCTTTTGGAGCGCCAAAGGGGGCCAGAGGGTCGGACCAACCAACACCTTCTCGAATGAAAGCTGGAATGGGGTCATTCAACCAGGCGCAACGGTAACGTTTGGTATTCAGACATCGTCAAGCGCCGACCTCACGGCGTCAAATTTCGTGCTCAATGGGGCAACACCGACACCGACACCGACACCGACACCGACACCGACACCGACACCGACACCGACACCGACACCGACACCGACACCGA
>CAYXRX010000036.1:0-33005 GCA_964467415.1 uncultured Chthoniobacterales bacterium
GCTCCTCGCGGAGGGCGCTCCAGTCATTGTTCTCGGCGAAGTCGTTGATGCTGTTCCCCCGGCCGAGGATCGTCTTGCTCACGTTGAGCTTCGTGCCCAGATTGATGATGTCCTTGCCGGTATTCTTCACGCCCTGGCCGTCCTGCGCCTCGACGGCGATGTACCCGTCCGCGACCAGCACGCCGAGCATGAGGGCCATCTGCGCGCGGCTGGACGTGATCCCGGCGGATTTCGGCTGGAAGAGCTGGGTCCAGTTTGGTTGCCCCTGCTTGTCGATCGCGGCGAAAAATTCACCAGGGGTGGGGATGGTGAGGGCTTCGATCCGCACGACCGACTGGATTTGGGCCTTGCTGAGCGGTTCGGCGGCCGCAAACCCATGGGGGGCGGCCGATGCCAGAGCGGCAGCGAGGATGGCACAGCGAGTTAACATTGGAAGTGAAGACTACACGTCCGGCCCGCGGATTGCCAGCCGTTTTGCAGCCCGTCCTGCGCGCCGTCTTCCCGCGGCCGGCGTGCGGAATTCTTTTGCCCATCGCGCATGATGCGGCTATGGATGCACCTCGTCCAATGCACCCGACACCATTTCAAAAAAAGCTTTGCTGGGCGGCGCTTTCGGCGTTGTCGATCGTGGCGATTGGTGCGGTTGTGGCGCTCTTCGGGACTCTGGCCGTCAATGCGATCTCCTTTCTGCAGCCGGTCCTGATTCCGGTTGCAATCTCCGCGATCCTCGCATTTCTGCTCGAGCCGGTCGTGCGCTGGCTGATGCGCCGGCGGCTTTCGCGGCTGCTCAGCATCATCGTGGTCTACATCGGTGTCACCGCGCTGATCGCCGGGATCCTGATCTGGATCCTCCCGGCCGCCTACCGGCAGGGGACGACGTTTGCAAAGGCGTTTCCGGAATATTCGACCAAGGCCCAGAAGCTTGTCTTCTCAACGATCGAGAGTGTGCAGAAGCTGACCGAAAGCTCGATTTTTCATTCGCAGGACGACCCCGCCCAGCCCAAAGGCCAGTTCGCCACAATCGCGACCCAGAGCATCGAGGAGGCCGGCATGTGGCTGCAGAAAAAAATCCCCGACCTCGCGCTGGAATCCGGCCGCTTCCTTCAGCGGAGCGTTGGAGGATTTCTCGGGGTTTTCGGCTTTCTGCTCAGCATGATTCTGGTGCCGATCTTCCTGTTTTTCTTCCTCAATGAGGGGCCGGCGATCGCACAAAACTGGAGCCGCTACCTGCCGCTGCGCGCCTCGCCACTGAAGAGCGAGATCGTCGCCGTCGTGAGCGAGGTGAATTCCTATCTCATCAGTTTCTTCCGTGGCCAGCTGCTCGTCAGCCTGATCGACGGGGCGATGATCGCCGCGGCGCTCCTCGTGATGGGCCTGGATTTTGCGGTCCTGATCGGCCTCATGGTCGGCGTGCTCGGGCTCGTGCCCTACCTGGGTATGATGATCTGCTGGATCCCTGCGGTCATCATCGCGGCCGCTCAGTTCGGAGACTGGGGGCATCCGCTTGCGGTCACGATTATCTTCATCGTCGCGAACAATATCGACGGGATCATCATCGCACCCAAAATCGTCGGTGACTCGGTCGGTCTCCATCCGCTGACAGTCATCATCTCCGTACTCGCGTGGAGCTTGATCCTCGGAGGCCTGCTCGGCGCGCTCCTCGCCGTGCCGCTGACGGCGGGACTCAAAGTTTTGCTCAAGCGCTACTTCTGGGACCGGCCGTCATCGACGGCGGTGGCCGCTGAGGCCGACCCGCCTTGATCCGGCCCGTTTCCGTCCGGATTTTCACCCGGAAAACGGAAGGACCGGGAGCCCGGGGATCCGGTCGAAATGCCTGTCCGCCGTGAGGACGGGGACACCGGCCCGCAGCGCGCACGCCGCGATCAGGATGTCCTGCGCGGGGATCGTGCCGCCGGCCCGGTCGAGCTTCCAGGCGAGTTCCGCCGCCGATTCCCAGAGCCGGTCGTCGGTCCGCACGTTGCAGAGGACATCGAAAAAGTACCCGACTTCATCCCGTTGCCTTTGGCTTTTGAATCCGCGAAGGACTTCGAGGCGGACCATCCCGCAGGTGTAGATGTCCTCCAGGCGCTCCTCCAGCCAGCGCAGGGGGTCCTCTCCCCGGCGGAGCAGAGCGATGAAGACATTGCTGTCAACGAGGGCTGCGCTTGCGACCATATTTTGGGGAGGCCTCCGCCGCACGGAGTGCCATGACATCGTATTTGGGGTCCACGGCATTCTTTAATTCCGCGGTTGTCCAGCCGAGACCTTTTTTTAAATACTCCTTGAGCCTGGCTTTCCGGTCCAACTCTTTGAGCGCGACCTCGACCGCTTCGGTCTTGCTGGCAAAACCGTGCGTGGCAATCACCCGGTCGAGCAATTCCTCGTCAATGTGCATGGTCATCTTCATGCCATACCGAGTATGGCATCCCGCATGCTGCGTCAAGTTTTGTGACGTGAATGATCGTTCCTTGACCGGTCCGAAGGCCCGGAATCAGAGCGGAAGGGTCTGGTAGTCGAGGCAGAGGAAAATCGTGAATTCGCGTCCGTCCGGCAGGCGGATCCGGCGCAGCGGGGCGACGCTGGCAAAGGCCCCGTCGATGGTCTGTGGCAACTCGGTCCCGATGAAGAGAGCCGAGCGTCCGACGAAGGGATTGATGCCTTTCTGCTCGGTGAAGTACTCATCAACCACCTGCGTGCTCTCGATGAAGTCCGCATACGTCGGCCAGATCCCGAACTGGCTGGCCAGGTCGGGGGACTCCGGGATGAAGACCGGAGGCGCAGCGGAATTTCGTCCGCGCCCCAGATAAAATCCGAGAACAGCCGCAAGATCCGGATCCTCCGCGATAAAAAAGCCCTCCTTGTCTCCGGCAGGGATTTCACCGGCCGCCGACTGGAATTCCCGGGCGAGCGTCGGCCACTGTGCGCGTTCCTGCGAGGCGCTCCAGAGAGTCGCGCCGCTCGAGGCCAAAGCGATCACAACCAGAGCGGCGGCAGCGGCAGGTGCCCATGCCCACTGCCGGCACCAGGCCGCGACAAAGACCAGAACAGGAACCGTGCCGAGCAGCGCTGCGGTTCCGGCGTCCTCTCCCCGGAGCGCGCAATAAAGCCACCAGAGCCAGGCGGGTCCGCAGAGCGCGAGCAGGAATCGCGGGCGGCCATGCAGTCGCGAATCGCGGACCATCGCCACGAGACCGGCCAGCACGACCAGGCCTGCAGGGATGGAAAATGCTGATAGAAACGCCCAGAGTTGCCTGGCGCAGCCGGATGGTCGGAGGCTCCATGCCGTCCGGAGCGTGCCGCCGGCGACGGGGATCCATTCGAGGGAGGCGTTCCAAACGGCCGGGCCGCAGAGGGCGATCGCCACCAGGAACCCGATCGTCGCAAGCCCGGCCAGGTCCCGTGGCGTGCGGTGCCGCGGGGAGGCCAGTGCAGCAGCCAGAAGGCCGGCAGGAACAAGAAGCGCCTCGTAGCGGAAAACAACCGCCAGCGCAAAGCATGCGCCGGCTGCCGCCCAGAAAATTCTGCGCCCGTCCCAAGCCATCCGCGCCGCCCAGGATCCGGCCAACACCAGGGCGAGGGCCGGCATCGCCGGCCCGACTGTTACCGCCTCAAGATTGAATCCCGGGAGCGCATTCAGCAGCACAGCCGCCCAGGCGGCCACCGCATCGTCATAAACAGCCTGCGCAAGGGCCCATGCCAGCAAGCCGGCAGCGAGTGCCAGGACCGGCCACGCGAACCGGGCCGCGTCAAGCGGAGGCAGACCCGCGCGGTCCAGCGCTCCAACAAGGACGGCCGTTCCCGGAGGCCCGTCGAAAAAAGCCGGCGCAAGCCGCTCCGAGCACATGAAGTAGTAGGCTTCCTGCGGAGCGGGGGCCTGCATCGCCACCCAGCCGCAGCGGAGGGCGGCCACGACGAGGAGAAAAACAAATACGGTCCTTGGTCTCATGTCTCCAGCAACTCGGGATGATTTCTGTGGATGCCCGGAAACCAGCGGCCTCCAAACTTCCTCCATCCCCAGCCTAGGCCATGCACGACCAGCACGGCAAGCAGCGATCCCAGCGCGCAGGAAACTAGGACATCGGACGGCCAGTGCGAGCCGACGTAGATCCGGCTGTAGGACACGAGCGCCGCCGGCACAAAGGCCAGCCAGCCACGCCGCCGGTAGAAAAGAAACACGACGGTCGCAACCGCAAAGTTGTTCGCGGCATGCCCGGACGGAAACGAATTCCCGCGCTTCGGATGCCGGCCGGCGGGCGTCCACTCGACTTTCAGCGGCTTTCCAAGTGCAAGGAATCTCGGCCGCGCCTTCGCGAGATCGATCGAACGCGCACCCTCCAGCACGGCGTTCGGCCGGGGTCTTCCGACCACGCCCTTGATCGAATCCACCACAATCGCATCGGTGACGCCGACTGCGACAACGGCAGCGGCCACCATCGCCCGTGCACGGAACCCTCCCGCCGCCAGCGCCCACACCGCCCCCACGACGAGAACCGGCCACCAAAAATCCCAGCTCGAGGCGGTCGCCATCAGCAGGTCGAGGGACGGGTGGGACCACGTGCGGTTGATCAGAAAAAAGATGTGCTGGTCCATGCGTGGAGTGGGTGGCGGCGAGGCCAAGCAATCGGGAAATCCCCTGCGGTTGACAAGCCTGCAGATGCTAGCGTTTCCAGACCGTGTGAAATTCCTCTTGCCTGCGGAGTCAAATTCCTCTCATCCTACATGCCGCTCGTATTGATGAGACGGAAAACATTGACAATTGCTTTTATAAATTCTGATTCATGCCGCGCATGAACAAATGTTGTCAGCGCAAATTGCGTTTCCGTTCCGGTGCTTCACGCCCATGATGTGTGCCGCGCTGTTCCCAACCAAAACCCGGAGGCCCCATTAACTTAAAGGATATTCGCATTAACGAACGGATCCGCGCCCGCGAGGTGCGCGTGATTCTTGCCGCAACCAACGAACAGCTCGGAGTGCTTCGGCTCGACGAGGCGATCCGCCGCGCCCGCTCGATGGGTCTCGATCTCGTCGAGATCGCCCCGAACGCCCAGCCGCCGGTCTGCCGGATTGTGGACTTCGGGAAGTTCCGCTACGAGCTCTCAAAGCAGGAGAAGGAGAAGAAGCACGTCGTCCACCGGGTCAAGGAGGTGAAGTTCCGCGTCAACATCGACGAGCACGACTACCTCACTAAGGTCCGGCACGCCGAGGACTTCCTCGACAAGGGCAACAAGGTCAAGATCCACCTCCAGTTCCGGGGCCGCGAGATGGCTCACCAGGATCTCGGCATGCTCGTCGTCCGCCGCGTCCGCGACGACCTCTCGGGCATGGCCCACGTCGACATGGAGCCGAAGCTTGTCGGCCGCGCGATCGGCATGACGCTCAGCCCGCTCCCCGCCGGCAAGCGCCACCGCAAGTTCACCAAGCACGGCGAAATCCTTGAGCCGCAGGCCGAGGATCACGACGAGGACGAGGATTGATCTCCGCGCGCCGGCTGTTTCTGTTCGATATCGACGGCACGCTGATCACTTCCGGCGGAGCCGGCATGGGGGCGCTGGCCGACGCGATGATGACCCGCTTCGAGGTCTATGAGGACTTTCAGGGCATCACGCTTGCGGGGGCGACCGACGCGCTCATCGCCCGCGCGCTGCTGGACAAACACGGGATCGAGGCCACGCCGGAAAATACCGCCGCGCTTCTCGACAGCTACCTTCACAACCTGCCGCACCGCCTGCCCCGGCACGACGGCCGCCTCCTGCCCGGGATTGTCGAACTTCTCGACGCCCTGAGGGACCGGGAGGACGCCGTCCTCGCGCTGCTGACCGGCAACCTCGTGCGCGGCGCACAGATCAAGCTTGGCCACTACGGCGTCTGGGACTACTTCGAGTTCGGGGCCTTTGCCGATGACCACCACGACCGCAACGAACTGGGTAAATTCGCCCGCGCCCGCGCCCTCGAAATCCACGGCGAGGAATTCCCTCCCGAGCGGATTTACGTCATCGGCGACACCCCGCGCGATATCGAGTGCGGGCGCGCCATCGGCGCACGAACGGTCGCGATCGCCACCGGCGAGTATTCCCGCAGCGAACTCGCCGCACACGCCCCGGATTTTTTGTTCGACGATCTCTCGGATACGCGCGCGGTTCTTGCCGCGCTTTGCTGAGGAAATTTTGCCCGTTTCGCGGGCGGCAGGGCCCCAATTCGGATTGACAGGGCGCGGCTGTGCGGTTAATTATTCATCATCACTTATATGAAAAAGCCCTCCGGATTCACCCTCATCGAACTCCTTGTCGTCATCACGATCATCGGCATTCTTGCCAGCATCACGATTCCCGCTATCAACGGCGCGCTCGACAAGGCCAAAATGACTGCTGCCAGCCAGAGCGTGTCGGGCATCGTCAAGCTTTGCAGCCTGATCCAAGTCGACGAGATCGGATCCGGCGACACCAATCTTTCCGCTTGGCCGAGCACAAACATCAACCTCTGGTATAGCTCCCTGACCAACTATGCGGGCACCAACGACCTGATGAAGCTCTTCTCGGCCGGCGACGTGAAGGTTAAAGGATGGTCGAGTTCTGGTCCTGACACCAATGCTTTTTATATCTATGCCGTGAGCATGGACAGCGAGGGCGACACGATCCTCATGACCTCGAGGAACTGGCTGGTTCCCGCAACCGGAAATGGCCCGGCTCTGAGCAAGTCCGCCAAGCCGTTCGGCGACAAGGGTGCCATCGTCTTGAAAAAGGGTGGCAGCGCCCAGGTGATTACCAAGAACCAAGCCACCCAGAACGTCGGCAGCCTCGGGGTTGCCACCAACAGCCTGAACTAGGCCGGGTTTTCATCCTGCAGTCCGGACAGGCAAGGCGCCTTCGATCCGGACGAACGGTGGGATCGGGCAATCGAGCGTGTCGGCGACGGCGCGCAGAAGTTCCACCTCCGCGTCGTTGACGCCCCCGTCGCGCATCACGGCGACTCCGCAGGCCGTGAGCACGGTCCGCTTGACGTCCGGTGCGGCCTCGGCCAAGTGGTCGAGCGCCGTATCAAACGCTTTCAGGTCGATCGTCTCCGTGCGCTCGAGTGGGAACGAGGACGGCTTGACGAGCAGTTCAACCACGCCGGCCCGGAAGGCTTCGTCGCGCTGGGCCGTCGTGCCATCGCCGGAGGAGGCGAGCGCGGAAAGGATCACGCCAACATCCGGGAGCAGCGGCATGAGGGACTTGAAGCGCACGGCGGGGCCGGTCGCGTTGGTGAACGAGAGATCGAGGTGCCGCAGGAGGATTTTCTGGAGCGTGTATTCGAAGAGGTGGATCTGCCCATCCGCCTCGACGAGGTCGGTGATATTTTTCCGGAATGCGGCATATTGCCCGGGGGAAAGGTGGCGCAAGGTTGGAATCGTGATGTCGACCAGGCCGATTTTTTGTGCGGAGGAAAGTTCACCCCGACGGCTGAACATCGCGACGGCTTCGTCCCGGACCGTCGGATCCGCCCCCAGCAGCGCGGTCTGAGCGCTGCGGACCGCGGAATCCTCCGACAGGAGCAGGGAGTAGAGGAGCGCGCAGGCCCCGTGCAGTTCGTGGGAGGCCGTGAGCGAGTATTCCGGGAGTCCTGCCAGTAGCGCGGCAGCAGCCGCCACGCGTGGCTGCCCGGGCAGGAATGCCTCCGCAAGGCGGGGGCCGGGAGTTCCCGCCGTGGCGGACGCGGCGGAAGCAGGAGGCGGGGGCATAGTCTGTGCGGCGGCCTCGGAATCCAGCTCGAAACCGGGCGCGATTTCCGCGATCCGCGCCTCGATGGGCGGGTGCGTCGCAAAGAGGGCCAGCCAGGAATCGCCCACACCGTTGCCGAAAAACATGTGGCTCGCCTCCTCGGCCCGCGGGCTCAGCAGGCTGGAGGAAAATTTCCCGATCTTGGCGAGCGCGCCGGCAAGCCCGTCCGGGTTGCGGGTATATTGGACGGCCGAGGCATCGGCGAGGAACTCGCGCTGGCGGCTGACGGCCGCCTTGATGAGTTTTCCGAAGAAGACGCCGATCCAGCCGACGAGGTAGAGGGCGAGGCCGCCGGCCATGAACATCACCGTAATCGAGCCGGAGTTCTTATCGTCGCGCGAACTCGTATCCCGCGAACCATAGGCGGAGAACCGGAGCAGGAAGCCACCGATGATGGCCAGGAAGAGGATGCCGTTGAGGATGCCGATGAGCCGGATGTTCAGGCGCATGTCCCCGTGGAGGATGTGGCTGAACTCATGGCCGATGACCCCCTGCAGCTCGTCCCTGCTCAGGCGGTCGATACACCCCCGCGTCACGCCGATCGCGGTGTCGCCCGGTCCGTGCCCGGCGGCGAAGGCGTTGATCGTCTTGTCATCCAGCACGTAGATTTCCGGCACCGGCACGCCGGAGGCCAGCGCCATCTCCTCGACGACATTGATCAGCCGCCGTTCCGCCGGATCCGTGCTGTTGAGGTCGACCGGCTCACCGCCCAGCATGGCGGCGACGACCCGTCCGCCCTGGGACAGCTCCATCGTTTTGACCGTGCTCCCGATCAGGACCGAGGCCGCGACGCCGGCGGAAACGATTCCGAGAAGGCCCCAGTCGTTCAGCGGCAGATCGAGCATGAGGGCGAAAATCACGTGCAGCGTGAGGATGATCCCGGCAACCGCAAACACAAAATACACGACCAGCAGCTTGGTTTTCTGCTCTGCCCGCTCCTGCTTATCGAAGAAGTCCATCGGATGCGAGGGTGGCGGAGTCGCATCGGCGAGTCGATGCGATTTTCGTAAAATCCCTGCATTCCGTGCTTGCACATCCCAAATCCGGGTCCACAATAACCGATCCTAGTTTTTTCCAGCCATGAGCATTATTGAGAAGATCGAAAGCGAGCAGTTGAAGAAGGACGTGTCCGTCTTTAAAGTCGGCGACACCGTCAAAGTCCACACCCGTGTCGTCGAAGGCGACAAGGAGCGGATCCAGATTTATTCCGGCATCGTCATCGGCCGCAAGGGCGTCGGCGTGAACGCGAACTTCACCGTCCGCCGCGTTTCCTATGGCGAGGGCGTCGAGCGCGTGTTTCCGTTGCACTCGCCCCGCATCGCCAAGGTCGAGGTCGAGCGCAAAGGAGCTGTTCGCCGTTCGAAGCTGAACTTCCTTCGCAACCGCAAGGGCAAGTCCGCCACCACGGTCAAGGAAAGCGCCGAACGCAACTCCTAGCCAATGCCCTGCTCGTTCGAACACGAGCACGCATTGGCCCGAGAGGGAATTGCGCCGGTTGCTGGGATTGATGAGGCCGGCCGGGGTCCCCTTGCCGGTCCTGTGGTTGCCGCCGCGGTCATCCTGCCGCCGGGCTTTTCTGCTTCCGGCCTGGATGATTCCAAGAAGCTTTCTGCGCGCAACCGCGATGACCTTTACACGCAGATCACAACATTTCCCGGGGTCGTGTGGGCGGTGGCTGCCCGCGATAGCGCGGCGATCGACCGGGTGAACATTCTGCGAGCGACGCACGAGGCGATGCGAGAGGCCTTTCTGGCGCTCTTGCCCCGGCCGGTGCACGCTTTGATCGACGGTCTTCCGGTGCCGTCGTTCCCCTGCAGGCAGACCGCGCTCGTCGGCGGGGACGGGCTGAGCCTCAGCATCGCGGCCGCGAGCATTATCGCCAAGGTGCGCCGGGACCGGATCATGGAGGACATCGACCGCCTGTATCCGGAGTATGGATTCTTGAAGCACAAAGGCTACCCAACCGCAGAGCATCTTGCTAAGCTCCGGCTTCATGGCCCTTCTCCGGTTCATCGCCGCAGCTACGCGCCGGTGGCGCAAGCCGAAAACTTCTGAGGCGCCCCACATCGTGCTCGGGCGCCACGGCGAGGTGCTCGCCGCGCGCTTTCTCCGGCGGCACGGCTACAAGATCCTCCGGAAAAATTTCCGCGCGCCGCACGGGGGCGAGGTTGACCTTGTCTGCCGTGACCGGAAGCACAACGAGTTGGTCTTCGTCGAGGTCAAGACTCGGTCCGGCGAGGAGTTCGGGCGTCCGATGGCCGCCGTCGATGAGAAAAAGCGCCGGCTCATCATCCGGGGGGCGATGAAATGGCTCCGCCTGCTCGACATGCCGGATATCACGTTCCGGTTCGACGTCGTCGAAGTCGTCATGAGCGAACCGCCAGACATTCGGGTCATCGAAAATGCGTTCCAGCTCCCGGACCGCTATGCCTATTAGGCCGGCGCGATAGAGGCCGTGCCGCCCCATCCCGGCGTCTGTGCTCCAGGAAAGATCGGGTGTTGACGCCCGATCCCCGCCGGTCCACAACATCAGGTATGGAAAGATCGGTCTCCGGCTTCAATCCCCCGGCTGGCTTTCATGTAGGCTCCGGAAGGTCTCCTGTCAGTCTGCGGTCGGCGGCTGACTCTCCCCGGAATAATCGCCCGGCTCCGTCTGCCGCCATGGCAGCAGTTCTGGCTATCTTTTTTGTAGCCCAGGGAACTTCGGGCGCGCAGGGCTGGGCGGTTCAAGACATTCAGTCCGGCGGATTCCGCATCGAAATGCCGGGGAAGCCGCTTCTGGAAACCTTCCGGATCGAGGAGGTGGAAGGTATCGGCGGATCGGGAACGGTTGGGGCATCATTGGGCAAGGAGAGCTTCTGCATCTCTTACGCCGCACTCACAAACTCAAGCCACCCGAAGGCGGAGAATATCGTCATCGCTCTTGGTGAGAAGTTTTTGGATTTTTGGAGCAAGAAGCTGCCGGGCTCCTGGGCCAAAACCAGCGACGTGACACACGGCGGCCTGGCCGGCATCGAACTTGATGGAAAAGCGAAAGACCCCGCCCACATTGCGAAGGCGCGCGTGCTTCGTGCGGGGGGGCGAAGGTATATCCTGTTTGCCGTGGCGTCGCCGGAGGGTGTCCGGAGATTTTTCGACTCGCTGGAGCTCATTCCGGTTGTTGCGCCCCCACCGGATGCCGGAAACGGCAAGCAACCTGCCGTGGCCGAATGGCGCAAGGTGGCTTTCGAGGAGGCGGCGTGCGAGGTCGATCTTCCCGGACCTGCGAATTTCAAAAATGCGAACCGCATCGAGCAAGTGGATGGCGGAGGCTGGATGGGCGCCCAGGGTTTTCATCGGTCGGGCAAAACTGGCGGGGGAACATTTCTCGTCCTCTACGGGCGCACCACGCAGACGAAGGCTTCTTCCAAGGAACTGCGGAGGTTGACCGCTGTCGTCGGCGAGAAAGCTTCCGCCCTCATCCGGGCAGAATTTCTGAAAGCCGCCGACGAGAAATGGACGGGGCCGGTGGCAGGGAGCTCCGCCGCCGATACAGCGTATTTTACGCGTTCCGCAGCCCTGGAGGCCCGACTGCGCAAAATCGTTTACAGCGACCGTGTCTATTTTCTGATCGGGATCGGGGCCCCGGGCGATGTCTCACGCTTCCTGGATTCGGTGAAGCCCCTGCAAGCCGATGCGGCGAAACCGCGCTGAGCCCGCACCGCTCAGCGTCCAGGGCTGACTCGGAAAAAATTCTGCCAAGGCCCGCCGGCTGCGGACTCTTCGGCGGCCGCCTGCCGCCAGGCCTCATCGGGGCGTGCGAGCCGCTCCAGCGAGCCGCCATCCAGCATTTTCCAGCGTCCGGTGGCGGTTGCGCGCAGGGCGAGCCAGGGACTCGCGGGTGTATCGGGAGGAAGCTTCAGCACCGAAAACCCTGCGGTTCCATTAACGAACCAAATCGAGTCTTTCACGGGGCACATATGGATCGCTTCGTCGCCCGCCGGAATCGGATCGCAAACCGGCACCCCGCCCGCCACATCCCAAACCTCGATCCCCCGCCGGCTTCCCGCGAGAAACAGGTTGGAGAGTGGCGAGGAGGCGGTTACGAGAAACCTGCCGCCTGCCACGAAGGCCGGACGCCCCGCGCCATCGTGAGCCAGCGGACGCCCGATCGCGCGCCCGCTCTCAGCATGCCAGAGCCGGGGCCGGGCGGCAGGCGACCATGTCACCACGATGTCCCCCGAGGGCGAGAAGGCGGCCCCGCCGCCCGATGTGCCGTCCATCGGGCCGCCGGTCATCCTGCCGTCGCTCGCGGAGTGAATCCGGGCGCACGTCTCTGTCGCAAGGAGGACCCGCTTCCCATCCGGGCTCCAGCTTCCGGTGATCACCATCCCATCCTGGGGGATCTCCATTCGGAGGCGACCGCTGGGGAGTTCCCAAACCCTCGCACGGCGGTCGTGACACGCCGTGAGCAGTTCGCGCCCGTCGGGTGAAAATTGCAAATCGCGCACACGCCCGCCATGCGGGAAGACGAGGGGCCGCTCGCCGGGTTTTCTCAGGTTGAAAACCGTGACGTGAGCGGGCTCGCCGTCGCTGGTCGACGGGGAGGCGGCAAGCCAGTTGCCATCCGGTGAAAAGGCCAGCTGACCAACTGGATGGCCAAGCGACCCGGCCGGTGGCACGGCGGCCCCATCGGCCACCCCCCGCACGAGCACGCTGCCGCTGTCGAGCCCGACTGCCAGCAGCTTGCCGGCAGGAAGCGTGGCCAGTGCGCTGGCCGGTGCGGGCAGGCTTTCTTTCCAGAGTGATTTCCCTTCACGGTTGGAGACCCAGGTCGTCCAGCCTGTCGCGTCAGTTCCCGCAAATGCCCCGCAGCCCTCGCCAGCCGGAGCGATCATTGCCGGAGTGCTCTGCAAGCCAATCGCAGATACCAGGCCGTCGGCCGGGTGGAGTCCCAGAAGGGTGGCCATCCCATCATCCCAGCCGACAAGAAGTTTCCGCCCGTCCGGGTCGAGCGCAAAGGCATGCGCCACTCCGGCTTCCGCCAGCGGGGTCAGGATCTCATCGTCCGTCGCAATGTCCCAGAGCCTGAGAGTGGAAGAAACCGCTGAGGATTCATGGGTGGGCGACTGCGACACCGTAAGGAGTTCCCGGCCATCGCGGGAAAAAACCGCCGATTGCACGAATCCTCCGGCCTTCATCGTGCGGAGCAAACGTCCTGACCCGGCATCCCACAGCCGCGCCGTGCCATCGGCCGAGGCTGTTGCCACCAGCTCTCCCGTCGGAGAAAAAACCGCGCAATTCACCGGGCCTTCGTGACCGCTCAGCAGAACCGTCGGGCGTCCATCCCCCGCGAGATCATAAATCTTTGCAGAGTTGTCCGCTCCGGCCACAAGAAGCCTTCTGCCGGCGGAATCAAATCCGACGCATTCCACGGCACCCTCAAATGCCTGAACCCCAAAGGAGATGGCTCCCGTCTCCGCGGCCCAGACATGGAGGCTGCCATCGAGGAGCCCCGCCGCGAGCAGCTTCCCGTCGGGGCTGAAGGCCGCCGCCGGGACTTCGGTCAGGAACGTTCGGCGGGGCCCGCAGGGCGTGCTTTGCGGGACGTTCCAGACCTGTAAAGCTCCCCGTTCATTGCCTGCTGCCGCGTCGCCTCCGGCGGTGAATAGCAGTTTGCCATCCGGGCTGAACCCCAGTGAACTCACCCGCTCACCAAGATTCAGTGGCTGCCCCGCCGGAGACCCGTCCGGGACATTCCAGAGCCTTGCGGTGCCGTCCTCGGACCCGGTCGCCAGCAAGGTGCCATCCGGGCTGAATGCCACCTCCCAGATTGCGCCGCCATGGCGGATCTCCGGGCCGCGGGGAACCCCGCTGCCAGCATCATAAATCCGCGCGACACCCGAGTCGTCCGCGATGGCAATCAGGCGGGCGTCGGGCGAGAACGCGACAGCGCGCACCGGGCCGTTTTTCTTTACAGCCGGGCCGTCCGGGAGGAACCATCCGCGCTGCCTGAGCAGTGTCGCCGCCCGCCAGGCGGCCGCATCCGAGCTCCCCGCTGCCCGGGCCAGGGGGGCCAGCGCACGATCGGGAGCCCCGGAAGCCACCAGGCGGACCCCCAGCTGAAGATCGGCTTCGGCCAGCGCTGTTCGCAGTTCGGCAGACCGGCGCTCGGCGGCCGTCTTTTGCAGAAAGCCGAAGACGGCAGCCGAGACCGCGCAGAGAGAAAGTACCGTGAGCACCGCCGCGACAGCCTGAAAGCGGCGCAGGGCCTTGGTCCGTTGCAGCCGCCGGTGCCGGGACGATGTCTCGATATATCCCCTCGTCTCATCATCAAGGTTGGCGGCATCGGCGGTGAGGATCGCCTCTGCATCCGCAAGCGGCTTGCCCTCGGCGAGAAGAAAGTCCGGCCTGCGCCCCTCGCTGCGCCATCGTTCGGCCGCCGCCCGCAGGTGTCCGCGCAGGCGAAGAAATTCGCTGTTCGTCGCGCACCATTCTGCCGCCCGCGGCCAGGCACGAAACAGCGCCTCGTGCGCCACCGAGATGGCCGCCGTGCCATCGGGCGCGATGTCGCGCACCAGCAGCCGCGCCTCCACCAGGGCATCGGCCAGCGCCGATGCCAAAGGGTCTCTGGTGGCTATGTCGGCCGGAGCCCAGCGACGGATCGCTCCGCCGGGACCGACATCACAGATGGCACCCATCAGGCGCGGCAGGGCTTCGCGCACCCCAGGATTCTCCGCCAGATAGGCTTCCTCTGCGCGGCGTCCAATCGCTCCCTCGATACCCCCCAGCGCACGGTAGGCATCCAGGGTGAGGATGTTCCCCGGACCGCGCCGGCGGTATAGCTCCTCGAGCGTGAACTGGAGGAGCGGCAGGCAGGCCGGGTCGTTGAGCGCGCCATCCCGCAGCATCTCGTCGAGCCGGTCGCCCGTCTGCGCATCCACCTCAAAAAACAGTCCTGCAGCCATCGCCGGCCTGCGAATCATCTGCCCGATGGCCGTACGGTCCGGAGGCAGGAGCGTATACACGCCGTCCCCCTCGCAGAGTCCTGCGAGCACGGGCAGCTCGCGCAGGCAGGGAAACCGGTCCGCCCGCATCGTTGCCATGATCCAGAAGTGTCCTCCCGCCAAAAGGGCCGCCACCAGATTGGAAAACGCTGCACGTTCCTCCGCGGGCTGGGCGAAAAGTTCTTCGAGTTGGTCGATCACGAGGGCGAATCCGGCTTCCGGCGGAACGAGTGCGCCGAGCATCGACCGGCACCGCTGGGCATCGGCTCCGCGCCCCTCCTTTTCGTATGAGGTCACAAGCGATTCCAAATGGCAGCGATCGTCGGCATGGCGGTGGGCTGCCACCTCGAGCAGTGCGTGTTCCACTGCCTCGACCACCCTGCTGCAGTCGGACGGTCCTTCCTGTTGCGGATCGATTTTCACGCCGGCTTCCGCCAGCGCTCTGAGCAGTCCGGCGCATGCTCCGCTGCTGCCGGGACGCATGAAGGCCTGCTTCCAGGCACCGATGCCTTCGACAACGCCGGGTCTTGTGAGCAACGGTAGCGCGCCCGCCCGCACGAGCGAGGACTTGCCGCTTCCGCTCATGCCCGCGACGAGCGCAAAGGGCGGTGCCCCTGCGGCCCGCCTGCGCTTGAGTGCTTTCAGAACGTCCTCGATCGCCCGCGTGCGGCCAAAGAATATTCCGGAATGCTCAAAGTCAAATGCCTCGAGACCGCGAAAGGGTGATCCGCCCTTCCACGTGACTGGCACGACCGCATCAGCGATAGCGGTCGCGGGGGCGTGCTTGAGCAGAAGCCGGCGCAAGTGTTCATCCAGCAGTTTTTCGAACCGCGCCAGATCGGTGTAGCCGGTAAATGCGCCCTTCCATGTCCCCTCGTCGACGTCCCGCGTCCAGTTTTCGAGAAAGTCCTCGAGCGCCTCGATCTGGCGCAGTGCCTCTGCGCGTTCCTCGCGCGTGCGCGCCTGGAGCGATGGCGGGGTGCGGTTCACATACAGCAGGATGTCGGGCCTGCCGCACTCGCGGTTCGCCGTGGCAGCATCCTCAAACTCATACTCCGTCCCGGATGAGTAGGGTGTGCCGTTGGGCCGCAGGTGCTTGGTGTGGAGGCGGGACCCCAGCCGCGACCAGAGAATGCAGACCACAATATCAAAGCTCGACGGCCGCTCGATTTGATCCTGAAAGTCGCTTGTCACGACCATCGGCTCATATTCCCAAAAATAGCCGTCCACCTGGACCCGGCCGGCAAACTCCCCGGCGAGCGAGCGGATGACGCGCTCGGCAACATCCCGTTCGGACTGCACATCGCCGGGCGAAGAAACAAAAATCCGCACCACTTTCAAAGCTGGAGAGGGGGAGACGTTCATGCGAGGGCGACCGTCCGCAGTCTAATGTCCCGACAAAGGCGTGGCAATGTCTACGGGGCGAAGAGCGGTTGGAAAACTGAGGGGAAATCAGAAATGCTGAGGGCTGGCCGGATGTGACCATTTCAAGCGTGCTCGCTGCCCGTGGGATGTCTGCGCTATTCGAGGGCGGAAGCCCGGAGGGGGTTGCGCCGGCGGCGGAAATGTCGGAGAGTCCGGACAAACAATGACGGAGGAACTTTTTTGACAACGGTGAGACGTGCGGTTCTGGCCATCGTGCTTGGCGCCACCGGGCTGGCGGCAACTCAGGCGCTGGACTTTGCTCCGCTTGCGGCGGTGCCGGTGCAGGAGGGCGGACGCAAGAAGCCATTTCTGGTGTTTGCCGACGAGACGATGATGGGGCTGAGCGGCATGACCTCCCATCTTTACAATGGAGCCAACCGCAGCTCGGTGGAGGTGGTCGCCAGGATCTGGCTTGATCCGGCGGGCTGGGAGAAGCAGCCATTGATTCTTATTAACAGCGGCGACCTGAAACAAAAAGCCGGCCTCGATGCCGGCCGGAAGCGGTTTTCTTACGAGGAACTGACCACCAACGAGGGATTGCGCGCTCTCATTCGCGAGTCGGCGGCCCCGGGCCAAAAGGCGCGGAAAGACAAGCCGGATCCCACGCCGAAAGCCGCCATGGATGCCGGCCAGCGCCTCGCGGCCTTTGAGGGACTGATGAGCGGACGTGCGCCCGCCGTCGTGCCGGCCGGCGGGGCGGCATGGAGCGCGCCGTCCGCGGGGGATCCTGCGCTGGCCAAGCTGCGCGATGCAGTCCATGCGGATGACCAGGCCGGGTTCGATGCCGCCGTCCGTGTGCTGGTCGCCGAGCAGGCGAAGGCTCCGGCGGATTTTCAGGCGGAGCCATGGAAGCTGGCAGTGGAGACATTTTACCAGCGGCTGCACCCGTTCCGCTGGGCATGGATCCTTTATCTGGCGTCCGGGCTTTGCCTGTTGGCGCTCTCCGGAAGGGCGTCGCGGGCTGGATATGCTGCAGCCTGGACGCTGGCGCTCGGAGGTTTCGTTCTTCAGGTGGCCGGCTTTGCCTGCAGGGTATTTGTTTCCGGGCGGGCGCCGGTGACCAACATGTATGAGTCGGTCGTATGGGTCGCGTTCGGCACGATCCTTTTTGCGCTCGTTTTTGAGGCGGTCTACCGGTGCCGGTATTTTTTGCTGGGGGCCGTCCCTGTTGCGGCGGTCTCGCTGATTATCGCGGATACGCAGCCTGTGATTCTTGACCGGTCGATCAAGCCCCTGGTGCCTGTGCTCGCCGATAATTTCTGGCTCGCGACGCACGTTCTCACGATCACGCTGAGCTATGCCGCCTTCGCGCTGGCGCTCGGGCTCGGCCACATCGTGTTGGGCAAGGTGATTGCGGGGAAGCGTCCGTCGCCGGCCTTATTCAACTACCTTTACCGCGCGCTCCAGGTCGGGGTCCTTCTGCTGGCCACCGGGACCATCCTGGGCGGGGTTTGGGCCAACTACTCGTGGGGTCGGTTCTGGGGCTGGGATCCCAAGGAAACCTGGGCGCTCATCGCGCTGCTCGGCTACCTATTTCTGCTCCATGGGCGGATTGCCGGAAAGTGGGGAGGGTTCGGGCTGGCCGTCGGTTCGGTCCTCGCGTTTCTTTCGGTCCTGATGGCTTGGTATGGAGTCAACTTTGTTCTTGGAGTCGGCCTTCACAGCTACGGGTTTGGAGCCGGTGGCTTCCCGGTTGCCATCGCGTTTGTCCTTGCGGAGCTGGCATTCGTGGCCCTCGCGATCGTCAGAAAGTACTCCGCGGCCCGGGAAGTGGCCGCTGCCGCAGGGGCGTAGGCGGACTACTCGCGGGAATTGAGGATCTGAGCCTCCGTCGGAGGTGGTGGCTTGGTCTGGCCACCCCAGATCAGCCGGCTCGGCCGCTGGGCGAGATCGCGGAGGAGAAACTTCGCGTAAACCGAGGTCACCCGCAGGTTTTCGGCGCCGATCCGGAAGTCGGCCAGGGTTCGGTTCAGCCGGCCCTCGTTGCCACGGAGGAACGACTCGCCCCGTTTGGCCAGCGACTCGATCGCGGTCGCCGTCGTGTCGATTTTCTCCATCGCCCGGGCAATCCGCGGCTTGTTATCCGCGAGGATGCCGCGCGCGTCTGATGCGGCGGCGCGTGCGTCGCCGACCGTGGACCGCGCCTCGCCAAGGACCGAGCGCGCATCAAGCAGGACCGCCCGCGTCTCTGTCATCACGTTGCCTGCGTTTGCGACGACCGGCTTGGTGCCCGCGAGGACCTCCTCGGTCTCATCCAGAATCGCGAGCAGCCGTTGAAAAATGTCGCGGGTCTTGGAATTCTGGTCGCCGGCGGCCAACTGCCGCAACCCGTCGATCGCCCCGTCCGCGTTACGAACCAACTGGTCAAACGTCGTCGGGGCGACGCCTTGAAGTACATCGTCCGGTCCGGCTGCCGGCGCGGTCGCCGAGCCGCCGTTGATCAGGACGAACTTGTCGCTGAGCAGGGTATCGGCGGCGATGCTGATTCTGGCGTCGTTTGGCAGCGGCGGCACATCCTTCTGTATGAGCAGGGTGACCTCCACCAGATTGGGGGCGTCTGCCTGGCGCTCGGCAGGGCTCAGAATGCGGATTTGCGAGACCGCTCCAACAGGGGCTCCGGCAAATTTAACGCGGGAGCTGACCATGATGCCGGTCACGTCAGGGAAGCGCACACGCAAGCTATGGCCGCCGCGCACGAACGTCTGTCCGCTGAGCCCGAGCGCGAGTGCAATGAAAAGCGCAACGCTGCAGGCGATCACCGATAGCGCAACCAGGCGGTCACCGGATTTTTTCTTCAGCATGCCACGGTTTCCATTTCACGGGATCTTTAGGCCGCCCCAGCCATGGCATCAAGGCAGAACTGGATTCCCGTGCGGCATCCTGTGTAGTGTGTGCGCGATGCCAGTGAAAAAATCCACACCGACCAAGCCGCGGCGCGGCCGCATGCTGCTGGCGCTGGTCCTTGTGCTGGGGGTCCTGTTCTGGTTCGGCCATCCTCCGGTGCTGGCCTGGGCGGTGCGGAAGGGAATGGTCGCTCTCTGCCGGGCAGAAAGGCTGGATTTCGACGCGGGCCTCATCCGCACGAGGCTCGGAAGTCCCTTCGTTCTCGAGAATATCACGCTCCGCGCGGCCGGTGCCGGCCCCTCGAAAACCTCCCTCGAAATTGCCCGCGCCGAATGGGAGTGGAACGGGTTGGACGCATTTTTTTCAAAGACGGGAAGGCTGGTGAGCCGGTTGTCCATTACGCAAGTCAGCGGGGTTTGGGATGGCCGGACGGCGGCGCCCGGGGCGGAGCCTTCCGGCGGCATGCCGGCTGTCGTGCGGATGTCGCCGGCAGCGATGCTCCGGTTGCTGCCGCTCACCCTGGAGTTGGAGCGGTCATCCGTGGAGATCCTCGGCGATGCCCATCGCATGCTGATCCGCGATCTCAGTGTCCGGTTCAGCGAACACGAGGTTAGCCGCCTGTCCCTTGGCGGCCTGCTTTTTCAAGCGGACAGCTTCACGCAGTCGTTCGGGGCGGTTCACGCCGTTACGGCGTGGAAAAAGGGCACATTCTACCTGTCGGGGCTCGAGCCGGTCCCGGGTGTCGTCGCGGAGAATTTATCCATCGATTTACTGGGGGCCGGCGGTCCTCTGGCATCGATGCAGGCCGGCGTTTTCGGAGGGACCGTTCGCGCGGACGTCCGTTTTGCCCCCGGGCGCGGAGCGTGGGATGTGGCGGTCTTGGCCTCGAATGTTTCGCTCGAGTCTGTGCCGCCGCTTCTGCACCTTCCCGGCAAGGCCGCCGGGCGGCTGGTCGAGGGACGGTTCACCTTCCGGGGTCGGCCGGAACGTCCGGCGGATGCGGAGGCATCGCTCCGACTGGTGGCTGCGGGGTTTCTTTGGAATGATCGCGGCTGGGAACTCCTTGAAATCGGTGCCAGTCTCATCCACCGGCGACTCGTGGTGTCAAATTTTGATCTCCGCCAGAAGGAAAATCATGTGAACTTCAACGGTGAGGTCTCGCTGTCCGAAGGCTGGTCACAGATCGCCACGTCCCCGTTTCTTCTGAACGTCCGGGCCGATATCCAGGAGGTCGGTGCACTGGCCGGCATTCTGGGGGTGCCGCTCTCAGAGCTGGGCGGACGGATGAGCGCTGCCGGGTCCCTGAGCGGCCGCCCGGACAAGGTCGACGGGTTCCTCAGCCTCGAAGCCTCCGGGCTGGAGTTCCGCTCGCTGCCGGTGAGTTCGATTCGTCTGGACGCGGTGTTCCGCCAGAGCGAGGTCGAGATTGGAAGATGCGAGGTCTACTCGAGGAAGGACACCCTGCAGGCGAAGGCGAACATCGGGCTTGCTGCGCCGCACCATTACTCCGCGGAGCTGGATGCGAAGGTGGCCGATCTCGCGGCCTACCTCGTGCCGTTCCGTGCGCCGGGGGCCGGGGCGGTTTCCGCGGGCTCGATGGTCGTCAAGTGGCAGGGCGACGGCTCTGCCAAGGCGCACTCCGGCGCCTTTGACATGCAGCTCGGCAATTTCGTGTCACGGCTCACCCCCGCCGGACTCACGGGAAAATTCGCAGGCACGTATTCCCCGCAGAACGTCTATTTTTCAAAAATGGAGATGGATAACGGACGCCTCCATCTCGGTTTACGAACCACGGTCGCCGCCTCCGGGATCACCGTCAGGGACATGGAGTTGCGCGCGGGAGAATCAATGCTTCTCGAGGGGGCCGCATTTTTTCCGATCGACGCGTTCGCCTTCGCCTCCGGCACCGACTGGCGTGCGGCGATCGATGCGGACCGGGAGGCCTACATCCGGGCCGTGACCCCGAAGGATCTCAATATTCAGGATCTCCTCCGCCTGGCCGGCCAGTCGTTTCCCTTGCAGGGCCGGCTGCGCCTGCAGCTTGAGGCGGGTGGTCCCCCTGCCCAGCTGCACGCCGAGGGCACGATCAACGCCCGGGGGCTTTCGATGCCTGCGCCGGCCGGTGCCGTGATCGCCGAGTCCTCGCTCGATGCCAAATTTGCCGCACGCGACGGGATCGCCGAACTCGAAGGTGCCATCCAGACAAAGGGCCTGAGCCCCCTGACGCTCAAGGCCCGCTCGCCGTTCGGGCTCGTTCGCACCGATGGCGGCGACTGGCGATGGATCAACCCGAAGGGCGAATTTGAAGCGGGTCTCGATTTTCCGCGGACTGACCTCGCCGTCTTCAGTCCGTTTCTTCCCGTACTCCCGGGCCTGACCGGCGAGCTCACCGGACGCCTTGAGCTCTCGGAAACATTTGCGAAGCCGAAGTTCAGCGGGCGGATCGATCTGAAAAACGGCGGGCTGGCCGGGTCGCGCTGGCTTCCTCAGGTCGAGAAGACTGATATCTCGGTCCTCTTCGAGGCGGCCGATGCCAGGATTGAGCACGGCCGCGGCGAGGCGGGGGGAGGGAAATTCGAACTTTCGGGTGGTGCCAGATTTTCGCCGTCATCCAGCCCTTCCTATGACCTGCGCCTGCGCGGGGAGAAGATCCTGATTTCGCGGGAGCCCGGCATCCGCTTGAGGGCGAATGCCGACCTGCATGCCGTGGGCGACAGCAGCTCCGGCCTGGTGGAGGGATTGGTGCGCCTGGTCGACGGCCGGATCGATAAGCGTCTGGTGGTCGATCCGGTCCTGGTCTTCCTTCCAGAAGACCCTCCCGAACAGGCACGATCGCTGCTTGAGATGCCCGATTTCACTGGACCTCTCGCAAGCTGGGCGCTTGATGTGCGGGTCGATGACGGGACGCCACTGATTCTGCGGGGGAATCTCGCGCAGGGCGAGATCATCCCTTCGATTCGCCTCACCGGCACCCTCGGCCAGCCCGTGCCCGTGGGAACAGTCATCCTCAGGGATGTGCAGGCATTCCTGCCGTTCAATACCTTTCTCATTCCCGACGGCCGGATCGACTTCTATCCGGACCGGCCGTGGGTTCCGTTCCTTGATGTCCGGGGCTATACCAAGCTTCCTGGCTGTGAGATCGAGGCCTGCGCCTTCGGTCCGGCGAGCGAAGGAAAGCTGATCCTGCGGTCCGAGCCGCCGCTCCCGCAGGAGTCGCTGGTCGCGCTCCTTTCCTCGGGAGCCCTGCCGGGGTTGATGTCGCGGCCTGGGTTTGACGATTTGTCCGCCGGACAGGATCGGATCCTGCGCCGGTTGCTCGAACCGGCCGACGGTCTTGCGGGACCGCTGTCCACCCTCCTCACGACGGCTCCGGCTCCTCCGGATGACCTTGGCCTGCGTGCGGTCTTTCAGGATCGGGTCCGCCTTTGGGATAATCTCGATCCCCTTCATGAGCGCGATGGATTCCAGATCTACTGCGTGGGCGCCGGCTACCTCTGGCGCCTGGAATGATGTGGAGATTCCTGGGATGGACCGCCAGCATTTGAGCGCCAGGGACCTGCCCCCGCAGGATGTGCGGAGAAATTTTGCCTGCCTGGTTTGGATGGGATCGGTCTTTGCGATGGGATGGTCGGAGGTGGTCGTCGTGTTGCAGCCTCTGCTTGTTTACTACGGTGCAACGAATATGCAGATCGGCCTCGTTCAGGGGGTGCTGATCGCCACCCTGCCGGGAATGTTCCTCGCCCCGTGGATCACCCGACGGTTCCCGCAGAAAAAAATCTACCTCTTTGTCGCCGACGCGCTCTACCTGCTGCCGGTCGGGATTGTCGGCGCGGTGGTCTGGCTGGGCGGGGCCGGGGGCCCGCAGGCGATGGTGGCGTTCATCGTCTGGATGATGTGTGCAGGCCAGGTTGCAGCGGGATTCGGCGGACTGCCGAACCAGGAGTTTTTTACGGCCTGCATTCCGATGCGCCTCCGGGGCCGGTTGGCAGGCGTTTCGGCGGGGCTGGGGGGGCTTCTCGGGCTGGGCGCCTCGGGCATCGCCGCATGGGTGCTTTCGGTGCTCCCGGCTCCGCGGGGATTTGGAGCGCTCCTTGTTCTCGCATGGTTTCTCTGCCAGGTGGCGAATGGAGCGATCCTGTTGGCCAGGGAACCCAGGACCCCGGTTGAGGCCTCGCCTGTGCCCTGGAGCCGGGACATGTGGAGGGCTTTTCTGCGGGACTCCAGATTTCTTCGGGTGACCCTTATCGTCTGCCTCGTCTCGCCGCTCCTGGCGCAGCTGGCTATCTTCTCGAGTGTCTTTGCGTTCCGCTCGCTGGCATTCGAAGCGCAGATGGCGGCATGGCTCGGCATGGCGGCCGGCGCCGCGAGGCTGAGCCTCAGTCCCGCCGCGGGTTGGCTTACCGACCGCTGGGGGGCCAGGCCCGCCCTCCTTTTCTGGACGGTGATCGCTGCCGGCGGCTTCCTCCTGCTCGCTGCGGTGCCGGTGGCGGCCAGCGTCTTTGTCGCAACCGCTTCCGCCGCCATTGCCGGCAGCGGATTTTCCGGCGCCATGAACGCCCTCACAAGCGGAATTCCCCGTCCACAGGACCGGGCCGGACACTTCACTCTCCTGGGATTCTGCATGATCGCCTCCAATTCCGCGTTTCCACTGATCACCGGATGGTTGTTCGACCACGTCTCCTATCGGGCCGGGTTCGCGCTGCTTGGCGCCTGTGCGGCGGCCGCTGCCCTCCTCGGCCGTTGGATCCTGCGCGACCTCAGCCCGAGGGCGGTCGATTACCACTGAGCGTTCCCGCTCCGCATGCGGCGGCTTGACCTTGCCGCCCGGTGCGGAGATCGTTGCGGGATGCGCCGGGTTTTGCTCATTGACATCAGCAACACGTTTACAAAGGTCGCGGTGGCAGCGGCCGGCCGGATCGGCAGGGTCCACCGGCTACCGACACCGTCCCTCCACGCGTCTCAGATCCGGGACCTCGTTCGGGGGCTTCAACTCGACGGCGTGGTCGCGGCGACCGTCGTGCCCCGAAAGAAGCGCGAGATCGATCTGGCCTGCGCGAACGACGTCCTCTGGATCGGGCCGGATGTGAAGCTGGGGGTCGGGATCGACTATCCCTCCCCGAAGGCCATCGGCCCGGACCGGCTCGCAAATGCCGCCGGCTGTGCCGCACATTATGGCGTTCCGGCCGTGGTCGTGGACTTCGGGACGGCGGTCACGTTCGACGTGGTTTCTCCGGGCGGCAACTACGTCGGCGGAGTGATTGCACCCGGTCTCAACGCGATGACCGAATATCTTCATGACCGGACCGCCCTGCTCCCCCTCATCCGCCTCCGCGAGCCGATCGCTGCTGTCGGCCGCTCGACGCGCGATGCGATGCTCTCAGGCGCTGTTCACGGGTACCGCGGGTTGGTGTCGGAAATCATCCGTCAGATCCGGCGAGAGGCCTTCCCCCGCCGGCGTCCGAAAATCGTCGCGACCGGCGGGGATGCCGGATTGATCGCCGACGGTCTGCCGCTTTTCGACGCGGTGGATCCGATTCTCACCCTGCGCGGACTGCTTGTGGCCGCCCACCTGAACCTTGCCTGAGAGCGTCCGAGCCATGCCGCCTGCCGACAAGGAAAATGGTTTTGACCCTGCCGACACCCCCCCAGGGATCCCGCGCTTCGCGGCAAGAGCAGCGGGCGCCTTGAGGAGACCCCTCATTGGGGTTGGCTTGGTCGTCATTTTTGCGCTAGCCGCCGCCGGTCGGTTCGGTTTGCCGCCCGAGCCGATGCTCGATCCGGATTCCCGCGGATACCTGAACCCGGCCCTCATCTGGCTGAGCGGCGACGGGTTCCAGCAAGTTGATGGGAGAGGACATCTCTACCCGCTTTTTCTGTGGGCGGTTCTCGTTGCGAGCCGGAGCTTCTCCGCCATCACGACCGTTCAGCATGCGGCCGGGCTTCTTTCCGGCGTGGCGTGGTGCTGGGCATGGTGGCTGTGGATGTCGTTTCTTCCCGCCGGATTTGTCCGGCGCTGGCTGGCCCCGGTTGCCGGACTGGGCGCGCTGGCGGTCTATCTTTGGGGGTCACGCACGATTCTTTTCGAGCATATGATCCGTCCGGAGGCGGTTTTTTCAGGTGTCGGGCTGCTGCAAATTGCGTTTGGCCTCGCGTTTGTCAGGGCCTGCCGGGGCGGAGGTCACCGCATTGCGATCGCCTCCTATGCGGCCGCCGGTCTGATTACCGCGGCAGTGGCTGTGAACCTGAAGCCGAGCTGGGGGTTTGCTGTCCTTGTGCCTATCCTCCTGGTTCTTGTCGCGCTGTGGCGTGGCGGGCGCCTGGTGCGGATCTCCGCGGCGTTCGGGGTTTGCATCGGGCTCCTGGGAGCCTCCGTGCCGGCGGTGGTCCTGCCTGCCCTGGCCGGATGGAAGAAAGACAACCGCTCCCGCACATTTCTGGCCGAGACCCTCGCCTCGGTTCACGGGGTCATGATTTCCCAGTCCCTTTCGGCCAGGGCGCAGGCCGGTCTTCTGGATCCCGGGGAGGCGCGGTTTGCGGAGGATTATGCCGCAACCGTCCGAAGCGCGATCGATGGGAACTTCTCGTACCCGGTGCTCGGTGTCGACTGCGACGAAATCCTTTACCGCTCGGGACTTTTTGGCCGCCTTCCGCACGGGGCCAACCGCTCGCCCGAGCTGTTGCGCCGCTACCTCCTCGCTCTCTATTTTCAGGCGCTTCGGGACCAGCCGCTCGCGTTCGCACAAAAATGGGGCCGCCAGTTCCTGCTGGCCTACCGTCCGTCACCCAAGGACATTTTCCGTCCCAAGCTCCGGTTGCGCCTCAATTACGAGCGCACCCTTGAGGCCGGCTGCCCGGACTTCCGAGGCCACCTTCCCGCCGGATGGCAGGACCGTCTGGATGCTTTCTGGGCGCGATGCATACAGCTTGCGGCGGCCGCCCCCGAGGAGGTGACACCCGCCGTGAAGATTCCGCCCGGGCTGATCGGTTGGATGGCCTCGATCCTGCTTTTCTCGGTGACCGTTCTGCCAGCGATGTCGGCGGTCATTTTTTCCTCACGCGGCAGGCTGCGCGTGCTGCGGCCCGCCGCGGCCGCCTCGCTGGTCATCCTGGCGGTCTCGTTCGCGTCGACGGCCTCGGTCGCCATCGTCCACTCGTTCGATTTGGACAGGTATTTGAACCTTCTCGTGCCGGCGGACGTGATGCTCGTCGCCTGCGCGCTCATCCTGGTGGCCGCCGCGGTTGCCGCGACGCTCCCCGGTCGCGGCAAGGAATCCTGACAACGGTCTGGCAAGATGCGGCGGGCTCTGATAATGGGTCGAAACTATGGATTTGCTCGAATGTGATTTGCCGGGTGTGAAAAAGCTTCGCAGCGGGAAAGTGCGCGAGGTGTTTGATCTGGGAGAGAACCTCCTGGTGGTGGCGACCGACCGGATCTCCGCCTTCGACTGCATCCTGCCGACAGCCATTCCGCACAAGGGCGAGGTGCTCACGCAGATGTCCGCATTCTGGTTCGAGGTGCTGGATTTTGTTCCCAACCATTTTATCACAACCAACTTCAAGCTGTTTCCTGAGGTCCTGCAGCCCTTTGCCGACCAGCTCCAGGGCCGCTCGATGCTGGTTCGCAAGGCCAGGCCGCTCCCGGTGGAATGCGTTGCCCGCGGATACCTGGCCGGCTCAGGCTGGAAGGAATATCAGGCCGGTGGAGCGGTCGGCGGCCACCCGCTTCCCGCCGGGCTCCTCCAGGCCTCGCGTCTCCCGGAAACGCTTTTTACCCCGGCGACCAAGGCCGAGACCGGACACGACGAAAACATCACCTGGAAGCAGTGCCGCGCGCTCATTGGCGACGAGCTTTCCAACGAAGTGCGCGCCCGCACGATCGAGATTTACGAGCACGGCCGCGCGCGCGCGGCGGGGGTCGGCATCATTGTGGCCGACACCAAGTTTGAGTTCGGCATGGCCGGCGATGAGCTTCTGCTCATCGACGAGTGTCTGACCCCCGACTCCTCGCGCTTCTGGCCCGAGGAGTCGTGCAGCCCGGGAGGGAGCCCGCCCAGCTACGACAAGCAGTTTGTCCGTGATTATCTCGAGACGCTCGACTGGGACAAAACCGATCCGGCACCCGCCCTTCCGCCCGATGTCGTTGAAAAAACCTCCCGCAAATACATCGAAGCCTACGAAAAACTCACCGGACGCAAGCTGCTGGTATTTTGAGATTTCGGGACCCGCTGCTTTCTGCGGAGCCCGTCGCCGGAACGCCCGCTGCTCCGGGTTCAAGGATCGCCCATGAGTGATGTCGTTCCAGCCGAGGCTTTGCGGATCGAACAGAAGGACGGCACGGACATCCTGGTCCTGCCTCCCCGTCTGGAGGCGGAGCAGGTTGCCTCAGCCTGGGGGCTCCTGGCCGCCAAAGGCCGCCGCTGGCGGGTTGACGCCTCCCGGCTGGTCTCTTCCGATGGGGCCGGGCTTGCGTTCCTCTGGTCGCTCCAGAATAAAAACGGAGCCGATATCATCGGATTGAATCCGAACATGCTCGCGCTTCTGGCCCCGTTTGACTCGCTCGCCCTCGAGCCGGAACCCCGCGCGCCCGCGCGGGAGTCGGTCTTCGTCATCGTCGGCCGGCTCGGCGACGGATTTTTTTCCGACCTCAGCGACCAGATCGTTTTCGTCGGCCGGTTTTTCTCCATGCTCGGAGCCTGTTTGATCCGCCCGCGGCTGATCCGCTGGAACGACATGTGGGTGACCGCCCAGCAGGCCGGTGTGAACGCCCTCCTGGTTGCGGGGATCGTCTCGTTCCTGACCGGGATGATCATGGCCTTCCAGTCCGCCGTGCCCCTCAAGCAGTTCGGCGTCGACATTTTTGTCGTGAACCTTGTGGCGCTCGCCCTGCTCCGCGAGCTCGGTCCGATCATGACCGCCGTTGTGCTCGCCGGGCGTTCGGGGTCGGCATTCGCCGCAGAGATCGGAACAATGAAAGTCAACGAGGAGGTCAATGCGCTCGAGACGATGGGCCTTGACCCCATGCGCTTCCTCGTTGTGCCGAGGGTGCTGGCCGGCTTCATCGTCACGCCCGCCCTGACGATCTATGCCAATGTGCTGGGAGTTGCGGGTGGATTTGTTGTGATGATGACGCAGGGCTTTCCGTTCGCCGCGCTCTGGAACCAGCTCGTCAGCGCCGTGGGAGTGACCGACGTGATGACCGGCGTGATCAAGTCGTTTGTTTTTGGTCTCCTCGTCGCCGGGGTCGGGTGCCTCCGAGGTCTCCAGACCGGCACCGGAGCAAGCGCGGTCGGGAAATCCACCACGCGCGCTGTCGTGAGCGGGATCTTTCTGATCGTGGTCACCGATGCGGTTTTTGCCGCGGTATTTTACGTGATCAAATGGTAACAGGCGATCCCATCATCCAGGTGCGGGGCCTGACGGCTGCCTACGGCGATACCGTCATCCTTGAGGGGCTCAATTTCGAAGTCCGCCGCGGCGAGGTTTTTGTGATTCTCGGCGGTTCGGGCTGCGGCAAGAGCACGCTTCTCAAGCACCTGATCGGGCTCATCCCTCCCGCCGCTGGCGAGATCCTGATCGATGGCAAAGACTTCGGCGCCGCCACCGGCCGCGAGCGGGCCAGCATCCTCGAAATGTTTGGGGTGACCTACCAGAGCGGGGCGCTCTTTGGATCGCTGACGCTCTCCGAAAACATCACGCTCGCGCTGGAGGAATTCACCGGTCTGCCTCCCGCCGCCCGGGACCTTGTCGCGCGGATGAAGCTCGCCCTCGTGGGACTCGAGCCGTTCGGCGGGCATTTCCCCTCCGAGGTCAGCGGCGGGATGCAGAAACGGGCGGCCATCGCGCGGGCCATGGCGCTCGATCCTGTCGTGCTCTTTCTGGACGAGCCATCGGCCGGTCTCGATCCCGTCACATCGGCCGGTCTCGACGACCTGATCCGAACACTCAACCGCACACTCGGCGTGACGTTTGTGATTGTCAGTCACGAACTGCCCAGTATCTATGCGGTCGCTGACCGCGTTATCATGCTCGACCAATCCACCAAGGGAATCATTGCGGAGGGGGCTCCCGATTTTCTCCGCGATCACGACACCAATCCTTTTGTACATGCGTTTTTTCACCGCGAGCCCGGGGAGGGGGCGCGGTGAGTACGAAGCCCCAGTATTTCCGCCTCGGCGCCTTTATTCTGGGGGCGGCGACCCTGCTCGTGGCGGCGATCCTCGTGTTCGGCGGCGGCCAGTTCCTCCGTCCCCGGATCACGATGGAAACCTACGTCGACGGCACGGTTCAGGGGATCGATATCGGCTCGCCGGTGAAGTTCCGGGGCGTGCTCATCGGGAAGGTCACTCGGATCAGCTTCGCCTTCACCGAGTATGATGTGCAGGAGGACAGCGGGCTCTCGAATTATGTCGTCATCTTCATGGAGATCGACCGGGCGGTTTTTCCGGACATGTTCAAAACCGACCTCACGCCGCTTCTCGACCGTGCGATTGCCCAGGGCCTGCGCATCCGGATCGAGCCGCAGGGGGTGACCGGCCTGAACTATCTCGACATCGACTACCTCGCGCCCGACCGGTTCCCCGTCCTCTCGCCGACGTGGAAGCCCTACTACTACTACATCCCTTCGGCTCCCGGCCAGCTCACGAGCTTCCTGGACTCGATCAACGCGATCCTCCGCGAGGTCGAAAATCTGAATATCTCAGGGATCAGCAAGTCGGGCACCGAGCTGCTCGACAACCTCAACAAGGCCGTGACCGGCGCCCAGATTGAGAAGGTGAGTGCCGATCTTCAGGCGCTCGTCGGTCATTTTGACACGACCCTTGCGGCCGCGAACCTGCCCGCGCTCAGCGCCGACTTGCAGAAGACCGCCGACCAGTTCAACTCCACACTCACGGAAACAAAATTGCCTGCCGTGAGCGCCGACTTCCGCAAGTTTCTGGGGGGTCTCGAATCCTCAAACCGCGAACTCCGGCAGATCCTGAAAAATGTCGAGCCGGCGAGCCGCCTGAACGACGCCCAGATCCGCGAGATCATCCGCAACCTTGCGACGACAACCGCAAATCTCGAGCAACTCAGCACGGAGGTGAAAAAGCGTCCCTCGCTGCTGCTCTGGGGGACCCCGCCATCCGCCAAGACCGCGCCGAAACCGTCCGCCTCGCCGCGCCCGCGCAAATAGAGCAAGCGCTCAGCTCCCCCCGGCCAGCAGCAGCCCGGAGGCTTTGTCGAGCGTCTCCTGCCACTCGCGCTCGGCAACCGAGTCGGCGACAATCCCGGCTCCCGCGTGAAACTGCGCAGTAGCCCCCTCAAAGACCGCCGTGCGGATGGCGATCGAAAACTGGCTCTCGCCGTTGAAGCCGAAATACCCGATGGCTCCCGTGTAGATGCCGCGCGGGAAGGGTTCGAGCTCCCGGATGATTTCCAGCGCCCGCTTTTTTGGAGCTCCGGAGATCGAACCGCCTGGAAAACACGCCCGCAGTGCCTGGACGTGGCTGACGTCCGGCCGGAGGCGGCCCTCAACGCTCGAAACCAGATGGAAGACCTGTTCGTAGGCTTCCAGCCTCAGGAGCTCGCGCACCGCCACGCTGCCGAACTCACAGACCTGCCCGAGATCATTGCGTTCGAGATCGGTGATCATGACCAACTCGGCAATCTCCTTCGGCGAGGTGAGCAGCTCCGATGCGCTGCGCCGGTCGCCCGTGGCGTCACTTCCCCGCGGCCTGGTTCCCTTGATCGGCCGCGTGATCACCTGCCGCCCCGACATCCGCAGAAAGCACTCGGGCGATGCCGAGGCGATCTGCACGCTCCCGCCATCCAGGAAGGCGGCATGCGGTGCCGGAGAGCATCGGCGCAGCGCCTCGTAGTACTCCCACGCATCCGAGTCCGTCCTGGCATCAAAGGGATGCGCAAGACATACCTGATAAATATCTCCGGCTGCGATGTAGTCCTTCGCGGCGTCGACCATGCCGAGAAACTTCTCCCTGGAGATCCGCGGTTCAAACCGGATCGCCGGTGTCCTCCGGGCAGGGAGCCTGCTTCCGGGGGCCGGCTCGTCGATCCAGGACTGTCTGTCGTGCAGAAAAACATGCGGCCTCTTATGGAAGGCGAACTGGAACGAGCCGTCGAACGCGACCCAGCCGATCGCCGCCCCTTCCGGGTAGCCGCTTCCGCTCGCCGCGGTTTCCCTCCGGAGCAGTTCGGCTTCCAGCTTGTTCCAGTCGCTGCCGGCCATTACCAGGTCCGGCTCGGCGGCCAGGAGCGAGATCGCGCCGGCACCCGCCAGCGAGGAGTCGAGAAATGCCAGCCCGGGACGGGCCCGCAGCGCGCGGGCGGCGGCCAGGGGCTCGGAATTGCTCATTCGTTTTTCCCGCGCATTCATGCACTTGCCAAGTGACCGCAAAATTGCTGTGATGACAAGTTCGCTGGTTCTCACGATCAACCGATGCAATTTATTACCGTTATTCTGTTCCTTGCCCTGGCCTCCGTCCCGCTGGTTGCGCAGGATGCCACCCCCTCGCCGTCCCCTGCGACTTCGCCGGCTGCCGCCGATGCTGCCGCCCCGACCCCCACGCCATCCCCTTCGCCAACGCCCGAAGCAGCTGCCCCGACTCCCTCACCTTCCCCGGCGCCCGCAGCCGGCGAGGACGTGATTCCTCTGCCTCCCGAGGCGGGAACCGGGGGGGCGCCGATCGTTTCAGAGGGCGAAGTGCCGAATATGGCCAAGCCGGATTCCGGGACCGCTCCGCTGCCTGACTCGGCATTCACCGATCCCAACGGGGTGATTCCGGACAGCGCAGGTCCCGCCGTTCCGCCGCCACCGTCCGGGCCGAGCGCCGAGGAACTCCAGCGAAAGATCAAAATCCGCTTCAAGGAGGTACGCACGCAGGTCGAGAAGGATCCCGCGGTGAGCGCGCTGCTCGAAGAGGCAAAAAAAGCCAGGACATTCGAGGATGAGCGGGCTGCCTATCGCGAGTATTACAGGCTGCTTTTCCGCAAAATGAAAAAGGTGGACAAAGAATTGGCGGCCCGCTGCGACGCCATGGAGAAGGCCTACATCGCGAGGCTTGCCCAGACCCGGCTCGAGCCCACCATTCCGCTGAACCTGCCTCCTAAGCCCGAGCCGCTTGGCAACTAGGCTTTCTCCGGGACCCTTTCGAAGCGCTGCCGACTCCACCTACCAAGATGATTCTTTCGCATAACCTGGAGATGAAAATCTTCACCGGCAACGCCCACCCCGCGCTTGCCGCCGCTATTTGCAACTACCTCCAAGTCCCCCTCGGTAACGCTTCGGTCAGTTCCTTTCCCGACGGGGAAACGTTTGTTAAAATCAACGACAACATCCGCGGGCGGGACGTCTTCATCATCCAGCCGACCTGCCCGCCGACGAACCAGAATCTGATGGAGCTTCTGATCCTGGTCGATGCCGCCCGCCGCGCCAGCGCCGCCCGCATCACAGCGGTCATCCCGTTTTTCGGCTACGCCCGGCAGGACCGCAAGGACCAGCCCCGTGTCCCGATCACCGCCAAGCTCGTGGCCAACCTGATCGTCGCCTCCGGCGTTCATCGCGTCCTGACCATGGATCTCCATGCCCAGCAGCTCCAGGGGTTTTTCGACATTCCGGTCGACCACCTCCACGCCCGCCCCGTGATGGTCGAATACATCCGCAGCCTCCGGATCCCTGATCTGATTGTTGTCTCCCCGGACGTCGGGGGCGTCAAAATGGCGTCCGCTTACGCCCAGGCGCTCGGAGCCGGCCTGGCGATCGTCGTCAAGCGCCGGAAAAGCGCGGTCGAGACCGAGGCCTCGCACATCATCGGCGAGGTCAAAGGCAAGAATGTCCTCATCGTGGACGACCTCACCGAAACCGCCGGCACTCTCACCAGCGCCGCCGCCATGTTGCGCAAACACGGGGCGCTCGATATTTATGCTGGCATTTCTCACGCGGTCTTGACAGATTTGGCGGTTGAGCGATTAAAGGACTCCGAAATCAAGGAGTTGA
>CAYXRX010000037.1:0-22952 GCA_964467415.1 uncultured Chthoniobacterales bacterium
CACGATCGCCGAGCTCATGCGCGGGCGCACGACGCTCATCATCACCCACCGCCTGACCACCGTTCACGCGCTCGGGCGCATTATCGTCCTCAAGGACGGGCGCGTCGTCGAGGATGGAACGGGTCCGGAGCTGCTTGCGCGCAACGGCGTCTACGCCGCACTCTACCGCGACACCCAGGCGGAGTAGCCTCCGCCAGCTCCCCGCCTGCGGAGGGCGGCCCGGGTCAGCGCGAGAGTGAATCCTAACGCGACCGTGAGCAACGGCAGAGGCTCGGGGATTGCGAGGAGCTCGAAACTGACGGCCGATCCGTCGAAAGTAAACGCTCCGCTCCAGCCCGCGTTCGCAATGTTCCAGCCCGACACATCAAGGCCTGGCGCAAGACCGGTGAGGATCCCCGAATATGTGATGCCTGCTGCCGCGCCCAGGTCCAGAAAGCGGAACGTCTGCTGCGGGGCAAACTGCCAGGTCCCGCTGCCGGTGCGTGCGAGGGTGCCGTGGGCGTTCGCGTCGCTGCCCAAGCCGAGCGAGAGGACCGAGCCGGCCGCCATGTTCAAGTCGCCAGCGAGGCCGAGCGATGCGGCCGCTCCGGACCCCGCTTGGAGCGTCGCACCATCCAGAACGCTTACCGCTCCGCTCGAGGTGCCGTTACCTCCGAAGGTGCCAGCGCTGACTAGAACCGTCGAGCCGCCTACAAGGCTTCCACCGCCTGTCAGAAGGAGCGAACCGGCGACGATCGTCGTATTCCCGCTGTGGGTCCATGTGCCGGTGAGTTCCTGCGTCCCGGCCCCGGCTTTGTTTAATTGCAGGCCTGCCGGACCGCTCAACGTTCCGTTGTAAGTGTAGGTCGCATTGGCGCCGGGGTTGAGTGTGAGGCCCGACAAATGGCCCGGCAGCGTGAAGTTGCCCCCGCCGGTGAGTCCGCCGAATGTCGGGGAACCCACCGCGCCCAGGTCGAGCGTACCGGTGCCGGTGACAGTGAACGGGCTGTTTTGCAGGGCAAGTTCGTTAGCAAGTTTCAACGTCCCAGTGTTGATCTTCGTTGCACCGGTGAAAGTGTTTGCACCGGAAAGAATCAAATTTCCCGACCCGGATTTTGTCAGGAGGACCTTGTTCGTGCCCGTTCCGTTGCTGATGGTTCCCGAAACGGAAATGTCCCCTGTTCCTGTAAATGTAAAAGTCGAATTCGCGCTTGATGATCTGCTTTTCAGTCCGGCTTCGATGGTTAGAGAATTTGTCGAGTTGTTCGTGCAGGAGTAATCCCCCCAGCCGACCTGGTTCGTTCCAGATATGGTGACCGGGCCTGCATTTGGGTGCACGATGATAGCTCCGCCCAGGCTGAGCGCCGTGCCGTTGAGAGTGATCGGTGCCGTGGCGGTCGCGCCATCGCCGAATGTCAGACCGGCGATGTTCGCCGTGCCATAATTCGGCTGGCTCGTGTATCCGGTCTGGTTGAAGCGGGCGATGTTTCCGCTGAGTGTGTTGAGCGGAGCGGTGCCTCCGTCCCAGTTGGCCCCTGCGGTCCAGGTCGAATTTCCGGCCGAGGCGCTCCAGTCGATCGTCGTTGCGGCATGCGAGAATGGCATGGCGGTGGAAGCAAAAGCCGTCGCCCATGCGAGGATTCTGGTTTTCATGTTTGTGAGGGGATGAGAGGAACGCCCTGAGGAGCGGATGGCCGGTTCGCAAGGGCAAGCAAAGTAAAAATCCACCCGTGGGCGCTTCGCAAGCGCAGAATTTGGAATTTTTCCGGGCGTGGGCACCCGGGCGTGCGCGCTACTCGTCGAGGACCTCGAGTTCGCTGGTCGTCACGCGGAGCACCTCCTCGATCGACGTGACGCCGTCGGCCACTTTGAGCCAGCCGGCGCGGCGGAGCGGGATCATGCCCTCGCGGAGGGCGAGTTCGCGGAGGTCCGGGCCGGCGGCCCGGCGCTGGATCATCTCCTGCATGCGTGAGGTCATCATGCAGATCTCGAAGAGAGCGGTCCGGCCAGAGTAGCCGGTCTGCCGGCAGCGCTCGCAGCCGACCGGGCGGCGGATTTTCTCGGCCCACTCGACGGGGTAGCCGATTTCGGTCAGCTCCTCAGGCTTGCGCGGCGCGGGCTGTGAGCAGTGAGGGCACAGCCGGCGGACAAGCCGCTGGGCGATGAACGCGCGGACGGATGAGCCGACGAGAAACGGCTCGATGTTCATGTCGAGGAGGCGGGTGATGCCGCCGACGGCGTCGTTCGTGTGGAGCGTGCTGAAAACGAGGTGGCCAGTGAGCGCGGCTCGGATCGCGATCTCAGCGGTTTCCTGGTCGCGCATTTCGCCGACCATGATGACGTTCGGGTCGCCGCGGAGGATGCTGCGGAGGGCATTCGCGAACGTGAGCTGGATCTCCGGCTTCACCGCGATCTGGATCACGCCGTCAAGCTTGTGCTCGACAGGATCCTCGATCGTGACGATGCGGCGTTCTTTGACGTTGAGGCTGCTGAGGAACGTGTAGAGCGAGGTGCTCTTACCGCAGCCGGTCGGACCGGTGACCAGCACGATGCCGTTCGGGATGGCGATCAGCGTGCGGATCCGCTTCTCCGCAACGGCGTCCAGCCCGAGGCTGGCAAAATCGAAGCGTTCTTGTCCAAGCAGGCGCAGGCTGACATTTTCGCCGTAGACGCAGGGGATCGTGGCGACGCGCACGTCGATCGGCTGGCCGCCGTGCTCGAGGGCGATGCGACCGTCCTGTGGAAGGCGGCGCTCCGCAATATCGAGGCCCGCCATGATTTTGAGTCGCGAGATAACCGAGTCCTGAAGCACCTTAATGCGCGGGGGAACCGGTGTTTCGTGCAGGACACCGTCGATACGGTAGCGGATGCGCAGCTCCTGGCCGAGCGGTTCGAAGTGGATGTCGGTCGCGCCCTGCTGGAGGCCTTCGCGCAGGATCTGGTTGACGAACTTCATGACCGAGGCCTCGCTGTCCTCCTCGTCGACAACGTTGACCTCCTCATGAACGCCGCCGGCGGCATCGTTTTCGCGGCCCTCGATGAGCTCCTCAAACGTGTCCGCGCCCACGCCGTAGGTCGTCTTCAGGGTCTCTGTGAGCCGGCGCCGGGTGGTGATCACGAGCCGCACCGGCCCGTGCCAGTGCTGGCTCACGGCCTGCCAGCCCGCATGGTCAAACGGATCGAAGGTGAGCAGCCGCATCTCGCCGCCATCGACGGCCGCCTCGGGGACCACGGTCTGCCCGAGCGCCAGGCGGGCGGGAAATTTTTCGCGGATGTTCTCGATCGGCTGGACTTCGTTCTCCTCGCGCCACGGGAGCTCGAGCGAGTCGGCCATCGCATGGAGGAATTCCGGCTCGCGGACGAGCTGGGCGTCGAGCAAGGCGGCGACAAGCGAGCGCTGAGCAGAGGCGGCGCGCCGGAGGACCTCGCGGCACTTCTCGGCTTCGACGCAGCCGGATCGCTTCGCAATCTCGACCAGATCCTCGACCAGATTAATCATTGTTGCCGGACCAGAACGGCTTTTTCTTCGGCTTCGGCGTGGGTTTCGGTTTCGGCTTCCAAGGCGAAGGCGCTTGGGACTGCTCGGCGAGCGGGGCAGTCATCAGCTGGGCGTCCTGCCCGAGCGGTGTGCGGTCGCCCTCGTAGGCGCTGGCCCGGTGCATCTCGTTGTTGGAATCGACGACCACCGGCTGGATCATGACGATGAGCTCGCGCTTTGTGGTTTTATTGCTGGTCCGGCCGCCCAGCAGCGAGCCGATCACGGGCACCCGAGTCAGGTAGGGGATGCCGGCGACGCTGCGATCCTTGTCCTCGGTGATGAGGCCGCCCAGGACAATGGTCGAGCCGTTCGGCACGCGGACGCTGGTCGTGATCTCCTGCGTGGCGATCAGCGGCGCTTCGGTGCCGGAAATTTGCTGGTAGCCGAGCAGCTTGTCGTTCGTCTGGGCGATGACGAGGTTGACCTCGCGGTCGGAGTTGATGAGCGGGATGACCTCAAGCTTCAGGACGACATCCTGGTATTGGATGTTCGCGGTGACCGCGGTGCCGTTGTTGTTGATTCCGCCGCCCGTCGCGGTGGTGAGCGTGGAGGAGGGGAAGGGGACGCGCTCGCCGGAGAGAATCGTGGCCTTGCGGTTGTTCGTGGTGTAGATGACCGGACGGGATAGGGTGCGGAAGCGGCCGGTCTCCTCCAGGAAGCGCGCGTAGACATCGACCGAGTCGGCGATCGTGCCGAAAACGGTGAGTCCGGAAAGGGTGTTGAGCCCGTTGGTCAAAGCCGCCGGACCGGTAATCGACGAGGGCCTGGGAAGGGTTCCGCCCGGGAAAAGGAGGGGGTTGAGGACCGCCGCGGCGAGGCCGTTGCCAGAGGCACCCTGGTAGCGGATCAGGTAGTTGACCCCGTAGGTGGTGTCATCGGTGACACGCAGCTGGCCGATCACAACCGCAAGATAGACCTGCTTCGGGCGCTGGTCGAGGAGGCTCAGGATCTGCTTGGCGCGCTGCTTGCTCTCCGGCGGACCGAAGACGATGATGCTGTTCGAACTGTTGTCGCCGATGAGCCGGATTTCCCCGAGCGTCACCGACTGGGGCGCGGCCTGAGCCGACTCGTCGGAGAGCCGGTCGGGCTTGCTCATCCCGCTGGTGCCGCTCCCCGAGCCGGATGAGGACGAGCCGCCGTATGAACTGCCGCTGCTGCCGGAATTTTTATAGGGATTCGACGGTGTCGGCTGCGCGCCCGCAGCGGCCCCGCCCTGCTTCTCGGTCTCGGCGTCGGAAAGCATGTCCGAGATGACCGGGAATACATCGTTGACTGGAACGTAGTTGAGCACGCGCACATACGGTTCCTCGAAGGCGCCGGCCGCGTCGAGCTGGGCGATGACCTCGCTCACGTAGCGGAAATTTTCCACGCGGGTCACGACGAGGATCCTGTTCGTCCGCTTGTCGGCGAGGAACTTCGCCTTGCCGGTGATGAGGCGGTTTTCGTAGCGGGCGGCGGCGGCGCCAGCGGCTGCGGCCGCCTGGGGAGCTGGCTGCCCGTCGGGGCCGGGCTGGTTGGCAGGGGCGGTGGCCGTAGTGGCGCCGGGCTTGGCCGGATCATCCTTGCCGAACATTTTGTCCAGGATCTCGACGATGCGCTCGGCATTGGCCCGCTGGAGCGGGACGAATTCCGTGACGACCTTGGCAGGCTCGACATCGATGAGCGAGATGACCGCGAGAGCCTTGCGAATGACCGGTGTTTTGTCGGTGATGATGATCGCGTTGGTATTCGGGACCGGGGCGAGCGAGCCGAAGGCATTGATTTGCACGACCTGCATGAGGACTGCGGTCGCCTCCTCCGGGGAGATGAAGGACAGCGGCTTGTAGAAGCTGATGACCTTGTCGCCATCGGATGGCATCGCTGCGGAATCCATGTAGAGGGGAAGGCCCTCCGTGCGGGGCGCCCGTGAGGGGCCGAGCACCTTGATTGTCGCATCGTCAACCGGCACGATGCTGTAACCGTTCAGCAGGAGCGAGCTTTCGATGAGCTTGATCGCGTCGGCACGGGTGACCGGCTGAGCGACCATGATCGAGAGCTCGGGGCCGGCCAGATTCGAATCGCGGATCATCCGCTTCCCGGTGAGGGTCTCGTAAAAGGAGAGCACTTCAAAAACCGAGGTTCGTGGAAACTGAATATTGACGCGGTCGGCCGTGTTCGGTGTTGGGGAGGGGGCCGGCATGGCTGGTTGTGCAGGAGCTGCTGCCGGCGTTGCTGTAGGCGCTGCTGCCGGGGCCGGCTGCGGGGCGGGGGCCGGCGGGGCCGGCTCGGCGGCCGCAGGAGCCGGCTGCGGAGAAATCGCGGGTGGCCGTGAAGGGGTAGGCTTCGGCGCGGGAATCTGGGCCGCCAGCGAACCGGCAACCACAGTCAATAAAAGGGAGATGGGAATGGATTTCATGGTCCTGGTGCGGGTTGTCCGGAAATGACGCGGCGACGGATCACCCGGCGCGGAGGTTGCTGGGCTCCGTTGCCCTGCTGTTGCTGAAATGCTGGAGAGCCCGGCATGGCGGCCGGAACGTTGACGACGGTTGTTGGTTGTCCGGGGACCATCCCGGCGTGGGAGGGGCGGGGCTGCGAGACGGGGGCTCCCGGCATCTGCGGCTGTGCGGGCATCTGCGGTTGCCCGGGCTGCTGGGGCTGCTGGGGCTGAGCGGCCGTGTCGCTGTAGGCGATCGTGGCAATCTGGCCGTCCACCCGAATCGTCGCCCGCATTTTGCGGGGATCGGTGTCGGGAAGATATTCCACGAGCGACATCTTCTGGCTGTTGGGGATCTTTGAGAGCATCTGGCGGCTCTGGGTCGTCCGGTCGAGAACGAAAACGAGGGGATCTCCGTTGAGGTCGGCCGCGCCGGTCAAAGAATACCGTTCGGCCAGGGGCGAGCTTTCCTCTGCGGTCGGTAAAGAGAACGGCGAACGGTCAAGAATCGCCTGGAATGAGGAGATGTCGCGGGGCTTCATCCAGGGAGCCTGGTCGGCGGCATCCTCCGCACGCGCCACGCCGGCGGCGATCGCAAGCGCGAAAAGCGGGTATGAATAGTGGAGCTTCATGGACCGGGTGCCGGCGGAACGGCAGCTGGATTACGATAATACTGCCGGATTTTCAATTCCACCAATACATTTGGCGGCTCGGTGTCGCTGCGGACCATCATCCGGTCGACCGCGCGCCATGCGGTCGGGCTTTGGAGGGCGAAGAGAAACTTGGCCACGCCGGCAAAAGGTCCCGACACCTTGACCTCCAGGGCCGCTGCGCTGCCGACGGTGACCTCGGCGGCCGGCAGGAGGTTTTCCTCGATGACCTTTAGCCCGTTTTCCTCCGCTGCGCTCCGGGCGAGTTCGAGAAGACCGGTGCTTGCTTGCTGGGGCGTGTTTTCCGGCGGCGGGTTGGCTTCGATCCAGGCGTGGGCGGACGCGAGCGCGCCGGCACCCTCGATCCAGGTCTTGCCTTCGGCAATCTCGTTTTTTGTCGCGGTGATCTTTGCCGCCACCCCGGCGCGGTGCTTCATCCAGGCGCTTGCCCCGAAGAGGTTCAGCGCCAGGAAGACGGCCGCGCTGAAAAGCGCGAGAAGCCGCAGCTCATTCGTCGCCAGTTTTCGCATCGGGGCGGGCTCCTTCCATTTCAAAGCGCACTTTGGTTTTTCCCGCGAGCTGGGGCTGGCGGGATGTCCAGTCGTAGTCCTGCAGGGAGGGGTTTTTTTTCACTCTTTCAAAAAATTCGAAGGCCTGGGAGACATCGGCGGCCTCGCCGGCGATGAGCAAGCGTCCGCCTTCAAGGGTAAACTGGGTGAGGCGGACTTTGTCTCCGGGGATTTCGGAGGCGACGGCGGCGAGCTGGTCGAGGGCGAACATCCGGGGGTCGATGGCTCCGCTGAATTCCTTCCATTCCCCGACGAGTTCTTTCGCCGCGCTGGCGGCCGGTGCATCGGCGGCCGCTTCCTGCCCGACCGCCCGAAGTTCCAGCTCTTGGAGCAGCATGTTCGCCCCGAGGGCGGCCACAACGATGGCGTAGAACGCGAGCCCGATCCCGCCGAGAATGGCAAGCCGCCGGCGGGTGGAGCGCCTCTCCTGGGCCGCCCGTGCGGATGGTGGGGCCACGTGCGCCGGGATGGATGGCAGAACTGGCGGCGGCGGCGACGCAACGTGATCGAGGTCGACACGCAGGCCGTTGGCGAGAGCTGCACGCTCCTCTTCGGCAAAGCTGCCGATCAGCCGCAGCGAGGCGGGGATGCGGGCGATCACGTCCTCGGCGCGCAGGCCCAGGGCCGCCCGCGTGAGAACCCCGCAGAACGCCGGCCCTGGCGAGGACTCGCCGGTCGCCGCAAAATACACGCACCGCCGGTCCCGGAAAAATCCGAAGCAGAGCCCGTCCGGCTCGCGCCAAACGAGCGCGTCGGCCTCCCCCGGGTCCCAGAGCCGCGCGGGGGCATCGAACGAGCGCGCCCGCGGGAAAAATTCCGCTGCATCCGAATCATCCCCCGCCGAGAGAGCGAGAACGAGCGCACGGCCGTCCCGCTGCTCGATCGGGAGCGTGTAGACGGGGGCGCCCCGCCGGAGCAGGTGGCGGCCGGAAAGCTCAAGCTCGGCGAGTTCCCGGGAATCGCCCTCGGAAGAGACCCAGAGGGGGACGGCCATCAAATCCCGCGTGGGCAGAGCCAGAAGCAGCTGCTGGGCGGAAGCGACGGACTTCGGCGAGGGGGCAGCCTCCATAATGGGCGCTCCCTTCTGCGGAAACTTCCAGAGTTCCCAGCCATCCGGGCCCGGGCGGAGGACCGATTCGGGCGTCCGGACCTTCACCTTTCCTCCCAGCTCATGATTTTGCCTCCGCCATTTGCCGGAGCGATAACGAGGATCCGGTGGGTGGTCCCATGGCAATACCCGGTGCTCTCAATCCGGCGCACGCTCCCCTGGACATCGAAATATTCCTCAAGGGCGGCCAGCGACGCGCCTCCCACCCCGAGCAGGCCGGCCGCTTCCTCCAGTGATCCGAATTTGACGTCATCCTCGTTACCTTCAACGCCATCCGGTCCCGCACGCAACTCGAAAAGCGCGTTGCATTGCGGCGGGGTCAGTCCCGCGAGCCCGGTAAGGATCGGTTCCTGAGCGTATTGCAGGTTGATTTTCCCGTTGTTCCAGATCGTGAAGTAGTCGCGCCAGTTCTCCCGGCCGGCAAGAACTTCGTCGAGTCCGAGGACCGCCTCCATCTCGCGGATGCTCACGAGAGGCCGGTTTGCGGGGAATCCCGGGCGCCCGGCGGCCTCATATTCCCCCCTCTCGGCGCCGGCCAGCGATCGGAAGTCGTCGGGATCACTCCAGTCGATGAGGCCGTCGATGGCGTTGTTCCGCTGCTGGTCCGGGACGCCCCACGAGGAGAAGAGCTGGGCAAAAATATCTCGGTTTTTTTGGGCGACCCAGAAGTTGGGGTTGATTTTCCCGGCCTCGTCGGAGAGTCGGACATCGAATCCCTCCTCGTCCTTTTTGCCGTTCCTGAGGAGTGGGTCGCCGGGTTTGATGGCGGGGTTCATCCCCATGGCTACGCCGCTGAGCGCCATCTGGCGGGCGCGGAACGAGCGTTCGGCGCGTGCCTCCTCGGTGGCCCAGTCGCCGACGGCCCCGCCCACGAGCACAACCAGCCCCGCGAGGAACGCGATGCTCCAGAGCACGAGGGGCAGGGCCATGGCGGATTGGCGCGGTTTTTTCATTCGGTCGGAGCGGGGGCTGGAGCCGGGGCGGGCTGCGCATTCTCCGCGGCCTGGGCGGCGAGCGGGGGGATCCAGAAATCCGCGCTGATTTTCGAGCCGGCCATGTCGAGGTATTCCATCTGAAGCCGGGCGGCAAGCGGGCGTCCGCTTTCGGGCGGCCACTCGTCGCGCCACTGTCCGTCGGCAAAGAACGACCACTTCACCCGCTCGACGCGGGGGAGGAGCGGGATCCACGCGCCCTTTGACGTCAGGCGGTCGAGTTCGAGGCCCTGGACGCCCTTCGGGATGCGGAGCATCGACATGGTCCGCGTGCCATCGGCCTGCGGGCGCGCCGCGAGAATGAGCGATCCGCCGCCGAGGCTCGGGATGCCGAAAACCCCGACCGCCTCCTCAAAAATGACCTCGGGGACCGGTGCGCCCGAGGCCGACCGGCTGAAGCGCAGTTGCACCCGGCCCTCGCGGGGCAGACCGAGGAAGGCGTCGCGTGTCACGTTGAGAAAGGCCTCGAGTCTCCGGCCGGAAGCCTGCTCGGCGAGCGTCGCCTTGCTCGCCTCAAGCGCGGAAAACGTGATCGAGTAAACGGCGCCGGTCAGTATGCCGAGGATCGCCAGGGCGAGGATCACCTCGAAAAGCGTGAAGGCCGCCCGGCTTCGGGGAATAGGAAATGCGAAATGGGAAATGCGAAGGGAGGCTCCGCGCAGGGCCCGGGCACCCAGGCGCAAAGTGCCCGCATTTCCTATTTCGCATTCCGCATTTCGCATTCCCGAAATCATGGCTTGTATATGAGGATCTCCGCGGAGTCCTTGTCCTTCGTCCCGCGCTCGCCGCTCCCGGCGACGATTTTCAGCTTCCAGAGTCCGGGCACCAGGACCCCGTTGGTGGTCTTGGCCTCGTAGGGTTCGAGGGTTTCCTCGATGCGGATGCCGTTGTTGTCGCGGGCCTCGATGACGCGGCGTCCGTTGGTCGGAGGATCGGCCATCGAGATCGATAGCCGCGACTCCAGCTGCATCCGGGAGAGCGACGTCTGGCGGGCGTCAAGGGCGGCCTGCACCGAGGTCTGCAGCGCCATCGCGAGTGAGACCACAGCAATCGCAAAAACCCCCATGGCGATCATCACCTCGAACAGCGTGAAGGCGGCTTCGTTGGGGGAAATGCGAAATCGGAAATGCGAAATCGGAAATGCGGGCACTTTGCGCCCGGATGCCCGTGCCCGGCGCTGGGCCGCACTCCGCATTTCCCCTCTCGCATTTCCCATTTTCAGAGGCTGATTACTCATCGGGGATCACGAGCGCGGTGAGCGGATCGAAGAGGACGGTTGTGGTCTCGCGACCGTTGCTCAGCCGGAACATGACCGGCTCGCAGATGCCGGCGGAATTGAACTCCCAGATCTCTCGCTTGGCGGGCTTGCGGAACTTTGAGTCGCCGGTGCGTTGGATTTCCAGTTTCCAGCCGGCGGCCAGCTCCGCAGCCGGGAGGCCCGCGAGATCCGGCTTGAGCCCCCCCTCATAAACCGATAGCCGCCTGGCTTCCCCCTTTTCGAGCGCGGCGGCCCGCGTCGCTTGCGCCGCTTGGGCCAGGGCATCAGTGGCCTCGTCCGAAGCGGACCGGCCCAATGACTCGGCAAGGAACGGGACTGTGACGCCGAGAATCACCGCCGCGATGCCGAGAGCGAGAAGGATTTCGAAGAGCGTGAACGCGCGTCCGCCCCGGAGGTATTTACTTTTTTCCGGAGTCGTCATCGCTCTCCTTGCCATCCGGCCCGAGCGAGTAGAGATCGAATCCGCTTGGGTTTTTCTTCCCCGGGTTGCGATACACATACTCGGCACCCCAAGGATCGAGCGGCAAGGTTTCCATGAGCTGCTTCCACTTGCGAGGCTTCGGGTCGGTCGTGGGCATCTGAACGAGAGCCTTCAGTCCCTGTTCGGTCGTGGGCTTGCGGAAATTGAGCATCTCATACGTCCGCAGCTGCATCGAGATCGCCTGAACATCCGCCGTGACCTGTTGTTCCTTGGCGACATCCAGGTTGCCGACGAGCTTGTAGATGGCCGAACCGACGAGCACGGCGATGATGCCGAGCACCAGCATGATCTCAAAAAGCGTGTAACCGCCTTGGTTGCGGCGGCCAGAGCGAAGGGAATAGGGATTTCTCACAGCGCGCACACTCTCGCCTGAAGAAGACAATTTTTCAAGGAACAAGAATCTTCCCGAATAGTTTCAAACCGCCTCCGGAGGCCGGCACCTCCTGCCCGGCCCGAACCAGACGATCAGCACTGCGGCTGCGGCGAGAAGAAGAACGGTCGTTGGCTCCGGGACCGGCTGGGCGGTTGTCCAGGCGAGCCCGTAGGGTTCCGGTGATGCCGGGCTCGGGCCGTAGACGAGGCCGTGGAATGTGACACGCACGACATACAGGCCGTCCGAGGGCACACCGATCCGCAGGAACTCGGTATTGTTGTAGACCGTCGCGGATTCAGCCACGATGGATACGAAAGCCCCCTCGGTCAGAAGGCCGAGCTCCAGATTCAGGTCGGTGAAGGTCAGGCCGCGGCCCAAATCCGTCGGGGCATCGATCGAGGTGCCGGCAAACCAGTTCAGGGAAACCGTCAGGATGAGTCCCTCGGAAAAGGAGGACTCAAATGCATAGGCGTTCGACTGGCCCGGCACAGCGGTGCCGAAGTCCCAGCCGGATGAGGCGATGTTGCCGCCGGCGCTGCCGGGCACGTCCTGCGTCCCGGAGAGAAGGTAAACGCCGGCGGCAGCCGTCAGGTCGAGCGCGCCGGCTCCGGCGGCGAAATCCAGCGCCTGGGTTGTGCGGACGACGCCGTCCGGCGCGGTCGCCTGGCCGTTGTCCCAGCCCTCGCTTGGTTTTGACGAGGCCATGAGGACCGACTTGATGACCCGCGTATCGAAGGCCTCGCTGGCCATCGCGAAAACAGGCCCCATGGCGACGTCCTTGAGGAGCGCAATCCCGCCGGCGACCGTCGGCGCCGAGAAGCTGGTGCCATCCTGGTCGATGAAATAAAGCCCGGCTGGCGACGGATCCTGGGTGATCTCCGGCAGGAATTGGAGCGACCCGGTCGGACCCAGATACGCGGCCAGAAATAAATTTTCCCCCGGCGCGGAAAGATCGACGGCTGCGCGGACACCGGTATGCAGCACGCCGGCGCCGCCATTCTCATCGGGGTTGAAAAAGTCCGCTGCTCCCCGCGAGGAGAAGGCCGACGGGGTCAGGAACGACGCGCCGCCGAGGGAGCCAACCGTGATGTTATTGAAGCCGCTTCCGGGCGAGGAAACCTGCCCCGCATCGCTGTTTCCGGCGGCCGCAACAAACGCGACGGTCGGGTTCTCCCGTGCGAGCGCGTCGAGGGTGAGCATTTCGTCGGAGATGGCGGCCCCGTCGCCTGTGCCGCCCCAGCTGCTGTTGATCACGTCGGCCTTCCGTCCGCCGATGCCGCGGAAAAAGGCCCGGTAAGGTCCGAGGACCGAATCGGTGGTTGTCTCAAAACTTCCGATGTCGGCATCGGAAAATCCGGTGGCGATCGCCCCGGACCAGAGCTGGGCAAACGGGGCCATGCCCATGCCCGCGTAGGTCAGCGAGCCTCCGCCCGCGCCTTCGACGTAACCGGTTCCCGCGAGGATGTGGCCGACCATCGTGGCGTGGTAGTCGGTCTGGCCGGTGACCCCGGGGGACGCAACGAATTCCGTGATCGCCGCGCCCGCACCCGGGCTTCCCACCGGGATGGCGGAGCGGTCAAAGACCTCGTGGCCGCTCCAGATATGCCCGCCCTCGACGTTCGCAATCACCGCCCGCTCGCCGAAATATCCGGAATTGTAAAAGATCGCCGCGCCTGAGGCGCCGTTTGCCCAGTCCAGCGGGTCATCCGTCGTGCCGGGGTAGATCCCGGAGAGAAACAGGCTGCGGGCGTCCCCCAGAACCAGCTGCGCGTGCGCAGGCCGCAGGACAAGAAGCCAGGCGCCCGCCACGAGGAATATGTTCAGGAGCCGGAGGCGCATCGGCCATGAATAAGCACGCGGGTGCACCGTTGGTCAAGTGGTGTGTCGGGCGTTGACGCCGGCATTGACCGGGATGCGGATTCGACTACGGTTTCGAGCATCAGTATTTCGGAAAAGCGATGTAGAGAAATTTTGAACAAAATTTCTTCGGACCGGGCTCTTCGCGAAAAGAAATCTGGTCCATGTTTCTCTGCATGACGGGATGCCTTTTCCGAGCATACAATGCGCGGGGAAGTATAGCCTCCGCTACAGGGAAGATCCCGCAAACCCAGCATGATTTTTCGATTCGTTGTTTTTTGTCTTATTGTCTTGAGCGCAGGCGCGGCAGGGACCGATCCCTCAGCGTCCCAGCTTGCGGTGTCGATTGCGGACGGATGGAATTCCACAACCGGCCGGATGCAGCTTTTCGAGCGCGACGGCCGGACATGGCGTGCGGTCTGCCCGCCATGGAGGGTTCTCTATGGCAAGAACGGCCTCGCCTGGGGGCGGGGCGAATTCACCGTCGCCGGTGGCTCCGCGGCTCCAGTCAAACAGGAGCGCGACCGCCGGGCGCCAGCCGGCATCTTCCGCATCGGAAAAATTTACACCTACGACTCCGCCCTTCCGGCGGGTGCCGACTACCCCTTCCACACGATCACGTCTGCCGATGCCTGGATCGACGACCCGGCGCTGCCTGATTACAACCGCCACATCACGGTCGACCCGGCCAACCCGCCGCCATGGTTTCAGAAGCAGCGGATGCGTCTCGACGACCCACCCCACCGCTGGCTTGTCGAGATCCGGCACAACGCCGATCCGCCGGTCGCCGGTGCCGGGAGTGCGATCTTTTTCCATATCCAGCGGGGCGAAAGCATCTTTTCCTCCGGATGCACTGTGATGCCGCGGACCGACCTCCTGCGCTTGGTCTCATGGCTGCGCGCCCCTGCCCGGCCCCGCTACGTCCTGCTCCCGAAATCCGAATACATCGCGCTCTGGAAAACCTGGGGCCTGCCTTCGCCAGAGGTGGCCGCCGGTCTGCTCGGGAACTGATCCGGATACCTTGACGGCGCAACGAAACCGGGCCCTGCCCGCCCGCCGGCCGCAGGATCAGACGCGGATTGCATTCAGCCCCGCCTGGAGCTAGGTTGCCGGTTTAATTGTGGAAAATGCGCCGACAACAGCCAGCCCCGGCCGCATGCAGCGCCGGATCGAGGGCGTTTTGCGCGCGGGGGCGATGGCCCATGGAGCCATGCGAACGCTCTTGCGACGTCTTCAGCGCAAGCCGCGCACGGTCACTGAGGGACCGAACCTTCTGCCCACGCTCATCAAGGTTCTGGCGGCCTTTGCGCGCGCCGACGGCGAACTCCTCGAGGAGGAAATCGACTCCGGCCTCGGGTTCCTCCGCTACGACTATCCGGATGCGGTTTACTCCGAGCTGCGCAAACTTTTCCGCGATGCCCTGCACGAGAAGCAGGACCTGAACGCCATGGCGCAGAAGCTGGCGGGGCAGCTCAGCGACGAGCGCAAGATCCTCCTCGGCGTTCAGCTCTACGACCTGATCGCGAAAGCCGGGCTCAAGCAGGACCAGGTCATCGCCTATTACTCATTCATGTCCCAGCTGGGCATGGCCGCCCAGGCGATCGACATCGTTTACCAGCTCAATGCCGACGACCAGACCGACACGGCGGTCTTCCACCAGGGGGCCTCCCCGCTGGAGATGGTCAGCTTCGGACACAAGGACAACACCGATGTCGTCCTGGCGGACTTCGCTCCGGACGAGCACCTCAATGCCTACCGCTACGGCGACCTCATCATCCTGAAGAACCTCAGCGGCCGCAACCTGATCGTCCAGGGGCGTGCCCTCAAGCCGGGCGATTTTGCGCGGCTCTACGCCGGCCAGCGCGTCCTGATCGACGACCAGGTCCTTGCCTACGCGGACCTCGTCTTTTATTTCAACGCCAAGAAAAACGTGACCGTGCCCGAGATCTTCGTGGCGGTGAGCGGGAGCGACGAGGTCCGGCTTGAGAAAACACGGTCGCGGGATTCGTGCCTGCAGGTGACATTCGGCCTGCGCGTGCGGGTCCTGGCGCTCAAGGACGTCGATGCCGTCCTCAACGACGTCCGGCTCACGGCTGGCAAGGAAGTGTCCGCCACTCTCGAGGACAAAATCATCTTCCACAACGACAGCGAGCTCGACCTCGGCACGCTACGGCGCCGGGCGCGCTCCTATGGTGGGCGTTTCCAGCTCAAGACCTCAAAAAACGAATACCTTGTCTCGAACAACCCTGGCCTTCTGGAGGAAGACGACATCCTGCTGGCCCCGGGAGCCGGCGGGGATGTGCTCCTGAAGATCTCTTGCGACTACGAGCGGTTGGAGGGGAAGGTGGAGGTCCTTCAGTCCGACCGGCCGATCCTCGTGCGGGGCGTCCCCGTGCGCAACTCGGCTGCGCTCGCCGACGGGGACACCATCCGCGTGGATGTCGGCCAGGTCCTCCGGTGCAACTTTTCCGAGCGGCTCATCGAAGAGGAGCGGAACGTGATCCGCTCGATGGAGGTGAGGGACCTGGTCTGCCGGTTCGGAAACGCCCAGGTTGCCGTCGACGGGATCTCGTTTTCTGTCCACCGCGGGGAAATGGTCTGCGTGATGGGGGCGAGCGGGTGCGGCAAGAGCACGCTCCTGCGCGCGCTCTCGGGGCAGTTTCCCCCGATGCAGGGGGACGTGCTTTTCAACAACCGCTCGCTCTACGGCAACTACGACGCCCTCAGAAAATACGTCACCTATGTCCCGCAATACGACGCTTTCGATGAGCACCTGACGATCGAGGAGAATCTCGATTTTGCCGCGGCGATCCGTGCGCCGCACCTCTCCCGCCGCGAGCGGCTCCGCCGGATCGACGGCAAGCTGGCCGAGCTCGGGCTCAACGAACGGCGCGGGTTCGTGGTCGGCAGCTCGCACAAGAAGACGCTCAGCGGCGGCGAGCGCAAGCGTCTCAACATCGGCCTCGACATGGTCAGCTCGGCAGACATTTTCCTTTTTGACGAGCCGACGAGCGGGCTCTCCTCAAAGGACTCCGAGCACGTGATTGAGATCATCCGCGGGATGTCCCACAACAAGATCGTGCTGGTGACGATCCACCAGCCGACGTCGAAGATCTTCCAGATGTTCCACAAGGCGGTCCTGCTCGACCGGGGCGGGAAGCTCGTCTTCTTCGGCACGCCTCAGGACATGCTCAAGTATTTTGCCGAGGCCGAGCACCAGCAGCATTTCGGCACCGCGCTCGGCGGCTGCGAGGCCTGCGGGACCACGCGGCCGGAATTCATTTTCGACGTCCTGGAAACCCCGCTGCGCGACCTCGGCGGCGACATCATCTTCGAGGAGAACAACCGCGGGCAGCTCATCCCCGCGCGGCGGTTCTCGCCCGATTACTGGCGCGATAAATACGAGGCCTACCGGCTGATGAAGGATGTCCAGGCGCCGGCCACGCCCCGCGAGGCCGCGCCCCCGCCGGCGCCCGTCCGCCGCCGCGAGCCATTCCGCTGGCGGGACGAATGGCACCAGTTTGTCGTTCTCCTCAAGCGGGCATTCCTGAGCAAGCTCCGGAATCCAGCCAACCTTCTGACGACGATCCTGGAGGCTCCGCTCCTGGCCCTGCTCACCGGCATGGTCCTCCGTTATTCCGAGAGCGACGTGTATGATTTTGCGTCGGCCTTTCACATCCCGACCTACCTGTTCCTCTCTCTGGTTGTGGCCATGTTTCTCGGCCTGACGAACAGCGTCGACGACATCATCCGCGACCGCCCGGTCCTCATGCGCGAGCGGAATCTCGACGTGCGACTGATCTACTACGTGCTCGCCAAAGGCCTGACGCTTGCGGCCTTCGGGGTGATCCAGTGTGCGCTCTTCACATGGATCGGCAACTGGCTGCTCGCCCTCCGCGGGGGATTCGGCATCGTGTTCCTTGCCATGTTCCTGACCGCCGGCTGCGGTGCCGCCATCGGACTGGTGATCTCCGCGCTCGTCTCGGAGAGCAAGACCGGCATCCTCATCATTCCGGCCGTCCTCATTCCGCAGATCATCCTCAGCGGCGCGCTCATCAAGTATGAAGAGATGAATCGCAACCTCGATTTCGTCTACACCATCCAGCAATGGGTGAACAGCCACCCCGACAGCGCGATGCCCGCCCGCAGCGACCTGCAGGTTCCGCTGATCTGCGAGGTCATGCCGACGAGGTGGTCCTACGAGGCGCTGGTCTTCGCGCAGGCTAAGCTCAATCCGCTCACCCGCAGGCAGGAGGAGATCCAGCAGCAGATCAATCGTCTCGTGCTGGTCAAAAGCCCCACGCCCGTACAGGAGGAGCGCCTTGAAGATCTGAAGGATACACTGGCCGTGCTCTCGGGGCTCGAGGCGGCGGATCCGAAGTCCCTCGACGCGAAGTTCCGGCTTGTCGATGACATCATCCGGGGCGGGCCGTTCGAACGGGCGAAGTTCAAGTCGTCGGGCGAGGGAGTTACCGCCGAGCAGCTCTACGTCAACCAGAAGGTCACCGACCTGATCTCCAAGGCCGAGATGGAGCAGAGCGACTACCGCGAAAACCGCCACCTCAATGTGTTCTTCGGCCCGGTCAAGGAATACCTGGGGTTGAAATTCGGCCTGCTCTGGTTCAACTGTCTCATACTGCTGGGTATGACCGGCGGCTTGTTTGCACTCCTCTTCCTCATCCTCCGATCACAGATCCGCACCCGCCTCGCATGAACCTTGAAGACACTCACGCCGACATCATCCTGAAAGCGCAGCGCGGGCTCGGCGTGGACGACCGGACCGTCGAAAGCCGCTCCGGTCTCTCCCCGGGCGGGCTCGCCCTTGTTCTCAAGGATCTGCCCGACCCCACTGCTGTCAAAGCCGTGGCGGCCGCGCTCGGGCTCGACCCCCGCAGCCTCGCGTCCGTCGCCGCGCGGGCCTATTATCCGGACGCCGGTCAGGTCCCCAAGGGCCTCCTGATGTTTTCGACGCCGTTCGGCGACATGGTCGTGAATTCGTTTCTGGTGTGGGATCCCGAATCCGGCCGCGCCGCGGCCTTCGACACGGGGACCGACTGCGACGGTCTCCTCGAGGCGGTGCAGCGGCATGCGCTTAAGCTGACAGCAATTTTCCTGACCCACTCGCACGGCGACCACATCTACGATCTCGACCGCCTGGTCGAAAAATCCGGAGCCCCGGCCTGGTCGAGTGAACCTGTCGAAGGCGCGCAGCCGTTCGAGCCGGGGGCCCACTTCTCCATCGGCGGGCTCCGGGTGTCGACCCGCCTGACCTGCGGACATTCCGCCGCCGGAATCACCTACGTTATCAACGGCCTCGCCCGACCGGTTGCGGTCGTCGGCGACGCGCTTTTTGCGGGATCGATGGGTGGCGGGAAAGTATCCTACGCGGATGCCCTGCGGACGACCCGCGCGCAGATCCTCAGCCTGCCCGTCGACACGCTGCTGTGTCCGGGCCACGGACCCCTCACCACCGTCGCTCTCGAAAAGGCCAACAACCCGTTCTTCCCGGCTTGAACATTCTTTCCCATTGCCGAAGATGCGCAGCCCTGCTGTCCCGATTTCCATGCCCCTGAAATGAACCGCGCAACCCTGCTTCTCCTGCTCATTATCCCCGCCCTGCATGCCGCTCCGGATGCACCGGCCGATGGCGCCCCGACGGAAAATCCCAAGCCGACCTGGGAGACCCAGCGTCAGGCGCGCACGTTCACGCTCTCGATTCCAGCCCCCCGCGGCCAGATCACCGACCGCAACGGCAGACCGCTCGCGCAAAGCCGCCTGAGCTACAATCTTGCCATCAGCTTTCCCACCCCGCTCGACTGGTCCGACAAGCAGATCCTTGCCTTCGCCCGGCAGCAGATCACTTTTGCCAAGGGGATCCTCAAGCGTGAGATCCAGGTAGCGGACGATGTCATTCTCAACCACTACAAGAACCGCGGTGTCCTCCCTCTCGACATCGTCGAGGATCTTCTCCCCGCCGAGCTGAAAAACCTCGAGCGCGGGCTGCCCCCCGAGCTGGTCCTCCGCCAGACCTATGTGCGGTTCTACCCGAACGGCACGCTCGCCTCCCACATCATCGGCTACACCGGACGCGAGGCCCCGCTCTCCGTGCGCCCGATTGAGAACGGGGACATGATCTTTCCCGAAAGCGAAGGCCGCGAGGGCCTGGAACTGATTTTTAATAATGAGCTCAAGGGGCAGCCTGGGATCCTTCATATCACCTACAATGCCGAGGGCAAAAAGATGTCCGAGCGCATCGCCCGCCCGCCCGTGCCCGGATACAATGTCGTGACCACCCTCGACGAGAACCATCAGCGGCTCTGCGAAACCACCCTGGCAAAAAATGCGAAGCGGGGGGCGATTGTCCTTATCGATCCCAACAACGGCGAACTGCTCGCCCTGGCGTCCTACCCCGCCTTCAACCCCAACGACTTTATTCCGGTGATCAAGCAGAGCGTCTTCAACGCCTACTCCAAGGACCCTTCCGATCCGCTCGTGCCCCGGGCGTTCCGGTCGGCCTACCCGCCCGGCTCGACGTTCAAGACATTCGTCGGCTATGCCGCCCTCGAATCCGGAAAAATCAAGGCCAAGGACGAATTCAGCTGCCCGGCGGCCTTCACGGTGGGCGACCACACGTTCCGGAACTGGAAGAAGACTGCCTCGGGTTCGCTCAACTTCAAGGAGGCGCTCACCCAATCCTGCAACACGTGGTTCTACCAGGTCGGCATCAAGATCGGCGCGCAGGAGATCATCGACTACGCCAAGCGGGTCGGCCTCGGCCGGCGGACCGGGATTCCCGTCAACAGCGAGTCCGGCGGCAACATCCCGACCGATGACTACATGCTCCGGGTGCACAAGCGGAAAATCAAGAACGGCGACGTGGCGAACATGGCGATCGGGCAGGGCGACGTCCTGATCAGCCCGGTGCAGATGGCGCAGGGGATGTCCGTCATTTCGCAGGGGGGGGTCTTTCACCAGACCCGGCTCGTCAAGCAGGTCCAATCGATCGACAACAAGGTCGTCGCCGCCTACCCGGACCGCGTCCGCGACGAGATCCCCACCTCGCCCGAGGTGATGGACACCATGCGCGCGGCGCTCGTCGCGGTGACCTCCGACGGTCAGGGGACGGCGCACAGCGCGCGCGTCAAAGGGGTAAAGGTGGCCGGAAAAACCGGAACCGCGCAGTGGGGACCGACGGAAAAGCAACGGACCGCAGCCTGGTTCGCGGGCTTTATTCCTGCGGTGGCCCCGCAGTATGCTTTTGCGGCGCTCTACGAGGGCGAACCCGGCGACAATAGCGTACATGGCGGCTCGCATGCCGCCCCCCTCATCGGCAAGGTCTTCCGCGAGATCTACGCCAATGTTGCCAAGCAGAAGAAGAAGGATGCCAAGGAAGATAAGGACGCCAAGGAGGACAAGATGGACGACGACGAGGAGCCTCCGAAGGAGACACCCACCGACGAGTCGAACTGAGCAATGAAGGTCCCGCTCGACCAGCTGATTGCCTCCTACTCCCGGAAGGTGGATCTGGCGCTCTCGCGCTGGCTGCCGAAGGCGGACGCCCGGCCCGCAACCCTCCACCGGGCGATGCGCTACAGCCTTTTTGCCGGGGGCAAGCGGATGCGGCCGGCCCTGGTTCTTGCAGCCGCCGAGGCGTGCGGGGGCAGCGTCGAAGCCGCCCTGCCCGCCGCCTGTGCGGTCGAGTGCGTCCACACTTACTCGCTCATCCACGATGATCTGCCCTGCATGGATGACGACGACCTGCGGCGCGGACGCCCGACATCTCACAAAGTGTTCGGCGAGGGAATTGCGGTCCTGGCTGGCGATGCGCTTCTCACGGTCGCTTTCGAGATCCTCGGCCGGACGGCGCCCACCCGCCGCCACCCGGCCACGGCATTCTTCAGCGAGCTCTCTCGCGCGGCCGGCAGCCGGTTCCTCATTGGAGGACAGGTTGCCGATCTGGAGGGTGAAAACCGGCCCTCGACTCCCGCCGAGCTGCGATTCATCCACAGGGGAAAGACTGCTGCAATGATTGTCGCCAGCCTGAAGCTCGGAGCGATGAGTGCCAACGCCGACGACGGCCGGCTCAAGGCGCTCGCAGCATTCGGAGAGAGCCTCGGCCTCGCGTTTCAGGTTGTCGACGACATCCTGGACGTCACGCAGACGAGCGAGCAGCTGGGGAAAAGCGCAGGCAAGGATGCGGCATCCGGCAAGACGACCTACCCCGCCGTGCTCGGGTTGGAGCGCTCCCGCCGGGAGGCAGCCCGCCTGACGTGCAAGGCCATGAAGGCTCTCGCCCCTCTCGGTGCGGAAGGATCCGTCCTCCGGGCCATCGCGGAGAAGCTGCTGGATCGCCGGGCCTAGCCCGGAATTCTTACCGCGAGAGATCGCCCTGGCTGAGGAGGTTGAAACCTTCTCCCCGCAGGACCGAGCTCGCGCACTCGGTGTCGTCGAGGTGCAGAGCCAGCACTGCGCGCCCGCGCGGCCGGATCAGAAGGGGGTAGCTGAAATGGATGTTCACCTCCGCCATCAGAAGGGCGGCCAAAACGTTCGCAAGATCGCCCGGACCCTCCTTCAGTTCGACCACCATCATCTCGCAGACACTGTGCGGGATGTCCTGATCGTGAAAAAGCTCGGACACCCGCTCTGGATCGCTCACGATCATCCGGCCGATCGCGGACTCCGAGGCCTCGGCGATGCTCAGAGCGAGCACGATGATGCTGTTCTCGTTGAGAAGCTTCACGACTTCCAGCAGCGCGCCGACCTTGTTTTGAAGGAAGACTGAAAACTGGCGGACGTGGGGGCTGTTGAGCTTCTCGGCAGTGGCGGAGGCGGTCATGAACTTTCTTATTTGTAGGAGTAGACGAGGCAGAAATCGGCCTTCTCCCCCTCGGCGAGCGAGAGGCGGATGAAGTAGCGGCCGCTTTTCTGGGCAACGATTCCGGCGGCGGAAGACGGGCCTTCCTGGTAGCGTTCGCCCGGGACCGGGCGGCCCTTCTGGTCAAAGACTTCAACGGCGATTTTGCGCGCCGGGCTGAGCGCCGCCGCGGAAAACCAATACTCGTTTCCCTCGAAGAGATTGACCTCGATCAGGAGCGGCTTGGCCGGCTCCAGGCTGCCCGCCCAGAAGCCGTCCCGGATCTTATAGCCGTCATTTGCAAACGCCCCGGCCAGCTCGAGTGCGCGGCTCCGCGGGGTCGCCGACGAGACCGGCTCCGCCGCCGGCTTCTGCTCGGCCATCAGGGGCGCCGTCCCGAGGAGGGCGACGAATAGAAAGGCTTTCATGGGTTTTTTGCTCCTTCGGCAATCGCGTTGACAAGTCCGGACATCGTTCCTGAGAGAGCCTTCACCGATTCCGCGGAGAACGGCTTGTCCGGGTCGGTGTCGACCAGCTTGAGCGCCGAGGCAAGGCCCTGCTCGAGCTTTTGAACAAGAGGTTCCGAGCGCATGCTCCCGGGCAGAAGCCCGAGCTGCGAGAGCAGGTATTCGATGATCGCGGGCTGGCGGAGCAGCGAGGCCAGCTCCGGAGTGTAGTTTTTGTCGATGTAGAGGGCTGCGACGTCGGTTCCGCGGACCCATGCGCCGACGGTGACGAGGCTCACAAGGTTTTGGTCCTTCTGCTCGGCCATGGCGAGCTTGACCTCGTTTTGCGTGGCTTCCAGCTCCTCGCGGAGGGCGCTCCAGTCATTGTTCTCGGCGAAGTCGTTGATGCTGTT
>CAYXRX010000038.1:0-22530 GCA_964467415.1 uncultured Chthoniobacterales bacterium
TTGTATTTGTCGAACGCGGCCATGAGGGCCTCGAAGTATTCCTTGCCACCGACCTCGCGGAGGTAGGTGGTGGAGAAGTTCGAGTGCATTCCCGAGCCGTTCCAGTCAACATCCATGCCGAGCGGCTTGCAGTGCCAGTTGACGACGACGCCGTAGGATTCGGTGAGGCGGAGCAAGAGGTAGCGGGCCATCCAGACCTGGTCGGCGGCGGTCTTCGAACCTTTGCCGAAAATCTGGAATTCCCACTGGCCTTTGGCCACTTCGGCGTTAATGCCCTCGTGGTTGATGCCGGCGGCCAGACACAGGTCGAGGTGGGTGTCCACGATCTCGCGGGCCACGTCGCCGACGTTCTCGTATCCAACACCGGTGTAGTATTTTCCCTGGGGCGGTGGGAACCCGCCGCCTTCCGGGAAGCCGAGCGGAACTCCGTCGCGGTAGAGGAAATATTCCTGCTCGAAACCGAACCAGGCACCCGGATCATCAAGGATCGTGGCGCGGGCGTTCGTCGGATGCGGAGAACCGTCCGGAAGCATGACCTCGCACATGACCAGAGCGCCGTTGTCTTTGGTCGGGTCGGGATAGACGGCCACAGGCTTGAGGACGCAGTCCGAGCTGTGCCCTTCGGCCTGGCGCGTCGAGCTGCCATCAAAACCCCAGAGCGGAAGTTCCTCAAGTGTTGGGAAGCTGTCGAAGTCCTTGACCTGAGTCTTGCCACGGAGGTTCGCGACGGGCTCGTAGCCGTCCAGCCAGATGTATTCCAGTTTATATTTCGCCATATTTGTTGTTTGCAGTGTCTGTTATTGAGCGGTCCACGCCGGTGGGGACCGTTTGATGTTGGTTTTTGCCCTGATATCCATCCGGCAGGTTGAGAGGTAAGCAAGTCTGATGCCAGTTGTCTAAAAAAGAATTCACTGCCGGCGAGGATTGCTCAATCGGAGCCACATTTCCTGACTTGTCAGACGGCGGGGTGGCGTCATGCTGGCCGCGGGATGCAACAGGTCAAAGACACACTGCGCGCGACTGTGCGCATCGGGTTCGACGGGAAGGTTCACAAGCAGTTCCGGGGACCGAATGCGCCGGAGCGCTTCGCGACCGAGGTCAGGGTCCTGAAATATCTCGAGGAGCGCGGGTGTCCGTTTGTGCCGCGCCTGCTCGAGGCCGACGGGGACGCGCTGAAAATCGTGACGACCAACTGCGGGAGCCGGGTCGACCACCTCGACGACGAGCGGCTGAAGGAGCTTTTTGCAGAGCTGGAGACCTACGGGGTCCGGCACGATGACGCGGAGATGCGCAATGTGACCTACCGACAGTCGGACGGCCGGTTCTGCCTGATCGACTTCGAATTTGCGACGATCTTGGAGGCGCCTGAGCGACATGGGGGCTGACGGGCAATATCCTCCGCTGGACTGGTTCGGGCACACCGACCGGGGCAAGGTGCGCAAGAACAACGAGGATGCGTTTCTGGGGTTGGCCATCGACGCCCGCGAGGCGCGGTTCCTCGGCAAGATCGGGAGCTCCGACTGCTCGCACGCCGACCTGATCTTCGCGGTGAGCGATGGGATGGGGGGGGCGATGGCCGGCGAGTTTGCAAGCCGGATTGCGGTGGAGAAAATCACGCGGATGCTTCCGCCGCTTTTCAAGCAGGCGGCAGGGGGGCTTTCCTCGGGTTTTGAGGATGTGCTGGCAGAACTTTTTTCCGAGATTCACAAGTCGCTCCTCTACCTGGGATCCTGCTACGAGGAATGCTCGGGGATGGGCGCGACGCTGAGCCTCTGCTGGTTCAGCCCGGGATGGATGTATTTCGGGCATATCGGAGACAGCCGGATCTACTACCTTCCCGCAGGCGGAGGGATCCGGCAGCTCAGCCATGACGACACGCACGTCGGCTGGCTGTTCCGGAATGGAAAGCTGAACGAGCGTGAGTGTAAGACCCACCCGCGGCGCAACGTCCTCCAGCGCGCGCTCGGATCCGGAAACCAGTTTGTCGATCCGCAGGTGGGGGCGGTCGCCTACGAGCGCGGTGACAGGTTTCTGCTGTGCACGGACGGGGTCGTCGACGGGCTTTATGACGATCAGCTGCGCGATATCCTTGACAGGGGGACAGGCAATCCCGCTGAATGCCTCGTCCACGAAGCGGTCACCTCCTCCGGGCGAGATAACAGCACGGCCTTGGTTGTTCAGATTGGTTAGGATGAGGTGCCTGCCTCCTTCCGTGGAAGGCCTTAAGCAAGTCAACCCCACCTAGTGTTCTTCATGAAACTCCCCGTACTTTTTCAAAGCGGCGTACTTATAGCTGCTGCCATCATGGTCCCATCGCATCTCCTATCCGCCGTAGACGCCCCGGATTCCCCGCGGCAGCGAATCCTTTTCAACGAGGGTTGGAGGTTTCAAAAGGGTGATCCTGAAGGGGCCGGGGATAGCTTGAAATACGACCGCATCAAGCCCTGGCTGCTTCCTACGGCCAACCCGATGGTGAAGGCAGGACCGGCCGCACGTCCCGAAGGACCTGCGCCCGGCGAGGACGTGGCGTTTGCCGGGGCGGCCTTCGACGACAGCGGATGGCGGAAGCTCGATCTGCCGCACGACTGGGGCATCGAGGGACCATTCCAGCAGGACCTTCCCGGGGAGACGGCCAAGCTGCCTTGGACCGGGGTGGCATGGTATCGCAAGTCGTTTGACCTGCCGGCATCCGATGCGGGCCGCCGGATCGAATTGGAAATCGACGGGGCGATGTCCTTTTCGTCGGTCTGGTGCAACGGCCGCCTGGTGGGCGGCTGGCCATATGGCTACACGTCCTACAAGCTGGACATGACGCCCTACCTCAAGCCCGGCGCACGCAACACGCTGGCGATCCGCTTGGAAAATCCGGAGGAGTCGTCGCGCTGGTATCCGGGAGGCGGCATTTACCGCAATGTCTGGCTGGTCAAAACGTCTCAGGTGCATGCGGACCGGTGGCAAACGTTCGTGACGACCCCGGTGGTTGGTCCCGCGTCGGCGACGGTTGAGGTCCAATCGAAAATCACGAACGATTCGGCGAAGCCCGTGGAAGTGCGGGTCACCACGGAAATTTTCAAACTCTCCTCGGCCGGCGAGATTGAGGGTTCTGCTGTCGCCGCGACGGATCCCGTGCGCTTGAAGCTTGCTCCCGCATCCACAGCCCCAGCGTCGGCAAAGGCCGTTGTCGCGAACCCGAAGCTCTGGGATTTGCAATCTCCCGAGCGGTATGCCGCAGTCACCCTCGTCGAGCGGGACGGCCGGGTTGTCGACCGTCTGGTCACGCCGTTCGGGATCCGGAGCATCGAATTCACAGCGGACGACGGTTTCCACCTGAACGGGAAGCGCGTGCCGCTGAATGGGGTCTGCCAGCATCACGACCTCGGGGCGCTCGGGGCAGCCTTCAACCTTCGGGCCGCCGAGCGCCAGATCGAAATCCTGAAGGAGATGGGCTGCAACGCGGTGCGAATCACCCACAACCCCGCCGCGCCCGAGCTGCTCGATCTCTTCGACCGCATGGGCATCCTCGCGATCGCGGAGTTTGCCGACACCTGGACGATTGCCAAGAAGCCGAACGGTTATGCAAAGCTGTTTAAGGACTGGTCCGAGGCGGACCTCCGCGCACTCGTCCGGCGCGACCGCAACCATCCGAGCGTGATCGCCTGGAGCATCGGAAATGAAATCGGCGAGCAGAAGGATCCGAAGAACCATCCGGTCGCCGCAAGGCTCACGGAGATCGCCCGCGAGGAGGATCCGACACGCCCGACAACCGCCGGATGCGATTTCCTCGGCTCGGGATACAACGGGTTCAACAAGACCGTCGGGTTCTTCGGATACAACTACAAGCCGTTCGAATATGGAAAATTCCGTGCGGCCAACCCGGACCAGCCGCTCTACGGCAGCGAGACGGCGTCGACCATCAGCACGCGCGGGGAATACCTCTTCCCGGTCACCTACGATAAAAGCGGCGGCAAGATCGGTTTTCAGATGAGTTCCTATGACCTCTATGCGCCCGGCTGGGCGACGCCGGCCGAATGGGAGTTCAAGGGCCAGGACGAGAACCCTTCGGTCGCAGGCGAATTTGTCTGGACCGGGTTCGATTACCTGGGCGAGCCGACGCCGTTTAACAGCGACCAGACGATCCTCACAAACTACCACACGCCCGAGGCCAGGGCGAAGGCTGAGGAGGAACTTAAAAAGATCGGCAAGCTCAAGGTGCCCTCGCGCAGCTCGTATTTCGGGATCGTCGACCTCGCCGGCTTTAAGAAGGACCGGTTTTATCTTTACCAGGCGCGCTGGCGGCCCGACGTTCCGATGGCTCACATCCTTCCGCACTGGAACTGGCCGGAGCGGGAGGGGGAGGTCACGCCCGTCCATGTTTACACCTCGGGCGACGAGGCCGAATTGTTTCTTAACGGAACCTCGCTGGGCCGGAAGAAGAAGGGAAACCTTGAATACCGGCTACGATGGGATGAGGTCAAATACGAGCCCGGCGAACTCAAGGTCGTCGCCTACAAGGATGGCCGCAAATGGGCGGAGGACAAACTGGTGACAGCCGGCCCCGCGGCGAAGCTGCGGCTTTCGGCCGATCGCACCGCGATCACTGCCGACGGGCGTGACCTGTCGTTCGTCACGGCCGCTGTTCTGGACGCAAACGGCAACCCGGTTCCCCGCTCCAGCCCGAAGGTTAAATTTTCGGTCAGCGGGCCGGGAGAAATTGTGGCGACGGACAACGGCGACCCGACCGACCACACGAGTTTCCAGTCGCCGGAACGTGCGGCTTTCAACGGGCTTGCGCTGGCGATCGTGCGCGCGAAGCCCGGCGCAGACGGCCCGATCACGCTGCGCGTGGAGGCCGGGGGCCTTGCCCCCGCCGAAACCGTCTTGAATGCCGGCCACCCGTAAGGTTTGTTATTCGCCCCCACTCATTCTAAACTCCACCATAGCACATGAAATCAACCCTCCGCTTCCTTGTCCCGTTTTCCCTCCTGCTGCTTGGCACCGTGTGCAGCCTGCCGGCTGCCGTGCCACCCGGCAAAGTCGCCTGCGTCGGGGACAGCATCACGTTTGGTTCGGGGACAAGCAATCCCGCATGGACATCGTATCCTTCGCTGCTCGGCCGCATGCTTGGAAAGCCCTGGGACGTCCGGAATTTCGGGGTCAGCGGGGCCACTCTGCTGAACGCCGGTGACCGGCCGTACCAAAAGGAGGGCGCGTTTCAGGCGGCTCTGGCCTTCCAGCCCGACGCCGTCGTCATCATGCTGGGGACTAACGACACCAAACCGCAGAACTGGAAGTTCAAGGAAAACTACGAGGCCGACTATCAGAGTCTCGTCGCGCAATTCAAGGCGCTGCCAACCAAGCCCGTCATTTTTCTTTGCCGGCCGGTTCCTGCGATTGGCGAGGGAAACTTTGGCATTACCGAGGAGGTGATGAAGGAGGTTCTGCCATTGGTCGAAAAGGTGGCAAAAGCGGAAGGTGCTCAGGTTATCGACATGCACGCGGCATTGTCCGGGAGGGACGATCTCTACAAAGATCGCGTGCATCCGGTGGACGGTGGGGCCGAGATCATGGCCAAGACAGTTTATCAGGCACTGACGGGCAAAGCGTTTTCCGGACCGATCCCCTCCGAGAGCGTCTCCGAATGGAACGGCTACAAGCAGCTGCAGTTTTCCGTTGCCTCGCGATCCTGCCGGCTGGTGGTCCCCGCCAATCCCGCAAAGGGGAACCCCTGGATCTGGCGGACCGAGTTTTTCGGCCACAAGCCGGAAGCCGATCTCGCCTTGCTCGAACGCGGGTATCATCTCGCCTACATCGATTTGACCGACATGTATGGATCGCCGAAATCCCTGGATCTGATGGACGCCTTCTACGACCTCGTGCGTAAAGCCAAAAACCTCGCGGAGAAGACCACGCTTTTCGGTTTCAGCCGGGGCGGGCTTTTTGCATTAAACTGGGCGGCCCGACACCCGGACCGGGTTGCAGCGCTTTATCTCGATGCCCCGGTCTGCGACTTCAAAAGCTGGCCGGCCGGAAAAGGAAAAGGCAAAGGAGCGCCGGCAGATTGGGAAAAGCTCAAGAAGGCCTACGGACTCGACGAGCAGGCCGCGCTGGCCTGGAAGCTCAACCCCGTGGACAACCTCAAGCCGCTCGCAGACGCAAGGATTCCGATCCTCAGCGTCTGCGGCGATGCCGACACCGGCGTTCCGCTTGCCGAAAATACGGCCATCGTTGAGGAGCGTTACAAGGCCCTTGGCGGCAGGATCGAAGTGATCCTCAAGCCGGGCGGCGAGCACCATCCCCACAGCCTCAAAGACCCTGCGCCGATTGTCGCCTTTGTGCTGAAAAGCACCGGCCAATAACGCTCGCCCCACTCAATCCCTCCCGACAGCCATCGAAAGAACATCCCCACCTATGAATCTGCCTTCCCGCATTCGAATCCAAATCTTCGCCCCGCTTGCCGCTGCGGGTTGCCTCATCGCTTCCGACCTCGATTTCAGCGACCCGGCGAAGCTGCCCCCGCACCCGAAGGATGCGGTCGGCTTTCCGAGCCGAGACGCGAATTTCGACGCGCTTCCCGGGTTTGTCGCCCCGCCGCCTGGCTACGGCGAGGTGGCCTTTTACTGGTGGGTGGGCGAACCGCTGACCAAAGAGCGGATGGCCTGGCAACTCGACAAGCTTAAGGACCACCGCATCGAGGGGCTCCAGATCAATTACATGCACAGCGACGCCCCGGGCTGGCCGAGCGTGCCGAGCGATCCTGCGCTGTTCACCCCCGAGTGGTGGGATCTCACCAAGTGGTTCATGCAGGAGGCGAAGAAGCGGGGCATGGCGGTGAGCCTGAGCGACTACACGCTCGGCATCCCCGGACATGGCCAGTGGACAGACGAAGTGATTGCCGAGCACCCGGCGGTTCGTGGGGTGACATTGGAAAACATTGAGGTTCCTGTCGCCGCCGGCAGCACGGCCGAGGTTGATCTGCTCGGCAGCAAGGCCCAAATCGCAGGGACCAGCGGCGGGTATTTCAAGGGCAAGAAGGCGTCCGAGCTGAAGCGCTTGGAGGTGATCGGTGCGACCGCTTACCGGGTCGCCAACGGAAAGGTCGTCCCCGGCAGCGGGGTGGATTTGCGCAAACATGTCGCCGACGGGAAGCTGAAATGGACCCCGCCGGCGGGATCCGGCGACTGGAAAATCAGTGCGACGGTCTCCATCCTGTATCCGGTCTCGATCGATCCGATGAATCCTCTCTCCGGATCCGGCACGATCGAAAAGCTCTTCAAACGTTTCGAGGACCGCTTTCCGGGTGAGGCGGGGAAGGGGCTGAATTTTTTCTTTTCCGACGAGCTGGGATTCGGGGTTCGAGGGAATCTTTGGAACGACCGGTTCGCGGAGGAATTCCGCAAGCGCAAAGGCTACGACATTGTTCCGGAGCTGCCGGCCATCTTCGGGGACATCGGCCCGCGCACGCCGAAGGTCCGGCTCGACTACTACGACGTCATCGCCTCGCTTTCGGAGGAGAGCTATTTCAAGCCGCTCTTCCAGTGGAACTATGACCGCGGGATGATCTACGGCTGCGACCATGGCGGCCGCGGGCGGGACGTGACCGAGTTCGGCGACTACTTCCGCACCCAGCGGTGGAACACCGGGCCGGGGAACGACTCGCCCCATCTCGGCTCCGATCTGATCAAAAACAAGGTGTCGAGCTCGATGGCTCACCTCTACGAGCGCGAGCGCGTCTGGAACGAGGGCTACTACAGCAGCGGGTGGGGGACGAGCACCGCAAACCTCGTGGATGTCCTCTACAGAAACATGGCCATGGGCCACAACCTGCTTACGCTCCACGGGCTCTACTACACGACCTACGGCGGCTACTGGGAATGGGCGCCGCCGTGCAACCACTTCCGGATGCCGTATTGGGATCATATGAAAAAGCACCTGGAAATGTCGGAGAGACTTTCCTACCTGCTCAGCCAAGGGGTGCACCGGTGCGATGTCGCGATCCTCTATCCGGTGGCTGCGATGGAGGCGGACGCCGACGTTCTGAATTCAAAAAACGCCCCCGCAACCACTCCCGGCCGCGCGTCGGTGGCAACGGCATTCGGCGCTGCGAACTACCTCCAGAAGCAGGGTGTTGATTTTGATTTCATGGATTTCGAGTCCCTGTCGCGGGCGAAAATTGCCGACAAGGAATTGAAGGTTGCCGGCGAGCGCTACCGCGTGCTGGTGATCCCTGCGATGCAGGCGCTGAGGTTTGAGACCCTTGAGAAGGCTCTGGAGTTCCAGCGGGCCGGCGGGATCGTCGTGGCGCTGGGGGCGTTGCCCTCGGCGAGCGACCGGGCCGGGCGTGAGGATCCGAAGTTGGACGCGATGGTGAAGGAACTCTTCGGGGCGTCCGCAAAGGATGTGCCACCTGCCCAACCCCTCATTACCAAGAGCAGCAATGGGGGCATCGGAGTCTGGGCCAAAGAGCCTTCCGCAATTGTCGAAGCGATCGACAGGAGCTTTCCCCGCGATGTGGCCGGCGTCGATGGGGCCGCGCAGCCCACGGCTTTCCTGCATCGGAAGATCGGACCCCGCGACGTTTACATGGTTTATGGTGCAGCGAAGGGATCGACGCTCTTTTTCCGCGCGCACGGGATTCCCGAGCTCTGGGATCCCTGGACCGGCCGGACGCTGCCGCTCTTTGCTTCGAAGATTACCCCGGAAGGCACACAGCTCCGCATGCCGCTCACGGAGAGCGAGGCGCAGCTGATCGTGTTCAATCCCGGCCGCCCGACCGCCACGATTCCCTCCACCAATCTCGATGAGATCACATCCCTCACTGGCACTGGAGATAAGACCGCTGTCCAGGGGCTTGCGAAATCTGCCGGCGAAAAATGGGCGACCGTCGACGAGGGGAAGACCTCGCTTACGCTGAAGGCGTCGGTGCCGCAGGTGCCAGCAGTGGTCCAGCTCGACGGGCTCTGGGATTTTGAACTGGTTCCCACGATGGACAACCGGTTCGGCGACTTCCGCCTGCCCGCCACGAATACCCTGATCGGAGCTGAGGCTCGCCACTTCCGGTATGCGGACGAGTCCGCCCCTAATCCCGGATGGGAAAAGCCGGACTTCGACGACTCGCAGTGGCCGAAGGTGACGAATTCTTTCGGGCCGCAATTCTGGAAGCTCGGTCCGCTGCCCGAGGCGCTACCTGCCGAAGCCGAAGCCGCCCTGGCCGCACTGCAAGCGGTCGATCCCTCGAAGCCCGTGCAGATCGGTGGCAAGGAATACCGGTGGCAACCCTACGACTTCTCCTGGCGCTGGGGAAAGGAGGGAGACCCGGGGCACCAGGGCTACCATGGGTTGAAGAAGAATATTACCGACGAGTTTCTCTGTCTCGGGGCGCCCACGCCGGGCATGAATGAGACCAAGTATGTTAAGGAGCCGCAGGGCAGCAAATATTACCTCTGGACATCCGCGGCGCCCGCAAAGGACACCAAGGCTGAGATTGACGCCTACGGCCTCACTCCCGCTGCGATCTATATCAATGGCCAGCAGGTTCCTGCCGGCCCGGCGGGCGTGCAGCTCAAAGCCGGCGCAAATCCGATGCTGGTGCGCTACGATTCCCCGGGGCGCGGGCACATCGTGCTCGTGGACAAAGCCGCCTCGGGAAATTCCACCGAATTTCCGCTTGCGATGCGCTGGTTCACCCAGCCCGGCGTGATCCCGTTTGATGTCCGCCCGCAGGACGCGAATCCTGCCGGCTGGTATCGGTTTGTCGCGCCTCCGGGGCTCCGCAGCATGACCGTGCCGGTCCGCGGAACGCTAATGGCATGGGCCAACGGCAAGGCCCTTGAGGTCGGCAAGCCCGAGGTCCTCGCCAGCGGACTGCGCAAATACACGGTCCCGGTCGACGGGGCCGGCGGAGAACCGGTGACAGTCGCCCTCCGCATCGCACAGGATCGAGGCTTCTGCGGCGGGGCGGCCATCCCCGACCCGATCACGCTGGAATGCGGGACCGGAAAAATGGCGGCTGGCGACTGGGCAAAAACCGGCGCGATGGAATGCTACTCGGGCGGCGCGCGCTACAGCAAAACCATCTCGGTCACCCAGGAGCAACTCGCGGGGCGCGTCGTCCTCAATCTGGGAGGAGTCGCATCGTCCGCAGAGGTTGTTGTCAACGGCAAGCCGGCAGGGATCCGCATCGCGCCTCCGTGGACGTTTGATTTGACCAGCCTGCTCAAAGCCGGTGAGAACCGGGTTGAAGTGCTCGTCTACAACACTCTTGCGAACCACTACGTCACCATCCCGACCAAATACAGGGGTTCGACGGTGTCCGGATTGCTGGGCCCGGTCACGATTGAAACCGCAGTGCCTGTCACTTTGAAAAAATAACCGCTTGGCGGGGTTTGTCGTCGGGTCCCGCCGATCCCGCCCGGCCTATTTTTCCGCCGAGGGAAGCGGGACGATCCGGGTCTGCATGCCGAGCTTGGCCAGCACGGCATAAACGATTGCGCCGACAAGAAAGGCGGCAACCGGGGCGGCCGGCACCGGATAGACATTCAGGATTGGCAGGACGCCTACGACGGCCCCGAGCAGCCAGGCGATCCAGCCAGCCGGATTGAACCCTTCGCGCGGCCCGCTCCACTGGCGTCCCTCGCGCAGGTATTCGACCAGCATCGCGCCGAGGATCGGGCCAAATGTTGCCCCGATGATCTGGAAGACGATGATGGCCTTTCCTGCCATGCCGGAGATCGCCAGCAGGATGCTCACCGCCGCGCCGATGCCGACCGAGAGGAACGGGTTCACGCCGGGCAGCGTGGTTTTGAAGCTGTTGGCGGCGATGAACGACGAGAAGCAGGCCGGAGGGAATGCGGCGATGGCGAGCAGAAACATCACGGCTCCGGAGGCTTTTCCCATCAGGATCGGAATCAGCGCCGGCGTTTGGAGGATGAACCCGTCCTTGCCGGCGGCAATAGCGGCTTTGCCCAGCTCGGGCGAGCCGTAGGTGCCCGCAACGATCAGCATCGAGATACCGGCCGTGACGATGATCGCGAGGGCGACGCCGACTAGCCCGCCCATCGAGACGTCGCGCTTGTCGCGGCTGTTCGTTCCGAAGTCGACACCCGCGGCACCCGCGGTGGCGAAGAAGCCGACGACAAAAGTCAGCATGACGGCGAGCACACCGAAATGCCCGAGGGCCGCAGGAGCCGAGGGAGACGCCTTCGCGCTCATGGCGACGAATGCCTGCGGGTCGAAGCTGCCGATTCCGCCTGCGGACTTCGCGAGCAGCACGAGCAGGATGGCCATCGGAATCAGCGGGAGGAAGGTCGCGACCTTGGCGACGTAATGGATGCCCTTGAGCCCGACGAATGCCGCAAGTACCCCCCAGATGATCATGAGGACCTGCGGCGGCAGCGGGATCACCACCGCCAGCGCGAGCGAGGAGAAGTAGATGTTAACGCCGAGCCAGCCGAACTGCAGCACGCCCATCAGGAACCCCGGAAGGAGGAACCCGCCCTTCGCGCCGAAAAGCGACGTGCCTACAATGTAGAGAGGCAGGCCGGTTTTCATGCCCAGCATTCCCGGCACCAGATAAAACAAAAAGTGGCAGACGATCGCCGAGATAACGAGGCTGAGGAACGACCAGCCGATCCCGCACGACAGGAGGCCGCCGTGGTTCGGGGCGTTCACGGCATCCTGCCAGAAGACGAACCAGAGAAAAATGCCGGCGTAGGTGGGCGCGGTATTCTGATACCAGGGTGCGCGGTTGGCCTGCGGGTTGGGCGTTGCGCCGGAGATGTAAGCCGGGAGGGGGCTGGGGTTGCTCATAGGGGAGGGGATTGCTGGTGCCGCGGGTTTGCGGGATGCGCAGGGGTGCTCATCCACGGATGCGTTGGCAGGGCAGGATACTGGCTGAATGCAGCCGGCCGGTCAACAAGCGGGTTCGTCAATTGAGCATCAAGAAGCGCGTCCGGGCGAGACGGATTCACCTCCGCCGGAAGCTGGCCGCCACGCCCGCAACCACCGCACCCAGAGGCACCAGAAGGGCCTGAAAGCCCACATGAAGATAGAGGAATCCGCAGCCGATCGCCCCCGTCACGTAGACCGCCCAGACGAGGCCAAAGCTCCACGGGCTCTCGGCGGATGGCGCCGCCGCACCGGCAGGAGCCGGCGTTGTCCGCCAGCATTTCACAATCCCGGTGGTGAAGCTGGTCAGCACGCCGGTGATGTAGGTCGTTGTCGGTCCGCTCGAGACGCTTCGCACCGCGGCGCTTTGAATTCCCATCGCGACAGCAGCCAGGCCGACCAGGACGAGCGTGAAGGTCTGCCCGGGGGAAGCGCCTGCCAGGCGCCAGAGGGGGTACAGTGCCGCCAGCAGCAGGATCTCGGCGAGCAGGGCACCGGCAGCCGGATTGCCCGCACCGGCGCGCCGGAGCACGAGAAGCTCCCCGACCGCCGCGCCGGCCACAAACGCCGCGACCGAGACCGCTGCGCTCAGGCCGGTGACAAAATCCCCGCGGGCGATCGCCACGGACATCAGGATCGTGTTGCCGGTCTGGGCCGCAGTCAGCACATTGAAACCCAGGATGACCATGGCATCGACTCCCGCGCCAGCAAGCGTCAGGAGGAGGATCATCACCTTGGCATTCATGCGGCCCAGACTCTTAGTCCGGATGGAATCGCGGTCAAGTCCTGATGGCTTGCCGGCCCTGGGCATCCGACGGAAAGATTTGCTTCCGGTCAAAAATCCTTGCAAACCGTGCGCCGAAACCACACAACCCGAAGTGCGCACCCTGTCATGAACTTACTTACCTGCATCGCAGCGATTGCCCTCATGCTGTCCGCAGCCGGGATCCTGACCGGCGCAGACTCCGACAGCGGGGGGGCTCCTCCGAAACCAGTACCGCCGCAGTGGAACATGCAGTCCTCTGCCCTCCTGATCGCCGAGGGATCGACTTCGCCGGACGGACGCTTCGCGATAGCCTACCCGAAGGCGAGCGAGGACGATCCCGCCCTCGGCCGCAATCTGCTCGTTGCCTTGAAGCCGTTTCGCGTCCTTGCGCTGCTTGACGGCGACGGATTGAGCGCGGGCTCGAAGCGGCTGAGCCTCCAGACCGAGTGGACGGACGACAGTTCGGAGTTGATTGCCACCACGAGGCACGACAAATGGGACATGATCGTCGGCTCCACGCTTGCTGTCCTCAAAGACGGGCAGGTCGCCAAGCGAGTCGACCTCCTGGAGGCCATCAACCGCGAGATGGAGCCGGATTTCCGCAAGACCAAGGCGGAGGTCTACAACGATGTGCTGCCGTTCATCCTGACCGACTCGAAGTTGGGATTTGAAGCCGGGGGCAAGCTGATCCGGATCAAGACGTCGGCCGGCAACGACCCGAACGAGGCCCGCGCGATCGCGTGGACCGCCAGCTTCTCGGGCGTCTGGAACGTCGCTGAGGGCAGGTGGCAGTCCCGGAAAATCACCAGCAAGACAAAGAAAAACATCTGACCGAATTATGAGAATCCTCAACACAAAACGAACGGTCCTTGCGGTCCTTGCCGCTGGCTCCATGGCGCTGAATGCCGGCAGCTGGAAATCTGCTGCGCCCGACAGCCGGCACACGCTGACGTATTCCGCCACCCAGGAGCTGCTCGGGTCGGCCACTCCGGTCACCGTCGAATTCCAGTGCGATCCGAAGTCGGGCAACCAGGTTTTCGGGACGCTCGGCTTTGATCTCACCGTCGGGAAGACATCCGGCCTGAAGGCGTTTCCATTCGATGACTTCGAGGGACCCGACGCCAAGGCGCCTGCCACCGTCCATGCCGTTCTCAGCCGTGAGGGGATGCCGGCGCTCACGTTCAAGTCGCAGGCCAGCGGTTCGGTTCCTGATGACAATGCTTTTTGCTTCAGCGTCGCCGAGCTCAGCAAACAAAAGAAAAGCGTGCCCAAATCGCTGCTCCAGGCACTTGCAGAACCCGGGGCCGAAAGCCTCCTCATCACGGTGTCCGATCCCCGCAATCCGAAGCCCGCCCTCCAGGTCGTTGTCCCCGTTGCCGGACGGCATGCGGATTTTCAGGCGCTGATCAGCGGGTTGAAGTGAGCGGCGTGCCGGGTTGGACAACGACTCGACGACCCGCTGGGAAACCATTTGAATGCGCTTTCGTGGATGCATGTCCCGGCGGGACCTGCTAGTCTGCGTCGGTTGTCACCGAATGATCCCATGACGCCCGACGAGACATCCGCCCGGAGCCCCGGCTCCGGTGGTGCGGCCGGGTTGCTTGTTGCGCTGCCTCTGCTTTATGTCCTCAGCATTGGTCCGGTGGCCATGTTTTCCATGAAAACCGGGTGGTCGATGCGGGGGGGCGAGGTGCTCTACGCCCCCGTGATCTGGCTCCATGATCACACAATCCTCAAGCGGCCGCTTGAGGCCTATGTTGAACTGTGGGGGGTCAAATGAGCAGGCTGACAGCATTCACCCGAAATCCATGACCGCTCGTCCGCTCAGTGACTGCTAAACGGGACTGGTCGCCAACGCACGATCCCATGACCCCTGACGAGACATCCGCCCGGAGCCCCGCTCACCTTCCGGCACCCATCCAGCCGCCGCCGCTGCCGCCGCCACCTTCCGTGAGCGTCGCGCCGCAGGTTCTGCCGGTCGACGTCCTGGACATCCTGGCCGTTGCGCTGGTTTTCTGCTGGCAGGCGCTGTGGCTTTTTGTCCTTCCCGGAGCCGCCGCCGGCTTCATCACCGCCCGGGTGCTGACCGGGTTACTCGGCTCCCCCTTTCTCGCCTCCTTGTCTATTCTCGTCGGTGTCGCCGTCGCGTCGGCGGTCTACCTGTTCTTTTTGATGTTCACCGTCTGGTGCCTCACTATTTCCAACAAGGGGATCACCTTTTACCGGCTTCTCGGGCAACCCAAATTTCTCCCGTGGGAATCGATCAAGTCGATCGCACTCGCATCCCGGCGGGATCTTATCGTGCACGGATGGATTTGGCCGCTCCTGCCAGCCCGTGAGATGTCGCCCTCCTTGACTTGCCGGGGCCACTACAAAATTTCCTGGGTGGGCGGATACTGCTATTTCCCTCCTGCCGATGCGAAGGATTTTGAGGCGTTGGTTGCGGCCCGCTTGAAAAACAACCACCCCCGCTGAGCGGCTTCCGGACGCTGCTGGAAAGACGGCATCGAGATAAGTGGACGGTTATTTCCGGGCAAGGTGCGGCGATCCATGGGGCTCAGCCGCCGGTTCAGCCCATGCCGCCCGGAGAGTTTGATCAGACCTGGCGAGGCTTGCGCCTCCGCATTCTTCCGACATATTCGTTCCGTGCCGCATCGCATGCCAGTCCGCCTCATCGCAGCTCTCTGTTGCTGGGCGGTTTGCTGCTGCCTCCGTGGGCAGGGGGCTCCAGAAAATGAGCTGACCCCGGAGGATTACCAGATCCGCGTCTGGCCGGCCAACGAAGGGATGGCGGTCAACTCGATCACGGATATCGCGCAGACTCCGGAGGGCTACCTCTGGGCGGGAACGCTTCTCTCCGGCCTCCTGCGCTTCGACGGGGTCAGCTTCACGCAGTTCAATTCGCGCAACACGCCGGCCATTCTGGGGACCGGGGTCCGGCGGCTGATGGTTGATCATGCGGGGCTGCTGTGGATCAGCACCTACGACGGGGCCCTCGCCTCCTGGAATCACAAGGGGTTCACGCTCGTGGAGAAGGCCCTGGGCCAGATGGATGCCCTTCTGTATTCCCGGCCGGGGTATATGATTTTCGACGCCGGAGGCGGCAAGCTCGTCGAGGGCAAGCACGACGGGCACGCCTGGCGGTGGAATGCCCATCGTGTCTCGGAAACCAACCCGAGCAGAGTCCAGCTTTGCGCCGACAAACAGGGGCGTGCCTGGTGCCTCCGCGGCCCGCGTGAGCTGGGGATCTGGGAGAATGGGGTTCTCAAAGCTCTGAGCCCGCCGCCTGGCCTGGAAGGGCAGGCCATTTATGCGCTCGCCGCGGATGCGGAGGGCGGCATCTGGGCGGGCACCGACAAGGGGCTCATGAAATGGGAGGACGGGCGCTTCGTCGACCGGAACCCGCCGGGCGCCGGTTCGCCGGTTCTAAATATTATTCCCGCCGGCGACAGCCTCTGGGTGCAGGGGCCCGAGCGCCTGCGGCGATTCGCCGGCGGACAGTGGGCGGCGGAGGCCAAAGATTGGGCGGCCAGCTATGCCAGGCGCAGTTTAAATTTCCGCTTTGGCGATAAGACCGGTGCATTCTGGGCTTCGAACGAGGGGGTCGGACTCATTCATGTCGCTCCGGATGGCACGATCAAAACCGTCTCCACCCGCGAGGGACTGCCCAGCAACAGCATGAAAATGATTTTTCCCGACCGTGTGGGGAATATCTGGATCGGTTATGACCGCGGGGGCCTCGTCCAGTTGCGCCCCCGCTATTTCCAGATCATCGGAAGGGTCCAGGGCCTGAGCAACACGGTCGTGAATAGCGTTTGCGAGGATGCGGAGGGTTCGGTGTGGATTGGAACGGCCGGCCGCGTCGTCACCCAGTTTACGGACGGAAAGTCCATTAACCATCCCCTCCCGGTGGCGGATTGGGCCCGCGAGACCGTCGTCACGGTCGATCGGGAAAACCGGATCTGGGCGGGCTGCTGGAATGGCGGGCTGTTGACATTTTCCGATGGGAAGTTCGTGCAGGCGATCCCTCCAAACCGCCTGCCGGGTGGCGACATCCGCCTGATGCTTCCGGCGCGGGACGGCAGGCTTTGGCTGGGCATGCTCGATTCGATCGCAGTCGTTCAGGACGGCGTGGCCAAAACGGTTTTCGCGAGCAAAGACTCGGTTTACTGGCCGGCTGCCATTGCCGAGGCGGCAGACGGAACGATCTGGGTCGGGACGTTCGATGGCGTGCTGATGCGGTGGGATGGAAACAGTTTTGTCGTTCAGGATTACCCGGGCCCCAGGTTCAAAGGCCGGTTCTGGTCGATTTTGCCAAGGACGGATGGCGGCCTGTGGATTGGAACCACCGAGAATGGGCTCCTCCGCTGGAAGGACGGGAAATTCCTGCAGATCGGGAAAGCGCAGGGACTCTACTCCAGCTTTGTGACCGCAGTGCAGATGGACCTTGCCGGAAACCTCTGGCTGATCACCGGTGCGGGACTGGAAAAAATTCCTGCTGACGCCCTTGCACGCTTTGAGCGGGGGGAAACCCAAACCCTCCCGGTAAGCCGGTTCAGCCGTGTGGACGGCATGAACGAGGGGGGCGGCTCGTTCGAGTTCCAGCCGAATTGCTGGCGCGGCCGCAATGGAAAGCTCTGGTTTGCCAACGGCAACAGCGTCGTGGGCGTCATGCCTGAGGGAATCCAGCCGAATACCGCCATCCCCACCGTGGTCATTGAGGAGTTGACCGTTGATGACGTCAGGGTCTGGCCGGCGATTCCCGGCCAGGTGATCAGCGTGTCGCCCGATCCCTCGCCCCGGCCGAAGCCTCCGGACAAGTCGATGGTGACGATTCCTCCGGGCCAGCACGACCTGCAGTTTTCGTTCACCGCCCTCGATTGCCGCGCGCCGCAGGTCCTGACATTCAAATACCGGCTCGAGGGCTACGAGACCGAGTGGCATCATGTGCGCGAGGCCCGGCGCGCGCGCTACAACTCGCTTCCGCCGGGAAAATACACGTTCCAGCTGATGGCCGCAAACAACGATGCGATCTGGAACGAGAACTGCGCGACGTTTTCCTTCGAGATGCTTCCGTTCTTCTACCAGACCGCGTGGTTCCGGTGGGCGCTCGGGATCTGCGGGGTGACCCTGCCCGCGCTGGCCGTCCTGCTCGGGCTGCGCCGGCGGATGCAGCGTCGCCTCGAGCTGCTCGCCCACGAGCAGGAAAAGGAACGCGACCGCGCGCGCATCGCCCAGGATATGCACGACGAGATCGGCGCCAAGCTCACCAGGATCTCCTACCTCAGCGAACTGGCCAAGCAGGCCGACGAGGCGTCCGGGCCCCCGACCCGGCAGATGAATACCATCTCGGATCTCTCCCGCGACCTCCTCCAGTCGCTCGACGAAATCGTCTGGGTCGTCGATCCCTGCAACGACACGCTCGAGAACATGGTCACCTACCTCGGCCAGTATGCGAACGAGTATTTCCAGAACACCGACGTGCGCTGCGCAATCGATCTCCCGGATACCCTCCCGCCGCACCCTCTCGCCTCCGAGTTCCGTCACAACTTCTTCCTCGCCTTCGAGGAGAGCCTCACAAATGTCCTCAAGCATTCGGCGGCCAGTTGTGTCCGCATCGACATGGGCGTTGCGGCCGGACGCTTCACGATCACCGTGTCGGACGATGGTGCGGGGTTTGCGTGTCCGACGGATCGCGGCCGGCCGCCGCACGACCCCGGCGCGGACGGGTTGAAAAACATGAGGTTCCGGATGGAGGCGATCGGCGGGCGCTGCGAGGTTGACAGTATCCCCGGCCGGGGGACTACTATCCGGCTCTCTGCGCCACTCGTTCCCAACAAAGCATGACCACCGTTTCCATCGTCGATGACGACCAGGCACTCCGCGCCGACATCGCGGACTACCTTCGCGCCACGCAGAAGTTCCGCTGCGTGAGCAGCTATCCCAGCGGGGAGGAGGCGGTCGAGCACCTGCCGGCCGACCGCCCGGAGATCGTGCTCATGGACATCAACCTCGGGGCGATGAGCGGGATCGATTGCGTGAGGGCGCTCAAGCCGCAGATGCCTCAGGCGCTCTTCGTCATGCTCACCGTCTTCGAACACCCGGACAAGATTTTCAGCGCGCTTGCTGCCGGCGCCAGTGGTTATCTGCTCAAGCGCCAGCATCCGGCCAAGCTCCTCGAAGCGCTGAACGAGGTCCTTGAGGGGGGGGCCCCGATGTCCGCCCCCATCGCGCGCAAGGTGGTCGCATCCTTCCTGGGAAAATCAGTCTCCCAGACCGACAACGAAAACCTCTCGACCCGCGAAAAGGAGGTGCTCGACTGCCTTGCCAAGGGGTATCCTTACAAACAGATCGCCGAGTATATGGGCATTAGCATCCATACCATCCGATCCTATATCCGCCGCATCTATGAAAAGCTCCACGTGCAGTCCCGCACCGATGCCGTGGTCTGGTATCTCAAGCAATGATCTTCCCGTCCTTTGCCTGTTAGCGGGGCATCGCCGGAAGCCAGGCGGCCGCGTCTCCTCAAACAGGATCTCCTTTATGAAACGTCCCCACAGCATCATGACCTGCGTTCTGGCGGCTTCGGCTCTCTGCGCGTTCCCGCTTTTCGCCGCTCCCCCGTCCGCCGATTCCAAGGCCGGACCGGCCGTCCCCGACGCCATGGGCGATGACGTCGTTTTGATGAGCTACTTCCGCGACAACGGCGGCGCCGGCACGTTTCTCTGTGTGAGCGAGGACGGGCTGAAGTTCCGCCCGCTCAACAATGGCAAGCCGATCCTTCCCCCGGGCAAGTGGGCGGGGCAGGGGAGGACCCGGGATCCCTCGATCCTCTACCACGACGGGATGTTCCGCGCGGTCTGGACGACCAACTGGACCGGACGCGTCTTCGGCTACGCGGAGTCCCCCGATCTCGTGAAGTGGTCGGACCCCGTGCTCGTCTCCCCGTTCCCGGAGGCCACCGAACCGCAGGATCTTCCGCGCAGCGTCTGGGCTCCCGAAATCCACTGGGATCCGCTCCAGAAGAACTACCTCATCCTCTGGTCGTCAAACACGCCGCGCACCTGTGGGTTCCGCACGTTCTCGACCCGCACGACGGACGGCAAAACGTTCTCGCCCGCGAAGCTGTTTTTCGACCCGGGCGTCGCCGTCATCGATGCCCAGATGCTGATCGAAACGCCGCCGGCCGGCGGGACGGCGGTCCCGCACTGGCTCATGGTCGTCAAGGACGAACGCAAGATCCAGGATGGCGGTAAAAACCTCCACCTCACCACCGCGCCGCTGGATTTCGCCAGCCCATGGGCGCCGCTCACGCCACCGGTGTTCGGGCCCGGTTCGACCGTCCGCCCGGAGGAACAGGCGGAGGGCGGGTGCCTCGTCAAAACCGGGTCCGCCTACCGCCTCTACTGCGATGCCTTCGCCAACGGCCACTACTCGCTCGCCCAGTCGACCGACCTCAAAACCTGGACCGACCTCACACCGGAACTCGATCTGCCCAAAGGCGTCCGGCACGGCACGGTCTTCACCGCGCCGCGCGCCGCGGTCGGATGGCTCAAGCCGGCAACAAAACCCTAACGACCTCAACTCCATCGCGACCGGCAAAGGTGGTTCCCGATCCGGCGATCGCGACAATCCGGGGAGCACGCCCGGCCCGGGTGTGGATTCCGGCGGCCCCGCCGGAAATGAGGCCCTTGCGACGGGATCCCTCCCTGATGATCTCCCGCGAAGCCGCCGAGGCGCGAAGAAATACGGGAAGGGAAGAGCAAGGACTCAAGTATAACCCATGTTCTGACTGCGCCCCACAGCCCGGGTTCTCTTGCCGAATACTGAAAACTGACCCCTGAAAACGCCTTCCCCTTTTCTCTGCCCAGCCCCCGCCCGTGTAGCATGTTTATGCGACATGACAGAAATTGTATTTTTGTGATGATACAAGGTGACAGTACTTACTTAACCACCTCATGCCTTCTTTAATTATGCTTACTCACATTAAGTCAACCGGAACATTTATACCGCGGTCCGCCACTGCAAAACGTATCCTCCATCTTCCGCTTGCGGCATGTCTCCTCGTGTTGGCACCCATGCACTTCTCCCATGCCGCCAATGCGACCTGGAGCAATGCGGGCGGCGGCGGTGGCAACTGGACCGACAGCGCAGCCTGGACCCCTGCCGCTGCTCCCGGACTCACCAGCGGGAACACCACAAGCACCGATACGGCCACGCTGGATACCAGCACACGTACGATCAACTCGACCGTGGCGGTGGATGCCGGACGCAACATCGGCAATATCACATTCAACACCACCAATTCCGTCGGCTACACTCTCAGTGGCGGATCTCTGGTGCTCAGCGACGGCGGCACGGTTTTGACAACAGGCAACGGAACGGGGCAGTCCAATATCCACTCTCCAATGACCCTGCAGGGAAACTATACCTTCACCGCCAATTCCAACCTCCAGTTCAACAACGTGGCCGCGACCTTCACCACTGCGACCAGCCTTGGCAATGTGACGATGAGCATCGGTGGCAGCTACAGCACCTCGACGGTCTTGAGTACGGGGGTTATCTCCCAAGGTGCAGGCTCCACTCTGTCCATTGTCAAGACGGGCGCCGGTTCCTGGCAGTTTAATGGAGCCAACACCTTCAGTGGAGGACTCACGGTGAAGGCTGGCTTTTTCGGGACAGGCAGTTCCGGCGCACTGGGAAATGGCACGCTGACCCTGGGCGATACGAGCGGCTCCGCTAACGCAACGGTCGGCTTCGGATCGAATGTCAGTGCCAACAATGCGGTCAGCGTCGTCGCAGGTTCCAGCGGCACATTGTCGTTCACGCGCACCGGTAATTTTGGGCCAAGCACGGTCTCTGGTCCGATCACTCTGGCCAACAACCTCACCATTTCGCAGAACGCCAACAACGCGAATCTTTTCACCATCTCCTCCAACATCACCGGCACAGGCAATTTGACCGTCAGGTCGCTGCAGGGGACAGGTAATGCCACGCTGTCTGGTTCGGTCAACATGACGGGGCAACTCATCAATAACGGTGTTTCCGCCAGCCGCACGATTGTGAGCGGCGTCATTGGCAGCAACGTCACCGGTGTGACGCAAAACAGTTCCTCATCGAACCTGACCCTCAGCAATGCGAACACCTTTACCGGTCCGACATCCGTTTCCACCGGGACTTTGATCCTCACCGGAAGCGGGTCGATCAACTCGTCCTCTCTCGTCTCTGTTGCCAGCGGTGCCACCCTGACGAATAACACGGCGACAGCTTTGACTGCGCCGCTTTCGCTGGCCGAGAACGCCACGGTCAACGGAAGCGGGAGCTTCACGGCCACGAACCTGACGATCGTCGGCAACCTCACCGGCGGAACATTCACCACGATCAATTCGACCGGATCCTTTGCGGCGTCCGGGGCGCTCGCCTTCACGCTCACAAACACAGTCGCTGGAACATACGATTTGTTTTCCACAAACCCGGCCTCGTTCTCCTTCACCAGCGTGTCGGTCGGCGCCCTGCCACTCGTGGACTCCGGCGGCACATTCACAGCAAATGACGGTTTGTTCTCATACACGTTTGTGAACGGCACAGACGCCCTTCAGATTGCCGCCGTGCCTGAGCCTGGCACATGGATCCTCGTCGGCCTCGGTCTCACGTTCCTACTCCACCGGAAGCCCCGCCGCCGGTTCGAGTCCTGAGCCAGCACCTGTAACCAAGAACATCGAACGAAGAACCAGGAACGTTTCTTTACCACCCAACACTTCAACCCTTCTCAACACCTCAACCTTTTTTCTCTTCTCAATTTCGACCGGGCGCCTGACGCCCGGTACAATCTGGCACTCCTATTAAAGGCGGTTTGAAGGTCCGCCTCATGGGTGGGGGTG
>CAYXRX010000039.1:0-22010 GCA_964467415.1 uncultured Chthoniobacterales bacterium
ACCACATCACCAGCGGCATCGGGGCCGCCATGATCGGCTGGTACGGCTGCGCGATGCTCTGCTACGTCACCCCCAAGGAGCATCTCGGCCTACCCAACAAGCAGGATGTGAAGGAAGGCGTAATCACCTACAAGCTCGCAGCGCATGCCGCCGACCTCGCCAAGGGCCACCCCGGCGCCCAATACCGCGACAACGCGCTCAGCAAGGCCCGCTTCGAATTCCGCTGGGACGACCAGTTCAACCTCGGGCTGGATCCCGAGCGGGCCCGCGAGTTCCACGACGAGACGCTGCCGCAAGAGGGCGCAAAATCCGCACACTTCTGCTCGATGTGCGGCCCGCACTTCTGCTCAATGAAGATCACCGAGGACGTCCGCAAATACGCCGCCGAACAGGCGATCTCCGAAGAGGAGGCTCTGCAAAAAGGTCTGGCCGAGAAATCGAAAGAGTTCGTCGAAAAGGGCGCCGAGGTTTACCAGAAAGCATAGGTCCTATACGTCATAGAGGACCTATAAAACTCCACCACGATGCCCGGCTTCCTTCAAAAAACCGGCAACTACCGCGAGCTCCTCTCCTACCCCAAAGCGGCGATCATCTACGATTTTACGTTTCGCTTCTGCGAGCAATTCCTTAAGCGCGGCGACCGCACGATCGACCAAATGGTGCAGGCCGCACGCTCCGGCAAACAAAACATCGCCGAAGGCAGCAAGGCCTCGGTGACCTCGACCGAGACTGAAATCAAACTAACCAACGTCGCCCGGGCAAGCCTCGAAGAACTTCTCATCGACTATCAAGACTTCCTCCGCGTCCGCGGCCACCCGCTGTGGGACAAAAACTCCCGCGAAGCCCTGTATGTCCGCAAACTCGGCAAGTCCTCCAACGAATCCTTCGAGACCTACCGCCCCTTCTTCGATGACCGCACGCCCGGAACCCTGGCCAACATCGCCATCTGCCTCCTCCACCAGGCCAACTACCTCCTCGACCAACAAATCCGCCGCCTTGAAAAAGACTTCGTCGAAAAGGGCGGCCTCCGCGAACGCATGACCCGTGCCCGCCTCGATCACCGAAAATCATAGATCCTATAGGTCCTATAGGTCGTATAGGACCTGTATCTTCAAAAACCACAACCAGCCCGTTCACCAACACAAAACCAACCATGCCCACGCCACGTATCCTCGCATTCGGCGGCAGCCTCCGCCACGATTCCTTCAACCAGAAACTCGCCGCCGCCGCCGCTACCGGCGCAAAGGAGGCAGGCGCCGAAGTGACGGTGATCGCATTGCGCGATTTCCCGCTGCCCGTCTTCGACCAGGACCTCGAAACATCGGAGGGCATGCCGGAAGCCGCGAAGAAATTGAAGCAGCTCTTCCGCGAGCACCACGGACTGATCATCGCTGCCCCGGAATACAACGGCAGCATCACCGCCGCGCTCAAGAACGCCCTCGACTGGGTCTCGCGCGCGGAGAGCGACGACGAACCGCCACTCGCGGCGTTCGCCGGCAAAACCGCCATCCTCTGCGCGGCCTCGCCGGGCGGGCTCGGTGGTCTGCGCGGACTCGTGCACGTCCGTGCCATCCTCGGCAATATCGCCGTTACCGTGCTTCCCGACCAGGTGGCGGTCGGCCAGGCCCATGCAGCCTTTCAGCCGGACGGCTCGCTCGCCGATGAGAAGCAGTCCGCCAAAGTGAAAAACCTCGGCGCGCAGCTCGCCCGACACCTGGCCAGACATCTGGCCTGAAGCGAACGCAACCACACCAAATCAGCACACAACCTGCCGCCTTGCGGGGATCACGCCCGGCCCCCTTTTTTGCGATTCGCTTCTCGTCAATTCGCGCACCGTACGAGATTCTTTGCACCCGGAGGCAATTCACCATCCGGCACGCTCACTCAAAACCAATGTCACTCTTTTCAAAACTCGGTGTTCCGGACGATCTGGTCCGCGGGCTCGGTGCGCTCGGGATTTCCACTCCGACCTCCATTCAGGCCAGCGCGATTCCCTATCTAATTAGCGATGGCGGGGATCTCGTTGCCCAGGCGCAGACCGGGACCGGCAAGACGGCGGCGTTCGGGTTGCCCCTGCTCACGAAGATGGATCCCGCAGATCCGAGGCTGCAGGGACTCGTCATCGCTCCGACACGCGAGCTGGCCAAACAAATCGGCAAGGCGCTCTTTCAATATACGAAGTTTTGCCCGGAAAAGATTTTTGTCGAAGTCACCGCTGGCGGCGACAAGATCGACCTGCAGGTTCAGCGGCTGAAGCGTCCGACGCACATTGTCGTGGCGACGCCTGGCCGGCTCTTTGATTTGCTGAAACTTGGTGCCCTCCGACTCGACACGGTGAAGCATCTCGTGCTCGACGAAGCGGACGAAATGCTGAGCATGGGCTTCCGCGACGAGGTGGTTCGGATTGTCGAGCTGACGTTCTCGCGAAAAAGCACCTGGCTGTTTTCGGCGACTTTTCCGGAGAAGATCAAGCGGCTGATAACGGATTCGATGTCCGGATCCCCGAAGCTGATCAAGGTCGATAAAGCGAAGGTCGTGAACCGCAATATTGCGCACCGGTTTGTGGTTTGTGATCGCGAGGAGAAGGACGACTGGATCGCAAACTTTCTCCTGGCGCAGAAGGCAGAACGCGGGCTGATCTTTTGCCGCACCCGTGCCGGGGCGATCAAACTGGGCAGCGAACTGGCCAAGCGCAGCGTCTCGGCCGACGTGCTGCAGGGCGATCTGAGCCAGAAGGACCGCGACAAGGTGATGCGGGCATTCAAAAAAGAACGCACCCAGTTTCTGATCGCGACCGATGTGGCCGCCCGGGGCATCGACGTGGAGGGCCTGTCGTTTGTCATCCACCGTCAGTTGCCCGAGCAGAAGCAATACTACACCCACCGCGCCGGGCGCACCGCCAGAGCTGGACGCACGGGCTTCTCGATTTGTCTCATCGAGCCAGGCGAGCGCACCGACATCACAGAACTCGAACGCGAGTTGGGGCTCAGTTTCCAAGCTCTGGATTGGGACTCGGACGGAAGCGGCGGAACCCTTCGATGAGGGAGTGGTGGGCATGACATCCACGAAAGCCGCCCCACCGCCAATGAGATCCTGCTCGGCCGCATTCCTCGGAGCCTGTCTGGCGGGATTGATCGGCTGCGCACAGACCGGCAAGAACGTCGCAACCCACGAGATCGACCGCCCGCTCGCCGGCTACCCCGGGCAGCAGGTGGCAATGATGAAACGGCCGGACACGGTCTGGGCGACGCGCCGGATCGGTCCGAAAGAGTATTTCGCCCAGCCCAACGATTGGACGTGCAGCGCCTCGTCCTACATTATGGTTCATCGCTCGTTGACCGGACGGGACATTCCGCTCAAAGAAGTCGTGGCACGAACCGGCGCGAGGAAGGGCGTGGGAGCGGAAAACCGCCGTGTCGTCGAGGCGGTGGCTATGCTCGGCCCGAAATATGAAGTCATTTCCGGGCAGTCGTCAGCCCATCCGGCTGGCGAAAGCAAACTTCAGGACGCGGAGAAGTCGCGCGAGCAGGCCACACTCACGCGACTTCTTCGTGAAGGCTACCTGGTCATCTTGAACTTCCGCAACCCTGAGGATCACGGCGGTCACTACGGCGTGATTCAGGGAATCAATGATCAGGCGATCCAGATCGCAGACCCGTATTACGGCCGGATATCGGTGATGCCATGGAAAGATTTTGATTTTCGGAGCGGCTTCAGTGACCCGGTCCTCCACGGGTGGTATGTGGCGGTGCGCCCCAAGCCCTGAGTGTTCCCCCGAAGGCTCAAAACGAACCCGATGTCTGGCTTGATTGAGGCTTTCCATTCCTCGCGGAGGCGGCTTGAGTCTCCGGCATGGAAGCGTTTGATGCGGCGGGGGTGACGGGGATCGTCTGGCGGCGGGTGGCTCCGGGGAATGAGGCGCAGGCCGAGGCGATCATGCAGGAAATCATGTTGCTGGCCCGGCAGGCCGAGGGCTACCTCGGATCGGAGATTTTTCCGCCGATTCCAGGCGTACAGGATGGCTACGTCGTGCTTTACCGGTTCAGCCGTGGCGCCAACGTGCGGGAATGGCTGGAGTGCCAGCGCCGTCAGGACTTGCTGCGGAAGATCGAAGGGCTGCTGGTCGAACCATCGGTCGAGTTCTTCTTCGCGCACGGCCGGAAGCAGGCGGGATCGGCTTCGTCGGTCTTCGCGTATCGTATCCGCCCGGAAAAGCAGGCGGAATTCCAGGACTGGCGCCGGCGGATTCTCGAGGAGGTGAGAAAGTGGAACGGTTTTCTGGGAACCGAATCGTTCGACGCACTGGACGGTCCGGATCCCGAATTCATCGTCGTCGTGCGCTTTGATAACCGAGCCAACCTCGATGCGTGGATGCAGTCCCAAGTGCGCAACACCTTCATAAATGAGGTCGGCCGCTATGTGCACCACTTCAAGCTGCGACGCATCGGAAGCGGATTCGAGGGCTGGTTCGACACATCCGAAAATGCAGCGCCGCCGGTGCGCTGGCGCCAGGCCCTCGTGATTCTATCGGCCCTGTTTCCCGTGATCATGGTCTTCCGGCAGTTGCTTTCGCCGATCTTCCTAATGTTTCCGCTGCCCGTCGCCTTCCTGATTTTGCTGAGCCTCGACCTGGCATTTCTCACCTATGTCGTCATGCCCAACTATTCCCGCCTGATGAATTTCTGGCTGCGGCCCGGCACGGATTCCACGTGGCGCAGCGAACTCTCCGGCTTCGCAATCATCGGTGGCATCATCGGCCTGACGCTTTTCAGCTTTCTCGCATTGTAGACCAGGGAAAGCGATGGCTCCATGGACCCGCAACGGGGACCATGACGGGCGGGAGTTGCCTGCGGGCGGAAATTCCTCCATAATGCCCCGGATTTTCCCCGAGATGCCCAAATCGTTTCCTCATCCCAGCCAAGCTCCGCGCCGTTCGGCAAAATCCTGGATCATCCGGTCTGTCAGTAAGCTCCTCGGCAGAGCGGTGAATGCGCCCGCTGCACCCAAAGAGCCTCCGAGGAAAATCCGGCCGGTTGCTATGACGAAGGCGGAAACAGCCCTCTTGCGGCCATTCCGGGGGCTTGCGCCGAACGACATCCATGTGCCGAAGACGAAGGGCGAATTTGAGGCGGCGGCCAGAGAAATCCTCGCTGCTGGCGTGGCCGGATTTGACACCGAGGCCAAGCCGACGTTCAGGCCCGGCGAAAGAAGCGGCGGTCCGCACGTCGTCCAGTTTGCCCTCACGGACAAGGCGTTTATTTTTCAACTTCACCGCCGCGAATGCCTTGAGGTCGTCGCCGATCTGATCGCTTCCGATCGCGTGCTCAAAGTCGGCTTCGGGCTGAAAAACGACCACGGGCAAATCAGGAACCGCCTGGGCGTGAAGCCCGCCGCGGTCCTCGATCTCGACCATGTCTTCCGGAAAAGGGGCTACCACAGCCAGATCGGGGTCCGCGCGGCGATGGGAGCAGTGCTCAACAGAAGCTTTCCGAAATCCAAAGCCACCACCACCAGCAACTGGGCCGCCGCAGAGCTCACGCCGCGCCAGCTCCAATACGCCGCCAACGACGCCTTCGCCGCCCTGAAAATCATGGAGGCCCTCGATCTCACACCGAACGAGATCCGGTCGAAACGTTAAACCTCCGGGCGGTCCGTAACCGTCGCAACAAGACTGCGGATGCGGGCGGGCTCTAAAACCCGGAAAAGACCTGCTCGACCAGAGCCCGTGAGTCCTTGCCTGTAGAATTGCCGCCGGTCAGCACGCAGGCAAAGGCCATCGTTCCCGACCCGGAAACCGCGTAGCCGACAAACCAGGCGACCGCGGTGCCATCCGGAAGCTTTCCGCTCGTGCCGGTCTTGCCATAAATCGTCCATCGGCCCGCAACCTTAGCAAGCATGACGTCCTTGAGAATCGCGAGAGTGTCCTTCGAAAATGGCAACTCGCCATTCGCAAGGCGGCACAGGAGCCGGGCCTGCCCGTCGGGGGAGATCAGGAGCGGCTTGCGGCCAGGAGCCGGAAGCCAGAACACGTCAAGTCCGGCCGAGGTGTCCAGATTTCCATAGCTGAGTTTTTTCAGCCATTCGTCCATGCGCCGGGAGCCGATTTTGCGGGCGAGCGCCTGATAGGCGGGAACGCAGGAGACCGCATACGCCTGCCGGAGGGTCAGGTCGTGATTCCAGCCTTCGATGGAACGCATTTTGCCGTCCCACTTGTAGAACGGCTGGTCGGCACTGCTGAGGATGTCGGTCTCCAGACCGATCGCGGTATTCCAGATTTTAAACGTCGAGCAAGGCGGAAGCCCCCGGGCACAAAGCTCCGGGTTGAACCGCTGCGTTTTTCCCGAAGCACAATCGATCAGCACGAGGGCGCCGGCCCGGTCATCGAAGGCCTTGGCAACCGGTTCCTCCGGGACGATCAGTCCGGCAGTGGCAAGGATGACGATTGGCAGAAGCATGGCGGTTTGAGTCAGGTGCTGGCGGAATCACCTCAGTTGCAGCCACAGCGTCCGGGCGCCCTCCCCGAATGGGAAGTCCGGCAACCCGGGCTGGCGGAAAAAGTCCCCGCCGAGTCTGGCGGTTTTGAGAATAAACCGGGCGGACCGCTCGAGGCTTGCCTGATCGAGTTTGGTGCAGTTCGTCGAAATCAGGATCGCGGCCTTCGGGGCGGCCAGTTCAAGTGCCAGGCGCAGCAGGTCTTCGATCTGATCCTCGACCTTCCAGCGCCGCCCGCGGTTTCCCAGGGAAAAGGTTGGAGGATCAAGGATGATCATGTCGAATTTTTCCGCGCGGCGCTCAAGCCTCGGCAGGACGTCCATCACGTCGTCCGCGAGGAACCGGTGGCCGTCGAGCGCAACACCGTTGAGTTCGAAATTTCTGCGCCCGCGGTCGAGCGATTTCTTCGAGAGATCGATGCTCAGCGTCTCCGCGCCCGCCAGCGCGGCCACTACCGAGAACGAACACGTGTAGGCAAACGTGTTCAGCATCCGCTTCGGCGCTTGCTGTGCGGCATGCGCCCGGTTTGAACGTTGGTCGATAAAGAGCCCGGCGGAATATCCAGCTCCAAAATCCAGCGCATAGCGGACCCCCCGCTCGGTCACAACGGTTTCCAGCGAAGCCGCCGGGTCGCCCGCCAGAAGGACCGGAGCGACCCGCTCGGCATTCTGCCGCGGCAGGAACCGCGAGAACACCCGCCCGCTCTCGAAACCCGAGCGCGATTCCCATTCGCGGAGCCCGGCCAGTGCCGCGTCCCTCGCCGCATCATGCTTGAAGGAAATCAGCACATCCGACCCCAGCCGCTCGACCCAGACATCCGGAGCCGAGAAAAGCCGGTGGGCCGAGGTCCCCGCCGCCTCGAAGGCCGCAAAGAGATCTGAGGATATCCAACTGTTCATAAAAACTTCAACCCTCCGGAAACAGAAGCTCCCGGGGCACGCCGTATTTCTGCGGCCAGGCTTCGTAGCAGACGTCGGTGATTCCGACGACACACTGGACGACGCGCCACTTGCCACCAGTACGCTTCCAGAGGATGACGGAGTCGGAACTCTCGGTGCCGCCGAGAAGGATCTTCTTTCCATTCGCATCGACGAGGCCTCCAAAGAAAAACGCCCAGCCATCCATCTGTTTGAGCGAGCCAAGAAATTTCACCGGTTTGCCGACCTCTTCGACTACGGCCGGCCGGGCGAGGTCGAAGAGTGCCGCACGGAGGTCGGAGCCCTTGGGAATTTCTTCAGGAGCGGCAAACGCCCGGGCGGCGGAGCAGATGGCCAAAAAAACGATCAACGTCCTCATCAAAAGACCCTCGCAAATCAGCACATGATCCGAAAGACATTTCCCCTCAACAGGCTGCTTCGGCACGCAGGAACCGGATGCGGCGGCGGGGTCAGGCCTGCTTGGGAAACTCGTGAAGACCGATCACGGCGCCTTGGGGATCCCGGATCACGGCGATGCGTCCGACCTCGCCGACCGGCATTACCGGAACAATCACCCCAGCCCCGAGGTCGACGGCCTTTGCGAGGGAAGCATCGGCATCCTCAACCACCACGTAGGGGATCCAGTGGGTCGGAGCTTCGGCGTGCATCGGTGACGCCATTCCCGCTACCCCCATCTCATCGGAAACATCGGATTTAAAGAGAGTATAGGGAGGAGCACCTTCCGGGCTGCCTTTGGGCACAAACGGGGCTGCCTGCCAGCCGAATAGCTGGCCGTAAAATTCCGCGGATGCCGCCGTCTTGGTTGAGATCAGTTCGTTCCAGCTGAATTGGCCGGGCTTGGGAAACGTCATGGACTCGCTCATAGGATGTTGTGGTTGTTATTGGGTTAAGGGCCGTGCGGAAATGAAACCCACCTTGAACGAAATGACAACAGACAGTTTGGTCCGCTGCGGGTTTTTCAGAGGCCGTCCCTCCTGGCTCAAGGCTCCGATCCCGCCGCCCGCAGGAGCGGGGCCACGCGGGCGCCGATGAGCTCGATCGAGCGCAAAAGCTTTTCCTGAGGCAGAGCGGCGACATCCATCTGGAAGGTGATCCGCGAGATGCCGCCCAGTGCCGCCGCATGCAGGAGGATTTTCTCGGCAACTTCCTCGGGATTTCCCACGAGGAGGGCGCCTTCGGGCTGCAGCAGGGCATCGAAGTGCGAGCGGGTCACTGCGGGCCATCCGCGTTCCCTGCCGATCTTTGTGAAGGCGCTGGCGTATCCGGGAAAGAAATCTTCCACCGCCTCCGAGGTGGTTGGTGCGACATAGCCGAGCGCGTGCACGCCGACCTTGAGTTGTTCGGGCGGGTGACCGGCCTGGCGGCCCATCTTGCGGTAGAGTTCGATGTGCGGACGGAACCTCCTCGTCTCGCCGCCGATGATGGCCACCATGAGAGGAAGCCCCAGCGTTCCAGCGCGGGCAAAGGATTCCGGAGATCCGCCAACGCCGAGCCAGACCGGCAGAAGTTTCTGGAGCGGACGCGGGTAGACGCCCTGGCCGGTGAGCGGGGCGCGGTGCCGGCCCGACCAGCTCACCATTTCGTTAGCACGGATTTTGAGGAGCAGGTCCAGATTCTCGGCAAACAGAGAGTCGTAGTCTTCGAGCCGGAGCCCGAACAGCGGAAACGACTCGACGAATGACCCCCTGCCGGCAACAAGCTCCGCACGGCCCCGGGAAAGCAGGTCGAGCGTGGCGAATTGTTGGAACACGCGCACCGGATCCGCTGCGCTCAGCACGGTCACCGCGCTGGTCAGACGGATGCGGCTGGTGCGGGCGGCCGCTGCCGCCAGGATCACCGGCGGGGCCGAGTCGAGAAAGTCTTTGCGATGGTGCTCCCCGATCCCGAAGACATCCAGGCCGGCCTGCTCGGCATGCACAATCCGGTCAACAAGCTGGCGCAGAGCTTCCGATGGTGTGCCGGCGGGGCCGGCAGGATCGTTGGTGAATGCGGTTGCGAAACTGTCTATACCGACTTGCATCGAACCTATCCCCGCATCGCTCATTTGCTCCGGCCTCCTGATGCGAGTTCCTGCTCGAGCAGGGCGGCTTTCTTGTCGGCTCCCCAGCGGTAGCCCAGCGCCGAACCGTTACCATGGACGACCCGGTGGCAAGGAATGACGTAAGCAATGCGGTTCGCCCCACAGGCGGTCCCCACCGCTCGGGCGGCATTGGGAGCCCCGATCGCACGGGCAACCATCCCGTAGGTGGCAACATGTCCCCTCGGGATTTCCAGCAAGCTGCGCCAGACCTTCAGCTGGAAGCGAGTCCCCCTCACCACGACCCTCAGCGGCTTTCCCGCCGAACGATCGGCTGCAAACACGCGCCCGGCCAGTTTTCGCGCGGAGGCATCGTCGCGCTGAAACTCCGCACGCGGCCAGGCCGCCCGAAGCGAGCCGGGCAAGTCCGCCTGCTTCCCCTCAAACGCCAGATGGCAGATCCCCGGGCCAAACCAACCGATGCTGCACTGCCCGACCGGCCCCGGCGCATACCCCCAGCCGATCCTCAACTCACCATGCTCCTCCAAGACAGCGGCCCCCACCTCAACCAACTCCACCGGTGCGCCAGCCGACCCTTTGCCGGGATTCCCTGCCTGAAGGTCAGGATGGACCGGGGAGAGCAGCCGTTCCCGCAGGATCGCTTGGAGGTCTCGCATGGAAAACATTTACCCGGATTTCTCCATTCCCCCAACCGGATTTTTCGCCCCCTTGCAAATCAGGATTTCCGTCGTAGGTTGCCGGCCTATGAAACGACTACTCGCTCTCCTCTGCACCCTGGGCTTCGCCGTCAGCGCCTATGCCGGATCGTTTCCGGATATCAGCCTCGACAGCCTGAAAGCCGCCATCGCGAATAAATCCGCCACAATCATCGACGTCAATGGGTCGGCCTCCTACAAGGACGGCCACATTCCCGGCGCGATCAATTTCGCGGCCGATCAGAAGGACCTTGCCTCCAAGCTGCCCGCGGACAAATCCGCGCTCATCGTTGCATACTGCGGCAACGAGCATTGCGGGGCTTACGCGCGTGCCGCACAGGCGGCAAAGGATCTCGGCTACACCAACGTCCAGCATTTTAAGCCGGGCCTTGCGGGATGGAAGGCATCGGGCGAACCGCTCCAGAAAGCGGAATAAAGAACCCGTAAAAGTTATTCACAAACCACCCGGCTGCCATCCGGCAGACCGGGTGGTTTTGTTTTTGCCAATCTTCTTCCTGCCATTTCCGGGACCCGTGTGGTAGCCTGCCCGGACATGAGCGACGAACCGACACCCCAACCTGATCTGGCCAGCCTTGGAATGGATCTGGCCCAAAGTTTTCAACCGGCGTGGGTCAAGGAATCCTCAGCTCCCGGCCAGATTTCCCGCATGGTCGAGCGTTACGGGGAAGGTGATCGCCCGGAGCGTTCCGGCGACCGGCGCGACGGCCGCGGACCGGACCGGCGTCCTGCACGAGGGACCGGCGGCAGCCGGCCGGAGGGTGCCAGGAGACCGGCGCGACGGGATGACCGCAGGAGCGGCCCCCCACCGGAGCGCAGACCGGAACGGGAAGAGCGGCCCGCCCCGATGCTTGGCGGCTGGAAAGTCCAATTCATTTGCGATCCGCGTGGCGTCGAGGGACTGGCCAAGCAGATCAAAGCCGGAGGGAAGGCCTTTCCTCTCTTCGATCTTGCGCGGCTGGTTCTCGATAAATCCGAGCGCTACCGGGTCGAATTTCAACGGGAGTCAGGACCCGCGCTGGTCCAAGTGCTGTCGGATGGGACGGTCTGGCTCAACGAAAACGAAGCGGTGGCTCACATCCTCGCTCACCAACTGGAAAAGTTTTACCGGCGTGAGCAAGTCACCGTCGAAGCGCCGAAGGGAGCGTTCTCCTGCGTCGCCGAGTGCGGGTTGAGCGGCACGCTTCTGGGCCCGCCGAACCACCACGACTACCAGACAAAGCTCCGCAAACTCCACGCCGAGCGCTTCGGCAACATGCCATTCGAGGCCTATAAAAACCGCGTCCGCATGCTCAAGGATGAGGCCAGCATCCAGAAATGGAAGGACTCCCAAACCCAGCAGGACGAGTTCTACCCGCTTGTGACCCCGGAGGGCGAGGAGCCGCTGAAACTTGCCAATATGGCCGCTGTCGAACGGCACTTCCGGCAGCACCTTGCCGCGGGCGAGATCGCCCCGGCGGGCGATCATGTCACCGTTCCGGGCCCTGCCGCCGCCAACGATTCAAACGGCAGCGTCGTGGAGATGGTGCGAGCCGCCCTGGATGACCTGATCCGGTTTCCTCTGCCGCTGGCGCACGTGCTCGGGCAGGAACTCACGGCACGCGGGCTCCAGATCTTCAAGGCCCACGAAAATATCACCTACGTTTCGGTGGCCCGCCCGAAATTCCTCGACCGCACGGCCAACCCGGTCTCCGAGTCCCTGAGCGGAATCCTGGAATATCTGGAGTCTCACCCGTCGGTTCCCCGAGCCGAGCAATGGAAGGCCCTCACCTCCCAGAGACCACTTTCCAGCGAAGGCGATGAAGCAAAACGCGAAGCGGCGGTTGCCGCAGATCTTTCCTGGCTCATCCACCAGGGACACGTCATCGACTATGCCAAGCGCGGGCTCGAGGCGGCCCGGAAATCGTCGCCCGGCACAGCCGGGCACAGGGATGCACAGCCGAAACGGAGTGCAACCCGGGGGGGCGGCGCGGTGGAGTCGGGCGGCTAGTTCCCGCCAACCGCCTTGGCAACCGCCTTTTCAAGAGCTTCGCCGCGCAGGTCGCTGGCGATGATCACGCCATTTTTGTCGAGCAGGTAGGTGGCCGGAATGCTTGAAATCCCGAATTGGACCGCGAGCTTGTTCTTCCAGCCCTGACCGTCAAAGAATTGCGGCCAAGGAATTTTTTTCGAAGCCAGGAATCCGGTAAGGGCCTCCTTGTCCTTGTCGAGGCTGATGCCGATGACTTCAAAGCCCTTGCCGTGAAACTTTTCGTAGGCGGCGAGAACGCTTGGCAGTTCGGCCACACAAGGCCCGCACCATGTCGCCCAAAAATCGATCAGCACAACCTTACCCTTGAGGGCGGAAACTGAGAGGGGCTTGCCGTCAAGATCCGTCACCGCGAAGTCCGGAAAGAGCGCTCCGGGCTTGAGGGCGCTGCGAACTTTTCCTGCCTCAGCCTGCTTCTGGATGGAGTCGAGAATCGTATCGACCTGGGCGGCCACGCGGGTCCCGGCAAATTTGGTTTTCAACTGGTCGAGGATTTCGGTGCCCTTGGTGGTGTCGTCAAAGACCTGGAGGTAAAGCATGGCCTTCATCAGGAGGACGGCGGCTACCTCGTCCGTTTTTTCTGAGGCATGCTTGGCCACGAGAGCATCGAACTCATTGATCTCGGTAATCAGTTCCTTCTCGGAACGTTTACCATCCTTGAGCTTGGTTTGGATTTTTGCGACGATCGCCTTGGCTTCGGTCTGCACGTCGCTTCCATCGGCAGCAGCCGCTGGAGCAAGAGTCAAAGCAAGGGCACAAGCAGCAATGAGGAGGGGCTTCATAAGGCGCTAGTTCTGGATGAAAACCCACTCGCAGGCAAGCCGCGATTCAAGAAGCTGTTCACGCCACAAAAGTCTGATGCGAGCAGTGTTCCCCCGCTGCGAGCTCCGCCAGCCATCCAAAGGAATGCGTTCCCGGGGAGAGGTGCTCTGCATGCGCAGCCACTTCTACCGGGGCACCGGGGCGGTCAAAGATCATTGCTCCCGGCAGCCTCACACTCTCCGAGGTTCGAGATTGTTTAAAACACGTGCAGTGCTGGCCGGAGAGTCTGGCTTACGAAGATGGAGCGAGCGCACTTCCGCGCGGAGCCAGAGTGCGATTCCCCTTGCGACGAGCCGCAGGACTTTTGGCGTGGGCTCGAATCCTCTCACCATGTTCCTGCGGTCGAGGTTGTTTGTACCGAAGACACCGGCGGCCATCCGCTTTTTCCCCAAAGCGGCCAACCTCCGGTTGTAGAAGGCCATGAATCGGCTCACGGCTCCATCGACCGGACCGTCGAACGGGAAACGTAAAAATCCGCCCTTCGGGCACGTGCACAGCTCGCGCACCGGCCCGAAAAAGAACAGCCCTAGGTCCATGAGGAACGCGGCGGTCATCAGCTCGGCATCGGCAAGGTAGTAATATTTGTCGCGGTTGAGCGCATTGAACCAGCCGTGGTAGGAACGGGAGAAGCGCTCGTTGATATCCGCCCAATCGGTCTTCATCCCCTCCCCGTCATCCAGAATCCGGGCAACCGCGGAGCTTACGGTGAAGGCACAGAAGTCGAGTCCGGCGCTGTAGAGCGGGTCGAGAAAGCCCGCGGCATCGCCAACGATCTGCCATCCGGGGCCAGCGATTTGCTCAGAAAAATAGGGCAGCGCGGAGTAAGCCTTCACATCGCCTGTGAGGGCCACGGCATCCGCGAAAATCTCGCGGCCCACGGGATGGGACATCAGGTGCGCCTGAAGGCGTTCGGCCAGGGTCGCGCCGGCCGGCATCTCAAAAATCCTCTCGTCATAGACGATCCCGACGCTGGTATCGCCGCCCTTGAGCGGGATGATCCAGACCCACCAGCCATAGCCGGTGAGGTGGTTGGTTGCGGCGGTCCGGCTGGCCTGGCAGGCACGGGCGTATTCCGGATACCGGGCACGGAGACCGGCGCCGTCAAAATCTTTCACCCCGCGAAACCTGGCCCAGACGGAATTCGTCGGGTGCTCGGGCAGCGGACGGAGGAGACCGAGCTTGCGGGCAAGGACGGTCGCCCGACCGCTGGCGTCGATCACCCAGCGAGCCCGCAGTTCACGGGTTCCCCCGGCGACGGAGACGGTGACAACCGACTCATCACCCAGATCGATGGACTGGACACGCCCGGGCCGGATGACCTCGGCCCCGGCCTCCTGCGCCTGATCGAGCACGTGCTGATCGAGGACCTGACGATCGACCTGATACCCCGGCATGTGGGTCTGGTAGTAGGCACCCAGCTCTCCGCAGCGGCCGAAATCCTCCACGCCCGGGCGCGTGAACCAGAACCGGAGCCCCTGCTTGACGATGTGATGGTTGTTGAGGTGCGAGGTGAGGCAGAGCTGCTTGGTCAGAAAATTTCCGCTCACCTCGGTCGTGGCCTCGCCGACCTTGCGGTCGAATGCTTCTGTCCGCTCGATAACCGCAACGCGCAGGGACGGACGTTGCCGCTTGAGCAAAAGTGCTGTGGACGCGCCGGAAAATGCGCCCCCGATCACAATCACATCATGCGTGCCGTTCATCTTGCAAAAGGGTATCCGACATCGCCCCCTCTGGCAATTTGGGATTGAGAACGTCCCGAAGATCGGCCAAAGTTCCCCGCAATATGAAAACACCAGCCCTCCTTGGAATTGCCCTCGCCCTGCTCGCGTCCCCGGCCGTCGCCCAGGATGCCCCGCCTGCTCTCCCCCCGCTTCCGCCGGATGGATTTGTCACACTGACGCAGATCGTGAATGATTTCACATCCAGCCCGGATGCCGCCTACCAGAAATACAATGGCATGCGGATTCTGGTTTACGGTCGCGTCGGCCAGGTGAGCCAGTCCGACGACCAGAACAGCGACCCGCTCGCGGTGATCATGCAGCTGCCGAACCAGACGACGCCGGACGTCCGCGCGGTCTTTTCCGCCGACGACATTCCGACGACCGATATGAGCGTCGCCACAAACAACTCCCAGGCGACCGTCTTCCACCGCAATTGGGAAGGCACGCTGACTTCCGAGCGGGCGTTCATCGTCGCCGGACAAAACGTCGGGATCCGAGGCACCTTCGACAATTTTGTCGCCGGCGAAGTGGTTCTGAAAAACAGCTTTAAGCTGAGCACCGGCGCGCTCATGAACAAGCTCCGCGAGCACGGGATCCCCACCGAGTAATTTGAGCGGATTCGAGTATCCGAAGGCCTACGACGTCATAGTGATCGGGGCCGGTCACGCCGGCATCGAAGCGGCTGCGGCGTCCGCACGGCTTGGCTGCGAGACGCTCCTGCTCACGCAGAACGCCGACACGGTCGGCCAGATGTCTTGCAACCCAGCCATCGGCGGCCTTGCCAAGGGTCACATTGTCCGCGAGATCGATGCCCTCGGCGGCCTGATGGCACTCAACACCGACGCCACTGGCATCCAGTTCCGGATGCTCAACGCAACGAAAGGCCCAAGCGTGAGGGCGCCCCGCGCCCAGTGCGACAAGAAGGCCTACCAGTTCCGCGTGAAAGCCCTCCTCGAGCGCACGCCGCGGCTCGACCTCAAGCAAGGAAACGTCACGCGCCTTGTGGTCGGTGGGGATGGCGTGACCGGCATCGAGACCAACCTCGGCCTGCGCTTCCGCGGCCGCGCGGTTGTCGTGACGACCGGCACGTTCATGCGCGGCCTCCTCCATGTCGGGCTTCGCAACGAGAGCGGCGGCCGCATGGGAGACACGGTCTCAACCTTCAGCGACTGCCTGCGCGAGCTGGGATTCGAAGTCGGGCGCTTCAAGACCGGCACGCCTTGCCGCCTCCTCGCCAATAGCATCGATTTTTCCAAATGCGAGGCCCAGCATGGCGACGAGCCGCCGCCGGTTTTCAGCTATCTGGCCGACACGCTCGCGCGCGACGCGGACGAGATCTTCACTCTCAATGACTGGGCGGACGGCCACCTCCGCGCGCGGCAGATCCCGTGCTGGATCACGCACACAACCGCCACGACCCATGACATCATCCGCGCAAACCTCGACAAGTCCCCTCTCTACGCCGGTGTGATCGAGGGCGTCGGGCCGCGCTACTGCCCGAGCATCGAAGACAAGGTCGTCAAGTTTGCGGATAAAACGCAGCACCAGCTCTTCCTGGAGCCGGAGGGCCGCCATACCGACGAGATATACGTCAACGGCGTTTCGACCAGCCTGCCGTTCGAGGTCCAATACGCCTTTATCCGAAGCGTTCCCGGCCTGGAAAATGCGGAGATCCTGCGGCCCGGATATGCGGTGGAATACGACTACTGCCCGCCGACCCAACTCCACACGACGCTCGAAACCAAGCGGCTCCCCGGACTTTATTTTGCCGGCCAGATCAACGGCACCTCGGGTTACGAGGAGGCTGCCGCCCAGGGCTTGATGGCCGGGGCAAATGCCGCACTCAAGATACTTGGTCTCCCCACGCTCACGCTCGGCCGGCACGAGGCTTATATCGGCGTCCTGCTCGATGATCTCGTGACCCGAGGGACCCCGGAGCCCTACCGGATGTTCACCAGCCGCGCGGAATACCGCCTCCTTCTCCGGCAGGACAACGCCGATCTGCGGCTCTGTGCCAAGGGGATCGCATCCGGACTCGTCACCGGCGAGCGCAGGTCGCGCTTCGAGCAAAAGACCGCCCAGGTTGCCAGCCTGAGGACCCGTCTGCGCGATGTGAAAATCGACACTGTCCCGCTGGACCGCTGGCTCAAGCGCACCGAGAATTCCTGGCGCACCGTGCCAGATCCGATCGCCGGGGAATTCCCTTCCGCCGTCTGGGAGCAAATCGAGACCGACCTCAAATACGAAGGTTACCTCCAGAGGCAGGAGGAACAGATCGCCCGTGCCGGACGCCACGAAAACAAGTCGATCCCGTCCTCGATCGACTATGCCGCCATCAACGGACTCCGCTCGGAGGCGGTCCAGAAGCTGACGAAAATCCGCCCGGAAACGCTGGGGCAGGCGGCGCGCATCAGCGGGGTCACGCCAGCCGACATCGCACTCCTCGGCGTCTGGCTGATGCGGGGGATTTGAAATTATCAGTCCTATTCGACCGATCGGACCTTAGAGGTCTTATTTCCCCGCTCAGCCCTCGTTCTGCATCTTGTCGAAGAAGCCAACGAAGTCGCCCGGGTTTTCTCCCTCGCAGAACGCGATCGCGCTGCGCGGATGGGCGTTGAGAGCACCGGTGATCATGTAGGGGATATTCGGCCCCCAATCGAAGCGCTGCTTCATCGGCATGATCGTTTCCTGGATCACCTTCAGCACCGGGCGCAGTTTGAATTTCGGGTTGCGCAGGAAGCTGAGGAGGATCTCCATCGGGCAGTTGCCAGCACCGCGTCCAAGCCCGAGCATCGTGGCGTCGACCCGGTTGCAGCCGAGGATGATCGCCTCGATCGTGTTGGCGAACGCAAGCTGCAGGTTGTTGTGGGCGTGGATGCCGACATCCTTGCCAGTGCCTTCGAGGGCCTTGCGGTATTTGTTCACGAGGTGATCGACCTGCTCGCGATACAGATTCCCGTTGCTGTCCACCACAACCACCGTGCCGGCTGGCGTCCCGCGCGCAATCTCCAGGACCTGATCGATCTCCGCGTCGTGCACGGTCGAAATCGCCATGATATTCAGCGTCGTCTCGTAGCCGAGATCGTGACAATGGTGGATCATCTCGACAGCCTCGGAGATCTGGTTCGCATAGCAGGCGACGCGCACCATATCGAGGACGCTCTCCTTTGCAGGCAGGATGCCGGTCTGCCAGTCGCACTTGCCACCGGCGTCCGCCATTACGGCAAGCTTGAGCCCGGTCTTTTCAAACGAATGGTCACCGACGACGCGGCGCAGATCCTCCTCGTCGCAATGCCGCCACGGTCCGTATTGATCCCGGGGAAATGCTGCATGGGAATTCTTATAGCCGATTTCCATGTAATCGATTCCGGCCTCGACGCATGCAGAATAGACCGCGCGCACCTCCTCATCGGAAAATTGCGAATTGTTCATGAGTCCGCCGTCTCGAATCGTGCAGTCCAAAACGCGCAATTCCGGGCGGAAAGTAATCCAAGGTGCTTTGTCGCTCACAGTAAAAATAATTTGGTTGAGATAATCCGTCGGCAGGGGGGCCGGCTGAGAGGTGGGAATGTTACAGCCCCGGCCCGGCAGGTCAATCTGTTGTGGTGAAAAATCCGGCGCTCAAGGGATCCGGAGATCGCAGGTCAAGTCGCTCCGACGACCGATCTGGCAAGGGTTCCCGGGCACAGGGGCCGCAGATGTGCCGCGCGGACGGAACGCAAGATCGGACGCATCGAGCGCGAACTTTTTCGCTTTTCCGCCTGCGATTAGGGAGATTTCCAGCGGAAGTTGGGGAGGCAGACCCGGGTGCAGGGATGGATAGAGGTTCGTGCGCCGGTAGCGGAGTCCGCCAAGCACGGCATCGCCGGAGGCTTTGCGGAGCGGGAGCGGGCGGTTCGCCGCGCGGAGTTCCCAGCCGGCGACAAATTCCGCGTTGGCACGGAATTCCAACCTCTGCATCGAGGTGTCGACAAACCGGCTCGTCGTCCCGCCATCGACCGGCGTCTCGCAGAGGAGCGGCCAGCCCTCGTGGGCCCGGCGGACGGTCAGATGCGCGGCACCGCTGGAGAAATCCAGCATGACCGGAAATTTCCATTCCCAGATCGCGCGGAATAGATTCCTGTCGAATTCAAACCCGGCAACTGTCAGGTCATTGAGGACCAGATCGAGATCGTCCCAGAGCACCGAGGGCAGGAAATAATCATCATGAAGTTCGTTGGTGAAATCGCGGAGCGGCTTACGGAACGGATGGTCGAGCAGCCAGGCCGCGAGCGTCGACCACAGGAGCGCCACAGCGCTCATCCAGTCGGCGCGGGGCAGCGACTCGATGGCCCGGAACTCGATCAGCCCCAGCGTGCCGGCCGGCCAGCCGACATTCCAGAACTTGTCCAGGCTGATCTCGCTGCGGTGCGAGTTCCCGGTGACATCGGTCTGCAGGTGCCGCAGGGTTTCGGAGATGACTTCGCGGTGGTCGCCGGGACCGAGCGACTCGAGAAATGCCCATGCCATCTCGAGATCATGCCGGTCGCGGGCTGATTCGTCAGCCCGCGGTGCCTGGGACGAAGCGCCGACATAGCAGCCGGTGAACAGGTAACCGAGGGCGGGATGCCGCTGCCAGTAGCGCAGGATCGACGCAAGCCATCCGGGCCGCGTAAAAAACGGATTTTCCTCGACGCTCGGCCCGCCCCACAGCAGATGGTTGCCGCCGCCGGTTCCCTCGGGATACGAGCCGGGAAGCTGCTTCCAGGACCTCAACCCACAGGCCTCGGCCGCCTCGGTGACCGTGCGGATCCAGTAGTCGTATTCGCGCCAGTCCGAGCATGCGGGCAGGTTGACCTCAAGCACGCCGGGGTCGGCGGTGAGACCGAGTTGGATCCATTGACCCGCCTCGTCCGCAGGGGTATATCCCTGCATCTCGACCCGCCCGATACCGGACTCAACAAGCGAACGCTCGATCGCATCCAGCAGGTCGAGAAATGGAGCTTGCAGCACGGGGGGCATAAAGATCGCGATCCGGTCGTCGCGCCACTCGACTGTCAGGGCGCGGCGCGGTGCCCGGGCAGGGAGCACATGCAGAGGGAGGCGCAGTCCTGCCGGACCTGCGGCCGCCGAGAGGCTGTGCCGGCCCTTTGGCCAGGCGAAGGATTTCCACTCCCCGTCGACCTCGTCCACGACCATCGCCCAGACGCGATTCGTGCGGGCGCCCGGATCCCGCAGAAGCTGCCAGTTGTCGTCGATGTCCAGCTCGCGCTGGAGAACCCGCCGGAATGCGGCCACCGATTTGCCGGTCGGCAACGCCTTCGAACGGGGACGGAAAATCGGCGACCCGTCGCGGTTGGCGAGAAGCCGGATCGCCCAGCGGGGATTGACCTCTCCAGGATACGACTTGCCGGGGCAGAAAAAGTCGACGCCGCCTTTGAGCTCACGCGCGAGCAGACGCTTCGCCATCGCCTGCGCATAGCCGAGCTTGGTCGGTCCCACGGCCGAGTAGTTCCACTCCGGGCCGTCGGGCACCAAAGGCACAAATGTCGGCTCGCCGCCCATCGTCATCCGCGCGTCATGCCGGGAAAAGATCTCCCCGCTGCGCCCGGCCACCCGCATCATCCAGTCATCAACGATCATACTTTCTTAATTTCCAAATTTGTTTCCAGCGTGCTGGAGATCTGCTTTTTGCCATAATACGTTCCGCCAACCGGGGAAATGTCGGCATGCCGGAGTCCGACCGCTGTCGTCACGAAATGGTGATCGCAGAACGCGCCGTTCGTCGGATCCATGCCGATCCAACCGGCGCCGGGCAGATAGGCCTCGACCCAGGCATGCATTGCGCTCTCGGCCTTCCGGTCCTCCTCCTCCTTGTCGCCCTCCCAGACAAATCCGCTGGCCAGCCGTGAGGCGACACCATTTTGACGGAGCACATCGGCGAGAAGGACGGCGAAATCCCTGCAGGATCCTGCCCCACGCCGGAGGGTTTCTTCGGGGCTGAACGGATCGCCCTCGTCACGGCGTTCGTAGGCGAGATTCTCATGGATCCACGAATTCATCGTGACCAGCGTCTCGACGGTGGGCCGTGCTGCTGCCGGGGCCAGCGGCGCCGGCGCCGCAAACGCCGAATGCGGTATCAGAAAAGCTCCGAGGAGGAGACGCTCATCGTCGGTATACCGGCAGGGGATGGAAATCGCCCCGGGATCCAGCAGAAAGTGAAAGGGGTTCCGCTCCCGGACCTCCAGTCCGATTTCCAGCTGGAATGGCAGCTCCTGAAGGATTTCGGGGAAAAAGCAATACGCGATCAGATTGTCGAAAAGGTCCCGCCTCATCTGGACGTCGGCAGTCGGATCGGTTGAAAAATCCACCCCGTCCACTTTCACAAAGAGATCGGTGCGGGGAAAAATCCTCGCGATGTGCGGAGAGAACGATGCCGGGCTTTCATACCGGTAATACGCCTCGTAGCGGATATTGAGCTTCATTTTTTTTCGGCGAGCCTCCTCATTGTGACGCGGACCTTCATGTTCTGGGAGCCCGAGCCCTTGAACGTCCCCCGGACCGGGGCGGCATCAGCAAAATCGCGTCCGAGGGCAACGGTGACATGCCGTTCGCCGCACCATTGGTTGTTTGTGGGATCAAGGGCGACCCACTGCTGCCCGGGGACCATCACCTCAACCCACGCGTGCGTGGCGATCGAGCCGACGAGCCGGCGGTCGCCGGGGACCGAGACCGCGGGCGGATCGGACTCGATGTATCCGCAGACATAGCGGGCCGGGAGCCCGGCCGTCCGCAGCACGCTCAGCAGGATATGCGCAAAATCCTGACAGACCCCGGTGCGGTTCTTCCAGACGGTGGGGAGCGGAGTGTTGAGTTCCGTTGTCCCCGGCCGGTATTCGAATTTCTGGTAGATCGCGTGATTGAGGTTTTCGAACGCCTCGCCCAGCGAGACGTCGCCGCGGAGGAATTTTCTCGCCCACTCGGTCGAGAGGCCGCCCGTGGGCACGGCGGCTGTCGGCTGAAGGTAGTCGAACACATCGGTGAGCGCCGAGGAGAAGATCTGGCGGGTCTCGGCAACGCTGAGCGCAAGAACCTCTGCGGATACCGAGCGCGGGCGGGTCCGGACAGTCATCCGGTTGGTCACGACGAGACGCTCGTGGCGGAGAGTCATCGAGTAGAACGTCGTGACATTTCCGAAATAGTCGAGGTAGGACGAGGTGGCAGCAGGCGGCAGGAATTCGATGGCGTGACTGAGGATATCCTGCTCGGGACGAACCG
>CAYXRX010000040.1:0-21890 GCA_964467415.1 uncultured Chthoniobacterales bacterium
TTTTTGTTTTGGCACCTCTGTTTGTTTTGTTTCAGGTGGCCGACTCGAACCGAGGCACAAAAAAGCCGGAACCTGATTGTTCCCGGCTGGGTTTATCGCCGGAAGAGGTAGCGACTCTCTTCCACTTCCGCCAGGGCTTGCACCTGATCGGTCCCGAAGTCTCGCGCCTCGGGCAGCGCCTTGAACTGCCTGTTTTTTCTTTTTACAAGTGGGAGAAATCAAGGGGAGTTTTCATGGAATGGTGCCAATTGTTTCCATTCGCGAGTTGGCCGCTCGCCGTCGAATCAATGCGCCGATGATTCCGTTAGGATCCCATATGTATGGGGTCCACCGAAACCAGTAGGCGTGTTTTCCATGGACCACATCGAAATGGGGGTTCCGGTGCACGAGTCCGCATCGAGCACCCACCTTTCCAAGCATTTCAAGGTCTTCAGCGGTAATGACAAATCCCCCTCTGGCCTCGTTGGTCAGCAGGTAGAGTTCGTTAGCGTCGCCGTCCTGCCCGTAGGGAGCAACCCTGTAGGTTATTCCATCCAAGCCCGTAACAGTTGCGGTCCGATATCGCTGGGGCTGCATTCGTACGCGGATCGCATGCCGATAAGCCCATTTCCAGTGCTGGCGACCTCGCTGATTGAACCCCATCTCGTTCCCATAAGCCCGAGTGGCTGCCCGCCATGCTTCACGCGCCGGCGTTGTGGGAGTGGTCACCGCTTTCCGCCACCGTACGCCGGCCCGAACAAATTGGGGAACCCGTGCCAGACGCGCACCTTTCGGGATCGGATTGGCCGGGATGCCCCGGATCATTCGGAGAGCTTGAGAATAGTTGTATGCGAGATATGCGGCAGCTTTTAGGAACCCTTTGGTGTCAGCGCAGTGGCGCGGTTCACTGTGTTGTCCAATCCCGTGACGACCGCTATCGAGTATGCGTCCTAGGAGGTCAATGGCACGCTCCCCTGCTTCTGGACGCTGTTGGTCAGCCGGCCAGATCAGCAAGTGGGCGTGAAGCCGAGGTTCGTTCTGGCCGCGTAATTCCCATTGTTCCTTTTGGTGATATCCCGTGACTGATACAGCTTCGAACCCCAACCGTTTCAATGTATTTTGGACGAACCGCTGCATTCGAGTCCGGAACGTCTCGTAGGATAGTCGGTGCCGGAAGGTAATGGTCAGCGAGTAGACTCTGCGGTTTTTCCCCAGGTTCTTCTGGAGGTCACGGTAAAAACTGGCCGCCCGCTCGTGCCATCCGCGTTGATTCGGCAGTGTTGCCAGAACGCCTCTTTTGTATCGAGTAGCCCAGATCAGAACCCGTAGTGCAGCACGATAGGGCCGGAGAGCTTCACGGTCCCGTATCGTTCCCTGCCAGTAAGAGCGCTGATACAGCTCCTTTGCTTTAGCCTGCAGCTGTTTAAGCTCACCCATTGAGGGTGGCAGCATCCCGTAAAGGTCTTCGGGATTCGGTAAATTTGATTGAGTTGTTTCTTCTCCAGTATTCGAGAGAACGTGCTGGTGGAGAAACTGCTGAATTCGAGGCCAATCCCATGTGCGATCGTGTAGGTCGGTCTCCAATGGTGAAAGATCCCACTCAGGGGAGTGGGGGTGACCGGAGGTTGAGTGGAGGCAGGGCGATTCGGGCATTGTGATGGGGTAGGTTCAAACGGCCTTCGGGTTCGCCTTGCAGATCCAGCATGTCCTCTCCATCCATTGGTCCATGGCCACCGGGTCGATGCGGATGTCTGAACCGATCACGTAGTGCGGAGCGCCTCTTTCCTTGAGGAGATTTCGGAGGGTTTTCTCCGAGAGCCCAATCCTTTGCGCTTCTTCGGTGACGGTGTGATACTTTCGGAATGGCGCCGGACCTTTCAGCGAAGCTCGGATCTCAGCCACCGCGTTCGCGCTGAGGGCAATTTCCACCGCATCAGCGGTGATGCACATACCGAACGAAGAATCCCGCGGGATACGGAGAACGGCTCCATGCAGATCCGCGCCACCTTTCATGGTGGCTTTGCCGGGGCCGGAATGTTGACATTCGGAATTCATGATCGCGCCCCTGCGATCTGCCGAATGGCGTCAATGCCGCAATGCTCCGCAGGAGTTTAATCGTCTTTTCCGGGTTCCTTCCGAAAATGGAAGGGGGCAGGCGAAGATTTTCGGCCCAAGAAGCAGAATTTACCTAAAAAAACCTAAAGAATTTCTCCCCTCAAACGGATCCAAAGGAAGATCGTTGATTACGGCAGCGCCCCGCAAACCCTGCATTTAAGGGCTTTTGGGGGCGTTTCGTGGAAAACGAAATGGCGACCCTAACGGGATTCGAACCCGTGTTACCGCCGTGAAAGGGCGGTGTCCTAACCGCTGGACGATAGGGTCGTAGCGGGCTGGGTAAGTTGGGGCATTTACAGGGGGGATGCAAGGGAAAAGACGCGCGATTCTTGACGCCGGCGCTGGACCGGGTGCAGGGTAGGGGATGGATCTGAGCATTTTAAGGCGTCCGAGGCGGAATCGCAGGTCGGAGAATGTCCGCCGGATGGTCCGTGAGACGGTGGTCACCGTGCAGGATTTGGTTTGGCCGGTCTTTGTTCACGCCGGAAAGGAAAACCAGGAGGTCGCTTCCATGCCCGGCGTCGTGCGGTATTCGGTCGAGAACCTTGTTGCAGCCTGCGACGGAGCCGCGAAGCTCGGGATTCCTGCCGTCGCCATTTTTCCGTCGATCGATTCCGGATTGAAGGATGCCACCGGTTCCCATGGCTTGAGTCCGGAGAATTTGCTCTACCGTGCGGTGCGTGCGGTTAAGTCGGTCTGCCCGGATCTTGTCGTCATCACAGACGTGGCGCTTGATCCGTATACCGACCATGGACATGACGGGCTTCTTAACGCCGGGGGCACCAGCGTCGATAATGATTCCACTGTCGAAGCGCTCTGTCGCCTCGCCATCCTGGAGGCTGATTCCGGCGCCGACTTCGTCGCCCCATCGGATATGATGGATGGAAGGATTTTGGCTATTCGCCAAGCACTGGATTCCGCTGGACATGCGAATGTAGGAATTATCGCCTACTCCGCAAAATACGCGTCAGCTCTTTATGGTCCATTTCGCGACGCGGTTGGGAGCGTGCAGGGAAAAAAAGCAATCTCAAAGGCGGACTACCAAATGGATCCGGCAAATGTCCGGGAAGCGCTCATGGAGGCTCGTCTAGATGAGAATGAAGGCGCTGATGTTGTGATGGTTAAGCCTGCATCTTATTATTTGGACGTGATTCGTTCGGTGAGGGAAGCGTGCGGCATTCCGGTTGCGGCCTACCAGGTGAGCGGGGAATACGCGCAGATCCATGCGGCGGCGCGCCTCGGTTGGCTCGATTACGAGCGGACCCGTGACGAATCGTTGTTGGCGATCAAGCGGGCAGGTGCCGATATGATCTTGACGTATTTCGCACGGGAGGTCGCAGAGAAGATTTCAGGCTTAAAGTTGCAAAGCATGCATGGTTCGCATATCGTGTGAAATTCTCTGCGGTTTGTGAACGACACGTGAAGTGTGCGTGTGAGGAAATTTGAGTTGGGAGGGAATCGATGATCCAAGAAAAAGTGGTGCGGGAGGTCTTGCCTGACTTTTCCGAAATGACGGCAGGCGGGACGGCGCTTCCTCGTCTGCAATCCGCCTCGTCGAAGCGTGCTTCCGGGTTAGATCCAGCCTAGCCAGCCTATGACTCCTGCGCCGATGACAACGACGAGGGGGTTGATTTTTGTGAGGGTGCAGATGGCGGTGCAGATGGCGGTTAAGATGTAGGCCCGCCAGTCGTGGTCGGCGGCGCGGGTCATGACGTATCCGCTGGCGAGGACGAGAGCGACGGTGAGAGGGGCGAATCCCTTTTCGATGGCGAGGCGGATCGGAGATTTTTGGGCTCGCTGCCAGACGGAGGTCACGAGGTAGACAAGCGCGGCTGCGGGGAAAATCATGGCCACAGTGGCGAGAAGGGCTCCTACGACGCCGGCCGCCTTGTAGCCGACCAGCGTGACGATGAGGATGCTGGGGCCAGGCGCGGCCTGGGAGATGGCAAAGATGTCCGCGAACTGCTTGTTACCCATCCAGTGGTAGCTGTTGACGGATTTCTGGTGCATCTCGGGGATGACCGAGTTTCCCCCGCCGATGGAAAGGAGCGAGAGCGAGCTGAAAAGCAGAAGGACGTGAATGAGGTTCCAGCCGTCGTCTTTCATGGTTTGGGCGGTTTTGGCCAGGCCCAGAGCAGGGCGATCGGGGCCACGATGGCGAGGACGCCGAGGAGCGGCCAGCGCAGGATGCCGTTCATGACGAAGGTCGCGACAAATAAGACGACGGGGACCGGGCCGGAAAGGCACTTCTTGCCGGTCTTGATCGCCATCGAGAAGGTGAGGGCGACGGCGGCGGCGGCGGCACCCTTGAGGATACTCTGGAGGGCGGGGAGATGGTGGTAGCTGAAGTAGGCGATCCCCATCGCGAGGATGATCACCACCGGGACGAACGTGATTCCGAAAACGGCGGCGGCCGCGCCGGGGATCCCACGGAACTTGGTGCCGACGAAAACCGCCATGTTGATCTGGTTGGCGCCCGGAAGGATCCGGCACATCGTGAGAGCGCTGAGGAATTCCTCGTCGGACATCCACTTTTTTTCAACGACGACCACCTCGCGCGACCAGGCGGAAAGTCCTCCGCCGAATGAGGCGAGTGCGATATGGTTGAACGTCAGCGCGAGCTCGATGAGTGACGGATGCGCCTCCGCCGCCGGCATTTCACTCATGCCGGAGGTCGGCGTCATGCGGGAAATCCTCCTCGTGGTGCAGTGAGGGATCAAGCGGATCCGGCGCTTCGTAGCGATGGGATGTGTCCCAGTCGTCTTCAAAGACCGCGGCGAGCCGCGCTACGATCGACGGGTCGGCGATCGTCGTCCCGAGTTCGCGCCGGAGGTCGAAGGCCGAGCGGTCGATGTTCATCGATCCGACGAGCGCGTGGGATTTGTCCGCGAGGATGAGCTTTGCATGGAGGCGCAGGTTTTTCTGCTTGTGAACCCTCACGCCGAACCGGTGGAGGGTGCGAAGGGAAGAGAAGGTGTCGAGAATGTCCCAGTCGCTGATGCCGTGCTTGCCGCCGCAGAGCACGCGGACCTCGACGCCCCGGTGGGCGGCGTCGAGCAGGCGGTCGAGGATCGTGGCATCGACAAACTTCGGATGCTGGACATCGAGCGTATGCCTGGCGGAGTCGATGAATCGCGACATGGCCTCGCGCGAGTTGTTGTTGCTCCACAGGAGGCCGGACTCCGCCGAGGGGTGCCAGTCGTCGCGGTGATCCCAGTCGGCGTTGAATCCCTCGGTGATCTGCGCAACCTTTGCCGCCTCCTGAATCACGACCCCGTAGTCCCGTGTGAGCGTGAAATACTTGGTGCAGAGATTAAACGTCGCGACGAGCGCCGCCTTTCCATCGACAACAATCGACTTTTCGTGGGTGACGTAGAATTTCGGATTCGCCCAGCGGATGTCGACGCCCGCCTTTTGGAAGAACTCGAACGTGGCGTCGTTCGCGCGGTCGCCGCCGGAGCGTTTCGGATTGAGCATGACCCTGACGGCAACGCCGGCCTGATGGCGGTCGACGACCGCCTGCATGATTTCCGGTTCGCTGAATGTGAACTGCTTGATCAGCAGGGTTTCGCGGGCCAGTCGGATGAAATCCAGCACCGGCGCGGTGCCGTCGTCCGGTTGCACGATCAGATGCGGAACAGGCATAAACATGGCGGCACGGTAGCAAGGAGCCGCGCCCGTGGCAAGAGCTCGTCAGGCGGCCGGCCGGCCGATCTTCTCCAGGAGCCGCGGAACGTTGACATGGCGTGAGATGAGGTCCTGGATCCGCTCGATCTTCTGGACATCCCCCGGGAGCGTTTTGACGGTCATCGAGTGGATCCGCTGGGCGATCCGGTAGCTGTCCATGGGCGAGGTGACGACCGGGACCGATGACTGCCGGAGCATCTCAAGCAGGCGGCCCTGCGGGCAAAGATCATCCGAGAGGACCATCCCGGCGAGCGGGGATCCTTCCGGCTCCATGGCCCGGGACAGAACGGAGAGGATGACGTCCTCGCGGTCGCCGGGGACGATGAGCAGAGTGCCTTCAGCAAGGTTCGCGAAGAGGTTGGCCGAGCTGACGGCGCCGATGACGACCCGCTGGCTGCGTCGGCGGCCGAGAGCTTCGTTGCACAGGAACCTGCCGCGAATGTGCTCGCAGATCTGGTCGAGCGTCGGTTCGGCGAGCATGGTCTCGCGGGGGATGACACCGAGCAGTTCGAGACCGAGACGCTCGAACCCCCGGCTGGCGAAATCGGTGATGGAGTCGATTTTGTCGGGCAGCACCTTGTTCATCACGACGCCAAGAATTTCGACCCCCTCGCGGTCGAAGAGCGCCTTGTTCAGGGCGGCCTCGTCGATCGGGCGTCCGATGCCGCCGGGTGTGATGAGGAGAACCTTACTCGCCAGCAGCCTGGCGACTGTGGCATTGGACAGATCGAAGGTGGCGCCGACCCCGGCGTGGCCGGTGCCCTCGATGATCGCGAAGTCCTTTTCCCAGCACGAGCGGTCAAAAGAATGCTGGACGCGCTTGACCAGCGACTCGTGGTTCGACTGGTTGATGTAGCGGCGCGTGAAGTCCGGCTCGACGGCGATCGGGCTCATGTCCTCGATCGGGATTTGCGTGTCGAACGTGTCGCGGATGAGCACGCTGTCCTCGTCGATCCGCTTGCCTTCCACGCGAGTGAACCGCTGTCCCACCGGCTTGATAAAGCCGATGCGCCCGAACCGCTCGCGCAAGTTGGCGTAGAGGCCGATGGCGGTTGTTGTTTTGCCGGTGTTCTGCTCGGTTGCCGCGATGAAGAGGCGGGGGGTTGAGGTGTTCACTGCTCGGGAGGCCTCAATCTTCCGCCTGTTCGGGATAGAGTTTGCGGTACTCGATCGCCTGGAGGCCGGCCAGTGCGGCCATGCAGGCGATCTCCTCGGGCTCGGCTCCGCGCGACAGGTCCGCGGCGGGCCGCGTCAGACCCAGCAGGAGCTGTCCAAACGTCCGGGCGGCCGCGAAGTGGTGTACGAGCTTGATCGCGATATTCCCGCTGTTGAGGTCCGGGAAGATGAGGACGTTAGCGCGTCCGGCGACAAGGCTCGGGCCGATCTTCTTTTCCGCCATGACCGGGTCGAGTGCGGCGTCGGCCTGCATCTCGCCGTCAATTGCGATTTCCGCCCCGATCTGATCGACGAGCTTGCGGGCGATCTCGGTGGCCCCGGCAACCTTTTCGGTCGAGGCTGTCTTGGCGCTGCCTTTCGAGGAAAAGCTCAGCATCGCGACACGCGGGCGCTTTCCGAAGACCTGGCGCGCCAGGAGTCCCGCCTGCACGGCAATCGATGCGAGCTGGGTCATGGACGGGTCGGGGACCACCCCGGTGTCCGCAAAAAACAGGACCCCGTCGTCGCCGTGCTTTTTGTTTTCCAGCTCGACGATCGTGCAGCTGGAGACCACCTCCGCATGGGGCAGGGGCTTGACCAGGTTGAGAAGGGGGCGGAGGAGCGTGCCGCCGTAGGAGCTGACTCCCCCGACAAGGGCGTCGGCGAGGCCATACTGGACCATCATGGCCGCAAAGTAGTTGTGGTTGGTCATCATCGCCCGGCTGTCCTTCACGCCCATGTTCCGGTAGCGGTCCAGCCGCTCGAGGCGCTGGCAGAATACCGGCAGGTCGGAGGATGTCTCCGGGTTGATGATCGCCACATGGTCGAGGCTGGCCCCCTCGGTGAGGGCCACCCGCTCGATTACATCGCGCTTTCCAAGCAGGACGGGCACTCCGAGATCCCTCTCGTAAAAGATTTGCGCCGCCCGTATGACTCGGGGATCATCTCCGTCCGGAAAGACAATGCGTTTCGGATGGCGCTTGAGCTTGTTGAAAACCGAATTGATAAAACTCATGTTAAGTCGAATGACAGGCTGGAGAAGAATGGCGCCGGAGACAAGGAGAACATGACGCCGCCTCCGCCAATGGTTTTGAGGGCGCGCGGCCGGAGTATCGTTTTTCCGCGGAGGCCGCTCCTCATGGGGATCCTGAACATCAACGATGACTCGTTCTCAGGAGACGGGAGGCTCGATATCCGGTGGGCGCTCCGGCAGGCCGGTGAGCTGGCGGCCACCGGCGCGGACATCATCGACGTCGGCGGCGAGAGCGCGCGGACGAACCGGGCGGCGGTTCCGGAGGAGGAGGAGTGGAGGCGCATCGGACCATTTCTGGAGAATTATGCGACCGCGGTCGCGGAGGCCCGGCCCCGCGATGGAGAGCAGGTGTTCCCGCCGCTGCTCTCCGTCAATACTTGGCGCCCGGGTGTCGCCGGCCGGGCGCTCGGGGCCGGCTGCGAACTGCTCAACGACATGGGCGCTCTGCCTGATGAGCGCAATGCCGCCCTGTGCGCGGAGACCGGCGCTGCCCTCCTCATTATGCACTCGCTTGGCGAGCCGAAGGTCGCTCATGATCACGTGCGCTACCAGGATATCCTTGGAGAGCTCGAGTCGTTTTTTGAGGAGAAAATTGCGCTCGCGGTTCGTGAGGGCGTTTCGCGGGAGCAGATCCTGATCGATCCCGGCATCGATTTCGCCAAGTCGGCCTCCGACAACCTCCGGATTTACCGCGAGCTATCGCGATTCGGGCGCTTCGGCCGGCCGGTCCTCCTGCCGGTTTCGCGGAAAGGGGTGATTGGCGACGTTCTGGGTATCAGAAATCCTGCCGAACGCGACGCAGGATCAGTGGCCTGCCTTGTCTCCGGTGTGCTGCGCGGGGCCTCAATCTTCCGTGTTCACAACGTCTCCGCGGCCTGGCACGCACTGAAGACCATTGAGGCGGTTCAGCCGTGAAGATGCTGCACCTCTGCATGCGGGTCGCTCTGTCCGGGATTTTCCTCTACTCTGGAATTGTCAAGGCGGGGGCGAGCGAGCAGTTCGCCGTCGGGTTGGCGCCGTTCACCATCCTTCCGCCGCAATGGACTGCGGGATTCGCCGTGGGGCTGGCGTGGACGGAGATTGCTGCCGGCCTGTTGATTTTGATCCCCCGGACCCGTCGGGTTGGAGCCGCCCTGATCATCGCGCTTTGCTGCCTGTTCATCGGCGTGCTGGTCTGGGCACTGGCGAATGGAATCATCGTGGCCTGCGGGTGCTTTGGCGGCGAAGAAACGCCCTCCGCAGCAAGGATGGTCATGGCCATAGTCCGCGATTTCCTGTTCCTGCTGGCCGCAGCCTTCGTGATACTGACGGGTCGACCCGCAGGAAATTAAGAAGTCTCGTTTCGGTTGCAGGCAATTTTTGCGTTGTCAACGCCCCCCGGTTTTGAGCAGTGTGCCAGAAGTGCTCGAACTCCAGGACGTCACGCTGTTTATTGGTAAAGGCGAAGACATCCGCCCACTCCTGGCGGATGTGACTGCCCGTTTTCCGGAAACGCACTTCGGCGCGATCATCGGACCGTCCGGTTGCGGGAAGAGCACGCTCCTGAAAGTCATCACCGGCATTGCGCAGGGCGAGGAGGAAGGCGCGATTTTCTGGAAGGGCCGCAACGTCGCGGAGCAGGATTTTTCGCCATCGGAGATCGGTTACGTCCCCCAGTTCAGCATCATCCATGAGGAACTCACGGTTCGCGAATGCGTTACGTATTCGATGCGCCTTCGCGTGAGGGGAAAGAGCTTTGGCGATCTGGATGACGCTGTGACGTCCGTCCTTGATGAGGTCGGAATGGTTGAATTTCACGACCGGCTCGTCAGCGTGCTTTCGGGCGGCCAGCGCAGACGCCTGGCGCTGGCGATCGAGTTGGTGAGCAAGCCGGCCATGCTGCTCTGCGATGAGGTGACGAGCGGGTTGGACCCGCAGTCGGAGGATGAGATCGTCCGCCTGCTGCACGGTCTCTCGCGCACGGAGGGGCGGGTCGTCCTTTCGGTCACGCACAGCCTCCGGCACCTCAATCTCTACGATTCCGTCATGGTGCTTTACCAGGGCATCATCGCCTACCATGGGCCGCCGCAGTATCTCACCCATTACTTTCGCGCCGCGGATGCGCAGGATCTCTATGCCCAGTTGGAGGTCCGTTCCGCAAGGGAGTGGGCGCAGTCCTGGAAAAAGCACCGGCACGAATTCATGGACGCCTTCGGCGGGCCGGTCAAGGAGGGTTCCCGGGAGCTTGAGGCCGTGCGCTTTGACAGCGTGGAGACAGAGCTGCAGCCGACGCTTGAACTGCCCCCGGTTCCGGAAGCCCCTCCTCCAGTGCCCGCAATGCCTGGCGCCATCAGCCAGTTTTTCACGCTCCTGTCCCGAAGGGTGAAGATCTTTTCCCGGACGAAAGCTCAGGTGGCTCTGCAGCTCGGGCTCATTTTCGGCTTTCCTGTGCTGGTGGCGATTTTTGCCTGGAACGGGCTGCCGGCCGTCAAAAACCTGAGCATGGGTCTCGACCTCGACATGGTCAAACAGCTGAAGGAAGCCGGCGACTTTCTCGTGCAGTCCAGCAAGGTGGGAAGCCTGGTCTCGGGAATTGTCATGTTTCAGGTTGTGCTGCTCACACTCATGGGGGCCAACAATTCCGGCCGTGAGATCGCGGCCGAGCGGCTGATCTTCGAAAAGGAAAAGCTCTCCGGCCTGAGCCCTCTGAGCTATGTGGCGGGGAAGGCGGTTTTTCTGGCATTTCTTGTTTTGGCCCAGTCGTTATGGATGGGGCTTTTCGTTCACTTCGTCTGCGGATTCCCCGGGGAACTTGCCCCCCAGCTGCTCTTCCTTGTGCTTGTCAACGCGGCGATGACCTCTGTCTGCCTCGCGGTTTCCAGCTTTCTTGGCTCGGCCGAACAGGCGTCTCTTGTCTCGATCTATCTTGTGGGATTTCAGCTTCCGCTGTCTGGCGCTGTGCTGGCCCTTCCCGAGACGCTCGGGGTGATCGTTCGTCCGTTCATCGCCGCCTACTGGAGCTGGTCCGGCGTGCTGCAAACACTCAAGGGCGAGCGGTATTACGACATCGTCCAGATGGTTGTGCAAACCGCGCTGTCTCCCGCCTCCCTCTGTGTCTGGGTGCTCTGCTCCCATGTTGTGATCGGTCTCTTTCTGACGTGGCTCGGTTGCCACCGCAGGAGCTTGAACTGAGCCGGCAAATTTGGACCCGCCGGCCGGGCGTCGAAGCCATGCGTAAGGACGTGCGTTTTTTTCGCGAAACCCGGCGAGGTAAAATCGTTGCGGAATCTCCCTGGTTGCGTAGAGTTACGCGGATGCCCCGACGAAGCCAAGTTCCGATCGGCCCCCATGTTCTGGGAGGCAACGAGTTGCTGTTCATCCTGGGACCGTGCGTCATCGAATCTGAGGCCTTTACGAAGCGGATGGCGCGCAAGCTCCATGCGATCTGCGACGGGGAGGGCGCCGGCTTTGTGTTCAAGGCCTCCTACGACAAGGCCAACCGCACCTCCGCCAAGTCTTTCCGGGGGATCGACGTCCGGGCGGGCTGCGAACTTCTGGCTGAGATCGGTGCGGAACTGGGGGTGCCTGTGACCACCGATGTCCACTCGCCCGAGGAGGCGGTGATTGCCGGCGGACTTGTCGACGTTCTTCAGATCCCTGCGTTCCTCTGCCGCCAGACCGATCTCATCTCCGCGGCGGGGGCGACCGGCCGGGTGGTCAACGTGAAGAAGGGCCAGTTCCTTGCGCCATGGGACATGAAGAACGTCGCAGCGAAACTCCAGGACTCCGGCTGCAAACGGTTTTTTTTCACCGAAAGAGGGACGACGTTCGGCTACAACAACCTGGTGGCCGACATGCGGTCCATCCCCTGGATGCAGGACCTGGGCTGCCAGGTCGTGTTTGATGCCACGCACTCCGTCCAGCGCCCGGGCGGTGCCGGCGAAACGACCGGTGGCGACGGGGCGATGGCCCCGGTTCTGGCCCGGGCGGCTGTTGCCGCCGGGTGTGACGGCGTCTTTATCGAAACTCATGAGAACCCGGCAAAAGCCTTTTCCGATGGTCCAAACCAAATCCCGCTCCGGGAACTGCCAGCCCTTATCGCTCAACTCAGGAAGATCCGTGATGCGGTGGTTTAATTGCTTATCCATCGGAGTGCTCCTGGCATCCGGAACAGTGATTCACGCCGAGCCCGCCAAATCCCCCGACGCGGCGGCCGCTGCTGCCAGCCCCGCCCCGGCAAAGGCGCAGGAGAAGCCTGCGCGCGATGGAAAGGATCCGAAGGCGGCCGCGGAGTTTGAGATTCCCGTGCCGAAAAATATGCCGGTGCACGGGATCAAGATCCCCCATCGCGACGACAAGGGCCGGCTGGTTATGATCCTCGAGGCCGAGATTGCCAATAAATTGGATGACCAGCACATCGAAATGACCAATCTCAAAATCGATGCCTTCGACGACGACGGGAAAAAAATTTGCATTGAATTGCCGCTCTCGGTTTTTAACCTCGACTCCCGCGTGCTCGTGGGCAAGACCCATGCGCTGATCCGCCGTGAGGACTTTGAAATCACCGGGGATGAGCTGGAATTCAACACCAAGACCCGTTACGGGACGGTTCGCGGCAATGTGAAGATGACAATTCAGACCCCTGACAATCCGCAATAATCCATGAGACCGATCACCACTTTATTTTTCCTGACCGCTGCATTTCTGGCTCCGCTTGCTTCCGCGCAGGAGCCTCCCTCGATGAGCCTTGGCGAAAAGCAGGAGCCCAAGGGCGGCATGCTCGGCTCGTTCGGCGGCCTCGGAAAGGATCGCCCGAAAGATGCCCGAACCGAAATCACAGCCTCCAAGGAAGCCACTTTTGACAACGCCGCCAGCGTCGCGGAATTCACCGGCAACGTTGTTGTTCACGACCCGCAGTTCACCCTGACCTGTGATAATCTCAAAGTTACGCTGAGCAAAAACCGCAAAGGGATGGAGGTCGCCGAGGCGACCGGAAAAGTAGTGATTGTTCAGGAGCCGGCCGACGGCAAGAGCCAGGGGGCGAAAGCCATCGGGCGTGCGGGCGCCGCAACTTACATCCCGGCGACCGGTGAGGTGACCCTTCGGATCTGGCCTTCGATCCAGCAGGGCATCAACAACCAGGTGGCAACCGAGGAGGGGACGGTCATGGTGCTCAACCGCAACGGCAAGTCGAAGACCATCGGCCCCAGCAAGACCCAGATCAGCGACACCTCATCCTCGGGATCCGGCCAATGAGCGGCAACAAACAACCATCCCCCGGAATGTCTGAGCAGCCGCTCCTGCGAACCGACGGGCTCGTGAAAATTTACAACGGCCGGTCGGTTGTGAACGGCGTCGACATCAATGTGAAGCGGGGTGAGATCGTCGGCCTTCTCGGACCGAACGGCGCCGGAAAAACGACGACGTTCTACATGATTGTCGGGCTCATCCGCCCGAATGGCGGCCGGGTGTTCTTTCAGGACGCGGACGTGACAGACATGGCGATGTTCCGCCGGGCGCGGCACGGGATGGGCTACCTGCCCCAGGAGGAGTCGATCTTCCGCAAGCTGACCGTGGAGGAGAACATCCTGGCGATCCTGGAGACGACAAAAGCCTCCAAGTCCGAAAGGAAGAGCCGGTGCGAGGAGTTGCTGACTCGCTTCGGCATTGAGCACCTCGCCAAAAACCAGGCACTGACGCTGTCGGGCGGGGAAAAGCGGCGCCTGACGATCGCCCGGTCGCTGGTCACAAATCCTTCGCTGCTGATGCTCGACGAACCGTTCAGCGGGGTCGATCCCATCGCCGTTCACGACGTGCAGCAAATCGTCCAGGACCTCCGGGAGCAAGGGCTCGCCATCCTGATCACCGACCATAATGTGCGGGAGACGTTGAATATCGTCGACCGTGCCTACCTGATCTTCGAGGGCCGCGTTGAAAGCCAGGGCGACAAGGATTTTCTCTTGCAGGATCCGATCAGCCGGAAGCTGTATCTCGGGGAATCCTTCACCATGTAGTCTCGCGGCGCCAGCAATCCCACTCCCCGCACAATGCCCAACAAGAAAGACAACAGCGTTCCGCATATCACGGTCGGTCACTTCTATGCGAACCACGCCGAGGAGCTCGGCCTCCGGTTGGAGGGCTCATCGCGCGGTCTGAACCGCCTGATCCGCGAGCCGACCATCAACCGCCCTGGCCTCGCCCTCAGCGGGTTTTACTCCTATTTTGCCGTGAAAAGGATCCAGGTTCTCGGTGCTGCGGAGCTGAGCTACCTCAAGAGCCTGAGTGCCTCCGTCCTGCGGGAGCGCCTCCAGGGGCTTTTTTCGCGCAACATGCCCTGCTTGATCGTGGCCCGGAATGCTCCCATCCCCGGCGTCCTTCTCGATGCCGCGTCGGAGTTCGAGACGCCGGTTTTCCGCACGAGCATGATCACGATGAAGTTTATCAACGCGGCGACGATCGCGCTGGAGTTTGATTTTGCGCCCTCGACGTCCGAGCACGGAAGTATGGTGGACGTCCTGGGGGTGGGCACGCTGATCCGGGGTGCTAGCGGCATCGGGAAGAGCGAATGCGTTCTCGGCCTGATCGAGCGGGGATACAGCATCGTCAGCGATGATCTCACGCGCTTCCGCTCGTTCGAGGGTCGCGAGCTTCTCGGAATGTCGGATACGCTTTCCAGATACCACATGGAGGTCCGGGGGATCGGCATCATCAACATCGCGTCGATCTTCGGTGTGGGTGCCGTCCGCCGGGAGAAGCGGCTGGATTTTGTTGTCACATTGAAAGATTGGCATGACGTCGAAGATGTGGATAGAATCGGTCTCGACCGCGAGACATACGAAATTCTTGGAATCAAGGTTCCGCATGTCACGCTTCCGGTCCGGAGCGGACGGGATCTCGGCCGGCTGGTGGAAGTCGCCGCCCTGGACCAGAAGCTGAAAGACATGGGCGAAAACAGCGCGGTGGAATTCAATCAAAAACTTTTACATATGATCAGCGAACGCCGGAGCCGATGATGGGAATTCTTTCAAAGAAAAAAATTGCTGAGGACGTGCACCGTTGCGCGAGCGAGGTGATCATTGACAACCGCAACGGGCTTCATGCGCGGCCGGCTGCCATGTTTGTCAAGATCTCCAGCCGCTACCGCGCCGAGGTCTGGGTCGAAAAGGACGGGGAGCGCGTGAACGGCAAGAGCATCATGGGGCTCATGATGCTGGCTGCCGGCAAGGGATCGAAGCTCCACATCATTGCCGAAGGCCAGGATGCCGACAAGGCGGTTGCTGAGATCAAGAACCTTGTGGAGACCCGTTTCGGCGAGGAGTAGAGGAAGTATTTACACCCGGCGGCGATTCTGTTAGGGCTCTGTTCCTGATGCCGCCTTCGACCCCTAACCCTCCCGAGCAACGGTTTACCGGAATTCCCGTTGCTCCCGGCATTGCGCACTGCGAAGTTGTCGTCCAGTGGGAGGAGGATGAGGAAATCACGCCGCGGCAGATCCTCGACCACGAGCTGCCGGAGGAAATTGCGCGCTTCGAGTCCGCCCTGATTTCAACGCGTGCCGAACTGCTGGAGATCCAGCAGCGGATTGCGAACGCGATTGGCGCCAACGACGCCAGCATCTTCGACGCCCACCTGCTCGTCGTCGAGGACCGCACGCTGATTGATGAGGTGCTTCGGAACCTTGATCGCGAGCGCTTCAATGTCGAATACATCTTCCGCCGGGTTGCTGACAAATACTGCCGGACGCTTTCGGAGATTGACGACCCCTACCTGCGCGAGCGGGTGGTGGATATCGAGGACGTGACGCGTCGTGTCATCCGCAATCTCCTCGGCAAGGCACCCCGGAATCCCGCCACCCACGACCGTCCCCATATTGTTGTCGCACATGCGCTGACCCCCTCCGACACGGCGCAGTTGAACCGCGATCTTGTCCTCGGCTTCGCCACCGAGACGGGGAGCAAGACCTCGCACACGGCCATCATGGCCCGCTCGCTCGAGATCCCCGCCATCGTTGGCCTCCATGAAATCTGCCACCAGCTTTCCAGTGGGGATGACGTGTTACTCGACGGCTACAACGGGCTGTTGATCCTGAATCCATCGCCAGAGACGCTGCAGGAATACGGACGCATCGAGTCGTTGAAAGAGGAGGTCAGCGAGCGGCTTGAACTGATCCGCGAAACAGCCGCAACCACCCGTGACGGGCGGCATATCATCCTCTCAGCGAATGTCGACCTGCCGGATGAACTGGAGGATGTGACCGCGAGCGGGGCTGAGGGAATTGGTCTCTACCGAACGGAGTTTCTCTACCTGAACCGGGCCGACCCGCCCGGCGAGGACGAGCAATACGAGCAATACCGCATCGCGGCCGAGAAGGCCTCGGCTCACGGCGTCATCATCCGGACGCTGGACATCGGCGGTGACAAGACCGCACAAAGCCTCCACCTTCCGGAGGAGCAGAATCCGTTTCTCGGCTGCCGGGCAATCCGCTTCTGCCTTCAGAATCCGGACATTTTCAAGACGCAACTCCGGGCGATCCTGCGTGCGGCCACTTCGAACAACATCCGCATCATGTATCCGATGATTTCGGGTTTGGCGGAACTGCGGCAGGCGAACGCCTTGCTCGAGGAGAGCAAGGCCGAATTGGCGGCCCGTGGCGTCGCATTCAATCCTTATATTGAGGTGGGGATCATGATCGAGATTCCCAGCGCCGTGCTGGTCAGCGACCACCTGGCTGCCGAGGTGGCATTTTTCAGCATTGGGACAAACGATCTGATCCAATACTCGATTGCCGTGGATCGCGTGAACGACCGGATTGCGCATCTCTACAACCCGACCCATCCGGCAATCCTTCGGATGATCAAAATGGTGGTTGATTCCGCCCACTCGAGGGGGATCTGGGCCGGCATCTGCGGGGAGATGGCCGGGGATGTTCAGCTCACGCCTCTGCTCGTCGGGTTGGGCATCGATGAGCTCAGCGCGGCCAGCTCCCTGGTACCCAGGATCAAGAAGGCTCTTCAGTCACTCGATGCGGGGGATTGCACGGCACTGGTCGATCGTGTCCTCGGCATGGAGGATTCGAATGAAATACTGGATCTCAGCCTGCGGATGGCCCGCGAAAATTATGCAGAGATCGCCGACTGAGCGCCTGCCCGCACTTCGGCCAGACTGAAGCCCGCCGCGTGGTCGATCATTGCGGCCTGGGCGGCAACGCGGGCGTCCAAATCGAACTCGGACGGGGTTTCGACAGTCAGAGTCCTGGCTGAGAAGCCGAAGTGGAGCGCAAATGCCTCCGGCCAATCGGGCATGAGATCCGGAGTGATCCGCCGCCGGATGACTCCACGGCGCGCGCGCCGGCCCTCGATGCGGGTGCGCCCGTCAACCGGGATGTGGGCTGAGGCAGCCAGCAGAAGGCCTTCCGCAAGGAATGGCCGTCTTCGGGAAATCTCATAGATGTAGACGCCATGGGCGTCGAAGTCCTCGTGAAGGGTGAGTGCAAGATCAAAGCGGACACCGGCCATGAGCTGGGACTGGGCGGCAACGACCGGGACGTTCCTTTTGTTGTAACAGCGGTTCAAGTCGCGCCCGTCCTGATCAAAGCGGCTGTTGTTGATCAGTCCCCAGGGGTTCAGGCACGGAAAGATCAGCGGCCCGGTTGCGCGGAGCAGGCGGGGGTTCGTTTCCGCCCAGGTTACGAGGCCCTCGGTGGCCGCCGGCTCGTCGCCGTGAATGCCCGCGGAAAAATACATTCGCGGGCCCGGTGCCGGCCGGGCAGGAGCGAGGTAGTAGAGTGTATGTCCACCGGCCTCGCAAAGCCTGCGCATGGGAAGTCCGGCTTGCCTGGCAACCTTCCGCCAGCGGCGGATGAGCAGGCGGTAGTCGTGGGCGTGTCGATGAATGGCCGGCATGCTTGCTAGGCCCCGCCGGTTTTGACCTCGATAATATCGTGCGGCACGCTCTCGCGCAACCCGGAGGCGGTGATCCGCGTGTAGCGCGCGTTTGCCCGCAGTGCCGACAGATGGGATGCTCCGAGATAGCCCATCCCGCTCTGGAGGCCGCCGGCGAGTTGCGCGAGCACCGAGTCAGCCGGTGCGGAAACCTCCTTGAGGGCCTCGACCCCCTCGGCTGCGGATTTTTGCGCCGAATCCTTGGAGTGCCCGTATCGGGCGGCGCTCCCTGCTTTCATGGCCGCATGGCTGCCCATGCCGCGGTATTGCTTGTAGAATTTGCCATTGATTTCCATGATCTGGCCCGGCGCCTCCGGGCAGCCGGCAAGCAGGCTGCCACAGATCACCGCGTCGGCGAGCGTGAGCGCCTTCACGATGTCTCCGGATTTTGTGATTCCCCCGTCGGCGAGGATCGTGACCCCGGCCTGCCGGGCCGCCCGCGAGCAGACATAGAGCGCAGTGAGCTGGGGGATGCCGACCCCCGCTACGACGCGTGTGGTGCAGATCGATCCGGGGCCCTGTCCGACCTTGACTGTGTTTGCACCGCAGGCTGCCAGAAAGTCCACGCCGGAGGCGCTGGTCACGTTACCGGCGATAAGGGGAAGGAGGGGAAATGCTGCACGCAATGTGCGGACAGCATCGCCGACCCCCCGCGTGTGGCCATGGGCGGTCGAAACTGCAATGGCATCCACCCCCCTCTCCACAAGGGCACCGGCATGGGACAAAAGTGCTTCCTTGTCGAGTTCTCCGCTGCTGTCGCGCGGGGTGCTGATCGCAGCGCCGCAGAGCAGGCGGAACTTCTCATCGCGCGCGGGCTTTGTTTGCAGCGAGCGTTCCTGGGTGATCCGCTCGATGTCGCTCAGGGTGAAAAGCCCGCGCAGCCGGTCTTGCCGGTCGACGACGAGCAGCTTGTGGATGCCGATGGTTTCTGTGAAAAACCTGTCCGCCCGCGCGATCGGATCGTCACCGAGTTCGTCTTCACGGATCGTGAGAACCGAAGTCCGCGGGACCATGGCTTCGATGACGGCTCTCGGCGCGAACCGCGCGCGCACACAATGCCCTGGAAGCAGGCCCAGAAGCACGCCCGAGGCATCCACCACCGGAAACGTGCTGAAACTGAATTTCTTTTCTTCAATGAGCGCGAGGACATCGCCGATTTTCTGTTCCGGCGAGACTTTGATCGGCTCGCGAATCAGACCATGGACGTGGTTTTTCACGCGGGAAACCTCCGACAGTTGCTGCCTCTCCGGCATGTTGTAATGGATGAGGCCGAGGCCCCCGTTCAGGGCGAGTGCGATGGCCATCTTCGACTCGGTGACGGTATCCATGTCCGCGGAGACCACGGGAAGATGGAGGTGGAGTCCCGGTGCCAGGGTTGTCTCGAAGTTGGCATCGCGCGGCACAACCTCGGAATACAAGGTTGCCAGCGACACGTCGTCGTAGGTCAGCGAGAGGCTGGCTTGGTCTTGGAAAAACTCGTCAGCGTGCCGGTAAAACATCCGGTCCAACGAATTTCCTGCAGAAGAATCAGTCGTGATGTCGTCCATGAACAATCATGACGAGCGGATCACGGCTGCGCAAGAAGGAAATTATTTTTTGAACGCTTAGGCTCTTACTACGGCCGGTGTTTGAAAGCGATGACCGAGAGCGGCGGGAGGTTGAGTTGCACGGAATGGGGCTTGCCCTGCCAGGACCAGTGCTCGTCGGCCAGGTGGCCACCGTAATTTCCCAGGTTGCTGCCGCCGTAGGTTTCGGCGTCGGTGTTGAGGACTTCCTCGTAAAATCCGGGGGCGTTCACGCCCACCCGGTATCCCTCGCGCACGACCGGCGTGGCATTGACCACGAAGATGAGTGTGGCTCCGGTGTGGGATTTCCTCATGAAGGACCAGACGGTGTTGTCCGCATCGTTGAAATCGATCCACTCGTAGCCATCGTAGCTGTCGTCGAGCTCGTAAAGCGACGGCTCGTTCGTGTAAAGCCAGTTCAGGTGCTGGACGAGCCTCCGTAGACCGTCGTGCAGCGGGAGCTGGGTGAGGTGCCAGTCGAGGCTGAACGCATGCTTCCATTCATGCCATTGGCCGAATTCCATGCCCTGAAAAATGAGCTTCTTTCCGGGGTGCGCCCACATCCAGGCCAGGAACATCCTGCAGTTGGCGAACTTCTGCCAGGTATCGCCCGGCATCTTGTCGAGCAGGGACCCCTTTCCGTGAACAACCTCGTCATGGCTGAGGACCAGGATGAAATGCTCCTGAAATGCATAGAGCATCGAGAAAGTGATTTCGCCCTGGTGAAACCTGCGGTGGATCGGATCCTTGCTGATGTAGCGCAGGCTGTCGTTCATCCAGCCCATGTTCCATTTGAAGCCGAATCCCAGGCCGCCGGTATACGTCGGGCGGGAGACACCCGGCCAGGCGGTCGACTCTTCCGCGATCATGGTGATGCCTGGGAAGCGCTCGTAGGCGACCTCGTTGCAGCGCTTCAGAAAGTTGATGGCATCCAGATTCTCCCGGCCGCCATAGCAGTTCGGGATCCACTCGCCCGGCTTGCGCGAGTAGTCGAGGTAAAGCATCGACGCGACCGCATCGACGCGCATTCCGTCGATGTGATACTCGTCCATCCAGAAGAGGGCGTTGCCGATGAGGAAGTTTTTCACCTCGTTGCGCCCGTAATTGAAGATCAGTGTGCCCCAGTCCATGTGCTCGCCCAGCCGTGGGTCGGCGTGCTCGTAGAGGCATGTGCCATCATAGTTGGCGAGGCCGTGTGCGTCCTTCGGGAAGTGTCCGGGAACCCAGTCGAGGATCACCCCGATGCCGGCTTGGTGGCAGCGGTCGACGAAGTTCCGGAACTCGTCCGGGTTTCCAAACCGGCTGGTCGGCGCGTAGTAGTTCACAACCTGATAACCCCATGAGCCGTCGAACGGATGCTCCATGACCGGCAGCAACTCAATATGCGTGAACCCCATCTCCTTCACATAGGGAATGAGACGGTCCCCCAGTTCGATGTAGCTCAGGAAGCGGTCGCCCTCCTCTGTGATCCGCTGCCACGAGCCAAGGTGAACCTCGTAGGCGCTCATCGGCGTCGCATAGGGATCGCGGCGCCTGCGCATCTCCATCCAGTCCGCGTCATCCCACTGGTAGCGTCCAAGATCGAAAACGATGCACCCGGTCTCCGTCGTGTGCTGGGCAAAGAATGCGTAGGGATCGGTTTTGAGGAAGACCTCGCCCTGCGGGCCGCGAACCTCGAATTTGTAGTGGGCGCCCTCGTGCACTCCCGGGAGAAAAATTTCCCAGACACCCGAGGGAACGAGCTTCCGCATCGGGTGAACCCTTCCATCCCAGGAGTTGAAATCCCCGACCACGCTGAGCCTCTGGGCGGATGGCGCCCACACGGAGAAATGGACCCCCTCGACCCCCTCAACCTCGCGGACGTGCGCCCCGAGCTTTTTGTAAATGTCGTAGTGTGTTCCCTCGTTGAAAAGATAGACGTCCATTTCCCCGAGGACCGGGCCGAAGGAATACGCATCGCGTTCGTGCCAGCGGTCGCCCGCCGGATTTGTGAACTCAATCGTGTAGGGGAACGGCGCGCTCACTCCAGGGAGGGCCGCCTCGAACAATCCGGATTCATGGATCCGCGCCAGATCGAAGCGCCGGCCGGACTCGTCCGATGCCACAATCGTCACCTTTCCGGCACCCGGCCTGAAGACCCGGGCCACCCAGCGGTTCTGAAATTCCCGGAGGCCGAGGACCCTGAATGGATCGCAGTGGCGCGCTTCGATCAGCGGGTAGAAGTCGTCGTCGGAAAGGAGGGATGGGTTCATGGGGTCCAAGTTAGAGGCCGGAGACCGGTCTGCACAGATTTTCTTCTCCCTTGTTTTGGGGATGTTTGGCCTTGCCTTGGTGGATGATATGGATACCGTAAAAATCCTTTCGGACGATTAGCTCAGTGGTAGAGCATCGCCTTCACACGGCGGGGGTCGTAGGTTCGAAACCTACATCGTCCAT
>CAYXRX010000041.1:0-21361 GCA_964467415.1 uncultured Chthoniobacterales bacterium
GCCGCGGGTTTCGCCGCGGGTTTCGCCGCGGGTTTCGCCGCGGGTTTCGCCGCGGTGGAAGACGGAACCGGCCGGGAGGGAGGCAACGAGGAGACTTTTCGGTTGGGCGATTGGAGGATCTCGATCTTCCGGAGGACCTCGACACGCACGGGGACGACCCCCGCACCGATCATGGAAATTTTTTCTGCGGAGGCGGTGCTGAGATCGATAATCCGTCCGCGGATGTAGGGCCCGCGGTCGTTGATGCGGACGACCACCGACTTGAAGTTGCGCAGGTTGATCACGCGCACGACCGTGTGCATCGGCAGGGTTTTATGGGCGGCAGTCATGGCCCGAGGGTTGAACCGCTCGCCGCTCGCGGTCGGCTGGGGTTTGCCGTAAAACGACGCTTTGCCATGCAGGACGCTGACCGGCTTGGGATCGTAGATTGCGGGGAGAGCACTCGTGTCCCCGCTCCGGGCGGAGGGGGCCGGGTCGGTGACGAGTTTGCGCGGGGTTTCGCAACCGGTAAGGAGGACGACGATCGCAGCCACGAGAGCCGCCGGCAGGAGCTGGAGGAATTTCACCACGGGGAATTGACAATCGTCAACGATCCTTTGCTCAAAGGAAAGCAAAACTATCCGCAGTCACAATCTCCCTTGAGCGATGTTTGGCGAATCAGAACCCCTCACGAACTCAACAGAAGGCGGCCTCTAAGCATCACTGATCAGGAATCCTGATCGGGATGCTGTCTTTTTCATAGACCCACTTGACTCCATTGCGCCTGGCGAGTTCCTTCCAGCCCGGATCGCGGCGAAGGATGGCGTGGAGATCGTTCCACTGATTGCGGTATTCGAGTCCGTGGCTCCAGAGGTGTCCTTCGTAGCCGCAGAGAACCGGGCGTCCGAGCAGGATCGCCGGATGGTTGTATTCGGGCTCGATGGCGAGTCGGTCGCCTGGCGGCACGCCGTTGAGGTCGCGTGCGCCGGCGGCCAGTTCGGAGCGGAGAGCAAGCTTGTAGCCATGGCGGCCATCGAGGCCGCCGACGAGGGAAATCGCGCCGGAGAAAAACAGGGCGAAGCAGACCGCAGCCCGCGGCCAGGCCGTCAGCGGCTGGATGACAACGGCCCACAAGTAGGGCGCGCAGGCAAGCCAGGCCCAGATGAGGAGCTTGGTATTGTCCCATTCCCACGGGGCGAACGCAAAGAGGAAGCAGAGGAGAAACACCACGATCCCGGTGCCGGCAAATGCCAGCGCCTCGATCCGGCGGCCGGCTGCGATCAGCCACGCCAGAACGCCAAGGAGCGGGAGGGATATGCCGAAGTTGAGGGCCCAGAAGGTCCAGCCGTCCCCTCCCTGCATCCAGCCCGGAAGCCAGCGAAGGCCGGAGCCCGCAGCAAACCTCCCGGTCACAAGATACACGGCCAGAGAGGCCGGGGGGACCGCGCATCCGACGAAGATCAGAAGAGGGATCCGCGCGGACGGCCGGCACAGAAAAATGGCGGCGAGCAGTAGGCTGAGAAACACAAAGGCATGGACGCTGAACAGCGGCAGCGTGGTATAGAGGAGAAACTGGATCCAGCGGGCCAGTCCGGAACCGGCTCCGAAAAAATCCTCCCGCCAGGCGGTCAGCAAAAGCAGTCCGCAAGGCAAGGCGTAGAGCAGTCCGCGCTGGGTGACAAACATCGCCAGGAAGAGGTTTTTCCACGCCAATCTGCTCTGAAAGTCGTCGACCGTCCCGGTTTGGAACACCGCGAATCCGGCGAGTCCGCCGGCGAAGAGAAATGCTGCCAGGGCGAATCCCCCGCCCCACCGCCAGAGCGCCCAGGCGGTGAGCACCGCCCCGCCCAGACCGGTCCAGACAAGGCCGCGCTCGACCGGCACTCCAGCCAGCGCGAGCAGGCTGTTAAAGAGGTCCATGCCAAGCGGGTAGACGAGCGGAGAGCCGGACAGGATCGGGCTCGCAGGCCAGAAATCGACGCCGGATGCCAGGTAGCGGATGAACTGCAGGTGGAGGGCGATGTCGCCGAGGTTGTTCGGCGAGAGAACGCGCCACTCGTCATCGACAACGTAGATCAGCCAGAGGAACGCGCGCAGCGAAGCCACCGCAAAGACGACAATGAGGGCAACGTCCCACTCGGTCAAGCGGCGGCCGCCGGAAGAAGGCCCGACCGAGCGCCATGCAATGGCCGCTGCGGCGAGCCCGGCGGTAAACGACGCCAACGTGACCGCATGCGAAAGCCCTCCCCAAACGAATGCCAGAACGACCGCGCTGACCACGCTGATGCAGACGAGGACGAGGATGGATGCGGCGTTCCTCAAGGTGCTGGGTCCCCGGTATCCGCTGAAGGTTTTCCTCCGGCAGCGGGAACAAATTCGGGCCGTCCACCGAGAAGTCCGGCGAACCGATCGGCCTCAAAGTAGGCGGTGCACTGGTCGAGCGCGCTGCGGAGCTTGAACCGCCGCTTGAAATACGGCTTCGTGAGGTTTTTTTCGACCTCGGCCTCACGGTCAGACTCGACAGCGACGAAGTCCGCATTCCAGTCCGCTGGCGGCTGTTCCTTTTTGTAATATCCCACCCGGGTGAAGTCGCCGAGCATCCAGGGGAGCGGGTAGTAGCTATCGAGCAGGATGAGCCCGCTCATGCTGTGGCTGTCGGGATCCCGCCGGGCGAGCTCAAGCAGCGGGTCAGTCAGCGTGAAGATCCCGGGAAACGTCTGCACGTAGACGTAGGGTTCCCTGTCGTCGGTGTAGGCGAGAAAGTTCAGCCGGAGAGAGACACCGAGCGACCAGGCGACGACGGGAGCGGCGACCAGCCACGGGAGAATCTTCCGCCACCGTTCGCACAGCTCCTGCAGAACGCCGCCGAGCACCAGATAAAACGGCCAGATAATCGAGATGATGCACCACGGCGTCTTATAGGGAATGATCGCGTAGGCGAGCAGCGTGCCCCCCGCAGCGATGGCGATGAACCGGTAGCGCGCATCGGAGGGAAACACGTAACGCACGCACGCCACCAACCCGGCAAGCGCCGGCAACTCGTAGCGGCCCATCAGCCAGACCCAGTAGTAATTGAGCGGCCCGATCGCGTAGGCGGTCTTCTCATGCCCGCCCGCTTCCACGCCGGTCTTGAACCAGGCGGCAAATGTCTGGTAGAGGCCCCGCATCGCCCCGAAGTCGCGGAACGTCCCGGAATAGAAAAACGCGATGAGGAATCCGGCGACGCCGAATGCGGTCACGGCATCCTCCCACGACCAGAGCTGCCGGACGGGCGGGCGGGCAGGGCGCGAAGGCAGGACGAATTGCCAGAGAGCGAGCACTCCGCCAGCCAGCAAAAAGCACCCGATGTGCAGCAGGTAGGTTTCCTTCGTCAGGACCAGCCCGGTCGCCGCGAGGACGGCCGTGAAGAAGTGCCTCCGGCTGCCGGTGGTCCAGAGCCCGAGCAGGCCCCACAAAAACACGATCGAAAAAAGTACCTGCCACGACTCGTGGATCGAATACCGGCTGTAGAAGACGAAGGCCGGCGAGACAGCGAGGGCGACCGCCGCGAAGCGGGCGACCGCCGCGCCGAAAAAGTCGCGGAACCTCAGGATCGCAACCACGCAGAGGACGCCGGCCAGGATCGCGGGCAGCCGGAGCGCCCACACGTGCCGGCCGAACAGCGTCTGGGAAAGGAACACCGCATAGAAATGCAGCGGGCCGTGGTAGTTGGTCGGATCGTATTTGTAGTAGCCGTTCGCGGTCATCTGGTCGGCAAACCAGCCGTTCACCCCCTCGTCGAAATGGGGGGGCTTCATCCCGATCAGCCAGACGCGCAGGACGATCGCGAGCACGAGGATCGCGATTTCCGGCAACGGGAGCTTTGACAGGCGGGCTAACACCAGCTTGGGATAATACCTCTCCTCATGCCGGATCAAGCCCCGCGAATCAGTATTGTTATTCCCGCCCGCAACGAGGCCGCCCGACTGCCGGCCTCGATCGCGGAGATCCGGCGCGTGTTTCCGAAGGAGCCCTGGGAGTTCCTGCTCGTGATCGAGCGCAGCGAGGACGACACGGAATCCGCTTCCCGCCTTGCTGTGGCAGGCGATCCGCGCTTTGTCCTCGTCGCGAATCCCACCGCACGCGGCAAGGGATTCGCCGTCCGGACAGGCATGCTCCGGGCCCGCGGGGACTGGATTTTTTTCATGGATGCCGACCTCAGCGTCCCCCTCCGGTTTGTCGGAAAGTTCCTGGAGGCGGCGGGGGACGCCGACGTGCTGATCGGGAGCCGCCGGCACCCGGACAGCGTGATTGCCATCCACCAGCCGTGGCCGCGCGAGGCGGCGGGGAGGCTGTTCAACATCGTCCTCCGCCTGGCGGGATCGACCCGGCTGACCGACACGCAGTGCGGGTTCAAGGCGTTCCGGCGTGATGCCGCGCAGGCGATCTTTCCACTGGTCGCACAGGATGGCTTCGGCTTCGACGTCGAGGCGATCGCTCTGGCGGAGGAAATGGGCTACCGGATCCGGGAACTGCCGGTCGAGTGGGCGGATGCCGCGGGCTCGAAGGTCCGGCCGCTCCGGGACGGGATTGGCTCTCTCGCAGAAGCGGTGCTTGCAGCGCGCCGCGTCCGGCGCGAATATCGGAAACATGCCCATCCTCGGAGTCAACATTGACCACATCGCCACGATCCGGCAGGCGCGCTACCGCGAGCTGCCGGACAGCCCGAATGCCGAGCCCGATCCGGTCGCGGCCGCACTCCTCGCCGAGAAGGCAGGGGCCGGCGGGATCACCGCCCACCTTCGCGAGGACCGCCGCCACATCCTCGACCGCGACATCCTCCGACTCCGCGACCGCGTCACCACCAAGCTGAACCTTGAAATGGGCGTCACCGAGGAAATCGTGCGCATCGCGCTCGATGTCCTCCCCGACGACGTCTGCCTTGTCCCGGAAAACCGCCGCGAGGTGACCACCGAGGGAGGTCTTGACTGCGCATCGCAAAGCGAAACCCTCCGCCAGGTCGTTGCCCGGCTCCGCGGCCGGGGGATCCGGGTCAGCCTTTTCATCGATCCCGATGACGCCCAGATCGAGGCCGCGGCCGACCTCAAGGCCGAATTTGTCGAACTGCACACCGGCGCCTATGCGAATGCGGCCGGCGGCGACAGAGAGCGTGAGCTCGAGCGCCTCCATTCCGGAGCGGCCCGCGCCGTCGCCCTCGGTCTCCGCGTAAACGCCGGACACGGGCTCAACTACACCAACACGGCTCCCATCCTTGCGCTTCCCGGACTCGAGGAACTCAACATCGGACACGCGATCGTGTCGCGGGCGGTCACGACCGGCATCGCCCAGGCGGTGCGGGACATGTGCGTGATCATTGCAGGAGGCTGAACACGCGATGCACCAATCCGGTTCGAAACGGGAACCGGGGCAACCCGGAGCGGAGAGGGAGCTTGATAGCCAGCTCGCGGCTGCGCTCGACGACATCGGGAAGCAGAACCTCTTCCGCCACCTGCGGACGCTCGGCTCGCCGCAGGGCGGGAGTGTGACGATCGAGGGACGGACGCTGGTCAATTTTTCCTCGAACGACTATCTCGGACTCGCCAGCCACCCGGCACTGAGGGAAGCGGCTATGAAGGAATTCGACCGCGGCGGGTTCGGAACAGGAGCCTCGCGGCTCGTCTGCGGCACATTTGCGGCCCATCAGGAACTCGAGGCAGCGCTGGCCGGATTCAAGCGGACGCCTGCTGCGCTCACCTTCTCGAGCGGCTACGCCGCCGCGATGGGAACCATCCCGTCGCTCTGCGGCAAGGACGACGTCATCATCCTCGACAAGCTCTGCCATGCCTGCCTCGTGGACGGCGCCCGCCTGAGCGGGGCGCACCTCCGGGTCTTCCCGCACAATGACCTTGGCAAGCTGGATGACCACCTCGCATGGGCCCGGAGCAGGCATCCGTCGGCGCGGGTCCTGGTCCTTGCGGAGTCTGTCTACAGCATGGACGGCGACACCGCCCCGCTTGCGGAGATCGTGGAACTCAAAGACCGCCACGGCGCCTGGCTGTTCCTGGATGAGGCCCACGGCGTCGGCGTGCTCGGCCGCTCCGGCCGCGGGCTCGCGGATGTTCTCGGGGTGGCCGGTCGGATCGAGGTCCAGATGGGCACGCTCGGCAAAGCATTGGGCGCGCATGGCGCCTACATTGCCGGCAGCCGTAAGCTCCGGGACTTTCTCATCAACCGCAACCGCGCATTCATCTACTCGACCGCCCCCCCACCACCGGTCGCCGCCGCGGCAACCGCAGCGATCGGCATTCTGCAATCCGGCGAGGGAAGCGCCCTTCTGGAAAAGCTTTGGAGAAATATCCGCGATCTCCAGGCCCGCCTCGGTCTTCAAAATTGTCAGAGCGCCATTGTTCCGGTGCTCGTCGGCGATGAGAAGAAAGCCGTCCTCACCGCCACGCGCCTTTATGATCAGGGATTCCTTGTCCCCGCGATCCGGTATCCGACGGTTGCCCGGGGCACAGCGCGCCTGCGCATCACCCTCGCCGCCGCGCATGACGCCGGCGAAATTGCCGCGCTGGCAGGCACCTTCCATCCCTGACGACAGGATGTTTTCAGGAACTAACCGGTTGCCACAACAGGGGGTTCGACTAAACTTAAATCCCTTCTCCCCCTCCGCTCAACCCATGATGAAATCTGCTCTTCTTTCCCTCCTGATTGCGTTCGCCGTCATCCCGAATCGGTGCGACGCCGCCCCGACAACATCCACCTTCGAACAGTTCTGGTCAGACATGGGAAAGTCCGAGCGCGCGGAAAAATCGGAGGCCTCGCAGCGCCGGCTCGACTGGTGGAGGGACGCCCGGTTCGGAATGTTCATCCACTGGGACCCGTCGAGCGTGGGAGCCAGCGAGATCAGTTGGAGCAAGCAATTCTACGACGACACCGGCGAGAACCTCCTCGACAACCCGCGCCCGAGCCCGGAGTTGTTCGGCGTCCACGAGCACCGCGAGTGGCTCAGCTGGTTCAAGCCGGCGATCCCGAAGGCCGTCTATGACAACCTCTACAAATCGTTTTATCCGGGCATGTTCAACGCCGATGAATTTGTTGGGCAGGCGAAGGCGGCAGGGATGAAATACATCGTCCAGGTGTCGAAGCATCACAACGGCTTCTGCATGTGGGACACCAAGTTCAGCGACTACGGGGTCATGCAAACCCCGTTCAAAAGGGACATCCTCGGTGAGATGGCGGCGGCGGCCGAGCGCGCCGGGCTCAAGTTCGGGATCTACTACTCCCAGCGCGACTGGCACCACCCGGACTACGGACCCGAGCGGATGGACAAATACAACAAGTTCATGTTCGACCAAATCCGGGAGATGCTGACGAAGTATCCGAACATCTCGCTCATCTTTTTCGACTGCGAGAAATACTATCCCTCGAAGATGTGGGACGGCGAAAAGCTGTTCCGGATGATCCACGAACTGCGCCCGGATATCGTCATCAACGACCGCTGCGGGGTACCGGGAGATTTCAGCACGCCGGAACAAAAGATCGGGGGATTCAACCTTAAGCGCGATTGGGAATCGTGCATGACGTTCACCGGCTTCTGGTCGTGGCACGGGTTCCAGGCGCCGGTGATCCCCTACGAGGAATGCCTGAAGCGGCTCGTCGCATGCGCCGGCGGGAACGGCAACCTCCTCATGAATGTCGGCCCGATGCCAACCGGCCAGATCGATCCGCGCGAAGCCGACCGCATGAAGCGCATCGGCGAATGGTTGAAGGTGAATGGCGAATCGATCTACGGCACGCGCGGCGGTCCCTACATGCCAGGCCCTGCGCTGGTCAGCACACGCAAGGGAAATTCCATCTACCTGCACGTTCTCCAATGGAACGGGGAAAAACTCGTCCTCCCCGCTCTGCCGGTGAAAGTCACGGCCGCCAGTCTTCTGGGCGGAGGCAAGGTGGAATTCACGCAGGATGCCGGGAATTTGCAACTGACCGTCGCGAAGGCCGACCAGAAGCCGGTGGACACGGTGATCAAGCTTGAATTGTCCGGTCCGGCAGATGATCTCCAACCCATGGACAGCAGTCTCTCCGCAACGAAAAGCACCGGAACTCCGTAGCAGCAACGGAAGCCGGCTACCGGCATTTGGCGATGAAACCTTTGTTTTCTTTTTCCGCGGCCTGCATGGTATTCGCTGCTGTTCCAGCCCGCGCAGCCGATTCCCCTTCGCCAAAGCCGAACATCCTCGTGATCCTCGCGGACGATCTGGGGTATGGCGATGTGCGGTGCCTCAACCCGGACCGGGGAAAGATCCCGACCCCAGAGCTCGACCGGCTCGCCCGTCAGGGCATGGTTTTCACGGACGCCCATTCGCCCTCCTCGGTCTGCACGCCGACCCGGTTCGGCTTGCTGACCGGCAGCTACGCCTGGCGCACGCGCCTGAAAAACGGTGTGCTGGGCGGATTTGCTCCACCCCTGATCGGGCCGGATCAGCTAACAGTGCCGGCATTATTGAAGCAACAGGGGTATGCGACCGCATGCATCGGAAAGTGGCACCTCGGCATGACGTGGGCACGAAAGAGTCCCGGCGTATTCGGCGACGCCATCGCCAACGACGCCGCGAACCGCTCCGCTCTCAGTGGCGTGGATTGGTCACAGCCGATCCTCAACGGGCCGCTCGCCTGCGGGTTTGATTCGTTCTTCGGGATCAGCGCCTCGCTCGATATCCCGCCATTCGCGTTCATCAGGAACGACCGAGTCACGGAGATTCCAACCACCATGAAAACGTGGAAGCGCCCGGGGCCGGCCGCGGCAGGATTCGAGGCGGAGGACGTGCTCCAAAAACTCGTCGGGGAAGCCACCAAAGAAATCAGCATGCTGGCAGCCGGAGCCAAGGCGGGGAAACCGTTTTTCCTCTACCTCGCCCTCACCTCCCCGCATACGCCGATCCTTCCCGGGAAAGACTGGCAGGGGAAAAGCGGACTGGGCGCATATGGGGATTTCGTGATGCAGACCGACCGGGCGATCGGCGAGGTGCTTGAGGCGCTAGAGGCATCCGGAGCCGCCGGCAGCACGCTTGTGATCGTGACCAGCGACAACGGTTGCTCGCCGGCAGCCGGCACCGCCGCACTCGAGTCGCAGGGTCACTTCGCCAGCGCCGGTTCGCGGGGATACAAATCCGACATCTGGGATGGCGGGCACCGGATACCCTTCCTTGTTCGCTGGCCGGGAGTTGTCAGGCCGGGGTCCCGCAGCGCGGAGCCTGTCTGCCTCACAGACATCGAGGCCACGTGTGCAGACATCCTCGGCGCGCCGCTGCCCGGGAACGCAGGGGGAGACGGTCTCAGCATTATGCCAGCCTTGTGCGGGGAGCCAGGGGCTCCCGGAGAGCGGGTAATCGTCCATCACAGCAGCACTGGACAGTTTGCCATCCGGCAGGGCCGGTGGAAGCTCGCGCTCTGCCCGGGATCGGGAGGCTGGGGCAAGCCGCAGGATTCCGAGGCAAAAAAGAACGGACTCCCCGCATGTCAGCTTTTCGACATGTCGTCCGACCCCGGCGAAACGCGAAATCTTTGCTCCGAGCACCCGGAAACCGTCGCCCGGCTTTCCTCCCTGCTGGAGAAGATCATCCGTGACGGAAGAAGCCCCGGAAAATGCCCGGAGGTTGGAGAAAAGCCAAAAGCCAACAACGTCCCCGAGGCGCAGTGAACCCGGAGACCGGGACGAAGGTCAGGAAATTTTTGTCTCGGTCGCGCGGAATCCGAGAAGCCGCCCCTCATCATCGCGCAGCGGTTCAATCTCAATGCGAACGAGATAGCGGCTACCGTCCTTGTGGTAATTCACAAGGGTGGTCACGCAGCCGGCCCCCCGGTTGACCGCCTCGCGGATCACCTCGACAGCGGCCGGATCGGTCTCCGGCCCTTGGAGGAACGACCCGGGCTTGCGACCGGCGACCTCGGCAAACGAAAATCCGCACAGCCCGGAGAAGGCAGGGTTGATTTCCAGAATGCGTCCCGAGGAATCGGTTGTAACTCGGGCCGGCTGATCGTGAATGCGGGCCAACACCCGCTTTTCCAGAGTGCCGGGAGGCTTCATGCGGGGAGAGGATGCGATAATATAATCCGCTCCAAGTTCCATCACCTCTTCGGGACTGATGTGTCCGGAGGTGTCCAGTGCGCCAATTGATTCCAAGTCTGCGATCATTTTATCGATGAGATGCAGATCCATTACGGCAAAACTGCTTCGGGGGATGCATTTTGTCAATGAGCGGGATTTTTGAAAAATTTCACAATTGCGGCGACCAGGCCGGGAATGTCGTGGACCTTGGATTCCAGGTCGACGCTCAGGCCGAGACTTTTCATCGTTTTCGAGGTCACCGGACCGATGCTGGCATGGAGGGTGCCCGGGTGCTCGGGCAGCCCGAGCGCATGGAAGTTTTCGGCGGTGGAAGAACTCGTGAATGTGACCAGATCAGCCCCTTCGTCCCGGTAGCGACGGATCCCGCCCGCTACGTCTTCCGTCTCCGGAACAGTGCGGTAGGCGACCGCCTCGTCGACGATCGCCCCGAGCTTTGACAGTTCCTTCGCAAGCACGTCGCGGGCTCCCTCCGCACGCGCGAGGAGGAACTTGAGATTTTCGACGCTGGTTTCTTTCTGGAGCGCCTTGACAATTTCCTCCGCAACATACTTCTCCGGCTGGACATCGACCTGGAGCCTGAACTCCCTCACGCGGGCTGCGGTTGCCGGCCCGATCGCCGCGATCCGCACCCCGCCGATGTCGCGCGCGTCATGATACATCTCGTAAAATGCCTCGAAGAACGCATCCACCCCGTTCGGGCTCGTGAAGACGAGCCAGTCGTAGCTGTGGCAGTAGGCGACCAGCTCGTAGAACTCCCGCTTGTCCGGGGCCGGCTCGACCCGGATCGTCGGCATCTCGAAAGCATCCGCCCCCAGTTCGCGCAGGCGACCGACAAGTTCCCCGGCCTGCTTCCGCGTCCGCGTCACGGCGATCCGCCGTCCGAAAAGCGGAAGCGTCTCAAACCAGTTGAGAGCTTTGCGCATTCCGACAACCCCGCCGAAAACCGCAACCGCCGGCGCCTCGAACCCGGCGGCTTCCGCCTTGCCGGCAATATCGGCCAGCGTGCCCACGAGGGTCTCTTGGCGCGGCGTCGTCGCCCACCGCACGAGGGCGACCGGGGTTTCGTCGGGCATTCCGGCCGCGTTCAGCCCCTCAGCAATCGCCGCCAGCCGCTCGATCCCCATAAGCATCACCTTCGTTCCCGGCATCGAGGCGATCGAGCGGTAGTCCAGCGTCGCCCCGGGCTTCGTTGGGTCCTCGTGTCCGGTGAAGATTGTCAGGGCGGCCGCGTGGGCACGGTGGGTCACGGGGATCCCTGCATAAGCCGGACCGGCGATCGCACTCGAGACGCCGGGGACAATTTCGAACCGGCACTTTGCCTTCGCCAGCGCCTCCGCCTCCTCACCGCCCCTTCCGAATAAAAACGGATCACCGCCCTTGAGGCGGACGACGGTTTTTCCGGCCAGGGTTTTTTCGACGAGAAGGGCATTGATTTCGTCCTGGCCCATCGTGTGGGCGCCCGCCTTTTTGCCGGCATAGATAACCTCCGCTCCCTCCGGCACCCACCGGAGGAGGTCGGGATTGCAGAGGTAATCGTAGATGAGAACATCTGCGCGGCCGATGCAGTCCCGGCCTTTGAGGGTCAATAAAAGGGGATCGCCGGGCCCGGCTCCGACAAGAAAACATGTGCCTTGGGTCATTGGATAAAGAGCCTATCCGCAAATGCGGAATACGAAATGCGAAAAATAACCATTTGCTCTCGCCGCCCGGACGTGGAAAATACCCGGTCATCAGAAAGCAATACTACAGCTGGGAAGACCCCCGGAACGAAACGAGAAAACCGTTCTACAAGAGGAAGCTCTTGTGGATTCCACTTGTTTCGCTGCTGGTGCTTGCCTTTGCCGCCTGGGTCGCGTTCGGAATTTTCACCCACCAGTTTGAAAAGCGGGCCGAGGAATTCGACCTCGCGCAGGTGGAGAAGATGGAATCCGCATCGGTCCTCTTCGACCGCCACGGCAAGGAATTCGGCAAGCTGTTCATTCAGAACCGCCAGCCGGTCCCCTACGACCAGATCGCGCCGATGCTCACCCAGGCGGTCATCGCAGCGGAGGACAACAAGTTCTACGAACATGACGGCGTCGATTACATGGGCATCGCCCGCGCGGCCGTCACCAACTACCGCAAGGGAAAAATCTCCCAGGGCGCAAGCACGGTCACCCAGCAGCTCGCCCGCAACTCGTTCGAGCTCCGCGAGCGCACCTACGAGCGAAAGGTCATCGAGATGTTCCTCTCGTGGCGGATCGAAAAGAACTTCTCCAAGCAGCAGATCATGGGGTTCTACCTCAACCGCGTCTACTTCGGCAGTGGGTTTTACGGCGCCGAGGCCGCATCGCGCGGCTACTTCGGAAAACCCGCGAAGGACCTGGATATCGGGCAGTGCGCGACGCTGGCCGGCCTGCTGAAAAGCCCGCAGGCGCTCTCGCCATTCAACAACATCGAGAATGCCACCGAGACCCGGAATTTCGTCCTCAAGCGGATGCGCGAGCTGGGCACCATCACCAAGGACCAATATGAGGAGCAGGTCGGCACGCCGCTCTATGTCGTCAAGCGCACCAACCCGTTCAAGCTCTCGTATGCGGCCGAGGCGATCCGCCAGCAGGCAGTCAAGGCCCTCGGCTTCGACCGGGCGATGAACGGCGGGTTCCGCATCGAGACCACCCTGGACATCGACCTCCAGCGGGCCTCCGAACGGGCGACGCGCGAGGTCCTCTCTCAGATCGAATCGATGCCCGGCTACTCGCACCCGACATCCGACCAATACCGGGCCGCCACAAAGCACATCGAGGACGACATCAACAAGGGCAACATGTCTGTCAAAATGCCGGAGCCGAAGTACCTCCAGAGCGCCTCGCTTGTCCTTGACAATGCCACCGGCGGGATCCTCTCGATGGTCGGAGGACGCGACTTCAAGCACAGCGAATACAACCGCGCCCTCCAGGGCCGGAGGCCGGCTGGAACAGTTTTCACTCCCATCGTTTTTGCGGCGGCGTTCAACAAGGGGATCTTCCCCGGGGAAATCCTGCAGGACGCCTGCATCGACAACCGCTACGTGATGGTCGGAGGCGAGACCGGCATTCTCGGCGAATGGGGGGTCGAGCAGGCTGAGAACGAATACGAGGGCCCCCTCACCGCACGCGACGTTCTCGTCAAAGGAAAAAATGCCGCCACCGTCCGCCTCGGCATGCAGGTCGGGCTCGACGCCGTGAAAAAGACCGCCCATGCCGCCGGCATCGAGTCCACGATCCGCGACTATTCCAATAGTTTCCTCGGCAGCAGCGAGGTCTCTCTTGATGAACTCACGCTGGGTTTCACGATGTTTCCCGGACTCGGCAAACGTCCGGAGCAGCTCCACATCATCCGCAAGATCCTTGATTCGGACGGCCGGGTCATCTACGAGACCCCCCATAAGCACGTCGCCGCGATTTCTCCGGCCGCCGCTTTCCAGACACACGCGGCCCTGAGCGACTACATGACCAGGGGTGCCGGGTCGATCGCAACAGACAGATTCGGCCTAGGGGCGTTTCCGGTCGCAGGCAAATCCGGCACCGCCTACAACTTCACCGACACATACTTCATCGGCTACACGGATGCCGTCACCTGCGGGGTCTGGGTCGGGTTCGACAAGCCGACGAAAATTTTCCGTGGCGCCTTCGGCAAGGATCTCGCCCTGCCGATCTGGTCGAAAATCATGAATCTTGCCGCCAAGGACTTCCCACCGAAGCCAGTAGCCAAGCCGGAGGAACTCAAGGAAGTTGAAATCTGCAGGACATCCGGGCTTCTCTCCACCCCGCGCTGCAAAATCGAGTTCACCGACGCGTCGTCCGGCATCGCGTCGTCCCTGCCCCTCACCTACAAAGAGCTCGCCACCGAAGAGCAGATTCCAAAAATCCGGTGCGACATCCATGGCGGGGGCGTGCGCAATTACGCCAAGGAATACGATGACGCGGAGTGGCCGCGTGCCGCTGTCGCTGTCGACCTCACAACCATCCGCCCGGTTGCCGTCCAGGCCCCGACACTCCTCGGCATGAACGATGTCTACCAGTCGGTGCGCCCGAAATTCGAGCCGGGCGACGACGAGAACATCCCGGTTGCGAAGGCGATCGCCGTGCACAGCGCGGACGAACCGGCACCTGCCGAGGCGCTCCCGAATCCCCCTGCCGAGGTGCTCACGCCTCCAGCCCTCGGAGCCGAACCCGAAGTGCGCAGGGCGGAAAGTGTGAAGCCGCTCGATTCACCGATGGATGCTCCCGCCATCCAGCTTCCGGCGCCCCCGCCTGCAGCAGACTTTTAGGCGCCGTCCCGGCGCCGCGTGACAATTTCGTCACAACATTCGGATTGCCACGCCATGGGCCCGGTGAAAAGTTCTCACGATGGGATCAGACAAACCGGCTGCCAAGACCGTGCAGGAATACATCGACGAGACACCCGTCTGGCACGATGGCACGACGGTCCCGCAGGCCCCCATGACCCTCATGCAGTGGCAAATCTGGGGCCTCGCCACCGCCGGCAAGTTTTTTGAGGGACTGGTCGTCTTCATGACCGGCGTTGCTCTGCCCCTGATCGCCATGGAATTCGACCTCGGCGCCGCGGAAAAAGGCCTTGTCGGCTCGGCGACGCTCTTCGGAATCCTGATCGGGGCCACCGCCCTCGGCAGCCTCGCCGACCACCTCGGGCGCAAGCAGCTCTTCATCGCGGAAATGATTCTTTTCCTCGGCTTCCTGATTGCCATGACGCTGAGCCCGACCTTCCCGCTGCTCCTGATTTTTCTTTTCGGGATGGGGCTCGCCCTGGGCTGCGACTATCCGACCGCCCACCTCGTGATCTCCGAGAGCATTCCCAGCAATTGCCGCGGCCGGCTCGTCCTCAGCGCGTTCGCATTCCAAGCGGTCGGTGCCCTCGTCGGCACCGCGGTCGGCTACATGATCCTGAAATCCCATCAGGACATCTCCGACTGGCGGCTGATGTTTGCCACTGCCATCATCCCGACCATTCTCGTGGTGATCGGACGGTTCTTCGTCACGCAAAGCCCTCAGTGGCTGATGTCCCGCGGGCGCGTTGAGGAGGCCGAGAGGGAAACCCTCCGCCTCCTCCGCAGGGATCCGCAGTACCCGAAAAAAATCCACCTCCAGGAAGTGCCCGACGACGAGCCCGAGGCCGAGCGGCACAAGTCAAAATTCAAAAAACTCTTCAACAAAAAGCACCGGCGGGCGACGGTCCTCGCCTCCGTCCCGTGGTTCCTCCAGGACCTCGCCACCTACGGGATCGGGATTTTCACGCCGGTCATTCTCGGAACCATCCTCGGCCACGCGAACATGAACGAGCAAAGCCTTGCCGGCGTCATCCATAACGACATGATCGCCGCCAAGGGAGCCGCCTTCCTCGACATCCTCCTGCTCGTCGGCATCATCTGCGCCGTCTTCCTGGCGGACAAGGTGGGCCGGATGTCGCTGCAGATTTTCGGGTTTTTCGGATGTGCGGCTGGCCTCCTTCTGGCGGCGTTCTCCACCCACCTGCCGCCCGGCACCGGCCAGACGGTTCTGATTTTTGCCGGGTTCATGGTCTTCAACTTCATGACGAACCTCGGCCCGAATGCGATGACCTACCTGATCGCCGGAGAGGTCTTCCCGACGAAGATCCGCGGCTCGGGAGCCGGCTTTGCCGCCTCGTTTGCGAAGATCGGTGCCGTGGCGACCGCATTCCTCTTTCCGATCCTCCTCAGCACCATCGGAGTGGCTCCGCTTCTCTACATTCTGACAGGCACCTGCCTCGCGGGCGCATTCGTCACCTGGCGGTTCGGCATCGAGACCATGGGCCTCAATCTCGAAAACATCGGCCGTATCAAGGCCCATGGCCACGAAGGCCCCGGCGGGCCGGCCCACCTCGAAGAACACCCGGCCGGCGGCACCGCCGCCGGACCATAGTCACTCATGGCCAAAGCCCCTTTCCCGTCGCGACTGCGGCGGCATCCCCACGCACGAAACGTTATTCAAGAATAGAGCGACTGCAAGGGGAAGGAGAAACAAGGCGGCCGGTCATTCAAGTATCTTTGATTTGCGCCCGCAGCGCCTTGAGATCCTCTTCCATCCGCTTGATCAATCCAAGGGGGTCGGGTGCGGCAGCGGATTTTTCCGGTGCCATGGCCAACTCCTGCATCGTCGAAACGATGATTCCGATAAACAGGTTCAGCACGGTGAAGGTCGCGATGATGATGAACGGAATAAAGAAGAAAGGGGCCCAGGCATGCGTCTCCATGATGGCCCGCGCCATGTCGGCCCACCCTTCCAGAGTCAGAATCTGGAAAAGCGAGAAGAGGCTTCCTCCAAGCGTGCCAAACCACACGGGGTATTGCTGCCCAAACAGGTTTGTGGCGAGAACGGCCGAGGTGTAGAGGAAGATTCCCATCAGCAACATGACGCCACCGAGTCCCGGGATGGCATGCAAAAATGCGGCCACCACCTTACGGAGGGAGGGGATCACGGTCAGCAGCCGGAGCACCCGCAGGACGCGGAGCGAACGCAGCACCGCCCACGGACCCGCCCCCGGAACCAGCGCCACCCCGACCACCGCAAAGTCGAAGATGTTCCATCCGCTCCGGAAAAACTGCAGCCGGCAGGCGAATAGGCGGAGAGCGATTTCGACGAGAAAAACCGCGAGGCAGAGCTTGTCCAGAACCCGCAGCAGAAGCCCGAACCGTTCCATTGCAGCCGCGCTCGTCTCGAGCCCCAGAATCGCCGCGTTGAAAAGAATCACTCCGACCACGACGGCCTGAAACCGGCGCGACTCGATCAACTGCGCGAGGGCCAACCGCCATCCGGCACCCCCCGGCTTCATCTTCAGGCTCACCAGGTCTTGCTCACTCATGATCGCAGCAATCCGCCGGGGCCATCCGGCTCACACATGTTTATTGCTCTCATTTGCAGGAAAAACGATGGACATCACTGTTGCGGCGACGAGCGTGCCGAGGACAATGACCAACGAGACAAGCGGATCGATTTTGATGCTCTTGAATTCGCTGGCGCTGAGCCCGAGATCATAGAAGTAGGGCGGTGCGGCGAGCAGGAGCAGTTTGATGCCGACGAAGGCGAGAATCAGAATCAACGCAGGCTTCAGGAAACGGAATTTGCTGATCAACGCCGCCAGGCAGAAATACAGGGCTCGCAGCCCGAGGATCGCAAAGATATTGCTCGTGAAGACGATAAAGGGGTCGGGTGTGATCGCAAAAATCGCGGGAATGGAATCGACCGCAAAGACCAGGTCCGTGATTTCCACCATGATGAGGGCCAGAAAGAGCGGCGTGATAGCGAGCCGGGCCGAAAGTGTGCCTGGATCTGCAGGTGCCTGGATCTCCCGGCCGGACTTCGGATCTTTGATGTAGGTGGGCATGACCGTGCGCCGGGTGAAAAATTTCTGCCCGTCATAAAAATCCACCGTGCGGAAGAAGCGCTTCGCCAGCCTGACAACCGGATTTTTCCCCGGATCGCTGTGGCTCGTGACCAGGGCCATCTTGAGTGCCGTCAGGATCAGAAAAATCCCGAAAATAATGAGCACCCACGTGTAGCGCATGATCAACTCCGCGCCGAGGTAGATCATCCCTCCACGCATGATCAATGCCCCGATGATTCCCCAAAACAGCACGCGGTGCTGGTATTTTGCGGGGATAGCAAAGTAAGCGAAGATCATCGCGATCACGAAGATGTTGTCCATCGCCAGCGACTTCTCGACGATGTAACCGGTCAGGTATTGGAGCGCCGCAGCGGCTCCGGCAACCTCGCCCAGCACAATCGCTCCCCCGGCGTAGATCGGGGTCTCCAGCCCGAGACCAAGCCAGTGGAACTGGTAGGCATAGTATACAAACCCTGTGAACGAGAGCCCGCAAGCAAGCCAGATGGCGGACCAAACCATGGATTCCTTCAGGCTCACCTCATGAGCCTCGCGGTGGAAGACGCCGAGATCGAGGGCGAGGAACGCCATCACAAGCGCGATGAATCCGACGTAAGCCCACATTTTCATGCCAGCGGGGTCGGCGGGAACCGTGGCCGCAGCGAGTAAGGAGAGTTCGGTCATGGTATGAGACTGCTGAAAGGGCGCACGGAAAGCCCACCTGTCGTGATCAACGGGAAAGCTCTGCTGTCCACAAGGCGCCCCCGCTCAATGGGAAGCATGGGGTGGGCGCCGGGTGCGATCCTGAAGGCGGAACGGATCCCGCTCATGGCCGGAGTTCGGGGTTGCGATCGAGGACCCTCGCCACAATGCGGGCATCATCGGTGAGTCCGATTTCCGGAATGGAATCCGGGATGAGGTCCACCCCCTTGAGCAGATACGCGAGAGCGACGCCAGCCTCGGCAAGGTGCGCCGGGAGAGGGTCGCCAATATGCGCCTCCTGCGCGGAGGAAACCATCCGCATCAGACGCTCTGCGCCTTCGTGCAGATCGTGGTGCTGCCTGGCCTGCTCGGTCGCCAGCTTCGCAAAAATCCGGGCGCTGAAACCCGAAATCTCGCGCAGCCGGTCGGCAGACATGGTAGACCGCTCGGTTTCTATGAATTCATCGAGCGAAATCGCTTCGCCCGGAGATCCGTGGACTCTCACGATGTTGGTTCGGTGAATGAGAGGCCGGTGCTTCATTTGCTGTTCGATGTTGTTGGCATGGCGGGAATCTGCACCGGTTTTTATTGTTTGCATATAACGAAGATATTAATAGATGATAAGTTTTTTACGAATGAATACGCAGCTCAACTACCACCACCTCCGCTACTTCCTGTCCGTGGCCTCCGAGGGCGGCATCAAGGCGGCCTCGGACGCCTTGCACGTGTCGCCGCCAACCCTGAGCGCGCAGGTCCGGCAGCTGGAGGATTTTCTCGGCACGCCGCTTTTCCGGCGCGAGGCTCGGTCGCTCGTGCTCACGGAGGCCGGACGGATGGTGAAGCGCTACGCCGAGCGGATCTTCGGGTTCGGCGACGAGATGCTCGAAGTCGTACGGCGCGGCGGAACCGGAGGCCCGGAGACCGTCTTCGTGGGGATTGTGGATTCGGTGCCGAAGCTCCTTGCCTCGCGGCTCCTGGTCATGGCATGGGAAAAGCTTCCCGGCCTGCGGGTGGTCATGCGGGAGGGCCTTCCGGGCGAGCTCTTCCCCGCGCTCGCCGGCCACCAGCTGGATATCGTCATCGCCAACGAGCCGGCTCCGGCCTCGATGAAGACGATCCTTTTCAGCTCCCGGGCCGGGCGCTACGGGGTGCGGTTCGTCGCCTCACCCGCGTTGAAAAAATCGTTCAAGCCCGCCCGTGGGCTGACAGGATTTCCTGTTCTGGTGCCGACCAGGGAATCTCCACTTCGACGCGAGCTCGACCGCTGGTGGACGGAAAACGGGATCAGGCCGGAAATCCGTGCCGAGTTTGACGATGCGGCGGCGATGTGCGAAATGGCGGCAGCCGGCGCCGGTGCCGCCCCGGTGCTCGACCCGGTTCTTCTGGATGTCGGAAGACGCTACGGACTCGTCGAGCTGCCCGTCCGCACCGGAATTCATGAGGAACTCTTCGTCGTCACGGCGGAGCGGCAATTCTCTCATGAGGGCCCCCGGCTCCTCGCGCAGCTGGCGAAGAAGCTAGCAGCCCGGTGATCTTGCAATTTCCGGATTGACCTGAAGTCCGGCAGGCGCGATGGGTTGTTTAGCAGGGGAGCCCGCAAGGGCTGAGAGTTCCGGAAATCCGGAAGACCCTTAGAACCTGAAACGGGTAACACCGGCGGAGGGAGCGTCCACAGCTTGCAGCGTGCGGGATATCCCGTCGCAAAGGTGGGTTGCTCAACCAGCCCTTTCTATCCGCTTCGGGGAACTTTCCGCCGACAACAACCCGCATACCACATGATTGCTCCCAAAGACGCGTTCCCGCCACAAAGCACCGATCCCCTCCCCAACTCGACCCGGATCTATGTGCCCGGTGCGGATCACGAATCCGTACGCGTTCCCATGCGCGAGATCGCCTTGAGCCCCACCAGGCAGCTTGACGGCAGTCTGGAGCCGAACGAACCGGTCCGCGTTTACGACTGTTCCGGTCCCTGGGGTGATCCGGAGTTCACAGCCGGCGTCGAGGAGGGCCTTCCCGCCCTGCGGGCCGGCTGGATCCAATCCCGCCGCGACGTCGAGGAATACGACGGCCGCGAGGTTATCCCCCAGGACAACGGCTACCTCTCCCGCAACCATGCCGAATATGCGAGTCAGGCCGAAAAGAACCGCCTTGTTGAGTTCCCCGGCCTCAGCGGCCGCCGCAGAAAACCGCTTCGCGCCCTATCCCACCCGGTCACCCAGCTCTGGTATGCCCGGCAGGGGATCGTGACTCCGGAGATGGAATTTATCGCGATCCGGGAAAACATGGGGCGGGCGAAGATCGCGGACTACTCCAGCGACATCGTCCGCAACGATCCCGACAAGCAGCACGCCGGATCCGCCCAGGTGCAGACCGACTACACTCCCTCGGTCTTCCGGCGCTTTCCGCAGAGGATCCCCGAACAAATCACACCGGAGTTCGTGCGCTCGGAAGTCGCCGCCGGCCGCGCGATCATCCCGGCCAACATCAACCACCCGGAGCTCGAACCGATGATCATCGGACGGAATTTTCTGGTGAAGATCAACGCGAACATCGGCAACAGCGCGGTCGCCTCATCGATCGAAGAGGAGGTCGAAAAGATGCGCTGGGCCACCAAGTGGGGGGCAGATACGGTCATGGACCTGAGCACCGGGAAAAACATCCACGCGACACGCGAGTGGATTTTGCGGAACTCCCCGGTCCCGATCGGCACGGTCCCGATCTACCAGGCGCTGGAGAAGGTCAACGGCCGCGCCGAGGATCTGACGTGGGAAATCTTCCGCGACACGCTCATCGAGCAGGCCGAGCAGGGGGTCGATTATTTCACCATCCACGCCGGCGTCCTCCTGCGCTTCATTCCGATGACTGCCTCGCGCATGACCGGGATCGTCTCGCGCGGCGGCAGCATCATGGCCAAGTGGTGCCTCGCCCATCACAAGGAAAATTTCCTCTACACCCACTGGGACGACATCTGCGAGATCATGGCCGCTTATGATGTCTCCTTCTCGATTGGCGACGGGCTCCGCCCGGGCTCAATCGCCGACGCGAACGACAAGGCGCAGTTCGGCGAACTCGAAGTGCAGGGCGAACTCACGACGCGCGCCTGGGCGAAGGGCGTGCAGGTCATGAACGAAGGTCCCGGCCACGTGCCCATGCACATGATCGAGGAAAACATGGCCAAGCAGCTCGAAT
>CAYXRX010000042.1:0-20806 GCA_964467415.1 uncultured Chthoniobacterales bacterium
AGGTTCGAAACCTACATCGTCCATGTCTTTTTATCGGGCGCCAATCCGGCGCAGCAAATCTGCCAGGTCGACGGCCGACCACTGGCCGGTTGTGTTCGGGCGGTCGAGCCAGCCGTAGTTCAAAACCGATCCGCAGGAGGCGAAGACAAGGCGCGAGGCCATCCCGAGTGGCCCCATCCCCATCACGGAAATCTGAATCGGGCCGGGAGTCAGCAGGCCGAGCAGGCGTGCGATGTCCGAGGGGGTTGTTGCAAAAGCTGCGACTTTCAGCACACCAGCCCCCCCGTCGACAGCCCGGCGGACAACGCTTTGCAGTTGGCCTGCGGAGGGGGTTTTCTTGAAGTCATGGAACGAGGCCACGACTGTCACCCCGGCATCGTGCGCGGCATCCACTACGCTTCGCATGTCGCGGAGTGAGCGCACTTCGATGTCGACCGCGGCTGCCCGTTCGAGATGGGCGGTTAGTATCCGGCGGCGTTGTGAGGAAGTGAGGGCGCCGTGCCCGCCCTCGGAGGGATGACGTGCGGTGACGAGCCAGGGCACCGCCGAGCGCGGCAATTTTGTCTCAGGGGGCAGGCAGTCCGCCCGCCACTCCAGGAAATCCACCGATGAGGACGGAATCCGGGCGGCCAAACTGATGGCCCGGGCGGTGTCCACAATGCCGACCACGTTTGGGCGGTCGGGCAGCATTTTATTGCTTTGACGCATGGAGGACGGGTTGCATAGGTTCCTGTAGCCGGAGGATTGTGAATCCGGAAGTTGCCTCAATGATCGCCCGCAAACAAGAAATCAATCTTCAGTTCAATCAGTTTGTTGATGCGATCCTTCTGGGGCTTGTTTTCTGGCTCGCACACGCCCTTCGTTACCACCGCCTGATCATCCTCGACAACCTTTGGTCCATCGATGCCTTTGACAAGTTTGTGTGGATTCTTGCAGTCATTGTGCCGTTCGGGCCGTTCCTGCTCGAAAAGCAGGGTTTCTACAGCTACACGCTGGAGAAAACGACGTTGAAGTCGCTCCGCCAGATGGCGAGCGCCGCCGTCTGGATTTTTGTCATCCTCGCGCTGGCGGTGATTTTTTTGAGGCTGGAGGTTCCCAGTCGTTCGGTGCTGATCCTGTTCGGGCTCATGGCTCCGGTTGCGTTGCTTATCCGGGAAAGGATCACTCATGTTTATTACCTGCAGCAGCTGAAGCAGGGAGTGATCGGTGAGCGGATTATTCTTGCTGGGGAGCCGGAGAGCATGCGCTCTTTTCGGGAGTCACTCTCTTATCTCCAACGCCAGGAGATTCAAATCGTGGAGGAGGTCGATCTGGCCTCCAATGATGTCGAAACGCTGACTGTGGCGATTCACAATCACTCTGTCGGCCGCGTCGTGCTTGCGTTCAGCCGGATCGAACTGGGGAAAGTCGAGCGCGCAATCGGCGCATGCGAGATCGAGGGGGTGGAGGCATGGCTCAATGTGGATTTTATTCACACTTCCGGGGCGCGCCCATCTTATGAACTGCTTGGCCGCAGGCCGATGCTGGTGTTCCGGAGGACGCCTGAACTTTCCTGGGCGATCCTAGTCAAGAACCTCGCTGACCGGATTATTGCGTTCGGCACGCTGGTCGTCGCGGCTCCGTTTCTTCTCGCGGTGGCGTTGGCTGTCAAACTCACCTCTCCCGGCCCCGTCATTTTCCGCCAGAAGCGGGCAGGCCTCCACGGCCGTCCGTTCGATATGTTGAAGTTCCGCACCATGTGCGTGGATGCCGAGGAGAAGCGCCAGTCCCTGGAGTCTATGAACACCATGAGCGGTCCGGTCTTCAAGGTGGACGATGACCCGCGGATCACCAACATTGGCAAGTGGCTTCGCCGCACCAGCGTCGATGAATTTCCCCAGTTGTTCAATGTTCTGCGCGGGGAGATGAGCCTGGTCGGCCCGAGGCCGCTGCCGATCTATGAGGTGGAAAAGTTCGAACTGCTTGAGCACCGTCGGAGGCTGAGCATGAAGCCCGGGCTCACCTGCATCTGGCAGGTGAAGGGACGCAATGCCGTGACCAGTTTTGACGACTGGGTGAGGATGGATCTGGAGTATATCGACAACTGGTCGCTCGCCCTGGATCTTTATCTTTTGTGCATCACTGTGCCGGTCGTTCTCCTCGGCCGCGGGGCAAAGTAGGGGGCTGCAGACCGCAATCCTTGCAGTTGCCTGTCGAGACGACGGATGGAGGCGGTTCGCGAGATTCCGAAAAAAAGACTTGCGGCAAACCGGACTCTGGAAGAAGCTACGCGGCTCTATGGCAAAAACAGCATGGCTCGAGCGCAACAAGCGCAAGCAGAAGACAGTGGAAAAATATGCGGCGCTTCGTGCGGAACTTAAGGCAAAAAAAGACTACGCCTCCCTGGCGCAACTTCCCCGGGATGCGAGCCCGACGCGCCTTGTCAACCGCTGCCGGGTCACCGGACGCCGCCATGCCTTCATCCGCCGCTTCAAGCTTTCCCGTATCACGTTCCGCGAACTGGCATCTGCCGGTCTCATTCCCGGCGTGACCAAGTCGAGCTGGTAGATCATTCATTTTTTCAGCGTCCGGGTTTTCATCCGGGCAAGTGGAGGCTGCCGGGCTAAGGCGGCCTTCTTTGTTTCGTGGCCAAAGTTCCGGGTTCCTGAGCGTTCGAAATGGCACGGGCGATTTCCGTTCGTGTCCTGTCCGTGAGGTCGGACAACGGGCTCGAAGTCCTGCTATCTGGTTTCGCGCCTGTGGATCCAAACGCTCTGCAGGATCCCGAAGCTGAGCAGGGTAATCAGGAGAAACGAGCCTCCGTAGCTGATGAGCGGGAGGGGAAGTCCGGTGATTGGCGTCACGGAGATCGTCATGCCGATATTCATGAACGTGTGCGTGAAGAGAAGCGCCGCGATGCCCACCACAAGCAGGCGCCCGAGGTCGTCGTCCGCTTCCATTGCGATGTGGAGAATCGTCACAAAAAGCAGGGCAAGCACCCCGAGCAGAGCGATGCCGCCGATGAATCCGTGCTGCTCGCCCATGACGGAAAAAATAAAGTCGTTGTGGACCGCGGTGGAAGGCAGGAAGCCGAGTTCCAGTTGGGTATTATGGGCCTTGAATCCCTTGCCGGAAAACCCTCCGGAACCGATGGCGATCAACGACTGGGTAATGTTCCAGCCTTCCCCCTGCGGGTCCGCTTCGGGATTGAGGAATGTGGTGATGCGGGCGTATTGGTGCGGTTTGAGGCCGAAGTAGACGACGAGGGGAATCATTGCCAGCCCGACCAGCAGGAGGGCGGCAATCCAGCGCTTGGGCACGCCGGCGACAAACATCATCGACAGGACCACCGGAATCCAGACGATGCAGGAACCCAGGTCGGGCTCGATCAGGATGAGGATCCATGGGATGGCCACAATCGCCCCGCAGCACACGATGCGCAAAAACGGCATCATCCCGCGGGAGCGGTGGAGGAAGAGCGCAAGGGTCATGATGCCTGCGATGATCGCAAGCTGGGACGGTTGGAAGCTGATCGGTCCGATATCGAACCAGCTCTGGGCGCCGTAGCGCTTCTCACCGAACAGCTTCACGGCGATGAGCCCGGCAAATCCCAGAATATAAAGGGGGATCGCCCCGTATTTGACCCAGCGGTAATCGATCAGCGAGACCACAAAAAATACCGGCAGGCAGATGAAGATCCACACCATCTGCGAGTTGTAAAAGTTTTGCTCGCGCATCCATGTGGCGCTGTAAATGGCGTAGGCGCCATACGCCATGAGCGCAAGCATGAGGCCGAGGAGAACCCAGTTGATGCGGAGAAAATTTCGCAGGAGCGGATGCATTCAGGATAGCTGCGGCACGGCGGCCAGCAGGGATTTGGTGTAGTCGGCGCGGGGATCGTTGTAGATCGCCTCGGCGCTGGCTGATTCGACGATTTTCCCCCTGTGCATGACGAGGACGTGGTCGCTGATGTGCTCGACAACGGCGAGGTCGTGCGCGATGAAGAGGTAGGCGATGCCAAGCTGTTCCTGCAGATCCTGAAGCAGATTGACGATCTGGGCCTGAACGCTGACATCAAGGGCGCTGACAGGTTCGTCGCAGACGATGAAGCGCGGCTCAACAGCGAGGGCGCGGGCGATGCCGATCCGCTGCCGCTGGCCGCCGCTGAACTCGTGGGGATACCGCCGCATCATCTCCGGCTGGAGGCCGACCAGACGGAGCAGTTCGGCGACTCTGGCGGAGCGGTCGCTGCGGGTCATCGCCGGAAAATGGATCTCCAGCGCCTCGGAAACGATTTCGCCAATCGTGAAGCGAGGGTTCAGCGAGCCGAACGGGTCCTGAAAAATGATCTGCATTTCCCGGCGGAGCGGTCGGAAAGCGCTTTCGGAAAGCGGGAGGATGTCGCGTCCGCCGTAGAGGACGTTCCCCGAGGTGGCAGGAATGAGCTTGAGGATGCTGCGGCCCACCGTGGTTTTTCCGCTGCCGCTTTCCCCAACCAATCCGACGGTCTGGCCGGGCTCCACGGAAAAGCTGACACCATCCACAGCCCGGATGTCACCGGTTTTGTGTCGGAATACCCCGCCATAGACGGGAAACCACGTGCAGAGGTTGTGAATTTCCAGCAAGGACATGGCCGAAACCTAGCGCGCCGGGCAGCTGTTGTCACCCGCCATCATGTTCGCGGGCGAAGCGGTCAGGACCAGGACGGTTACTTGACCAGTCCGGCTTCGCGGAGCGTTTTGAGCGCGCCGTTCTTCGAGATCGTCTTGAAGGCACGGCATGTGGCTTTGACGGTCACGAATTTTTTTAATTCGGGAACCCAGACACGCTTGGTTTTGAGATTCGGCTCAAAATACCGGGCGGTGACGGCTGTGACGTGCATACCGATGCCGCCTTTCTTTTTGGCCAGACCCCGACGGTGGATTTTTGATCCGCGAACGGGCTTGGCCCCAGTAATGCTACACTTTCTTGACATGATGAGAGTTGACTAGAGTAGTTCGATTTTTTAATTGGTCAAGCCAATGGTTGAGATTCTGCCGTGATTTTGTGTGGCGGCACCCGGCTTCACGCGGAAGACCTGGCGAGGGCGGCGGTTTGAATTTCAAGAAGCTGTGCGATCCCGCCGCGTGCTGCGTCGACCATGGCCTCCAGTTGGTCTGCGCTGAAGACCGATTCCTCTCCCGAGCCCTGCAGCTCGACAAAGTCCATCTTGTCCGTCATCACGACGTTCATATCGACCTCGGCATCCTTGTCCTCGGGGTAGTCGAGGTCGACGAGGACCTCGCCGCCGACGATCCCCACGCTGACGGCAGCTACGCGGTTCTTGATCGGAAGGGACTTGAGTTTTCCGGATTCGACCAGCGAGCGGCAGGCGAGTTCGACGGCCACAGAGGCTCCTGTGATCGCCGCGGTGCGGGTGCCTCCGTCGGCTTGCAGAACGTCGCAATCGACCCAGAGCGTCCGCTGGCCGAGCTTTTCCAGATCGACGACCGCCCGCAGCGAGCGTCCGATGAGGCGCTGGATTTCCGTGCCCCGGCCGTCCGGCTTTCCCCGGGATGAGTCGCGCGGCTTGCGTGAGACGGTCGAGTAGGGGAGCATCGAATACTCGGCCGTGAGCCATCCGCCGGTGACTCCCTGGTCCTTCATCCACCGGGGGACCGAGTCTTCGATCATGGCGGAGCAGATCACCTGCGTCTTGCCGAAGGAGATGAGGACCGAGCCTTGGGCGTGCGGTGCAATCCCGTGCTGGATGGAAATTTTTCTGAGCTCTCCGGGAGAGCGGTTGTCGTGGCGGATCATGAGCGGCACACCATGACCGCCGTCCGGCGGCAGCGGCAAGCATTGTTTTTGCCTCTGTTTGAGCCACCTTGCCATGGCGTTACTTCCGCGCCTTGCTTTTTTTGGGGCGGAGGCGTCCGGCTTCGCAAGGTCTGCAACATGAAGTGTCTCAGGCGAGAGATTGGATGTTTGAACGGATCTATTTTGGCGTTCGCCCGGGAGGGCTGGCGGAAGGGCGGGATTCTGCCATAATCAAAGGCGGTCCCCCTGCGGGGGCATATTCAAAGACGCCATGGACGAATCGCTAGTGCTGATCGACGGGGAGTGTGTTCTGTGCAATCGCGTTGCCCAGTTCGTGATCCGGCGTGATCCGGCGGCCCGGATCCGATTTGCCGCGCTGCAGTCGGAGCGGGCCATGCAGGAACTGGGCGCCCGCGGGTTGCCCCCGCCTCCGCCCGGTACGTTTGTACTGATCTCCGGGGGGAGCGCCTACTACCGGAGCGATGCGGGGCTGCGTTTGCTGGGGCTGCTTCCTCGCCCCTGGTCGTTTGCGAGGGCTTTGCTGGTCGTTCCGCGGCCGGTGCGCGATCTTTTTTACCGTCTGGTCGCCCGCCTGCGCTACCGCCTGTGCGGGCGCACCGAGATGTGCGGGCTGCTGACGCCCGCCGAGCGGGAGCGCTTCAGTTTGCCCGGACCGTCGCCCGCAAAAAACTGAGGAAGAATGCGGCGCCCTGGTCGAGGGCGTCGATGGCGATGAATTCATCGGCGGTATGGGCCTGGGCGATGCTGCCCGGGCCGATCGCGATGGCGGCGCAGCCGTGCAGGGCGAAGACCGCGGCATCGCAAAACCAGGGGGCGCCGGTCGCTTCGGCCCCACAGGTTTGCAGGCAGCGGATCAGCGGGTGTGAGGGATCGGTGAAGAGCGGCTGGGAACCGATCGTTTCAATCTCGATGCCGGGGACGCGGCGGCGGAGGTGGCTTTCCAGAATGGCGGGATCCTGGCCGGGGATCGTGCGCATATCGATCATGGCCTCGCAGAAATCGGGAACAATATTCACCTTTGATCCGCCCCGGATCGTTCCGACGCTGATCGTCGGGCTTCCCAGAACCGGGTGCGTGAGGGCGGCCAGAGCAGGAATGACGTCCTTGCGGATGCAGTCGATGGCCTCGCCCATCTTATAAATCGCATTTTCACCGGAGTCGGGTTTCGACGCGTGTACCGCATGACCGCGGGTGCGCAGGGTTGCCCATGCGGAGCCCTTGTGGGTGTGGACGGCATTCAAATCTGTCGGCTCGCCGGCCATGACAAAATCGAATGACTCCTGCGCGGCGAGCGCCTTGGCGCCATACTGGCCGGCCTCCTCGCCGACAAGACCGGCAAACCAGATCTCGTAGGGGAGCGTGGCAATTTCTTCTTTTGCCGCTTGGAGCGCCCAGAGCATGGCAGCCATCGGGCCCTTGGTGTCGGTGGCTCCGCGGCCCCAGAGCCGGCCGTCGCGGATCTCGCCGCCGAACGGATCGATCGTCATTCCGGACACGCTCACGGTATCCGTGTGCGGCGCAAAGAGGATGCGCGGCTTCCCTGCCGCATCGGAGAGAAACCGTGCCACCACGTTCGGCCGTCCGGGCAGGACCTCCCGGAGTTCGGCCTCAGCTCCGCAATCGCGCAGAAATCCGGAGATCCATTCGGCGCAGGCCGTCTCGCCGGTCCGGTCGGTGCCGGCGTCGCCCCCGTCCGGGTTGACGCTGGGAATCCGGACCAGCGCCTGCGCGATGTCGGTCGGGCTCATTTTTTTTGCAGGTACCACTCGACGAACTTCGGGATGCCGTCGGCGATTTTTGTCTGCGGGTTGTAACCGAGGAGCCTGCGGGCTTTGGAGATGTCCGCTGAGGTGAGTGGCATGTCGCCCTGCTGTTCGGGCAGGCGCTCGATGATGGCCTTTTTTCCCAGGGCGTTTTCGATTTCGGTGATCAGGTCGGACAGGGTGATGGTCTGGTTCTCGCCGAGGTTGAAAATGTCGAACCGTTCGCCCTCATAGGCGAGCGCACCCATGACGCCCTGGATGATGTCATCGATGAACGTGTAGTCGCGCCGGGTCGATCCGTCGCCGTATTGGGGGATCGGGCGGCCGTGGTGGATGGCGTCGGTGAATTTATGGATCGCGAGGTCCGGGCGCTGTCCCGGGCCGTAGACTGTGAAGAAGCGGAGGCAGACCGCCCGCAGCCCGAAAAGGTAGGAGTAGTTGCCGCAGAGGTGCTCGCCGGCCAGCTTGGTCGCCGCATAGGGGCTGAGCGTCTGCGGGAGCGGCAGGTCCTCGGAGAAGGGGACGGTTTTCGCGAGACCGTAAACCGACGAGCTCGAGGCAAAAAGGAACCGTCCGACCCCGTGACGGCGGGCGGCATCCAGAAGGTGGTTGGTGCCGGTGATGTTCGTGTCGATGTAAAGCTGGGGATCCTTGACCGATGGCCGCACCCCGGCGCGCGCCGCGATGTGGATGATCGTGTCGAACCGGCCCCCGGCCACCAGGCGGTCGATGCGGTCCCTGTCCCGGATGTCGCCTTCTTCAACGCGCACGGCCCCGCCGAACCGCGCGACATTGGCGCGCTTGATCGCCGGATCGTAGTAGTCGTTAAAATCATCGATGGCGGCCACCTCATGACCTTCTGTGAGGAGTCGGGAACAGATGTGCGAGCCGATGAACCCGGCTCCGCCGGTCACTAATATCTTCATCTGCGGAGGCTAGCGGGTGGGGGAAAAGTGCGGCAAGGATTTTCGGCCCCGGTCGGGTCAGCAGGGCTCCGCTGGATCGGACCAGACCGGAGCTGCGGCGACCGGCGTCTCCGGTGCTTCCAGCTCGGCGGGGCCGGTGGGCTGTGGCTTGATTTCGGCGGCAAAGCGGGCGCCAGCTTTCGTCAGGCCCCGCTCGAAGACAAACGCATGGCGTGGCGATCCGTCCCGGTGGGTGACTTCCAGCCTGTCTCCGAGAAAACCGGGTCGGTAATCGATCACCGCGCCGGCGATGTCCATGTGGAGCAGGGTTCCCGAGCCCCAGTGGCGGGCCACAAAAAAGAGATGCTCCGGCTCGTTTTCCAGGCAGACGAGATGGCCCGTGACATTGGGCAGAAGCCGGGGGCCGCCGCCGCTGAGGCAGGGGATGGCAAATCGGATGGCGGAGGTGCTGGCATGACTTCGCCGGAGGAGGGTTTCGCTCGCGGAGGGGAGCCGGCGTCCGGGCTCCGTTTCCATGTTTGATTCCGTGGGGGTATTGAGCTTTCGCCAGGCCAGCCAGAGCTTTGCCCGGATGCCCCGCCAGAGTCTGGGGAGAATCGAGAGAATCAGGCCGCAGGCGAGCAGTGCCACGACGAGCGCGACGATCGGATTCCAGAGGATCAGGCCGAGGCCACCAAGGACGATGCCGTCCTCGGCGAGGCTGAGGCCGATGTTCGAGACCGGTTCGGGCGAACCGTTGGCGACCAGGCGGGTTCCCGCCTTCGCGACATGGGTTGTAAGCGCCATGCCGCCGGCAAGAAGCGCGGCGACCACCTCGAAGACCGGATGGCAGTCGCCAAGGGTTGCCACCGCGAGGGCCGCCGCTCCCACCGGGCGGATGAACGTATGCACGGAATCCCAGGCGGTATCGATCCAGGGAACCTTGTCCGCAAAAAACTCGATGAGATACAGGAAGCCGGCGACGCCGACGATGACCGGATCCCCGAGAACTCCGAGGTCATGGAGGGCAGGGGGGAGCACAACCCAGTTCATATGGACCGCCAGGCCCGTGACAAAAACGGTCAGGTAGAGGTTGATTCCCGCAAGGCTGGCAAGGCCCAGAGCCACACCCAACATCTGCAACACATCCATGCCTGCCAATATCCCGCGCCATTGCACTTTGTCACGCCCGATTTGGGTCACTGCAGCCTTGCAGCCCTCCGGCTCAAAGTTTAGCCTGAAGGGCTTTCCAATGATCACCGTTGAACAACTCACCAAGCGCTATGGATCGACCACGGCTGTGGACGCGATCGATTTCGAGGTGAGCAAGGGCGAGATCGTCGGGTTTCTGGGGCCGAACGGGGCCGGTAAAAGCACGACGATGCGCATGCTCTCGGGGTTTCTGCCGCCGACATCCGGACGCGCGGAGGTCGCCGGCTGCGACGTCTTCAGCGACTCGCTCCGGGCCCGCGAGCACATCGGCTACCTTCCGGAGAACGTTCCGCTCTACCCGGACATGCGCGTGCAGGAATTTTTGCGCTACCGCGCCGCCCTCAAAGGGATTCCCGGTCGCAGGATGAACGAGCGGGTCGGCGACGTGCTCGAGCTGTGCGGGCTGGTCGATGTCGGCAGAAAGATCATCGGTCGGCTTTCCAAGGGTTATCGCCAGCGGGTGGGGTTGGCGGATGCGATGGTGCACGAGCCCGACCTCCTGATCCTCGACGAGCCGACGATCGGCCTGGATCCGAACCAGATCCGCCTCGTGAGGGATCTGATCCGCAACCTCAAGCGGCACCACACGATCCTGCTCTCGACCCATATCCTCTCCGAGGTTGAAATGCTTTGCTCAAGGGTGATCATCATCAACAAGGGCAAGATCGAGGCGATGGATACGCCGCAAAACCTTCGCTCACGACTCGGAGCGGCGGGGCACATTTTGTTCGAGGCCAGGGTGCCCGACCCGCGCCTGGCCGCGGCCGAACTCCGGAAGCTCGCCGGAATCCTGGGGGCCGGCGCGCGCGTCGACGGCGAGTGGACGGTTTTCACGATCCGCCCCGCGGCGGACGCGGATCCGCGCGAGGCGATTTACGGGCTGGCCGTGAGCCGCCAGTGGCCGGTGCGCGAGCTGAGCCGCTCCGCGGTCTCCCTCGAGCAGGTCTTTGCCGAGGTCACGCATGCGGAGGAACTCTGATTCATGAGACGATTTTTCACACTTCTCGGCCGCGAACTCGGGAGCGCCTTCCACCAGCCGCTGGCCTATGTCGTGCTTTTCTTTTTTCTCGTTGTCACGGGGTTCAACTTTCACGCCGGCGTCTCACTACTGAACCGCGACGCGGGAACGACCACGATGGTCGAGGCGTTTTTCAATACCGTCTACTTCTGGTTCCCATTTATCCTCGTGTTCCCGCTGATCACGATGCGGGTTTTCGCGGAGGAATCCAAGCTGGGGACGATCGAGACGCTCATGACCGCGCCGGTCCGCGACGGCCAGGTCGTCTTCGCAAAATATTTCGGCGCCCTGTTTTTTTACCTGATCCTCTGGGCGCCGAGCCTGCTCTACTTTTTGACGTTCCAGTCGGTGACCAGCATGAATGCGGCTGGAGCCGTCGGTTCCTATCTCGGCGCCTATGCGATGCTCGTGCTGATCGGCATGCTCTACACCGCCCTGGGATGCCTGGCCTCGGCACTCACCGACAATCAGATCGTGGCGGCGGTGATCGCGTTCGCCGCCGTGCTTTTTCTTTTCTTTCTCGGCCTGCTGTCGCTATTCATGCCGGGGGCAGGGCCGGCGCTGCGCGATCTCACGTATTACTTTTCCCCGGTCGAGCACATGATGGATTTCTCCCGCGGCATTTTTGACACGCGGCCAGTGGTCTTCTACGTCAGTTCGACACTGCTCGTGCTGTTCGCCACATTTCACGTCTTCCAATACAGGAGGTGGAAGGCATGAGCGCCGCCCGCATCCCGAGGACCGGAATCCGGATCGGCATCGCCTTGCAATCGGCGGCCATGCTTATCGTGTTCGTGCTGGTGAACTACCTCAGCTTCACCCACTTTGCGCGCGCCGACCGCTCGCGCTCGCAGAAGTTCTCGCTCGCCCCGCAGACGCGCTCGACGCTCCGCGAGTTCAAGAAGCCCGTGCGCATCATCGTGGTTTCCTCCCCCTCGTTCCTTTCTCCCGTGACGCAGATCCTCGGGGACGTGCGCAACCTGCTCAAGGAGATCCAGTTTTCCGGCCGCGAGCGGGTGGAGATTGAATATGTGGACCCCACGCGGGATCTCACGAGGATCCGCGAGCTTCAGGGGGCCTACAAGTTTTCGAATGCCGACGGACTGATCATTCTCGACTATGACGGGCGCTCCCGGTTCCTGAATATGGCCGAGATGGCGGAGTTTGACATGCGTCCTGTGATGCAGGGGGATCCTCCGCGGCTGCTGGCATTCCGCGGCGAGCAGGCGCTGACCGGGGCGCTCATTTCGCTGGTCAAGCCCGAGCAGAAGATGATTTATTTCCTACAGGGTCACGGCGAGCCGGCCCTCGGCATCGGGTCGCCGATCGCCCTGATATCGGACTACATCCAGAAGCAGAATGCCAGGGTCGCGCCGCTCACCCTCGGGTCTTCGGATGCGATTCCGGCCGATGCGGGGGCGTTGGTGATCCTGGCGCCGAAGTTCGATCTCGACGTGCGGGAGGCTGCGATCCTCGGGGCTTGGCTGAAAGCCCGCGGCCGCGCGCTCGTGCTTCTTGATCCCGATGCGGCGACGCCGCGCCTCCACGGCGTTCTTGCCTCTGCAGGTATCTCTCCTCGCAGCGACAGGGTCCTCCGGACGGTCAAGCTGCCATTCGCCACCGGCATCCTCCGGGAGGTGACCGGCGAGATCCTGCCCACGACCGAGATGACCCGCCGGCTGGCCGGTGCGGCCATCCTGTTTCCGGGGGCGACCCAGTCGCTCGGCCTCGACCAGACGCTGGCTGAGAAGGAAAAGATCCAGTTGCGCCCGCTCGTTCAAGCCGCCGAGGAGTTCTGGGGGGAGACCGATTATGCGCCGAACAATCCCAAAGGCGTCCGCTACGAGGAGGGTCGGGACTTCGGACAGCCGCTCACGATCGCCGCTTCGGCGGACCGAGATGGCGTCGAGGACGACCGCGTCGAGGTGCAGACGTCACGCCTCATCGTCGTCGGCAACTCGCAGTTTGCCATGGACGCCGCCGTCACGCCCCAAGGGCTGGATTTTCTGCTCGGTGCCGTGAACTCCCTCCTCGACCGCGGCAAGCTGGCCGGCGTGACCCCGAAAACCGTCTCCCACTTTGCCCTGAACCTGACGGATGCGCAGCTCGGCCGCATCGCGCTGATCACGATGCTTGTCATCCCCGGCTGCGCAGCCCTGCTGGGATTTGTGGTTTGGTGGAGGCGCCGCGCATGAGCCGTGGCGCGACGGTTTTTCTGCTCGCGGCCGCCATTCTGCTCGCCGCGTTTGTAGTCGGATCGGCGGTGCTCCGCACGCTGGGTGCGGCGGCAAAGCCGGTCGGGTCCGCGCTCTTCGCATTTGATCCGGACGACATCCGGAACATTAAGATCCAGAACGGGGACGCTTCGTTTGAGATAAAGAAAACCGACAACGGCTGGCAGATTTCGCCGCTGCCACGCGACCGGGCCTCGTCAGAGGCCATCAAGGAGCTGGTCCAGACTGCGCTTTCGACGCTTGTTCTTGACAGGATTCTCTCCCGCGAGATCGCGGATAAGGACCGGCTGTCTGAATACGGCGTTCGAAAGAGCCAGCTTCAGCTCGACTTTCGTGGCGACAAGGATCTCAGCCTGATCTTTGGAAAGGACACTGTTGATGAGACCCGTGGGTATGTGCGATTTGAGAACTCGGAGGACGTCTACATCATCTCCAACAAGCTCTCCCGCATGATCCAGCGCCCAGTCGGCGAGTTCCGGGACCGCAGGCTGGCGTCCGTCCATCCGGCCCGCGTGGACCGCATGGTGATCAAGCGTCCGGGCGGGGAGATGGAACTCAAGCGGGACGGCCAGGGTTGGGAAATCATTAAGCCGCTGTCCGCAAGGGCCGATGCGGCCTTTGTCGCATCGTTTCTTGAAAAACTTCTCCGCTCAAGCATCGAGGGGTTTGTGGTCGATGAGGGCGGCGATCCCGGCACCTACGGGCTCTCCGAGCCGGTCGCGGAGGTCCAGCTCTTCGGGGAAGGCGACAAGGATCCGCAGATCATCCGGCTGGGTGCCGCCGCCAGAGAGGGAGGTGTTCACGCGCGGCTCATCCCCCGCAATGTCATCTGCCGCCTGCCGGAATCTGTTTCCAAGCTTCTGGCGCTGGATCTCGCCTCTTTTCGCGACCTGGCACTGGCGCGGATCAACCTGGACATGGTCGACCTGATCCGGATCACCGCCGGCTCATCGCGCGTGGTCTTGAAACGGACACCGGATGGATGGGAGCTTGATGACGGTTCGAAGCGCACCGCGGTGGGCGCAGATGCCGTCCCCCGGATGGTCCAGGCTCTCGCTCAGGCGAAAGCCGTTCGGTTCGAGCCCGCCACGATCGGGGCACTGCAAAAGGCCGGCCTTGAGTCTCCGGCTCTCTCCATCAGCTTTCTGTCGGTGGTTTCCGAGAACACGCCCGAGTCGCCGGCGGGCGAACAGCCGGTAATCCGGCTGGATTTCGGGACGCAGCGGCAGGGTGGCCTTGTCGGTGTTCACGCTGAAGGGTCCCCTGAGATTTTCTTTGTTTCCGAAAAAGTTCTTGAGGCGATTCCCGCGAACCCCGCAGGGTGGAGCCCCCCCTGAGTATCACTGCCAACCGATCCCAAGCTTATTATGACGTCTGCGCAAATCCGCCAATCATTCCTCGATTTCTTCCACGGGAAGGATCACACCATCGTGCCCTCATCGAGCCTTCTGCCGGACTCGCCCAACCTTCTCTTCACCAACGCGGGGATGAACCAGTTTGTTCCAATCTTTCTCGGCCAAAGCCAGCCTGACGTCACAAGGTGGGCGAGCGCGCTGCCCGCATCCGATTCCCGCGCGGCGGACACCCAGAAGTGCATCCGCGCCGGTGGCAAGCACAACGATCTCGATGATGTCGGACTGGACACCTACCACCACACGTTCTTCGAGATGCTGGGGAACTGGTCGTTCGGCGACTACTTCAAGCGGGATGCGATTTCGTGGGCCTGGGAACTGGTGATCGAACGCTGGAAATTCCCGCCGCAGCGGCTTTACGCCACAATCTACCAGCCCGGTCCGGGCGATCCCGCCGAGCGGGATTCCGAGGCCTGGGATCTCTGGGCGGAAAAATTCCGCTCGGTCGGCCTCGACCCCGAAGTCCATATCGTGAATGGCAACAAGAAAGACAACTTCTGGATGATGGGCGAGACCGGGCCCTGCGGGCCATGCTCGGAGTTGCACGTCGACCTCACGCCCGCGGGCGATACCGGGGGAGCCTTGGTTAACAGGGGGACCGCGGAATGCATCGAGATCTGGAACCTCGTCTTCATCCAGTTCAACGCCAACCCGGACGGTTCGTTCTCCCCGCTTCCCGCCAAGCATGTGGATACCGGCATGGGGTTCGAGCGCGTCTGTTCGATCATCCAAGGGACAAAAAACTTCACTGATTTTGCGAACGCGAAGATTTCCAATTACGAGACCGATGTCTTCCGTCCGATCTTTGATGAGATCGCGAAGTTGAGCGGCAGGTCGTATGGCTCGACCCTCCCCGCCGCCGGCAGCACCGGGGAATCGGAACAGGAAAAAACCGACGTCGCCTTCCGGGTAATCGCCGACCACATCCGGACGCTTGGCTTTGCAATTGCCGACGGGATCCAGCCCGGAAATACCGACCGCAACTATGTGCTCCGCCGGATCCTGCGACGCGCGGTCCGCTACGGCCGGACGCTCGGTCTGCACGAGCCGTTTTTTTACAAGCTTGTCGATGTCCTGGCCCGCTCGATGGGGGACGTGTTTCCTGAGATCCGCACGCGGCAGAAGCACGTCGAGGACGTTCTCCGCCGCGAGGAGGAAGCGTTCAACAGGACGCTCGACAAAGGCATCGCCCTTTTCGAGGGGGAAGTTGCCCGGATCGGTCAGGCGACCATTCCCGGGGAATTCGCGTTCCGCCTCTATGACGAGCAGGGGTTTCCTCTTGATTTGACCGAACTCATGGCCCGCGAGCGCGGCCTGGTAGTTGATTCGGCGGGGTTTGAGGTCCTGATGGACAAACAGCGTGCGCGCGCCCGCTCGGCGCAGAAGAAAACGGTGATCGAGCTTTCTGAAATTGAGAGCAAGGCCCCCACCCGCTTCGACGGCTACAACAGGCTGGAGGTTCCGGCAAAAGTCCTCGAGGTCGTCGTTCTCAAGGACAGGACCGCCGTCATCACCGACGCGACCGCCTGCTACGCCGAGATGGGTGGGCAGGTCGGCGACACGGGCGAAATCTCCGGCAGCGGGAATCTGTGGAACATCACCGGCACGCAGAAGAGCGGAAATATCTGGCTGCACTTCCTGGACTCCGCCGACGCCCCGGAGCCCGGGCTGGACGTCGCCGTCTCGGTCGATGCCGCCCGGCGGGCCGCGATCCAGCGCCACCACACGGTGACTCATCTGCTCCACTGGGCTTTGCATGAGGTGGTTTCGCACGAGGTCGCTCAGAAAGGTTCGTTTGTCGGTCCGGACAAACTCACCTTCGACTTCAACAGCGCCGCTCTCACTCCCTCGCAGGTGCGCGATATCGAGGGGCTGGTCAACGAACGCATCGTCGAGAACGCGGTAGTCTCCTGGTCCGAGGTTCTCCATGCGGGCATCCGCAGCCGCACCGACATCATGCAGTTCTTCGGGGACAAATACGGCGAGACCGTACGCGTCGTGCAGATCGGCGGAGCTGCTGGGGCCCTCGACGGCTATTCGATGGAACTCTGCGCGGGGACGCACGTGCGCGCCACCGGGGAGATCGGTCTCTTCCGCATTCTGGGGGAGGCGGCAATTGCCGCTGGCGTCCGCCGGATCGAAGCGGTGGCCGGGCTCGAAGCGGCCGCGCACGCCATGCGCGACGGGGATCGTCTCCTGGCGATCGCCTCCCGGCTCAACAGCCCGCTTGCGGAGATAGAAAAGAAAATCGATGGCCTGCTCGCCCACCAGAAAGAGCTGGAGAAGTCTCTGAAGTCGGCACGCGACCGCGAGGCTGCGGCCCGCGCAAAGGACCTGGCCGCCTCGGCAGAAACGCTCAACGGCATTCCCTTCCTTGCAGCCGATCTCGGCCAGGTCGACTCCGACTACCTGCAGGGGGTTGCCGATGCGCTCCGGGCGGGCTTCGGCGGAGTGATCGTCCTCGCGGGAAGTGCCAGCGGTTCGGTGTCTCTCCTTGCGGCCGTCGGTCCGGAGTGGGTTTCAAAGGTGCAGGCCGGCAAAATCATCCAGGCCATCGCCCCGCTGGTCGGTGGCAAGGGCGGCGGAAAGCCCGATGCAGCCCGGGGCGGTGGCAAGGATCCCTCTCAGGTCGCTGCCGCCCTCGCGCACGCCCGCTCGCTCGTTGCGTTCTGATCCTTCTTCGCGCGACCTGCCGCCCCAGCCTGGAAAAGTCTCGCGCTGGACATTTCCCGTTGAGTGCCGGGCGGCGGCGAAGCCGGGGAGGGGATTTTATCGGAGCGCTTCGATGGCCCGCTCGATGTTCTCCTCGCTCAGATCCTTGGAGACAAACGCATCGCCGGGGCTCCGCAGAAGGACGAAGCGCACCGACCCCGCGTGGAACTTTTTATCCTTTCGCAAGGCTCCGAGGATGGCTTCCGTGGGAATATCGGCAGGAAGCGTCAGTGGAAGGCCGTAGCTTGCAAGGGCGCCGATGATCCGATCCGAGGCTGCCTTGGCGAGGCCCGCCTTCTCCACGGACAGCCTGCAGGCTGCCACCAGCCCGAGGCTGATCGCCTCTCCGTGAAGGTAGCGTCCATACCCTGCCGCCGCCTCGATCCCGTGCCCGATGGTATGCCCGAAATTGAGCAACGCGCGCAGCCCGTTCGTCTCAAATTCATCCCGGGCGACGATCGCCGCTTTGATGCCGACATTCCGGGCGATCAGTGACGGCAGATCATCCAGATGGTCGAGCATGTCCGGATCCCGGATCGCCGCATGTTTGATGATCTCCGCAAACCCCTCGTTGAATTCCCGCTTGGGAAGCGTCCCAAGCGTCTCGGGGTCTGCCAGGACCAGACGGGGTTGGTGAAATGCTCCAATCAGGTTTTTTCCTCCGGCGGCATTCACCCCGGTCTTCCCTCCCACCGAACTGTCCACCTGCGCAACAATCGTCGTCGGAATCTGCACAAACGGAATCCCCCGGTAGTAGATGGCAGCAACAAATCCAGCCAGATCGCCGATCACCCCGCCTCCCAGCGCAACCACCGACGACGACCGGTCAAGCCCCGCTTCTATCATCACATCGCAAATCCGCGCAGCCTGCTGCATCGACTTCGAGGCTTCACCAGCCGGAACGACGATCGTTGAGACGACAAAACCTGCCGACATCAACGAGGCCGCCGCACGTTCCGCATAGTGCCCGGCCACATTCGAATCCGTGACCAGGGCACATCGCCCGGGTTCAATCACCTCCAGAACCGCCCCGCCGCACCGGTCCACAATCCCCGACTCAACTTCAACATCATACGGCGACCGAGCCAGTGGAACAGATACACGCATTCCTTTAATTTCGCGAACATTGCACGTGATGGCAATCCTCATTCTCCAGACGATTGATGAAATATTTTACTTGAACGCGGAGTCTGCGAAGTTTACTGGTTTTTCGCATGAGCGAAACCTTCGGACAATATATTCGAGTGCTGCGCAAAGAACGTGGATTAACCCAGCGGGGGTTGTCGCAGATGGTCGGGTTCCGGAGCTTGGCGCATTTGAGTGATATCGAGAGTGGTAAGCGGTATCCGGCAAAGAAGTCGCTGGGGAAATTTGCAGAGGCGCTTGGCGTGACGGTAAGCGATCTGGAATCGCGGGATACGCGGGGGCCGGTGGAAGCGGCGAAGGCACTTTTTGCGCAGCGTCCGGAAATGGTGGGAGCGTTTTTGAAGGTCTTGGCAGCTGTGCAGGAGATGGATGCAGAGGAATTTGTTGCCAGGGTCACCGGGCGTCCGGTGGCACAAGAAGCTCCCGTGGTGAAGGTATCAGGTGCACTCACTCAGAGGCTGGAAACAGAGCCTGCCGCTCCTTTAGCTCCTGTGCCGGCGGTGAGTGATTTTAAAGAGGAACCTCGGGAGGATGTCGTCCCGGCGGATGAGGTGGAGAAAATAGAACCGGTGGCTGCCAGCGTGCCGGCTCCGTCCCCCGCTCAGGAAGCGCCCGGGGTTGCGGAAGTGAGAAAGGCTGCCGTGAGAAGGATTCCGGCCGAGAAGGCGTCCGACCCTGCCCAGCCGACCCTGTTTTAAGGGAATGCGGCCCGGCGCACCATCACCCGCCTCTTGCGGTTTCATTCGCATGGCGGCTTGACGGCTGGATCTGCAACCGCCGACAATCCCCACACGAGCGTGAAGAATCGAGGTATTATAGTGATTGGCGGCGGGGTTGTTGGCCTCGGCACAGCACTGAAGCTTGGCAAGATGTATCCGGGGGTGCGTGTAACGGTCCTGGAGAAGGAGGGAGGTGCCGGGAGGCATCAGACCGGCAATAACAGCGGGGTTTTGCACTGCGGGCTCTATTACAAGCCCGGCTCGGCGAAGGCGCGCCTCGCCGTCGAGGGGATTCAGGAGATGACCGCCTTCTGCCGCGAGAACGGCGTTGCGCACGAGATCTGCGGCAAGCTGGTCGTGGCGGCGGATGAGTCGGAGGTTCCGCGGCTGAAAGCGCTTCATGAGCGCGGACTGCAGAATGGGCTCAAGGGCCTCGAGTGGGTCGGCCGCGTGCAGATGCTGGAGGTTGAGCCGCATGTCGGAGGGGTCGCCGCGCTGCGGGTGCCCGAGGAGGGCATTGTGGACTACCCGGGAGTCTGCGCCGCTATGCTTAAGCGAATCGGGGAGCAGGGGAACCATGTCGTTTTCAACGCTCGGGTCGGCGGCCTGCGCCGGACCGCCGGCGGTTGGGTGGCCGAAACTTCCGCCGGCAGCTTCGAGGCGGATTTCATTGTCAACTGCGCCGGCCTGCAATGCGACCGGGTGAGCGAATTGGCGGGCGAGAAGCGGGACGTGCGCATCGTGCCCTTTCGCGGCGAGTATTACAAGCTGCGTGCCGGGCGGCAGCACCTTGTGAAGCACCTGATCTATCCCGTGCCCGACCCTCAGTTTCCGTTTCTCGGAGTCCATTTCACACGGCTCATCGGGGGAGGGGTCGAAGCGGGACCGAACGCGGTTTTGGCTTTCAAGCGCGAGGGCTACAAGAAAACCGACTTCAGCGCGGCAGACCTCTTCGACGCGATTTCGTTTCCAGGGCTCTGGAAGTTTCTGGGCCTTCACAAGAAGATGTGCTGGGAGGAGATCCGGCGTTCCTTCAGCAAGGAACTCTTCTGCCGTTCGCTGCAGAGGCTTGTGCCTGATGTCCGCCCGGAGGATCTCGAGACCGGCGGGGCCGGGGTCCGAGCGCAGGCGATGGCGCCGGACGGCACGCTCGTTCAAGACTTCAGCTTCGTGCGCGGCCACCAGGCCCTCCATGTGTTGAACGCTCCCAGCCCGGCCGCCACTGCCGCGCTGACGATCGGCGAGGAAATCGCGAGCCAGTTGAAGGGCTGGATGGATTGACCCGGCAGCCCGGGACTTTCAAATCAGGACGGGGAAGGGAGGGCGCGCTCAGCCCTCCGTCTCCTCCTCATCGCCGTCGCTCACGACAGGGGCAATGCCCTGGAGGACCTCGCCGTCGCGGAGGTCGATGAGCTTCACTCCCTGGGCGTTGCGGCCGGTTTCGCGGATCTCCTTGATGCGCGTCCGGACCATCTTGCCCTTGTTGGTGATGAGCATGAGTTCGTCGGCATCGCGGACGGTGAGCGCCCCGGCGACGCCGCCGGTCTTCTCGTTCGTCTTCATCGTGATGATCCCCTTGCCGCCGCGCGACTGGATCCGGTATTCGTCGAAGATGGTCCGCTTGCCGAGGCCGTTTTCGCCGGCCACCAGGAGCTGGGCGTCCTTGTTGACGACGGCCGCGGCGACCACGTAGTCGCCCTTCTCCGGGCGGATCCCCCAGACGCCCACCGTGTCGCGCCCCTGGTCGCGCATCTCCTCTTCGTGGAAGCGGATGCTCTGGCCTTCGTGGGTGATGAGCACGATCTCGTCCTGGCCGGCGGTCATCTTGCAATCGATGAGGCGGTCGCCCTCCTCGATCTTGATCGCGATGATCCCGCCCTTGCGGA
>CAYXRX010000043.1:0-15468 GCA_964467415.1 uncultured Chthoniobacterales bacterium
TCAAGAAAAAGCTCGAAGACCATGTCGAGGACCTTGTGCGGCCGGGCGTTTTCGCGGTCGATCTTATTGATGACCACGATCGGCTTGAGGCCGTTTTCCATCGCCTTCCGGAGCACGAATTTCGTCTGGGCCTGCGGGCCGTCGTGCGCATCGACCACGAGGAGGACGCCGTCCACCATCTTCATGATCCGCTCGACCTCGCCGCCGAAATCCGCGTGTCCGGGAGTGTCCACGAGGTTGACGTGGTAGCCGTTCCAGCGGAAGGCGGCGTTCTTGGCGCGGATCGTGATCCCCTTCTCTCGCTCGAGGTCCATGGAATCCATCATCCGCTCGTCGGTCTTTTGGTTGGCGCGGAACGTTCCGGCCTGTTTAAGGAGCTGGTCGACGAGCGTGGTCTTGCCGTGATCGACGTGGGCGATGATTGCGATGTTGCGAATTTTATCCATGGTAGCTGCCGTTGAAAATGAACGGGGGAGGGACTATGCGGACGCGCGGCGCACGTGTCAACCTGCGAAAAGTGGCGGAAGCGTCACAGGGGCGGACAGATAAAAACGGCCGGCGGCGGCAACTTTCCTGCCTTTCATGGTTGCAATTTCTTGAAATCCTGAGGAGATTCCCGCCCGGGTGAAGACGACTGCCGACTATATCGCTTCAGGGTTTGAAAAAATTGCCGCGGATCTAGGATTCCTCATGGAGTGCTTTCATGAGGTGCTGACCGGGCTGGGGGAGTCGGAGGTGGCGGCCCAGCTGCCATGGATCGGCACCGGCAACGGATGCAGCGAGCGGTTCGAGCAAGCTTGCTCGATCGCCTTCCAGCTTCTTAACATGGTCGAGGAGACCGCGTCGACGCGGACCCGCCGGCTCCGCGAAATCGAGCACGGACCCGCCGACGAGCCCGGGCTCTGGGCGCAGCAGTTTGTCCGCTTGCGTGACGCAGGCGTCGGGGCCGAGGAGATCGCGGCCTCGCTGAACGAGGTCCGGATCGAGCCGGTTCTGACCGCACATCCGACCGAAGCGAAGCGCGCGGCCGTGCTTGAGCAGCACCGGACGATCTACCTGCTGCTGACCGAGCTGGAAAACGAGCAGCTGACCCCTTCGCAGCGGGGCGCCATACGGGACGAGATCAAGGTCGTGCTCGAGCGGCTGTGGCGGACCGGGGAAATCCTGCTGGAGAAGCCCGATATCGCGACCGAGCGGCGGGGCGTGATCTTCTATCTCCGGGAGGTTTTTCCGCTCGCGCTCGCGCGGCTCGACCAGCGCCTGCACCAGGCCTGGAAGGCTGCGGGGTTTGATCCGGCCCTCCTTGAGGACCCGCATGCCTGGCCGAAGCTGCGGCTCGGGACCTGGGTGGGCGGCGACCGCGACGGGCACCCGCTCGTTACCGCCGACGTCACGGCGGAAACCCTCCGCATGTTGCGTCTCAACGCGCTTGTCGTCATCCGTAACCACCTGGAGGACCTCGCCGCCAAGCTCCCGCTCTCCAGCAATTTTCAAGAGCCTCCGGCGGACCTGGACAAGCTCCTTGTCGAGCTTTGGACCGAGAACCCGGAGCTCTCCGAGGTTCTCTCACGCCAGCATTCGGACGAGCCCTGGAGGCAGTTTGTCCTGCTGCTCCAGGCGAAGATTCCTCTCGCCGACACGGGTGCGGAGGTCCTGGCGCTCGAGGGAACCGAGCGCCACTACCGCAGCCCGCTCGAGCTGGATGCCCACCTCGCGCGCCTGTCCGATTCCCTCTATGCCGTCGGCGCGGGCCGCCTGGCTGATACGGCGGTGCTGCCTGTCCGCCGTGCGCTCGACGTCTTTGGCTTCCACCTTGCCGCCCTCGACGTCCGGCAAAACAGCCGCTTCCACGATCTGGCGATGGACGAGATCCTCGCGGCGGGCGGTGCGGAAGATTCCGCGTTTTCGGAATGGGACGAAGCGAGGCGGATTGAGTTTCTCATGGCCGAGCTGGCCTCCCCGCGGCCGTTCCTTGGTGCCGGGCTCCCTGCCGGGGAGCATGCCAATGCGGTCATCGCGTGCTACGGCGTCCTCCGCGAGCATATCCAGCGCCATGGTCGCGAGGGCGTGGGCTCGCTGATCGTCAGCATGACCCGCCGGCTGTCCGATCTGCTGCTCGTATATGTCCTGGCCCGCGAGGCCGGGCTAGCGCACTGGACCCCGGCCGGGCTCGTCTGCGAGATTCCTGTCGTCCCGCTCTTCGAGACGCTTGGCGACCTGGAGGAGGGCCCGGAAATTGTCCGGGAATTTCTCGCGCACCCGGTCACCATCCGCAGCTTGGCCTTCCAACAGTCCAAGCGCACCCAGGTGCTATCTGTCCGCCAAAGCCTGCCGGTTCAGCAGGTCATGATCGGCTACAGCGACAGCAACAAGGATTGCGGGATCTTCGCCAGCCAGTGGGCGCTCCACCAGTCCCAGGCTGCGCTGGCCGGCACCGGCCGGGAGGCGGGCACAAAGATCCGGTTTTTCCATGGCCGGGGCGGCACGATCAGCCGGGGCGCGGGACCGACCCACCGGTTTCTCGACGCCCTGCCGCCGGGTTCGGTCCAGGGCGACCTGCGCCTGACCGAGCAGGGGGAGACGATTCCGCAGAAATATTCCAACCTGGTTTCCGCTGTCTACAACCTCGAACTCCTGCAGGCCGGCGTGGCTGCGGTCACCCTTCGGGAGCGCCCGGCTTCCGGCGACGGGCGCGAGGTCGGCATCTGTGAGTTTCTCTCCCGTGCCAGCCGCGATGCCTACACGGACCTGATCAACCACCCCCATTTCATGGGCTACTACTCGGAGGCCACGCCGATCGATGCTCTGGAGACCAGCCGGATCGGATCGCGGCCATCCCGGCGGAGCGGGCAGCGCACGCTCGCCGACCTGCGGGCGATCCCTTGGGTTTTCAGCTGGAACCAGAGCCGCCACTATCTTCCGGGCTGGTTCGGCGTGGGCTCGGCATTGCAGCAGCTGGAGGCCGAACATCCGGAGCAGCTCGACTGGCTGCGCACGGGAATCAAATCCTCGCCATTTCTCTACTATGTGCTGACGAATGTGGAGACCAACCTGGCCAGCGCAGATCGCGAGATGATCCGTCTCTACGCCGGTCTGGTCGGGGATCCCGCCGTGCGCGGGGAGGTGCTCGAGATCATTCTTGCGGAATTCGACCGGACGCGTGCGATGATGGCCACGGTCTTTGGGGGCAGCCTCGAGCAGCGCCGCCCGCGGATGCTCAAAACCCTCGGCCTCCGCGATGCCGCCCTCCGTGCGCTCCATCTTCACCAGGTCGATATCCTCACCCGCTGGCGGGCCGCAAAAACCGCCGCATCCGGCGAGGCCGACCGCCTGCTTCCGCAGGTTCTGCTGAGCATCAACGCGATCGCAAGCGGGCTTCGAACGACCGGCTAACCAGCCCCCCCGCAGGCGCTCTCCGCTCAGTCGCCGATCGTGACCGGCGTGCCGATCACGACCTTCTCGTAAATCATCTTGGCGATTTCGTCCGGGAGCCGGACGCACCCGTGCGAGGCCGGGTAGCCGGGCAGGATGCCGGTGTGCATTCCTTCCGCGCGGTGGGATTTTGTTGCCGCATCGCCGAACCGCATGAACCAGCGCATCGGTGCACCGCGGTAGGTCGTGCCGCTGGGAGCCGCGTCGATCTTTGTGCTCACGCCGGAGCGCACGACCTGGCCGCTCCGGTTGACGAAGTCCCCGTAAAGGCTCGAGCGGTGGTCGGCATCCTTTTCGACGACGGCGAAGCTGCCGCGCGGGGTCATGCCCGCCCGCTTGCCGGTCGAGATTGGCGTGTCGATCCCGACCTCGTCCCCGACTTTCAAATAGGCCCGCTGCTTGGAGAGCGAAATGTAGACCGAGATGTTTTCCGGAGTCGCCTGCGCGAGCACGCGCGGGATGACCTTCGGGGGGTCCTGCTTCCGGATCAATTCCGCCGCGCTCTTCTGCTTTTTCTGAGCGGGGGCAGGAAGCTGGGCGACGAGGGCCTGCGCGAAAATGAGGACTGCGAGGAGGGCAAACATCCGCGCGTTTCGGCTGGCGGGTGTGGGATGGGCAAATGCCGGAATGGTCGCAGTCATGGTTTTGACAAAAATCTGCTCTTCGCTTAACCGCTGATCCTGCTTTTATCAACGAGATTCCATGCGAAGAGGCATCAAACAATTTCTCCTGGTTCCGGCCGCCGTCCTCGTTGGCGTGCCTTCGGGCCTCTCTGCGAAGGAAAATCCGGCGCTCCCGATGCCGCCCCCGATGGCCATCTCCCAGAGTGTTTCGACGGCTCCCGGCCGGCCGGTGACGATCACGCTCTCGCTGGGCGGCCGGATCGTCGAGCCCGTGGAATTTTTAATCCGCCGGCCGCCGCAGCGCGGCGAGCTCGGTGAAATCCGGCGGACCGGCAGGAATACGGCGTCCGTGGTCTACACGCCATTCCAGGGATCCGGTGCAGGCGGCGACAGCTTCACGTTTGCCGCGCAGTCGTTTGATTCGCCGGTCTCCGCGGCCGCGCGGGTCCGGATCGCAATCAACGAGGGGCCTCCGGTCCTCACGTTCCCGCAGGCGCTGGATTTCGGTCCGGTGTTCCTCGGCCAGCGGGTCACCCGTCAGTGGGTTCTCCGTAATGAAGGGGGCGGCACCGCAACGGGAAAAATCACCGCGCCTTCGCCCTGGGCCATCGAAGGGGCCGCCTATCAAATCTCCGGCGGATCCAAGGCGGTGTTTAACGTGGTCTTTGTTCCCACCGAGGAAAAACACTACGCGGGCGAGATAAGCTTCGGCACCGGTCCCGCAATGCCGGTCGCCCTCACCGGGAGCGGCATTGCTCCGATCACCTGGCCGGCCGGCGGGATTGTTGTCGATGCGGCCGGCCGGCAGGCGCAAAGTTTTTCTCTGGAGCTGTGGAACCGCACTCCCGACCCCCGGCGGGTCACCTTCGCATGGCCGGTTTTTGTGAAGGCTCCGGACGGGATCGAAATTCCTGCCGGCGGCAGCGTCATCGTGGAAGCCGCCTTCTCCTGCGACCAGGCCTTTTCGTTCGACGGGAATCTCGCCGTGCGGAGCGAGGGGTTTGCCGGCAGCATTCCGCTCAAGGTCCTGGCTGTTCCCGCCCGCCTCGGAATTTCGCCATCCACCGCCCTTGATATCGGAGCGGTGAAATCCGGGCGTTCGGCCAGCGGGCGGTTTGCCATCCGGAACCTGGGAGGGATGGATGCCAAGCTGAAGCTGACGGCGTCCCCGGAGATCAACGTTGTTCCGAACCCGGCGAACATCATCCTTTCGCCCGGCAGGGAGCACGCGTTCGAGGCCCAGATCGAGACGACAAAGGGCGGGGCCTACCAGGGAAAAATTTCTGTCGCCCCGGATTCCGGGGATCCCGTCGAGCTGGTGGTCAAAGCCGAATTTCCCGACCAGCAGCCCGGGGCATCTCCCGCCTCCGGACCGGCGGTGCCTGTCGCGACATTCCTCCAGGCCGGCCCCGCCTCGCCGTCGGAGAGCGATCTGCCCCTCGCCGCCGGCCAGACCCCGCCGGTCGAGGCGGTTTCGCTTCTGCTTGCCACCCCGCATGAGATCGAGGTGGCATGGAAAATTCCCGCACCGGAAGCCAAGGGCTTCCGGATCGAGCGCCGTCAGGTCGTGCCTGGGGACTCCAGCGAAATCCGCTACCAGTGGGTGCCGTGGACCGAGGCTCGCATCCACCTTCGCGAAAACGCCGCCTTCGCACGCTTCGAGCGCATGCCGGCCAACGGGGTCTGGCTTTTCCGGATCATCGCGGTCGATTCCTCTGGCCGCCCGCTGTCGCGCTCGATGCCATTCCGCATCTTCACGCTTCCCGAGCCGCAGCACCGCGTGCCTTGGTGGGCGATTGCCATTCTGTTCGCAGGCCTGCTGGTGCTGGTGATCCGGGCGGTTTCGCGGCGCAACCGGCGGCGGGCCGAGGCGGACGGCGAGCGGATCGCCCGGCTCGGGAAATGCTAGCCCGAAAAAAGAGTGACAGAATCCGGCGGTGCAGGATGATGGCCCGCAGATGGATGTGACCGTTTTGAAACTCAACTGCCCGGATGCCGTCGGGCTGCTCGCCCGGATCACCGGGTTTATCGCTTCCTCCGGTGGCAACCTGCTGGATGTGAGCCAGTATACCGACCCGGCGGCGAAATGGTTTTTTGCGCGCCTGGCTTTTGTCGGCGGCCGGGCGATCGAGCTGCCCGAGGATTTCCGCAGCGAGCTCACCGCCGTTGCGGAAAAGATGCACGCCGAGTGGACGCTGCGGCCGTCGCGGCGGCCGGTGCGCACGGCGATCCTGGTGAGCAAGCAGGACCACTGCCTCTCCGACCTGCTCTGGCGGTGGCGATCGGGCGAACTCAAGATGAAGCTGCCGGTCGTCTTTTCAAACCACGAGACCTGCCGCACGCTTGTCGAGCGCGAGGGGATCCCGTTTGAAAATATCCCGTTCGAGGACGACAAGGAATCCGCCTTCCGGCACCTGGCCGGACGGTTCCGCTCGCTGGATATCGAGCTCGTCGTCCTCGCCCGGTTCATGCAGATCCTGCCGGACTGGCTCTGCCGCGAGTTCTCCGGCCGCGTCATCAACATCCACCATTCGTTTCTGCCGGCCTTTGTCGGTGCCAACCCCTACCGGCGCGCGTTCGAGCGCGGGGTCAAGCTGATCGGGGCCACCTGCCACTACGCGACCGCCGACCTCGATGCCGGCCCGATCATTGAGCAGGAGGTCGCCCGCGTCGAACACTACCACGAACCAGACGACCTCGTCCGCCTCGGCCGCGACTGCGAGCGCCTCGCGCTCGCCCGCGGGGTCCGCTTCCACATCGAGGACCGCGTCCTCGTCCACGGCTCGCGGGCGATCGTCTTTCGCGACTGAAGCCGGAAGTTGCCGGCGCTATTTCCGGGGATTCGGCGTTCGGGCGAGCTTTGCTGCCAGCTCATCCATTTTATAGGGCTTGGAGAGAAAATCGTCCATCCCTGCGGCGAGGCAGCGCTCGCGGTCGCCGGGCATCACGTTGGCGGTCACGGCGATGATCGGCACCCGGGAGCCATCCGCCTCCAGAGTCCGGATTGTCTTCGTGGCCTCGATTCCGTCGAGCACCGGCATTTGCATGTCCATGAGAATGGCAACGAACTTCTGTCGCAGGAACGCATCGAGCGCCAGTTGACCATTCAAGGCGAGCACAACCTGGTATCCGAGGATCGACAGCATCTTTGTGGCGAGGGCGCTGGAGATCTGGTCGTCTTCCACGACGAGGACGGTCCCGCAGCATTCCGCAGCCGGATCATTGCCAGCCGTGGCTGGCGGGATTTCCGCCACAGTCTCGCTGTCCAGGATCGGAAGCCGGAAGGTGAACGTGCTGCCGCTCCCGGGTTTGGAAACGACGGAAATCGTTCCGTCCATCGCCTCGGCCAACCGCTGGGAGATCGCGAGCCCGAGTCCAGTGCCTTCGAACCGCCGGTGCAGCGTCGAGTCGCCTTGCGTGAAGGGCTTGAAAAGAATGTTCACCGTTTCGGGGGACATCCCGGGCCCGGTGTCTTCGACGGAAAAATCGATCGCCTGGCCAGCGGGACCGCTGGAGACTGAGGCGCGGAGGATGACCGATCCCCGGGCGGTGAATTTGACGGCGTTGCCCAGCAGGTTGAGGAGGATCTGTGCGATCCGGCGGGAATCGCCGGTGATCACTCTGGGAAGGTCCGGGGCGGTTTCATAGCGGAATGAGAGACCTTTGGCGGTGGCCGCCTTCTGGATGGCCAGGCAAACGGAATCGACCATCTCCCCGAGGTCGAGCTTGATCGCCTCGATTTTTGTTGTCCCCTTCTCAATGCTCGAGAAGTCGAGGATATCGTTGACGACGGAGAGGAGGTGGGTGCCGGATTCAAGGATGGTTTCCACGGACTCACGCTGCTCGGCATCGAGGCGGCTCAAGGTGAGAAGCTCGGCAAATCCGAGCATTCCGTTGAGCGGGGTGCGGAGTTCGTGGCTCATCACGGCCAGAAATTCGCTCTTCGCATTGGCGGCAGCCTCAGCCCGTCGGGCGAGTTCCTCGGCCAGCAGGACGCCCCGCTTCAGATCTTCGTTTGCCTGCGCCAGGGCCTTCGCCTGCTTCTGGGCGAGATCTTCGGCAAACTTTTTCTCCGTGATGTCCTCCTTCACTGCGACGAATTTTGTGATCCTCCCGTCCGTGTCGCGCACCGGTGAGATCGTGGCGGATTCCCAGTAGGAATCGCCGTTTTTCTTCCGGTTCTCAAACTCGCCGCGCCACGTTTCCCCGGACGCGATCGTGCCCCAGAGTTTTTCGTAAAAATCCTTCGCCTGCCGGCCGGACTTGAGGAGGCGAGGGTTGTTTCCGAGCGCCTCCTCATAGGAATAGCCGGTGACCTCGAGGAATTTCGGGTTGACGTATTCGATCGTGCCCGAGGTATCGGTGATGACGACCGAGACCGGGCTCTGCTCGATCGCGCTCGCAAGCAGGATGAGTTTGGATGTGGCGGAGCGCTCGGCCTTGTGTGCGCGCCGCCGCTCGAGGGCGTTCTGGACAGCGAACGGCAGGTGGGCGAGGTGCTGCTTGAGGACGTAGTCGTCGGCGCCGGCACGGATGCAGAAAATCGCGGACTCATCCTGCAGGGCGGCCGTGTGAAGAATGAAAGGCACTTCCGGAAGGATCGACTTGCAAAGCCGAAGGGCATGGAGCCCATCGAACCCCGGTAGCGAGTAGTCGGAAATGACAATGTCGGGCACGAACTCGCTCAGTGCGCGCGTGATGCCGTCGGTATCCTCCTCGCGGCGCGAGCTGAACTCGAGGCCCTCCCGGCGCAGCGCACGCACGGCCAGTTCGAAGTCGGTCGGGTTGTCTTCGATAAAGAGGATGCTGAGCGGTTGATCGGGGATGTCGGGCATGGATCAGAGGCGCGGAGGTTCGTTGATGAGCAGCCAGTAAAATCCGAGCTGCCGGATGGCATCGACAAACTTCGGGAAGTCAACCGGCTTGACGATGTAGCTGTTAGCGCCGAGGTCGTAGCCGGTTTTGAGGTCGCTCTCCTCGCGGGAGGTTGTGAGGACGACGACCGGGATCGCCCGCAGTTCGGGGTCGGATTTCAGGGCGCGCAGGACCTCGAGGCCATCGACCTTCGGAAGCTTGAGGTCCAGGAGGACCAGCTTCGGGCGGTTCGCCTTGTTCCGGTCGGCATAGCCGTTGCGGGCGTACAGGAAATCGAGCGCCTCGGCGCCGTCGGACACATGAACGATCGCGTTGGCGAGCTGGTTTTTTTCGAGCGCGCGCAATGCCAGCTCGGCGTCGCAGGGGTTGTCTTCGATGAGGAGGACTTCGACAATTTTATCGTTGCTCATAGGGGGAGGGCTTTTTTAGGGAGGGTGAAGAAAAATGTGGCGCCTTCGCCAGGGCGGCCTTCCGCGCGGACGGATCCCCCGTGACGATGCACGATCCTCTGCACGTTGGCGAGTCCGATTCCCGTGCCCGCGAACTCGCTGTCCTTGTGCAGGCGCTGGAAGACTCCGAAAAGCTTCGAGGCGTAGGCGGGATCGAATCCGGCACCGGTGTCCCGCACGAAGTAGCAGGTGGCATCCCCCTCGTCGGTTGCGCCGACCTCGATCTGACGGACCGCGCTGCGTGCTGAATACTTCACTGCGTTCGAGAGGAGGTTCACCCAGACCTGCCGGAGGAGAAGCTTGTCGCCGGACGCTCTCGGCAGCTCGTGCACTTGGAAGGCGATCCCGGATGCCCCGGAGGAGGCATGGATTTCCTGCCAGACCGAGCGGGCGAGCACGGTCATGTCGATCTCCGAAGGCACGATTTCCGTCCGGACGATCCGCGAGAGCTCGAGGATCCCGCAGATGAGTTCATCCATCTTCTGCGTGTTGGATCGGACGACCCCGATGAGCCTGCGGCCCTCATCATCGAGTTTCGGCCCGTATTCCTCCTCGAGAATCGAGGCGAAGCCCTCGACTGCCCGCAGCGGCGACCGGAGGTCGTGCGAGACCGAGTAGGCGAAGGCCTCAAGCTCGTGGTTCGATGCAACAAGCTGGGCGGTGCGCTGCTCCACGCGGCCCTCAAGCTCCCTGTTGAGCCGCTGGAGCTCGGCCATCGACTCCCCGCGCTCGGACTCGATCCTTTGGAGAAGCTTGGTTTGGCCGGTGTAGTATAGCGAGGCTAGCACGGCGGCCGCAGCGATGGCGATGCACAGGCTAATGAAGAGCACCGATTCCATCAGGCCGTTCAGATCCTTGTAGGCCTCGGCCTTGTCGATCTTGGTGACAAGGAACCACGGCGAGTTCGGAATCGGCCGCAGGTCACTCAGGACCGAGACACCACGGTAGTCGACCCCTAGAAACTGGCCGGTCCGACCGGAGACGGCCTGCACTGCGGGAACGTTAGTGCTACTGAGAGGGATTCTGAGGTTCAACGCGGCGTTTCCTCTGTGGCGCAGGCTGTTGAGAAACAAAACGTCGGTGCCGTCGCGCTGAATGAGCAGCGTCTCGGCCGTTTTTTCCGTTCCGGGCCACTGCTCGAGCAGTGGCAGGAGGTCGTCCCGCAGGTCGTGACACATTTCCAGCAGAGCAACCGGCATCCCATCTGCTCCCGGCACCGGCGCGGCCGCCGTGATCGCGATCGCCCCGGAACGCGATTTGTAAGGAAGAGACAGAACAGAGCCGCCCTTTTGAAGCGCCGCCATAAATTCCTTCGCCGATTCGGCGCCGGCCCCCGGCTCGCCTTCAGAGATCAACGGCCGGCCGTCGGTCGTGCAAAGTGCGATCCCGATGAGTTGATTGCGTTTGAGTTGGTAGCTGATCCACTCCAAAAGCCGGGCATGCTGCGCCGGATCGTCCGGCGCCTTCACAAATGCCTGCACGTTTGCCTTGAACAGCGGGGCTCCAGCGAGAGTTCCCACCTCTTTCAGCAGCCCGATCCTCCACTCTGCAATCGCACGGGACTTCAACATCGCGATCGAGGTCAGTGCCTCGTACCTTTCCTTCTGGAGCTTTGCGCCCTCGGACAAGTAATACCAGACGCCCGTGCCGGCTACGAGGAGCAGGAATACCAAGTAGGCCGCGATCCATTTTGCTGGACCGGGAAGAGCCTGCTTGATGTCGGGGAGGGACTTCATCGAAGCTGCGCAGATCCGTTGGGTGTTTCAAGAAACGAACCGGGCAAGAGATACTTGCTATCGCAATTCCGGCTCCGGAAAAAGGTCTTTGTTGAGCTGCCGCGCAGTGGGACCGGGTTCAGCCGAGCCCGCGGTCCTCGACGTCGTCCTCATCCCATCCGACGAGGTGGCCGATCTCATGGAGGAGCGTTGTGCGGACCTCATCGAGATAGATTTCCTCGTCGCCCTCCGAGAAGTCCCAGATGTTTTCCAGCCAGAGCCGGATGCGCAGAAGCCCGCCGGCATCCTCATCGAAGTAGCCCAGCGTATCCGCCTCGATCCCGGTGGCGGCGTCCTCGGGCGAGGGGACATCCTCGAGGATGACCGGGACTTCCTTGAGCCGCTCGCGGACCGGGGCCGGAAGCTCGCGGACGGTCTCCGCAACCTCCCGCTCTGCCAGTTTTTGAAGGTGCTTCCAGTGCATGCGGGTCAGGGCGCGGGAAACTTGCACGCGACAAGCTCGCCGAAGACGTAGCCGATGAAAATGTTGACCTCTGCGCGGAGCGGGATGCGGTCGGCGTCGTTCGAGATCCAGATCGTTCCACTGCGGAACTTGCTGTGGGGTTCGAGGAGGCCGCCCTTCTTGAGGTTGATCCGCTGGATGCGGAGGTCGAGCTTGAGGGCGTCCCGCCTGGTGCCGGAGACTGAGATCGTCTCGTTGCCCAGCACCTTCATATCCACAAGGAAGGGGGCGTCGCCGGGGTAGATCGCAACGGAAACCTTGTCGCCGGGGGACAGGCGCTGGCTACGGATGAACATCATGCCCGAGACGAGATCGCGGATCGGCTCCAGCTTGATTTTTTTCCATTTCGCGGGAGTTCCGCCACCGCTTGGGATTGCCTCGCGAAAAACCCAAAACCCGTCCGGCTTCATGGCCATGCGGGTTTTGATCGTGCGCTTTGCATATTTTTCGACCTGCTCGGCCTCGACCGGGAGGAACCCCTTTCGCCGGCTCCGGCACGCATGGGTGGCATCGATCTGGTAGAGCGCCCGGGCGAGTCCGTTCGTTCCGCCCCTGGCGCGGAGGAAGAGCTCGTCGCCCTTGTAGGAAACCGAAGCGGTTGTGCGTGCGGCCTCGATTTCCGACCACCCGAAGCGGTATTCCGCCTCGAACGGCCTCACGTCGGGAAAGGGGCCGGGCACATTGGGCGTCAGGGACTCCCGCCAGTCCGCATGCAGCGGAACGGCGAGGGCCAGCACTGCGGCCAGCAGCAATTTTCTCACGCGGGCGGGATGACCGGAACGATGCCCTCGGTGAGGAACCATCCGCTCTTCCCGGCGGGCAGCCGGCCGTAGAACCAGCGGCCGCGCTGAGAGAGGATCCGGACGACGCTGCCCTCGGGCAGCGCTGCGACTTTTTCCGACTGGTCGGCGGGTGCGCTGAGCATGTCCGCGCCGCCGGTCTTCAGGACGATGGCCTCGGTGCGGAGGGTGATGCGCGGATCGCTCAGCCAGACGAGTCCCAGCGCGGCAATTCCTGCCAGGATGAGGAGAGCGCCGCCCGCCACCCGCCACCGGCGTCCGGCGCGGATCGCGAAGAGGACGATGAAAGCACCGAGCCAGAAGAGGCCGGTCCCTGTGATCGTGAGGACGTCCATCGGCACGCGCGTCAGCACGGCGTCGAGCCAGCGGGGATTCGACGAGGAGATGCCGAGCGCGGTGTTGCTTTCCTTGAGCGCGGCGGCAGCCGGGGCGAAGCGGGGGTCGAGCACGAGGGCGCGGCGGAAATTCAGCGCCGCCCGCGCCTCGTTCCCGGTCTTGCCGAACGCGCGGCCTAGCTCGTAAAAGACCGCCGCCGTCGGAGCGCTCTTTTCCAGCGACTGCTCGTAGAGTTTGACCGCCTTGTCGAACTCGCCGTCGGCAAAGCGCGCGCGGGCGTCGCTCAACGGGTCGGCAAGAAGCGCCGGCACTGCCGCCGCAAGGGCCAGCGCGGGGAGCAGGAATTTGATCCCACACTTGAAGATTCCCTGGAGCGAAATTCCGAAAGATTTTCGTGCCGCGACCGCGGGCGCCGGACGCCTGCAACCTGTGCTGGAAAAATTATTTTTCATACTGGGAATGGAAGTCGGCCAGAACGGCGAGCACGTCGCTGCGCTCGTCGACCGCCGGTTGGGCCGGGCGGCCGGCGGCATATTTCGATTCCCCGTGGCGCTCGAGGATCCGGTGCAGCGAGGCCTTGAGGGGATCGGGCAGCGCGGAAGCGTCGATCCTTCCGGCTGCCGCGAAGGCATCGCCCTCCGCTCCCAGCCTCGCACAGACGAAAGCGGAGGCCAGTTCGTAGAAGGCATCAGGTCCCGCCTGCCGGACGCGGCTGAGCATCTCCTTGAGTTTCTTCTGCTGCGCGATTTTGCGGCCGGCGGCGGAGCCGGAAAATCCGCGCCAGAGAAAGAAGGCGAGGAGTCCGATCCAGATCGTCGCGAGAATGCCGTTCGCGATCAGGAAGCCCTGCTGGAGCAGAAGGGCGGACCAGCTTGTCGAGCCGCCGGCCATCGTCGAGATGTCGGGCAGGGTTGGAGCCGGCGTCGGCGTGGCGCCGGCGGGTTTTGTCGCCGGGTTCGCTGCGGTGCCCGCGGGCGCCGCCGCCGGGGCGCCGGCCTTGGCCTCGACAGGAAGCGGGGGTTGCGTGAGCGTCACGTATTTTCCCGCGGAGGGATCGAAATACGAGAAGCTCAGCCCGGGTGTCTGCTTCTGGTCCTGCCGGGCGATGATCGGAAATTCAAAGACTTTCTCGCCGGTGAAGCCGGTGGCATCGACTGACTGGAGCTTGTCGGTCGGCGGATACGAGCGCCAGCCTTCATCGCCGGTCAGCACCGGCGGGCCCATCGCCTCCAGGTTTCCCTGGCCGGCAACATTTGCCCGCAGTGTCACCGGCTCGCCGGCAGCGGCTTTTTTCGGGCTCACGCTGGCCTCGAGCGTGAACTTCCCGACGGCGCCGGAGAAGTCCTCAGGGCGGCCGTCTTTCGGCAGCGGGAGCACCTCGATCTGGACCGGTTTCGTCTCGAGCGCGACCTCCCGGGTGTCGGTGAACATGCCGGGGGGCACCGCGCCACCGAAGTTGTTGAAAAAGTCGGCCAGGCTCTGCGGCGCGTTGCCGGGGACCTGCAGGCGCGCCTCCAGCGTCGCTTTCGGAATTTCCAGCGTGCCGGATTTCACCGGGGTGATCGCGGTCTTGAAGACGAAGACGACGTAGTTCTCGCCATCGATCACCTGCTCGCGCTTGTCGGCATTCGAGAATTTCTGGACGGTGAATCCCTCGCCGGAGAAGTTCGGGCGCTCGCCGACCTGGCCGCCGTAGCGCGAGTTGAAGTAGAACCGCAGCTCGGCCGGGATGATCTCGCCGACATACGCCTTCTTCTTGGTCAGGAGAAGCTCCGCAAAAAACGGCCGCGCATCGCTGGAGGCCCGGCCACCCCCGGACGGCGGGAGCTGCGGGCTGCCCTGCATCGGCGGCAGCGTCGGGGACTGCGGCACGCGCGGGCCGCCAGCGACGTTCAGCCGCATCGCTTCGGTGCGGAACGTTTTCTTGTCGATGCGGATATCGAACGGCGGGATGGTAAACTCACCCTCAAACTGCGGGACCACCATGTAGGTGTAGGTCAGGGTCGAGCTCAGCTTGAAATTGTTCATCTCGAACTGCGTCGAGCGCCCGGCAAGGTTGATCCGGAGACCGTTCACCGAAAGCGTCTGCGGAACCTCCGCGCCGCGGGCGCCGCGGACGGTCACCACCAACTGCACCGGTTCGCCGACCTGGGCCTCGTTGCTGCTGAGCCCTGCGGCCACCTCCTGGGCCCGCACCACGCCCGCAGAAATGACAAGAAAGACAATCAGCGCCGCTCGCAGAATTCCGGCTGCACGCCCAATGAGATCCGCTCCCATCCGGCGGGGATGTTCGCGGGGCGTCAATTTCCGACCTTGGTCGCTGGTTGATGTCGTATGGCGGTCCATGTTCGTTGGATATTCTACCAGTCGCGGATCACGTCCTGCGAGGTTTGCTGCTGCATGAGGTTCACTTTTTCTTCTTCCGAGCGCAAGGCGTTGAGCATCGCGCGGGCCTGGGCGGCGCTCATCTCCCCGTCTTTCTCCTGCTGCTCCGCCGCTGCGGCCGCCGCCTGCTGTTCGGTCTGCGCGGCATCCTTCTTTTCCTCGCCGCCGCCAGCTTTCAGATCTCCTTGCTTCTTCTCGCCGGGAGTGGGCGTCGGGACAGGTTGAGGCTTTTTCCCGGGCTCATTCTTCTGGGACTCGCTTTGAGGGGACGACTGTTGCTGGTCCTGTTGATCCTTCTTGTCCTGATCTTTCTGATCCTTGTTCTGTTGG
>CAYXRX010000043.1:15568-20623 GCA_964467415.1 uncultured Chthoniobacterales bacterium
TTGCTGGTCCTGTTGATCCTTCTTGTCCTGATCTTTCTGATCCTTGTTCTGTTGGTCCTTTTTGTCCTGCTTTTGCTGGTCCTGTTGATCCTTCTTGTCCTGATCTTTCTGATCCTTGTTCTGCTGGTCCTTTTGGTCCTGCTTCTGCTGGTCCTGCTGATCCTTCTTGTCCTGATCTTTCTGATCCTTGTTCTGCTGGTCCTTTTGGTCCTGCTTCTGCTGGTCCTGCTGATCCTTCTTGTCCTGATCTTTCTGATCCTTGTTCTGCTGATCTTTTTGGTCCTGCTTCTGCTGGTCCTGTTGATCCTTCTTGTCCTGATCTTTCTGATCCTTGTTCTGTTGGTCCTTTTTGTCCTGCTTTTGCTGGTCCTGTTGATCCTTCTTGTCCTGATCTTTCTGATCCTTGTTCTGCTGATCCTTTTGGTCCTGCTTCTGCTGGTCTTTGTTATCCTTCTTGTCCTGGTCTTTCTGATCCTTGTTATCCTGTTTCTGCTGATCGTCCTTTTTCTGTTCCTGCTGCTTTTCCTGCTTTTCAAGGTCTTCCAGGAGCTTCTTGACGATTTCGCGGTTCTCGGTGGCCTGCTTGTTTTTCGGATCGATGTTCAGGGCTTCGGTGTATTGCTCAATGGCATTTTTCCAGTCGGCTTTCTTGGCCTTGTTGTCCTTCGCGGCCTCCCCGCGCCGCACGAGGGCGTTGGCCAGGTTGTAGGCCGCATTCTCGCGCAATTTCTTATCCTCGGTGAGAAGTGCGCTTGTAAAGTGGGAAACCGCCTGTTCGAAGTCGCCCAGCTTGTAGGCTGATGCGCCGGCGTTGAACTGCAGCTCGCGGGAGTCGGGCTCGGATTTCAGGCGCTGCTCGAACGCCTGCCGGGCTTTGTCGAACTGTCCGCTTTGGAACTCGTCCAGTCCGGTGGTTGCCGCCTGGGAAGGAATCGCCCCCGCCAGAAAGACGGCGGCAGCGGCCACCCGCCGGATGGTGCCATTGCGCGTCCTGCGGCGTTCGCCAATCAGCAGCCAAAGCACCAGAAAACCGACGGCAAAGCCGAGCGGCCACTGATAGCGTTCCAGCGGCTGCCGTGCGGCAAAGGCTCCGGTTTCCGCAAGATCCATCGGCTCGATCCCCCTCGTGAAAATCTCCCGCGCGGCATCCGGTCCGATTGGCACGTAGAACCCGCCGGTCGCATCCGCGATTTCCTTCAGGCGTGTCTCGTCCAAGTGCGACTGGACCGGCTTGCCGGAGGCGTCGCGCACAAAATCCTGTTTCCCTTCGTCCGTGCGGACCGGGATGAGCGAGCCGTCCGGGGATCCGATGCCCACGGTGAAGACCCGGATTCCCTGCTCGCCGGCCTTTTTGGCCGCCGCGATGCCGTCGGCATCAAGCTCCTCGCCGTCGGTCAAAATCACGAGCGCACGGGTGTGACCCTCGGCCTTACCGAACGCCTCTTCAGCGGTGGCAATTGCTGCTGCGATGTTTGTTCCACCCTTCGGGATGACGCTGGTATCCAGCTCCCCGAGCGCGTTGATCACGGCTGTGTAGTCCAGCGTGAGCGGGGCTTGGAGAAATGCGGACCCGGCGAACGCCACGAGCCCGACCCGGTCGCCTTTGAGCAGGCGGACGAGGTCCTGCGTGAGAAGCTTGGCACGGGTGAGGCGGTCGGGGGCGACGTCGGTCGCCAGCATGCTGCGCGAGGTGTCGACAGCCACGATGATGTCGCGGCCCTTCTGCTTGACCTCCTGCTGGATGAACCCGTAGCGCGGCTGGGCGAGCGCGACGAGCACGAGGGCGACCGCCGCCAGCACGAGAAGCGCGCGGAAAATCCGCCGCGCGGTGCTCACCGATCCGGCGAGCTGGTCGCGCAGCCGCGGGGCCACAACCTTCTCCACCAGCGCGCGCCCGCGGCGCTGCGACCATGCGTAGAGCACGGCGAACACCGGCAGGACCAGAAGCCCCCAGAGCCAGACCGGGGAACCAAATGTCAGGGCAGTCGTCTCCATAATGTTTGGGAAAGCAGGATTTCGGCTCCGAGGCAGGCCAGGCCGGCCATGAGGAGCCACGGGAAGAGGTCGCGATACTGGGAGATCTTCTCGACCTCGACCTTGGATTTTTCGAGCTTGTCGATCTCCTTGAAAATCGTTTCCAGCGACCGGGTATCGGTGGCGCGGAAGAACCGGCCGTTCGTCATCGTCGCGATCTGCTCGAGCGACTTCTCGTCGATGACGACCGGCACATTGCGGTAGACCGTGCGGCCGAACGGATCGGTGAACGGGAACGGCGCCTCGCCGTTCGTGCCGGCCCCGATCGTGTAGATCCGGATCCCGAGCGCCTTCGCCGCCTCGGCCGCCGTGACCGGCATGACCTTGCCTGCATTATTGTCGCCGTCGGTGAGGAGCACGATGAGCTTGGTTTTTGCCTCCTTGTCCTTAAGGCGGTTCGCTGCTGTGGCGATTGCTGACCCGATGGCGGTGCCATCCTCGACGAGCCCGATGCGGAGCCGGTCAAGGTTCTGGATGAGCCAGTCGTGGTCGAGCGTGAGCGGGCTCACAAGATAAGGGCGCCCGGCGAATGCGATGATGCCGATGCGGTCGTTCGGACGCTGGCGGATGAACTGTTCGGTGACCTGCTTGACCGCCTCGAGGCGGTTGGCCCGGCTGGCCCCGATCGTGAAGTCCTCGGCCAGCATCGAGCGCGAGACGTCGAGGGCGAGCATGATGTCCACGCCGCTCGCCTGGACGCGGGTATGCTCGCGGCCGAGCTGCGGGCGGGCGAGGGCGACGATGAAGAGCGCCAGCGCCAGATAGGAGAGCGCTGCAAGAAACGCCCCGGCCCGCGAGCGGCGCTTCTGCCCGAGGCGAGCCAGAGCCGCCGTGCTTGAGAACGTGACGCCCGCCGTGCCGCCGAATTTGCCGCGCAAAAAGGCGAGCGGCGGAATCAGGAGCAGCAGAAGAAGCACCCAGGGGTGCGCAAACGACAATCCGGACAGCATGCTCATTTGGCCTCCTTCTTACCGGGCTGCACCTCGCCCCGCACGAGCCGCTCGGCGGTCTCGAGCAGCCCGATCATCTCCGACTCCCCGGCTTCGGCGCGGGCAAATTTCAGGAAGTCGGTCTTCTCGAGGAAAATCCCGAGCCCCGCTTTTTCATTGTCCGTGAAGACCGGGTTGCCACGGATGCTGTCGAGGAACTCCAGCGATGTCTTTGTCGTCGACGGCAGACCGTGCTGCTCGTGGATGTATTTCCGGATCGCATCGGAGACGGTGACGCCGAACGCATACGGCTCGACGCCGGCCATGTTCCCGCGCAGGCTCTGAAGCGCGGCAAGCGCACGCTCCTGGTTGGTCAGCGGCCGCTTGCGGGAGAGCAGGGCTTTGAGGCCCCAGATGATCACGCCGAGCAGGATAAGCGCGCCGACAGCGGCGCAGATCACCATCCAAAGCGGCCAGGGAAGAAACCAGACCGGCCCGACGATGTCGTGGATCGGGGCTGGAGTGGGAGCAGGTGCTGTCGGGTTCATGCGGCGAGGCGGCGTTCGCGCTGCTCAAAAAACGAGCGCAGCGCGAGAAGGTAATCTTCGGTTGTGGAAAGCGGGACGATGTCGACCCGGCGGCTGCGGAACAGCCTCATCACCGCCTTGCGGCGCGCCTCCTCCAGGTCGGCCAGCCCGCGTCGGACCGCCCGGCTTCCGGTGTTGATGTCGATCTGCTCGCCGGTCTCGGCGTCCTCCAGCGTGATGATGCCCACATCGGGCAGGACCGACTCGCCCGGATCGCTGACCGGCATGGCGACGAGGTCATGGCGGCGGCTGGTGACTGTGAGGGCCTTGGTGTAATCCGGCGCAAGGAAGTCGGAGATCATGAAGACGACCGCGCGGCGGGAGGTGACGCGGTTCAGATAGTCCAGCGCACCGGCGAGGTTTGTGCCCCGGCCCTTCGGCTCAAAGTAGAGCATCTCGCGGATCAGGCGGAGCGTGTGCAGCCGGCCCTTCTTCGGAGGGATGTAGAGCTCGACGTCGTCGCTGAAGAGGAGAAGCCCGACCTTGTCGTTGTTGTTGATCGCGCTGAACGCCAGGATCGAGGCCACCTCGGCCGCCAGCTCGCGCTTGCTCAGCTCGACGCTGCCGAACGTGCCCGACGCACTCACATCGACCACCAGCATGACCGTGAGCTCACGCTCCTCGGTGAACTTCTTCACATACGGCGTGTTCATGCGCGCTGTCACGTTCCAGTCGATCGAGCGGATTTCGTCGCCCGGCGCGTATTCACGGACTTCCTCGAAGTTCATGCCCCGGCCTTTGAATACGCTGTGATACTGGCCGGCGAACGTCGAGTTCACCAGCCGGCGTGTGCGCAGCTCGAGCCGGCGGATCTTCTTGAGGATTTCTTTGGGGTCGCGATCCATCGTTAGTTAGGAATTGGAAATTCGAAATGGGGAATGTGAAATGCGTCCTGTAGCCGGAAGTGAAATGAGGGATGAAAATTTCGCATTCCCCCATTCCGCATTTCGCATTGGTTCAGGGAACCGGGAGACCGGCGAAGATCTGCTCGATGATCATCTCGCTCGTCACCGATTCGGCCTCCGCCTCGTAGCTCACGCCGATGCGGTGGCGGAGGACATCGAGGCCCATCGATTTCACATCCTGTGGGGTGACGTATCCCCGGCCGGCGATGAACGCGTTTGCCTTCGCGGCGAGCGTCAGGAAAATTGTGGCACGCGGCGAGGCCCCGTAGCGGATCATCCCGTCGAGCTTGAGCTTGCTGGCGGCCGGATCGCGCGTCGCCCAGACGATGTTCACGATGTAATCCTTCACGCGCTCGTCGACATAGATTTCGTTCACGACGCTGCGGGCACGGATGATTTCCTCCGGCGTCACAACCGGCTCGACGTCGAGGCGTGGCGCCGAGGTCGACATCGCATCCAGGATCGCACGTTCCTCCTCGCGGGTCGGATAGCCGACGTGCACCTTAAGCATGAAGCGGTCGAGCTGGGCTTCGGGGAGCTGATAAGTTCCCTCCTGCTCGATCGGGTTCTGCGTGGCCAGAACCAGAAACGGATCCGGCA
>CAYXRX010000044.1:0-18373 GCA_964467415.1 uncultured Chthoniobacterales bacterium
GACCTTCCAGAGCTCCCACTTGATCTCCTCGGTCTGGTGGATCGTGTCGAGTCGGCCGCCGTATTCCAGCCACCAGAACTGGCAGCCGGTGTCATTCGCCGCAATCTGTCCGAACCTCGGGATCTTCGTGATGTCGTCGAGCGCAAACGCCGGCGGCACGAACTTCACCGGCCGTCCGACATTTTTGCTGTAGAAGAAAATCGAGTGCCCGAGGAGCTCACCGTATTCCTTATCCGGCGCGAATTTCTCACCGAATTCCTCGCGGGCCTCGGCTCCCATGCGGAACGCCGCGCCGGCCTGGAACCCCACAATCCCATCGCCTGAGGCGTCGCAGAACAGCGGAGCGGAAACCTCGTAGAACGTCTCGTTCTGGCTGCAGAACGCCCGGACTGACCGGATCGTGTGCGCATCGCTCTTGGCCACCTCGAAAACCGCCGTGTTCAGGAGCAGGCGGATGTTCGGCTCGGCCGTCACCTTCTCAAGCAGGATCGCATCGAAAAAATAGGGATTCCCCTCAGGGTTCCGGAACGTGTTCTCGACGAAGATCTCACCGACGACTCCTCCCTCGCGCGCCCAGCGATTGTTGTTCCCCATGTGCGATGTCGCGCCCAGAGCCCAGAGCCTCACCTCGCTCGATGCGTTGCCGCCGAGAACCGGCCGGTCCTGCACCAGGACCACACTCAGCCCCTCGCGCGCCGCTGTGATGGCACAGCAGACCCCTGCAAGGCCGCCGCCGACCACGGCAAGGTCGCAGGCAAGCGGTTCGAATTTCGATTTGCGGGAGTCGGCGGGAGGTTCGGCGATCATGATAGAATTTGAGTATGAAAATCGGACTAAGTTATTTGATTTTTCCGTTTTGGTCGATGGTCTTGAATTCCCCGCCGAATTTTTTCGCGAGCTCCTGCATCGAGGGTTTGTAGAGCGGGTTGTTATTCTCGATCCAGAGCGCGTTGATCGGGATTTTCTTCTGGCTCCGGGCCATGACCGCGGCAATCTGGCTGAGCTTCTTCCTGACGTTATCCTCCGAGACGACCTGCCCGTCGGTCATGATGAAGATCGCGTCCGGCAGCGGGTCTGCCTCCATGGCATATTTGATCGGCGAGAGCCAGTCGGTGCCGCCCGGCCAGTCCTCCTGCGCCCTGACGTCGCTCATGAGCTGCCCGATCGAGGCCGGGGTGATGGAGGTCCAGACGGGAGGGTCCAGCTTCCGCCCGGGCTTGAGCTTGAAGTCGTCGTAGTTGGAACCTTTTTGCCAGATGTCTTTCTTCTGAATTTCGGGCGCGCGCTGGTTGACCAGCCAGGCGCCGCCGGCCCACGGAATGATGAGCATCTTGGTGCCGGGCGGCAACGTCTTGAGGCTTTCCTCGAGCTTTTTCTCCATCGCTTTGCGGAACGGCCCGCTCATCGACTGGCTGTAGTCGACCAGAAACGCGATATTTTTTCCGCCGGCATTGAGGCCGAAAAATTTGATATTAGAGAACCCCGGGCCGCGACCGCCGCCGGAGCCCCCTCCCCCTCCCCCGCCGCCACCCCCGCCAAGGCCTCCGGCCGCACCAAACCCGCCCGCACCCACCGCCCCTGCAATGCTCGGCCCCATGTTGTTCGGAATGTCAGGCATGTCGGGCAGCGCGACCGTGGCAATGCTGCTGGTCGTCGTGATCCGCTTTGTCGGAGCCGGCGCGGTCGTCGACTTCGCCTTCATCTTCACCTTGTGCTGGGCCTCGCTCTTCGGCCCCGCCTCGCCGCCCCCAAAAGAAATTTTGCGTTCTTCGGCAAACTGGCTCACGACAAGCACGGTCGCGATGATCAGGATGACCGCATGCACCGCGATGCTCAGGACAAGGCTCCCTCCGCTGGCTTTGCGGTAGGCGATGAGAAACCGCTTCAGCGGAGTCCGTTCCTCCTCGCTCGATGAATGTTCGCCGGACGGCTCAGAATTTTCTTCAGGTTTTGAGTGACTCTCAGGACCGGAATCCTCAGGTATTGGAAAAGGCTGGTTTGCAGGCATTTTTTATTCGGACTTCACCCTCCATCGCGGCGGCCCAGCATTTCAGATCGCTCGGCTTATGGGGGGATTAGATCAGGTGACGTAATAAATATGACGGATTTCAAATTTCGCGCTAGGCGACTTTGCATATTTTTTCGTAGGTTTTGCTTCTACTATGGATCAAGCAAATAACCCCCTGCCCGCCTCCCCGCGTGTTGCGGTCCTTGTCGATACGGCAACAACATGGGGCCGCGGGATTATTTCCGGAATCCATACCTACTCGCAGAAACACGGTGGCTGGCACCTTTTTCTGGAGGCGCGCGGGCTGGAGGAGGATTTCCTGCTCCCACGGGGCTGGCACGGCGATGGCATCATCGCCAGAATCGGCAATGCCGAGCTGGCCGAGCATTTGAGGCGCCGCCATATCCCGGTCGTGAACGTTTCGGGAATCCAGCTGCCGACCCCGGAATTCCCCCGCGTCACGAACGACGTGGAGGGCGTGGCCGAGCTGGCGGTGGACTACTTCCTGGAACGTGGCTACAAGCACTTTGCCTATCTCAGCCTCCGAGGACTCGAATACGTGGCGAGGCAGCGGGATGCCTACCAGTCTGCGGTCGCGCGGGCAGGGCACGACTGCTCGGTGAAGGAGGTGAAAGTGCACGGCCAATTTCAATCACCGGACTGGAACCTGAAAGTCGAGCAGCTGGGCAGCTGGCTCAAATCGCTTCCGAAGCCGGTCGCGATCCTGATCTGGAGCGGCGGACGCGAGGTCATCTACGCTTGCCAGCAGGCGGGCCTCCGTGTTCCACAGGAGGTGTCCCTCCTCTGCGGGTCCGAGGACGAGCTCCTCTGCGAATGTTCGCCGATCCCGATCTCCGGCGTCCAGGCCGCCTGCAGTAAAATCGGCTACGAGGCCGCGGAGTATCTCGACCACCTGATGCGCGGCGATACGAAACCCGGCGGAGCCAAAAGGATCGCGCCGGTCGGCGTCATCACACGGCAGTCCACCGACACCCTCGCGATCTCCGACCGGGCGCTTGTCGATGCCTTGAACTTCGTGCAGTTGAAGGCGCGCCAGCCGGTGAATGTCGCGGATGTCGCGCGGGCCGCCGGGGTCTCGCGCAGCGCCATCGAGCGCCGGTTTGCGGCCCACATGGGAACATCTCCCGCCACCCACCTCAGAAGGACACGACTCGAATCCGTTCGCAAGTTGCTCGCCGAAACGGAACTTTCCATCGCCGACGTCGCCGCCAGCACCGGCTACTGCTCACCCGAATACATGACCGCCGTCTTCCGCAAAGCGACGGGGACCACCCCGCTCCGCTATCGGCGCGAACTGCGCCGACACTGATGTGCACCATCGGCAGGGAGATTCCGGCGAGCCCGGGCAACCGGCAGGATGACTGTTCGTGGCCACCACCGGCCGTGGTGCCGGTGAAAAATTGGGTTCGACGGGCGGGAGGCAGTCGGGCAACGTGTCGGCAATCCCCGTGCTGAGAGACCAAATGGAGCCGCTGCCCCCGAGCCCGAATGAAGCCAAATTGGATTCCCGGGTGGCTCTGGCGGCGCAATCGCTTCTCCTCGCGTCTGCGGCTGCGGCGGTCCTGTTTTGCGGTGTGCATCGGCAGGGAAGCATGGGCATCTTTCTCTGCGGAGCGGGCGTGGCTCTACTCATTTTTCCACCGCGCCGGGCGACATCCTGGCTGCTGTGGACGCTGGCCGCAGCCCTTGCAGGATGCGCGGCGCTGGCGCTTCTCCCGAAGACCTTATTCGCCGCCCAAGTCTGGCGCACGCTCCTCGACGCCTCGCCCGTGCTGCCCGCCTGCGGCTCCTTGAGCACCGTGCCTGCCGAAACCGTGTTCTGGCTCGCAATTCTGGCCGCAACGCTTCTGGCCGGACTCTTCTCGCTCGGGCATCCGGTCCGCTCCCGCCCGCTCATGGGCCTTGCTCTCGCTGCGGGGCTCGCCTGCGCTGTCTATGCAGGGACCGCTGCACTTTCGGCCTCTGCCGGATGGAAAACCCCGTTCGACAGCGGGGCGGACTTCGGCTTTTTTCCGAACCGCAACCACGCTGCCACCCTCCTCATCACCGGGTGTCTGAGCGCCTTGGGGGTCGTGACAGCAGGCTTTCGAAACCGTCTTTTTGTCACCGCCTGGCTTGCCGGCGTGGCAGTGGGCGTCTGCGCCTGGGCACTTATCATGGCTTCCCCTTCGCGGGCCGGCATCCTCGTCCTTGCGCCAGGCCTGCTCGTTTGGGTTCTCGGGCTCGGCCGCTCCGGCCGCTCGTGGCCGGTGGTGGTTTCGTTCGCCGCGCTGTGTGCCGCCGCCGCCATTTTCCTCATCGGCTCGGAAAGTCTGGTGAAGAAGCGCCTGGGTGCGCTTGCCGCCGTCCCGCAGGCTGTCGTTTCGTCGACCGGCAACTCAACGACAGTGGATCCCCGCGTCATGATTTTCCAGGACACGCTCCACATCATTCGCGACCATCCCTGGACTGGAACCGGCCTCGGCTCGTTCCGGTATGTCTACCCGCACTATGCGCGCGCGAGTCTGAGGGACGCCGGGGCGATCCACCCGGAGAGCGACTGGCTCATGCTCGCCGCAGAGGCGGGCCCGGCCGCTGTCGTGCTGCTCCTCGCAATCGCTGCCGTACTCCTGGCGGGACTGAGGACGATGGTCACGCATCCTTTCTGGCCGCTCCGATGGGGGCTTGTCTGCGCCGCCCTCGCCGCGCTGTTTCACGGCCTTGTCGATGTGCCGCTGCACCGGATCGAGCTCGGATGGTGGGTGCTGGTGCTGGCGGGACTCGGGCTGGGGATCCCGCAGGGCACTGGAGGAAAACTTTCGCGACGGGTGCAGCATATTTTCTTTATTGTAGGAGGAGCCGCGATGGTCTTCCTCGGAATCCGTCTCGTGCAGGCCGAGTGGCTTCAGGGGCCGGCGCTCCCGCCATTTGCCGCGGCAGAGGCCCAGGCAAATGTCCTGAACCTGTCCCGCAAGGGACTTGCCAGCCAGGCGTGGAAGGCTGCCGGGGAAGGCATCCGCCGCTCCCCGATGACGCGCGAGCTCTACTACCAGCGCGGCGTTCTCGCCCTGGCATTCGAGGGCACCGACCGTGAGGTCGACAGCTGCTTCGAGACCGAACGTCTCCTGGATCCCAAGTGGCCGGAGATCCCGGTCAAACAGGGCCAGGCCTGGTTGCGGATCGACCCCGCCCGCACCTCTGAGCTCTGGTGGAAAGCGGTCGACAGGCAGGCCCGGATCGAAGTCGCGGAAGGCAGGCCCTCCCCTTCCGCCGGGCTGAACCTCTATACCCGGCTGCTCGCGGAGGCCGCAGGCCAGCCTGCAGTCCTCTCTGCAATGGAACCCCAGGCTGGGCGTCCGCCTGACTTTACCCTCGCCTGGCTTGCTGCCGCGCCCGATGCTCTCGGATGCCTGCGCCGGATGGCTGGCGACGAGGCATTCCTATCATCCCTTGGGGCACCGCAGCGGGACCGGTTCCTCGCCGTGTGGTTCCAGCGCGGGGACCGCGATCAGCTCCTCGCATTTCTCGATGCCAGGCCGGATTGGGCGCCGGGCATCTGGCTCACCCGCATGCGATGCGACCTGGCAGCCGGCATGCACCAGCAAGCGGTGGGCGAGCTCTGCGCGCGCTACGACGTGAGCCTCGACCTCCCCGAACCGGGCGCACAGGCCGCTGCCGGGCCGGACCTGCCCGACAGCCCCACCGACGCCTTTTTCTACCTTTGGGCAAAGCAAAATGAAGTCGGGGCCCGGCGCATCCTTCAGGAGGCGAATGAAAAAAATCCGGCCGTCATGGCGGAAATATTCCGCCTGAGATCCGCCGTCGCGGCGCGCTCCGGCAACTGGCCGCTCGCTTTCGCCGAGCTTCTGTCCCACCTGCGATCGACCGGAAAGGGCCCGCTTCCCTGATCGCTCTGCCGCCGCAAGCTCCGGATTTATCGAAGCTTGCCTCGCGCCGCCAAACAGGGAGAATTCCCGATTCCTTTCGCAGACTTAGATAATAAAACCAGCCCGCTTTGAGAGCATGCCCGCAAACTGCAACGCAGAAAATGCCTGCCGCCCCCCCGCGCGCCGACATCCGCCCGGGCATCCACAGGCTTTCGGGTTGCCTCGCCCCTCTTCTTGCCGTGATCGCTTTTGTCCCGGGCGCGGGCGCCCAATCGGTGCAGCCTCCCGCCACTACGGTCTCGCGCGAGGTCTTCCGCTCGCGCTGGGTCGGCCCTCAGGCTGACGTCTCCCCGCGGGGCGCGGCCATGCCCCTCACCTCCGGAGACCCGGACGTCCCCGCCTCCTTCGGAGATATCGTCAACGCTCTCCGGCTGGGCATTTTTGTCGGGCCGCTCCAGATCCACGCAGGCCTCGGCCTCGGCTGGGAATACTCGGACAGAAATTACAACAACCAGGCGACAAACCCATCGGACCGCAGCAGCTTTTTCGTGGCTCCCAGCATCGGGCTTGTCTACGAGCGGGAGGTCGGCCCCTGGTCGGTTTTTTTGAGTTACGGGGGCGGCCTGCGCTACTACCTGAACCCGAACTACGACGCAGCGGGCAGCGGCAACCAGCGCAATCCGTTTTCGCAAACCGCCTCGCTCAGCATCGCCCACCTCGGAGCCCGGCACCGGCTCAGGATTCTCGGTTCCGGATCTTACGGCACAGGATTCAGCGTCAACAACGACACCAACGTCACGCAGACAACGGTCAACTCGGGGCTCGAATACGAATACATGCTCACCAGCTACACAAACATCGGTGCGCGCGCGGCCTACAGTTCATCGCTCTATGACTACCAGCAAAACGAGGGCACCAACAGCGCCATGAACTCCCTCGCCGCCGGGGCCTATTTCGACTGGCTCTACTCGGGCAAAACCCGTCTCCGGTTTTCGCTGGACGCCGGCCAGAGCAGCCAGAATCTCCAAGGCAGCCAGTCGGTGAATATGAACTACGTCCAGTTCATGGCGGCCACGACATACGCCGCCTCGGAAAAGCTCAAACTCGAGAGCGGACTCGGAGCGGGCTACGTGACGAACTCACGGGTCAACGCGAAATACACCGGGTTCCGCCCGGTCTACCAGCTCGCCGCCAGCTATGCCCCGACCGAAAAGACATCGATCCGCGCAAGCATCGGCTTCCAGGGCACCGATGTGCAGCCCGATTTCAGCCTCGCGGCGGCCTGGCAGCCCCGCGTGAATACCGGCCTCTCCCTCTCGGTTTACCAGAACCAGGGCTACTCGCTGTCCGTCTCCGAGCAGGTCCAGGTATCCCGCGGATTCGTCGCTTCCGTCAACCAGACCCTTTTTTCCAAGCTCCAGCTCGTCCTCTCCGCCGGCTGGCAGCAGACCGAGAACGTCAGCCTCGTCAACACCGGCGAGGCTGCGGCTCAAAACAACCAGACGTTCGGTTACGGGTTCGGCTCTGCGACCCTCACGTGGAACCTCCGCGACTGGGCGTCATGGCAGCTCTCCACCTGGTATGCCACAGGCAGCCAGTATCAATACCAGAACCAGAATGCGCCGGAAACCCGCGCCACTGTCAGTTTCAATTTGACTTTCTAAACAGGGTTTCCGATTTCTGAGTATAAGTTTTATTTATCGGACTCTTTCAAAAAATGATTTTTCCTTCTCACCGGTTAGCAGCTGCGGCGGCGATCGCCCTTCTTCTGCCGGGCTATCTTCCGGCCCAATCTGAAGGCCGGACCGATTCCAAGCCGAGCGAGCGACCGCGGGCGACGCCGGTTCCCGCATCCACTCCGTCCGCCACTGCGGTTCCGGCTCCCGCTCCGGCCCCTCAGGCCGGCACGCCGCAGATCTCATTCCCCGCACAGTTGCTCAGCTCGGCCGAGAGCGACTATGTGCTTGCCCCCGGCGACACCATTGAGATGACGATTTTCCGCGAGCCCGACCTCACCACCCGCTCGAGCATTGCCCGGGACGGCACGGTCCAGATGCCGCTCATTCAGGAGGTCGTTCTTGCCGGACTCACGGTTCGCGACGGACGCAACCTCCTGAAGAAGCTCTACAGCGCGAAATACCTTGTGGACCCTCAAGTCTACCTCAACGTCGTGCAGTTTGCGCAAAGGAAGTTCACGATCATGGGCCAGGTCGCCCGGCCAGGCACGTATGACCTTCAGGGCGCACAGACACTCGACATTCTGGAAGCCATCGGAATGGCCGGCGGCTTCACAAGGATCGCCAACCGTGGTCAGGTCATCATCAAGCGCAAAGCGGGCGGAAAAAACGAAACGATCAAGGCGAATGTCAAGCGCATGGCAGAGGGGCGCACCGAACCGGTAGTCATCGTGCCGGGGGATGTGATCTCGGTCGGGGAGAGCTGGTTTTGAAATGCAGACGACCGGTCGCTCGCCCCGCACATCGCCCGGTTGACCTTCCGGGCGGCCCGGCACTTCTGGATAATACCACTTTATAATGAACGAAACTCCGAACTCAGCAGAAGACTCCGACCCGGCCGGATACGAGCCGCCCGACTGGCGGGAATACTACCACGCCATCTACGACCGGCTCTGGATTGTCATCCTCTGCACCGTGCTGGGAGCTGTTGGCGCGGCCTTCAAGCTGAGCATGGAGGAGACGATGTACCGGGCACGTACCGTCCTATTTATCGAGCAGGACAAAGACCGGATCCTCGGCAGCAAGGTCGAGTCGGTCCGGGACGACCAGATCCGCACGATCGACATGATCAACACCCTCGTCGACACCCTGGGCGGATATCCTCTCGCGCTCAAGGTGTCCGAGATGCTCAAGCTCAACTCCGACCCGGCATTCATCGCCGCGGCTAAACTCAAAGACAAGGAGAAGGAAAAAGACCTCTCGCCCGCCGATGCCGCCGGAATCCTCATGGGCATGGTCCGCCCGGTTTACCGGAAAAACACCCGGCTCATCGACATTATCGCCACCACCCGCGATCCGGCCCTCTCGACCAGGCTCGCCAATGCCTACGCCAACAGCTACTTGCGCATGACGTTCGAGCAGGCGACCGAAACCACACGGGCGGCCGGCCAGTTCCTTGTGGATGAAGCCGCCCGCCTCGGAAAGAAGATGCGCCTCTCCGAAGAGGCGATGCAGAGCTTCCGTGAGCGGGAGCGCGCCGCCTCGCTCGAGACGATGCAGGCCGAAGCCCAGGCCAAGCTCAACGACATCACCGAAGGCGTCACCCAGCTGCAGCGGGTCATCACGCAGATCGACACCGACCTCGCGGCCGCCCAGGGTATCAAGGACAGCCCGGCCCGCCTGCTCCAGCTCCCGAGCATCGCCGCCGAGCCGCAACTGGCGCAGCTGAGCGCAAACATTGAGGCTCAGGAAAAGGAGGTCGACCTGCTCGCCCAGCGCTACCTCCCCGACCACCCGCTCTTCAGCGCCGCCAGCAGGCGGCTGGAACTCACCAGAAAGGAGCGTGACGAGCTCCTCTCCAAGATCCTCGATCTTCTCCAGGCCAGGCGCGACAAGTTTCAGGCTCAGCTCGTCCAACTCACCGCCGCCCAGAAGGATTCCGAACAAAACCTCCTCAAGATCACCTCGAAGTCGGTCGAATACAACAGCCTCACGCGCGAGCTCGGCACCGACCGAGCGCTCTACGAGGCCGTCCTCAACCGCCTCAAGGAAGTCGATGTCACCAAGGGCCTCACCAACCAGTCGGTATCGATCCATGAACAGGCCACCGGCGCAGGTATCGTTCCGATTAGCTACGTGAAAATCGCCGCCATCGGGATCGGCCTTGGCCTCGCCGCCGGCATCGGCATCGCTATCGGACTCTTCAAACTTGATTCCAGCCTCAAGACGGTCGACCAGGCTGAGTGGACGACCGGGCTCACCGTCGTAGCCGCCGTCCCGAAAATGACGCGCGCCGATAGGAAGCTCGGCAGCCTCGTCACCAACGAGGACCGGTCGGGCCTTGTGGCGGAGGCTTTCCGGTCGCTCCGGGCCTCAATTGCCATGCAGCCGCACGGCGACCTCAAGCGCTCCTTCCTGTTCACGAGCGCGATGCCTGGCGAGGGAAAGACGTTCAGCAGCTCAAACTTCGCGATCACCCTCGCACAAAAGGGCTACAGGACCCTCTACATCGACGGCGACCTCCGCAAGCCGGGGGCTTCCAAGGTCTTCTTCGGCGAGAACCGCAAGCCTGGGCTCTCCGAAGTCCTCCTGGGAACCTGCGCGCTCAAGGACGTTGTGATCCAAACCCAGGTCGAGGACCTGTCGATCGTCACCGCCGGCGGCCGCTCGCCAAACCCCGCCGAACTCTTCGACAAGGAATCCCTCAAAGCCGTGATGCAGGAGGCTCTTGCCACATACGACCGCGTCGTCGTCGACACCGCTCCGCTCCTGGCCGTCAGCGACACCCTCCTCATCGCGCCGCACGTGGATGTGACCTGCATCGTCGTCCGTGCATTCGGGCATCCCCGCAAGATGGTCGTGCGTGCGGTCGATGCGCTCAAGGGGATCGGGCGCTGCCCGGCGGGCATCGTCCTCAACCACCTGCCCACCGGCCGCGGGTCGTATTACGCGTATTACTACTCCGGGAAGTACTACGGCTCCTACGGCAGCAAGGGCGTCTACGGATCGTAGCGCCCCCCCACCCGCCGGACCTACTCCGTCGTGAATTCCATCGCGTAGTCGAACAACTCGCCAGGCAGGAAAAACCGCCGGAGCTCGATCTCCGCATTTTCCGGACTATCGGAGGCGTGGACCATGTTAACCATCACATCGACGCCAAAGTCGCCCCGGATGGTGCCTTTTTCGGCCGCCCGGGAATCCGTCGGTCCGAGAATATTGCGCACCCGGCCGATGGCTCCCTCGGCGGACAAAGCAACGGCGATCACCGGCGTGGACTGCATGAATTTTTCCACCGAAGGAAAAAAGGGCTTCGTCGCGATATGCGCATAGTGCTCGCGGAGAAGCGAGGCATCCGCCCGGAACATCTTGCACCCCCGGATCTGGAAGCCCTCGTCTTCGAAACGTTTCAGAACCTCACCGGCTTTGCGTCCGGCGATGCAATCGGGCTTGAGAAGAATCAGCGTTGTTTCCATAAGGCGTGAAATCTAGCCGCCCGATTTGCGGTGAGAAGGATTTTTCGTGGGAATTCTTCGCTCGCACTCAGTCGCACAAGCTGATACCGAGGCACCCATGAACCGATTTTTCTTATCGACGGCAGCGGGCGTTGCTTCCGTGTTGTTCCTTGCCTCCTGCGAGAAACCGAAGCCACAGGTGCCGCCTGTCGCGATCACGATCACGCCGGTGATCCAGAAGGATGTCGTGGCAACCAACCAGTGGGTCGGGCTCCTCGACGGCTTTCAAAATTCCAATATCCAGGCCCAGGTCACCGGCTACCTCCTCACGCAAAACTACAAGGAGGGCTCGTTCGTGAAGAAGGGAGACCTCCTCTTCAAGATCGACCCCAGACCGTTTGAGGCGGCCCTCGCCCAGGCCCAGGCAAACTACTCCCGCGCCGTCGCCCAGGCCCAGCTCCAGCAGATCACCCTCCAGCGCCAGGCCGAGCTTTTCAAAACCAAGGTCATCAGCGAGCAGCAATACGACACGTCCTACCAGGATACCCAGGCCTCGCTGGCCAACGCGGCGGCTGCGCAGGCAGCGATGCAGGCCGCCCAGGTCAACCTCGACTACTGCACGATCTCCGCTCCGTTCGACGGCATCGCCGGCGTCGCGCAGGCCCAGATCGGCGACCTCGTCGGCCCGGGGGGCAGCACGACGATCCTCACCCAGGTCTCGCAGGTCGACCCGATGAAGATGAACTTCTCGATCACGGAGGCGGAATACCTTAAGGCGGCCACGCTGCTTCAGAAGCTGCAGGACGGGGAGATGAAAGACAGCAAGGGCCGGATCCACCTCACGCTCGCCGACGGATCGACCTATCCTGAACTCGGCAAATTCGACTTCGTCAACCGCCAGGTCACCACCTCGACGGGAACAATCCAGATCACGGCGCTTTTTCCGAACCCCGGCAACGTGCTGCGGCCCGGCCTCTTCGCGCGGGTCACCGCCCCGGTCCAAGAGCTTCCCGGCGCGCTCCTTGTCCCGCAGGCGGCGACAGTGGAACTCCAGGGAAACTATTTCGTCTCGGTCTTCGACTCCGCCAACAACACCGTCCGCGCCGTCCCGGTGAAGCTCGGACCGGTCCAGGGGCAGCTCCAGGTTGTCGAGGGGAAAATTTCTGCCGGCCAACTGGTTGTCGTCGGCGGCATTGAAAAGGCGCGGCCGGGCACGAAGGTGGTCGCCACGCCCTACGTTGCTCCGACCCCGCCGCCGTCCGCTGGTCCAGTTCCCTCGCCCGCGCCGTCCGCATCGCCCGCACCCTCGCCCGCCCCCGCAAAAGCGAACTCCTGATCCGCCATGTCGAATTTCTTCATCCGCCGTCCGATCGTGGCGATGGTCATCGCGATCATCACCGTCATCGTCGGGCTCGTTTCGATGGCGGGCCTGCCGGTCTCCCAGTTTCCGAACATCGTCCCGCCGCAGATCCAGGTCCAGACGACCTATGTCGGCGCCGACGCCCTCACCGTCGAGCAGTCGGTCGCCACGCCGATCGAGCAGCAGATGAGCGGGGTCGAGGGGATGGAATACATGTATTCGATCAATGCCAACAACGGCATGATGACGCTCAACGTCATCTTCGGCACCGACACCGTGCCGACGACCGACCAGATCCTCGCCCAGATGCGCCAGACCCAGGCATCCTCCCAGCTGCCGCAGGACGTCCGCAACTACGGGCTCACCGTCGAGCAGGCGCTCTCATCCCCGCTTGGAGTCTTCGCGCTCTACTCGCCGAACGGCACCTACGACCCGACATTCCTGGCGAACTACGCCTACATCAACATCAACGACCCGCTCACCCGCGTGAACGGGGTCGGCAGCGTGAGCATCTTCGGCGCCGGCGAATACGCGATGCGCATCTGGGTCCAGCCGGACCGCCTCGCCACGCTCAACATCACCGTTCCCGAAGTCATCCGTGCGGTCGAGGCCCAGAACAACGTGAACCCGGCCGGGCAGATCGGCGGCGAACCGGTCCCGAAGGGCCAGGTCTTCACCTTCACTGTCAACACGACCGGGCGCCTCACCTCCCCCGAGCAGTTCGGCGATATCGTCATCCGCGCAAACGCCGACGGATCGATCGTCAGGGTCCGGGACGTCGCCAAGGTCGACCTCGGCGGCCAGATCTACAACCTGCAGGGCCGGTTCAACGGCAAAAACGCCGCCATCGTCTGCGTCTACCAGCTACCGGGCTCAAACGCAGTGGATACCATGAAGCAGGTCCGTGCCCTCTTCGAAGAGCAGTCGAAACTTTTCCCGGACGACTTCCAATACGAGGTAGCGCTCGATACGACGCTCGCGATCACCGAGGGGATGAAGGAAATCATCAAGACGCTTTTCGAGGCAATGGTTCTGGTGATCATCGTGGTCTTCATCTTCCTGCAAGGCTGGCGCGCCACGCTCATCCCGCTCATCGCCGTGCCGGTCTCGCTCATCGGAACGTTCGCCCTCTTCCCGATGCTCGGCTTCTCGATCAACACTCTCTCGCTCTTCGGTCTCGTGCTCGCGATCGGTCTCGTCGTCGACGACGCGATCGTCGTGGTTGAGGCGATCGAGCTCCATATCGAGGAGGGGCTGTCCCCCAAGGATGCGGCCATCAAGGCGATGGCGCAGGTGTCGGGTCCGGTTGTCGCGATCGCGCTCATCCTCGCCGCTGTATTCATCCCGACGGTCTTCATCCCCGGCATCACCGGGGCCATGTATCAGCAGTTCGCCGTCACGATGGCCGTATCGGTGCTGATCTCGGCCTTCAACGCCCTGTCGCTGAGCCCCGCGCTCGGCGCCCTCCTCCTGCGTCCGAAAAAGGAGGCGCGCGGTCCCCTCGGAGCATTCTTCCGGACGTTCAACAAGGTCTTCGGCAAGGCGACCGACGGCTACGGCAGCATCTGCGGCGGGCTCATGCGCAAGCTGGCGATCACCGTCATCCTGCTCGCCCTCTTCGGGGTCTCCGGGTTCGGTCTCGGTGCCCGCATGCCCTCAGGATTCATCCCCGAGGAGGACCAAGGGTATCTCTTCGGCGTTATCCAGCTCCCACGCGCCTCGTCGCTCCAGCAGACCGCCGAGGTCTCGGGCGAGGTGGAAAAAATCCTGGCCGACATCCCCGGCGTCCAGCACGTGACCTCGATCATCGGGTTCAACCTGCTGAGCACCGTCCAGAGCACGTACACCGGGTTTTTCTTCATTGCCATGGAGGAATGGTCGAAGCGCACGACGCCCGAACTCCAGATCGACGCACTCCAGGCGACGATCAACCGCAAGCTCTCCCAGCTGCCGAAGCCGACGGCAGCCTTCGCATTCCCGCCGCCGGCGATCCCGGGCATCGGCACGGCGGGCGGCGTCACGTTCATGCTGGAGGACCGCCTCGGCAAGGATGTCGAGTTTCTCGCAAAAAACACACAGCTCTTCATGGAAAAAGCCAGGGAGCGGCCGGAGCTCACCGGGCTCTTCACAACCGCGCTCTGGGATGTCCCCCAGCTCTACCTCGATGTGGATGAAGCCCAGGCGATGATCCAGGGGGTCAGCCTCAGCGATGCCTACCAGACCGTGCAGACATTCCTCGGCGGCTACTTTGTGAACTACTTCAACCGCTTCGGCCTCCAGTGGCAGGTCTACATCCAGGCCGAGGGCGAATTCCGCACCGACATCAGCAACCTCGGCCTCTTCTACGTGACCAACGACAAGGGGCAGGCGGTGCCGGTCAACTCGTTCATCCGCGAGCGCCGGTCGTTCGGACCCGAGTTCACGATGCGCTACAACATGTTCCGCAGCTCGCAGATCAACGCCTCGGTCACGCCCGGCTACTCGACCGCGCAGGCGATGAAGGCGCTCGAGGAGGTCTTCGCGAAATACATGCCGCAGGGCATGGGCTACGACTACTTCGGCATGTCGTTTCAGGAGCAGCAGGCCGCCCAGGGGGTTCCGGCGAGCGCCATCTTCGGGCTCTCCCTCCTCTTTGTGTTCCTGATCCTCGCGGCCCAGTATGAAAGCTGGTCGCTGCCGTTCAGCGTCCTCCTGACAACGCCGATCGCCGTCTTCGGCGCCTTCGCAGCCCTCACGATGCGCGGGATGCAGAACAACCTCTACGCCCAGATCGGTCTCGTCATGCTCATCGGCCTGGCGGCCAAAAATGCGATCCTCATCGTGGAGTTCGCCCGGGACGAATACGAGAAGGGCCGACCGCTCATGGAGGCCGCCCTCGCCGGCGCCAAGCTCCGCCTCCGCCCGATCCTCATGACCGCCTTCGCGTTCATTCTCGGCACCGTCCCGCTCGCCATCGCCACCGGATCCGGCGCGGTCTCCCGCCGCGTGCTGGGAACGACGGTCATCGGCGGCATGCTCGCCGCTACCCTCATCTCGATCTTCATCATCCCCGCCTGCTTCTACCTCGTGGAAAAATTCTTCGTCGGCCCCAAAAAAGACGAGCCGGAGGCGCAGACGCCTGAGCCCGAAAAGCCCTGACCCTCACCTCAGGAGCCCGGCCGCGGGCGCCCGGGGATCAGCGCCCGCAGCACTTCTTGATCGCGAAGGGAACGCCCCGGCTCCCGACCGCAAAAAGGACCAGCTTCGCCGGGCCGGGGCCCGGGTTGCGCCCGGTGTGAATTACGTTGACCACCTCGGAAAACGCTTCGCCCGCCCGCAGCGTCCTTTTCTTCCCCCCCTTGAGCTCGACAACAATTTTCCCCTCGAGGATGTAGGCGAAGCACGGCACCGGGTGGATGTGCCAGCCGGTTTCCGCCCCCGCAGGGATCTCGACGAGCACGGCGGTTACCTCCGCAGGTTTTCCCGCAGGATAGACAAGCTTCTGCCCGGCCGAATCCTTTTCGGTCTTGAGGAGCGTCCGGACCTGGATCTCTTTGAAATACGCCGGATCGTTCGCAAGGGCCGGGGATGCGGACAGAAACAGGAGGATGGCAAATGAAGCGGGCAGGATTCGTGACATGGCGGTGGTTATTGGAAAAATCTACTCCGGGAGGGCAGGTGGCTGGCTCCGCTTTCCCCAGCGCGGTAGGAACCGGCGAAAGACCTTCCGCGTCTCGTTGATCGGCGTTTCCTCAATGAAGTAGGCGATCGCAGCCTTTCCGATCGCGTACGTCCCGGCCCCGGCAACAAACCCGGACACCGCATTTCCCCAGATCGGGACGATCCGGACGAGCGCCCGCGCGCCCTCGCGCATCGCGAGGCCGACGCCGACGTTGAAGCCAAGCGCTCCAAGAAATTCGAAGACGAGACGCCCGCTGAACGGCCGCCCGGTCGTGTGGATGATCATCCCGACCATCAGCGTCTGCAGGGTCGTCAGGATCGGCATGTCGGCGAGCGGAATCGGCTGAACGCCGATCACACCGCACACCGCGCTGAATGACTTGAGCAGCGATCCGGCGATGTGTGCCTGCGCGCGGCGCGCATTCGTCAGCCTCGCGAACTCAAGCTGCGCCGGCAGCGGCAGCGCCGCGCAGATCGCCTCGACGCAGGCGGGATCGTTGTGCGCCAGAACCCTCGGCACCCGCCGCGCCAAACCGGAATCGGCCGAAAGCCGCGCCAGAAGGCGGAACGACGACGCCCCCTCGAACGTGACCCCGATGAGCGGGGCAGACATACCCTCGCAGCGCGCCGCAACCTGCTTCCAGGCAGCTGCTCCTGTCTCCTCCTCCTCAAGAAAAAGAATCACGTCCGGTTGCTTCCGGGCCAGCGCCGTGGCCACCGGCGCATCGGGCACGTCGAATCTCGCATCGAGAATCTCGATGTCCCCGCGTCCCTCGACCCGGTAGGCCCGCCAGCCATTATCCGATCCGCATGTCTGGAGACCCTCGCCGCCGAAGCCCGCCAGGATCTCAGGGACGCTCCGGAGCGAACTCCCGACAAGGAGAATCCGGGCCGCCCTCTGCTCAAGGAACAGCTCGCGGATCGGCGTCAGCTCGCGAAGGATCGGCTTTTGGAGACCTCCGGGTAGCTTTTCGATCAGGCCGGTAAAGCGGTTATAGACCGCCAGCAGGGAATCACGGTTCAAAGTGCGCAAGATCTTCGAGCACAGTCGCGGTGTGCTCGGCGGGTTTCACTTTCCGAAAGACCGACAGGATCGTCCCGTCCGGCCGGATCACAAACGTCGAGCGCTCGGTCCCCATGTATTTTTTCCCATACATGCTCTTCTCGACCCAGACCCCGTAGGCTTCCACGATCGCCCGCGACTCATCGCTCAACAACGGAAACGGAAGCGAATACTTCTTGATAAACTTCGCATGGCTCGCCGGCGAATCCACACTCACGCCGAAGACAGCCGCCCCGGTCTTCGTCAGCTCGTCAAACCGGTCCCGCAAACTGCAGGCCTGCGTCGTGCACCCGGGCGTGTCGTCCTTGGGATAAAAATACAGAACGACCTTGCGTCCGCGGAAGTCGGAAAGCCGGACCCCGGTCCCCTCCCCGTATTCGCCCCCAACGGCCACCGCAGCAAACGCCGGCGCCTCGTCTCCTGGAATCAGTTCCTTTGCCATACGGCCTCAAGCATTCCACGTCCCGGACTCGCGCGCAAGCGCGGGACCGCGATAAAAAAAGCGCCACAGGCCTGAGCCTGTGGCGCTTTGTTGATTGCTTGGTTTGTCGGCGGGTTACTTCTTGCCCTTGCCTTCGCCGGGACGGTATTCCTCCTCGGCGAACTGGAAGGCCTGGTCGAGCCCGACCATGTCTTCGCCCGGACGCAGGGTGTCGAACGCTTCGGCTTCCTTGCGGAGAGCCTCCTCGCCGTAGTTGGCGGCCTTGATCGAGAGTCCGATCCGGCGTTCGGCTTTGTCCACCTTGATGACGCGGGCTTCGACTTCCTGACCGACCTTGAGGATGTCTTTGACTTTGTCGATCCGGTCCTCGCTGATCTGCGAGATGTGAACGAGTCCGTCGATGTCGTCCTGGAGCTGGACGAACGCGCCGAAGTTGGTGATCTTGCTGATCGTGCCCTTGACGAGATCGCCGATACGGAACCGGGTGTCGATCTCCTTCCAGGGGTCGTTGTCGAGCTGCTTGATCCCGAGGCTGATCCGCTGGTTGGCCTTGTCGATATCGATGACGACCGCTTCGAGCTCGTCGCCCTTCTTGAGCATTTCGCTCGGGTGGTTGATCTTGCGGGTCCAGGAAAGATCGGACACGTGAATCATGCCGTCGATGCCTTCCTCGAGCTCCACAAACGCGCCGTAGGCGGTCATGTTGCGGACCTTGCCCTTGACCTGCTTGCCGATGATGTAGCGGAGCTCAATCTCGTCCCATGGGTTCGGTTCGAGCTGGCGGACGCCGAGCGAGATCTTCTGCTCGTCCTTGTTGACGCCGAG
>CAYXRX010000045.1:0-15474 GCA_964467415.1 uncultured Chthoniobacterales bacterium
CGCGCGTTCTACGCGGCATGCCGCCTTTCGGTGTCCGGACTTTCCTCTCGCAGCGACCTTGCGATCGACCGCGAACGACCGTCCGCCATCGCTTTCAAGTTACGTCCGGCCTTCTTCCCCTGCAAGCCCTCATCTCGGCGCCGGGGTGCGCGGTGGAAACCGGCCTATTTGGTGCCGAAGCGATAGATGATGGTGTTTTTATACGTCTCGCCCGGGCGAAGAACGGTTGATGGGAAGTTTGCGTGGTTCGGAGAGTCGGGGAAATGCTGGGGCTCGAGGCAGAAGGCGGAGCGGAACGGGTAGGATTTGCCGCCTTTGCCCTTGATCGTGCCATCGAGGAAATTTCCGGAATAAAACTGCATGCCTGGCTCTGTGGTGAAGACCTCCAGGGTGCGGCCGGTCGAGGGTTCATAGACTTTCGCGGCAAGGCCAAGGCGGCCATCGGCTTTGGTTTTCAGGACCCAGTTGTGGTCGTAACCGCCGGGCCCGAGTTGGAGTTGGGGGTCGGCATTGCCGATCCGTGCCCCGATGTCCGTGGCTTTGCGGAAGTCGAATGCCGTGCCGTCCACCTTCCGGATTTCGCCGGTCGGGATGAGCGTGCCATCGACGGGGGTGTAAGCTTTCGCCGGAATCTGGAGCTTGTGGTTGAGGATGGTTGGTGAGCCAGCGCCGGCGAGGTTGAAGTACGAATGGTGGGTGAGATTGACGACCGTCGGTTTGTCGGTGGTTGCTGAAAAGTCCACGCGGAGCTCATTGCGGTTTGTCAGCGTATAGACGGCTGTGACCTCCAGCGTGCCGGGGTAGCCCTGATCGCCATCCGGGCTTGTGGTGGTGAGGCGCAAAGCGGGACCGGCGGGTGTCATCTCGGGCGTTGCTTTCCAGACGACCTTGTCGAAACCGCGTTTGCCGCCATGCAGGTGGTTCGGACCATCGTTGATCGAGAGCTGGTGCCGCACCCCGTCGAGCGTGAAGCGGCCCTTGGCGATGCGGTTTCCGTAGCGACCGATGAGGGCTCCGAAGTAGGGGTTGTTTTTTATGTAACCGGAGAGGTTATCGTAGCCGAGGACGACATCGCCCGGCTTGCCGTCACGATCGGGAACGGTGAGCGAAACAACAATGCCGCCGTAGTTCGTGATCTTCGCGACCGCGCCCCGCTTGTTCGTGAGGGTGAACAACTCGACCTTTTCCCCGTTCGGGGTGCGCCCGAAATTCTCGCGGGAGATTTCTGGAACGGAGGCCTGAGAGGCCGTGATGGCTGCTGCAAGAAACAAGAGGGGAAGTCGCATGTTGGGGGGATTAAGGGTGGCATGTTACAGTAGACAGGTGCGGCTGGCAATCCATGGAAAATCCGTTACCTCTTGTGCTCGCGACGGGTGGACGATTGTGGCATCTTTCGCACCATGATTTTCTGGAACCTGCGTCGTCTTCCGGCCATCGGAGTGCTTTTTGTGGCAGCCTGGTGCTGGAATCTGCACGCGCAGACGCCGGCGGAGGCCAGGGTTGCCAAGCTGGAGAAACCGCTTCCCGATTCGCCCGAGCGCATCGCCCTCACAAAGGTCCAGATCGTGCTGGATCGCGCAGGATTCCGACCGGGAAAGATCGACGGACTCGGTGGCGAATTCACACAGAAGGCGGCCGATCGCTACGCGGCCGCCTACGGACTGGCTCCCGGAACACTGCTGGACTTGACGTCCGTTCCGGAGGCTTATCGCACTTATACGATCCGTCCGGAGGATGCCCAATGGGTGGGACCGCAAGCGTCGAAGCCTCCGGCGCAGGAAAAGCTCAAGGCCATGCTGTATGCCGACCTCCTGGAGTTTGTCGCCGAACGTTTCCACTGCGATCTGGGTTTTTTGCGTGAGCTGAATCCCGGCATGGAAAATCCGCAGGCGGGCGATGTGCTGCGGGTGCCGGATGTGGAGGAATTCCGTATGGAGGATGTGGCCGCACTGGAAAAGCAGCGGCGTGCCGAGGAAAAAGCCCGCAAAGCCGCGGCGCTCGCCTCGCCGTCACCCGGGGCATCGCCTTCCGCGTCGCCCGGTGCATCGCCCGACAGTCTTTTTTTGCCCCCTCCGGCACCTTCTCCGACTCCTCCGCCCGAGCCGGTTTGCAAGCTGGTCCTGCTGCGGAGTGAGCGTTTGATCGAGGTTTATGAGGATGATCGGTTGGTCGGGTGCTTCCCCTGCACACCGGGGTCCAGCCGGGTGCCGGTTCCCGAGGGCACCTGGCGCGTTGTTGCAAATGTGCTCCTGCCGTATTTCCGCTGGGACAAGTCGGTCCTTGAATCCGGAGTCCGCAGCGAGACCGCGTATAACCTGCCGCCCGGTCCGAATAATCCGGTCGGCATCGTGTGGATGGCCATCAACCGGCCCAGTGTGGGAATGCATGGCACGCCGACTCCGGATCAGATCGGGCGCAATGAGAGTGCCGGATGTATCCGACTGGCGAACTGGGATGCCTTTCGACTGAGCCAGCTTGTCGCGAAGGGGACGAAGATCGAAGTCCGGTAGAGGGCGGATTTTTGCTCCAGCCATTCTCTCGCGGAACTTTTCCGCGCGGGCGGTGTTCACTCTGCATGCTGGAAGTGCTGACGAACGAACGCTGGACACCCGGAGCGGCGGCGCATCTTTTGAATCGTGCGGCTTTCGGCGGTTCGCCCGCGGACGTGGCGGCTCTTCACCGGCTTGGGCGTGACGGAGCGGTTGAGGCATTGCTGTGCGCCGGAGACGAGAGCGACCTCTTTCCGGTTCCGGTTCTCCGGCATCCGGAGGATCTTTTTGAGGTGAAGCGGCAGGCGCGGACGTCGGACGATGAAGCGCGCAAGCGGCTCCAGGCACAGATGAGCCGGCAGGATCGCGATGAGATTCTCCTCTTGCGGGCATGGTGGCTGAACCGCATGCGTTGGAGTCCGTTTGCCGCGAGGGAAAAGGCGACCCTGTTCTGGCATGGCCACTGGGCGACGAGCACGGAAAAGGTCCGCGAGCCCTTCGCCATCTGGCAGCAAAATGAAACGTTGCGGGCCTATTCGCTCGGGTCTCTGCGGGCGATGGCGCGGGAGATCTCGCGCGATCCCGCCATGATGCGCTATCTCGATCTCCAGCAGAGCCAGCGCAACAAGCCCAACGAGAATTTTGCCCGTGAGCTCCTCGAGCTTTTTCTCCTTGGCGAAGGCCGCTATGAGGAGGCCGACATCCGCGAGATTGCACGGGCGTTCACGGGATATCGCATCGACCCCCGTGGCACGCGGTTTGTCTTTGCGAGGCGACAGCATGATGAGGGGGTGAAGTCGATTTTTGGAAAAACCGGAACGTTCGATGGCGACGATGTGATCGATCTCGTGCTGGCGCGTCCCGAGTGTGCGCAGTTCCTTGCCCGGAAACTCTGGATTTTTTACGCCGGCACGATTCCTGATCCCTCGCTCGTGCGCATGCTGGCGGATGGTTATCGGGCCTCCGGCTACGATACGGGAGCCCTGCTGCGCAGGATGTTCCGTGCGGGCGAGTTCTACGACGCCGCAGTGGTCCGGCGCCAGGTCAAGAGCCCCGTGCACTGGCTGGTCTCCATGTGTCGCATTCTCGAGATTCCTCTACCGACGGCTGCCGCCTGCGAGGGGATCCTCCGCCAGTTGGGGCAGTCGCTTTTTGCACCTCCGAACGTGAAGGGATGGGACGGTGGGCGGGCATGGATCAGCTCCGCAACCCTCCTTTTCCGTTACAACGTGGCGGGCACGATCGTCAGTGGAAAGGCAGGTTCCATGCCTGGTGGTCGCGATGCGTTGGAGGATGTGAGCGTTCCGCTGGAGAAAATCTTCGCGGGGGCCGGTTCGCCGGATGAACTTGTCGAGCGTGCCGCCGGCCGCCTGTTCCAGGCGCCGGTGGACAAGGCTCTCCGTACCCAATGCCTGGCCTATCTCTCCTCACGCGGCGACGGGGAAGAGGCGCGCCGCGATCTCTTGCAACTCATGATGAGCACCCCGGAATTCCAACTCACCTGATGAAAACCCTCCATACCCGCCGCGCCTTCCTGCGCACGTCGCTCCTCGGGGGCGCCGTGGCATGGACCGTGCCGGCCTTTATCGAGCAGACATTTCTTTCGATGGATGCTCTCGCCGCGGACTCTGCGATCCAGCTCGCCACGGGAAAGGACGGCCCGATTCTTGTCGTGCTTCAGCTGGCGGGTGGAAATGACGGCCTCAACACGCTGGTCCCCTTCGCGGACGATGCCTACCACCGGGCCCGGCCCACGATCGGACTCCGTCCGGAGGCGGTGCTCAAACTGACGGATTCGGCGGGATTCCATCCTAAACTCACCAACCTCCTTGGGCTCTACGACAGCGGAGATCTCGGGATTATCCAAGGTGTCGGCTATCCGAATCCCAACCGCTCCCATTTCCGCTCAACCGAAATCTGGCATACGGCGGTCGGCTCGAAAGAGACAAGCTCCACCGGCTGGCTCGGGCGGTATTTTGATTCGTGCTGCCAGGGGGCGGATCCCGCTGTGGGCGTCAGTATCGGCGATCAGGTGCCGCAGGCTTTCGCCGCCGCGGAGCCAAAGGGGATTTCCTTCGCCCGTCCGGAGCAATTCCGCTTCGATGCCGAGAAGGCGTCGGACCCCGAAGCGGCCGAGGAGTTTTTCCGCAACATGGCGGGCGCCGGGCTCGAGGGCGACAATGAGGGTGGTTCGATCGGGATGCTTGGAGGGACCGGGGCCGAGGCCGGCGATACGCTGGAGTTCTTGCGGCGGACGACGCTCGATGCCCAGATGAGCTCGGACAAGGTGCTTGCGATCACACGCAAATCGAAGTCCCCGGTGCCCTATCCCGGAGGCAATCTTGCCAGCTCCCTCAATCTGGTGGCGCGGTTGATCGCCGGCGGGATGCCCACGCGGGTCTACTACGTCGGGCATGGTGGTTACGACACGCACAGCAACCAGACGGGATCGCACGAGCGGCTCCTTGGCGAGCTCGATGCGGCCCTTGGAGCCTTCACGTCCGACTTGAAAGCGCAGGGAAATTTTCAGCGGGTCACGGTGATGACGTTCAGCGAGTTCGGCCGGAGGGTGGCGGAGAACGCCAGCGGCGGCACCGATCACGGTGCTGCAGCACCGATGTTTCTCATTGGAGGCGGGGCGAAGCCGGGGCTGCACGGGGCCGCGCCGAGCCTCACGGAATTGCACGATGGCGATCTCGTCCACGGCATCGATTTTCGGTCGGTTTATGCAGACGTCCTTCAGAACTGGCTGGGCGCTCCGTCGTCAGGGATTCTCAAAGGCACGTTCCGTCCACCCGGAGTGGTCCGGAGCACGTAATCGCCCTCTGCCCGGGGATCAGACTTCCGAGGCCTTGGGCATCGAGACGCCGAACATCACCAAGGCGGAACCCAGGGCAAGGCAGTTGATGCCGAACAGGAGGCCGAGCGCCCATGCCGCATCGGACGGGAAGTTCGCCATCAGCATGCCGCCCAGGATGAACGCCGCGATAGCGTTCAGCAGCATCCAGATCCATGCCGGGTTCTTTCCGCGGAACTTCAGTGCAAAGAGGAGGCCAACCAACCCTTCGGCAATGAAAAGGGCCGCCACCACGAGCGTGATCGCAACGACGCCGCTGAGGACCTTGGCGATGAGCACGATGCCGGTCGCGATGCGCAGCACGGAGGAGAGAAAGTCGAGGAGCCGGTGGTTTCTGGCCCGTCCGAACAGCGCCGAGAGCAGAAGGATCACGCCACTCACAAGCAGGAAGGCGCCGAGGAATTCCTCGATCGCTACGGTCGCCAGCCCGGGCCGGATGATGGAGAAAAGGCCGACCAGAGCGGTGAGGCCGCCGCCGATGTAGTACCACAGGCGGCCCTTTTGGAGATCCGAGAGATGTTTGCTCATGGCCATACGCGCTAAAGGTTTTCGGATCCGAAAGCAATCCCGCTTCGATCGGCCGGCACCGCCCCTCCGGCGCGAGAAGGCTTGATCAATCGCCGGCAGCTGAGCAGCCTCGACCTTTGATGAAGCGCATCCGGATCACCCACCGCACCGAGTATTTTTACCATGAGCCGGTCACCTTCGGACCCCACCGCGCCATGCTGCGGCCACGCGAGGGGCATGAGATTCACATTGAGAAGCTCCGCCTCGTCATCGAGCCGGAGGCCACGGTCCGCTGGGTGCGCGACCTGCACGATAATGCCATTGCGATCCTGACCTTCCGCGAGCCCGCAGCGAAACTTTCGATCCTGAGCGAGGTGGATGTCGATCTCTTCGAGGAGGCGCCAGACGCCTACCTGATTGATCCGGCGGCCCGGAACTATCCCTTTCAATATGCGCCGAATGAGCAGACGGAGCTGGTTTCCTATTACCTGCCAAGCTACCCGCACGACGGCCCCGCGCTGCAGACGTGGCTGGCGGACCTCTACCAGCCCGGGCAGCTTCTCGATACGCTCGGGATGCTACGGAGCCTGAACTCCAAGATCTTCGAATCGTTCCGCTATGTGCACCGCGAGGAGCCCGGCGTGCAGCTGCCCTGCGAGACGCTTTCGAAGGGCACCGGTTCCTGCCGCGATTATGCGGTGTTTATGATGGAGGCCGCGCGGCACTGGGGCTTCGGCGCGCGCTTCGTGACAGGCTACGTCCAACTCGCGGAGGAGCAGCATGGTTCGACGCATGCGTGGACGGAGATCTACGTGCCGGGCAGCGGATGGATCGGCTTCGATCCCACCAACAACAAGCTGGCCGGCTCGGAGCATGTCTCGGTGGGCGTTTCGCGCTCGCAGGAAAAAGCCATGCCGCTCTCCGGAGCGTGGTACGGACCTGCCGGTGCGTTTGACCGGATGGATGTCTCCGTGCAGGTCGTGGGCTGACTGCCTCAGGCCGCCGCGGTGGGCTCGGTCTTCTTGGCCGCCATCCCGAGCGTGAGGAGCGACACGCCCCAGAAGATCGAGTTGATGCCGTAGAGAAGGCCGATGATGAAGAGCGAGTCGGACGGCCAGCGGTTGAAGACCATCAGGCCGAGGACGACCGAGGCAATACCGCTGATCAGTGTCCAGACCCAGCCCTGATGCTTCCGCATTCCGAAGGCGCCAACGATCTGGAACACGCCCTCGACGAGGAAGAAGGAGGCCAGGATGAGCGTGATCACGGCGATGCTCGAGGCGAGGCACGCGAGCATCACCACGCCGGCGGCGATTCGCACGAGCGCCAGAACGCCGTCAAGAATGCGGTGGGTGGAGTGTTTTCCAAAAATGGCGAGCCCGAGCGAAATGATGCCGCTCACCAGAGCGAAAATCGCGATGAACTGTGCGATGACCACGGTGAAAAGATACGGCGATCCCATGGCCATAAAGCCGACGAGGATCGATAGGATACCGCCGGCGAGAAGCCAGCCGCGGCTTTTGGAAAGGTCAACGGCAGGGGTGGGAGTCGTGGTGGTGCTCATAATCTGGAGGGAGGCTGACAGACAGGATGCGGTGCGTCACTTCCTTTTAACCCTGCCCCGACGCTTGCCCTGCACGGCGGTGGTTGGGGAAAGCACCTCGCGGTGCAGGGAGGTTTACTTCGGGCCTGCCGGCACGCGGCCGGTCGGGTTGGTGAGCAAATCGAGTTCTTCGCTACGGAGGTTCTGGCGCTGTATGCTGCGGAGGAAATCGTCGTCTGTCTTTTGATTCGCGCGGAGCGCTGCGGCCCGCACCGCTTTCCAGCGGTCCTGAGCGGTTGCCCAGTCGAGGTCGGGGTTTTCGACAATGGCCAGCGCATCTGCCGGCCGCCCGTTCCGGAGCAGGGCGAGGGCGTGGATGGAGGCATAGGCAAGGGATGCCCGGTCCCGCGCTTGAAGCGCTGCGGCTTCGGCGACGGCCTTTTGAGGGTTCACGCCATCGAGAAGGTCAAAATAGAGGCGGCCGGCCGCAGCGTCCTGATCATCCGGCCGTGCGGCAACGAGCGAAGCGTAAATCTCGCGGACCTCGGAGATCGGGGTATCCAGCGGCAGCGTCCGAAGCATGCCCTTCAAGCCCTGGAGGGATCCCTCGGATGATGTGGAGAGGGCGCGGTAGGCGGCGGCGGCGACGATCTTCTGGCCGCGGGCTTCGGCCTGCGTGGCGATAAAGAGCGTCTCCTTCGGGTTCGCCATGCGGATGTTGCGGCGCACAATGTCCCAGGACTCCGACGCCGCCGCGGGGTTGGCGAGCTCTTCGGCGCATCGCGCGATGAAGAGGTGGCGCACGGGGTAGGAGATGATGCGGTCGCGGGCGGCGTCGAGCTCGGCGCGTGCATCCTGCCAGCGCTTGAGGCCGGAGAGGCATTCCATCCGGACAAGAAATGCATCGGTGTCGGATTGTGCGTCTTCGAGGGAGATGAGCTCGAGCCCCTGGGCATGCGCGCCGTTCGCTGCGAGCCAGTTCGCCGTCTTGATCCGGATGGCAAGGGGTTCGGATTTTTTGGAGGCGATAAGCTGCGCGAGAATTGCGGGAATATCGGAAGGGGACGCCGCAGCTTCGAGTTGAACAGCGAGGAGGTCGTCGCCGAGCTCTTTCTCAGGATGTTCGCGCAGCATTGCGGGGAGCGCAGTGGTCGGCAGCAGCTCGAGAGCGGACTGGGATAGCCGCGCGGCGGCGGCGAGACGAAGGGCGAGCAAGCCCTCTTTGGCCGGTTGCTTGGAGAGGCTCCCAACCAGTGCGGCCGCCTTCTCCTGATCGGTGCTGCCCGGGCGGAGGAGCAGCTCGATCAAGATGAGCCGGAGAGCATTGGCCTCGGTCTCGGGGAGAGACGTGATGGCCTGCTCGATCGCGGCAACAGCCTCTTGCGTCTTGCCCTCATTAACGAGAAGGGCCGACTCGGCGGCCATGCGGCGTACGGTGAGCGATGGCGGCAGTGAGTCCGGCAGCTTGGCCAGAGCGGCCGTCGCGGAGGCGGCGTCGCCACGCTTGACGCTCTGCTCGGCGATAACCATGGCCTCGTCAGCTGTCATGGTGCCCTCTCCGATTTTTTCGCGGAGCGAGTCAAACGCCTCGGTGTTTCCCGTGGCGGCGCTCGCTTTCAAGCTCCACCGCTGGATGCGCTCGTCCCCGGGTGCGAGCATCTGCCCTTGCCGGTAAAACTGGATCGCCTCACGGATCTCTCTCGCCGCAAGCGCATCGTCGCCTTTTTGCATAAAGGCAAGCGCCCGCTGCGCCTTTGCTTCCCTGTAGATGCCCGGACCCTTCCAAAGGCCTATGGTCAGCCCGATGGCAAGGATCGCCACCACCCAGAACTTCCAGCTCCGCGCGATCTCGCCGGCGCGGTCTTTCCACGTCTTCGGGGCTTCGATCTCGTAGGCGGGCAGCGGCTCGCCGGGATCCGGGGGAGGGAGGAAGTCGTTGTTCATGGTGAGAGAACCTTCAGGCGGCCGGCGAGCATTTGCGTGAGGCGGCTCTCCGCGTCCTCCAGGCTTTCCGCACCACGGACCGCAATTTCCAGCACGCGGAGCCCGCGGTTGCGCCGGCCTTCGAGAACGGCCTGAAGGCGGGTCTGGCCCGAGAACTTTTCTTCACGCATCGTCCCGTCGTCACTTTCCACAGCGTGAAACACATAGACCGGCTCGGAGCGCCGGGTGAAGAGAAAACGGTGGAAGGGAATTTCAAAGCCGGACACCTCCACCGGATCGAACGGGAATTCTTTTTCGAGATTCATTCCTACCGCCGCAAGGCAGTTCGTGGGATCGTGCACCGCCATGGCCGATCGGATCGCCGTGCGGCCGGGCTCCCAGCGGAAGTAATAAAGGAACCACTGGACCCCATCGGCGTCGCGCCACTCCTCTGCAACGGCCACATCGGGATTCAGAAGCACCGACAGCGTGCGTTCCGGGATCTCCACTTTCCGGATGCCCTGTCCCTGGGCCGAGGCATCGAGCGACCAGAGATCGCGTTTGATCGGAGCGGCATGCCGCCCATACCAGAGTGAGGTGCCCGCAAGCGATGCGAGCCAAAGGCAGGACATGGCGAGCGCGGGCGCTTTGAGAAACCTCAGACGGCCGAAAGGAAACGGCGGGCCGGCATCCGGTTCGGGCGTCGGCTTTTTTGACGACATCGCCCATGCGGCGGCCCACAGGATCGCGATCGTCGCGAAGAGGATGGTATTCCCCGCGGTGTCATGCCAGCGGGAGACGGCATCGTGTCCCTCTGCGCTCGCTACCACCGAAAGAAAAACCGTTCGGATCGCATTCCCTGCGAGCGCACAAGCGAGGGCGAGGACGATGAGGACAAGTCGCTTCACGAGGCCGAGCCGCCAGAACTCTCCCGCTAGAAGCGAAACCATGATCCCGTTCTGTAGCGAACGGACGCCGCTGCAGGCCTCCTCGACGCCCAGCAGTCCGGAGGGCAGCGCAATCAAGTGCCCCTGCTGTACCGCCTGGTGTCCCATCCAATGCAGGGCCTCGACGCAGATCCCGGCGTTTCCCAGCATCAGAGCGTCCATAATCCTGTTCTCCCAGTTCGTTGGCCAGGGAACGCCGGTCAGGAGGAAGGCCACCGGGAACCAGAAATGGCCCAGCCATGGCCGCCCGCCGATGGCATAGACGGCCGGCAAAAGGATCGCAATGGCGGCCAGCGCCGAGATCGCGGGCAGAACCCGCCAGTCTTGATTTGATTCAAAAACCGGCTGGACCAACGCAAGCGCAAGAGCCCCTGCACCGGCCGCGCCCAGCGCAAGCAACCCTCCGATCCGTCCCGGCGCCCCGGGCTCCGGCCGGTCCTTCCAGCGAAGGTAGAAAAGCGCCGCGCAGAGGAGCGGCACGAGCATGCCGTAGCTATACTGCGGGTTGATGCTCCACTCCCACCAGTGCGCGCGGATCACCAGCCATGCACCCAGCAGAGAAGTGAGAAGAACGACGGCAAGCCCCTTCCTCCCCGACTGGAGATTCCTTCGGCTCATCAGGTCGTGATGCTGGAACGGCCGCAAGAGAGATCGCGGCGGGCAAGGGGAGACGTCAGCATTTCATCCAAACCATCCCCGCTTCGCCCCAGCCGGGCAACGATTTTTTGCGGAGGGCTTTTACGAAGAGGCTCGAGAGCAAAAACGCCGCCTCACACCTTAGTCTCCGAGGGCTTCCAGATCGTTCTGATTCACGGCAGCACGCGCGTTTTCAACCACTGCAAACGCATCGTTACCGTAGCGATCGATATAAAGGATCACGGAGTATGACATGCGAGCGCTTAGATCGATTTCGGCGCTGTTTGTCACTGTAAATACGCCTCCAGAAGATTTCCCGAATGCGAACCGCGCATTACCCGCGAAACCGGGAAGAACGGTCTCTGTGGCAAGCCCTGCTCCGGTGGCCCAAATTTCCTTCGTTTTTCCTCCCACAGCGAGAGACACCTTTCCTCCGGGGGCGTTCAAGAAGTCAAAAATCCGAAGCGCAGGGCCCGTGTCATCGTCCATCTTTGCATCGGAGAATATTGTAGGGATCCACTTGCCGTCAGAAAACCGAATGATGGCTGTGACAAACGTGCCGCGATCCACCTTCAGTGGCCACGTGCTCTTCGGTGAAATGCCGGGTGGCAGTTGACCATCGGCGTCCGGAAGAATGCTGCCATCAAAGACTGCAAGAGTGTAAGTTCCCGGTCGAATAGGACGGTAAGAAAGCATGCGGTCCGGCCGGATGCCGGATCCAATAACCATCATTTTGCCTTCGCCTGATCTCGTGGCCACAGTGATGAGTGGTGCTCCGGGAGCACCGAAATACCAGACTCTTACAAAGCCTGCCCTCGCCATTCGGGATGCGTTTTCAGCTTGCCCGGCCTCGCCCGCTTCGTTCTTTGTTTGCACAGGGGCAGGTGAAGGACTGGGAGTCTGACCATTCAACTGCGGCTGGAGAGCACAGGAGGCTAGCGAGCCGGCAGCAAGAAGTGCTTTAGGGAATTTCATATAGTCGGGTCGCGGAGTAAGATGTCGGCTGGGCGCGCAGGTCGGTGGGGAACTTCGGATCGAAACGGAAAACCACGCCTTGGGTGGATCGGCTTGTTGCTTTGATTTGCCCGCTTGGGCTCTCCTGAACCGCCTCCCCTACTGCAAAGATCGAGAACGAGGCACTGCGGGTCGTCACCATCTCGATCATGCGGCGGAAGAGTTCCTCGCGTCCGCGATCTGCCGTGGTCCTGACAGGTTGCGTGCCTGCCGAACTATTGTTGGTTGCCGCTCCCGAGAAGAAGCTGATCTGGGAAAGCTCTCCCCGTTCGAGCATGGGGCCGTTGGCTGACAGGTAGGACTGGATCGATGCAATCAGGTTCTGTATTTCCGCTTCGCTGAGTGGTTTTGAGGCAGTGGAAGGATCGCTGTCGGGAGAGGCGAGGAAGGTGAATCTCCTCAAGAGAGCCCTAAGAACTGTTCCGCCATCTCGAGCGACGGAATTGATATTCAACTTACCCCTCGAAACCGGATCGAGGACCTTTTTTGTGGCATCCTGGTCGACTCCGAAAATGTCGGTGAGGCGCCATGCTGCATTCTGCCAGAGCGGAGAAAAACGTGCGGCAGTAGAAATGAGATCATCAGGCTGACCAATCTTCAGGGTGCGACCACCTCCACGGGCTCCATCAATCGTCAAGGTACCGTCCTGCTGTCGGCCGCCGGGATCGTAAATGTGTCCCAGTTCACCGATGGAGGCCATCGGGGCATCGGCGATCACAGCGTAAGCAGTAGCTGCTGTGTCAGCGAAGGCTGGCGTGTAGTCCCCCCAGATACCGGGCGGGGTTGTTTTATTCGGTTGGATGAAGTTTAGGGCCGCTCTTCCAAGTGTCGAATTTCCCGGAATCGCATTGCCTTGGATGTTCCCGTAAAACCGGGTGTTCTCGCCATTGCTGGAATTGAATGTTTGGAAATTGAGTTGCTCGCTTAGACTCCGTGGGTCTCCGCTCCTGCTTGCAGCGTCGTTGCCCCGCAGACTTGTGCTGTAGACAAATCGCGTTCGGTTACCAACGTTCTCACCTTTGAAATTCCACAGGGTTGAACCGGAGGAGGAGAACCCAAGGGCCGGGTGTGCTTCGAGAATGCCATTGGAGGATCCAAGCAGAAAACGTGTGGAAAAATCCGAGGCGGAGGATCCGTTTCTTCCGGAAGGATCTCGTTGAAAGCCTGGCTTGCCGCTGATCGGTTCGCTGGTCTGACGGTTTTCGAACCTCCGGGCATTCACGGGATCCGGTGCGATGCGAACGAGGCGTGTTGGATCAAGAATAAGTCCAGCCGGATCCGATGAGGGACTCGTCGTGATGACCGTAACCTTGCCAGCGGGGAAACTGACACCGGAGATATCGAGTTCGAAATCCGGCGGAGTGAGATCAGGAAACGACCCCGCGCTCCACGTTGGGAGATTTGTTAGCTTAATGAAAGTGCCGGGGGGTGCGGTATAGTCCTTGGTGCTTGGGTTGAATAGCTCAAAGTAGTGGTCGATTTCAATCGTGCCGGTTCTGCTGGTGCCTGATCCGCTCCAAGATTCTTCAAATCCCGTCCAAGCGTGTTCTTGGAGAAACGGTATCGCTTCTTTTCCGATCGCCTGAGGCCAGGCGCTGGTCTGCCAAGAATCGGCGGGCTTGTTTCCGGAGACAACCGATCCTGTCGAGTCGATGAATGTGGGTTGAGAGTCAGTGTCGATATAGTCACGGATATTGGCCGCAATCTTTTTGAGGTAGATTTGTTGACGGGCGGCGGGAGTGCCGGTGTAGAAGCGGGAGCCGAAATTGGGCATCGGCCCGTTGGTCGCACCTTGATCGTGGAAGAGGCCTTCATCGGTCGAATTGTTCAATCCCGGGAAGAGGTGCGAACCTGTTATCACGAAGGCGATATCGTCGAGATCCGAGGTGATTTCATTTGCGGCAAGCGAGGAGGTCACAATGGCGTTCAGGTTCACACGGCGTTGACCGGTGCCGGCAAGATCGCTCGAGTAGCCGGCCATGGTGGTATAAAAGCGGGAGGTGTCCGCGCCGTTTGTGGATACCGCAGCCGCCTGTGCGACGTACCGGGTATCGATCGGGACGTTGGTCGAGGGCTGGCGGAGCGCAAGAACCTGCTGGTTGACTACTGAGTCGTTTGTTGGCAGCGGAAGGCCGTTCTGGAGGGGAGCGGCGCCGAGATCAACATCTGATGGCGCGGTTGAGTTGGTTGAGCGGCGGAAACGGCCGCTGTCGAGACTATTGCCCGCAACGGCGAGGTCGATCTTGCTCGATTCATCTTCAACCCAGTAGGCGTAGCGCGAGACGTAGGGGTTGTAGCCAGGCGCTGAGGGGTCGGGTTGATGCGGCAGGGAAGGGTCTCTCGCAATGTAAACCCAGGAGGCACGGCACTCCCGATTGACGAGAGTTCCATTACTGAGGGAGGATCCCAGCCAGCCGGATTGACCGCTCGTGCGGAAATTTAAAGCCGTGGAGTTTGTAGCGCTGGGAGTGGGTGGTGGGTTTGTTGAGGAAACCCCCGAGACGAGAAAATAGGATAGAGGTGGATTGGTCGTGTTGTAGTCGGGCTTGCCGGAGAGAATCGTATAGGTCTGACCTGCAAGATTGGTGTAGCCCACCCCGTGATAGGGTGTGGTTTTCAGTAATCCGCCGATCCGGTTCACTGCCTCAGCCAGCGCCGAATCCGCCGCCAATGTGGCTTGCAAACGGTTGGCCGAACTCCGCGCAACCGATCGTTCGATGCTCATGCTCTGCATGAAGGCGACGCAGATGGTGGAGAGGACGACGAGGACGAGGAGGGTGGTGATGAGGGCGGAGGCGCGGCGGCGGGCTGCCGGGAAAGGCCGGGGGGGCTTTGCTGAGGGCGGTTGGGAAATCCTGTTCATCCTGTAAATCCTGTCAAAAGGCATAAAGTTCCTCATCGGGGGCGGTTGAGGCGGATGCGGGTGGTGAAGGTCTGAACCGCCGGCAGGAGGATGGGACTGTTGGTATTCGTCCAGGAGGACAGTGAGGAATCGAGTTTCTTGGCGGTCTCCTGATTGATGGCCTGCACGCTGATCTCGAGCACATCGGGGAGCGGAGAGTTGGTGGATGCGGAGAAGTTGGTGAGCGTGTTGTTGGTGGTGACCGAGAAGGCCCGGATGGTGAGTCCTGTGACGTTGCGGGCGAGGAGTTCGGTATCTCTCGTGTTGGGGGATGGCGGCGGGTCGTCGAAGAGAGAGGTTCCGTTCCGAAGCCGCTGGAAGGTGGGATCGCTGCTGCGGAAATAGCGGTAGAGGTTGAGCGATTGGTTGGTGGAGGCACCGGTGCGGTTGAGCGCGAGAAAGTAGCCGACCTGGCAGACGTCGCTCTTATTGGCACCGGATTCCTGGGCCTTTGAAGGGAGGGCAGCGAGGAAGAAGACGGCCGAGCCGGTATTGGTATTGGCAACCGCTCCGCCGATCGAGGAGATGAGCGGAAAGGCGGAGGTGTTGACGAGGAACTGGTTCGCGTTTGCGCTTCCAGCAACAGCGTTTTGCAGGTCTCGCGACATGATGCCGAGGGCGGCGCGGGCCTCGCGGTAGCTGTCGACACGGTTCTC
>CAYXRX010000046.1:0-15078 GCA_964467415.1 uncultured Chthoniobacterales bacterium
ACCTCCAGCATCATGTTCGAGCTGTCGTTGCTCGCCGAACCGTCCACCCCCAGCCCGACCTTCACGCCGGCTGCCATGAATTTCTTGACCGGAGCGATGCCGGACGCGAGCCGCATGTTCGAGGACGGACAGTGCGAGGCTCCGCAGCCGCAGCGGGCGAACTGCCGGATCTCCTCGTCGAGGACGTGGATCGCGTGGGCAAACCAGACCTCGTCGCCCAGCCAGTCCACGGTCTCCATCCACTCGATCGGGCGCATCGAGAAGTTGTGGAGCGTGTAGTTTTCCTCGTCGAACGTCTCGCAGAGGTGGGTGTGCAGGCCGACCTGGTATTGGCGGGCCATCGCAGCCGAATCTTTGAGGAGGCCGGCCGTCACGGAGAACGGCGAGCACGGCCCGACCACCAGGCGGGTCATCGCCCCGTGTCCGGCATCATGGTAGGCCTCGATCGCGCGCTGGGTATCCTTCAGGATGAACGTCTCGTCTTCGACGCAATCGTCCGGCGGCAGCCCGCCCTTCGATTCGCCAAGCGACATCGATCCCCGGCTGCAGTGGAAGCGCGCGCCGAATTCCTTCGCAGCCTCGATCAGGCAGTCGACCGAGTTGCCGTTCTTAAAGATATACGAATGGTCGAAGACGGTCGTGCAGCCGCTGAGTGCCAGCTCGGCCAGCCCGACGATCACGCTCAAGCGCGAGGCTTCGGGCGTCGTGCCCGCCCAGATCCGGTATTGGCCCCGCAGCCACGGGAAAAGGTTGTTATTCTGACAGGCCGGGAGGTTCCGCGTCAGCGTCTGGTTGAGGTGGTGGTGGCAGTTCACGAACCCGGGCAGAACGATCTGCCCGGCCATGTCGATCACCGTGTCGGCCGTCTGCGGCAGCCCGGAGGCAGGCCCGACCTGCTTGATGATGCCATCCTCCGCGAAGAGGCTCGCATTTTTCAGTTCGCGGCGTCCGCCGTCCATGGTGACGAGGACATCGGCATTTTTGGCGAGCAGGGTTTTTGGCATGGCCATGTGTCGTTTTAGTCTGGGGTTGGAATCGCAAACGATCGAAGCGGCGCCTCCGGAGGAGGTCGGGTGGAAAACGGACCTCGCGGCCTCAACCTTCCTCCGGTCTCCTTGGTGGCCAGAGGATTGTCAAACAGCAAATCCGGAAAGCGGGCAGAAGGGAAAACTGTTGCCGTCAAGGAACCCGATAGCTAACAAACGGCTGTATGGAAATCGTTTGTCACCCGGCGCAGGCGGCAGCGTTGGCAGCCGGGACGGCGGATTGGGCGCACGGCGGGCTGAGGGTTGTAGTGTTCTGCGCCGGCGTAGGACTCATCCTGCTCTTTTTCAAATCCATCATCCGCGTGGGGATTCTGAACCAGCGCTATCAGGATTCGATTGCGTTCTGGGTGGGACGCCTGATCTGGAGAGCGTTCCAGCTCCGGATCGGTCTCATCCGGGTTGGGCACCGCAAGGGGCATGAGATCCTCACGTGGTATTGGCCGACCGCCCTCATCGGCCTGGTCTCCAGCTGGTTTGTTCTGGTGACCATCGGGTTTGCTTTCCTCAATTGGTCTTTGGGGGCGAACGCGGGATTTATGGACGCCCTCATCTCGAGCGGGTCTTCGCTCAGCACGCTGGGATTCTCAACTCCCACGAACCGTGCGGGAGAACTTCTGGCGATCATCGAAGGAGGCTTCGGGCTTTTTCTGGTCGTCTACCTGTTCACATTTCTGCCGGGCTTCATGGATATGATCCACGACCGTTGGAGCCGGGTGGCCTGGGTCTATTCACGAACGGGACCGCATCCCTCGGGGTCGGGGCTGCTGGAGTGGTTTTACCGCAACGGACGGTCGGATGAACTCGACGCCGTGTTCGACAGCTGGGATGGTTTTTTTCGGGACCACGGCCAGGCGAAAAGCTTCCTGCCGATCATTGCCGTCGTTCCCCCGCTCCACCCGGGAAGTTCGTGGATCTGTGCATTCGGTGCATTTCTCGACGCGGCGGCGCTGATGGTGTCCACCGTCGAGAGGAATCCCGCCAGCGCGAAATTATGCTGCCTGAGCGGGGTGGAATCTGTGCGGAACATCCACTTGGCCATGCGTGGCACGCCCGTTGTGCCGCGTGAAACGCCGGGGCTGCTCCATGTGAAGCGGGCCGAATATGATGCCGCCTGCGCGCGCCTCGCCGCCGCCGGGGCGGTGCTCGTGCCCGATCGGGAGCGGGCGTGGCTGCGCTTCATCGATCTGCACAGAAACTACGAGCAGGAGATCTCCTGGCTTGCTGCGGCGCTCTCCGACCCCACGCCATTCTGGCCGCAGGCTGATCCGCCGGATACCCATCCCACGGAAAACGGGCATAGCCTGCCCATCTAATCTGATGAATGCCACCAAGCCAATCAACGGCCTTGCAGGCGTGTTCTTTGAGCATCCCGACCACCCGGTTCGTCCGGGAGTCAGGGCAGCGATGATCGGGCTGCTTGTTCTTATCTACTCGGGTCTTTGCTGGGCCGTCCTTTCCGGATCGGTGAGCAGCTGGGAAAAGATCTGGGGTTACCGCGAGGCATTTTTTCGCGGGTGGATGACCACCATCGGGATCTCGGCGGCGGCGCTGGTGCTGAGCACGGCGATCGGCGTGCTGGCGGCTCTGGCGCGGCGCTCGGCGTTCCTGCCGCTGCGCTACTCGTCGCTGATCTATGTCGAGACCGTCCGCGGCCTGCCGCTGATGGTGCTCGTGCTCTTTGGATTTTACGGGGTGGCCAACGCGCTGGGCTGGAACGACCGCCTGCCTGTCGGCGTCCTGATCCTCTCGCTCTTCAGCGGTGCCTACATCGCGGAGATGATCCGCGCTGGCATCGAGAGCGTTGGACGCTCGCAGTGGGATTCCGCGCGCGCGATCGGCCTCACGCCCGCGCAGACCTACCGGTTTGTGATTTTCCCGCAGGTTCTCCGCCAGACGCTTCCTCCGCTGGCCGGGCAGTTCTCCTCGCTCATCAAAGACTCGTCGCTGCTCTATATCGTCGGCATTTCCGAGTTCACGTTTTCCGCGCAGCAGATCCAGTCGGCGACCTACAGCACGTTCGAGTGCTACCTGCCGCTGGGCATCGGCTACCTCATCCTGACCCTCCCGGTTTCGCTCTGGACAAAATATCTGGAAAACAAGGTGCGCTATGACACGTGACCCGACCGCTGCCCGTCCGCCATCCGCCACCGCGCTCCGCCGCCTGCTGCGGGAAAAGGTCCGCCCCGGACACTCGGAATCGCTGGCGTGGTTTTTCAAAACCGGGCCGGGCGAATACGGCGAGGGCGACCGGTTCCTGGGAATTTGCATCCCCGACATCCGCTCGGTTGCGCGGGGCGGCGAATCTCTTCCCGCCGCGGAAGTCCTCAAGCTCCTCCACTCGCCATGGCACGAGGAACGGGTGCTCGCGCTGCTGATCCTGGTCCGCCAGTTCGAGCGCGGGGACGAGCGCGCGAGGAAAGCGATCTTCGATCTCTACCTCCGCGAAACCGTATGGATCAACAATTGGGATCTCGTCGATCTTTCGGCATACCGGATCACCGGCGCCTGGCTGCTCGGACGTCCGCGGACCGTTCTCCGGCGACTCGCCCGCTCGCAGAACCTGTGGGAGCGGCGGATTGCCATCGTGGCAACCTACGCGTTCATCCGCACCGGCGATCTCGCCGACACGTTCGACCTCGCCGAACGTCTCCTCGGCGATCCCCATGACCTCATGCACAAGGCCTGCGGCTGGATGCTCCGCGAGGCGGGTAAGCGCGATGTCGCCGCCCTGGAACGCTTCCTCGACCGGCACGCGCGCGCGATGCCGCGCACGATGCTCCGCTACGCGATCGAAAAGTTCCCGGAGGCCCGCCGGAAGGCGATCCTGCGGGAAAGCCGCAAGTAAAACCGCTCAGGGTTTCTGCGCGAGCCGCTCGCCGATCGTCGTAAAGACAAGCACCCAGAAGCACTGGATGATCACGGCCACCGGGATCTGGAGCAGCTGGGGCATCGAATAGACAACCGAAACGCCCGGAATCCAGATCATCCATCCCGCAACGATCACCGGCACAACTTTCTCCACAATAAAGCCCGCGCGGAAAACCTGCTTCCATGCGCTGCGCCCGAATCCCCCGGCGGCCAGCGTGAAGTAGCCGATCAGCACGGGGTTCGAAAAAAACGGACTGAACAGAAACTGATCGACGAGGACCTTCGGCACGACCGACGCCAGCGTGGCACCGTCGCCGAACCACATGGCCTGATACCGGTAGAAAATGTCCACAACGATCCCCATGAGCCCCCAGGCCGGCGCGGCGGCAAGGAAGCTGCGAAGGTTCCGGCGCGTCGGGCGTCCGGACTGAAAAAACACGATTCGCAGCAGCTCCGGCAGCACCGCTGCAGCAACCACATAGGAGAAAAACGCAAAGGCGAGGCCGGCTTCCTGCTTCACGGTTGCGACCTCGGAGAGAAAATTCCTGGTGCCCTCGTGGGTGAAGTAGGCGAAGAGGAACGCGGCCATCAGCCCCTGGAGGAGGAGACCCGGAAGCAAGTTCGCGCGGACCGCTGCAGCGATCGTCCGCAGCACCGCCCGCGACCTCATCGATCCTCCCGCTCAAGAAAAATGACCCCCTCGCGCCGGCGGGCGTGCGCCTTGCCAGGGAGGCTGACTTTCGCTGGACCGTTCTCGACGTCAAGCAGGGAGAGCACGCGCTGGGTCTCCTGCAGACCGGGCTCGGGCACGCCATTGCTCCGCAGCCAGCGGTGGACCGCACGGTGGCGCAGCGCCGGATGCAAAGCGCGCAGTTCCTGCCACGGGAATGCCGGCGGCAGCTCGGGCGCCTGCGTGTCGAGCCAGTCGCTCTCCATGCGCAGGATCCCGGACGCCCGCAGGATGGCCGAGCGGAACGACGGGCCGAAAGATTTTTCAATGGCTGGTAGGACGTCGTGCCGGAGCCGGTTGCGCGTGTGCGCCGCATCGGCATTGCTCGCATCCTCGCGGAACACGATGGCATTCGTGCGGACGTAGTCGTCGATCGTCTCACGGGAAATGTGAAGAAGCGGTCGGATGATCTCAAGATTGCCAAACTGCGAAACCGGCCGCATTCCGGCAATACCGGCGGAGCCGGACCCGCGCAGGAACTGGAAAAGACACGTCTCGACCTGATCGTCCGCATGGTGGGCGAGGAGGAGCCGCCTGCATCGGCGGCGTTTGGCGCATGCGCAGAAAAAGCAATACCGCAGCTCGCGCGCGGCGAGCTCGAGCGATTTGCCTTGGTCTTTGGCAAAGCGGGCGGTTTGCGCGCGTGCCATCTCAACCGGCAGGCCCAGCTTCGCGGAAGCCTTGGCGACAAACCGGGCGTCGGCGGACGATTTCCTGCCGCGCAACCCGTGATCGAGGTGGCAGACAACCAGTTTTTTGAAACCTCGCGCAACCAGCGCATGGAGGAGCGCCATCGAATCGCGCCCGCCGGACACGCCGACCAGATACGTCCCGGCCTTCGGCATCTGTTCGAGGGCATCCTCCAAATCGGCCTCAGCTCGTGGACGGCGGGCGGGCATCCGGCTACTTTTCGATTTTCGCGCCGCCGAAATACGGCTGAAGCGCTGCCGGCAGGGCGACCGAACCGTCCGGCTGGAGTCCGGATTCGAGCAGGGCGACGTAGAGACGGGCGAGCGCGGTGCCGGAGCCGTTGAGCGTGTGGCAGAAGCGGTTTTTTCCGTCCTCGCCCTTGAACCGCAGGTTCATCCGGCGAGCCTGGAAGTCCTCGAAGTTCGAGCAGCTCGAAACTTCCAGATACGCATTCTGGCCGGGTGCCCAGACTTCGATGTCGTACGTTTTGGCCGACCCGAACCCGATGTCGCCGGTGCACAGCTCGATCGTGCGGTAGTGCAGACCGAGGAGCTGGAGCACGCGCTCGGCGTCGGCGGTCAGCCGTTCCAGCTCGTCGCGGGAATTTTCCGGCAGGCAGATTTTGACGAGCTCGACCTTGTCGAACTGGTGCATGCGGATGAGCCCGCGCGTCTCGCGCCCGGCCGATCCGGCCTCGCGGCGGAAGCACGGCGTGTAGGCCGCGTATTTGACCGGGAGCTGAGCGGACGGAAGGATCTCCTCGCGGTGCAGGTTCGTGACCGGCACCTCGGCGGTCGGCGCGAGAAACATGTCCCCGCCATCCACACCATACATGTCCTCCTCGAACTTCGGGAGCTGCCCGGTCCCGACCATGCACTTGCGCAGGATGAGGAAAGGCGGGTTCACTTCGGTGTAGCCGTGCTCGCGCGTGTGCAGGTCGAGCAGGAAATTCAGGAGCGCCCGCTCGAGGCGTGCGCCGGCGCCGACATAGCACGCGAACCCGCTGCCGCTGATCTTCGCCGCACGGTCGCTGTCGATCAGGCCGAGGCTCTCGGCGATCGCCACATGGTCGAGCGGTTTTTCAATCCGAGGCTTCTCCCCCCACACGCGAACGACCGGATTCGCCGACGCGTCGCTGCCCACCGGAACCTCCGCCTGCGGAAGGTTCGGCAGGGTCAGGAGCAGCGCGTTCTGCTCGGCCGAAAGCGCTTCGGAGCTTTCGGTCAGCGTCTGCATCTCGGCCGAGCGGGTCTTCACCTCGGCCTCGAGCGCCGAGCTGTCCTGCTTCTGCGAGCGCAGCCGGCCGATTTCCTTGCTGAGCCGGTTGCGCTCGGCCTGCAGGTTTTGAAGCTGGGTCTCCGCCGCGCGGCGGCCGGCATCGAGCGCGAGGATCGCGTCCACGGCGGATTCATGGCCGGGACCGCGCGCGGCCAGACGGGATTTTACCAGGTCGGAATTTTCTCGGAGCAGTCGAATATCAAGCATGGGTTGGACAGAATGAACAAAATTGCCACAATGGGGTAAGCAAAATCGAATCCAGATGCCCGCCCTATTCCGCGACTACTACCAGACCCTCGGCGTCCCGAAGACCGCCGCGGCCGACGAAATCAAGAGCGCGTTCCGCAAGCTCGCCCGCAAGTTCCACCCGGACACCGCCAAGGACAAGAAGGTGGCGGAGGAAAAATTCAAGGAGATCAACGAGGCCTACGAGGTTCTCGGCGATCCCGAGAAGCGGAAAAAATACGATGAGTTCGGCGCGAACTGGGAACACGGAGCTCCCCCTCCCGGCTACGGACGCGCCGGCGGCGGGTTCGGCGGCGGCGGACGCGCGGCGAGCGCCGAGGACTTCCAGTTCGGCGGCACCGGGTTCAGCGATTTCTTCGAGCAGATGTTCGGCGGCGCGCGCCGAGGTGGTGGACGCGGGGGCTTCGGCGGCTTCGAGGACGTCCCCCAGCGCGGTGAGGATGTCGAGGCCGATGTGATGGTCACCCTCGAGGAGGCCCTCCACGGATCCACCCGGCAAATTTCTTTCCGCCGCGGCGATTCGAAGAAAGTCGAAACCTACACAGTCAAAATCCCCAAGGGCATCTGCGAAGGCCAGCGGATCCGCCTCGCTGGACAAGGCGGCACCGGCGCCTCCGGAGGCGGCGCGGGCGACCTCTACCTCCGCGTCAAATTCCAGCGCCACCCCGACTTCGACGTCGAGGGCAGCGATCTCAACTACGACCTCGATGTCCCCGCGTGGGACGCCGTCCTCGGCTGCGAGGTCCACGTCCCCACCCTCGAGGGCCGCGCCAAGCTCAAGCTCCCCCCGGGCACCCAGGCCGGAAAAAAACTCCGCCTCCCCGGCATGGGCCTCCCGGTCAAAGGCGGCCAGCGCGGCAACATCTACGCCACCGTCAAGCTCACCGTCCCCGCCAGCCCCGACGCCACAGAAAAGGCGCTCTGGGAACAGATCGCCAGGCTGCACGAGAAATAGCTCCGCACTCCGGAAACCTCCGGCATCTATCCCTCCAACAACCGGGGTGTGGAAATGCTGCCCCCTTGTAAATAGTCACAAACAGGCACGCTGCCGCCCACTGCTCGTGGTTTCCCGAGCTGGCGGGAATATTCCTTGAAATGGGAGAGCAGCAGAATTAGTGGTTTCGCCAAATCCATGACCAGCGTCAAAAAGACTTCCTTCGGATGGAGCACGTGTCTCATTGTTCAGGCACTCCTCCTGACCTCCCTCCATCTTCACTCCCAGGCTCCCGCGTCGTATGACCTTCGGAGCGTGACATGGGGAAACGCGACGGTGGCGTGGGTTCCAGCCATTCAGGATCAGGGCACTGCCGAGGACTGCTGGACGTTTGCCTCGTCCACGGCCATGGACAGCAACCTGCTGAAAAGCGGACTTCTGCCCACTTCTTCGGTGGCGCCGGGCATCCAAATCTCCTCATGGCACCTGTCCACCCACAACGGAGCGCCGGATCAGCTCATTGCGACCGAGGCCTTCAACAACAACTCCAACTGGGGAGGAGACGAATTCCAGGCCCTCGGCTACGTCACGAGAGGATCCGGTTCCTGGCAGATCCCCAACGCTCCGGGTGGCGTTCATTCGGGAAATTACATCCAGACCATGAGCGGGGGCCCGGTCCTTGAATCGACAAACCCCTTGAACGTGTTTCCGGCGAGCATCATCGCGTGGCAGCCCCTCTCTCCGGAACATCCCGACGGCTATCCCCCGAACCTGGCCCCGTTGATCCCTCCCCCGAACCAGCCAACGGCCTTCAAAGTCACCGCCATGGCTTTCTACGATCAAGGGTTTTCCAATAACGTTCCTCTCCCTGCTTCCACCGGGGACGTGACGCTTGGCGGATCGACCTACAGCGCCTACAGCTTCACCCTGGGAGCGAGCGACCCCCAGGTCGAAGTCGTCAAGCAGGCAATCCTGCAAAACGGGGCCGTGACGACCTACATGAACGCCGACGGCAACTTTCACCAAGCCCCCGGAAATGTCATTCAGTATTTCAACGGAAACAGCGCCACCGGGTATTCCGACCACTCGGTCACCATTATCGGATGGAATGACACCTACTCGATGACGGACCCGCACACGCTGGCCACCTCGACCGGAGCCTGGCTTGTTCAAAACAGCTGGGGCACGGGGGGCACGTCGGGCGATGGCACGTTCTGGGCATCCTACAACGACGCGGTGATCGGCCGCAGCGGGGTCTCGTCGTTTCAGTTGGCCAGCATGGCCCCCTACAGCCAAACGGTTCTCCAGAACGAACTGGGACCGATGGACTATTCCGGCGACTACCTGACATCCAACCAGACGATCCCGACGTCCCTGACGAATGCCCCCACCGGCATGGCCTGTGATCCGCACAGCGTCGGGGCCAGCATCCTGACTCCGGCTGCGGATGGAACCCTCCTCGCCCTGGGCGTGGTGACCCAGGTTGCCGGGGTCAAGGTGAAGGTGGACATTTTTGACAGCTGGAATAATGGACCTTCCAGCCTCCTTGCGAACCAGACGTTCACACTGGACTCGATCGGCTACCAGCAGCTTGACCTTTCGCAAGCGCTGTCCGTTTACGCCCAGGACAGCTTCGTCGTCCAATTAACCTACCTCGACGCAAATACACTCCAGGCCGTCAGCAACGCCCTTCCCGTCACCTTCGGGGGGTCCGGCCTGAATGGCTATGACACGGTTCCCGGCGGGTTGTCCTATTATTTAGATGGCTCCAACTGGGTGGATTTTTCGACCGTCCAATACCAATCGGTCTTCAGCGGAGTTCCGGATACACTCAATGGGGGGATTCTCTTTCTCAAAGGGATCACCGCTGTCCCGGAGCCTGGAACAATCTTCCTGGCGCTGCTGGGGGTTTTCGTGATTTTGGCGGGATCCCGCCGGCTGAAGGTTCGCGGGTGAAACCCTCCCGCTGCCCCCGGAGTTCCCGGCAGGGACAACCTGCGCTGGAATCGCTTCGCCCAACGGAAAACCCTCACCCAGTGCGCCGTCCGCTCCTGGTCAAATAAACCCCATCGTGTCGAACTTGCGGCGGAGGACCGGCTCGACGGGCGCGCGGAGCCATTGGCCGAGCAGGGTCGCATAGACGTTGCGGAAGTCCACGGTGTGGATCAGGTCACCGTCGTGGAGCTTGGTCAGGCTGGGGGCCTCGCCGTAGATGCCGGGCTTGACGCCGCCCCCGAGAACGAAGAGCGGGGCGGCCGCACCGTGATCGGTCCCGCCGCTGGCATTCTGTGCGACCCGGCGCCCGAACTCGCTGAATGTCATGAGGACGACACGGTTGAAATTCCCCTGCGCCTTGAGGTCGGCGACAAATGCGGTGAGTGAGGCGTCGAGCTCGCCCATGAGGCGGTCGTGGGCACCGGCCTGGTTGCTATGGGTATCGTAGCCGCCCTGGCTGACGTAGTAGACGCGGGTGGGCATGCCGCCTCCGATGAGGCGTGCGACGAGGTTGAGCGAGCTGGCCAGGTTGCCGCCGGGATAGGCGACCGGGGCCTTCGACTTGCGGGTGATCTCAAGGACCTTGTCCGAGCTCATCTGGGCATCGAGCGCGGTCCGGCGGAGGAAGTCGAGCGCATCGCCGCCGCCCCCGCCACCGCCGCCCTGGAGCATGCCGATGCTGCCGCCGTCGTTCGCGTCAGGCGACATCTCATTCGTGCTGCGGAAAAACTCCTCCGCGGCGGCGGGGTCGGACGCCTGGCCGGCGATGAAGCGGAACTGCTCCGGGCGCGAGAACGAGATCCCCTTCGGTTCGGCGGCAGCGAACGCCTGCGGCGGCTGGTTGCCGATGCTCACGCCGACTGCGGGATCCTCGCCCTTGCAGCACGAGTCGAAATACCGGCCGAGCCAGCCGCGCGAATCGGTCTTGTTGGCATCGGTCGCCGTCTGCCAGATCTCGGTCGAGCGGAAATGCGAGCGGTTCGGGTTCGGATAGCCGACCCCCTGCACGATGGCGAGCCGGCCCTCGTCGAAGAGCCCGCGCAGCCCGGTGAGCTTCGGGTTGAGGCCGAGCGCATCCGAGATTTTCAGCGTCTGGTTGGGTTTGATCCCGATGCCCGGCCGCGCGCGGAAATAGGCGTCGTCGGCGTGGGGGACAAGCGTGTTCAGGCCATCGTTGCCGCCGGCGAGCTGGAGGACAACGAGGATCGGGTTGTCCTTGCCGGTGGCCGTCTGCAGGGCGCTGTCGGCGGCCAGCGCGTCGAGGGTGAAGAACGTGCGCTCGAGAAAAACGGGGACCGACCAGGCGACGGCGCCGCCGAGGAGCGAGGTGCGCAGGAACTGCCTGCGGGTGCGGAGAGATGGGTTCATGTGAGTTGGTAATCCGGGGTGCTCATCATCAGGTGAAGAAGATCGCGGCGCGCGGGTGCACCGGTGCCGTGCGTGCGCAGGTAGGCCAGAAACTTTTCTTTCAGCGGCTCCGGGAGCCCGGTCTGAAACAGGCGGAAGCCCAGCGCGTCGCAGGCCGCCTCGGCCGGCAGGCCGGGGGGGATGATCTTGTCCAGCGGCACCTGGAGCGCACCCGCCGGGCCTCCTCCGATCCCCTGCAGCGCTGACGCCTTTCCGCTCACGATGAAGCCGGCGAGGTTGTAGCGGAGCAGGAGGGATGCCGAACTGATCCAAGCCTTGCCGCCGTCCCAGCCCTTGACGTTCGGCGGCGCGAACGGCATCTGTCCAAGCTGGCGCAGGATCCCGTCGCTCGTCTCCTCCGCCGGCAACGGCACCTCGAGAACCCTGCAGGTCTGCACCAGCCACTGAACCGGGCCCTTGATCTGACGCCGGACGACGGAGGGGTCGTAAAATTCGCGGCTCAGGAAAATTGTCCGCAGGAGCGCCCCGGTATTCATCCCCGATCCCCGGTAGCGGCCGGCCAGCGCTGCCACCAGGTCGGGTGACGGGTTCTCCGCCGCATAAAACGTCCAAAGCTTCCGGGCAAGGTAGGCCGGACAGCGCGGGTCCGCGACGATGATGCCGATGATGTCGTCCCCCGCGAACTTTCCGGTTTTTCCAAAGAAGGTTTTGTCTCCATCGTCGTTCTGCCTTTTGGCGAAAACGAACTGCCCGTTGCGCGGGTTCATCTTGTATCCGGTGAAGGCCCGGGCCGCCTCCTGGATATCCTTCTCGGTGTAATTTCCCTCGCCGAGCGTGAAGAGCTCCATGAGCTCGCGGGCAAAATTTTCGTTCGGGCGACCCTTGTTGCTCTGGTTGACGTCGAGGTAGCGCATCATCGCGGGATCGCGCGAGATCTCCCGTGCCATGTCGGCGAAGTTGCCGAGCGCAAACGCCCGCAGCGTCTCGTTCTGCTGCCACATCGCGGACGGCTCGCGAACCTTTTCGAAGCTCGTCGCCCAGTGTCCGTGCCAGAAAAGGACCGCCTTCTCGCGCGCCGCAAACGGGCTCCACCGCATCCGGTTCAGCCACCAGGAACGCAGGCCCTGCATCTGCCGCTGGCCGATCTGCCGCATCTGCCTCTGGATCTCCTTCTTCGCCTCCTCGGGCTTCCCGCGAAGCTGGTCCCGCAGCGCCAGCAGCTCGGTGGGGTCGGCTGCCGGCGGCTCCGGAAACAGATCCGCATCGTCGCCCGCATTCAACAGCCGGTCGACGGCACCCTGCAGCCCGAGCGCATGCAGGCCCGCAATTTCCGCCGGGGTTCCCCCGAACCCCGCACGGTTCAACAAATGCGCGGCGGCGGCGGGGGTCCAGGACTTTTTGTCCAGCACTTCAAGCATGCGAGATCAAACCCCCGGAGAAACCGGAAGTTTCCGAAAAATGTGATCTGGAGCAAAAAAGGTTCTGCTTCCAGGTCGCCGCTCAACGGATCAGCTCGTCGGCGGGCGTCCCGGCTGGAGCCAGGATTGGAAAACTTTTGTCAGCATGGGCACGAGCACATAGGTCATGAGCCAGACCATGAAGACCGAGGTGAGAAAGCTCCCGACGAGTTCGGGGAGAGCGGAGAGTGCCGGGGCGCCCCATGTTGAGATCGCCAGCGAAAGGGGATAGACAACAACCAGAAGCAGGACCGCCATCTTCCAGCGCGGCGGGGCATCGGGGGCCTTTGCGGAAACAAAAAACGCATCCATGCCCGAGTAACGGCGCACGTGGTCCGGCGTCGGAACCGGAGGGGCGACTTCACAGCGCCAGCGCTCAAACTCCGGCGAGGCCAGCCATGCGTCATGATCGGACTGGCTGGCAAAGTGTTGGAGGATCGAAAATTCCACCGAGCCGCCGACCGACCGCCGGAAGAGCCTGCTTCCGGAAGCTCCCGGAAACCGCTCAAAATCCCGGAGGAGTGCCTTCAGCTTCTCCGCGAATGCTTCCTCCCCGGCCTGCGGGACCAGTCGGTTGATCAGGACGGTGATGGGTCCGGCGGCCCCGGCGGCGGTGCCCGGCGCGGGAACCGGGTGGAGCAATTCCATTGGGAAATCCCTATCGTGGATTTTTCCGGAGTGCATCGAACCAGTCCTTCTGATCGTTGAGCGAGAAGAGAAACGTGCCGCGGTGATCGGCCTTTTCGCCGGCGAAGACCGCCTGCGCCGGAGCGCCGCCGAGCGTCTGCTCATATTCCACCGGCAGCTTGACCATGTAGGGGGTCACCACCTCGTCGATCTGCCCGTAGTAGTAGCGGGCCGGGGTTTTCGCGCGCCAGTTGTAGGAACAGTTCATTCGAAGCTGATTGAAAAAGCGGTCGGACGCCGTCGCGCCACGGCTGATAAAATCCTCCTGGAACAAATCCTTCGTCTTTTCGGGCAGGACTTTTTCCGCCTGTTCCCAGGTGATCTTGTTGTTATAAAAATCGCGGGCGGTCTGCAGGTATTGCGGCTTGATCGCCGCCGTGCTGAGGCCAGGCCAGTCGTAGTAGTTCTCGTAGGAGTTGACCAGGATGGCCGCCGTCCCCACCAGCCAGTGGACATCCAGATCGGAAGGAACGTGGATCCACCGGTTGACGCAAAGGTAGATGTCGTTCGGCGCGCTGGCCATCGCGGCCGCCCGGACCGGGATTCCGATCGTTTCCAGACGCCTCAAGAGTGCCGATGTGCTGAACGATCCCTGCGACCAGCCGCTGAGAAACAGGTCGCCGGGAGTGAGATGCAAATCCGCGCAAACCGCCCGCGCAGCCAGCCACATATCCAGGCAGGCCTGGGCGGTTGCCCCCGGGACGAGCCACGCGTCGGGCTCATTGGAAATCCCCTTCCCGATGTAGTCGGCCGCCACAACGATGTATCCCTGCCCGGCAAAGCGGGCCACCATCAGCCGGGTCTCCATCGATTCCTCCGGAGCCGAGGGAGCTTCGGTTCGCGAAAACACAGTCCCGTGCTGGTAGGAGACCACCGGCAGTGTCCCGGCTTTCACCACGGGGACGGCGATCAGGCCGGACACCTGAACCGGACGGTTGTTGTCCTCGGGCACCACCGTGTTGTAAACGACCTTGTAGAGCTTGACCGGGTTTTCGGCCGGCGGATAGGCCATCGGGAACGTGCTGAACTTTGCAACTTCGGTGGTCAGAATCGCGTTCAGCCGGTCGATGCTGAATTCGCCGATCTGCCGGTATTTCACTCCGCTGCCGACCTCATGGAATTCGTCCGCAACAGGAGAAGCCGCCCGTCCGTTCAGCGTCAGGAGGACGAGACACGCAGCCATTATCGATTTATTCATGTGGGGGTGTCACCGCGTCGGGATTGGACATCGTCCCGCCGGGGATGGCTGATCCTTACCCTAATCCGCAGCGGCATGCCAGCATCCCCTCAAAGAAAACCGCCGCGGTGGGCAGCAAGAAGCGCCCACCGCACCGGCCCTCCTCAGACCGCCGCCTCGGCGGCCGCGGCATCCGCGGTGCGCTTCTCGTTCAGATCGATGTGCGCCTGCGGATGGAGGGTGGAGATCCGCATCCCATAGAACGAGCGGAGGACGAAGAAGAGCCCGATCACAAAGAAGACCGCTCCGATCGCCAGCGAGATGCCGCGCGGTGAATTCACCGCGATCTCGACCGCCAGGATCCCGAACAGCGTGGTGAACTTGATGATCGGATTCAGGGCCACCGACGATGTGTCCTTAAACGGATCGCCGACGATGTCGCCGATCACGGTCGCGGCGTGCAGCTCGCTGCCCTTCTGCTTGAGCTCGACCTCGACAATTTTCTTCGCGTTGTCCCAGCATCCGCCGGCATTCGCCATGTTGATCGCCATGTAGAGCCCGAACATCGCGATCGAGATCAGGTAGCCGACAAAGAAGATCGG
>CAYXRX010000047.1:0-13333 GCA_964467415.1 uncultured Chthoniobacterales bacterium
TGTAGTCCCAGAGCTTTTTGGTCATCTCGCTGCGGGGCAGCGGGGTGGATCCGACAATGGCCGCGAGCGCGGCGTCGGGCTGCACGGGCTTCAGCAGGGCAGGATTCGGCTTGCGGGTGGATTTTGGTTTTGTTGTGGGCATAGTGTGTTGATGGAGATTTGTTGGCTGATTTCTCGAAGCGTTTTCTTGCGAGTGATCAAGCCTTGGCGAATTCAACCGGCTTTGCAAGCATTGTTCCTGCGGGGGCTCCGGTCCGGGAACCGCGGCGGGCGTGCCCTAACACTTGATATCGGGGGCAAATCGGGGTCTCCGTCCGGCCGTCGGCAATTCAGAACCGGTTCGGACCGGCGGTCACCAATCGACATTGGTTCCGCGGGTGTCGAGGTGCGTGAAGCCGGAGTAGCGTCCGATCCCGCCTTGGAAGAGGCCGGCGCGTCGCAGGTCCCTGGCCATCGATGAAACCCTGCGGGGCGATGAGTTGAAGCGCACGTCGATCGCGTTGTTGCGCATGTGATACGAGTGGCTTTTGGCTCCGGGGCATGTGGCGTTGTAGGCCGGGGAGCGGTAGACAGAAAGGACCTCGCCGACCGGTTCGCCAAGGTGCGATGCCACGGTGTCCAATGCCTTCAAAGTGTTCCGGATGTTGCCCCACAGCTGGCGCGGAGGCAGGGTGTTGTGGATGCGGCCATGGGCCTTGGCGTGCGTTTCGATGATCGCCTGCACCGACATCCTTCTCAGGCCGATCCGGCTCAGAAAACGCGAATATACCTGGGCTTCCGGACCGATGATCCCCCGGAGAGCGGGCGGGATGTCACTCCAGCGGGCTTTCGGGCCGACCGGGGAGCCGCTTTCCATGACGTCTCGCACGTTCCACATCGCCGTGGCCTTGCCGGCCCCTAGGAGCAGACCCGTGCCCGCACAGAAAATCAGGCCCATCAAACGGCGCCGCGGAATAAAATTTGTTTGTTCAGAGTCTTGCCAATCCATAACGAAGATCGGGTAAGGAAGCACACATCCTCGGCTTGGAAAGACATTTTTGCAAAAAAAATCTGCGGCCGCGGGGGATTTTTTTAAAAGTCCCCCCAAGGACTGTAGTTCGATGATTTTCGTCAAAAATTGTCTTCACCAGCAGGAGATTCCTAGCGTAATAAGATTCCGATGCGCCGTGGATTTCTTGTCAGCCGTATTTGCGGGAATTGTTTCAGTAGACCAATTTTGTGGATTGGCCTGATTCTGGCGGCTATCGGCAACGCCTTCGCCGCCGAAGACGGGGGGACGATGCGTCGGGTGGCCGACATGTTCCAGCCGCTCTCCAAGCCGGCCGAAATGATTCACGAGTCCGCCCTTGTCGTCCTCTTTATCACGGCGGGAATTTTTGTGGTGGTGACGGCGATGCTGGTCTACGTCGTCTGGAAATTCCGCCACCGCGGCGAGGAGGACCAGAAGCAGGAGCCGCCGCAGATTTACGGCAGCTCGCACATCGAACTCGCCTGGACAGTCATTCCGATCCTGATCACGTTTGTCCTGGTCCTAGTTACAAGCCGCACGATCGGCGAGATCCAGAATGCCGAGATGCCGAAGTCGGCCGTCAACGTGCGCATTGTCGGGCACCAGTGGTGGTGGGAAGTCCACTACCCCGATGAGGGGATCATCACCGCCAACGAGATCCATGTGCCGGTGAGCACCCGCGACGGCGAGCGCCGTCCCACTGCCATCCAGCTGGAGTCCGCCGACGTGATCCACAGCTTCTGGGTCCCCCAGCTCGCGGGCAAGACCGACCTGGTCCCCAACCGCAAGAACAAGACATGGATCGAGCCTTATGCGACAGGCACGTTTTTCGGAAACTGTGCGGAGTTCTGCGGTCTGCAGCACGCAAACATGCTCCTGCGGGTGATTGTTCACGAACCCGAGGACTACAAGCGCTGGGTGGCCATGATGAAGGCCCCCGTGCCCGCCCCCACGACTCCCGAAGCCATTCAGGGGCGCAAGGAATTTTATGCGAACTCCTGCGTGAACTGCCACCGGATCGACGGGACGGTTGCGGCCGGCGTGTTCGGGCCGGACCTGACCAAGCTGATGACCCGCCAGACAATCGGCGCGGGAGTGGCTCCGCTCAATCAGCAGAACCTCCGCACGTGGATCCGGGATCCCCAGGTGCTCAAGACCTTCTGCTTCATGCCCGACATGAAGCTTCAGGACAGCCAGGTCGACTCGATCACCGCCTACCTCATGACGCTCAAATGAACACCGACATCGTCGACGAGAATTTCGAAATGCCGAAGCCGCAGCCGATCGGGCAGGAGCGGGGATCTCTGACCCGGATCGCTCAGGAGATGGTCTTCACGGTGGACCACAAGGTGCTCGGTCTGATGTATATCGCCTCCGGGCTGCTCTTCTTTGTCGTCGCGGGCATCATGGCGGTTTTCATCCGCCTGCAGCTGGCTGTTCCGGCGAATACAATGGTTCCGCCGGACGTGTTCAACCGGCTGTTCACGATGCACGGGACCGCGATGGTCTTCCTGGTCGGCATGCCGATCATCTTCGGATTCGCGAACTACCTTGTCCCCCTGATGATCGGGGCGCGCGACATGGCCTTTCCCCGCCTGAATGCCTTCGGCTTCTGGGTGTTCTTTTTCAGCGGACTCCTTCTTTACTTCAGCTACCTGGGCGCTCCCGGCCTCTATGCGGCGGGCTCTGCGCCTGATGTCGGGTGGTTCGCCTACGCGCCGCTGACCGGGCGGGCGTTCTCACGCGGCCACAGTACCGATTACTGGACGTTGTCCCTGCTTCTGGGCGGTATCGGTAGCATGGTGACCTCGGTCAATATTATCGTCACGGCGGTCTGCCTGCGCTGCAAAGGCATGACGCTCGGTCGCATGCCGCTTTTTGTCTGGCTGTTTCTGGTCGTCGCATTCCTTGTGATCATCGCCGTACCGCCGTTGTCGGCCTGCCAGATCATGCTGATCCTCGACCGGTATCTCGGTGCGCGGTTCTTCGACACGCAGGCGGGGGGCTCGGCCGTCCTGTGGCAGCACTTCTTCTGGATTTTCGGTCATCCGGAAGTTTACATCCTGATCCTGCCAGGCTTCGCAATTGCCTCGGAGGTCATCCCGGTCTTCTCGCGCAAGCCGATTTTCGGCTACCCGGTGATGGTGGCAGCCAGCGTGATGATCGCGTTCATCAGCCTTGGCGTCTGGGCGCACCATATGTTCTCGGTCGGCATGACCTCGCTCGAGAACACATTCTTCGCGATTTCGACGCTGCTGGTGGCGATCCCGACAGGGATCAAGATTTTCAACTGGATCGGCACGATGTATGGCGGAAAGCTGCGCTTCGAGCTGCCGATGCTCTTTTGTCTCGGGTTTCTCTTCCAGTTCCTCATCGCGGGTCTCACCGGCGTCATGCTGGCGATCGCCCCATGGGACTGGCAGCTCACCGACTCTTATTTTGTGGTGGCGCACTTCCACTACGTGCTCATCGGCGGTCTCCTTTACACGATCTTCGCGGGGATCTACTACTGGTATCCGAAAGCGCTGGGCAAGATGCCGGATTGGAAGCTCGGGCTCTGGCACTTTGTGCTCTTCACGGTCGGGTTTCACATCACGTTTTTCCCCCAGCACATCGCAGGGTTCCTCGGGATGCCGCGACGGATCTACACCTATGAAGCCGGCCGCGGCTGGGATCTCTGGAACCTCATTTCGTCGATCGGCGTCATTTTTCAAGCTGCCGGCGTCCTGTTCTTCGTCCTCAACCTGATCTACTCCTACATCTGGGGCAAGGACGCCGGGGACGATCCCTGGGATGCCTGGTCGCTCGAGTGGGCGACCAGCTCGCCGCCTCCGGCTTACAACTTTGAAACCATCCCCGAGGTGCGGAGCCGCCGTCCGCTCTGGGACCTGAAACACCCGGAGGATCCGGACTGGAAATTTGAATAACATGAGCGCCGCCACCGCCACAGCATCCCCGACCGAATGGAAGCTTCCCTCGACCCGCAAGGTTGCTGTCATCACGCTGATCCTGACCGAGTCGTCGCTGTTCACCATCTTCCTCGTTGCCTACCTCTTCTACATGGGCAAGAACCTGAACCACCCGTATCCGAACGAGGTTCTGGAGTTCCCCCTGCTGGCGACGATCGCGCTGCTCTCGAGCAGCTTCACGATCATCTTCTCCGAGATGGCCCTGCACCGCGGCAGCAAGCTTTGGTTCCACGCCTGGTGGGCGATCACGATCCTGCTCGGCGGCTATTTCCTCTGGTTCACGGGCGCCGAGTGGCACCACCTGATCTACAAGGAAAACCTCACGGTTGCGACGAACGTGTTCGGCAGCACGTTCTACTCGCTGGTCGGCCTGCACGCGAGCCACGTGATCATCGGGCTCTTCCTCCTGTGCCTCGTCCTGATCCTCAGCCTGCTCGGAAAAATCCCCAAGGACCACACCGAGCATATCGAGATGATCTCCTGGTATTGGCACTTCGTCGACGCCATCTGGGTCGTCGTCGTCACGGTCGTTTACATCATCAGCATCCGCGTTCCCAATGTCACCTGAAGATCCCAACAAGATTGAACTGCCGGCCCCGACGTGCTGGCCGATCGTGGCCGCGTTTGGCCTGAGCCTGGTTTTTGCCGGGCTTGTCACCAGCCTGCTGGTCACGGTGGTCGGCCTGATCGCCGGGCTGATCGGGGCGGTCGGTTGGTTCCGCGACGTGTTCCCGCATCCGAAGCATGAGTATGTCGACTTTGTCCCGCTCGACCAGCGGGCCGGGGCGGTGAAGGTCTCATCGAGTCGGGTGGCGCACCTCCATGCGGGCGAGGGTGGTCATCGCATGGCGGTCCCCGCGGCCGTTCACCCGTTTTTCTCCGGCATCCAAGGCGGTCTGGCCGGGGCGCTTGCCATGGCGGTCCTTGCCTGTGCCTGGGGTCAGTTCCGCTACGGGAGCGCCTGGTATCCGATCAATCTCCTCGCAGCCGCCGGCGTGCCCGAGCTGGCGATCGCGAGTGTCGAGACGCTCAAGGAGTTCAGCATGGCCGGCCTCATCGTGGGTACGATCACTCACCTGAGTCTTTCCGTTCTCGTCGGCCTGCTTTATGTCGTCCTGCTGCCGATGCTGCCCGCGCGATTCGAGTGGTTCTGGGGCGGGATTGTGACGCCTGCGATCTGGAGCGTGCTTGTGCTGTTTTCGCTCCCGCTGGTCGACCCGGCGCTCGCCAGGCATGTCGACTGGCCATGGTTCATCGTCTGCCAGATCGCGTTCGGCGTCGTCGGCGGGTTTGTGGTTTTTCGCTCCGCAAAAATTTCCACGATGCAGCATCTTCCGCTCTCCGCAAAGCTCGGCGTCGAAGCCCAACACAAGGAACCCTGATGACCTCGCGCCACGTTTTCACAACCGTTCTTGCCATCTGCGCCCTCGGTCTCCCGGCCTGTGACTGGATGCCCGGCCGCCCGAAGAAGGCCGACCGCTGGGTGGCACCCGAAGAGGTCGCGGACTTCGGCAAACTCTATTCCGGCAACTGCCTCGGATGCCATGGCCTCGGGGGCGTCACCGGCGCATCGATCGCGATGGACAACCCGGTCTTCCTGTCGATCATTCCGAGGGAGACGCTCGCTGAAGTCGTTTCGAACGGGGTCCACGGCACAGCCATGCCCGGCTTCTCGAAATCCGCTGGGGGTACACTCACCAAGGAACAGATTGAGATCATCGTGAACAACCTCGTTGCGAAGAAGCCCGCCGTGCCTCCAGCATCCGCGCTGCCTCCCTACAGCGCGCCTCTGGGGGACATTGCGCGCGGCGCCCAGGTGTTTGCCGCTTCCTGTGCCTCCTGCCACGGCGCCTCCGGCGACGGTGGCGACAAGGCCCGCTCGGTCGTCAACGCCGCCTTCCTCGGGCTTGTCTCCGACCAATACCTCCGCACGATCGCCATTGCCGGACGCCCGGACCTCGGATGTCCGGACTTTGCAAACCGCACGCCGGGCAAGCCGATGACGGATGCCGACATCTCCGATGTCACCGCGTGGCTTGTCTCCCACCGGAAAAACGAATTCGGCCAGCCCCTCGTCGCGCCGCAAGGGAACCCACAGCCATGAACGACCAAACCACCAAAGAATCCTGCCGCGAAGGCTCGAAGCCCTGCTCCTGTGAGGGCGCTCCCAAGAAAGCCTCCCGGCGCGACTTTCTGCTGATGCTCGGATTTGGACTTAATGCCGTCGCCGGAGCCGCGATCGGAATCCCGCTCGCGGGCTACGTGCTGTCCTCGTTCTTCAAGACCAACATCCTGGACTGGGTCCCGCTCGGCGCGGTCGACAGTTTCCCGGAAGGAAAAACCCGGTTTGCGCATTACAGGAACCCGACCTACCGCGAGTGGGACGGCCAGACTGCCGACATCCCCTGCTGGGTCCGCCGGATCACCGGGAACGACTTCCAGGTCTTCGCCATCAATTGCACCCATCTGGGATGCCCGGTTCGGTGGTTTGAAGAGTCCAAACTTTTCATGTGTCCGTGCCACGGCGGCGCGTTTTACGAGGACGGCGGCCATGCGGCCGGGCCGCCTCCCCGCGGGCTTTACACCTACGAGGTGAAAGTCGACAACGGCCAACTCTACATCAAGGCGGGCGACCTCCCGAACCTCGGAAACCAGAAAGTATGAAGCCCGCGTTGAAAAAAGTCACCGACGCCGCGATGGGCGTGTTCAACTGGGCGGATGACCGGCTCCACCTGACCAAGCTCTGGGAGTCCACAGCCGGCCACCATGTGCCTCAGAGCGCCGGGAGCTGGTTCTACGTCTTCGGCAGCGCGACGCTCCTGTGTTTCATGATCCAGCTGGCGACCGGCATCATGCTGGCACTCGTCTACGTTCCGTCGGCCGCCGAGGCCTATACGACCTTGGAATATCTGACGTTCGAGCAGGATTTGGGCTGGTTCCTGCGCGCAGTCCACTACTGGGGATCGAACTTCATGGTGGGCATCATGCTCCTTCACATGACCCAGGTGTTCCTGTTTGGCGCCTACAAATACCCGCGTGAAATCACGTGGCTGACCGGGGTTGCGTTGCTCGGACTCACGCTCGGACTGGCGTTCACCGGCCAGGTCATGCGCTTCGACGAGGATGCCTATTGGGGCCTCGGCATCGGCGCCGCCATCATGGGCCGCGTGCCGGTCATCGGCGGGCAGATGGTCAACTTCATGCTCGGCGGGCCGATCATCGCCTCCGAGGCGCTCTCGCGGTTTTTTGCCCTTCACGTCTTTGTCCTTCCGGGCGCGGTGCTCGCGATCGTGAGCATCCACCTCCGCATGGTCCTCAGCAAGGGGATCAACGAATATCCGACCCCCGGCATGGTCGTGCGCCGCGAAACCTACGACAAGGAATATGCCGCCATCCTCAAGAAGGAGGGCGTGCCTTTCTTCCCGAAGGCCATCAGCAAGGATCTTGTCGCCGCTGCGGTCGTGATTCTCGGTATCCTGGCCTGCGCCTGCTTTTTCGGACCGAAGGGCCCGCTCGGCCCGCCGGATCCCCTGCAGATCGACACCGTCCCGCGCCCCGACTTTTACTTCCTCTGGATTTTTGCGGTGGCCGCTCTCATGCCGGACTGGATGGAGACCCCGGCTCTCCTTGGCGGCCCGGTGATCATCGGGCTGGTTCTGCTCGCTCTACCGTTCTTCAACGGGACCGGTGAGAAAAGCTGGCGCCGCCGCCCGGTGGCCGTGATGACGGTGCTTCTGACATATCTTTCCCTGGGCCTCCTGACCTACCTTGGGCAGACGTCACCCTGGTCGCCCGACATGAACGCCTGGAGGTCAGCCCCGATTGCGAAGGCGGACCTGGAGGGCCGCTCTCCCCTGGAACTTCAGGGGGCGCTCCTCATTCAATACATGCAGTGCCGCAACTGCCACGCCATCGATGGTGTCGGCGGCCAGCGGGGGCCCGACCTCTCCGGCGTCGGCACGCGGCTCACCCATCCCCAACTTGTGCGACAGATCATCCAGGGCGGAGGAAACATGCCAGCCTACGGCGACAACCTTTCGCCCGATCAGGTGGAGGCCCTCGCCAGCTACATGGTCTCGCTTTGCCCGACGGGCATACCGCCCGCCCGCGACGCCTCGCTGCCCGAGAAACCTCTCGGGAAGTAGCGCCTCCGGCCCTCGTCGTGCCGCCACCGGATTTTTCCGCTCCTGTCTTCAAGGGCTGGGCTAAGCCCGGCCCGGTGCCACCGGGTGCGAACGGTGGGGGCCCGGGTCCCGAACCGGGCGAATCGCTGGATGCGATCAGCGGGTATTTCCGCATTTTTCAGCTGACCGACGGGCACAGGTTTTCGACCGATGATGTCCTGACCGCCTGGTATGGGACGTGTGTCGGCCCGTGCGCGCGGAGCGTTCTCGATCTCGGCAGCGGGATCGGGACGGTCGGGATGATCGCCGCCTGGCGCCTGCAGGGCGCGCGCTTTGTCACGGTCGAAGTCCAGGAGGAAAGCGTGCGGCTCGCGCGGAAGTCCGCCGAATGGAACGGACTTGCCGGCCGCTACGAGATCCGGCACGGGGACTTTCGGGATCCCGGCGTCCTTTCCGGGGACGAGACGTTCGACCTGGTTCTCGGAAGCCCGCCCTATTTCCCTGCGGGCACAGGACCCGAGGCCGAACACCCGCAGAAGGCGGCTTGCCGGTTTGAGCTGCGCGGAGACATCGCCGACTATTGCTCGGCCGCGGCCCGCCACCTCGCGCCTGGCGGCGTCTTCAGTTGCGTTTTTCCGGTTGCCCCGTACCACCAGCACGGGCGGGTGACCTCTGCGGCACAGGCCGCCGGGCTTTCGATCATCCGGTGGCGGCCGGTCGTGTTGCGCGAGGGGGATGTGCCGCTGCTGGGGCTGTTTGCCATGATGCGGTCCGCCGATCTGCCTGAAAAGCTTCGCTCGGTCCCGTGGACTGAACCCGCGCTCAAGATCCGCGCCGCGGACGGCTCGGTCCACCCGGAATACTCCGCCGTGAAGCTTGCGTTCGGGTTTCCGCCCTGACTCAGTCGAGCGTCACCTTGTGGCCGGGTTCGGGCACGATGATCTCGGTCTCCGGCAGTTCCTTGAAGAGAGCGAGTTGGAACCAGTCGATCGCCGGCCGGTCGCCGTGGATGAGGACGATTTTTTCGGGCTTAAGCAGGACGGCATAATTGCGAAGCGTTTCGCGGTTCGCATGGGCGCTGAAATTGAATTCCTCAATGTGGCACCGGAGAGGGATCGGCGGCGTCTCGCCATCCAGCTTGATCATCGATCCCGGCGCGGCGGTCCGGATCTTGCCGGCGGGCGATTCGGGATCCGAGTAGCCCACAAAGAAGAGGCTCTGGTTCTCCTCGCCGAGCACCCGACGGCAGAAGATGTTCGAGAGCGTGTGCTCGCTCATCATGCCGCTCGAGATCGCGAAGATGCACTTCTTCTTCGGGGTCATCGTCTTGATTTCGTTCCCTGAAAGCACGTAAGGAGCCATCTCCTGGAGCAGCTGGAGCTCGGGGTGGCTGCGGATCGACGTGGCAGCGATCGCATCGTAGATCCCCGTGATCTTTGTGCTCAGCCCGCCGATGTAGATTGGAACGGCCGCCAGCAGGCCTTGGATCCGCATCTTCCAGAGTGTTGCCAGAATTTCCTGCGTCTTGCCCAGGGCAAAGACCGGCATGGTCACGCTGCCGCCCCGTTCGAAGGCGTTCCGGAGCCCGCGCGCGAGGCGGTCCTCCTCGTTGGCCCGCGAGAAACCGACCGGCGTGGGCGAGTCGCCGCGCGTGGTTTCCATAATCAGGATGTCGACCCCTTCCTCGGGAAATGCCGCACCCCGCATGAGCGTCTGGTTTTCAAAATTGACGTCTCCAGTGTAGAAGAGCGTGCGGCCCTTGTAGCGGATTGCGACCCCCGCGGATCCCAGGATATGCCCGGCGTCGTAGAACTCGAACGTGACTTCCTTGTCGTCGTCCGAGCGCTCGCCGAGCAGGTTGTAGCGCCGTCCGGTCGCATAGCGCCCCCAGGCCTGGGCGCTCAGGTCGACGCTGCGGTGGGTGAAGAGCGGGTACTCGACAATGCCGTCATCCTCGTGCTGACGGAGCATCACGTTTACCGAATTGTGAAGCATGACCTCGGCGATCCGCGCCGTGCCGTCGGTCATAAAGACCTTCGCCTGCGGCTCGCGCCGTGTCAGGATCGGCAGTGCGCCGACGTGGTCCTGATGGGCATGGGTGATGATGATCGCATCGACTTTGCCCTGCGGGACCGGGCTGAAATCCGGCGCTGCTGCCAGGCCCTCGATCTTCGGATGCAGCCCGGCATCCAGAATGATGTTCTTTCCGCCCACCTGCAGCCAGTAGGAGTTCGAGCCGATCTCGGTGCGGCGGGTCAGGTTGACAAATTCCATGCTCCCGCAGGGTGGAGGACTTCGAGGGATTCCTCAATGAAAAACCCCGAAGAGGAAATTTTGCATCCGCAGCGCGAGATGCTGGATTTTCTCGCCCGGGGACCTACTATGGCCCGCCATGAAGTATATTTTCGTCACCGGCGGCGTCGTGAGTTCTTTGGGGAAGGGCCTGGCGGCTGCGTCGCTGGGCACGCTGCTCGAGCGGCGCGGGCTCAAGGTCGTCCTCCAGAAACTCGACCCCTACCTCAACGTCGATCCCGGCACGATGAACCCGTTCCAGCACGGTGAGGTCTATGTGCTCGCCGATGGCGCCGAGACTGACCTCGACCTCGGGCACTACGAGCGCTTCACGAACTGCGTGCTCACCCGCGAAAACAACCTCACCAGCGGCCAGGTCTACGAAACCGTTCTCCAAAAGGAACGGCGCGGCGACTACCTCGGGAAAACCGTTCAGGTCATCCCGCATATCACCGACGAGATCAAGGGCCGGATCCGCGAGCTCGGCGAGCACGCGGGCGGCGACATCGTCATCACCGAGATCGGCGGGACCACGGGCGACATCGAGGGGCTTCCGTTTCTCGAGGCCATCCGCCAGTTCATCCTCGAGGTGGGCCCGGAGAACGCGATCATCATGCACGTCACGCTCGTGCCGTTCATCAAAGCCGCGGGCGAGCTCAAGACAAAGCCGACCCAGCAAAGCGTGGCCAAGCTGCGCGAGATCGGCCTTCAGCCCCAGGTGCTCATCTGCCGCACCGAGATGCCGCTCGACAAGGAAGTCCGGCAGAAGCTCTCGCTCTACTGCAACGTCCCGCTTGATGCGGTCATCGAGGCCGGCGACGTCGAGCACACGATCTACGAGGCCCCGCTGAACTTCCAGGCTGAAGGGCTCGACACGATCGTCTGCCGGCTCCTCCGCCTCGAAACACCTCAGCCGGACATGTCGGACTGGAAAAAATACGTCCAGCGGGTCATCGCCCCGAAGAAGCGCGTCCGCGTCGCGATCGTCGGCAAATACATCGAGCTCCAGGATGCCTACAAGAGCATCTACGAATCGCTCACCCATGCCGGGGCCTCGCACGATTGCGGGATCGATCTCATCCTCGTCGACGCGGAGGACATCGAGAAGGAGGGCGCCGACAAATATCTTCGCGGAGTGGCTGGCGTCCTGGTTCCCGGCGGGTTCGGCGACCGCGGGGTCGAGGGCAAGATCGAGGCGGTCCGGTATTCCCGCGAGTCTCGCACGCCGTTCCTCGGGCTCTGCCTGGGCATGCAGGTTGCGACGATCGAGTTCGCCCGGCACGTCTGCGGCCTCGAGGCGGCGAACAGCACGGAGTTTGATCCGGCCACGCCCCACCCGGTCATCGCGATCCTTGATGAGCAGAAGGATGTCACCGACAAGGGGGCTTCGATGCGCCTCGGTACATGCCCGACGGTGCTGGGCAAGAACACGCTTGCCCACCAGGTCTACGGGCGCTCGGAGATCCTCGAGCGCCACCGGCACCGCTACGAGTTCAACATGTCCTACCGGGAGGCGATGGAGAAGCGCGGGTTCGTCATCGCGGGGACCTCGCCCGAGGGCGATCTGGTCGAGCTGATCGAGCTCTCGAGCCACCCGTGGTTCCTCGCCTGCCAGTATCATCCCGAGTTCCAGTCGAAGCCGAACCAGCCGCACCCGCTCTTCCGCGGATTTATCTCGGCTTGCCTGGCGAACGAGGAGTAATCGTCCTGATCTCATGAACAACGCGCCACTCAGCGATTTCGAACGGAACATCGAGTTTGAATTTGTCCGGGCCACCGAAAATGCCGCCCTCAACTCGATCCACTGGATGGGCCGCGGAGACAAGGAGGCGGCGGACGCCGCGGCCTGCGACGCGATCTACGGCGTCTTCGACCTCGTGGACATCCGCGGCGAGGTCGTCATCGGTGAGGGGATCAAAGACAATGCCCCCGGCATTTTCCTCGGCGACAAGCTCGGCCGCTGGGTGGAGGGTTCCCCGCGCTTCGACATCGCGCTCGATCCGATCGACGGCACAAGCAACATCGCCAAGGGCCTCCCGAACTCGATCTCCGTGATGTCCGCCGCCCATGTGCCGGACGACCGCAAGAGCTCGATGGTCAATATCCCGAGCTTCTACGTGGAGAAGATTGCCTACGGCCCGCAGGTCGCTCAGGCGATCAGCAAAAATTCCCTCGCGCCGATCCGGCTCGAGTCCCCGTTCCACCGCGCGCTCGTCGTGGCGGCGACTGCGCTCCGGAAGCGCATCAGCGACCTGGTCGTCGTCGTCCTCGACCGGCCGCGCAACCAGAAGTATATCGACACCGTCCGTAGGGAAGGTGCATCGCTTCGGCTCATTGCCGACGGCGACATTGCCGCCGCGGTGGCCCCCTCGCTGCACGATTCGGGAGTCGACCTTTACGCCGGCATCGGCGGCGCGCCGGAGGGGATCCTGACCGCCTCCGCGCTCAAGGCGCTCGGCGGGGAGATCCAGCTCCGCATGTGGCCGCGCGACGACGCCGAGCGCGATGAGCTCCTCAAGACGTTCACCGCCTCCGAGCTCCAGCGCGTCTACTACACCGACGACCTCGTGGCCGGCGAGAGCGCGATCTTCTGCGCGACCGGGATCAGCGACAGCGCGCTCCTGCCGGGCGTCAAGCTGGTCGGCAACACCGCCATCACCCACTCGATCCTCATGCGCGCCCGCAGCAAGACCGTCCGCTACGTCCGTGCGGTCCACAACCTCTCGGAAAAAACCATCCACCTCCGCAGCGCCGCCGGAGAAAAAAATATCTGATCCCATGAACAACATCGAAACCCTCTCCCTCCACGCCGGCCAGGTCCCGGATCCCACCACCGGATCGCGCGCCGTCCCGATCTACCAGACGACGTCCTACGTCTTCAAAAGCACCGAGCACGCGGCGAATCTTTTTGCGCTGAAGGAATTCGGCAACATCTACAC
>CAYXRX010000048.1:0-12633 GCA_964467415.1 uncultured Chthoniobacterales bacterium
GTTGCAGATGCCCAGCACTGGGCCACCGGCGGCGGCGAAGGCTTTCACCGCCTTCATGACCGGAGAGAACCTCGCGATGGCTCCGCAGCGCAGGTAATCACCATAGGAGAACCCGCCGGGCACCACGACGGCATCGGCATCGCCGAGGGACTCGTCCTTGTGCCAGACGTAATCGGCGCTGGCGCCCGGGATCTCATTAATCGCATGGATACAGTCCTGGTCGCAGTTCGAGCCCGGGAATTGGATGACGGCAAATTTCATAAAAGAAAAAGACTGGGGACCGGAGGGTCCCGGTTACTTCAACTCGATCGCGTAGTCTTCGATGACGGGATTCGAGAGGAGGTCGCGGGCGATCTCGTGCAGGCGGGACTCGTCAGCGCCGTTCGGGAGCTCGATTTCGACGACTTTTCCGATGCGGACCCGTCCGATCGACTCCAATCCGAGGTGGCGCATCGCCTCGGCGGCGGCGGCTCCCTGAGGGTCGAGGACGGAGGGTTTGGGCATGACGGTAACGAGGGCTTTCATAGAGATCAGGTTTTCGTTTCGGACGTTTGCGGACAAGCGGAATCTTTCAGAGACCGGCGGCGGATCAAAAAACCGCCCGTTCCCAACAACGTGACGCCGATGCAGAGAAAAGAAAACCACTCTCCGAATCGCGCAAAAACCGTCGGCGTCGGACTCTTGGGCACATCGAGCTTATTGAAAAGAACGCCCTCGATGAAGGTATTGCCGTCCGGCGTGCTTAAGACCTGCCGGACCACGCCGAAGCGGTCGACCCAGCAGGTCACGCCCGTATTTGCCGCGCGGATCATCGGGATTTTATTCTCCGCACAGCGGAAAATGGCATTTTGCAGGTGCTGGCGGGAGCCGGGGCTTTCCAGAAACCAGCCGTCGTTGGTCACCACCGCAAACGCCTGCGCGCCGAGGATCGTGAACTTTCTCGCCAGATAGCCGAGCGTGTCTTCGAAACAGATAAGCGGTGCGAGGCGGACCGGCTTGGAGGTCATTTCCAGGATCTGCGGATACGGCCCGCGGTCGAAATCGCCCGGCACCAGATCCCCGAGGATCATCGCCAGCAGCGGGAACGACTCGCGGAAGGGCACGAACTCGCCGAAGGGCACGAGGTGCATCTTGTGATACATCTGCGCCTCTTCGCCCTTGTTCGAGAGGAGGGCGACCGAGTTGTAATCGCCCTGTTCGGAGTAATGCACGGTGCCGACCAGCAGGTCGCCGTCGAAGGTTTTGGCCAGCGCGCTCACGGTATCCCAGGTCGCTTGGTCGTTGAAAAGCGGGCGGGGCGTGGCGGATTCCGGCCACAGAATCAAATCCGGCCGCATCGCGATCGCGTGCTCGGTGTGTTTTTTGTAGAGATCGAGCACGTCATCTTCGAAGGCGGAGTCGTTACGCACGTCCTGCGGGACGTTCGCCTGAACGGCGGCGAAGGTTACCTCGACCGACTCGGGCGGCGGTGCGAGTAGCTGACGGATGCCGTACGTCCACGCGAGAGCGACGGCAGCGACAGTGATCGCAAAATCGTAATGCGGACGCCTCGCTCCGCGCCCGACTTCGAGGATGAGGCGCTTGACCGTGGCCACGGCCATCAGGTTGGCCATCACGACGAGAAACGAAAGTCCGGCCACCCCTGTCAGATCGGCGATCTGGATGATCGGGATGTTCTTGTGAAGGGCCACTCCGAGGCTGTTCCAGCCGAATCCGGTAAAAACCCATCCGCGCAGCCACTCGAGCGTCACCCACGCCGCCGCGCCGAGGGCGCAGTTTTTGAGATTTGCCAGCGAGCTCAGCCAGATCGGACGTCCGTCTTTCTCTTTGCCTTCCGGCCGGATCACCGTTCCGAGAAAGACGCACCATGCGGCCGGATATAGCGCGAGGTAGAGCGAGAGCAGCGCCCAGCCGGGCACGGTGAGCGTCGTGAGCCATACCAAGCTGCCGCCGAAAAAGACGACCCCCATCGCGTAGCCGAGGCCCGCAAGGCGGAGCCACTCGCGGCGCGGGGACGGCCGCGAAAACCACACGCCAGCCACAACCGGCGTGAGGGCGACCCAGCACAGGTCACCCCACGGAAACGGAGCGAAACAAAGAACGAGCAGGCAGCCGCTCAGCACTGCCAGCAACCAGGGCCAACCCTTGCACATCTGCCGCACTAAACCGGACAATCCCATCGCTGCCACGAAAAATCAGCAGTCGCGCTCGTAGGGCCGCTGCGGCAAGGGGTAGTGCAACGTCTCCGCCACGCGCGCGGCCAGTTCGGGACTGACATCCCGGGCGAGCATCCAGAGGCCCAGATCGATGCCGGAGGTGATGCCGCCGGCCGTGACGATTTTTCCGCAATCCACGAGGCGGTTTTCCTCAATCGCCTCGACGCCCAGCGCAAGGAGGTCGGCGATCGCCGCAGGGTGGGTCGTGGCCGGCCGGCCCGCCAGGAGTCCAGCGGCCTCCAGCAGGAAGACTCCCGTGCAAACAGAAGAAACCGTCGTCCCGATGGCCGCCGCCTCTTTCAGCTGTGGCGCAAGGAGGCCGTCGTTCACCATCCGGCGCACCCCGGCGTCTTCACCGGTGATCCAGGATCCTCCAGGCACGACGATCAAATTCCATCCGCCGCAGGGATCAAAGGCCGGCAGATCGTCGATCCCCATCCCGTGCGCACAGCGGATGCGGTTCCCGGGTGTCGCGTTGGCGAGGACAACTTCAACCGAGGGATCTTTTTCCGTAGCCAGCGCGAAGACCTCGAAGGGCCCGACGGCATCCAATTCCTCGACGCCGGGAAAGACAGGAATGACGACGCGATACATGGGTGTCTTTCAGCCGCCTTTGCGGGAGCCCGACAACAAGACGAGCGGGAGCCGGAGCGCATTCCAATACCGCGGCCCGAACCGTGCCGGGTCGCTCGCGATACGCCACAGCCATCCGAGATAGGTTCGGTCGACCCACTTCGGGATCCGGGCCTGCGCGCCGCTGAAAAAAAACACCGCAGCACCCGTGCAGAGAATCGCCGGCGGTCGGGGCAGGGCGTTGCGCAGCTCGAAGCCCAGCTTTTCCTGCCTCCCGCCACTGATGCAGATGATTACCCATTTGGGATCGAACTCCGCCACCAGCCGGAAGAGCGCGTCGTCGCGGAAGTCCTGCCCGTATTGGGGCGCCCGGTAAAAAGACATTCGCGTGAGGTCGTAGCCTTCTTTTTCCAGATGCGTCTGAATGGCACGGTCGGTCTCCTCGCCCGGCACCACCCAGAGGATTTTATCTTTCGCGATGGTCGGGGTGTGGACCCCGTTGAGGAGCTTTTCTATGACCTGATAGCCCGAGATACGGGGCGGCCGCTTGTGGCGCGCTGCAATTCCCAGCAGAAGCGAGAGGTAGCCGCTGTCCATCACCGCATAGTCGGCCTCCGTATGGCACCGCAGAAGATAGGCGTCCTCCAGCGCACTGCAGAAGGAGGGCGCGGAGGGCACCACCAGCAAGCCGCCGGTCGCGTGAATCCTGCCAAGCAGCTCCTCGCACGAGCGGTTCCAGAACGGAACGCCCATGATCTTCTGCACGTCCTGACCTTCACCCGCTTGCGGGCGGTCATTTGGCGGAGTGGTGGGCGTCATGGAGTCCTGATCTGCAAAGGAATGCGGGAGGTTATTCCCCGCGTCTTTTCCGGCACGATAGGTGCCACCGGCGCCTCGGGCCGTCAAGGATTCCGGAGTCGCTCAAAGATCCTCCCCTTCGCGGTGGAAAGTCACCATCCGCTCCTCCGGACAGAATTCCACCCACGAGGGGCGGGGATCGCGGTCGCGGGAAAAGCTCACCGAACCGATCCCGATCGAGAACTTTCCGGGACCTTCCAGCACGATCGATCCGGTCGCCGGAAGCTCGCGGATCACGCCCTGACGCGGCTGGTGGAGGATGCGGGCCTCATGCGTGTGACCGAAAAAGCAGATGCCGAGCGATTGTTTGGCAAAGTGCCTCAACAGGAGTGGGATCCTCGCCGGCGACAGGTGGGCGAACTGTGCAGGATCTGCGAGGTTCGCATGGCAAACCTGAAAAATGTCGCCTTGCCAGCTCAGCGCGAGGTCGGCCAGCCATGCTTTGCCTTCCTCGTCGAGATCCTGACGTGCGATCTCGAGAGGGCCCGACACCTCTTCGGAAAATTCACCAAGATCAAGCCCCGGTGCGACGGTCATGGCATCATGATTGCCCATCACACAAATCGAACAATGTTCGCGCACCCAGGCCACACAGGGAGCCGGATGGGGACCGTAGCCCACGATGTCTCCGAGACAGATGATCTCGGCGATACCGCGACTCCGGATCCCGGCGGCCACCACTTCGAGTAGGTCGGGGCGGGCATGGATGTCGGAGATCAGGGCGAATCGGCGCATGTCAGTCCCTGTATCATGGTCCCGCTGGCTGCGACCTTCAATCGTGATTCCTTGCAACCGGTAAAAACGTGTCGCATGCAGCGGTTTGCTGCCTCGATTGTCCGGCTTCCGCAGAGCCTCCGTGCGCACAAAGGCATCAAAGCCAGACAATTCGAATCCAAACCCGCGCGTGAGCGTCTTTACATCGCGCCGCGAAAAGATTATTTCTGGCGCGGGACGAAAAGGGACCAATTTGATCCAGAAACTTATTTCCAACCTTGTTCTTGTGAACGCACGTTTTCGATCGCTGAAAGGAACGGATACGGGGAGACTTGGAGTAAGGAAATGCTCCTTGCATCAGGTTGCTGCGGAGGAATCCCATGGGGGTTGGAAGGCGACCCGGAGGTGCCAGTGATCTCGCATCGGGAGAAAGGTCTCTACCAGGCCTTCAGCGCTATCGTCATCGGAGCGGCGGTCGCCCTGTTCCTTCTTGTTTATCTTTCCCAGAGTCTGCTGCGAGACGGGTGGTATTCCGCTCCGGACGCCTACCTGCAGTGTGTCATCGTGCTGATTGTCGGCCTCCTTCTCGAGGCGGCCACAAGGCCTGAGACGCACCGGATCAATAGCGGCCAGTGCTCCCGCAGGATTGCCATGTCGCTCGCGAGCCGGCAGACCATCTGGCTGCTCGCAGCCTTCGGCCTTTTGTTTCTTGTCTCCCGGGATGCCCGCATCTCCCGGGCGATGGTGATCGGTTTCCTGCTTGCGGCTTTTCCTCTCTTTTACTTCTTCCATCGCTGTGGCCGCGAGTGGGTCTACCTGATTTTCCGTTCGGGCAGCCTGCGATGGCGGATGCGGACGACGATTGTCGGGCCCGAGGAGTGGAGCCATTCGATCCGCGACAGCCTGAACCATTTCGGCGAACTTCTCGAAATCTCGGACCTGGTGATTGTGGAGCCGGATCTGCCCGTCGAGCGGATGATTGCGCGCCTGGAGCCGAGGCAGATCGACGTTCTCGTGATCTCCCATCTGCTGCCGCCTTCGGCGGTCGCGGAGCTTCTCGGGCTGGGGGACCGCATGGGTTTCCGCTGCTGGATTCCGCTTGAGTTGTCGAGGCGGTTCGGGCGCCGGTTCGAGCTGCAGAATCTCGGCGGGCTGAGCATTCTCTCGCCGCCCGGGATTCCTCTGGCCAACACCCTCAACCGCATGGTTAAGCGCGTCTTCGATCTTGTCGTGAGTTCGCTCGTTGTGGTCTTTGTTCTGTGGCCGCTGATGATTGTTGTCGCTCTTATCCACCGCCGCTACTCGCCGGGTCCGCTGCTTTTCAAACAGAACCGGGTGGGGGAAAATAGCCGGATCTTCCAGATCTACAAATTCCGTACGATGCACGTGCAGAATCATGAGGAAGCCCGGCAGGCGACGGCGGACGACCAGCGCGTGTTCCGTGGCGGTCGCATTCTCCGGAGGCTGAGCCTTGACGAGATGCCGCAGTTTATCAACGTGCTGCGCGGCGAGATGAGCGTGGTCGGACCGCGCCCGCACATGCCCGAGCATGAGCGGGAATTCGAGGCCTTCCATGAGCTCTACGGCAGCCGCCGCTACGTGAAGCCGGGAGTCACCGGCCTCGCGCAGGTGCGCGGATACCGGGGGGAAATTCAGAACCCGAGAGACATCCGCGGCCGTGCGCGCTACGACCTGATCTACGTCCGCCGCTGGTGTCTTTCCCTCGATCTGCGGCTGACTCTGCTGACGATCCTTTACATGATCCGGCCGCACCACCGGGCTTATTGAGCAGCATCAGGGTGCGCGCTTGACGAGCACGACGTAATCGAGAGGGAAGCCCGGGATCTGGATGTGTTCACCCGCTTCGGTGGACCGCGTCCAGATCGCAGCTTCAGCGAGGCGGAGGTCATGATCCCTCCAGAGCGCTGTTTGCTCCAACCTCTGGAAGCCGGCCTTCTCCAGTGCTCCGGCCAGTTCGTTCGCTGCGGCCATCGTCGTCGCGTCGGGTGTCTTCAGGGCGATGGCGGGAAAATGTCCGGTCGAGTGCATCACCTGGAGCGTCACGCCCTCCGAGTCCTCGGGAATGTCGAACGCGAGGTCCGTCCGGTTCGCCGCATCGCTCAGACGCTTGGTGGCGATCCATGAGCTGCCGGCGATGGCCTCCGGGATGGCTGCGAACGTGTTATCGGAGGTGCCGTCCACCTCGCTGTAAAAAGGTGATTCCGGCTGAACCGGCCGGTCGATGAGGAAGGCGGGATTCCCGGGGTTGGAGCTCGTCAGGCGGACCAGCGGCGCCGCAGGGGTTTCCGGCTGGTTCTTGCCGGCCGAGTGCTGATACACGACCATCCGGTCCGAGCGGCCGTGGCCGTCCTTCACCTCGACCACGTTCCGACCTTCATCGAGCCGGATCTTCCAGAAAAACACATTCTCGGCGACGGCATCTCCGGCGGCGGGGATACGATAATCGCGGTTCTTTCGTTTCCCCTCGTTCCGGCCGTTGACGATCAGCTCCAGCTCGGGTTGGTTCGAATAGGCCTTGATGCCGTTATCCGGGGCAAAGCGGCGGAGAAAGTGATTCCTCCCCGCAACGCGGACGACCGGCTTTTCATTCTGCAGGAAGGATTGAAAGAGGTAATAGAGATCCTTCGGGGCGCCGCCGAGCGTAACGAGCCCTTTGGCATTCCGGTTGGCTTTGAATTTCCGGTCGTAGAACTCGCGGAACGTCCACCAGAAGAACATCGGCCGCTCGGCCACCTGCTCGCGACACATCATCTGGAGACGGAACTCCGTGAACATTTCCGTGTATTCCTCGGGCTCGAAGACGTCGACTTTCCACTCGCTCGCGCCATACGGCACGTGGTGAGAGATCCAGGAGCCGGCGCCGGTTTCCGAGATGAAAGGCGGACCCTTGCGGAAGTCGGCGATGCCCGCGTAATACCAGCCCTCATAGGTGTTGGCGGCGTTGAAGTCGCATCCGGGGACAGGCGCCGGCGGCATGGCATAGGTGACGAGCCGGTTGGGATCGTTTTCGGCACGGATCACCTCGGCGTAGCGGGCGGCGGTGTCAACAATGGCCTCATTCCCGCAGCTCCAGAAGAAGATCGAGGGGTGATTCCAGTTCTGCCGCACCATTTCGCGGGTCTGGCGCTCGCCGTCCGGTGTGGGGTCGGTATCGCCGTGGTGGGCGTCGGGCTTCAGCCACGTCTGGCCGGCAAAGCCGTTCTCCGCCCAGATCGCGATGCCGCGCTCGTCCGCGATATCATATTCCAGCTTCGCGTGGGGGTAGTGCGCCAGACGAACGGCGTTGACTCCCATGTCCCGCATCATGTCCCACTCCCTGCGGAGCTCGGTATCGGAAATCGCATTCCAGGAGAGTTCATCCTGCGCGTGCTTGTTCACACCATGGAAGGCCACCTCACGTCCGTTGAGCAGGAAGCGTCCGTCCTGAAAAGCCAGCGTGCGGAATCCCGTCCGCTCCGTCACCGCGTCCATCGCTTGGCCCCCGACCCGGATCTCCGTGCGCACCGAATAGAGCTCCGGCTTCTTCAAATCCCAGAGGCGCGGATTCGGTATGTTGCCGGAAGAAACAACCTGCAGGGTCTCCCCGGCCGCTGGGGTTGAGCGTTTCGTCCACGCTGCGATTTCTTTGCCCTCGGAATCGCGCACGGTGGTTACGATCTCGACATCGGAAGGGCCCGCTGTCGTGTTGGTCACAAAGGCGCGGGATTCCAACTCGGCGCTCCCAGGGGTTATCTTCCGAGGCGTGAGAAAGACGCCGCTCGAACCGGATTCCGGCGAGAGAAAAACCGGGCCTGTCCGGATGAGCCAGGCCTTCCGGTAGATCCCGCCGTTGATGAAATAGAGGCCGGACCGTGCAAGCATCCCCTTGGTTTCCTCGTTCCGGTTGCTCACGCGAACGACAAGCTCATTCGGCGTTCCGGGTTTCAGGGCGTCTGTCAGATCAAAGGCGGAGGCTGTATAAGCCCCCTTGTGCTGTCCCACCGGTTTGCCGTTGACCGTCACATCCTTGACGGTGGCGGCACCCTCGAGAAAAAGGAAAAACCGGGCCTCATGGTCGGCGTCTTCCGGCGTCAGAGTCGTTCGATACCAACCGGCGGAATGATCGGGCAGTCCCGACTGCCGGAAGATATGCGGCAGGCGAACGGTCTCCCAGCGATCGCTCGCTTTCGGCGGCGGAACGCCGGATCCGTCCTCACCGGCAAACTCCCAGATTTCGAGAGGTATCTTTTCGCGGGGTTCTCTTGCGGGCAACGAGGTCGTCATGAGCGCGAGAAGGAAGGGCAGGCAGAGTTTCAACGGTGGGGGAGAGACGCACGATTACATGACCGAAAGACCGCCTCCGGGCAATAACCGAACGTTCCGCAAATGTCCGTCGCGGGACTTTACGCAGCTGGTCCCGCCACCTATATGCTTTGCGCGTGATCAGGGCCGGGCTCACAGGAATCGCACAAACGATCGGATCCCTCTTCTTTCCCGCGCATTGTGCCGGATGCGGATGCCGGATCGAGGCCTCGGAAATGCTCTGTGCACGCTGCAGGGAGGATGTGAGCCGCATCGTCCGGCCGCGATGCGAGCAATGTTCGCAGCCGTATTCCGGCGTGGCTCCGGCCTTCCAGTGCCCGAACTGCCGCGGGGAGGCCTATCACTTTGTCTGTGCGGTATCGGTCGCGAAAAGCCGCGGCGTCATCCGCGATATGGTGCACCGGCTCAAGTATGGCCGCGAGCTGTGGTTGGCTTCTGTGATGGCCGGGTTTTTGGAGGAAGGTCTTGCTGACGAGCGGCTTAAGGGGATGTCTTTCGACGCGCTTGTGCCTGTGCCCCTGCATCCGAAGCGGCAGCGGGAGCGCGAGTTCAACCAGAGCGAGGTCCTTGCAAAGGAGCTGTCCCGCCGGTGTGGCATTCCGGTCGGACCGTTGCTGCAGCGCCGCCGCTACACCACGACCCAGACGGCGCTTGACCGCCGGGGTCGAAGGCAAAACTTGCGGGAGGCCTTTGTTCTGCGCAAGAATACGGACGTGACGGACCTTAATCTTCTTTTGGTGGATGACGTGCTCACCACAGGATCCACCCTGGATGCCTGCGCTGCCGCACTTCTTGAGGCCGGTGCCTCATCGGTTCACGCAATCACAGTCGCTCGCGGCTGATCTTTTCCTATGGCCATCTTTAAAAAACCCATCCTCCGCGCTCTTGGCGGCAAAAAAACCCGCGAGATGCCCGAGGGTCTCTGGACGAAATGCCCCTCCTGCGGCGAGGTTATCCATAATCTCGCCCTCTCGGAAAATCTCCACGTCTGCCCGAAGTGCTCGCACCATTTCACCCTCGGTTCGCGCGAGAGGATCGAGAGCCTTGTTGATCCGGACTCGTTCCAGGAAACCGACGCCTCACTCAGTTCGGTTGATTCCCTGGAGTTCAAAGGCGTCGCCACGTATGCCGACCGTCTCAAGAGCTACAAAGCCAAGACCGGCCTCGTCGATGCGATCATCACCGGCACGGCGAAGATCGAAGGTCATGATGTCGGGCTCGGCGTGATGGATTTCAGTTTTCTCGCGGCCACCATGGGTTCGGTCGTTGGCGAAAAGGTCACGCGGATCATCGAGCTCTCCACGAAGAAGAAGATGCCGGTCATTCTTGTCTGCGCCTCGGGCGGAGCCCGGATGTACGAGGGGATGCTCAGCCTCATGCAGATGGCCAAGACAAGCGGCGCCCTTGCCTTGCACGCCCAGGCCGGACTTCCCTATATCACGATCCTGACAAACCCGACCACAGCGGGTGTCATGGCCAGCTATGCCTCCCTCGGCGACGTCATTATTGCCGAGCCCAAGAGCATGATCGGATTCGCCGGCCCGCGCGTGATCCGGGAGACGACGCATCAAACGCTGCCGGCGGATTTCCAGACGGCCGAATTTCTTGAGAAACACGGGCTGATCGACGTGATCGTTCCGCGGGCGAAAATGCGCACCAGCCTGGCCTCCCTGCTCGGCTACCTCTCGCCGGTCAAGTGACCTTCAAAGAGTCACTCGCCTGGCTCTATTCGACCCAGCAATTCGGCATCAAGCTTGGCTTGGAGAACACCGAGCGGCTCCTCGAGTCGCTGGGCAACCCTCACGATTCGCTCAAGATTCTCCACGTTGCCGGGACCAACGGCAAGGGGTCGGTGTGTGCGATGGCCGATGCGATCCTGCGCGAAGGCGGCCGCCGCTGCGGGCTCTACACGTCGCCCCACCTGGTGGACTTCCGCGAGCGGATCCGCATCGACGGGCGGATGATTCCGCGCGAGGTCGTCGCCGACGTTCTCACGCGGCTGAGAAAGACGTCATCGGGCTGGGAGCATTGCCCGACCTTCTTTGAGTTCTGCACGGTCCTGGCCCTGGAGTATTTCGCATCGTCCGGCTGCGATGTTGTGGTTTTGGAAACCGGAATGGGAGGGCGGCTCGATGCCACCAATGTTGTCCAGCCGGCGGTTTCGGTGATCACTCCGGTTGCGATGGACCATGCGGAGTGGCTGGGCAGCACGCTGGCTGAAATCGCGGGGGAGAAAGCCGGCATTATCAAACCCGGAGTTCCGGTCGTGAGCGCCCCCCAGCCGGACGAGGTGCGCGAGGTGCTTGAAGCGAGAGCCGGATCTTCCGGGAGTCCGCTGCATTTTGTCACCGAACCCTACGCCGGCACGGTCGCCCTGCCCGGTGCGCACCAGCAGTGGAATGCCGCGCTGGCCATCGCCTCGCTGGCGGCAGGCGGGTTGGACGTTTCCGGAGATGCTATCGAGCGCGGCCTTTCCAGCGTTCGCTGGCCGGCACGTTTCGACGAGGTGGCTCCCGGCCTCGTGATCGACGGCGCGCACAACCCCCATGCCGCAGCCGTGCTCGTCGAGACGTGGTACGCGCGAAAGGGCGGCCAGAAAGCGACCGTTGTTTTCGGCGCGATGAAGGACAAAGATTACGCCGAGATGCTTGCCGTGCTGGCTCCCATCGCACGGGAATTTTTCTTCGTGCCCGTGGCGAGTGCGCGGGCGGCGGAGCCCTCAGAGTTCTCGTCCCGCACCACCGTGCCATCCGTGGTTTTCTCTGATCTTGGAAACGCCCTTGCAGAGGCCCGCAAGCGGGCGGAACCAATTCTGGTCACCGGATCGCTCTTCCTGACCGGAGACGCGTTTACCGCCCTCGGGCTTGATCCGGGGTAGCGCACAAACCCACGGCCACGTAGACCGTGCTCTCGGATTCACCGCCTTGAATGGGATTTTCAAAGCGTACCGGTCTGGCCTCAGCCATTTGGAAGACGCAACGGATCACGGCAAGAAAATCCGGATCGTCCGGCCCGTCGGACCACATGGCAAAGACGCCGTCCGGGCGAAGCGAACGGGCCAGCAGGCCGAGTCCCTCCTTGGAATAAAGCGCGGCGTGGGTGGGATTCAGCCAATGTCGTGGCGTGTGGTCGATATCGAGTAGAATCGCATCGAACGTCCTCCCGGGTGCTTCAGGATCGAGCCCGGACGTCCCGCGAGCCAAAGCAAAAAAATCGGCCTCGACGAATCGCAGCCGGGGATCGTCCGCAAGCCGTGTGCCCACAGGAAGGATGCCCTCGCGATGCCACCGGATCACCGGTGCAAGGTAGTCGATCACGCTCACGGAGCGGACCTGCGGATGGGCCAGCGCAGCAGCGGCGGTATAGCCGAGACCGAGTCCGCCGACCACAATGTCGAGCGGTCCTTCCCCGCAGGCGGCGATGCCCAGATCCGCCAGCGCATCCTCCGCCGCATGGAACAGGCTGCTCATCAGAAATTCACCATTGAGGATCACCTCGTAAACGACCTCGTCGTCCAGCATCGGAATTTTCCTCCGGCGCAGGACGAGTTCGCCCAGCGGAGTTTTCTGGTAATCGAGTTCCTCGAGAGACTTCGTCATCCGCGCATCGTAGACCGTCGCTACGGTGTGACGAGACAAACGGGGCCGGAGCATTGCGCCGCCAAGCCTTCCCTGCAAGAGTCAGCCCATGCACCGTGTCGGATTCTGGGTTTGTGCCGCGATGGTTTTTGCCAGCATGGTCGGCACGGGTGTCTTCACAAGCCTGGGATTTCAGGTCGGCCCGCTGCCGTCCCCGTTCGTGATCCTTGTGTTGTGGGCGGCCGGCGGCTTGGTCGCTCTTTGCGGGGCGCTCAGCTATGCCGAGCTTGCGGCGGCGCTGCCGAGGTCGGGTGGCGAGTATCACTTTCTCGGCCGCATCTTCCATCCGGCCGTCGGATTGATGGCGGGCT
>CAYXRX010000049.1:0-5236 GCA_964467415.1 uncultured Chthoniobacterales bacterium
ACTCGCGACATCAACCTTGGCAAGGTTGCACTCTACCAACTGAGTTACACCCGCGTTTGCGAAGTGTGTTGATAGCGCGGGATTGCACGCGCGTCAATCCCTTCTTTGCGGTCGGTCGTGACCGGCACGAAGCGGCTGGTTTTTCGGTGCCGGTGAGATACCATGAGGTCAAGGCGATGAACGACCTGCTGATCTTCCTCCTTGCCAGTGGGTCGCTTGGGGCATTGATCGGCCTCGAGCGGCAGTGGGAACACCAGTTGGAGTTTCCGGAAAAGCCGATTCCGGCCGGCGTCCGGACGTTTGCCCTCTGGGCCTTGCTGGGGGCGATCTGCGCGCACCTTTCGCAGACCTGGGGCGGCATGGTCTTTGTCGGCGGGATGGCCGCCATGGTGGTCTGGCTGGGTATTTTTCTGTACGTGCGCGTGCAGGAGCAGCCGGGAGCGGGTTTGACGACGGCAGCGACCGGGCTGGTGACCTATTTGATCGGCGGTTTGGTGACGGGTGGCCAGGCCAGAGAGGCGCTGGTGCTGACCGTCGTGATGCTCCTTCTGCTGGCCGCTCAGCGGTCGCTCCATGCGCTGTCCCGCAAAATCACTCCGGAGGATGCGCGGGCGGCGCTGCAATTTCTTGCGGTGACGGGAGCTGTTTTGCCGCTGGTGCCGGACCAGAGTTTCGGGCCCTACGAAGCGTTCAATCTGCGGTCGATCTGGCTCATGGTGGTGATTGTTTCCGGGCTCGGGTTTGCCGGCTACGTGGCGATCCGCTGGCTGGGGACGACGCGGGGGATCGCAGTCACGGGGTTGGCCGGCGGGCTGGCGTCGAGCACAGCGACAACGTTGAGCATGGCGCGCATGAGCCGTGTGCGGCCGGAGCTTTCGGAGGATTGCACGCTGGCGCTGGTGCTGGCGTGCACGGTGATGCTTTGGCGGGTGGAAGTGCTGGTGCTGGCGATCCGGCCAGCGCTGGCGGCCGCGCTCGTTCCGGACTTTCTGCTCATGAGCGTGCCGGGTGTCGTCTTTGCCGCCTCGCGGATTCTCCGCCAGGGTCCGGGCGAGGCGGGTCCCGCGGTTTACAAAAACCCGCTGAGCCTGAAGGTCGCGATCCAGTTTGCGCTGCTCTATGCCGTGGTGGTCTTTCTGGTCAAAGTCGGCGGAGCGCGCTTTGGCGAGGCCGGACTATTGGTGGTGAGCTTTTTCTCGGGGCTCACCGATCTGGATGCGATCTCTCTGTCGCTCTCGAATCTTGTGCGTGGAGGGTCGCTTACCGAGGCGGCCGCGGCGCAGGGAATCGTCCTCGCGGCGGTCGCCAACTCGCTCATGAAGGCGGGACTTGCCGCCGGCCTGGGGAGTCCGGCACTACGCCTTCGGACCCTCTATGTCCTCGGGCTCACCGCGGCCCTCGGGCTCGTGGTGATTCTGGCGCGCGTCGCGATCAGCTGAGTGCCAGGACGAGCGCTTTTCCCTCGTAGGTGACATCCGCACGGCGTGGGGCCGAACCGGGCACGGTGAGGACGATGTGGAACATGCGCCGTGCCGGCATGCCGGGGAAGGTGCCCTTCAGGTCTCCGAAGGTCAGTGTTCCAGCGGCATCGTTCCAGGACAGCTCCACCAGTGCCCGTTCGCCGCGTTCGTATCCGAAGCCATCGCCCGCATCGTCGTAAAGGGTGAAGGCCCCATCGGCTCCGCCGTAAACGCAGATCGTCAGTGCGCCATGGGGGTCTTCCCCACTGTGTTGAACGACGGATCCCATCGGCACAATGCCGCCGGCTCGCACGAAGAGCGGGATCTGCTCCCGAGGGGCCGCCACTTCGAGAGTCTGCCCCCCTTGAAAAAACTCGCCGGTCCAGAAATTCCACCAGCTGGTGCCTCCGGGCAAAGCAACGGCCACCGAATCTCCGGGTTCCGTTACGGGGGCGACAAGAAACGCAGTGCCGAAAAGGTATTGAAACGGATGGGCCCCGGCATCGGCATCGGCCGGGAAGTCCACCATCACCGGGCGCATCATCGAGGCCCCGCGGGAGCTTACGGCCCATGCCTCGGAGTAGAGGTAGGGCAGCAGACGGTAGCGTAGTTCGAGGATCGCGCGGGCATTCTTCTCCACCACCGCACCGAACCGCCAGAGCTCCGTCTCCGTGCCGAATCCATGGAGCCGCATCACCGGATTAAACGCGCCGAACTGGAGCCAGCGCGTGAGGATCTCGTGGTAGCCCGGATCCTCATGCTGACCGGGCGGCCGGAAAAAACCGCCGATATCGGTCGTCCAATACGGCAGTCCGGACGCACAGTAGTTCAGCCCCGCGACGATCTGGCGGCGGAAGGCATCCCAGTCCGACCCGATATCTCCCGACCATGTGATCGAGTTGAATCGCTGTTGCCCGGGAAAGGCGCACCGCGTGAGAATGCAGGGCCTCGTCTCCGGTGACGACTCGCGCTCGCCCTCGAAGACCGCCTGGCTCACCCGGAGCGGATAGGTCAACCGGTGAAACTCACCTGGCCCCAGAAAGGTGTCGACTCCGGCGAGCGCGTCGTTTTCGGGTTCGGTGGCATCCATCCACCATCCGGCGACACCATGAACCTTCAAGCGGGTGCGCATCGCCTCCCAGTGGGCTTTGCGGTTGTCGGGGCTCGTCATGTCGATCCATTGGGAATCCGGCAGATACTGCCCCGTCGCCTCACAGGCGGCACCGAGGTCGGAGTTACGGCTGATGTTTTCCCAGACGGAGACCACGAGGCGGAGGTCCATCCTTTTCAGTTCTTCGACCATCGCCGTGGGATCGGGGTAACGCTCGGGATCAAACTGCATGCCGGCCCATTGCGTTGATGGCCAGTATTGCCAATCCTGCACCATCACATCGACGGGCAGGCGGCGTGCGCGGTGCTCTCTCGCGTTCTCGAGCAGCTGGGTCTGGGTCTCGTAGCGTTCCCGGCATTGCCAGAAGCCGTAGGCCCAACGTGGGAGCAGCGGGGTGCCGCCGCTGACGCTCCGCAAGGAGGAGAGCACATCGGGGAGTTCCGGGCCAACGAAGACGACGTAGTCGATATCCTGCGCGTGTGGCGAGCGAAAGACCGTTGTCGCGTCGCACGCCCGCCAGCTCAGAACCGGTTCGCCTTTGGTGGCCGTGATGCGCACGGTATGCCTGCCTGCGCCGAGGTGAAGGCGGATCGACGCCGACGGTGGCAGCCAATAGTTTTCCTGGTGCATTACACGGTGGCCGTCGATTTCCAACTCGTGCCGCGTGGTCATCCCGCCGTAATCGAGGAAGAACGTGTAGTCGCCGTCCGCCGGCAGGTTGACTTCGCCGCGGTAGGTGCGGACACGGCAGGTCTCGGTGAATCCCCCCGTCGATCCGGTAACATGGATGGAAAACTCCGGACCCTCTTCGGGATCCTGCTCCAGCGTAACAGCCTCATCGGCCGGGTTGAACTCCGTGAGGCCCTGTTGGTGCCAAAGGAGCCCATAGCCTTCGCTCGAGAGAACGAACGGGATGGAAATCTGCGAGTTCATCTGGAGGAGCCGGCGCGTCACTCCCCGGAGGTCGGAGTGGCCGTCCTGAAATTGTCCGAGGCCGTGAAGACGTTCGTTCAAAGGGGAGACAAAGGCCTGCTCCACGGCAAAGCATTGGTTTCCCCTCACATTGCCCGGAGAGACCTTCCGGCGGCCGGGAACCTCGCGAAGGACGGTTCGTCCTGCCGCATCCCGAAACTCAAGGGAGCCGTCCGCCTTGTGAAACACAGCCTGCATACACGCCGTGGAGAGAGTGATCTTACCGCGCGAGTCCGACTTCACGCATGGCGGCCTCCGCGGCGAGACCAGCGTGACAGTAGGCACCGGAGCGCCAGCTCCCTCCGGACGGTATTGCACGCGGACTGCGCGCTCGTGGATGGGCGTCAAAAGCAGGCGTCCGCCTTCGAGAGGCAGAGAGAGGGCAGGTTTCATGTGAGGCGATTTCAACGACCTTACGTATTCGCGCCGCAGAACGCGATGACGCCTCTTGCATTTATGGCGACATTTTCTGCATGGTCGTGCCGGCCTATGCCTGAGCGGAAACGTGTTCTCATCATCCTGGGGTTCATGCACCCCGACATTCTCAAGGGATTTGCCCGGAAGTCGCGCGAGGCGGGATGGATTCTGAATATCTTTTCCGTCCTGCACGGGACGGTTCCGGGTGACTGGCGCGCCGATGGAATGTTGACGACGAATGTTTTCCGGCCGGACCTGCGCAGGTTCGTTCGTGAGGCGGCCCGGAGGATGCCGACAGTGCTTTATGGCTCGAATGATCTGGGGCTTCCGGTGGCAAATGTTGAGAGTGACGAGCAGGCGATCGGGCGTCTCGCGGCGGAGCATCTTCTGGAGTTGGGGCACCGGCACTTTGCGAGCTTCCGCTATTCGCGCAACCGCCACGCGCTCAGCCGCACTGCCGGATTTGCCGAGCGATTGGCGGAGGCGGGATTCCCTTGTACCTCTCTGGAAAAGCTGTCCCGTGACGGTCAAGGCGCCGGAGTGTGGCTTCAGGAGAGGTTGAAGCAGTTACCCCGTCCGCTCGGGCTGTATACGGAGGATGACCTTCTGGCCATGCGGGCCATCGAGGCGGCCGCCGGTGCGGGTTGGAGAGTGCCGGCAGATCTGGCAATCATTGGCACCGGCGATCTGCCGCTGGTTTGCGAACAGAGTGAGGTGCCGATCACGAGTGTCGCCATCCCGTTTGAGGAAGAAGCCTACCGCGCGGCATGTCTTTTGGAGGCTTTGCTGAGCGGTCGGAAGCTCCCGCGCCACGCACCGGCACGTGGCACTCTGCCGTGCGTCATTCCGAGGGAGAGTACCAATGCGATCGCCGCCCAGCACCCCGTCGTGACGCGGGCGCTTGCATGGATGGCTGAGCGGCAGCAGGAGCCTGACCTGAGCGCCGCGCAGGTGGCGCGGGCGTGCGGGGTGTCGGTGCGCCTTCTTTACAAAGTTTTCGAGGCTGATCTTTCAAGCAGCCCGATGGCGGAGCTCCTGGGCTTGCGCCTTCGTTCGGCCTGTCAGCTGCTCCGTCATGGAGAGGAGAAAATCAGCGCGGTTGCCGAGGTCTGCGGGTTTGCCAACTTAAGGACGTTCCAACGTGCGTTCCTGAGATGGTACGGGTGCTCCGCCACTGCCTGGCGGGCCAAGCAGTGTGGTCGCATAAGCTAGAGCGCGGATTATTCCTCGTCTCCGCCTCCGCCGCCATCGTCTCCGCCGCCATCGTCGCCGCCAT
>CAYXRX010000049.1:5336-9684 GCA_964467415.1 uncultured Chthoniobacterales bacterium
CGTCGCCACCATCGTCGCCACCATCGTCGCCACCATCGTCGCCACCATCGTCGCCACCATCGTCGCCGCCATCGTCGCCACTCATGTCCTCATCGGACGAATCGTCGTCAGCAGATTCCTCGTCTCCGGAGCTGTCACCGTCGTCTTCCTCCGAATCTTCATCGGAACTCATATCGTCCTCTGAATCTCCGTCGTCGGCCTCATCCTCGTCCTCTGCGGACTCGTCGTCAGAATCCTCCTCCTCCTCCTCTTCGTCACCCGCAAGATCCTCATCGTCCACATCCTCGACGTCGTCCTCCGTGATCTCTTCCCAATCCCCTTCATCGCTCCAGGACTCCTCGTAGTAGGATTCTTCGAACGAATAGGTCTCCTCGTAGTAGGAAACGGAGGATTCCAGCGTTATCCACTCCTGGTAAAAGGCAGGGTATTCCACCTGAAGGACCTGTCCGTAGGCGGTGTATTCGTTGGAAAAGGCGTTGAGGAGGGCAAGAAGGGTGGCGAAGGCCTCGGCGGAGGTGATGTTGAGCCCGGCGATCCGGGCATTCCGGGCCTGGAGGTTTTTCAACATCCGGTAAGCCGACGAATTTTTGTCGGCTTTTGCTGCCAGGGCGGCGAGCTTTTTGGAGACCTGCTGGCTCTGGGCCTTTACCTTCTTGGCGCGCTCAGCCTGCTCGCTGGAGAGGGTTTTCGTTTTCTTTCCTGCAAGGCCGGCAACGCCAACGCTGCGTTCGAGGAGCGCGGTGGATTCCCTTAACTTGCGCACATTCGCATCCGCCTTGGCATCCTTGATTCCCAGCGCCGACCAGGCGGCTGCGACCTGGGTGACCGAAAGACCGAGGCTGTCGAGCGTCTTGAGGTATCCGGCATTCTTGGCGGCGATCTGCTTATCGAGGGACGCAACGTCTTTGCGAACCGCTTCCATCCCGCTCCGGAAGGGGCGTTCCACCGGGGACTTGGCCGGGAGGGCGGCTTCCGTTTCGGTGAGCCCTGCGGTGGCCCCTTTGAGATCCTTCAGAACGTCCTCAAGCGTCGGCGGTTTGGCCTTTGCTGATTTCGGTTTTGCCGGAGATTTGGCAGCCGTTTCGACACGGGAATCCACGGCGAAGAGGTTCGCTGGCGGGGTGAGGCTGAGGAGGAGGCCCAGAGTGGCGGCGGCAGCGGCAGGATGTTTCATAGGGATGATTGAGGTGAATTATTCCGCCTGGGGTTCGCGCAGGGGAAGAATCCCTGCGGCCCGGGCTTCTGTCATATCGATGACGGCGTAATCGGGGTCGTTGTTGTCTTCCGAGGTGAGCTTTTTCTCGTGCTCTTCAAATTGTTCGTTGCCGGCCTCGACGGCCTCCTCAAAGGACGAACTCGAGAGCATGGTGGTCTCGATGCAGGCGAAGTCATTGCCGTCTTCGTCGAGGTAGACCCCCATGAACATATGCCCCGGTATGGTGACAAGAAACGGATGCAGACCCAGCTTCAGGAAGACCGACGCGAGCAGGACGCTGCCGTCCACGCAATTGGCTTGAGCGGTTTTGATGGAGTCGCCAATGAGGCGCACGTGCTGGGTATGGACGGTCTCATCCTCGATCGACGGCCTTGTGATGCTGCTGTAAGAAAACCCGCGGCGCTTGAGCACATTCCAGACCGCTTCCATCTCCCGCAGCACATCGTCGGCGTCGCCCTGATAGCCGGCGAAGGCTTTGGTGTCGCCTGAGTTCAGTGCCTCGCTGAGGATTTCATCGACGACCGGGTGGTTCTCGTTCACGTAGGCGGCGAAGAGGATGTCGAGGGAGGTGTAGTTGCCTTCCTCATCGGAGACGCCGAACGGGCAATCATTCACCGAGCGCGCGACAAACCGCTCCTGCTTTTCGCCAGCGGGTTTCCCATCGATCGAGACGCGGGCCGTCACGACCTCCGGAAAGGGCTGGCGAACCTTGAGCAGGGCGTCGTATTCGTAGCGAAGCACGGGGAAGAGCTGATACTCCGTCCCTTCTTCGGCGAGTTCGGCTTCGATCGTGCTGGCCTTGATGAGCTTCTGGCTCTCGATCTCCACCTTGACCTTGGCCCCGTCACGGGGTGCAACGATCGAGACGCCGATCAGGCCCATGGGATCACCGAAGACCGTCTCGTCCGTCTCTTCTTCGTCCGGCTTGAAGGTCGAGGTCGAAATGATGACGGAGGGGTAGAGGCTTTCGCCGAACTCCGAAACGAGCCCCCACTCAACCTCCTCAGAATGGGCGGTTTGCGAGGTCAGGGAAACTGCCGCCGTGAAAAGCAATAAGAGAAGGAATCGGCTCTTGAGCAACATCAAAAACTTTTCCGAAAAGTGATTCCGCAACCTATCGCCCGTCAATGAAATTTCTGCAGGAAAACCTCAAAAAGCCGATCCGTTCTTGCGGAGGGGCGGATTTTATGGTTCGTGCGGGGTATGTCTCTCACCAGTCCGCACCTGCCGGCCGTTGGTCTCGTCTCCGAGTTGACCAAAGAGGATCGCGACACGCTGAGCACCTACGGGAGCTTTCACCTTGCGGAGCCGGATGATGTCCTGATCCAGCAGGGGGAGCCTCACGGGAAGCTGTTTTTCATTATCAGCGGACTTCTCCATGCCCGTGCGAAGGAAGAGACGCGCGACGTGTTGCTGGGGAAGATCCACCAAGGCGAGTGGGTGGGGGAGGTCGATCTTTTTGATCCCGCCAGCGCGGTGTGCTCGGTGGTGGCGATCGAGCCTACCCAGTACTGGGTGATTCCGCGCAAGGATCTGGAGGACTTTATCAACAACTACCCCGAGGCCGGAATCCAGTTGCTTATCGGCGTCGCATCCATGCTTGGCCGCCGCCTTCGCGGCGTTACGCGCAAGCTGACGGAAGAGTCGGAGATGTCGGCGCTGCGGAATTCCATTTTCCGGGATTGAGATGAGGAGCCGGTCCGGTTGGTGCGCGGTGGGGCTTGCAGTTCTGGGCGGGTTCATCCTTGGAGGCTGCGGGCCGAAGACGCCCTCCAACGAGCTCGTGGTGGGTATGGATTTGTCCTATCCGCCCTTTGAGAGCATCGATCCGACAGGTCGTCCGGCGGGTATCAGCGTCGAGATCGCGCAGGCGCTCGGCGCGAAGCTGGGGCGCCCGGTGCGCATCGAGAACATTCCCTTCACGGGGCTCATTCCGTCGCTGAACACGGGAAAAATCGACTGCATTATCTCTTCGATGACCGACACGCCCGAGCGGCGCACGGCGGTGTCGTTTTCCGATCCCTACCTGACCATCGGTCTCGCGCTTCTGGCGGGGAAATCCTCGCCGGTCACCTCCGGGGAGGATCTGGATCAGCCCGGCCGGACGGTTGTGGTCCGACAGGGAACGACCGGCGAAGTCTGGGCCCGATCGACCATCAAAAATGCCTCAATCCTCGCAGTAGACAAGGAGACCTCGGCCATCCTCGAGGTCGGACAGGGCCGTGCCGACGCTTTTGTTTATGACCAGATGAGCGTCTGGAAAAACGCGAAGGAATTTCCCGATACGACCCGGCCGCTGCTCGCGCCGCTGCGGAAGGAGAGCTGGGCTGTCGCGGTCCGTCTCGGTAACGAAGAGCTGCTCGGGCAGATTAACGATTTTCTGAAAGATTTCCGTGCCAGCGGAGGATTCGAGCGCCTCGGGGACAAATACCTCGGCGACCAGAAGGCCGCCTTCAAGGAACAAGGCCTTCCTTTTTATTTCTGAGCCAGCCTACTTCGCCAGCCCGCAGAGGCGGACGAGCTGGTTCTTGCCCTTGAGCTGATGCTCGCCAAGGTCAGCGAATCTCGCCTGCGATGTCCCGTCGAGCAGGGTGACGAAATCCGACGAGGCGGTCAGGCGCTGGTCGAACTGCTTCATGACTCCCTCCATGCGGAAAACCGTATTCACGGCGTCGCCAATAATCGTGGCGTCGCGCTGGGCGACCAAGCCGATGTTCCCACAGGTGACCGAACCGTGATGAAGGGCGACCGCGACGCGGAACGGACGCTCGGGGTGGTTCGGCCACTTCTGCGCGGTGGCGCGCTCGAGGAGTTTTGCACCGGTATCGAAGGCCCGTTGGGCCTCTGCGCCCGGCTCCGTGCCGCGGATCCAGTAGGCGAGAATCGCGTCGCCGATAAACTTGTCGATCGTCCCGCCGCTCGCCTGGACGAGATTGCCTGCCTCGCGGAACCACTCGCCCAGCGTGCGGGCCAGCGAGTCCTCCGGAAGGATCTCCGACATCGTCGAGAAGCCGCGGATATCACAGACCATGATCGCAACAATTGCGGATTCCTCCCCTGTCGCATCCGTGCCCGCCGCGACGGTCACGTCGAGGCCGCCCTCCTGCGAGGGGGCATCCGTCTGCTCGAAGG
>CAYXRX010000050.1:0-3688 GCA_964467415.1 uncultured Chthoniobacterales bacterium
TGATGGGCTTCGAGTAGATGGTTTTGAATGCCATGACATTTCCTTTCGTTTGTTGAGGGCACAAAAAACCCGACCGTTGCGGGTCGGGATGTCCGTGCGAGGTTTGGTTGTTCCGGTCAGGATTTCATCCCTCCGGCTGCGAAGGTCACCCCGGTGCTGTTCCGAAGTCCTTCAAAGTATTGTGGCCGGAAAGTGGGAGTGAATGCAGGCCCCCTGCCGTGGTGGAGGGGAGACTCGAAAAAATGACAGGGCGAAAAATCGCCCCCGAAAATCGCCCCGGTATCGGAGGTCTCGGGAAGAAATTCGAGCCCGTCACGGGGCAGCCAGGAGGCATTTTTTTTCGGGAAGTGCCTCGAAAAACCGGTTTTGGCGGGTTTTCCCCCGGTCGTGAGCGGGACCTGTGTTCAACAATGTTTCGGAGAGTCGCCGATGTCCGTCACGGGGGTTGATCGAGATCCCGATGAGTTTTCGAGGAAGTCGGCTACAAAAAAATCTGGTGTGGATCCGGTTCCGAGGCGAAAAAATACGTCACGGGGACGATTCGATGGTCAGGATTTCTTCCGCCGTTGCTGGGTTCCGGCATGGAAAAACGAGGCTTGCTGCCCGAGTGGAACAAGGATAGACATCAGGAGAGATGGGGACACTGAGTCTAACTTTATGGTCTACCCTCTCATTTTCAAAAATGTCAGATTTTCACAAGTAGCTGATTAACAACGTCCTCATAGCTCAAGTGGATAGAGCAGGGCTCTCCTAAAGCTCAGATGGTGGTTCGACTCCACCTGGGGACAGTTTACGATGCTGGCTCAGCCATTGCTTCTTTCCCGGAGGATTTCATCCGCACGACCCGGATCCAATAGAAGATGACCGGTGTGACGACGAGGACGTGGATCAGGCTGCTGAGCATGCCGCCGATGACCGGGGTGGCGATCGGCTTCATGACCTCGGCGCCGGCATTTGTGCTCCACATGATCGGAAGGAGGCTGGCTACAACGGTGGCGACGGTCATCACCTTCGGGCGCAGGCGGAGCATGGCTCCCTCGATGACGGCAGACTTGAGCTCTTCACGGGTGAGCGGGCGGGCGAGATCGCGCATTTTCTTTTCGAGGGATTCCTCCAGGTAGACGACCATGACGACTCCGGTCTGGATGGCGGTGCCGAAAAGCGCGATGTAGCCGATCCAGACGGCGACGCTGAACGGGTAGCCGAGCAGGAACTGCAGGAAGACTCCGCCGGTGAGGGCGAAGGGCACGGCGAGCAGGACGTGCGCCGCCTCGGCGGCCGAGTGAAACACGACGAAGAGCAGGATGAAAATGATCAGCAGAACAACCGGCATGATGAGCGAGAGCGTCTTCTGCGCACGGAGCTGGTTTTCGTATTGGCCGCTCCAGCGCAGCGTCACACCGGGGGGCAGCGCGACCTCGCGCGAGACCCGCTCTCGGACCTCCTGCACAAAGCCGCCCAGATCGCGGCCCTTCACGTTCGCCTGCACAAACACGCGGAGGAGTCCGTCCTCACTCGCGATCTCGCCCGGCCCGCTGGTGCGGACGACAGCGGCCACCTGGGAAAGCGGCACGCTCGATCCGGACCTGGTCGGGATGAGAATGTCGCCAATGCGCTCGATGTCGTCGCGCTCGCTCCTTTCCAGCCGGAGCTGGATCGGGATCCGCTGGCGTCCGTCGATCGTGGTGCCGGCATTGAGCCCGCCGACGCCGATCTCGACGACGTCCATGAGCCCCCGCAGGTCGAGTCCGAATCGCGCGAGCGCCCGGCGGTCGGGAATGATTTCCACGTAGGGTTTGGACTGCGTGCGCGAGGCGGCGACACCGACGGCGCCTGGCACCTTGCGGACGACCCGCTCGACGTCGAAGGCGATCCGCTGAAGTTCGTCGAGGTTGCTGCCGAGAATCTTGATCCCGAGCTGGGCGCGGATCCCGGTGCTCAGCATGAGAATCCGGTTCTCGATCGGCTGGAGGAACCCCGGCACGTAGCCCGGGATCGCGGTGAGTTTCTCTGAAAGCTCGGCGATGATCTTGTCCTTGGTCATCCCCGGCCGCCACTCGGCGGGGGGCCGGAGCATGATCGTGGTTTCGATCATTTCGACGGGAGCAGGATCGGTGGCGCTGTCGGCCCGACCGAGCTTGCCGGCCGCCGACTCAACCTCCGGCAGGGTTTTAATGATCCGGTCCTGCCAGCTCATGACATCCTTAACGCTGGAGAGCGAGGTGCCGGGGATGAGTACCGGCATGAAGAGCAGGCTGCCCTCGTTGAGCGGCGGCATGAATTCGCTGCCGATCCCGCGCGGCAGCCATGCGGCAGCCTGCGGGCTCCATGACCCGACGCGGTCGATCACGCTGCGCGGCAGACCGAAGGCGAGGGCGACCGCCGAGGCGAGCAGCATGGCGGCGACAAGCAGGACAGCGCGACCATGCGCCAGAGCCCAAAGGAGCGCGGGCCGGTAGAGGCGGGTGAGAAACGCCATCACGATGTTGTCACGCTCCGCATGGAACGGCCCGCGCACGAGCCAGGTGCAGAGGACAGGCACGAGCGTCACCGCAAGAAGAGTCGCGCCGGCCATCGCGAACGTCTTCGTGAACGCGAGCGGGTGGAAAAGCTTCCCCTCCTGCCCGCCCAGCGCAAAGACCGGAAGGAACGCGAGGATGATGATCGCCATGGCCAGGAAGATCGGGCGACCGACCTGGCGGGCCGCGATCCGCGTCGTCGCGAGGGTCTCCTGCGCGGTGAGCCTCCGGCCGGCCAGCCGCTCGGCGGTCTCGCAGTGCCGGATCACGTTTTCCGTCATCACGATGCCGGCATCAACCAGGACGCCGATCGCAATCGCGATCCCCGAGAGCGACATGATGTTTGAGGAGACGCCGGTCTCCCGCATGAGGATGAACGAGATGAGGATCGAGACCGGCAGCGGGATGGTGACGATGAGGATGCTGCGGAAGTGCCAGAGGAAGATGATGTGCGCGAGCGTGACAAGAAGGATCTCCTCCCAGAGCGCATGCCTGAGCGTGTCGATCGTGCGCTCGATGAGGCTGCTGCGGTCGTAGAACGAACGGATCGTCACGCCCGGCGGCAGGCCCGGAGAGATCGCCGCGATCTTCTCCTTCACACGCGTAATGACGTCCATGGCATTCGCGCCTGTCCGCATGACAACGATCCCACCGACCGCCTCCGCGCCGTCGACATCCAGCGCGCCGCGCCGGAAATCCCCACCGATGCTGATCTCGGCGATGTCCTCGAGATAAACCGGGGTCCCGTTGCCACTCATGACGGCGATGCGCTTGAGGTCCTCCACCGACTTCACAAGACCGATCCCCCGCAGGACGAATTCCATCCCGTTTTCCTCAACGACCTTCCCGCCGACATTCAGGTTGGCGGAGGTGAGTGCGTCCATTACCCCGCGCAGCGGGATCTTGTAGTGCCGCATCTTCGCAGACGAGACCGCCACCTGGTATTGGCGGACGAATCCGCCCAGGCTGGCGACCTCGGCCACGCCAGCGACCGAGGCCAGCTGGTATCGGACATAGTAGTCCTGCAGCGCGCGGAGCGAGCCGGCATCCTGTTTGGCGCCCGGCTCGACATGGAGGTAATACTGGTAGACCCATCCGAGCCCGGTGGCATCCGGTCCGAGGCGGGGCGTCACGCCCGATGGCAGGAGGCCCTGCAAGAAGCCGAGTCG
>CAYXRX010000050.1:3788-8495 GCA_964467415.1 uncultured Chthoniobacterales bacterium
GCGCGGACCTCCTTCACACCGGCGAGGCCCTGCAGGTTTGTCGAAAGCGGGTAGGTCACCTGGTCCTCGACCTCGCGCGGGCTCCGCCCCTCCCAGTCGGCGTAGACGAGGACCTGGTTTTCGCTGAGGTCGGGAATCGCATCGACCGGGGTCTGGCGGACCGACTGAACACCCCAAACCACCAGCAGGAGCGCACCGCATGCGACAAGGAAGCGGTTCCGCAATGACCAGTCGATGAGCCAGGCAATGGCGCCCGCCCCCCGTAGCGGCGCGCGATCATCCGGCAGCTGATCCGCGCTCATTGCTTCACCTCGCTTCCGCAATCACGCATCCCGAGGCCGAGGTAGGGATTCGTTGTATCGGGTTCCGTCTGCACCCAGCGCGCCCGGGAGGGGGCTCCAGGAAAGGAACCGCCAGTCATCGGGCACTCGAAGACCTTCACCGGCACATCATAGCCAGCCGATTTGAGTGCGAGGGCGAGGTCCGCCGCGGCGGTGCTCCATGGCAGGAATATCTTCCTCACTGCGGGAAGATCGCCGGTCGCCGGCAAAGCCTCAAGCGGACCGGGCTTTGCAGCCGCTCCCGTGATCGCGGAGCCCATGTCGGGCGGGATTTCCGGAAAGCCTTTGAGTGCAGACGCCTCCTGCCGGGCAACCTTGAGATCGTCAGAGGAAAGCGCTTTCGAGACGGAGGCCATGCGCTGGAGAAAACCGGCAATGGAGTCCGGGAGAACCTTCGCGGCCTGCGGAACCGGAGCAGCTCCAGAGCGGAGCTGCGACTCGGCATCGAGCATCAGGCTCCCGCGGGCCGCGACGACCGCGCCGTCCTGGAGTCCTTTGACAATCTCGACGCGATCGTCACCCGAGCGTCCGACCTGCACAGAAACCATCTCGAATTGTCCAGGCGCATGCTGCAGATAGACGACCTCCCTCGATCCGTCGCGGATGAGAGCCGTGCGCGGAATCGTGAGCACGGGCGCAGAACCCGCCAGGATACGCGCCTCGGCGTAGGCGCGGTGCGGGAGCACGCGCTCGAAGCCGCCTGGAACGCCGGAGAGCGGATTGTCGACTTCGATCCGGATCTTCGTGCTGCGCGAGACCGGATCAAAGCTCGGGTCGAGAAACGTCACGGTTCCGGCAAACGTGCGTCCGGGCACGGCCGGAGTGGTGATGAGCGCCTTCTGGCCCATTCGGATGAACGGGAGGTCGCGCTCGTAGATTTCGGCCTTGAACCACATGCGGGCGAGGTTGCCCAACTCGAAGAGGCGCTCGCCATTTTTGACATACTGGCCCTGGTAGGCATTGCGCACGAGAATCGTGCCGTCGGACGGGGCGAGGAGATCGATTGAATATTTCTCGCGCGGAGCGGTGGCCAGCCCGTCGACCTGGGCCGGACTGAGACCGTATTGGATGAGGCGGTGGCGGGAGTTGATCGCGACTGGATCGTTCCTGCCGCGGGCGAAGGAATTTTGGAACTCCCGGACGACATAGAGGAGCTCGGGGCTGTAGATCGACGCGAGCGGCTGTCCGGCTTTCACCTTTTCGCCGACCTGCTGGACGAAGACCTGCTCAATACGGCCGTCGTAGAAGGCAGCAACCACGCGGTGGAGCGTGTCGTCATCCTCAAGGATTCCACTCAGGCGGATTTCCTTGTGGATCGGGGCGGTGGTTGCCGTGGCCGTCTCGAGGCCGATGACATGTGCGGTATTCGGAGAAACACTCAGTGTCGCCTCGCTGGCGGCCGGTTTCTCGTCGTAGACGGGCACGAGTTGCATTCCGCAGATCGTGCAGCTCCCCGGTTTGTCCGAGGTGATCCACGGGTGCATCGGGCTCTGGTAAAACTTCGGCGTGCGCCCGGGTTCGGGTGGCTTCGAGCAGGCGGCGACAAGAACGCAGGATGCGACGATGGCGAGCGCCCGCGCGGGCAGGAAATACGATTTCATGGCATGGAGGATGCCCGCGCGGCGGGGCCGGAGCTCCGCCGCGCGGGAGGTTCCTTATTTCTGCGCCTTCGACGCCCCGGCGATCACGGCCAGATATTTGGCCGGATCCTTGTCGAACGTGGCCTTGCAGCCCGCACAGCACAGCCGGACCTCGGTCCCCTCATGCTGAAACACGTAGGGCGTGCCCATTTCTCCAAGCTTCTCGCCGGAGATGACGCAGGTTTTCAAGGGATACTCGCCCGCCATCGCAAGCGAGGCGGTCGAAAGAATGATCAAGAGGAATTTTTTCATAAGATTTTTGTGGTTGAGATGAACTGACTCCCGGCGGCACGACGGCCCCGGATTCCGGAGACGAACGTCTCCTCAGGCCACAAAAACGGGCGGAGCCACCGGCTGGTGGCATGTGCCCGAGAGATACCCGACGAAAAAGGAAAGGCCCGCACCGGGCGGCGAGAGTCCGGCAAGGCAGGGGAAGTGCAAATCGCAACGGACCGGCACGACGACATCCGTGAGAAACGAGACCATCTGCAGGTCGGGTGCCACGAGGACCGCTGCCGCCGACACCGGCACGCTCAGCGCACCGCAGCACTTCTCAGCGCATGATCCGGATTCCGGAGACTTGGGCTGCGTCTTTTTTTCGCAGCACGAATGGCCGGGCGGGTGCCCTCCGGCGAGCGAGGCGATCGCGCAGTGGTTGGACGCGAACACCCAGGCCAGCAGCAATGCCGCCACCACAGGAAGCCTCACGATATGTACTTTAATCCGCATCCAACCCGACGGTACGCCAGCCTGCAGCGATTGCAAAATTTCTTTGGAAGGACCTTTCGCGGAAGCCCGGTGTCTCCGGGGAATCAGGGGAGCCTGCCGGTGAGGATCGTCCCATTTTCGAAGACCGGAATTTTGTCGGTTTTGAGGAGCCCGGTGCCGGCGGCGGGGAGGCCGGCAAACGAGGGATCGTTCAGCGGGTTCCAGATCCCGGGCGGCACGCCTGGCTTGAGTGCCATGCGGAACTGGGCTTCGCGGCGGAACGAGGTGCCGGTTCCGGGCTGGATCAGCGTTCCCTTGAAATCCACCACCACGCAGTAGATTTTCCGTGCCGCGTCATAGGGCAGGAGCGCGGGAGCAACCGTCCCGTTCTCGATGTAGTTTCCGGTCACGCTGACCGACGACTCGTTGAAGCCCGCGGCGAAGAGCTCGCTCAAATCCACGTAGTAGCGGAACGAGAACTCCGTCGAGCCCTGCGCAGGAAATGCGGACCGGTTGTTCAGCACGGCTTTGATCTCGGTGAATCCGGCCCCCTGCTGGTTGACCGCGGCCTCGATGAAATACTCGTCATCGGCAGGCGGGAGGACCGGCGGGAATGCGACCAGCGGCCGGCCGTCGGAATCCTGCGCCAGGCGTGCGACGGCTCCGGTGAATCCGGAGTTGTAGTCGAGGGCAACCTCGTTGGTGATATAGTTGGACCGGTCGTCGCTGTAGGACGAGTCGTTGGCCGACGAGGGACCGCCCACCAGTGCGCCGTAGAGGATGTGGCGGTTGTTTGCGGGCGTGGCGATGCTGCCGTTCCACGAGCCGTGCGCACCGCGGTGGTGGGGGTTCACCGGCGGATTGTTGCCGAAGCCAACCACGTAGCTTCGGGAGGACGGGTTCTGCCCGAGCATGTAGTCGATCTGGCGTTTTGCAAAATCGCGGTAGCGCGTGCCGACATCCCCCACCCTGTCGGCATAGATCAAGGCCAGGAGCGCGGTATTGGCCGCGTAGCGAAGCGAGCCCCACTGGTCCAGCCAAGCCAGCCCGCCCGCGGTGTAGGTGATCCGGCTGCCGCTCTCGCCGACCGACCAGTAATTCAGCCACTTCTCGGCGGATGATCGGTAGGACGACTTCCCGGTGAGCTGCGCGAGAAGAACTGTGGCCCCGTAGGTCTTGTCATCCCAGTTGTGGGTCCAACGCATTGAACGGTTGGCAAGACTCTGACTGAAAATCGACTCGGCTTTTGTCAGGAAAGCGGCTTCGCCGGTGGCCCGGTAGAGCCACGCGGCCGCCCAGACCAACTCGTCCTCGTAGCCGGAGTAGGAATTGTAGTAGGCGGCCGCGTCGGGAATTGCGTCGGAATATTTGCCGCGGTAGCGGTCGGCGAAATCGAACAGCGTGCGGGCATGGGTCAGGAGACGCCCGGAATAGACCGGATCGGATGCACGGAAGAGGATGGCGGCAGACGCCATGGCAGCCGCGGACTCGGCGGCAATCTCGGAGCCTGGCTTTGCCGCTGTGACCGCATACGAAGGCCGGGCCATCGTCATCGTCTCGGGCGGCCCCCAGTAGGAATGGTCGGCGGATCCATTTCCGACCTGGCCGTAAAGCACATTGTCGGAAGGGTGGGCTTTGATGAGCCAGTCGGTTCCCCACCGGATGGTATCGAGGAGCGCGGCGAGCTGGCCGGCTTTTTCATAGCCGGCAGAAAACTCAATCCCGCCCCAGGCCAGGAGTGAAAGCGTGCCGGCCATCGGCAGGACGAACTTCACATGGTCGCCCGCATCGTAGAATCCGCCGCTCAGATCCAGGCCGGCATCGCGGCCATCGGACATCGCGGAATCACCACGCCATGCAATCCGGAAGTCCGCAGGCAGTTTCCCGGAGCGCTGGGCATCGTAGAAGGCCAAAGATTTCTGGAGAACTTCCGCATAATTGAAGCCGCCAATCGGGTTCGGCGTCGGGTTCGGCGTCGGGTTCGGCGTCGGGTTCGGCGTCGGGTTCGGCGTCGGGTT
>CAYXRX010000050.1:8595-9019 GCA_964467415.1 uncultured Chthoniobacterales bacterium
CGGCGTTGGGTTCGGCGTTGGGTTCGGCGTTTGTGCGTTGAAGGCAAAATCTGTTGGGGAAACACCGGCCAATCCCGGTGTCGCGGTGAATCCGAAGCTGACGGTTCCTCCGGGAGGCAGATCCTTGTTCCAGGTATTCTGGCCGGCATCGAAGCTCAACAAGCTGCCGGAGGTCGAAGCGACGCGGGCATTCCAGACCGACGTGATGGCCGGGGCCATTCGGAACGACACGCTCCAGTCGCGAAGTGTTTGGTTGGTTTTATTGGTCAGTGTGACCTGCCCCTGAAAGCCGGTCTTCCAGTCGCTGGCCACAGTGAACCGGACTGTGGCCTGGGAGAACTCGGCAACCGCTCCTCCTGCCCCAGGGCCCGGTGTCGGTGTCGGTGTCGGTGTCGGTGTCGGTGTCGGTGTCGGTGTCGGTGTC
>CAYXRX010000051.1:0-8142 GCA_964467415.1 uncultured Chthoniobacterales bacterium
CAGGTCATCTTCTCGCTGCGGAGCAAGTTTTTCCGGCATGTGAACCACCTCTGCCTCCGCTTTCACGGCTCGCGCTCGTCGGGTGAGCTTTTCAGCTACCTCTTCGGCTCCCCGCTGGCCGCGGTGATGCAGTTTTTCCAGCATGCGACCATGAGCCTGCCCGGCTCGCTGATGTCGGTGGTTTTCACCTTCGTCCTCTTTATGATGTGGGACTGGATCATCGCCTCGCTCCTGATCCTGACCGCCGGGGTGAGCGTTTGGATGATGATGGAGTCGCTCCGCCGCATCAAAGGCATCCAGAAGGAGTTCCAGGAAATCGAGGGCGACGTCAGCGGCCGCGTGGCCGATCTCCTGCGCGGGAACAAGGCGGTGAAGCTCTACGCGATGGAAAGCCTCGTAGCGCAGAATTTCGAGGAGCAGGCGGACTTTATCCGGCGGAAAACCTACGAGCGCGACATCTATTCGCACGTCGAGTGGATCAAGCAGGAAGGTCTCACCTACGTCTGCTATGCCGTCCTGATGGCGGCCTGCACGTGGCGGTATCTCGACGGGAGCATCAGCCTCGGTGTGGTGGCGGCGTGTCTGGCAGCTTACCTGGGTCTCGTTGGCCCGATGCAGACGGTCTTCACAGCCTTCACGCTGTGGGGCGGTGCTTCGGCGGCGCTTGCACGCATTGGCGCCGTGCTCGATACCGCCTCCACGACGCCCGAGCCGGAGAATCCCAACGTGCAGCTCGACCTCCGGGCGCCGCTGGTTTTCCAGAACGTCCTGTTCGGCTACGATGCGAGTCAGGTCGTGCTTCGGGACCTTTCGCTCGAGATCCAGCCGGGCGAGCGCGTGGCGTTTGTCGGGCCATCCGGAGCAGGCAAGACGACGATCACCCAGCTGCTCCTGCGCCTCTACGACCCGCAGGCAGGGTCCATCCGCATCGGCGACGTGGATCTGCGGAGCGTGCCGGTGGCGACGTTACGGCGCTACTTCGGCGTGGTGCCCCAGGATCCGTTTATCTTCAACACCACCCTCCGCGACAATCTGCGCGTGGCACGGCGGGATGCGACCGACGAGCAGATCCGGACCGCCTGCGAGCGGGCGAACGCCTGGGAGTTCATCGCCCGGCTGCAAGGCGGGCTGGACGCCAAGGTCGGCGAGGGCGGTTCCGCTCTCTCGGGCGGCCAGCGCCAGCGTCTGGCCATCGCGCGGGCCCTTCTCGCCGAGCCCGCGTGTTTCATTTTCGACGAGGCCACCAGCGCGCTCGACACGCTCAGCGAGGAGCTCATCTCCCGCACGCTGGAGACAAGCCTTGGTGACCGCACGGCGATCTTTATCGCGCACCGGCTCGCGACCGTGAAAAACTGCAACCGGATCTTCGTGCTCGATGCCGGCACGGTGGTCCAGTCGGGTTCCTATGACGAGCTGGTCGCCCGTCCCGGACTCTTTCAGGAGCTCGTGCGCGGCCAGCAGCTCCGGGCCTGACGGTTGTCAGGCCTTGGCGGTCAGGCCCTCGCGGAGCTTGGTGATGTGCACGTGCGCGTTTTCGATCCCCATCCACTCAAACCACCGGTCGTGCGCCTGCGTGTAGAGCGTTCCGGCTTCGGGGTATTCGACCGGTAGCGCATTGTAGTGTGTCCAGGCCTCGTCGTAGCTCTCGAGCCACCGGGCAAGGTCGGCCGCATCGTTGCGCGATTCAGCGTCCGAGAGGTGTACAATCGTGCGGTAGATCGCAAAGAGACGGAGCCCATATTCGGCCGACGCGATTGCAAATTTCCGCGTTTCCTCATCCGGCCAGACGATGGTCCGGCTCAGATCCACGATTTCCTTCCACAGCGCGATGGCCTCGTCCTTCTGGGCAAGGTTGCGCTCGCGGGCAACGGGATCCGCCGGCGTCGCCGGCCAGGCGATGCCCGAGTCGCGGGACCACCAGGGATCCATGTCGCCGTGCGTGGAGTTTCTCCCGCGAACGACTGCTTCGGCGGAGGCGAGGCAGAGGCGCCGGAAGCGGGGCGCCTGATCCTCGGCGAGCCCGAGCCGGTTCACGGCATAACGGTGGAGGATCGACTCCTCGCTCTCGGCCGGGTTGTTCGCCCACTGGGCCATCACCCAGGTATTCACGTCGCACCAGAGCTCATTGCCGATGAACGGACCCTCCCAGCCGCCTCCGCGGCTCCAGGTCCAGACGCCTGCAAAAAGTTCCGGCTTGCGCTCCACGAAATCCCTCAGGCTCCGGATTTTCTCCGGCGGCATGAACATGTGCTCCTCGAAGCCCTCGATGACGCCGTGCGCAATATAGTTTGGGTAGGCGCCCTTGCCCTCGTACTCACGGGCGCACTGCACCTCGATCACCTGCGGATGGCGGCCTTCGCCGATGACCTTGCTGAACTCGTTCGTCCGGTGGAAGTCGTCTTCGCAATGCTTCACGCCGATCGTGAGCAGCGGATGCGGCTCGATGGCGGCACTGATCGTCCTGTATTTCTCCAGATCGCGGTCAAAGGCCAGCCAGGTCCGGAAAAGGAGCTTCTTTCCGCGTTTCACGCAGATCTCCTCGCGCAGGAGCTGGATGAGCGGGATGATCGTTTTCTCCGCATCCGTCTTGTTCAGGATGCTGCCCTTGTGGTGTGGCGCATCCTCGAGATAGGTCTCGCCGATGCGGACAACGAGTCCGGAAAAATCCGGAAACTCCGTAAAAATCTGATCCACCATCAGACGGAGGAGCTCAGCGGTCTTCGGATGCTGCGGATCGCCGAAGGTTTCCTCGATGCCGAAGCGCTCGATCAGTGATTTCGGGAAGAGAACCAGGTCCCCCATCGCGTAAGCATCCACTCCTGCCTCACGGCATTTGCGGAAGTCCTCGCGCAGGCTCGCCGCTTTCGCATCGACCCACTTGCGGCCTTCCGATCCCGGGGGGAAAATTTCGGGATCCACCGATTCCCACGTGATGGCCAGGCTCGGTGAATCAAAAAGGAAAAAAACCTTCCCGTTGAACCCCATCTCCGCCAGCACCGTCGGCTTCAGATATTGTGAAACATACCGTGCTTCGCCGGGGTTGTGGTGAACCATGTCGAGGATGAGCTTGGAGGACTTCATAGAGGAGAATTGGAGGGTGGGAGGAGGGGCGGAAACGGGATGATCCCGATTTATCTCATGCGCAAACCGAGCCGCCATCCCGCCAAGGAATTTTGGCAAAAACAAAACCCGGGAATGGGAGAAATCAAGGTCCTGGTCAACGGCGCCCGCCGGTTACTGTCCCACAGGTGGCTTGTGGACTCCGGTGTGCAAAAGTGCAACATCCGGAGGGACTTCATGCCGGCATTATGAGCGACCGGACCGCGCTGGCAAAGCGTTGGTAGAATGTGCATAGGGATCGCTCCGGACATCCGGCCCCGATCGGTAGGCATCGGAGGGCGGAATGCCGAAGTGGGCACGGAAGGCCCGGCTGAAGTCCGACGGGTGTTTATAGCCCATCTCCAGAGCGACCCACTTCACGGGCCGCTTTTCGTGGACGAGCATCTGTCGGCATCGTTCCAGCTTGGCATGCTGGAAGCAGGCTCCGGGAGGCGGTTCGCCATTCCGGCGGAAAAGCCGGTGCAGACCCATTGGCGAAAGTTTGAGATAGTCCGCGAGTTCGTCGGCGGGACGTTTCGAGTGGAGGTTTCCGGCGATCCAATCCCGTGCGACGCGGAGCAGCAAGGCGTCGCGATCTTCGGTCTGCTGCCTGAGGCAACGTGCAAACTCGGCATCGATCTGCGCCCGCAGGCCGCGGAGCACGGAGGGGCTGAGGCTGTCGGCCAGCGCGGCCTCCCGGCGGCTCAGGTCGTGCCAGGCGCTGAGGCGCGCCAGCGCATCGCGGGAGAAGCGCCCGCGGAGGGGCGCAGGCCGCTGCAGTTCCGGGAGTCCGGGCGGCTCCGCCCAGATCCAGACAAGCACCTGACAGGCTCCCCTGCCTGCGCTGCGGAAGCCGAAGGGCACGGGCGGCGCAGCCAGCAGTCCGGCACCGGCCTCGATGGGGGAGTCGAGGGACGGCCCCTCTAGGAAGGCGCGGCCTCTGAGAAGGAAATAATAACTCCAGCCGGGGTTTGAGTGAACCGAGATCGGGTCGAGATCGTAGTTCCGGCTGCCCCATCCCAGATAGATAAGCAGCGATTCGTCAGGGCTCACCCAGTTCGGATAGCTGCGGCCCGGCGGGAGGAGCGCGTGCGGATAGGCTGTGGAAGTGGCCATGCAGATTATACCAGGTGGCAGGTCCCTGCCTTGTCAATAAGCTTTGCCCCCGGGCCGGCACCAGCGAGGATCATCGCATGAGAGAGATGCCCCCCGCGTTTGATTTGTCAGGAAAGTCCGCAGTGATCACCGGCGGAGGTTCCGGTCTGGGATTCGGAATCGCCCGGTGTCTTGCCGCCTGCGGCGCAAAAGTTGTGCTCGTCGGCCGGAACGAGGAGAACCTCAAAAAAGCGGCCGGAGAGATCGGTGCGCAGGCGGTGTATGAAGTCCATGACGTAACGGATCTCAAGGCGGCAAAATCCTTTGTGGAGCATGTTACGGCGGCGCACGGCCTTCCGGATACCCTCGTCAACAATGCCGGCATCCACTTGAAGAAACCGGCCGAACTGGTCACCGATGAGGAGTTTCAATCCGTGATGACGACGCATGTGAACTCCGCCTTCGCGCTGAGCCGGGAATTCGGGCATGGCATGCTGGCTCGCGGGAGCGGACACATCCTTTTCACGGCCTCGATGGCCTCGCTTTTCGGGATCCCGCTGGTCGTCGCGTATTCGGCGGCGAAGACGGCCCATCTCGGTCTTGTCCGCGCGCTGGCGGCGGATTTTTCTCCGCGCGGTGTGCGGGTGAATGCCATTGCTCCCGGCTGGATCGAATCGCCCATGATGCGCAAGGCGCTCGATTCCGATCCGGCCCGCCGGGATAAAATTCTTTCGCGCACGCCGCTCGGTCGTTTCGGGAGTGCCGATGATGTGGGCTGGGCGGCTGCCTTCCTCTCCTCGCCGGCGGCGGGGTTCATCACCGGGGTCTGCCTGCCGGTGGACGGCGGGGCCTCGATCGGATTCTGACGAGAACGGCCTGGTGACTCTGAGGCGGAAGGTGATTCCGCCGGGGAGAATCGTCAGGCCGGACGCTGGCTCCGGCGGTAGCGCAGGGGCGTTGTGCCTTCGCTTTTCCGGAAGACGGCGGTCATGTACTCCGGGGTGGAAAATCCGCTGCGGTCGGAGATTTCCGCCACCGGCAGGGTGGTTGTGCGGAGGAGGAGTTTCACCTGCTCGATCCTCAGGCGGCTGATGTGCAGGGCCGGCGTGGTGTGGAGATACGCCGCAAAACGACGTTCCAATCCGCTTCGCGAGATGCCCGCGGCCCTCGCGACGCTGCCGACAGCGAGCGGAAGGCTGAGATTTCTCTGAATGTGGTTGAGCGCGGCCACCAGCGCGCGATCGGCCGTCGCCAGCGTGTCGGTGGAAAGCCGCGTGACGATCCCGACCGGAGCAAGAAGGCGGGGACGGAGAGGGACCTTCCGGCCCTGCATCAGGCGGTCGAGCAGGGCAGCCGCCTCGTATCCGATTTGAGGACACGCCGCCGAGACGCCGGAGATCGGGACGGGCGAAGATTCGCAGAGAAGCTCGTCCTCGGATCCGCTTAGCAGTGCGACCTCCTGCGGCATGTGCAGCCTGGCCTGGTGGCAGGCATGGACGACCTCGCGGCATACGCTCCACGTGAGGATCGCAACCGGTTTGGGCAGGTTCTTCAGCCAGCGTGCGAGATCCTCGATCTTTAAGTTCCACGAAGCGGACGGACCGTTCGCACCGGACGGAGCATAGTGCGACAGACACTCAAAGCCCGCCTTTTCGACCGTGTCCCGGAACGCCTCCCGCTGCCGGACCACGTATTCGAGATTTCTGACCGTGAGATAGGCGAAATGGCGGAACCCGCGCGCGAGGAAGTATTCGGCCGCCATTTTTCCCACCGATACCACATCGTTCGCGACGGTCGGGAACGGTGGCGACTGGAGTTGCACGCCGGAGACGCTGACGACCGGCAGACGCCGGCGCCTCAGGTGGCGCGCCATCTCCTCCGTTCCGATCCGGCCGATCACGCCATCGCCGGTCCATCCCTTGGGCAGTCTCAGTTCTTCGCCCGTGCCGCGCGATTCGATGAAGAGGTGCCAGTTGCCGTGCTGACGGGAATAGGAGTGGATGCCGGAGATGATCCCCCGCCCCCAGGTGCTGGCGGTGTCGACCAGAACGGCAACGCGCGGGGTGTGGCGGGAGAACGGCATGGGATTTGACGCAATATCTATGAAAAAAGATGCAATCCCATCTAGCCGAAAATCGTCGAACCACCTTGAATCGGCCTCCCCCAATGAAAATCGAACCCGCCTCTCCGGACGTCCGTTCCCTTCGCGAAGAAAACCTGTCCGCCGACCTCGTGATTGTCGGCGGCGGCCTAGCCGGCACCTGCGCCGCGATCACCGCCGCCCGCGAGGGCCTTCAGGTCGTGCTGATCCAGGACCGCCCGGTGCTCGGGGGCAACGCCTCCAGCGAAGTCCGCCTGTGGGCGCTCGGAGCCACGTCCCACATGGGCAACAACAACCGCTGGTCCCGCGAAGGCGGCGTGCTCGATGAGCTTTTTGTCGAAAACACGTTCCGCAACCCGGAGGGCAATCCGAACCTCTTCGACGCCCTGCTCCTCGACAAGGTGATCTCCGAGCCGGGGATCCGCCTGCTGCTGAACACCGCGGTCTTCGCCGTGACAAAATCCGCGCCGGACACGATCTCCTCGGTGCGCGCGTTCTGCAGCCAGAACGAGACCTTTTTCAACGTATCGGCCCCGCTTTTCTGCGACGCTTCGGGAGACGGGATCGTGGCCTTCCAGGCGGGGGCGGCTTTCCGCATCGGGTCGGAATCCCGCGCCGAGTTCGGCGAGAAGTTTGCACCGGAGCAGGCCACCGGCGAGCTCCTCGGCCACACGATTTTCTTCTACAGCAAAAACGTCGGCAAGCCGGTGAAGTTCATCCCGCCGTCGTTCGCGCTCGACGACATCACGAAGATCCCGCGGTTCGGCCAGATCTCGGCCTCGGACTCGGGCTGCAATTTCTGGTGGCTGGAATACGGCGGCCTCCTCGACACGATCCACCAGAGCGAGCAGATCAAATGGGAACTCTGGCGCGTGGTCTACGGCGTCTGGAATCACATCAAGAACTCGGGGAAATTCCCCCAGTCGGAAAATCTCACCCTTGAGTGGGTCGGGACGATTCCCGGCAAGCGCGAGAGCCGCCGCTTCGAGGGCGACACGATTCTGATCCAGCAGGATGTGGTCGAACAGCGCCGGCACGAGGATGCTGTCGGCTTCGGCGGATGGGCGATCGACCTCCATCCGGCGGAGGGCGTCTACAGCGAGAAGCCGCCGTGCACGCAGTGGCACAGCAAAGGCGTCTATCAGATCCCCTACCGCTGCATGTACAGCAAAAACATCGGCAACCTCTTCCTCGCCGGCCGCATCATCAGCGTCTCACACGTGGCCTTCGGATCCACGCGCGTGATGGCCAGCACCGGGCACAACGCCCAGGCCGTCGGCATGGCGGCTGCGGTCTGCAAGGAGAACGGTCTCCGTCCACGCGACCTCCTCGCTGCGGAGCGCATGCGCGAGCTCCAGACGCGCCTCGTGGGCGTCGGGCATTACATCCCGCATGTCACGTTCGAACCGGCGGGCAACCTTGCCGCCAGCGCGAAGGCCTCCGCCTCCAGCCATCTCCGTCTGGGACAGCTCAAGGCGAATGGCAAGACGGTCGAGCTCGAAGCCGGCCGCGCGATGATCCTGCCGGTCGAGGCTGGTCCGATGCCAACGGTCACCCTTCACCTCGACGTCGACGCCGCAACAACGCTCCAGGTCGATCTCCGCACATCGGAGCGCGAGGCGAACTTCACCCCCGACGTCACGCTGGCCAGCCGCTCGATCGCGCTCCAGGCCGGGGCCGGACAATCGGTTCCGGTGTCGTTCGATGTCGCGATCGACCGCCCGCGTTACGTGTTTGTCTGCCTGCTCCCCGCACCCGGTGTGCACGTGCACCTCAGCGACGAGCGGATCACCGGCATCCTCTCGGTGGTCAACGGAGCCAACCGGAAGGTCTCGAAATCCGCCGTC
>CAYXRX010000052.1:0-6335 GCA_964467415.1 uncultured Chthoniobacterales bacterium
TGCGTCCGATGCCGAATGCGGCGTCCTCGGCCTGATCGAGCGTGGCGCTGCCATTTCCCGCCTGCTGCTCGGAGACGGGGATCCCACACTCCGCTCCGGGCTCGACGCGCGCGTTGAGCCCTCCCTCGAGCGCCGTGATCGGGTAGAGGATGGCGACATCGCAGATATGGACGCCCTCGCTCAGGGTCTGGCAAAGCCGGGTCGCGTAGCCGCTCAGCGCTGAGGTATGGTTCCAGTACGGCTGGCGGAAATGAAAATCCGGCGGCGCCCATTCCCACCAGCTTCCGCAGGTCGAGTAGTAGAGCCCGTGGAGGTTCACGACGGTCGCTCCGTAGACGAAATCCTCGTTCAGCGCGGCAATGACGGCCTCGGGCGTCGCGCCCCAGCCGCTGGAGTGGAAGCACTCGTTCCAGACGCGCGGGCGTCCGTAGAGGTGGGCGATCGAGCTGTTGACCTTGAGACCCTTGAAAGCGCGGGCGCCGGCGAGGTTCGGGTCATCGGTCCCCGGGGCCGAATACCAGCGCATCGTGCGGAAGGCGTCGCCGTAAGCCATGCGGCCGGACTCGATCCCCCCGCGGCCGATGTTGTCATTCCCGAAGAGAAGCCCGCGCGCCTCGTGCCACTCGAAAATGGGGATGAAATACCGTTCCTCCAGCAGGCCGGTCACCACGTCGGCATAGTCAATGCGCACCTTCGGAGTCAGAGGGCCGAGGTCGTGCCACAGCGCGGGCAGGAGCAGCTCGAGGTCGTAGCCTTTGCGCTCCCGGAACTCTGCCGGCAGCACCTGCGACCAGCGTGGCATGGTTGAGCCGAAGTCGAGCTCGTCCTGGAAGGAGATGGGAAACGTTGTGCCCAGGTGCTCTCCGATCTCCTGCTCGATCGGGGCGTAAAAGCGTTCGATGACGCTGAGGCCGGACTCGGGGTGCAGCGGATCGAAGGCAGCGGACTCAAGAAACACCAGGCTCACCAGCCAGGTTCCCGACGGAGCGTCCCATGTCAGTATCGATTTTTCGATCCGGCCGCAGAGGTCGACCGCGCCAGAGGCGTCGGCCCGGCCGTCGACGACCGGATACGCCCAGGCGCCGACCGGCAGGCCATCGGCCTCCAACTGGACATGTCCGCCCCCCTCGCCCCGCCAGTGGATCTCACGCAGCGTTCCGGCTCCGCTCATGCCGGGCGATGCGGATCCGAGTTCCTCGAGGATGGGATTGAGGAGCGTATAATCCTGAAAGCTCAGCTGCATGCCTCGCGCCTTGCAGTCCTCCAGCACGCCGCGGATGAGATCCCACCACTTGCGGGAAAACACTGCCGGATCCCCGCAGTTCGGAGAGCCGTCGGCATGGTGGTTGTAGCTGACGATGGCATTCAGCACGCCCTTCGCTTTGAGCTGGTCGAGCTGCCACGCGATGCGCTCGCGGGTCACGCGCTCGCCCACCCACCACCAGAACGGGACCGGGCCAAACTCGGGTGATGGGTTCTTGAAAGCGACGGGGGTCATACGGAAGAACGGGAACGGGATTCAGGGAGGGATGTTGGTCTTGTCGCCCGACAGATGCAGGAAACTAACTCTTATTACCGCCTGCTGCCATAGACGGAAGCTCAAGAAACATGTATTTATGTAACAGGTGCGAAGGGCGGGAAGGAGGCAGGATTCAAAAATTTAACAAGAATGGAGCACAATACTTCGAATCATCCGGGCCGCACTTTGCCGCTCCATCCTCTCGAGCTTCTCCCTGAAAAGTGAAATACCGCGATACGACCGACCCGGAGACGTACCGGATGCTGGTGCCATTGCTCACCGACCGCACGCTCACCCGTGAGCTCGAACGTGCGGCGCATATCCGGTTCCGTGTCATCGGGCTCTTCCACTCCGTCGTCGGGCCGGAGTGGAGCTCGCGCGGGGAGGAGCAGACGGATTTTTTCCATTACATTCACTTCGCTTGCGGAGGGAGAGCGCGGATTTTTCACCGGGGCCTGCCGCTCGAACTGGTGGGCGGGCAGGCCTATTGGATGCCGGGAAATACGCCGGTCGTGCGCGAGGCGGCGGACCGCTACGAGGCGTATGTGCTGAAGTTCCGGTGCGAATCCGCCGCGGGCGCGGATCTGCTTCTCGACTGGCCGGGGCGTGGACCGCTGTGTGTCGGGCCGTGGGACCGCGCGCGTTGGGAACCGGCCTGGCGGCAGGGGCCGCTCACGACGAACGTCTGCCTTGCCTTGCAGGGTCAGCTTCGCGTGTGGCTTGCGGAGGGATTCCCCGATCTGGATGAAATCATCACGGGGCATCACGAGACGTTTTCGCGGTTCACGAAGGCGCTGTCGTATCTGGAAGAGCATCTCGGCGCAGGGCTCCGTGTGGCGGATCTCGCCCGCGAGCACGGGACGACGCCTCACGCCTTCTCGATGGCCTTCGAGCGCCATGTCGGTCTGAGTCCGAAAGCGTATCTGAACCGCCGGCTGAACCAGGAGGCCTGCGACCTGCTCGTCAATACGGGCTGGCGCCTCAAGGAAATCGCGGCGCGCCTCGGCTTCGGCGATGCGTTTTATTTCAGCCGGTTCTTTTCCAAAATGAACGGTGTGAGCCCGGCCGGCTACCGGCGGCTCTTCGGGCCTTCGCGCTCGCGCGGATGAAGTAGTGTGCTACGCTCCGACCACCCATCCCCTCTTTCATGCGAGTTCCCCCTCCTTTCTTCGCCCTGCTGGCTGCCTGCCCGATGCTTTTTGCTGCGGAATCCCTGCCCGCTGGCGGCCCGCCCTCGCCGGAGTACGAGCTGCTTTTCGAGGAGAATTTCGATAGCGATGCCTTGAACGAGACGCATTGGCGGCACCGCATCGACCGCCGCACGAACGCCTACATCAACGGGCTCAACCGCGCGGAGAATGTCTCGGTGTCTGACGGCCATCTGCGGATCACCGCGCGCACCGAGACGATCGACGGCAAAACCGAATACACCGGCGGAGGAGTGATCAGCCGGCACCAATTCGGCTACGGCTACTACGAAAGCCGCTCGAAGCCGTTCATGGGCGGGGTTGGCGTGCACTCCGCCTTCTGGCAGGCCGGCGGGGCCGTGCCGAACAACAGCATCTTCGAGATCGACAGCTACGAGATCGATTCCACCCACCACAGCGGCGACAACAACCTTTATGTCCACCTCGGCACGAAGGCGCAGCCCACCGTGCCTTGGCCGCACAGGTTCAATATCCCCTTCACGCTCCAGCCGGACGGATGGTTTCTCGATGCTTACGAATACACCCCCGAGGGCGTCATTTTCTACGACAACGGCCGGCGCGTCGCGTCGATCAAGTGGCCTGAGCTCACCGCCGCCCAGGTCGTCTGGCTCACGGCCCTCAATGGCTGTGGGCGGGTCGATGCGTCGAAGCAGCCCGGCGAGACGCTCTTCGATTACTTCCGGTTCTATGCCAAAGACTACCCTGGAGTGAATCTCCTGCCGAACGGGAGCTTCGAGTACAATCAGGACAAGATCGACCCCGCCAAGCCGGTCGCATGGACCCCCTCCGCCAAGCCTTCCGGGACGTTACGGGTCACGCCGGACGGTGCCGCCCGCGACCGCTATAAGCTCACGATCGGCTCGCCGACAGCGGCACACGAGGCGACGCTCCGGCAATCGCTCGAATTCATCCGCAACGGAACTTACCGCCTTACGGCCATGGTGCGCTCGTCCGGCGGCCAGCCGCAGGCGGAGATCCTCGTCAGCGGCCTCGGCGGTCCGGATCTCACCTTGCCCCTCCCGGCCTCGGAGGCCTGGCAGCAGGTCTCGCTCGCCGATGTGCCGGTGACAAAGAACGGCGTTACGCTCACGGTCCGCGTGAAGGGCGGGGCCGGCCAGTGGCTTGAGCTGGATGACATCCGTTTCTTCAAGCCGCTCCCGCCCGGTCAGCCCCCGCTGCCGGCGGTGCCGTTTGTTTTGGAGCGGGATCCCGTCTGGCAGGTCTGCGACGAGCCGTTCGCCTTTGAGGACGGGCGGAGCTTTTGTTTCTTCGACCGCAACGTCGGCTTCGGCGAGGCGATGACAGTTTCGTTCCTGATGACGCCCGGCTCGGAGGTTGATTGCTCTCCGATCGCGCGACTTCCAAAGACCGGTCGCTCGGGCTGGGCCGTCCTGCTGTCCCGCGGCGGCGATATCGTTTTCCGCATCGGCAGCAAGGAGGATTACCATGACGTCATCGCCCGGGATGTTTACCGGAAGGGCGAGACGCAGCGCGTTACCTGCGTCTTCGATCGCGGCACCGCGACCGTTTTTGTGAATAATCTCAAGGTCGCCTCCGAGTCGGGCATTACACACGACACCAAGGATGCGACCCAAGCCGGAAAGCTCGGCTCGGTGGGCGATACGGGCGAGGCGATCGGCGACGTGACCGTGCGCGAAGAGGGCGGCGGAAAGGGTGCCAAGAGCACGAATTTCCGCGGCGTCCTTCAGGACGTTCGCGTCTATAACCGCGCGGTGCCGGAGGAGGAACTCCGGCAGCTGACCGGTCCTTGAGAGCCTCTAGTGCGCCAACCCTTTGAGGGCCGCGTCAAAGACGGCGCGGATCGCTGCGTCGGGCAGCGTGTCCTGATAAATCGCGAAATGCGTGAAGGCCCCCTGATCCAGCAGGAGGAGGCGATCCACGGCACCGCCGGTGGACTGGGAAAAGCGGCCGGCAAGGCTGATCGGGATTCCAGACGCCCCGACGGCCGGAATCAAAATTTCCTTCTCCTCAAGAGCGGCCCCTTCGGCGAGCGGAGATACGAAGCTCTTCAGCTGATAGCCATCGGCCGTCTGGTTCCAAGTGAAGCCCACGAAATTCCATCCCGAGGGTTCGGCGCGGCCGAGATCCGCCTGCATCGGGGAGCCGCCACCGGCCCCGCTGTAGAGCTTCACACGGCTGGCAGCGCCGCCGGTGGCGCGGAGGTCGAATACCGGCTTATCCTTTTCCCACGGGCCACGGCTCAGCAGCATCGCGTTCTCCACGGTGCCGTCGGGTGCTTTGAAGAAAAAGATGACCGCTCCGCCCGGCCCGGCAAGCAGATCGGTCTGAGTGGCTCCCGAGATGGCGGCGCCCGATTGCGCTCCTTCCGGAAGGGCAAACGCTCCCTCCGCATTTCCCCAGGGATCCGCCACTTTGCGCGACAGTTTGGAGCCGGCCACCGCCGCCCAGCGCATCTCGCCGATGCCGCTGTTGGTCGATGCATCCGCCTTGTAGAATATCGCGGGCTCCGTGCCGCCCTCAGGTTTCATGATCGCGCGGGTCACATCCTCCTCGGCGGCCTCCAGAGACGTGGGATGAAACAACGTGACGGCGGTCGCAAGGAGGAAACCGGCTACGGGGGACACGCGGAGACGACGCACCGCACGGGGGGAAGGGATGGGGGAATCCATTTCTCACACCCTACGTCGGCGGCCGGACGCTTTCAATCCTTTCACATCGCCGCCCGGGAGGGGTCCGGGAGACGAATCTCCTGAACGCTTTGGATTGAAGACCCGGCAGGGAGGTCTATGGTAGGCGTCGGAATGCACCACGTGCTCCCCAATCCTCCCCCTCGCGCGCAGCAACTCCCGCTCACACGCGGCGTGTCGCGCTTGGCGCTGCGGCTGGGTGCCGCGGCCTGGCTCTTCGTTCTGGCGCTCTCTCCCGCCCGGGCAGAGTCGCCCGAAGCAACCGCCGGCAAGGACCTCCCGACCCTCAAGTTTTTCGGGGATCTCTGGGGATTTCCCAAGGCGAAGCTCGCAGAGCCCGTCTTTCTCGATACGGAGTTCCGGGCGCTCTACTACGATCCGGTTTGGAATCTTCTTTGGGGTCAGGTTGGAGCGAAGTCCTTTTTCTGGCAGCCCGGAAACAAGCCGCTGCCCTTCCAGACGGGCGATCTGGTCCGCTTGGAGGGCCGGTTTATCCCGAAAGAGGGGCTGAATCCCGATCTTCTCACCGTGATGGTTCTGAAACGGGACATGGAAATGAAGCCCGTCGTCTCGCTCGACAGCCTTAAGGACCCGGCCGCGTTCCAAGCGAAGTTCATCGAGCTCAAAGGCTATGCCAACAGCCAGGCGGTAACCGACCCCCGTCACCTGCAGTTCGACCTGTCGGTCGATGGGATGAATGTTCTGGTAACGGTGCTCCTCCGCGAAGGGGAGCCGGCTCCTCAAGTCGCTGGCTCGATCGTGCGCGTTAAGGGGCTCTTCATGCCCACGATCAACTCGTCAGGCAAAGTGAACTCCGGCATGCTCTGGTCCGGAGGCACCTCGTATCTGAATATCGAGGGCGAGCTTGAGAATCTCCCCCTCTTCGAGCGGCCGGCGGTCTTGATCGAGGATCTGAGCGAGAAGGACGGCGAGGCGATC
>CAYXRX010000053.1:0-6183 GCA_964467415.1 uncultured Chthoniobacterales bacterium
TCGAACTTGCGATCAATTCCTGCAATGCTGGCATAATGTTGATGGTTCCTGTTGAGTGTTCCGCCACCACCTGAACAAACAGGCGGCTTGCAACCCTTCTGGCGCTGGCGGGTTTGTCAGATTACCGAATGATTGCTCCGGGGCAATCTTTTTTCTGGACAAATTCCGGTCCGCTTGTTCTCCGGCTCCGGCCGCACGCCGCTTGATCTTCCCCCCGCATCTGCTTTGGTAGCGGCGTGGATTTATTATCGATGACTATGGAGGACTGGGAGACGCACCTCACGGGGATGGGGCAGCCCAAGTTCCGGGCCAAACAGATTCTGGAATGGATCTATCGCCGGCGGGTGCGGAGCTGGGACGGGATGACCAACCTGCCCGCGCCGCTCCGGGCCGGTCTGGCGGAGGCGTTCCCGCCGGCCACACTCGCCAGCGTGCACGAGTCGGGCGCGGAGGATGCCACGCGGAAATTTTTGTTCCGCCTCGCGGACGGCCAGATGATCGAAAGCGTCCTGATCCCGGCCTCCCCGGCATTTTACGGCGAGGCCTCCGACCGCCGGACGGTCTGCATCTCAAGCCAGGTCGGCTGCGCCTACGGGTGCAAGTTTTGTGCGAGCGGGCTGGACGGCTGGAAGCGCAACCTGAGCGCGGGGGAGATCGTCGACCAGTTCCTCCAGGTCGAGGCCCTGAACGGCGAGAAGATCAACAACATCGTGTTCATGGGCATGGGTGAGCCGATGGCGAACTACGACAACCTCATGCGGGCGATCAGCATCCTCAACGCCCAGTGGGGTGCGGGCCTCGGCGCGCGCAAGATGACGGTCTCCACATCCGGCCTGGTCCCGCAGATCCGGCAGTTTGCCGACCAGCCGCTGCAGGTCCGGCTCGCGATCTCTCTGCATGGCGCAACCGACGACGTCCGCAGCCGGATCATGCCGGTCAATAAAAAATATCCGCTCGCCGAACTGCTCGACGCCTGCGCGGAGTTCGGCCGCAAGAAAAAGCAGCGGATCACCTTCGAGTATATTTTGATCCGCGATGTGAACGACGAGCCTGCGCAAGCGGCCGAGCTCGCCCGCCTCACAAGCAAGCTCGACGCAAAGATCAACCTCATCCCCTACAATGCGGTGGACGGTCTGGACTGGCAGCGTCCCGGGGAGGGCCGGCAGGATGCGTTTCTTGGGGTGCTCCGGAGCGCGGGCGCGATTGCCACCCTCCGGCGCGAAAAAGGCCATGACATCGCAGCCGCCTGCGGTCAGCTCCGCCTTCAGGTCGAAAAATCCTTTGCAGCGCAAGACCTCGTGAACTAAGGGTTTTGCAATGGCCGAGCATGATGACTTTTCCTCCGAGGATGTCTGGGACGAATACCAGTGGGAGCGCTTTCTCCAAACCCAGGACCGGTGCACGGAAAAATATTTCGGCCTGCTGGAAAAGTATCTCGACCACCCGGACCGCGACAACCTGATCGCCAGCGAGATGGGCTGGGCGCACGCGGGCCAGGAAAACGATTGGGAGGCGGAATTCCTCAAGGATGAGGATGAAGTCACGGAGGAATGCGCCGAGGAAGAGTTCAGCAAGTTTGCCAGCTCCGAGGTCTACAACGACACGCTCCGGCTTCACCAGTGGATCAACGCATGGCTCGAAGCAGACGAGGATCTGAATGACGACCCGCTTGTGGTGTGCTTTGCCACGCGATCCGCCGTCTGCGGAGCAAAGCTCGCGGCCGCGCTCTGCGGCGAGAACTCGACAGAACTCGGCATGACGATCGCCTACCTGAAGCGCGCACTCAAGGCGGCGAACGACGCGCTGGATGCCGCGACAAAACTTGCCGGGCGCGGCGATCTGTCCCCCGCCGAACACGCCGAGGTCCGGGGCCTGATCTTCCGCATCCGCGACCGCGTCGTAGACCTCATGGGGGAATTCCGGTCGGAGTGGCAGAAGCGCTACGGCGCGGACTGAGAGGTCTGCCCGTCTGCGGGAACCTCGTAAACCCGGAAAAACCGGTTGCGGTGGATGAGCTTGAATCTACCGTCGAGCCCGCGAGAATCCGAGTAAAGGCGCTCGGCAAGCGTCCCCACCGGAACCGGCCAGCCAAGAATCTGCGCGGCATTTGAGACCACCCGGTCCGGCTCGTAGGCGATGACATAGCCGACATTCCGCCGCGTGAGAATCTGGTTTGCAGAGCCGGGATCCCTCGAAAGATAAAACTCGGAGGCATCCACAATGCCGGGCAGACTCTGGTGCGACGTGCCCGCCACGCAGGGCTGGCCGCTCCACCAGACGACCGCGGGGCTGAACCACCAAGGGGCGATAACCCCCCTTGTTGGCAATCCGCGCAGGCTCAAAGAGGCGTCGCGCAAGGCCACGGCATCCACAACCCGCTCGGCCCGTTCGCGAAATGCTTCGTCATCAGGGAAGAGCATCCGGTCCCACGCAGCGGCAACCGGCCAGAGCGACAGCCCGAACGCCAGCCAGGCCAGCCACCTCCACCGGACCGCGGCCAGAGCCCACGGCAACGCCATCGCAAACGTCAGCGCAAGAAAGTATCCCCAGCGGACGTGCCACAGTGTCAGCGCCGCCGTGGCCAGCACCAGCGCCGCCCAGAAGAGGCACAGCGGATCCCGCGATTTCCAATAGCGATAGACGAGGAGCGGCAGAACGGCTGCAAGAAGCCATCCCGTCCAGGAAAAAAGGACCGCCAAATCGCCATGGCGGAGTTCACCGATATTTGCCGCCCACTGCCGGAAATGCGGATCGAAGGCCGCCGCACGCCAGCCGTCCCAGAGCACCGCTACCGCAAGAATGCCCGAGAACACGGCAAGCGGTCCGAGCTGGCGCGCGGGCGCATCCCCCTTGAAGTCCGGACGGCATCCTTCCAAAAACACACGGAGCCCACGCCCGAGCAGCACGATGCCCATCAGCACCAGCGGCTCAAAGAGCGATACCCACACAGCGAGCCCCCAGCTGGCCGCCGAGACATATCTTGCGCCCATGGATGCCCCCCGCCAGATTGCGGCCTCAGCCGCCACGGCCATCGCAACCAGAAAAATCAGCAGGGATTGATGGTCCGGACGCCCGAGTTCGAAGCCGTGGACAAAAATCGGCGAGACCGCCAGCAGGAGCAGGGTCGCCGCCCGGAACGGCAAGCGGACGAACGTCGCCCAGACCGCCAGGGCGATCAGGGTCAGCAGCCCGAGCAACGGCGACACCAACGCCCCCGCGAGCGACAGGGGCTGCGAAGATCCCCCGGAAAGAACGGCAGCCAGGCCGGCAATCAGCAGATCGAGCGGAGCCGTTGTGTGGGGACGCGTCCCTTCTGGAAAATTCTCGAACTCGTGCGTCCGGATCGAGGCGAGTGGCGCCTGCTGGAATTGCCGGACGCGGGTCATGCGCGCATAGCAATCGCCGTCGGTGAAGTAGACGGCTCCGTCGAAGAAAACCGATTCCCGATTCCACGAAAAAGCCGCCACCGCCAATCCCAAAATGGCCAGCGTCACAACCCAGGTCCAAGCCCGGGTTAAAAGAAGTGCAGGAAATTGATGGCCGCCCAACATCTTGTGGAGTTAGCAATTCTCCATCCCAACATCCTGTATAAAAAGCGAGAAAATTGAGAAAATTTATTGCCTCCTCACGGTGTTTGACTACGCTCAAATGACACGGGAAACTGCCCCGGAAATCCACCTCTGAATCTGATGCCAGACGAACTCATTCCTGAAGAATCCGCCGCCAAACCAGCCCCGTCCAAAGCCGCCAAACCGACACCGGATTTCAAAGCCAGCGACTACACCGCAGATGACCTCAGCTCTCTCAAGGGCCTCGATGCCGTCCGCAAAAAACCGGGCATGTATATCGGTGGCACCGACGAGCGGGCGCTCCACCACTGCGTCAGCGAAGTTCTCGACAACTCGGTGGACGAATTTCTGGCCGGACATTGCACGCACATCGACGTGACAATCCATTCGGACGGGTCGATTTCGATCCGGGACAACGGCCGCGGCATTCCAGTGGACATAAATAAGGAGGAGGGCATCCCGGGCGTCGAACTCGTGCTCACACGCCTCCACTCGGGCGGCAAATACGGCCAGGGAAACTACGAATATTCCGGCGGAACCCACGGCGTTGGCGCGAAATGCGTAAATGCGGTCTCGGAATGGTTCAAGGTCGAGGTGACCCGCGACGGCAAGATCCACGCGATGTCGTTCGAGCGCGGGGTCACGAAGCAGAGCCTGCACGTGATCGCCGAGGTGAAGTCGAAAAAGCAGACCGGCACGCTCATCACGTTCCTGCCGGATACGGAAATTTTCCTTGAAACGATCGAGTTCAAGGCCGAGCGGATTATCACCCGACTCAACGACCTCGCCTATATCAACTCGCCGCTCTCGTTCACGTTCCTCGACGAGCGCCAGGACAGCCCCAAGCCGATCCAGATCTGCCATCCGAAGGGGATCGAGGAGTTCGTCAGCCGCCTCGTCGAGAACAAGACGGTCGTCCACCCGAAGCCGATCCTGATCAAAGGCACCCGGGACAAGGTCATCGTTGAGATCGGGCTGCATTACACCGACACCTACAACGAGCAGCTTCTCTGCTACACGAATGCGGTGCCGAACCCCGACGGCGGAACCCACAGCAGCGGGTTCCGGGGCTCGCTCACCCGAGCAATCAACCAATACGCGAAAAACAACTCCCTCCTGAAGGAAAAGGACGTGCCGATCACGGGCAACGACGTCCTCGAGGGCCTCGCCGCCATCGTCAGCGTCAAGCACCCGGACCCGAGGTTTGAGTCCCAGACGAAGGTCAAGCTGATCTCGCCGGAGGTCGACGGCATCGTCGGATCGATCAGCTACGAGGGCCTCATGCTCCACTTCGAGCAGAACCCGCAGGTCGGGAAAAAGATCATCGAAAAATGCCTCATGGCCGCCCGCGCCCGCGAGGCCGCCCGTAAGGCCCGCGAGACCGTCCGCAAGGGCGCACTCACCGGCGGCGGACTCCCGGGCAAGCTGGCGGACTGCTCGGAGCGGGACCCCGCCCTCACCGAGCTCTACGTGGTCGAGGGCGACTCGGCCGGAGGCTCGGCCAAGCAGGGCCGGGACCGCCGCTACCAGGCGATCCTCCCGATCAAGGGGAAAATCATCAACGTCGAGAAGGCCCGGCTGGACAAGGTCCTCCAGAACACCGAGGTCCAGACACTCATCACGGCAATCGGCACCGGGATCGGCTCGTCCTCTGGCGAAAAGGAGAAGGACCAGGAGGGCACGTTCAATATCGCAAAGCTCCGCTACGGCCGCATCATCATCATGACCGATGCCGACGTGGACGGCTCCCACATCCGCACGCTCCTCCTCACGTTCTTCTGCCGCCAGATGCCCGAACTCGTGAAGCAAGGGAAAATCTACATCGCCCAGCCGCCGCTCTACCTCATCAAGCGCAAGAAGCGTGAGGAATACGTCGACGACGACGCCCAGTTGAACAAGATCCTCATCAGCATCGGCGCCGAGGAGGTGAAGGTCAAAAACCTGGCGGATGGAAAAATTTTCACCTCGACCCAGCTGAAGGAAATCCTCGAGCTTCTCGAGCGGTTCGCCAAATTCAGCAGCGCGATCGTCCGGCACGGTGGAGATATCGAGTCCTACCTCGGCGAGCGCGACCCGAAGACGGGCAAGCTCCCGACCTTCATGGTCAAGGTGCGCGAGGGCAACACCGAGTGGGCGACCTACTTCCCCGGCGAGGCCGAGGTCCGCGAGTTTCATGAGGGGAACCTCGATCTCAACCTCTTTGACGAGCCGGCCGCGGATGCGGCGGAAGGCGATCTTGTCCTGAACGCCGAACCGGCGGTGAAGGCAAAGAAGCCCGACCCCGGCACGCGCCGCCGCGCCAAGCTCATCGAACTCCATGAATCGATCTCCGCACAGAAGCTGATCGACGAACTCGCCCGCAAGGGCCTGAAAATCGAGCACTACGCCGACAGCGACCACCCGATTTTCGAGCTTGTCGAGGGCGAGGGCGACAAGGCGGTCACGCACCCGCTCTTCGCCATCCCCGAGATCCTCACAAAGGTTCTCGATATCGGCAAGCGGGGCCTCTCCATCCAGCGGTTCAAAGGCCTCGGTGAAATGAACCCGAAGCAGCTTTTTGAGACCACAATGAACCCCGAAAAGCGCAAGATGCTCAAGGTCGAGCTCAACGAGG